>NZ_CP174328.1:4722500-4834565 GCF_052467945.1 Microbulbifer mixtoriginis (SeqCode) | reverse complement strand
TGAATTTTCGTAGGAAAATCAATTGATTGGAGCCACCCTCCACTGCCGTCTCAGGCAGCGAGGGCGCGAACTATACGGACTACTGTGCTTCTGCGCAAGTCTTTATTCAGCTGTTACGCAGCCCTCTTATTTTGAGGGGAGTATTGAGGCCGCATCCGACCTCCCGACGATCACATTTCCGTCTCAGTTCGCACTCCCGCATAACTACCTTAAGGTCGAAAGGTACAAATCCCAAAGAGAATCCTTAGAGGCTAGTGCAGCTCCCTATCCTTCGCCTTATCACCAGCAGTTTCGCTACTTCGATTGGCGGGTTTTGGGTGTACTCTGCCCCATAGCCACAAAGCCGGACCCGAAAGTGTATAGAGAACAGCCAAAGTGAGGAGAACACCAGCGGGGTCGATGGTCACAAGGCTAAACACCAGGATTACTGCAAGCATCATCACAAAGGGTACTCGACCCTTGAAATCAAGTCCCTTGAAGCTTGTATAGTGGAAATTTGAGACCATTAAAAGCCCTGCCACGGCGGTTACCAATGCGGCGATCATTGCCATACCAGCGCCGACATCGAGATCGTGTCCAGCCCAAACCATGCTGGCAACAATTGCCGCAGCTGTTGGACTGGCAAGACCAATAAATACCCCTTTATCGACGGTATCTACCTGGGTATTAAATCGGGCCAAGCGCAGGGCGGCGCAAGCCGCATATAAAAACGCGATAGCCCAGCCAAATTTGCCCAAAGAATCCAGCCCCCAGCTAAAAGCTACCAGAGCTGGAGCAAGGCCGAAAGAAACCATGTCAGAGAGGGAATCATATTGCACGCCAAAGGCACTTTGAGTGTCGGTCAGACGTGCAACCCGCCCATCCAGGCCATCCAAAACCATAGCCACAAAAATTGCGATCGCGGCAGCCTCAAAGTTTCCGCTCATACCGGCAATAATTGCGTAGAAACCGCTAAAAAGGGCTCCGGTGGTAATTAGGTTGGGCAAGAGATAGACACCGCGCGCGCGCACCTTTTTGCCATTCTCTGCAACCTCTTCCTCAATGTGCTCGTCGACGGGCAGACGAATTTCCTCATTCAGACCACTAATTGGGTCTTCGGGCTGCTTATCATCCCCTTGAACGCTCATAGACTCTCCGTTAATGCATTTTGCAGCCAGCGAGTGTACGCCATTGCCCTGTGTGGGCACAGGGCAAAAAAAAACGGCGGGGTATCCCGCCGTCTTTTTAGTTAAACAGTTCTCAACCGTTGCCTTCTGTCCGATCAATAATTTTATTCGCTTTAATCCAGGGCATCATGGCACGAAGCTTGGCACCCACCTGCTCAATTTGATGTTCTGCACCAATGCGGCGCTCAGCCTTTAAGCGCGGCTGTCCAGCGAGAGATTCCAACATAAAGTCCTTTGCGAATTTCCCGGTCTGAATATCCTTCAAAACGCGCTGCATTTCTGCTTTAGTCTCATCGGTAACAATCCGCGGCCCAGTGACATAATCACCGTACTCTGCAGTATTGGAAATAGAATAGCGCATGTCAGCAATACCGCCCTGATACATCAGGTCGACAATCAACTTCAGCTCATGCAGGCACTCGAAATAGGCCATCTCAGGCGCGTAACCGGCCTCAACCAGAGTTTCGAAACCAGCGGTCACCAGGGCGGAAACCCCCCCGCACAATACAGCCTGCTCTCCAAAAAGGTCTGTCTCAGTCTCCTCACGGAAATTGGTTTCAATAATTCCAGAGCGGCCGCCACCATTTGCACTGGCGTAGGAAAGTGCCAGTTCTTTCGCATTGCCGGAAGCATTCTGATAAACCGCAATCAGAGTTGGCACACCGCCCCCTTCAAGATAAGTGGAGCGTACGGTATGCCCGGGACCTTTTGGCGCAATCATAATGACATCTATATCTGCCGGCGGCTCAATCAGTTCGAAATGCACATTGAACCCGTGAGCAAAGGCGAGCGCCGCACCAGATTTTAAATTGGGGGCCACTTGCTCTTTGTAAATATTGGCTTGGTACTCATCCGGTGCCAGAATCATTACCACATCAGCATCTTTGACCGCACTCTCTACCTCGGCAACACGCAGGCCGGCACTCTCCACTTTGCTCCAGGAGCCAGAACCTTTGCGCAAACCGACAACAATATTTTCTACACCGGAATCCTTGAGATTATTGGCGTGGGCATGCCCCTGAGAACCGTAACCGATAATCGCAACATTTTTCCCGCGGATTAAAGACAGTTCACAATCTTTATCGTAATAAACTTGCATGACTAAATTCCTATTTCCTGCTATCTAAACACTTAATACTTTTTCACCGCGGGCGATTCCAGAAACCCCGGAGCGCACGACTTCCATAATGGTGTGCTCTCCCAATGCCTGTAAAAATGCATCGAGTTTTTGACCGGTACCGGCAACCTGAACCGTGTACATACTGCTGGTAACATCCACTATCTGCCCACGAAAAATATCTACACTTCGTTTGACCTCATCGCGCTGGGCTCCATTGGCGCGCACCTTTACCAGCAATAATTCCCGCTCAATGTGAGAGCCTTCCGTAAGGTCAACCAGCTTCACCACATCAATTAATTTGTTGAGGTTTTTTGTTATCTGCTCGATCTTGTGATCATCACCTATGGTCACCATGGTGAGACGTGACAAAGTAGCGTCTTCTGTAGGCGCCACAGTCAAGCTCTCAATGTTGTAGCCGCGCTGGGAAAACAATCCCACAACTCGGGATAGCGCTCCCGGCTCGTTCTCCATCAAAACCGAAATAATTCTCCGCATTTCCCTAACCCCTATGTCCGTTCGGTTTTGCTCAGCCACATATCACGCATGGAGCCACTCGGCATGACTTGCATCGGGTAGACATGCTCAGAGGGATCGACATAAACATCGATAAACACCGTGCGGTCTTTATGCGCAAAGGCTTCTTGCAGTTTTTCATGCAGGTCTTCTCTTCGCTCAATCTTCACACCCAGGTGGCCATAGGCTTCTGCAAGCTTGACGAAGTCCGGCAGAGACTCTTCGTAGACACTGTTGGAAAGGCGCCCTTCGTACTGCATTTCCTGCCACTGCTTCACCATGCCTAGTGCCTGGTTATTGAGACACAGAATCTTAACCGGCAGATGGTATTGAGTAGCGGTGGACAATTCCTGAATACACATCTGGATACTGCCCTCACCGGTCACACAGACAACTTCTTTATCTGGGTGGGCAATCTTCACCCCCAGGGCAGAAGGCAGACCAAAACCCATGGTGCCGAGCCCGCCGGAGTTAATCCAACGGCGCGGCTTGTCGAAATGGTAATACTGGGCGGCAAACATCTGGTGTTGTCCAACATCAGAGGTCACGAAGGCATCGCCCTCGGTGATATCGTAAACCGCACGAATGACCTCCTGCGGCATGATCAGGGCGCCGTCAGTTTTGTATCGCGGAACGGTATAGAGGCCGTGACGTTCACGCCAGTCGTCTATCTGACGCCACCAGTCAACGATTGCTGACTGGTCCGGCTGTTCCTCACTGGATTTAAAGGCTTCCAGCATATCAGCCAGTACTGACTGCACAGTACCAACGATGGGAATATCGGCGACGATGGTTTTGGAAATAGAAGCCGGGTCCACATCAATATGAATAATCTTGGCTCCCGGACAAAATTTGCTGGGTGTATTGGTAACGCGGTCATCGAAACGCGCTCCCACCGCCAGAATGACATCTGCATGATGCATAGCGGTATTAGCCTCGAAGGTGCCATGCATGCCGAGCATACCGAGAAAACGTTTATCGCTACCGGGAAAAGCGCCGAGTCCCATCAAGGTATTGGTCACGGGATAATTCAAATGGCGAGCCAACTCAGTGAGCAGTTCGGAGCCATCCCCCTGAACCACACCACCGCCAGCGTAAATTACCGGTCGCCGCGCCGATAGCAACAACGCCACCGCCTTGCGAATTTGTCCACTGTGGCCCTTGCCCGCCGGAGTATAGGAGCGCATGCGCAGCTTATCCGGGTAGCGATAGGGAAAGCGCTCGGCGGGGTTGGTTACATCCTTGGGTACATCAATCACCACAGGGCCAGGGCGGCCAGTCGTGGCTATATAGAAAGCTTTCTTAACGATCTCGGGAATATCCTCGGCGTTCTTCACCAGGAAACTGTGCTTTACGATTGGCCGCGAGCACCCAACCATATCGGTTTCCTGAAAGGCATCTTCACCGATCTTATCGCTGGGCACCTGACCCGAAATCACCACCATAGGAATCGAATCCATATAGGCGGTAGCAATTCCGGTAATCGCATTCGTGGCCCCTGGACCCGAGGTCACAAGTACAACACCCGCCTTGCCTGTTGAGCGGGCATAGCCGTCTGCAGCGTGAGTAGCACCCTGTTCATGCCGCACCAAAATGTGTTTGATGGACTTCTGCCTAAAGATGGCGTCATAGATATGCAGTGCCGAACCGCCCGGGTAGCCAAAAATCAGATCTACCCCTTCATCCTGCAGCGCGCGAACCAACATATCGCCGCCGGAAAGTAATTCCACTTGAGTCTCCTCAATTCACCTAGTTGGTAGGATAGCCATCACCAAAGAACCGCTAACCGAACGAACAACAAGAATGTTGAACGGCAATTGTAAAGGAAAATGATGACAGATATCAGCCTGTTGCGTGTTTACATGCCGATTTTTAGGATGAGATCATCGCGCGCAGTAAAACACCCAGCCTGAAACCGACACGGCGGTGTCCGAATTGCAGGCTAGCAGGCCTCCAGGGGTAGGGAGAGCCTCTCGGCGGAATTGCGGCGGAGGGGTGGTCCACCTGTGCTAGTGTCCTGGCCGCGGGTGTGCGGAGACGACTACTCGCCGAGGAAACAGTCGATTTTGCCAATCCAACATTGACTGTCAATAGACATGACTGAAAGTGTTAAGAGAGTTACAGGAAAGTCCACCGTTACCGGTACAATATGTCGGGTAAGGAAAGATACAACGATAAGGGGTAATCCGATGCGCATCGCACTCGCAATGCTATTCTCCGGCCTGGCACTGGCCGCTCAAGCCAACGGCATCTACAAGTGGGTGGATGAGAACGGCGTGGTGCACTTTGGGGAGCAGCCACCCAGTAGCACTGAGGTTGAAGTTATAAAGAAGCCGAAGTCGGAGCGCTACAAACAATGGGAAGCGGAACAACAGGCTGCGATAGCTGCAGAAAAAGCCAAACAAGTGGCTGCCAAGCCCACTCCCGAGAGAAAAAATACCACAAAACAAGAAGCCCAGGGCCCCTCAAAAGTGGATGAGCAAGTAGCCCGTGCCCAGGCAGCAGCACGCGCACAACGCTGTGAGTCCTCCCAGAAAAACCTAAAAGCCCTGACTACCCACGCTCGGGTACGTGAAATCGACGAACAGGGCAATCACCGTATGCTGGGAGAAGATGAACGCCAGGAACGCATTACCAAGGAAAAACAGAGTATCCGCGATAACTGCTAAGCCCTAGCTTTTAAAGCTCTTTATAGGGCGTTTCGTTAAACTGCTCCAGGCTGTAACGCTCGGTGTAATAGCCGGGTTCAAACAGCCTATCTGCCCTGGGCACCGTCACCCGCGCAATACTCAGCTGCTTAACCAGATAGGGGCCATCCTGATCGGCATCGCGGATCATCAGACCGTAAAATTCGAAGGGGATCCAGTGGCGCCCTGGAGAAAGCTCAACCGCATATTGGGTGCTGCCAATGGGCGTCTGCTCATCGTTGTAGAGGGAACCACGGAAGTAAAAACGGCCCTGTTGCAATATTTCCACTTCGGCTTCCACTAGTAAATTACCCTCACTGGTAAGCGAGTCCCGCAAGTTGCCAGTATAGCTGCCCGTATCCTCTGACAGTGTAAATGCCGCTGCATCGCGCAGGCCATCGATATCCGTATCCACGATAATCTTATAAATACCCGTTGGCAGCGACTGCCCTTGGTAAGCTCCCGCCTCTATCTCCGCCTCGTAAACCAAGTCCCCGTTGCCATCTTCAAAGGTCAGTGAACCCAGCACATGCTGGTCATCCAACACCATCAGGGCGGTCAGGTCCGCTGGTACCTTGGCACCATCGCTATCAGTCTGAAAGGCGAAGACACGCACGGTATCACCATACAGATAGAACTTCTGATCAGTCCACAGGGTCAAGGTGTCCCCATTGTCACTGTAGGTAGTGCGCTGGTCTGGGGCATGGGTCTGGGAAATCGGATCCTGCGAAGCGCTCTTGATCGCGCGATTTTCCGGTGGATAGCGGTGAAATTTTGCCAGATCAGAGAGCAGTGACTGGTGCAATTCGGTCTTGACCGGCCGCGCCTGGATCTCCTGCCAAACCTGAACAGATTTATCCTCGACCGATTTCTCTTCAACCAGCGCTACCTCTTGAAGCTCGGCCCTCTGTGGCTGTGGGGCATGGAGCCCGCCAGCTTCCGCCTTGGCAACAACCGCTGTGGATACTTCCCCACCCTCACCAGTGAGCCAATAAGCCACGGCTGCGGCGATAAAGACAATGGATCCCAGGATGGCTAAGCGCCCCTTGAGGCGATTGTTGCTGACGAACATAGGCTAGCTCCCGCAAAAATTACTGAGTACAGGCGGCAATTCGGCCGGCGCTGTTTTTACCAACCCCACAATTCAAACCATCGGGAATGCCATCGTAATCCGGAGACAAAATACCGCCATTGCGCTGAGCATCGTGATCGGTATAAATGCTGGCCAGATTGTAGGAGCGAGCCGTACCCTTATTGTCGTTGTCACAGGAGAAGGTGGCACTGCCGTAGGCAATACCCATGAAGGTGTCGTACTGCTTGAGGTTTGACCAGAGGCTTCGTTTGCCGGAACCAGAACAGTTCATCTGGGAAGCGAGATTAATGTAACCATCATCTTCACCATTCAACAGTGCCGAGGAAACGCTTTCTGCACCGGGAAAGCCCGCGTAGCCGCCAATGGTGTAGACAGGCGCACCCAGATTAGTGCCCACGTAATTACGCACGGTATAAATATCGTTGGTCTGCATATAGCGCACCGCGGCACACTCCCTGCCAAAGAAGAGGTCGTTGATCACCTCGTCATACCAAGTGCCATTACAGATACGATCCACGCCCTCGGTACCGGTGATTGCTCCACCAGTGGTGAAGATCGCAGCCACTCCGCTAATCGCACTATCAAAATCCACAGTAACCGCGTTGGCATCACTCAGGCTGGCAACCTGCACTTCCTCAGAAACGGTTTTACAGCTCTTGCTACCCCACCAAGTTGTCGAGCACTTTTTAACATCCTGTACTTCAGTATCTGTGTCGTACTGATTGTAAGCACGGTTGTAGTAAGGTGATCCTTCAACAGCGTTGCCAGCGATATACATCATCTGCGCAGCGCCCTGGCTGTGGGAAATAATCCAGAAGGTATCATCGGCAGAACACTGGTTTTCGTGTTCGAACCTGTCTCCGGCTCCACTGCGGATCTGAATAATTTGCCGTGCAATTTCACCGGAGGTTTTATCGTGCCAGTAGGGCAGCTCACCCTCATCGGTAGAGTTGTACCCCACTACTCCGTAATTACCGCCGCTGATTAGCAGCTGGTCGATAAAACTGCTGTTTTTATATTCATCGAAATAGGTTTCGCTCCAATAGTCCAGTGCCGGTTGCACTAAACTCCCATCGCTCTCTGTACTGGTTGTATGCCCCTCGACTCCATGTCCATGGACCAGGATGTAGCAGTTCTCCGCTACCGCTGCAGAAGTGCCTACCATCGCAGCAAAAAAAACAGACAGGCCTGCGCCCAGTCGTTTAGACAGTGTCATGGTTATTGACCTTTATAATTTTATAAGTGGATATTTACTGACTGCAGAGTCTCGAGGTATCCGTTTCGCAACACACTGCAGACCCCTGCAACTTATCTGCTGAAGTGGGTGCCGCAATAGGATTTATGGCGCCACAGGATGATCAAGTGCGCCACATGAGGCGACCGGTTCGTCATAATTCACATTATTGTTTTCTTAGATTGATACGCCTTTGCTATGATCGAATTAACGCCACCCGGACGGCAAAGAGTCATGAGAGACCAGAATAAAAATATGTCCGGCCATGCCGGCGTGCCTAAAATATTTGCACCCTATTTCGTTACAGCTGCTGCGCGGCTGGGTATTCCTATTGGTACTCTAATTGAACGGCTGCCTTTCGCATTTAGCTGGAATCCCCGCGAGAACGAGCGACTGAGTTACAGCGAGTTCAATGCACTGATTGAAAACCTGGTAGCACTTTCCCCAGTTTCTTCACCGGGACTCAGTTTCAGTCGCTTTCCTATTATCTTGTGGCTGGAAGAAACCATTATCGAGGCGCAACCCTCCCTGCGGCGGCCACGGGAAATACTGCGCCCTGCGGAAATTGTTTTATCGCAAACCCTGGCACCGCTACTAAGATTCGAAACAAGACAAGAAAAAGAATTTGAAGTCCTCACTCTGCAATGGCGCTTAGAATTATTTAGCGAATCGGTAAACCATTTCTTTGCCGAAATGTTAATGGCCCGAATCGCGGAATTATTGCGTACGCTGAACCCCCAGTTTACTGAGGTATGCGGTGTTAAGTTGCGCAGGCCAAAACCCGAGGATGATTCTATTTATGCCCGTATATTCCAAAGCCCAGTAGAATTTGACTGTGATACCAACGCCATTATTCTTGGCTCTGAAACACTGGATTTTCCTATCCCCAGCTACCACAAGTTACTGCGTAGCCAGAGCCGAAATGTTTTAAAAACTGTTTTACACAATACGCTATCGAGTTACAACTTAGCTGCGAGCCTGCGCTCATGGCTGGAAAAACACATTCTCCGCGAGGAAGTCACCATTAAACAGGCCGCCGCTCACTTTCGCACCAGCGGCCGCACCCTGCAAAGGAGATTGAAAGAACAGGGGGTTACTTTTCAGGAGCTAAAAGACAGTGTCACCCTGGCCCTGACCAAACGTCTACTGCTGTCCTCCAGTGAATCTGTCGAGAGTATCGCAATAAAGCTGCATTTTGCCGAGCGCGCGGTATTTACCCGCTTCTTTAAAAAACACGAAGGGGTTACTCCCAGTGAATTCCGCCGTAGTAACACCACAAGGGGTATCCTCGACGCTTAAAAGTATCATGCACGAGGCCATTAATTGCCCTGCACTTGTGCCCTTATCTTTTCGTAATCCCGCCCCAAATAAAGATACATGGCAGGCACCACAAAAAGGGTAAACAATGTGCCAATCGTCATACCCGAGGCGACGACCAGCCCCATGGCAAAACGGGCCCCACCACCGGGCCCTGAAGCAATCAGCAGTGGCACCATTGCCAGCACCAGTGATGCCGTTGTCATCAATACCGGCCGCAGACGAATAGAAGTGGCCTCCTCTATAGCGATACGCTTATCCACTCCCCCCATTTGTAGTTTATTGGCAAACTCCACAATTAGAATTCCATGCTTGGAGATAACGCCGATTAAAGTCACCAGTCCCACCTGGGTGTAGATATTAAGTGTGGTTAGACCCAGGCTTACAAAGATCATAGCGCCGCACACACTCATCGGGACAGTCACCAGCATAATTAGAGGGTCGCGCCAGGACTCAAACTGAGCCGCCAGCACCAGATAAATTACTATCAGTGCGAAGAAAAATGTTATGACTAATTCAGAACCTTCCGTTTTGAATTGACGGGATTGACCGGAGTAGTCCACAGAATACTCGGCTGGCAGTATTTGCCTCGCCGCATTTTCCAAAACGTCCAACGCTTCACCTAGGGTGACACCCGGGCGCGGCACCCCGGATATCGTAACCGCATTAAGTTGCTGGAAGCGTTTTAATTGTTGTGGCTCAACGATTTGGCGCAGATTAATCAGGGTATTAATAGGAACCAGGTCCCCGTTAATCGCCCGGATATAATATTGCTTCAACTGGGCAGGAGTCAGGCGATCAACTCGCTCGACCTGAGGGATCACCTTATAACTACGATTATCAAGTGAAAAGCGATTAACATAAGCACCGGAAAGCATTGCCCCCAAGTCACGACTGAGGTTCACCATATCCACCCCCATAGTCGCAGCCTTCTCTCGGTCTATTTCAATAACGACCTTAGGCTTATCAATTTTCAGGTCGGAGTCCAGAAAAATAAACTTCCTGCTTTGCAAGGCCTTTGCCATAATCTCACTGGCAACATCGGCGAGATTCTCCACTGGCTCTGTTGCCCCGATAACAAATTCCACCGGCAGTTGACCACCTGCAGTGGGCAAGCTCGGCGGCACAACCACAGCCACTTTAAGACCAGCGATGTTGCGCACATCCTCACTGATTAGTTCCTGCATTTGTGCAGTGTCACGTTTACGCTTTTCCCAGGGCCCTAATACAAAGCCCGCCGTAGCATTATTGACACCACTGCTAAAAGTACCGGCGCCATTGAGCAGGAAAATATTTTCCACCTCAGTATAGAGATCAGCAATATCCACCAACTCCCCTGTATATTGCTCAACATAATCCAGTGTTGCATAAGCATCTGCTGTGGATATAGTGAGGACCAAACCCCGATCTTCTGTAGGCTCCAGCTCCTGCGGTGAAGTAATAAAAAGAAAATAACAGCTCACCAAAACAATCAAGCCGAAAAGTAAAATAACGCTGCGTTCCTCTAATGCGTTGTGCAAGCGCTTTTCAAAACCCTTCTGTAAATTCGCAAAGCGCCGCTCCAACCAGGCCTCCAAGCGTGTCCCCCCACCGTCACGCGGCTTCAGTATCCTAGAGGCCATCATTGGTGAAAGTGTTAGCGCGACCACACCCGATAGCAGCACGGCACCGGCGAGAGAAAACGCAAACTCGATAAATAGAGTTCCGGTAAGACCACCGAGAAAGCCAATAGGAATATACACGGCGATCAACGTGGTAGTCATAGCTACTACTGGCCATGCAAGTTCTCGAGCCCCTACAATGGCAGCTTCGCGTGGCGTGAGCCCCTCTTCAATATGGCGGTGCACATTTTCCAAAACGATAATCGCATCATCCACGACGATGCCAATAGCCAGCACCATACTTAACAGAGTTAGCAAGTTGATGGAAAAGCCCATCAACAGCATCAGAAACATTGCACCCACTAAGGAAAGAGGAAGCGCGATGGCAGGAATCAAAACACTGCGCAAAGACCCCAGAAACAGATAGATGACCACGATAACGATAATCACTGCTTCAACAATGGTACGCACCACTTCAGAAATAGAGTCCTGAATATACTCAGTACTGTCATAGGGAATTTCTCCCCGCATCCCCTCCGGTAGCTGGGGAAAAATTTCACTCTCCAGCTTTTCCCGTACATGTTTGATGACATCCAAGGAGTTTGCATTGGGGGCGACTTCAATAGCAATAAAAGTTGCAGACTGCCCGTTAAATGTCACCGAGCTATCGTAAGTCTCCGCTCCCAACTCAATATCCGCTACATCTCTAAGTCTTACCAATTGATCGCCGCTCGCACGCACCACCAGATTTTGAAAATCCACTTGGCGGGAAATATCCGTGTCTGCACGTATTTCTATTGCTACTCTAGAGCCCTTGGTGGCCCCCGCTGCAGAAAGGATATTGTTATTGCGCAGGGCATTGGCTACGTCTTCAGGTGTCACCTCCAACGCAGCCATTTCTTTAGGCTTCAACCAGGCGCGCATAGCAAAAGTACTGTCTCCAAGCAAACGTGCACGCTGTACCCCGGCTATAGTGGCCAGCTTGGGCTGCACAACCCGAACTAAGTAATCGGTAATTTGATTGTTAGCGAGGATCTCCGAGGAAAAAGAAAGGTACATGGCAGCGGTTGTTTCCCCCTGCTGCATCTCCACACTGGAATCCTCAGACTCTTCGGGCAAGTCGCTGCGCAATTTATTTACCTTTGCAACAATTTGAGTCAGCACCTCGTTGGGGTCGTAATCAAACCGCACATAGGCATTGATGGTCGAGAGCCCCTGTACGCTGGTAGATACCATGTAATCTATGCCATCCGCCGTTGCAATCTCCTGTTCAAGCGGCGTGGTAATAAATCCCTGTACAAGATCGGAGTCTGCTCCCACATAGACAGTAGTGACTGTAATAACTGCATTCTCCAGTTCCGGATACTGACGAATATTTAATTCAGTTATTGAGCGCAAGCCCAGTAGAAAAATAAATAAACTGACTACTGAAGCTAATACCGGTTTACGAATAAATATCTCTGTAAAATTCACCGCAACACCCAGTAGAAATTAACTGTTTTCAGGAGTGGGAGATGGGTCCTCTGGCGGCTTGTTCTCATTGTTGATTACCGCAGCCTCACCATTGCGCAATTTAAGCAAGCCACTGCTGGCCACCTCATCGCCCTGCAGCAATCCTTCTACAATTTCCACCAGATCACCGCGCTCCTCACCGGTTTTAACAAAGCGTTTGTTTGCGGTGACACTGTTGTCAGAGGCTTCCGTTTCCAACACAAAGACCGATACGCCATAGGGAGCAAACAACAGGGCCGTTCGGGGGACCACAAGTACTCGGCGGCTGGCTTCAATTTTTACAGAAACCTGGGCAAACATACCTGGGCGCAGGTGCTTCTTGGGATTTTCGAGCGTAGCCTGTATCAGGAAGTTGCGGCTGGCTCTATCTACTCTGGGGTCTACTGCGGTAATTCTCCCCCGGTAGGTTTTACCGGGAAAAGCATCGGTAGTCAGGCTGATAGGCATCCCCTCCTTAACCAGAGAGTATTTCTGCTCTGGCAGGGAAAAGTCGACAAAGATAGGCGTGAGCTGTTGAAGAGTGACTACCGCGTCCCCCGGGCTGACATTCTGCCCAAGATCAATACGGCGTATTCCTAGAACACCATTAAAAGGCGCCAGCACTCTACGCTGATCCACCCTGGCGCGCTGTACCTCGATATTGGCCACCACCTGATCCAAGGTGCTACGTGCACTATCGAGCTCTGCTTCGGTGGTCACACCACGAGCGGTAAGCGTTTTAATTCGTGCATAATTGCGCCTTGCCAAACGCAGCTCAGCATCCAGAACCTGCAGCTGTGCTTTCTCCGGCTCGGCGAATATTTCTACGAGAAGGTCGCCTTTGTGTACATACTGGCCGGACTTGAAGTGGATAGCACTAACCACACCCTCGGCCTCTGTCGTAACCTCAACACCATTGACGGCACGGACTGTACCAACCCCGCTTAAATCCTCTGGCCAATTTTGCACCTGCGCTTTCGCCGAGGTCACTGTAGGAGCCGGCAAACGCATATTGTCCAGAAATTGATTCACCATACGCTGGACAATAAATTTATACGCAAAAATACCGCCAAAAAGTACCAGGCACCCGAGCAGCATTAGCACCATGCGTTTACTGATAATTTACCCCCGATCATTCACAACAATGCCGCGGATCGACAAGACGGAGGTCTGACTCTGGGAGCCACCAACTAAACAGACCACCAGATTTAGTTTATAAAGAAAATCCCGTGCGTATTGTTAGACTCTCATTGGATTAGCCTGAAAAGATATTTGAACGCCATGGAAGGGACGGAAGTGACGATAATGGTGGAAAGATAGGTACCTGCACCCAATTTTGAGCGAGATAAAGAAGGAGGAAGAAAACGAAATATCCTACTCTAAAAGTCGATGAAACAGATGTATAACTAGCTGTTTCATCGACAGAGAAACGAATAATACCGACTAGCGGAATACCGCCCGATCACCCTCGACATCCGCGTGGATAGTGGTGCCGGGAGTAAATTTACCTGCGAGCACATCTTGCGCCAGTGGGTTTTCCAGCCAGATTTGTATCGCCCGTTTCAGTGGCCGCGCGCCATAGACCGGATCAAAGCCCACCTCAGCAAGCTTATTCAACAGGCCCTCGGAAACCTCCAGCTTCAGATCACGCTCGCTCAGACGGCGGCACAATTGTCGCAACTGAATTTCCGCAATGGAGCGCACTTCCGCCTTATCCAGCGGGTGGAATACCACTACCTCATCAATACGGTTAATAAATTCTGGGCGGAAGTGATTGCCCACCACTTCCATCACCGCATTTTTCATCTGTCGATAACGAATTTCGGCATCCAAGTCATCACCACTCTCGGCGCTGGCAAACTTTTGGATCAGGTCCGACCCCAGGTTGGAAGTCATCACTACAACAGTATTGCGAAAGTCCACGGTGCGACCCTGGCCATCGGTCAAGCGACCATCATCCAGCACCTGCAGCAGGATATTGAATACATCCGGATGTGCCTTTTCCACTTCATCGAGCAACACCACTGAGTAGGGTTTACGACGCACCGCCTCAGTCAGATAGCCGCCCTCCTCGTAACCCACATACCCCGGAGGTGCGCCTATCAGGCGGGCCACTGAGTGCTTTTCCATAAATTCCGACATATCGATGCGCACCATGGCATCTTCGGTGTCGAAGAGAAATTGTGCCAGCGCCTTACAGAGCTCAGTTTTACCAACCCCGGTGGGGCCCAGAAATAGGAAAGAGCCGTTGGGGCGATTAGGATCGGCGAGACCCGCGCGGGAGCGCCGCACCGCATTGGCGACAGCTTCCACCGCTTCACCCTGGCCTATAACACGTTTGTGAAGCTCGTCTTCCATACGCAGTAATTTTTCCCGCTCGCCCTCCAGCATTTTGGAAACCGGGATACCTGTCCAGCGAGAAACAACTTCGGCTACTTCTTCATCGGTTACCCGATTGCGCAACAGGCGCGGCTCTTCACTTGCCTCATGGGTTGCAGCAGACTTCAACTGTTGTTCCAGCTGTGGGATAACACCGTACTGCAGCTCCGACATTCGGGTTAAATCACCGGCGCGACGCGCCGATTCCATATCCAACTTGGCCTGTTCCAGTTTCTCTTTCAGGTCGTGGCTACCCGCAAGCTGGGATTTCTCCGCTTTCCAAACTTCCTCGAGATCGGAGTATTCCTTTTCCAACTGGTGAATTTCCTCCTCCAACTTGGCTAACCGCTTTTGTGTGGCCTCGTCATCTTTATCTTTTTTGACTGCCTCGCGTTCGATTTTAAGTTGGATTAAACGGCGTTCCAGTTTATCCATCGATTCCGGCTTGGAATCTATTTCCATGCGGATACGACTGGCCGCTTCATCGATCAGGTCGATCGCTTTGTCCGGCAGCTGACGATCGGTAATATAACGCTGGGACAATTTGGTGGCAGCAATGATGGCCGAGTCGGTGATATCCACGCCGTGGTGCACTTCGTAGCGTTCTTTTAATCCCCGCAATATGGCAATGGTATCTTCCTCGGTGGGCTCATCCACCAGTACCTTTTGGAAGCGACGTTCAAGGGCCGCATCTTTCTCGATGTACTGGCGATATTCATCCAGGGTTGTGGCGCCAACACAGTGCAACTCACCGCGCGCTAGAGCCGGTTTAAGCATATTACCGGCATCCATAGCGCCCTCGGCTTTGCCCGCCCCCACCATGGTATGCAGCTCATCAATAAACAGAATGATCCGCCCTTCCTGCTTGGAGAGCTCATTGAGAACAGCTTTTAAGCGCTCTTCAAATTCTCCACGGAACTTGGCGCCGGCTAGCAGAGCGCCCAAGTCCAATGACAACAGACGCTTGTCTTTGAGGCCCTCGGGAACCTCACCGTTCACAATTCTCTGAGCGAGCCCCTCGACAATCGCGGTTTTTCCCACACCGGGTTCACCGATCAGTACCGGGTTGTTTTTAGTGCGGCGCTGCAATACCTGTATCGTACGACGAATTTCATCGTCACGACCAATCACCGGATCCAGCTTGCCGGCTATCGCGCGTTCGGTCAGATCCAAGGTGTACTTATCCAATGCCTGACGTGCCTCTTCCGCATTGGGATCGTCAATTTTTTCATCACCACGCACTTTTTGTATCGCTGCCTCTAATTGTTTTAAGTCGCCATTGGCATTGAGTATTTTGGCAATTTCCCCTGCAGCAGAATCAAACGCAGCGAGTAAAACTGTCTCACTGGAAATAAAACTATCACCATTTTTTTGCGCTTTTTTATCCGTGAGGTTCATCAGGCGCATCAGCTCCTGCGACATACCCACGTCCCCAGTGGGGGAACTGATAGTTGGCAGGTTATCCAGCCTTTTAGCCAGATCATTGCGCAGACCATTTAGATTAAATCCGGCCTGCGACAAAAATGCAGGCACGCTGCCGTTATTTTGGTTGAGCAGCGCAAGCAACAGGTGCTCTGGATAAATTTGGTTGTGATCTCTGCCAACGGCCAGAGATTGTGCATCGGCAAAAGCTGCCTGCAGCGGGTTTGTCATTCTGTCTATACGCATGAATGCAACCTCTCCTACTCGGGGATTTTTGTAGTACTGGGTCGATAGCAGCCAAGCGGCGCCACGCTTCAGTGTAGTGTTGGGAAATAAAATAGGGGCGGGAGGAAGGTTTTCAATGATTTAAATCAATTGGTGGGAATTCCTAACGTAAATCACTAATGCGCAAAATAATTTTTTCTTAAATCTAGTTTTAAATCCACACCTGAAGCTTGATTTTTGCGCTTAAGACCCCAATAGAAGTCAAAGGAAAAAGTGGTTCACTCTGCCATAGCCTTACCTCAACTCAGGCAAAGGAAGCGAAAGCGAAGTAAGACATAGAAAGCACAGCAAAAATCACTCGCCTTTCTTTACTGTGTTCTCAGCTTTCATCATCCGCCAACCAGATTAATGAAGCCATTCGTCCGGTAGTTCTTTCCCTGCGGTAAGAAAAAAAACGTTCGGCTTCATTCACTGTACAATATTCTCCCCCATAAATATTTTCTATGCCAAGTTCAGCCAATTCAGCTCGCGCCAGGGCATAGATATCAGCAAGAAAGTGCAAGGGTTTCTTACTGTGGGGACGAAAACACTGAGCAATCGCCTCGGTATGCGTGCCACTTTGCGCATGCTCGAAAAAGGCTTCTAAAACATCGACGCCCGTTTCAAAAGCTTCGGGGCCAATCGCAGGCCCCAGCCAGACTAGTAATTCTTTTGGGTCGCAATCAAGCGCAGTAACCGTGTTACGCAAAATGCCCTCGGCCAAACCGCGCCACCCCCCATGTGCTGCAGCTACCCTGGTGCCCGTCTTGTCGCAGATAAGCACCGGCAGACAGTCCGCTGTGAGGACCGCGCAAGCAGCGCCACCGCCAAGGTTAAAGCTGGCATCAGCGGTACGCACAAGCCCATCGCTCTGTGCCTCAATGACCTTGTCACTATGAATCTGCTCCAGCCACTGAGGCACCGCCGGCAGCTTCAATTCCTCCGACAACTGCTGCCGGTTGGCCATTACTGCAGGTTCCTCATCCCCCACATGGGCGCCAAGATTGAAGCTGCTAAAAACTCCGGTGCTAGTACCGCCATTGCGCAAGGTAGTGACGGCACGCACCCTGGCTGGCGCCGGCCAAGAGGGGGTCAGGTAATGATCGAGGGACATAGTTTTTCTGCTTTATATCGATGTTGCGGAGCGGGCCGTGACTGCACACTCCACCTCAAGTGAAGATATAGTCACAGATTTCACTCACTCCGATCCCTATTGAGGAGCTCGAGCAACTGAAGCATATCCGTTGGCATAGGAGCACACCAGTGCATATTTTCCCCGGTGCGCGGGTGAACCAGGGCCAACTCTGCAGCGTGTAGGGCCTGACGGGGAAACCCCTGTAGTGCCTCAACCAGCTCCCTGTTAGCCTCGGCGGGCAATTTAGGCCTCCCACCATATAGCGGGTCGCCGACCAATGCATGACGAATATGGGCCATATGCACTCGAATCTGGTGGGTACGCCCGGTTTCCAGCTTGCAGCGCAACAGGGTGTGGGCACGGAAACGCTGATGCACTTGATAATGCGTGATGGCTTCTTTACCACCAAAATCGAGTACCGCCATTTTCAGTCGATTCTGGCGATGGCGACCGATAGGCGCGTCAACGCGACCGGGGCCGGTGATATAGCCTTGTACTAAAGCGTCATACTGCCGACTGACCGTCCGCTGCTTCAATTGGTCTACAAGGTGTACCTGTGCCGGTAAAGTCTTGGCGACAACCATCAGGCCACTGGTGTCTTTGTCTAAACGGTGCACAATGCCAGCACGGGGAATCACCTCCTGATTTGGGCAGTGGTGTAGCAAGCCGTTTAGCAAAGTGCCATCAGGATTACCCGCAGCCGGGTGAACCACTAGACCTGCAGGCTTATTGATCACAATGAGACTATCGTCTTCATAGACAATATTCAGGTCCAGGGCCTGGGCACTCCAGCTTCCCTGAGCCTCCAATTCCGCGCGTAGACTAAGCTGCTCACCGCCAAATAGCTTATCCTTAGGCTTGGCAACAGCACCATTCAAGGTGAGCTGGCCGCCTTTGATCCAGGATTGCAGGCGAGCGCGGGAGTAATCGGGAATTAATTCGGCTGCTGCCTGGTCTAATCTTCGACCAGCCATACTGGCCGGAACTTCAATATCGAGTTTTAGGTGGTCATTCATCAAACAATTGCAAATACTTTGGGCAGCTCCGGGACTGTGTTTAAATGTCTGGAGCGCCAGATTAATCTTGGCGGATAGTTTAATAAGGTAGAGTGTGAGAATGATAGAGCGAGGGGCTATGCAAGCCTGGAAAATGCTGTCGCTGGCCTTGGTGTCGGTATTATTGGTTGCCTGTGCCAACACCGATGACTCCGAAGAGGGCCTGCCCACTGGCAACCGCACTGAACAAGCCTTCTATGAGGCTGCCCAGCGGCAACTTCGCACTAGCCAGTGGGATCTGGCGATCAAGAACCTGCGCGCCCTGGAAGACAACTTCCCCTTCGGCAACTATGCAGAACAGGCCCAGCTGGAGCTGATCTACGCCTATTACCGCAACTATGAAAACGATGCCGCCATCGCCGCAGCGGACCGTTTTATCCGGTTGCATCCGCAACACCGCAACGTCGATTACGCCTACTACATGAAGGGACTATCCTCCTTCACCGAGGGCGCCGGCCTGTTTGAGCGCTTTATGCCTACCGACCTCACCAACCGAGATCCAGGCGCTGCTCGCGAATCCTTCGCCTACTTCTCTCAGTTGATGGCCCGCTATCCGGAAAGCCGCTACGCCGCAGATGCGCAGAAACGCATGATTCACCTGCGTAACCTGCTGGCTCGCTATGAGATCCATGTGGCCAACTACTACTTCAAGCGCGGCGCCTACCTCGCCGCCGCCAACCGTGGCCGCTATGTTGTGGAAAACTTCCAGCAGACTCCGGCCGTACCCGATGCACTCGCAGTGATGGTACAGGGCTACCACATGATGGAGATGCCGGAGCTGGAAGCCAACGCCCTGAGCGTGCTGCGCAACAACTATCCCAAGCATCCAGCGTTCAATGAAGATGGCACCTTCAACTATGACTTCTTCAAAGGCGCCAGCGGCCGCAGCCTGGTACACCGTGTTACCCTCGGGTTGTTTGAAAAGTCTGATCCCGAAGGTTTCGATAGCCGCGAGCTGTATAACCCCGAGTACAACCGCAATGAAGCCCCTCTCCCTCCGGAGCTGATGTAACACCCCTTGCTGAACATAAAACGGCGCCTTTCGGCGCCGTTTTATGTTCTAGTCCAGCTTACTCGCCAGCCTTCCAACCATTGGTTATCGGGTAGCGCCGATCTCGGCCAAAACCCCGCTCTGAAATCCGCACACCCACGGCAGCCTGGCGACGCTTGTACTCATTGCGTGATACCAGGCGTACCACACGCTCAACAATGCTGCGCTCAAATCCCTGCTTAACAATTTGCTCGGCACTGAAGTCTCTGTCGACGTAGAGATTCAGAATCTCATCCAACACTTCGTAGGGAGGCAGACTGTCGGTATCCGCCTGATCTGGGGCCAACTCAGCACTTGGCGGTCGTGTGATAACAGTTTCAGGAATGACTTCCGAGACCGTATTTCGATAGCGCGCCAATTCAAACACCAGTACCTTGGGCACATCTTTTAGCGCGTTGAAGCCCCCAACCATATCTCCGTAAAGAGTCGCATAACCGACTGCCATTTCACTCTTATTACCGGTGGTCAGTACCATGGCCCCCTTCTTATTGGAGATCGCCATCAGCAATACTCCGCGAGTTCGCGCCTGCAGATTTTCCTCGGTGGTATCTCTCGCACTACCAGCAAATTCTTCCGCCAATGCCCCCATGAAGGCATCGAAAACGGGCTCGATTCCAATTTCCCGGTAATCGACGCCAAGGCGCTGTGCCTGATCGGCGGCATCGGTCTTACTCAGATCTGAAGTGTAATGGAAAGGCATCATCACTGCTTCCACCCGATCTTTGCCCAGTGCATCCACGGCAATCGCCAGGGTCAAAGCCGAGTCAATGCCACCTGAGAGTCCCAGTACCACACCGTTAAAACCATTTTTATTAACATAATCGCGTACTCCCAGTACCAGCGCCTGATAAACCGATGCCAGATCCCCCATAAGAGGCGCCACCTTACCTGGTAATAGGGTTACTCTTCCACTCTGCTGGGATACCGATACGGGCAGTAACTGCTCGGCAAATTCTTCTGCCCTGGCGCAGATCTGTCCATCAGCATCCACAGCCATTGAACCCCCATCGAAGACCAGCTCATCCTGACCACCACACCAATTCACGTACACAATTGGTGTTTCCGCTACACGTGCCTGAGTGGATATCAACTCCTGTCGCTGAAGAGATTTACCGCGATGAAAGGGAGAGGCATTGATATTCAGAATCAATTTGGCCCCTGCCTCTACGGTCTGCTGTATGGGTTCCCGATGCCAGATATCCTCGCAAATGCTAAAGCCTACCGAAATACCCTTGATATCCACGACACAAGGTTGATCACCTTTGGTGAAATAACGTTTCTCATCGAATACTTGATAGTTTGGCAATTTTTGCTTGGCATACTCCGCCACCAACTCTCCGTTGGCAATCAGGCCCGCCATATTAAACAGCTTGCCGTTTAGATGACGGGGATAGCCGATCAGAATTGCACAGGGCAGTTGAACAGCTTTCAATGCTTCCAGTGCAGCCTCAACGCGAGTTTGCATACTGGGACGCAGCAGTAAATCCTCTGGAGAATAGCCACACAAAGTCAACTCGGGAAAAAGGACCAGATCGGCACCCAATTCACGGTGGGCCCTGTTAGCCACCTCAATCACTCGAGCGGTGTTACCTGGGATATCTCCTACGAGAGAATTGATTTGTGCCAGCACTAGCTGCAAAGTAGACATGGTTAAACCTCGGACAAGACAGGCCGCCATTGTAACCCCTGTGGGCTCTAACGGCAGCGGTCACCATAACAACATACCGGGAAACCACCTTGAGTAGTGCCAACGACACCAGTACAACCCCCTCTTTTCAACACCATGAGCTATTGCGAATTTGCGCAATTTATCGGCTATCTATCGCCCTAGTGTTACTTGGAATTTTCTATTCGGATATAGGAGCCGGCGCTCTTGGAGATACTGCACCGCTACTTTTCTTGTATACAAGCGTTGTGTATTCCCTACTTAACTTTGGCTGGTTAATTTTTTTACGCCAGCAGGCCTATCAAGTAGGCACAGGGCAAATTGGTATCATTCTGGCCTGTGATATTCTGGTTTTCCTTCTTTTAATTGAATCCAGTGGTGGCTTGAACTCCGGTCTCGGCTATCTATTGCTAATCAATTGTTCAATCGGATCTATTCTTTTAGACCGCCGAATGAGTGCCTTCTTCGCGGCGCTGGCAAGTCTCGGGGTCATCGGCCTAGAGTTGTACAATTTGATGTCAGGTAAAGGCACTAGTCAGGATATTGTCGCCGCTGGAAGCCTAGGCCTGTTGCTATTCGCCACGGTAAGCGCATTACAGTATTTGTCTGTACGTATTCGTAGCGCCAATATTCGCGCCGACCAGCAAAGCCGCCAAGCTGCACACCTTCAGCGGCTGGCACAACAGATTATTGAGCGTATGGGTACCGGAGTACTGGTAATGGGCCCTACTGGCCAGCCCGAGCTGATTAATCAGGCAGCCCGGAGGCTCTTGGGAGAACAGTTACACGCTGAGAGCCTCGCAGGGAGCTCACTACTCCAGTCGATTCGCCAGTGGCGCGATACTAAAGGACCCGATACTTCACTGTTACAAGGGGACAATGGTAGAGAACTGCACCTAAACTTCGCGAAGCTCGAGCATGAAAGCGGCAACAGTACACTGGTATTCGTAGAAGATAATCGCAAGCTAGCCGTAGCTGCACAGAAATTGAAACTTGCCTCTCTCGGACATCTCACCGCCTCCATCGCTCATGAGATTCGCAACCCTCTCTCGGCTATCAGCCATGCTGCCCAACTGTTGTCTGAGTCCTCCCAATTGGCTGAGGAAGATCACTATCTCACCGAAATCATCTGTAGGCAGAGCCAGCGGGTTAATCAAATCGTCGAAAATGTTATGCAACTCTCGCGGCGCCAAGCTGGCGATCCGCAGGAACATGACATCAGTAGTTGGCTACAACAGTTGATCCAAGACTATAACGCCGGATCCATTGGGGCAGGTCAAGTTGAGCTCGACTTACCTGAGAACCCCCTCAAAGCCAGGTTTGACTCGGCACAAATGGCCCAGGTGGTCACCAATTTAACCGACAATGCCCTGCACCACTCTCAAGTAGCCTCCGGCAAGAGACATGCCTCAATTAGTGTGTACTACAATTCTGAGCGCGGTTGTACTCAATTGGATGTGAAAGACCAAGGGCCAGGGGTTCCACAGGCACACCAAGACAAGATTTTTGAGCCCTTTTTCACCACCGGCAGCCGCGGCAGTGGTCTGGGTCTTTATATTGCCCGAGAACTCTGTGAAACCAATCAGGCCAACCTCTACCACTGCCGTAGCAAGGATGATATGAGTTGCTTTAGAGTTGAATTTGCTCACTAAAAGAATGTGACTTGATTCTGCTCAGGAATATTTCCCAAAATGTATGAGAATATTCGTAAAGAATTTCTGACATAATCAGAATCGGCACCTTTGCCCACAATCTCCACAAAACAAGAAAAGACAGAGAATTGATGCTACCTCTGGCCCTGGTTGTCGATGACGAACCGGATATCTGCAAACTAATCACACTCACTCTGCAGCGCATGGATGTGAACTGTCACACCGCCGCCAGCTTAGCGGAGGCAACACGCCTGCTTAAAGAGAACCACTATGATTTTTGCCTGACCGACCTGCGTCTGCCAGATGGCGATGGTCTACAACTAGTCGAGCATATCCAGAGTGGTGTTCTTCGAGACTTGCCCATCGCAGTGATTACCGCGCACGGCAATATGGATACTGCCATTAAGGCGCTAAAGCTCGGCGCATTTGACTTTGTCAGTAAACCGGTCGATTTAGAACGGCTTCGCAACCTCGCTCAGCTGGCCCTACGCGTGAATAGGGAGCGAGATCCACAACAGAGCAAGAGCGCGAAGCAGCTGCTCTTAGGGGAAGCCCCAAATATGCGCAAGCTGCGCGAACAGATAGCCAAAGTTGCGCGCAGTGATGCCCCGGTTTATATCAGTGGCGAATCGGGCTCAGGTAAAGAACTGGCTGCCCGGTCCATTCATTCCCAGGGAGCCCGTGCCGACAAACCTTTCGTACCCATTAACTGTGGAGCCATTCCCACTGACCTTATGGAGAGCGAGTTTTTTGGGCATAAAAAAGGCAGTTTTACCGGCGCACATAAAGACAAAGCGGGCCTACTACAGAGTGCTCAGGGCGGTACTCTATTTCTCGACGAAGTTGCCGACCTACCCCTGGATATGCAGGTCAAGCTTTTGCGTACAATACAGGAAAAACGCATTCGGGCTATAGGCGCAAGTCAGGAAACTCCTATCGATGTACGTATCCTCAGCGCTACTCACAAGGACCTAGCCAAAGAGGTCACCGAAGGGCGCTTTCGCAACGACCTCTATTACCGCATCAATGTAATCGAAATATCCACACCCCCTCTACGCGAGCGCAGTGAAGATATACCTTTATTGGTCGATGCCATTATGCAGCGTATTGCCCAAAATTCAGGGACAATACCCCCTGGCATATCTACCGATGCCATGCAAGCCCTACAGGCTTTCCCCTTTCCCGGTAATGTTCGCCAACTCGAAAATATCCTCGAACGCGCCTTTACCCTATGCGATCATCAGGAAATTTGCCTTGATGACCTGCTACTGGAGAAGGATGAGCAATCGCAAGATCGAGAGGCTTCCTCTACTAGCACTAAAGGTGAAGCCTTAAATAGAAACCAATCGGAAGAAAACAATCGCTTTGATCCCAGCCAGTACAACTCCCTAGATGAATTTCTGCAGAATATTGAAAAAGAAGCAATTGAGAGCGCACTCACCAAGACTCGCTGGAACCGTACCGCTGCAGCTCAGAAACTTGGTATCAGTTTTCGCTCACTGCGTTACCGGTTGAAGAAGTTGGGGCTGGAGACTTAAGGTGGTCAAGGGATATCACACTGATCCGTGTGATATCCCTTAGACACTCTTTTGAGCAATTAACAAAGTAAAGAGTAAAAAAGAAGAGTCTCACCAGCACTCTGAAGTATTTGATCCAGTTGCCGTCCTAGCCCCTGCTTCATCCAACTTTAGCGCAGTGCATTCACTGTCTTTACTTTGGCTCTTTCCTGCAACAGGTTGCGCAGTAAGATCAAAAGTTGCTGCCGCTAAAATACCTGTGACTGTGTAGTAACCTTTTTCAGATTCAATACTGTTTCCCTCTGTGACTGATGCTGCGACGGCACAATTATCATTATTGTAAGTGCTATAAGTTGTAAAGCAGCGCTGTAACCTATGTGCAACGTCATTTAATACGGTTTGCGCATCAGTTCGATTTCCCTCTCTTATCATTTCCATATACGAGGGGATGGCTACAGCACTGATGACCCCAATAATCAGAACAACAACCATCAATTCCACTAGAGTAAAACCTGAATTTAGTTTTTTAACATTCATTTTCATATGCTACTTTCACCTAACGTATCCGTCTCCAAGAGATCCTTTCAATACCCCCAATCCGAAAACCGCCAGTAGTTCCAGCATTTCCACCAACATCTATGTATGGAGCAATAATTTTTCTTCCCGCAATAATTACATCGGAAAAACCGATAATAGCCTCGTCAACTTTTTTAGATCCACCAATGATCGACTCTCCAGCAAATCTAGGATCACCCAATGCTACTAATTCCATAATCCAGCCTGAGGCACCGGCAACACAAGGATCATCCGAAGGGATCAAAGTTGGGAAAATCAAGCGGTCATTAATCAGCAGGGGTTTACTAATTACTCTCTCTCCGCTTATTGAAGAACCAGTAGAATTAAAATCCAAATACCATCCACTTTTTGTCGGCCACCAACTAGTGTCCCCATCGTTGGTAACGCTCCTAGAATTACCAGTTTCAACTATGCTTTTTTGCATCAAATCAGAACGGTCGGTGCCTGACAAAACCACCCCTTTATCCACTATTCCATAAAAACTATGAATAATGCTGCCAGCGGTTTGATCTGTTTGGCTTACATATTTCCCTGTACCAAAGTAAACCATAATCGCCCCGTCTACTTCCGCATTAGAACCAAGTACCGGGGTAGAAGTTATTGGTTGAACCTTTCCATTTGGGTCCCTGGCAGTAAATAAGGGAGCATTACCTGAAAAAGCTAACTGCCATTTGCTGCCGGAAATGTCGAACTTCCACATATTACCCATCAAGTCCCCAGCATAAGCAGCATGCACCACTCTATTTGAGTCAATCAGTAATGAGGGACCGGCCAATCCATTATCCGTATTAGTATTTGTGGCAATTACCTGGATATCAGCTGGGTCAGCTAAATCAATCACTAGCAACTTAGCTTTATCATTGGCTGAATTATAACCATTACCAAATATAACTTTCCAACCATCCTCTGTAGGGGCAATTATTGGTCGCCCAAGAATATTGCCAATATCAGGATTAGAACCATCAATCTCAAATAGTATGTCAGGATTCTCAGGATCAGTAATATCTAAGGCAAATAATCCTTTAGCCCCTGCGCCATAAGTTCCAACGAGAACATTCATCCACTTTGGGCTACCACTTTTATTCTTGGCAAAGTAGGCATCACTGACAAACAAAGGACCATCAACAAGATATTGATGCGGGTTATCCTCAGTACCATAATCCAGCGCTGCAACATTCTTTAATTTTGAATATATAGCACTGGGGATATATGCAAACTTTTCTGATCCATCAGACGAGTCAAAGGCATGCAGCATGCCATCATTCGAACTTACATAGAGAATTTCACTGCGGTTATTTTTTCGACCTTCAAGGTAGTCCTGATAGCTATTCCCCCCCAGATTGTCTGGAAGTGTTTTAAATTTTTGATCTTTATTACTCGCCAATACAGGGCTTGCATTTACAACATCCCCTAGTAAAACAGCCCTGTCACGTAGACCATCGACGTCTTCACCACGTACCCAATTCAATCTTTGCTTTGCCAAATCTTCATCGTCAGTACTAATTAAGGCCGTCTTCTGGCTACTGGTTAAATTTGACCAAGAAAAATTAACTGTATCAGAACCATCAAAAGTTATGATATCTCGATTATTCGTTGGAATTTTTCCCGCTGTTGAGGTACTCCAAAGAGTCGTATCAGAAAGTGTTCCATCACTCTCCAGCCTAATAGATTTTATTTCGCCACTCCAATCACCCGAGTTGAAAATAGCCTGAAAGATTGCACTGTCTGTGCTCAACCTCGTTGAATTGGCTGCAACAGATGAAGAGGAAGCCTCTCTCTCATTTATTCTGGTAAGTAGATCGGAAAGCTGAGATGCAAATACAGTCGCATTTGCTGCATTGTAAAACCCACCCCTGCTGTTAACCCCAGCGTGGAGTAAATCATCTAGCTTTGCCGCATCACTATTATTAGGGTTTGGCCAGGAAATTGCCGCACCAGATTCAATAGCATTAAAAGCGGTATCAGAGTCAACACTACCTGTCACTCCTAAACCTACACCAAAGGTTACCATATGTTGCCAGTCTGCCGGATCAGCTTCCCCACTATCGACTTTATTATCGAGACTGCCATGTAAATCATTTTCCCAGTAGTACCTGGCTATATCTGCAAGAGTATTCGAACGAGAATCCTGAAATGGATTTCCATCATTACCATCTACATTACCAAAGCTAGATATACTGCTGTAATCATTACCATAACCATCTGTCATCAAAATGGTATAGCTCGCCCTACACGCAACTTGAGCACTGGAGTCATTAGTTCCAGGTTCCCCTGCCCAAGGACCATTCCTATCCGTTCGACTGTAATAGTCACCAACTCGCTTTAAGGCACTTAAGAGTGGAGTACCTGCCTGAGGAATATCTACACCGTAAAGATTTTCAAAAAAATCTTCACGATCATCTCCAGAAAAAGCGCGTACACCACTAATAATGGTACCCGTACTAACCTGATCTACATTGCTGGTTCCTTTATTTAGGGTTCCAAAACCCACTCTGAGACCTTCTGTTTGAGAAGAAAATGCTTTGCCAATTCCAGCACGGGAAAGTAATACCCGGGAACGGTAATATGAATACCAATTAGCAAAATTCTGGATCTCCTCCTCATAACTACAAGAAGTTGTCGATAGTTTACAATCCGTTCGATCTTCGCTACGAGGGAAAGTTAGGCCGGATCGAATCTCTTTGCGGGTATAGTTTGACGAATCAAAAAGACTACCATTACCGCTATATTGGAAGTAAGTAGCCGGATAAAAATACAAATAGCCATTACCACAAGCATCACTTTTATGGGAGTTCTTATTCGCAGAATCCCATAGCCAGCACTTTGCACGCTGATAATTATCAACCGTCAGATTTCTCCAACCTTTTGAAGTATTTGCAGGGTTATGGTAAGCCGCCTCCGGATTTGCCGCCGGCCAAAGAGATCCATCCTCTTTCGACCACGGTTCGTAACGAATTTCTGGATTATAATAAGTCTTATTATTATAAGCGGAGCGGAAATAAGCCGCCCACTTATTATCAGCTTCAAATCTAGGAATCGCCTGATCACCATTAGCCCAGTAATCACAACTTGATGTATTCCCATCTGCATATGGACAGGGTACAAATTTTACAGAGGAACTATTTGTTTCCGTATTTGGAAAAACATAGACGACCCGATCCAGCTTATTAAAGTAATTAGCCACTTCAGAAGGAGTAACCTCGAACTGCATTGAACCTGAGTCATCAAGAACAAACATAATATTCGGATCAGTACCCTGCTTTAAAAATAAAGGCTGTTGAGATAGCGTTAGGGACGCAGCACTATGGGCAATTCCAAGCGTTAGTGATGCGGCAATTACAGCAGAGAAACTTTTAATTTTTCTAGATATAAATGACATAGCTATTTTTCTCATCACTACTCAATCTTTCATAGTAGATTGCAAAATCACAACCGTATTTTCAGTACCGCCGACACCTCTACTGGTTATTCGGTAATAATTGGGAGGGACACCCTTATCCACAGACTCAAGATCAATAGCACCTCCAGTTTCACCTGTATTACTTGCTTCAGTCGTCACCTTCTCCACAATATAAATTGGCTGGCTGGCTATACTCTCTAGATCAAGATCAGCCTTTACCGACACACCAGACCAGCTAAAATCCAGCCAGAATCCACTATTTTTCGAACCATCTAACTCATCACCATATCCAACAGTATCGCCATCAAAAATTGTACTAATAGGTTTATTAAGCTCGGTTATTATATTTTCTTCAGCAACTCGAAGAGCAGACTCTGCGGCCTGAAACGCCAATTGACGATCCCGCATATTGCCTGCCATAAGTTCCTGCATACCACTCCCACGAATAGCCGCAAGGCCAATAAATGTCATTAGCAACAACATGACCAAGCCAACTAACAAAGTGGCTCCTCGCTCCTGCTTGAAAGTACTGATTTCTTTATACATAGGAGACCTTATTATAATTAGGGCACACGGCTTCTTATCGTTACAACACTGGTAAACACCTGCCGAAGACGACGATCCCCTGGGTTATTTATAACTTTACCGTCAAAAGTGTATGGCTGGGCTTCTTGTAAAACACTGTCTTCAATACTAGCCACTAGTAAATCTAAGCGAACAGTTGAAACTTTCTTCCAATCAAGAATAGAACCGATTTTTTCTGCCGTTTGATAGGCATCAATAACATCATCATCATTGATATCCAAACCATAAGTGATCTGCATATCTTCAACACCTTCGAGCAACTCTTGTTGCTCTCCATTTATTTCCCTAAATAAGCTAGGGCGCCCGGAAGTTCCATTGGCAATATAGTAAAAAGTTGATTCCAAATTAATTACTTGAGCATCTTTTCCAAAAGAATTATGTCCGTCAGTAGTCTCAGCGCCCCAAACTGCTACTTTGTTACCTGGCTCAAAAGAGGCAATATCCGAATGTTGTATTCCAATAGTTTCACTGGAGCTGGCACCAACAAAACCGGTTGCCTGAAAAACTCTCACATAGCTACAACTTGATACTACAACGATATCACCTTCACAAAATCCACTATATTTATCTTTACCTTCATCACACTCTCCACTTTCCACCCCAGTATTCTCTACAAATATCTGGGCCGGATTACTCATATCAGCTACTCCAACGCCAATACCAAAGGCACTACGAATTAAAATCGCATCAGTGCCTGCCAGTGCGCCATTTGGAAACCCAGCGACATCCTTGGAAGAATCCTCACCTTCTACAGCAACATCATATCGATAACTAATCAAGTCGCTGTCATTAAGGAAATTTTTCATATCTCCGCTACCTGAATGACGCGAAGGGTTTGCACATCCAACATAGCCAGCCATTCGAATATCTTCACTCAAAAACTCTATCGCCAAACGCCCAGTTTCCTGAACTCGCGACATTGCATTTTGCGTACTAAAAGTTAGGTTACTCGATAAAAATAGTTGGGTGACACCAGCTAGAAGCACTAGACCTACGGTAATTGATACCATAAGTTCCACCAGGGAGATCCCCGATTGTTCACGCATATACATCCCTCTAAATTCTCGTCATATACTGGAAGTTACTTTTATCCGCATTACCATCTGATCCGGTGGCATCATGTTCAGCCCATTGGATGACCACAGTACAAATATTATTTGTATCACATGAAATACCACCAGAGCCTTCTGGTAATAGCTCATTAAGTGCTTGTCGCCACTCGATCAGGTCAGATTGTGCCTGATTACCACTAGCCATTGGAGGAGCATCATTAATACCTAAATTATAATCAGCCAATCTGCCACGGCTCGCTCTCATTCGATCTAATAAATCGTAAGCAAGAATATTTGCTTGAGATCGCATGTAGGCACTATGATTGTACTGAAGTGCCCTGCTCTGTAGTGCGGCCAAACCAAGTAAAGATGTTGATAAGATCAATACGGTTACCATCACTTCAATTAAACCAACACCATACTGTGCATTAAATTTTTTCATATTATTCACAGCTTGTTTTAGATATTGAAATAACACCGGAGCTAGCGAGCACAATATTTTTTGCGCTATCTCCTGTACAGCCAGATGTTTTTACACTGATATTCGTCTGGACAAACCGACCTAGTGTACCCATACCCGTAAACCGCACAAACTTTGTTGCCGCATTTTGCGTAACACCAATAACAGCTTCCTCACCCTTAAAATCCCAACTGCGCAAAACACTATCAACAACAGGGTCAATAGCCTTTTCTGTCAAGGCTCCATCAACAAAAACTATCCAGCCATCAGACCATTTATTTTCTCCTGCACAACTAGAGCCATTACTACTTGCACAAATTGATACATTAGTACCGCGTTTTACCGCCTCACTACGAGAATAATGAAGCGCATTAATAAAATCATCGGCTAATGCAAATGACCTGTAATTATTAATCATATCTGTAAAGCTTGGGATAGCGACCGAGATTACAATTGCTAATACTGTCATAGCTACCAACAACTCAATTAAAGTAAAGCCGCTTTGAGTCTGCTTTTCCCCATGAGTACTTATAAATCGCTTACGATGCATTATTTCCTCAATTTACTCATAACTTACGTTCACTCATCCGCCAAGCATCTAGCAGTTAAAAGTCACCCAACGGTATAGTTAACAATTTAGCATCCTCACTTTCTTATCTCTATTAGCGACCGACAAGCGGCTTTTTCTGGGGGCTTAATGGTCTTCATAAGGAGAACTACTTCAAGGAGTAGAGATATGTATGAAGAATAAACAAGGGTTCACATTGCTTGAATTACTGATAGTACTCACTGTATTGACGGTACTGGTGATGATCGCAACACCAAGCTTTATTTCAATGATTCAAGAGACACGCCTAAAAGCAGTAACCGAAGAACTGTTTAATGCTGTTCAATTGACTCGTACAAATGCTATTACCCACAATCAAAGAGTAACCATGAGAAACTTCGGAAGTTGGGAATTAGGCTGGGAGATTTTTCTGGATCCTGATAATGACGGTTTACGCAGTAACGATGAACACTTAATTCTCAAAAAAGAAGCCCTGAAGGAAGTGCAAATAGCACCTAACTCGCCAGTAAAGGACTATATTTCTTTTATAAGCTCAGGTGAAAGCCGGAAAACAGGCTCGCCATTGGGGGCGTTCCAAGCTGGAACACTACATGTCTGCGCTCAGGAAGTTCAGGCCGCACAGGCTCTAATCCTATCAAGAAGTGGGCGAATGCGGATTGAAAAGGCAGATATCGGCAACTGCCCCTAAAAAGGAAGTTACAATTATCAACATTTAGAAAGGCGCTAGCGCAGCTCCTTGGGCAAAGAGAAGCGAATATTCTCCTCACGCCCATCCATCTCTTCTGGCACTGTGGCACCAAGCCGTTGCAATTTGCCAATCACCTCTTGCACCAGTACCTCTGGAGCCGAGGCACCGGCGGTGATGCCAATGGATTTTTTGCCTGTGAGCCAATCGGCATCAATATCAACAGCGCCGTCGATTAATTTGGCATCGGCACCACAGCGCTCGGCCAGTTCGCGCAGGCGGTTGGAGTTGGAGCTATTAGGGCTGCCCACAACCAACACCAGGTCGCTCTCCAGAGAAAGTTGGCGGACAGCATCCTGGCGGTTTTGGGTGGCGTAGCAGATATCATCCTTGCGCGGACCGCGGATGTTGGGAAAGCGCTGTCGCAAGGCATCGATTACCCGGGCAGTATCGTCCATGGATAAGGTGGTCTGGGTAACATATGCGAGATTATTCTCGTCATTCACCTTTAGCTTGGCCACATCCTCCTCGTCTTCGACCAAGTAGATAGCACCACCAGCAGTGCCATCATACTGACCCATAGTGCCCTCTACTTCCGGGTGTCCGGCGTGGCCGATTAGTATGCACTCGGCGCCATCACTGCTGAATTTGCTGACTTCGATATGCACCTTGGTAACCAGTGGACAGGTGGCATCGAATACACGCAGGTTGCGATCTTCTGCTTCCCTTTGCACAGCTTTGGATACACCGTGGGCACTGAAAATAACGATAACATCATCGGGCACTTCCGACAGCTCGTCCACAAACACGGCACCGCGCTCGCGCAGGCTTTCCACCACAAACTTATTATGTACCACCTCGTGACGTACATAGATGGGCGCACCAAAGACATCTAAGGCACGGTTAACAATATCAATCGCGCGGTCGACGCCGGCACAGAAGCCACGGGGATTAGCCAGTCGGATTTGCATTTTTACTTCAGCACTCTTTCGATAATCTATTCAACGGGTGAAAAATTGCCCTTATTGAATCGAATCCACTGCGATAATTTTTACGTGGAAGCTCAGTGTCTGCCCTGCCAGAGGGTGGTTGAAGTCAACGGTTACTTCATCTTCCTCAATCTCGCGAACTACACCGGGTAATTCACCACTTCCATTATCAAAGGAAACTACCAAGCCAGGCTCCAGTTCAATATCCGGAGCGAAGCTGTCGCGGCGCACCTTTTGCATGTTGGCCGGATTACGCTGACCGAAGCCCAGCTCAGGGGGGATTTCGATTTCCGCCTCATCGCCAGCTTTGAGACCGAAGAGGGCTTTTTCAAAGCCTGGCAGCAGGCTGCCATCCCCCACACTAAAAGAAGCGGGATCGCCTTTGAAAGTGGAGTCCACCTCGGTACCGTCATCCAGCTTAAGGCTGAAGTGCAGAGTTACGCGGCTGTGCTCGCCGATAACGCTATTACTCATGGTTCGTTAAACTTCCGCGTTATTTTTTGTCTTGTCGCCGTCTTTTTCTGCAAAGAAAAGCAACTCTATAACCAGCATGGCCGCGCCGATACTGATACCCATATCCGCCACATTAAACACTGGGAAATGCCAACTACCGTAGTACACGGAAATAAAGTCCCGCACATATCCCAGCAGAATGCGATCCCACAGATTTCCGAGAGCACCACCCAAAATCAGGGCCAGGGCACAGGGTTCCCAGCGCTTTAGCGCTGGCAAACGCCACAACCAGATAATGACCACAATGCTAAACACCATTGCGATCACACCAAAAAACCAGCGCTGCCAACCACCCGCATCAGACAGGAAGCTGAAAGCTGCACCATAGTTTTCCGCATAGGTGAACTGCAGAAAGCCCGGAACAATTTGCACCGATGGGCCGTACATAAATTCGCCCACAGCCCAGACTTTAGTGGCAACATCCAGAACCACCACAGCCAGTGCCAGCCAATACCAGCGCCAGGGGTGGCCGAATAGCAGATTAGTCTTAGGCATAGTGCCTTACCTCGCCCTCACCAGCCACATTCTCTACACAGCGACCGCAAATATCCGGGTAATCACTGTTTTCACCCACATCTGCACGGTAGTGCCAGCAACGCTCACATTTGGGGTGATCCACTTTGCTCACACCAATTTTAAGACCTTCAAGCTCGGTGCTTTCAGCACCCGCCGCATCGCTGAGAGGCTGCACTGAAGTGGAAGAGCAAATCAGTACGAAACGCAGTTCATTCTCCAACTCGAGCAATTTCTCGCGTAGATCATCATTGGCATACAGAGTAACTGCCGCCTGCAGAGACCCACCAATTGCTCCAGCAGCGCGCTGCTCCTCCAATACCTTGTTTACCGCCGTTTTCACTTCGGCCATTACAGCCCAATAGGCCGCACCTTTATCGGCTTCGGCTGACAGTTTGGGCAGCGGATACCACTCTTCGATAAACACGCTATCGGCATTATTACCAGGAATAAACTGCCACAACTCTTCCGCAGTGAAGCTGAGGATTGGGGCAATCCAGCGCACAAATGCCTGCACAATATGGTAGAGCGCGCTCTGTGCGGAGCGACGCGCGACACTATCTTCCTTGGTGGTGTACTGGCGGTCCTTGATGATATCCAGGTAGAAACCACCCATTTCAACCACGCAGAAGTTATGCAGCTTCTGGTAAATCTGGTGGAACTGGTAATTATCGTAGGCTGCCAGGATCTCATCCTGCAGGTGTGCAGCTTTATCCAGTGCCCAGCGATCTAGTGCCAGCAACTCTTCCTCCGGCAACAGGTCTTTTTGCGGATCGAAACCGGCTAGGTTAGATAGGAAGAAACGGGCGGTATTGCGCAGGCGGCGATAAGAATCGGCGGTGCGTTTAAGGATTTCGTCGGAAACGGCCATTTCACCACTGAAGTCGGTGGCCGATACCCACAGGCGCAGTACATCTGCACCCAACTTATTAATTACATCCAGGGGAGCAACGGTATTGCCAATAGACTTCGACATTTTGCGCCCCTGCGCATCCACGGTGAAACCGTGGGTGAGTACCTGTCTATAAGGCGCGCAACCATTAATGGCGATAGAAGTCTTCAGGGAAGATTGGAACCAGCCGCGATGCTGGTCGGACCCTTCCAGATATAGATCGGCGGGGAAGCGCAGCCCTTCGCGGCGCTCCAACACCGCGTAATGGGTCACACCTGAGTCGAACCAGACATCGAGGGTGTCGGTAACTTTCTCGTAATGTTCCGCCTCATCACCCAGAAGATCCCGAGCATCCAGATCAAACCAGACATCCATACCCTTTTCGTCAACCAGGGCCGCCACTTTATCCATCAAGGCAGGAGATTCCGGATGCAGCTCGTGGGTCTCTTTGTTCACGAACAAAGCAATAGGCACCCCCCAGGTGCGCTGGCGGGAAATACACCAGTCCGGGCTGCCATTGAGCATGGAGTCGATTCGGGCCTTACCCCAGCCGGGGATCCACAATACGTCATCGGCGGCTTTTTGCGCCTGATCCAGCAGGTCATTTTGCCGCATGCTGATAAACCACTGAGGAGTCGCACGGTAGATCAGCGGTGTCTTAGTGCGCCAGCAATGCGGGTAGCTGTGCTCCAGCTTGCCCTTGTGCAGCAGCACACCGCGCCCCTCAAGTAATGCAACAATCTTGTCGTCCACTTTGTAGACATGCTCGCCAGCAAATAGCGGCACACTGTCGCGATAAACACCGTTATTATCAATGTAATTGAGGGTCTCAATACCGTAACGTTTGCCTACCTGGAAATCGTCCGGACCGTGGTCTGGGGCTGTATGTACACAGCCGGTTCCAGCATCGGTAGTGACATGATCACCCAGGACAATGGGCAGCAACTTGTCGTAGAAGGGGTGATGCACTTTCAAGTGCTCCAGGGCCGCGCCGCGAATGCGACCCACAACTTCCCCTTCGAAGCCTGCGCGGGCCAGTACCGCATCCTTTAAGGCTTCTGCGATCAACAGGCGGCGCTTGCCTGCCTGCACCACCACATATTCCAGCTCACCGTTTACGGAGATCGCCTGGCTCGAGGGTAAGGTCCAGGGTGTTGTAGTCCAGATCACCACCGACAGTGGGCCTTCTCCAGCATGGCCACCAGAGGCATCGGCTATGGCCAGATCCGCCTCTTCACTCACCGGGTAGCAAACGTCAATGGAATAGGAGACTTTATCTTGATACTCCACTTCCGCTTCCGCCAACGCAGAACCACCCACCACACTCCAGTAGACCGGTTTGAAACCGCGTGCAAGATGGCCATTTTTCACCACACGGCCAAGGGCGCGAATAATATCGCCCTCAAACTGGAAATCCATAGTGCGGTAGGGGTTGTCCCATTCGCCAAACACTCCCAGGCGTACAAAATCTTTCTTCTGCCCATCCACCTGCTTGGCGGCATATTCACGGCACTTCTGACGGAAAGTCTTATGGTCCACCTTGCTGCCAGCTTTGCCAATTTTCTTCTCTACGCGGTGCTCAATCGGCAGGCCGTGGCAGTCCCAGCCAGGTACGTAGGGAGCATCGAAACCACTCAGGGTTTTCGACTTGATAATGATGTCTTTGAGAATCTTGTTAACTGAGTGACCAATATGAATATCGCCATTCGCATAGGGAGGGCCGTCGTGCAGGATAAATTGCTCGCGCCCGGCACGCGCCTCGCGAATTTTTTCGTAGAGCTTGTTGTCCTGCCATTTTTTCAGAATTGCCGGCTCACGCTGCGGCAAATTGCCGCGCATGGGAAAATCGGTCTCAGGCAGATTCAGGGTCGCTTTATAATCAGTCATTGGGTGTCTACTTCAGCTCTAGTAGAAAAATAAATTAGGTCGTCTCAGTTTATTGGTGCGGTCTAGGATTTTGTTTAAACCACTGCCGGGCATTTTCAATATCCTCGGCGATACGAGCCTTGAGAATATCCAACGAGGCAAACTTCTCCTCGTTGCGCAACTTGTGGCAGAACTCCACGGCGAGCTCTCGCCCATAGAGATTGCCATTGAAATCAAACAGGTTCACCTCCAGCAGGGGGCGCGCGCCCTCGCCCTCTACAGTGGGGCGAAATCCCACATTGGCCACGCCATCTATGTCTTGGCGCCCCGTAGCAAGCTCAGAACCATCTGTGGCAGTGGTGCGCACCGTATAAACGCCAACTAGCGGGGAGCGGTAACGCTGCAGGCGCACATTGGCCGTGGGCGCACCCAGCTGACGACCGAGTGAACGCCCTGGCGCCACCCTGCCGGTAATCTTGTAGGGCCGCCCCAAGAGGGTTTCAGCCAGCTCAAAATCACCACCCTGCAGGGCTTCGCGAATACGGGTACTGCTCACCCTGGAGCCACGTATTTCCATAGTCGCGGTATCTTCCACGGTAAAGCCATGCTGGGCGCCCATCGCTTGCAGGAGGCTATAGTCTCCACTGCGGTCGCAGCCAAAACGAAAATCATCACCCACCACCAGATGGCGAATGCCCAGGCCATCAAGCAGTATCCGCTGGATAAATGCCTCAGCACTGAGGCCGCGCAGGGTATCGTTAAACTGCAGGCACAAGACTCGCTCCACACCCACATCGAACAGCGCCAGCACTTTTTCCTTAAAACGCATCAGCCTCGCGGGAGCCTGCTCGCCAGAGAAGAACTCGTGGGGCTGGGGTTCAAATATAATGGCTACCGAAGGAAGGCCCTGCTCAAGCGCACGCTGTTGCAACTGGGCAATGATCGCCTGATGACCAAGATGTACGCCGTCGAACGAGCCGATCGTCGCCACGCATCCTCGGTGGCGGGGGCGCAGGTTGTGCAACCCGCGAATTAGTTCGCGTTCCTGGGCCAAAACGATCTTCCCATCCTCATAAAATCGAGCCGCACAGTATAGCGGATTCCCACAGGGCGGCCAGTAGCGACTGGCCGCATACAATTCATGCCACATTGGCTTCTATTCAAAGTTAACTGGTGGCGCGGAAGTGACGTGGGCGCAGGCCTGACACAAACAGGGTAAACAGGTAGGCCAAGCCCCCTGCGGCTACTATTACACCCATACGCCAGGCCCGTTCAAACCAGCCCCAGGCACTCCAACTTTCCCAGACGTGAAGGAGCCCCATCAGCACAGCGACCATCGCCAAATTCGCCGCTATCAACCGCAATAGGAATCGCCCCCAACCAGCCTCAGGCATGTAAACGTCATCCCGGCGCAAACCCTTGTACAGTAACCAGGCGTTGATTGCCGCCTGGCAGGCGGTAGCCAGCGCCAGTCCCATATGGCCGAGTTTAAAATAATGATTCAGCGGGATAACAAACAGAAGGCTCAGCACCATCTTGGCCGAAATTGCGATCAAGCCGAAACGCACCGGTGTATAGGTATCCTGACGGGCAAAATAGCCCGGCGCTAGCACTTTGATCAACATAAAAGCCAACAACCCCAAGGCGTAAGCTCGTAGGGACCAGGCCGCCATCTGCATATCTCTGGGCTGCATCTGGCCGTATTGGAATAGCGTGGTCAACAGCGGCTCAGCTAATACCACAAGGGCTACCGCCGCAGGCAGGGAGATAAGGGTAACGCTGCGCAGCGCCCAGTCGAGGGTATGGCGAAAGCGGCGCGGATCTCCATCGCTGTGCAGACGAGACAAGCTCGGCAATATCACCGTTGCCACAGCCACACCAAACACCCCCAGCGGTAATTCGGTCAGGCGATCGGAAAAATACAACCAGGAGACACTGCCACTGGGCAGGAATGAAGCCAGCAGCGTATCCAATACCAAACTGATTTGAGTGACCGAGACTCCAAAAATTGCCGGAGCCATCAGGCGCAGAATTTTGCGTACCCCCGGGTGGCTCCAATCCCACTTGGGCCTTGGCAATAACCCCTCGCGCGCCAGAAAAGGCAGCTGAAACAGCAATTGCACCACTCCGGCCAAAAGCACACCCCATGCCAAGGCCAGTATCTCTGGATCGAACCAAGCCGTACCTATAGTTGCCGCACCAATCAACACCAGATTCAACATAATTGGCGTCAGTGCCGGAATCGCAAATCGATCAAAGCTGTTCAGAATAGCGCCGGTGAAACCCGCCAGTGAGATCAACATCAGGTAGGGGAAGGTAATTTGCAACATGCCGGTGGCGAGCTCAAACTTTTCCCTTTCGCTGCCATCCCACCACCAGCCAAATGCAAAGATCCCCGTCACCAGAGGCGCGCACAATACGCCAAATAAAGTAACCAACAACAAAACACCGCCGAGTGCTCCCGCGACGCGATCATTGAGCTCTCGTGCTGCAGCAATGCCCCCCTTTTGGCGGTACTCCGCCAACACCGGCACAAATGCTTGGGCAAAGGCGCCCTCAGCAAACAAGCGGCGGAAAAAGTTAGGGATTTTAAACGCCACGAAAAAAGCATCGGCGGCATCCCCAGCCCCGGCAAAGCGCGCCAGGGCCATATCCCTGGCCAGGCCGGCAACCCGGGACAACATCGTTGCGGCCCCCACCACCGAGCTGCCGCGCAGGAGTCTGGATGTACCGGTTTTTTCGACGGGCTGGTCTTGGGTGGGCGGCGACTGGGGCAACGCTGTGACTCCTGGATTTGGGCGATATCTGCTGGCCGGCAAGTCTACCGCAATTCCACAAAAGTCATTGAGGGATGGATATCTTTATGCTCCTACGACCTGGAGCCCACGAGCCTATACTAGCTGTGAATTAGTGACGCGTCCCACGGAATCGGTGGCGCGGGGAGAAGACAGGATGACCATTAACGCTTTGATTATTGCCCTGGCACTGGCGATTGTGCTTTACATTGCGATAATGCGTGGCCCCCGCCCCCAGCGTGTGCGTGTCCGCGTAGATTCGCCCCGCGACCGGCGCTACCACCGCCTGAAATAACAGGACACACCGGTTGCCATCTTTCGCCACAATTGCGCAGCGATTTGCCACCACTGCGCCACGCCAGTGCCTCCTTGGAGCTTTTTAATAGCACTCAAACGGGCCACACACAGCCCCACCGAGTAAAAGAAAGCCTCCAAGGAGAGTAAGCAATGAAAAAAACATTAATGGTTGCAGCCCTGACTTCCCTGATCGCCTCTGGTACCCAGGCGAATGAACTCAACGAATCGAAACTGACCCCGGCCAAGCAGGCCACGGTCTTTACCACGGCAGCCGTTGCCGGTGCCGCTGTAGGGGGCCCTGTCGGGTTTATCGCCGGCGCAATCGGTGGAGCCTGGCTCGGCGAACAGGTCAAGCAAGCAGAAGAGGCTGATATGCTGGCAACACAACTGACAGAGAGCCGTGCAGAGCTCAGCAACCTGGCACAGCAACTGGATGCGGCTCGACTGTCCGCGAATGATGCCAGCCAAGTGGCACTGGATTCATTACAGTTCCAGATGCTATTCACCACCGGGGAAGACGAACTCCAGACCACCCAGCTTCAACAGCTGAATGCCATGGCAGACTTCCTGAAACGCCATCCCCACCTGCAGATTCAACTGGAGGGACACGCAGACCCACGGGGCAGCGATGGTTACAACAACGTGCTCTCTGACCAACGTGCCCTAAGTGTTGAACAGGCACTGATCTCTCTGGGCATTGACGCCTCCCGCATCAGCCGTCGCGCTATGGGCTCCACCTACTCGGAGGCCCCCAAGGGCGATGTCGACGCTTACGCCATGGAGCGCCGTGTTGATATCCGCTTTTCCCTACCGGAATCCATGGCCGGACACTTCTAACAACTGCTAAACAGCCGCGATGGACTGCAAATCCTCGCGGCTGCGCAAGGTGACTTCAAATCGCTATTGCGCCTGTGGACTGATTAAAAGTATGGCCACAAACTCTCCTCCGTGAAAAAAACCCTGTTGTGCTTGCGGGCCATTTGCGCCCGCCTTTTTGCCAATAAGCTGCTATTTCGTGCATGATTCTCCGCCACAAAGGAAGCAGCCGGAATCAGCCATGAGTGCAACTATCGCTATTGTCGAAGACGAGCGCGCCATCGCCGAAAATTACCGCGATGCATTGCGCCGTAGCGGTTATCGAGTCGATCTCTACAGCGCAAGGATTGAAGCCATGGAAGCTTTCCGGCAGCGACTGCCAGACCTGGCGGTAATCGACGTCGGGCTCGGCAGTGAAGTGGAAGGCGGTTTTGAGTTGTGCAGGGAGCTGCGCGCTATGGCCCCCAGTCTGCCAATCCTGTTTCTCACCGCCAGAGACTCCGAACTGGATATTATTTCGGGACTACGCCTCGGCGCCGACGACTATCTCACTAAGGATATCTCCCTGCCCCATATGCAAGCGCGTATCAACGCGCTGCTGCGACGGGTCAGCGTACTGCGCGACCAGAGCGATGAAGGGGAAAGCCTTACCCAGGGCAAGCTGGAATTGGATATTTCCCGGTTGCATTGCCACTGGGACGGAAGGGTAGTTGATCTCACTGTCACTGAATTCTGGATTGTCCACGCTCTAGCCAAGCGCCCCGGGCATGTGAAGTCCCGCAGTCAGCTGATGGAGGCCGCTCGGGTAGTTCTGGATGACAACACCATCACCTCCCACGTAAAGAGAATCCGCAAAAAATTTCAGGCCCTGGATAATGAATTCAACGCTATAGGTACAGCCTATGGCATGGGCTATCGCTGGCAGCTCTGATTGCCTCGGCAACATAGCAGCCGGTCTACAGCTTTTCGGGGACCCGTAGATGAAACTTCGCCGACAACTCCTATTGGTGAGCCTTGTGGCGCTGGCTCTGCCCTGGGCCGGCTGTCAGTATCTCCGTCAGGTGGATGCGGCACTGGCGCAGGGCCAACTACAGGCCCTCGAGGCCACAGCTGCAGCAATTGCCGCGCGCCTGGCCAGCGCACCAGAGTTAATCGCTCCCGATCCCGCACGCCATGCTAGACCGCCTGGAAGCCAGCTCTACTTAAACCCCCTCTCCCACCCTCCAGTTGTAGATGGTTACGGGGACGATTGGCGTCCCTGGGAGCTTACTCCCCGAGAACTGCTCAATGAGCAGCACATGCCCCAGGCCCAGATCACACTCGGCCAGTATGCTGATCAGATCTACCTACTGCTAACAGTCAGTGATGAGACCCCAGCCTACCGGGACCCTCGCACAAACCTGCTCGCCGGAGGGGATACCGTTCAGCTGTTTACCAATGGGCGCCATTATCTGTTGCCGGTGGCGAGCCGGGGGCCTGTCGAGGCCTTTTGGCACAATCCACGCGAAGGCAGCTACCAACGCGAATTGCGCCTGCGCGGGCGCTGGACCGCTTCACCGAAGGGGTATCAACTAGAGCTCAGCCTTCCCTACACACTCACACGTGGCAGCCTGTCCATTCAAATACTCGACCGCACCAGTAGCAACGGTTCCCCACCAGTTCACAGTACCAGTACCCTTCCCGCCGATGGCCTGCCGGGGCACTTAGTTGCTCCACTGCCCAAGCTGCAGGCGGAATTGGACCACTTTGCCCGCCCAGACCTGCGCTTGGCAGTCGTAGACAGCGAGGGATTCCTGCTCGCCAGTAACGGCCAACCACAGGTGGCCATTGAGGAGCAGAGCACACCACGGCCCTGGCTGCGCAGTTGGATTTATCGCAAACTGCTTGCCAGGGAAGAGCTACCAAAGCTACCCCAAAATGAACTGCCGCTAAGCAGTGGCATTGGACGTGATACAGCCGAGCAGTGGTTTGGCGGGCCACTACAGTCGCGTATAGGAGCAGTCAGTGTGCCCGTGATAACTCGGGCTGACGAAGTCGTAGAAAGGCCTCTGCTGGGACGAGTGCTTGTGTTGCAGTCCGCTGAGGCTATGCAGTCGATGACCGATAGCGCCGCACACAGGTTATGGTTGATTAGCTGTGCGGCAGCAGCAACCGCACTGCTGTTTTTGCTCGGCTACGCCAGCTGGCTATCTTGGCGCATTCGCAAGCTGCACCGCGCTGCGCGCAATGCGGTCGACAGCAGTGGCAAATTGCGTGGCAACTTTCCCCTCTCCTCTGCCAGAGACGAACTGGGCGCACTTAACCGTGCCTTTGCCAGTCTGCTGGGCGAGCTAGATCAGTATCACCAATACCTGCGAACCCTCGCCAGTAAATTGTCCCACGAGTTGCGCACGCCTCTCGCGGTGGTGCGCTCTTCACTCGATAACCTCTCCACCGGCAAACTGGATGAAGACAGCCGCCGCTATGCCGAACGCGCACTGGATGGCAGTGCCCGCCTATCCGGCATCCTCAACAGCCTCTCTGCGGCTAGCAACCTGGAAGCCAGCATTCATCAGGCAGAGCGCGAGCGCTTTGACTTGGCGGACCTGCTGGAAGTTATGGTGCAGTGCTATGGCGACGCCCACCCCCGCCACCAATTTTCTCTGAAAAAGCCAAGTGGAGAGCTTCGCTGTGAGGGCGCTCCGGAGCTATTGGCACAGCTTTTAGATAAGCTGGTAGACAATGCCTGTAGTTTCGCCCCAAAGCACAGTGAGATTCAGCTTGCAGTCCACAGCGAAAAGGACGGCTACCTAATCAGTGTGAGTAACGACGGTCCATTACTACCCAATGGCTATGCACACAAGCTGTTCGATTCCCTGGTATCTGTGCGTAAGGAAGGTGACAACGCTGGGCATCTGGGCCTTGGATTGCATATCGCTAAATTGATTGCTGACTTTCACCGAGCCCGCTTGGAGGCTCGAAATCGCACAGATAATAGCGGTGTGGAGTTCAGCCTAAAACTGCCGACCCGCTAATCACGCACCAGCACTGGCAGACAAAGCGCAAGCTATCTGCCCAGATGGTTGACAAACAACCAGCTGTGGGGATAATGTCGCGTCCCGATCGGGCCCCAGGGCCTGTTAGTTACAGATTTATAGATTCCAGACAGGAGCAACCGGTGGCCAACTCACCTCAAGCGAAGAAACGCGCGCGCCAGAACGACAAGCGCCGCATGCATAACGCCAGTCTGCGCTCCATGGTGCGCACCTACATTAAGAAGGTAGTTGCGGCCATCGATGCAGGCGACGCTGAAAAAGCAAAAACTGCATACGCAGAAGCGGTTCCCGTTATCGACCGCATGGCAGACAAAGGCATTATTCACAAGAATAAAGCCGCTCGTCACAAGAGCCGCCTGAACGCTCAGGTTAAAGCTCTCGCCGCCTAATTCTTTAGGTAGCAGACACAAAAAACCCCGCAATGCGGGGTTTTTTTATGCCTGAAAGCCAGTACTTCTGCTAGAGCAAGATAAGGTTATCTCTGTGTATCAACTCATCGTCATCACGATAGCCGAGCAACTCAACAAAGTGCTCCGATGACTGCCCGAGAATCCTGGCACTCTCGCTGCTGTCATAATTTACAAGACCACGGGCGATCTCATGTCCCGCACCATCAAGACAGGAAACCAAGTCTCCCCGGTGAAAACGCCCCTGCACCGCAGTCACCCCCACCGATAGCAAACTCTTACCACCATCGCGCAATGCCCTCTCAGCACCACTATCGAGAGTGAGACTACCGCGCACCTGTAGCTGCCCGGCAAGCCAGCGCTTCCTCGCCGCCAAGGGGTCCGCCTCCGGAAGCAGGAGAGTTCCCAAATCCTCGCCTTTCCATACCCGTGTTACCACTCCCTCTCTGGCACCCCCGGCAATCACAGTGCAGGCACCGGAACGAGCCGCCAGTTGTGCCGCACGCACCTTGGTGGTCATACCTCCTCGTCCCAGACCACTGCGGGAGTCCCCCGCCATCCCCAGTAGCCTCGGATCCAGCGCCGAGGCCTCACCAACAAGCTCTGCATCGGGGTTATCGCGAGGGTCTTCGGTAAAGAGCCCATCGGCATCAGTCAAAATCAACAAGGCATCCGCCTCGACAAGGTTAGCCACCAACGCCGCCAAGGTGTCGTTATCACCGAAACGTATTTCATCGGTTACGACGGTATCGTTTTCATTGACGATCGGCACAGCTCCCAATGAGAGTAGTGTTCGCAATGTACTGCGCGCATTGAGGTAACGAGTGCGGTTGGAGAGATCATCATGATCCAACAAAATCTGCGCGCTGCGTATATCGAAGAGACCGAAAGCCTGCTCATAGACCTGCACCAAATGGCTCTGCCCTATCGCAGCTGCGGCCTGCAACTGATGGATCGACTCCGGTCTGCGGTTCCAGCCGAGACGATCCATACCCGCAGCTACTGCCCCAGAAGAAACCAACACCACTTCAACACCCTGCTGGCGCAATTCGGCGATCTGTGCCACCCAGGCGCAGATCGCTGAATTATTGACGCCGCGACCGTTATCAGTAAGCAGGGCACTGCCAATTTTTACCACCCAGCGCTGCCCCTTAGAAAGTCCTCTACGGGACACTGATACGGAGCCCATACTTCCTCCCTGGACACCGGCCCCTAGGGGCCTATCGAATTATCATCACATTGCCGGTAAAGGGCCGAGCTGACAGAAATTCTGCGCGGCAGCACAGATTTGCCACCGGAAACATACGATTCAGGAGCGATACTCAATATCGACATCGTGATCGTCATCATCCCAGTCTTCGTCATCATCGACATGCCCCTTGGCAGCCCTGCGTTTGGCGCGATGGCTATCCCGAAGCTCCTCGATACGCTCGCGGGCTTCGCGCTGCATCTGACGCTGCGCCTCCAGTTCAGCCTCAGCCAATTCCGGATCGCGATCCTCCTGCTCTTGGCGCTCCTCCAGGTAATCCATCAAGCGGCCGCTAAGCACATCCGTACCCTCACCGCGAATAGCCGCCACCCGGAACACCGGCCCTTTCCAGCCCAGCGCATCCACAACCGACTGACAGCGCTCTTCCAGTTCAGCAGCAGGCACCAGGTCAGTCTTATTCAGTACCAACCAGCGCTCTCGACCCGCCAGAGTATCGCTAAAACTAGCCAGTTCACGCTCGATAGCGCGGGCGTTCTCCACTGGGTCCGAACCATCAAATGGCGCCAGGTCTACCAAATGCAGGAGCACCCGGCAGCGAGTCAAATGCTTGAGGAAACGAATACCCAGGCCTGCCCCTTCAGCCGCCCCCTCAATCAAACCCGGAATATCGGCAATCACAAAACTGCGATGCCGCTGTACCTGTACCACGCCTAGGTTTGGCACCAAGGTCGTGAAGGGATAGTTGGCAACCTTGGGCTTGGCCGCCGATACCGCCCGAATAAACGTGGACTTGCCAGCATTGGGCAGCCCCAACATCCCCACATCTGCAAGCACCTTCAACTCCAACTTCAGGCTGCGAAGCTCACCCTCGCTACCATTGGTGGTCTGGCGAGGGGCTCGGTTAGTACTCGATTTAAAGCGCGTATTACCCAAACCGTGAAAGCCCCCCTGGGCGACCAGCAGACGCTCACCGGCTCGGGTCATGTCACCAACAGCTTCACCGGTATCCACATCGATTACTGTGGTGCCCACAGGCACTTTAAGAACAAGGTCTTCCCCTTTGGCCCCAGTACAGTTACGCCCGCGCCCAGGCTGGCCGCTCTCAGCGGCGTAACGGGGCTGGTAGCGGTAATCTACCAGAGTGTTGAGGGAATCATCGGCCTCCAGGTAGACGGAACCGCCATCACCGCCGTCACCGCCGTCCGGACCACCCTTCTCTACAAACTTTTCCCTGCGGAAACTCAGGCAGCCATTGCCGCCTTTACCCGCCTGCACAAATATGGGCGCCTCATCGACAAACTTCATAATCACTCCACCGCCACAGCGGTTGTCTCATCCGGTGCGCACATACACACACCTACCATCATATTCATCATACCAGCCGACAAGCCGCCACTCGCAGGCATCTGCCGCCCCAACTTCCCACCACCCTCTATTAGGGCTGCCCCAACAAAAAAGCCCCGCAATAGCGGGGCTTTTTATGAAGCTAGGGCTTGCGACCGCTTAAGCAGTTTCGATAGAAACGAACTTGCGGTTGTTGGGGCCTTTAACTTCAAACTTCACAACGCCGTCCGCAGTGGCGAACAGGGTGTGATCTTTGCCCATACCAACGTTAACACCAGCGTGGAACTTGGTGCCACGTTGACGAACGATGATGTTGCCTGCCGCTACAGCTTGGCCGCCAAAGCGCTTCACGCCCAGGCGTTTACTCTCGGAATCGCGACCATTTCGCGTACTACCGCCAGCTTTCTTATGTGCCATGAGTCGTTACTCCTCTCTTATGCCTTGATGCCAGTGATTTTAACTTCGGTGTACCACTGACGGTGGCCCTGGCGCTTCATGGAGTGCTTACGACGGCGGAATTTGATGATCTTCACTTTCTCGCCGCGGCCGTGGCTTACCACTTCAGCAGATACTTTAGCGCCGTCTACAACGGGAGCGCCGATGTTGATTTTGTCGCCATCAACGACCATCAGCACTTTGTCGAAATCGATGGTTTCGCCAGTAGCTACTTCCAGCTTTTCCAGGCGAAGTACTTCGCCTTCTTCTACACGGTGTTGCTTACCACCGCTCTCAATAACAGCGTACATATTTCTATGCTCCGGTATGGACGACACGAAGCAGCGGGAGGACTATCGAGTCACTGCTCCGCATTTCGGGAGCTTGCGCCGTGTTGTTTAACATCTATTTCGCCGGCGGCACCAGCAACAGTAAAGCCGCGGAGCCCGCAATCGACGGGGCGCAGATTCTAATCAATTCGCCGGGTTGATACAATAGCGGCCCTCTGCCGCCCGAGCCTTCGGGGGCGCCTGTCTAGTCGTATTAAGGAACTCTCAAATGCTGCCTTTTCACCGGGTCGCCGCCGAAGACTTTGCCGCGGTCAACCAGCGTATTCTCGACCAACTGCACTCGGATGTCCCCCTGGTGGAAAATATAGGCCACTACTTGGTTGAGGCCGGCGGCAAACGCCTGCGACCCCTGCTGGTGCTGCTATGTGCCAGGGCCTGCAACTACCAAGATGAGGGCCATATTGATCTGGCCACCATTATCGAATTTATCCACACCGCCACCCTGCTACACGATGATGTGGTGGACACCTCCGATATGCGCCGCGGCCGCCTTACCGCCAATGCCAAATGGGGCAATGCACCCAGCGTCCTGGTGGGAGACTTTCTATACTCCCGTGCCTTCCAGATGATGATTGCCCTACAGGACATGCGCATCATGGCAATCCTTTCTGATACCACCAATACCATTGCCGAAGGTGAAGTACAGCAGCTGGTAAACGCCGGCGACCCAGAGGTCAGCGAAGAAAACTACTTCAGTGTAATTTATAAGAAAACCGGAGCGTTGTTCGAAGCGGCCTGTGAGACCGCCGCCGTTTTGGCCGACTGTTCCGCCGAGGAACAAAATGCCCTGAAACTGTATGGACGCCATTTAGGCCTCGCATTCCAGCTGGTGGATGACGCCCTGGATTATCGAGGCAACCCGGAAGAACTAGGCAAAAATGTCGGCGACGATCTTGCGGAGGGCAAGCCCACACTTCCCCTGATCTACACCATGGCCAATGGCAGCCAAAACCAGGTGGCTCTGGTAAAGGAGGCGATTGAACAGCGCAGTGCAGCAAAACTGGTAGAAATTGTCGAGGCTATTGAGGCCTGCGGAGCACTGGATTACACCATGGAGCGGGCCCGCGCTGCCGTGGAGGATGCCAAAGCTCAGTTGGATTTCCTACCCGAGAGTGATCAAAAAACCGCACTACAACAACTAGCTAGCTTTGCCGTGGAGAGAAATGTCTAGCAAGCTCGGAGTATCGTCCTATCCCTAGATACGAGAAGGCCAGATGTCGTAAACCAGCACCCATTAAAAAAGCCCCATAAAATGGGGCTTTTTTAATTTCAAGGTGGCAGCGCATGAAGCCTATCCAGAGCTGATCAGGAAATCACGAACGAATCAGCTTTAGTAGCTCTTCGGTCTTCTCACGCATCAAAGCCTTATCCCCGCGGGACTCAACATTGAGGCGAATCACGGGTTCAGTATTGGACATGCGTAAATTAAAGCGCCACTCGGCATAAGCCACGCTCAGGCCATCCACATGCTCGACACTGAGTGCATCTGCACCATACTTTTCCTCTGCAGCTTTAATAACCGCTGCCGCATCCTGCACCTTGGAGTTGATCTCACCCGAGCAAGGGAAAGCCGCCATGCGCTCCCCGACCAACTGGGACAGAGTCTTACCGCTTCGACTGACCAGCTCCGCCACCAACAACCAGGGGATCATGCCACTATCGCAGTAGGCGAAGCCACGGAAATAATGGTGTGCACTCATCTCACCACCATAAATGGCATCTTCTTTACGCATGCGCTCCTTGATAAAGGCATGGCCAGTTTTACTTTGAACCGGCTCACCCCCAGCAGCACGCACAATAGCTTCCGTATTCCACAGCAGGCGCGGATCGTGGACCACTTTGGCGCCTTTGTGCTTGACCAGAAAGGCCTCGGCAAGCAGGCCGACCACATAGTAGCCCTCGATAAAATCACCGTTTTCATCGAAGAAAAAACAGCGGTCAAAATCTCCATCCCAGGCAATACCAAAGTCGGCGCCACTCTCACGCACCGCCTCTGCAGTAGAGGCACGGTTTTCCGGTAGGATTGGGTTGGGGATACCGTTGGGGAAATTCCCATCTGGCTGATGGTGAACCCGCACAAACTCAAAAGGCAAGTGAGGGGCTAGCGCATCGACAACTGCACCTGCACCACCATTGCCCGCATTCACTACCAGCTTCAAAGGCTTCAGCGCTTTACTATCAACATAACCCAGTAAGTGCTCAACAAAAGCCGGCCTGTGCTCAAAGCTCTGCAGTTCACCGCGCTCTGCAACAGGAGCAAAGTTGTTTTCCTCTGCCAGGCGCTTGACTTCCAATAACCCGGTATCCCCACTAATCGGCCTACTACCCGCGCGAACAAACTTCATGCCATTGTAATTCATGGGGTTATGGCTGGCGGTAACACAGATACCGCCATCAAAATCACCATGGAAAGTAGCGAAATACACTTCTTCGGTGCCGCATTCACCAATGTGGAAGACATCGGTACCAGCGTCGCGCAAACCGTTCACCAGGGCATCCGTCAGCTCACCACTGGTAACTCGAATATCATGACCAACCACAACACGTTTCGCCCCCAGAAATTGGGCAAATGCCCGTCCCACCCGATAAGCCACTTCGGTATTCAGCTCATCAGGCACGCGGCCACGCAAATCATAGGCTTTAAAGCAGGTCAGCTCTGACACTTATTTTTTCTCCTCGGCGGCCTGTTCCGGCAGATACACACTTTCAAAGACGTGGTTAGTGGCCTCAATAAACCCTTCCACAGAGCCACAGTCAAAGCGCCGCCCCTTAAAAGCGTAAGCAAGAACACAGCCCTGGCGCGCCTGGGTCAGCAACGCATCGGTAATTTGCACTTCTCCATTTTTGCCCGGCGGGGTATCGCGGATGAGATCAAAAATATCTGGAGTGAGAATATAGCGGCCTATGATTGCCTTATTGCTTGGCGCATCTTCAGCGGCCGGCTTTTCCACCATATCCGTTACCTGGTATAGGCCCGGCTTGATTTCATTGCCGGCAATCACACCGAATTTATGAATCTGCTCCATAGGCACTTCTTCGACGGCCACAATGCTGCAGCGAAACTGCTTGTAAAGCTGCACCATCTGCGAAAGTACACCAAGGTCATTATTCAGACACAGGTCATCCGCCAAAACTACCCCAAATGGCTCATCCCCTACTAGGCGGCGTCCCTGTAATATCGCATCGCCCAAACCACGCATTTCACCTTGGCGGGTATAAGAAAAGCTGGCACTGTCAATCACCTTCCGAACAGAGTCCAAATAGCGCTCTTTACCTGTCCCGGCAATTTGGTGCTCCAGCTCGTAATTGGTATCGAAGTGGTCCTCAATAGCGCGCTTACCGCGCCCAGTAACGAAACCTATCTCTGTCAGGCCGGCTTCGATGGCCTCTTCTACCCCATACTGCACCAACGGCTTGTTCACCAATGGCAACATTTCCTTCGGCATCGCCTTGGTGGCTGGCAGGAAACGGGTGCCGTAACCGGCAACCGGGAATAAACATTTTTTGAGCATTATGCTCCCCCATGAACTTAAAACGAGCGCTCCCCCGCTCCCGGCGGGAACCTAACATAGCTAAAAAGAGAGTTCACTTACAAAGGATGGCGTCAAATTCCCTCAATGTGTCAGCGCTCTACACAAATGATCATATAAGATGTTGTGAAGGTAATTACTACGACAGTCACAAAAATAATTTTGACTGACTGGACAAGCGACACACAGCGCTTAGAATGCCCGCTCTTACAAAAACGCTCAACATGAGTTGCGTAACCACCCAAAGCCGGGGAGAAGATGAGTAATTTTGTTCAAAAAAGTAGCTACAACAGAGAGGAGCTACTGACCTGCTCCAGCGGAGAGATGTTTGGTCCAGGCAACGCACAATTGCCCGCCCCCAACATGCTGATGTTGGACCGTATCACCCATATATCAAAAGAGGGGGGAGCATATGATAAGGGTGAAGTCATCGCCGAGCTGGATATACACCCCGACCTCTGGTTTTTTGATTGCCACTTTCCCGGTGACCCGGTAATGCCCGGGTGCTTGGGGCTCGATGCCATGTGGCAGCTCCTAGGCTACTTTTTGGCCTGGAAGGGTAATCCCGGGCATGGCCGTGCCCTCGGCTGTGGGGAGGTAAAGTTTACCGGTCAAATTTTACCTACCAGCAAGAAGGTAACCTACCACATTCAATTGAGTCGGCTTGTTGAACGAAAGCTGGTTATGGGTATTGGCGATGGTACTGTGTCAGTGGATGGGCGTGAAATCTACACTGCAAAAGACCTTCGCGTTGGTTTATTTACTCGTACTGATAACTTTTAACTTTATAAAGCTCAGGCGGGCAAAACTTTAAAGGCCTTTACTACCAAGTACTGTTGGAGATCACTATGCGTCGGGTAGTCATTACCGGGATGGGCATCACATCCTGTATCGGTACCAATACAAAAGAAGTTACCGATTCACTAAGAGCAGGCCGCAGCGGTATCCGCTTCCAGGAGGAGTACAAAGAGCTAGGCCTGCGTAGCCAGGTTGCAGGCCCTGTGGATATCGATTTCAAAGAACATATAGACCGCAAGCAACTGCGCTTTATGGGAGATGCTGCCGCCTATGCTTACATCGCCATGCGAGAGGCAATCGAAATGTCCGGCTTGGAGGAGAAAGACATCTCCAACCCTCGAACCGGCATTGTGATGGGTTCCGGCGGCACCTCCACCCAAAATATTATTGATGCCGCACACACGCTCAAGGAAAAGGGGGTTCGCCGTGTCGGCGCCTACCGAGTTCCCCAGGTGATGAACAGCACCGTTTCAGCCTGCTTATCCACACCCTATAAAATCAAAGGTGTGAACTACAGCATCTCCTCCGCCTGTGCCACAAGTGCCCACTGCATCGGCAACGGTGCCGAACTGATTCAGATGGGCAAACAGGATATTGTCTTCGCCGGTGGCGGTGAGGAACTGGCCTGGAGTCTCACGCACCTGTTCGACGCCATGGGCGCCCTATCGAGCAAGTTTAACGACGACCCCACTAAGGCCTCACGCCCCTACGATGCCGATCGGGATGGTTTTGTTATCGCCGGTGGTGGTGGCTGTCTGATTCTGGAAGAAATGGACCATGCACTCGCCCGCGGCGCAACCATTTACGCCGAACTCACTGGCTACGGCGCAACTTCTGATGGATACGATATGGTGGCCCCGAGTGGAGAAGGCGCAGTGCGCTGCATGCAGCAAGCCCTAGCGGGCATGGATGGCAATGGGCTGCAAGGCGGTGTGGACTACATCAACACCCACGGCACCTCAACCCCGGTCGGCGATATCGCTGAGCTAAAAGCCATGAGCGAAGTCTTTGCCGGCAAAGTGCCCGCATTTGCCTCCACCAAGTCTCTAACCGGACACTCCCTCGGCGCTGCCGGCGTGCAGGAGGCCATCTACAGTCTGCTAATGATGCAAAATAACTTTATTGCCGCTTCCGCCAATGTGGAGCACCGGGACCCAGAAGCGGAAGGGATGGATCTAGTCACTGAATTGCGCGAGTGCGAGATTAAGCGTGCCATGTCCAACAGCTTTGGTTTCGGTGGTACCAACGCTTGCCTAATTTTCGATAAAGTTTAAAGCCGTTATCTTGATCCAAATAAAAAGGGCGCCAATGTGGCGCCCTTTTTATAATCGCTTATAGAGCTATTCCTGCATCTCCGCGTCCAGACGCTCCAGCCACAGCTCCACCTGCCTAGTGAGACCTTGACGCCAGCTATGCTGCTGTATGCCAAAGACATCGCGCAACTTACCACAGGCCAACACCACCCCCCGGTTCTGGTCCGGCCCGGTTTCCAGTGCGCTGAATTGTGCGAACCTGCCCTCGTCGTAGAGTGACTGGGCTCGCTCCACAACCTCAAGGGCAAACTCCACCGCAGTACAGTCATCCGAGCTGCCGTAGTGATAGATCCCTCTAGCCTCAGCACCACTGGCTAGTTGCTGCGCCACTGCAACTGCAACACGAGCCAGATCCAGGGCCGTGACCGGGTTACCGCTATTACAGCCATCCAGTGTGACCGGCTCACCCGTCACAAAACCCCGTAACACCCGCCCCAGCAGAGCATCCGGATTGCTATCCACCATCCAGCCAAAACGCAGAACTGTCAGATTCTCAAATTCTGATAAGGCTTCCTCACAAGCCAGCCATTGCCGCCCACTGTGAGATTGAGGTGCAGCTACCTCATCCTCGTCGTATTTCCTCGGTTCACCACCGGCAAAGACCGCATAGGAAGAGAGGTGAATAACATGCTGACAGGAGCACTGTGCCAATGACTCAGCAATCTCTAGGGCTTCCGGCATACCCTGGTCATCCGCGCATGCCGACGCATTAATGACAATAGAGGCGGGGCGCAACTTATCGAGTTCTGCGGGTGCAAGCAGCTGTATACGGAAACCAGCACGCTGCAGGCGTTTCTGCAGCGCGCTATCGATATCGTTTCCGGCGCGAATTAGCGCAACCCGATCCGGCTTATATCCGGTATGTAGATCAGACACAGGACAGGCCTGTTTTAGAAGGGGATATCGTCGTCAAAGCTATTATCAAAACCACCGGCAGGGCCCTGGCTTTGCTGCTGCGCAGGTTGCTGTTGGTTACTGGGAGCCGGGCGCCCCTGATTACCCTGCTGATAGCCACCTTGCTGGAAACCGCCCTGCTGTTCGTAACCGCCTTGCTGACCGCCCATCTGGCTCCCCATAGCTGCACCTGCCGCACCCATTGCGGCACCGCCCATACCCTGACCGAAACCGCCCTGCTCTCCGCGACCATCCAGCATTTGCATTTCGCTGGCAACAATCTCCGTAGTGTAGCGATCCTGACCAGTATTCTTATCCTGCCATTTACGCGTGCGCAGCGAACCTTCTACATAGACCTTTGCACCTTTACGTAAATACTCACCGGCAATCTCTGCCAAGCGGTTGAAAAATACTACGCGGTGCCATTCAGTGCGCTCCTGCTGCTGGCCAGTCTGCTTATCCTTCCAGCTCTCGCTGGTGGCTAAGCTGATATTGGTAACCGCACCACCGCTCGGCATATATTTGGTTTCCGGGTCATTACCCAGATTGCCAATTAAGATTACTTTGTTGATACCCCTGGCCATGGCCCTCTCCTCTCTTCGACCCGGGTCCCACCCGGAGCACTAATCATTCAATATTAAATTTCAGGTACGGTTTCACTCGTACTCTGAGTATGTAAGCACGCAGCCACTTACAGCTGCAGACAGTGTATTTTTATACAGCAGCATACAACAGACACCCACTGTTAGTAAGCGCTACCCTCACGGATGTCGGAGAGCCGCTCGCGCAGAGCCCACCAAAGCAGTATCCAAATTGCCACTACAGCAAAACCGAGCCCCGCTACAGCACTGGTGCCACCGAGTCCATACAGATATCCGCCCAGACTACCGCCGACAAAGGTGCCAAAAAACTGTAGCGTCGCATACAGACCCGAAGCTGCCCCACGGGCATCCTCCGGGGCTTTGCGAGTCAACTGGGCCGGCAGCAGGGCCTCCAACAGATTGAAGCCCACAAAGAAAATACTCAGCAGCAGTACAACTGTTATTGTTCCATTCATCGGCAGTAACGCCGCGCTGCCAGCAACCAGAGCTAGCGCCGCCAGGTTCAGCGCAAGCGGCACTTTGCCAGTGCGCTCGGCCATTCGCATTAAGGGCAGCATAATGATAAAGGTGCCCAGCATTAGTGGACCATAAAGTTTCCAGTGCTCATCCGCCGGCCAATCCAGGCGATCGACTAGCACCAGTGGCAATGCCACAAACAGCGCCGTCAATAGTAAGTGAGAAAAGAAGGCCCCGCTGACCAGGCGCCAGGTCAGGCCACTACCCAATACTTTGCGGAAACCGCCCTTAAATACCGCAGGGCGCTTTGCTACTTGAGGTGTTGGCACCACCCGCCATACCAGCAACATGCCGAGTACGGCCAGTACTGCTGTCAGCCAGAAAATGGCCGGCAGTCCGCCAACACCCGCGAGTGCCGGGCCCAGTATTACCGCCAACATAAAGGCCACACCGATCGAGGCCCCGATCACGGCCATGGCAATGCCGCGCTTCTCATCCCGGGTCAAATCAGCCACCAGCGCCATCACTGCGGCAGCGATCGCTCCACACCCCTGTAACACCCGGCCGACAATCAGCCCATATACGGAATCTGTCTGAGCAGCGACGATACTGCCTAGGGCGAATAGCGCTAGGCCGGTATAAATTACGGGTTTTCGGCCCCAGCGATCAGACAGAAGTCCCAGCGGAATCTGCAATAAGGCCTGACTCAAACCGTAGGCACCCATGGCCAACCCCAGCAGCATCGGAGTGCTATCACGATAGCCTTCACCGTACACCGTGAGCACCGGCAGCACCATAAACAGGCCGAGCATGCGAAACACATAAAGGGAAGCCAGCCCACCCAGGGCTCGGCGCTCAATAGAATTCATGCAGCTCCCGGAACAGCGTCAAAGTGGGCGCGCATTGTACAGCGAGTGAGCGCCAGGCTGTAGTGGGAGCAGTACAACTTTCGCGGAGATCTAGCCTCGACCATAGTCGTCATCGAAACGGACTATATCGTCCTCGCCCAGGTAGCTGCCGGACTGCACCTCGATCAGCTCCAGAGGGATGGTGCCGGGATTTTCCAACCGGTGCGTAACCCCCAGGGGGATATAGGTAGATTGATTCTCGGTAACCAGCAGCTCTTCATCACCGCGGGTCACCCTTGCGGTGCCACGCACCACAATCCAGTGCTCCGCGCGGTGGTGGTGCATCTGCAGTGAAAGCTGTTGTCCAGGCTTAACCACGATGCGTTTTACCTGAAAACGCGGACCCGCATCGATAGAGTCGTAGTAGCCCCAAGGTCTATACACCTTGCGGTGTCGCTGGGCCTCACTGCGGCCGGAGCGCTTGAGGCTCCCCACCAGTTTTTTCACCTCCTGAACCCGCTGTTTGTCAGCAATCAGCAGGGCGTCGTCGGTATCCACCACCACCAGGTCCTCTACACCGAGTAAACTGACCAAGCGACTCTCCGCACGCACAAGGCAACCGCTGCTGTCTTCCTGCAGCACATCTCCTTGCAGCAGGTTGTCGTCGTCATCCCGCTCGGCCAGCTCCCACAAACCCAGCCAGGAGCCCACATCGCTCCAGCCAGCATCCATAGGCACTACAGCCGCCGACTCCGTAGGCTCCATAACCGCATAATCCACAGATTCATCGGCACAAGCGGCGAAGGCCTCTCTATCCACCCGGGTAAAGTCGATATCTCGAGCGGCCTGCTCATAGGCTGTGCGACAGGCACCGAGAATATCCTCTCGATGCTGGCCCAGTTCCTCCAGATAACGGGAAGCGCGGAATAGGAACATACCGCTATTCCAGGAATAACCGCCATCGGCCAGATAGGACTCAGCTGTCTCGGCATCAGGCTTTTCAACAAATTCTGCGACTGCCCAGGCACCAGCAGAAAGCCCTTCTCCGCGGCGGATATAACCGTAACCGGTCTCAGCTCTTGTCGGAACAATACCAAAAGTCACCAAATGTCCCTGCTCAGCCAAGGCCCGGGCAGGCTTGAGTGCCTCCTGAAAGGCCGCCACATCGGCCACCGCGTGGTCCGCCGGCAGTATCAGTAACAGGGGGTCTTTACCAGATTCAAGCGCAGCTAGGGCCGCCAGAGCGATAGCGGGTGCCGTATTGCGCGCACAGGGCTCTAGCAAAATAGCTTGGGCACCGTGACCAATCTCGCGCAACTGCTCCGCTGCAGCAAAGCGATGCTCCTCATTGCACACTAAAATCGGAGCCTGTAGCTGTGCCACGCCTTCCAACCGCCTCGCGGTGGCCTGCAACATGGTTTCTTCACCTGTTAGCGGCAAAAATTGCTTTGGGTAGGTTTCCCGGGACAGTGGCCACAGGCGCGAGCCAGTGCCGCCACAAAGAATTACAGGGATCATCAGCGCTATCTGTTCATCGGTTGGTTTTTTGCGGTAGACGATTTTGGCACATTGGGTCGCGAGTTTATACTCGGCTGTTTTCCCGGCACCGCAGTTGTGATCGCCCCGTGCGGAGCAAGTCCGTGGCCCGGCCCAGTATTAGCAGCAATATAGGTAGAGCGTGGACACGATTTATGTGAGGGGTGCTCGCACCCACAACCTGAAAAATATCGATCTGGACATCCCCCGCGACAAGCTGATCGTGATAACCGGACTGTCTGGTTCCGGTAAATCCTCCCTGGCCTTTGACACCCTTTACGCTGAAGGCCAGCGCCGCTATGTGGAATCCCTGTCCACCTATGCACGGCAATTCCTATCGATGATGGAAAAGCCGGATGTGGATACTGTTGAGGGACTGTCGCCGGCCATCTCCATTGAGCAGAAGTCCACCTCCCACAACCCGCGCTCCACCGTGGGCACCATTACTGAGATTTACGACTACCTCAGACTGTTGTTCGCCCGTGTCGGCGAACCGCGCTGCCCGGAACACGACGAACCGCTACAGGCCCAGACCGTGAGCCAGATGGTGGATCAGGTACTGACCCTGCCGGAGAGCACTAAGCTGATGCTACTGGCACCCGTAGTACGCGACCGCAAGGGCGAGCACCAGCATGTATTTGAACAGCTGCGCCGTGACGGCTTCGTTCGAGCACGTATCGATGGCGTTATCTGTGATCTGGACGACACGCCCAAGCTGGACAAGCGACGCAAGCACACCGTAGAGGTTGTGGTAGACCGCTTTAAGGTGCGCGATGACCTGCAGTTACGCCTGGCGGAGTCCTTCGAAACTGCTTTGAATCTCACCGATGGCATCGCTTCCATCAGTTTTATGGATGGTGACCAGGAAGACCGACTTTTTTCCGCACGCCACGCCTGCCCCGTCTGTGACTATTCACTGGACGAACTGGAACCGCGCCTGTTTTCCTTCAACAACCCGGCCGGCGCCTGCCCCAGTTGCGACGGCCTGGGGGTTAAGCAGTTCTTTGACGAGGATAAGGTGATTCTCGACCCAGAGAGCAGCATCTCCGAGGGTGCTATTCGCGGTTGGGACAGACGCAACATCTACTACTATCACATGCTCGACTCCCTCGCCGAGCACTACGGCTTCGATCTGGACAAACCCTGGAAGAAACTACGCAAGGGGCACCGCAAGATCATTTTACAGGGCAGCGGCGATGAGGAAATCGACTTCAGCTATGTGAATGATCGCGGCGATGTTACCGTGCGGCAGCACACTTTCGAGGGCATTATTCCCAACTTCCAACGCCGTTATCGGGACACCGAATCCCAATCTGTACGCGAAGAACTGGCCAAATACCTGAGCACACAAAAATGCCCTGAGTGCCATGGCACCCGACTGCGTCGCGAGGCCCGTCATGTCTTTGTGGACAATCGTACCCTGGCACAGATTACCGAGCTGCCCGTCGGCGATGCTTTCAACTATTTTGATCACGAGCTGACCTTCAGAGGTGCCCAAAAAGAAATTGCCGATAAAATTCTTAAAGAGCTGCGCGATCGCTTTCGCTTCCTGGTAGATGTGGGGCTCAACTACCTAACTCTGAATCGCAGCGCAGAAACTCTATCTGGCGGTGAGGCACAGCGGATTCGCCTGGCCAGCCAGATCGGGGCCGGCCTGGTGGGCGTAATGTATATCCTCGACGAGCCTTCTATTGGCTTACACCAACGGGACAACGAACGCCTACTTAACACTCTTACCCATCTACGCGATATCGGTAACACAGTCATTGTCGTTGAGCACGATGAGGACGCTATCCGCAGTGCCGACTTTATTGTCGATATAGGCCCCGGTGCCGGTGTTCACGGTGGCGAAGTAGTCGCGGCTGGTACCGCGGATAAAATCACCAAATGTAAAAAATCTCTCACCGGACAGTACCTGTCCGGAAAAAAGAAAATTGCTGTACCGGAAGAGCGCTATATCCCCAACGAGGACTATATGCTGCGCCTCGAAGGTGCCAGCGGCAACAATTTGCAAAACGTAGACCTGGAAATCCCCGTAGGCCTCTTTACCTGTGTCACTGGTGTCTCGGGCTCTGGTAAATCTACCCTAATCAATACCACCCTCTACCCTCTTGCTGCCACAGCACTCAATAAAGCCACCACCTTGAAGGCCTCCCCATATGAGTCCGTTCATGGGTTAGAGCATTTCGATAAATGTGTGGATATCGATCAGAGCCCTATAGGTCGCACCCCAAGGTCTAATCCGGCCACCTACACAGGTATTTTTACCCCGATTCGAGAGCTATTTGCCGGTACCCAGGAAGCGCGCTCACGTGGCTACAAGCCAGGCCGTTTCAGCTTTAATGTAAAAGGCGGTCGCTGTGAGGCTTGTCAGGGCGACGGTGTGATCAAAGTCGAAATGCATTTTCTACCGGATATCTATGTGCCCTGCGACACCTGCCATGGTAAACGGTACAACCGCGAAACTCTGGAAGTACATTACAAAGGCAAAAATATCCACGAGGTATTGGAAATGACAGTGGAAGATGCGCGAGAGTTTTTTGACCCCGTGCCCGCAATTGCCAAGAAATTACAAACCTTGATGGATGTCGGTCTCTCCTATATCAAACTTGGCCAGGCGGCCACCACACTTTCCGGCGGCGAAGCGCAGCGAGTAAAACTCTCTCGTGAACTGTCCAAGCGCGACACCGGCCAAACCCTGTATATCCTTGACGAGCCCACCACTGGCCTGCATTTTGCCGACATCCAATTATTACTGGATGTCTTGCATCGCCTGCGCGATCACGGCAATACCATCGTGGTTATCGAACACAATCTAGACGTCATTAAAACTGCCGACTGGATTGTGGACTTAGGCCCGGAAGGCGGCTCCGGTGGAGGACAGATTATTGCAGCAGGGACTCCAGAGGATGTGGCAGAAATGAAAGTTTCTCATACCGGCCGTTTCCTTAAACCCATGCTTGGATAAATTGATGGCCAGAGCGCTTGGCCCCCTCGGCACTTTTCTGGCAAATCTCTATGCTGCTCTTAAAAGACTCTGAGTATTTTGTCTTGCTTCAGGGGGCTCCCCCTGAAGCAAGAGAAGTGCCTCTGTGAATTACTCGAAGACTCCCCTTACCTTTTAAAGACCTAAATAAATGAATTTTCTCAATAAAGAAAGGCTCAACTTAATAATTGCATTATGCGCAATTTTAATTTCTATAGCCTCTTTTTATGCCACTTATCTGCAAGCCAAGGCCGCAAATAAACAAGTCCGAGTTATGACTATGCCTGTGGTTAAATTTGACCAAGGAAACTTTGATGGAGCGACACAAAAACCAACTATAATTTTCTCATTACATAACGCCGGCTCGGGACCCGCAATCCTGAAGTCTCTAGAGTTCACTTATCATGATAAGACTTACTCAGACCTTGAAGCGTTTCTAACCTCTTGCTGCCACAAAGAAGAAAAAAATTTATATCAGACGATTCACGATCTAGAAAATAAAGGAGAAAGTACTCTCGCGGCAAGGAGTGGCTTAAACACAGTAATATTGGAACAAGCCATTATCGCTTCACATTTCTCCCTAAAATTCTTGACACTTCAAAGAACAGCCGCCAATGAACCACTTTGGACAAAGTTAAATGCATTAAGAAATGACATTGAAGTGAAAGCATGTTTTTGCTCACCTCTGGGCGACTGCTATGAATCAAAAGGTGTGCAAATTTCTTCAGAGGTGAAGTCTTGCCCTACAAGTTGAAAATGAAATAGTTTAGGCCTAAAGATGAGTGTAAGTCGAAGGGACTGATATTATGCGCATAGACATCAACTGTGACCTGGGTGAAGGTAGCGATCTAAAAAGCTGTATTAGGGACACGCAAATCATGCCCTTTATTTCCCGCTGCAATATCGCCTGTGGCGCTCACGCAGGAAACCGGGACATTATGCGCCTTTCCATTCTCAACGCACAAAAACATCATTTAAAAATTGGAGCGCACCCCGGCTATCCTGACCGGGAAAATTTTGGAAGAAAGTCTGTCAAACTCCCAATAAATCTATTACTTGATTCCTTATTTCAACAGCTCGATCAGCTGCAATCCCTGACTACTGAAGCAGGTATACTGCTGGATCACGTTAAACTACATGGCGCTTTATATAACGATGCCGAAGCAGATAGGTTACTCGCTAAAGAAATTATCTCACTCTTCGCCAAAGAGTATCCCTCTCTGAAAATTATCGGTTTAGCCAACGGTGCGATGGAGTCTGTGGCAATAGAGAAGCAGTGCACCTTTTATCGGGAGGGTTTTATAGATAGGCACTACTTAAACAAAGAAAAATTGGCCCCACGTAATCTACCTGGCTCAGTGCTAAATAATATTGAAAACTGCCTAGAACGAGCTGTCGCATTGGCAAAGGGTACAGACTTCACAAGCTATTATGGCACACCGCTGAAATTCTCTGTGGATACGATTTGTTTACATGGTGACAATCCTGCCGCTCTAAAAATCGCAAAAGCACTAGTCAAGCACCTACAACATCATGGCCTGAACATACAATCGTGACATCCTCCAAACAAAGAAACCACTCAACTAAGCTCCATTTTAGTGTTTACCCAAATGGAGATAGTGCGTTAGATATCCGCTTCAACTCAGAGCCAAGTGAAAACCTTAGCCGTCATATTATTGGGCTTAAAGAATATCTCCTTAACAAAAATCCTAATAACTTTATTGAATTAATTCCTGCCTATCAATGTCTGACACTAATTTTTAACCCTGCTATATCTGATAGCGAGATGCTCTCACAGAAAGTTCAACAATCAATTCAAGACTTCCTTAAAGCCCACAAAAACATCTCACGAAAACCCCGTACTATTCGCATTCCTGTGTGCTATGAATCAATTTTTGCTCCAGATATTTCAATATTGAGCAAACACACTGGCTTATCCAGCAAAGAAATTATTAAGCTGCATACAGCACCCTCTTATCTCGTACATATGTTGGGCTTTACTCCCGGATTTTTGTATCTCGGCGGTCTCAACCCTAGACTGGAATGTCCTCGCAAAAAAAATCCACGGGTGCGCATTCCTGCAGGAGCTGTTGGCATCGGCGGCAGCCAAACAGGAGTTTACCCACAGGCCACACCAGGAGGGTGGCAAATTATCGGCCAGACTCCCATTCAATTATTCCAACCCTACAGCAGCCATCCATTTATTGCAGATCCATTAGATATCATTAAGTTCTATTCGATCAATCAAGCAGAATTTGACGATATTCATCAGTCTATAATGTGAAACTGATCTAACTATGAGTATCTATTTTATTCGTCCAGGACTACAAACAAGCATTCAAGACTTTGGACGCCCAGGTCTAATGCACTGTGGAATTCCCCAAGGAGGCGCAGCCGACATCCTGTCCATGCAACTTGCCAATCTGCTATTGGGTAACTGCCTTAACAACCCTGTATTGGAATTAACGTTAACTGGTCCAGTTATTAGGTTCGAATGTGATATCTCAATAGCTATCACAGGAGCACAATTCAATGTTCTGTTAAATAAAATAACTGTAGAAAATTACAAGGTCATCAAAGTTAAGCGGGGAGATATTTTAGAATTTGGTCGACTACTAAGTGGCACCAGAGCATATATTGGCTTATCCGCCAAAATTTCTACCCCCCAGGCTTTCAACAGCGTATCAACACACTTAATCAGTCACTTTGGAGGCAACAAAGGAAAGGCTATCAGTTACGAAGAACGCTTTCATTTGAAAAATATTCGCATCGCAAAATCCGCTCACATAGATCGAAGCCTACAACCCTGCTATCAATCTCGACCACTTTTGAGAGTCATCTACGGACCAGAAAAAAAGCGATTTACAGAGTTAACATTAAATAATTTTTTTAGAAAAACCTTTCAAGTATCCGCCCAGAGCAATCGTATGGGGATTCGCCTATCCCCATCAATCATTGTAGACTCTAAAGCTATTACGGACAGTTCGGATGAAATGATTTCCTCCGGACTTTACCCAGGCAGTATTCAGATACCTAACAATGGCGAACCCATTATTTCTTTTATTGAGGGGCAAACTATCGGCGGATATCCTCGTATTGCCCATATCATTCGAGCCGACCTGCATAGATTAGGACAACTCAAGGCTCAGGATAAAATTAATTTTCAACTAGTCAATCAAGCACAGGCAAGAGAGATACTATTAAAAAAAATGAAGTATCTTGAGAACCTTAAAAATAATCTAGCACCAGAAAATAATGAGTCTTTCATCCTCTAAAGCAAGGCTTAGGTTAACGTTTTTCACTTTATGTAAGAAAAACAATTAAACTACGAAAGTCGCCCCCTTATGTAGCAGCCTGGTCACACATTGTGACTAAGCAATATTTATCCAAACCAACCAACGCGCACTCCAAAAACCATCGACACTCCAAACTTAATAAAATATTTTTCACGAAATCTGTCAGACCAATTGGTCCAGCATGACTTAGTAGTTTTAATTAGTCTTTAGCTAGACCAAAAGTCCATTATTAACTAGTCTTCTTGGGTTTTACCTAAAGCGCGATTTGGACGAGTGTCCTACTTAGCTAACTGCAAGCGTTGAAGTGACGTTATTTTCTACAACTTGTGTTCGCGATGCGGCCTGGTCCAGAGAGAAAACACCAATTACCGGAAGGGGATTAATAATGATAAAAATTCTCCGTGGTTTAACTATGGCATTTATTGCCAGCTCACTCCTTATCACCTCATATGCACAAGCAGAACCAGGTGATTACAATTTTTGGAAAACCCTCAAACACCTCTTTGACCCTCCCAACGCTGATGCACCGGTCTCTACCCAGCAAGCTCAGGGGATGTATCCTCTGACCATGCACGACCCAAGCTTTAACGATGACTTCGAGCCTAAAGATTTTAATACTTGGCAAAAAGTAGATGTTCCTGCCAGTACCGGCGCCATGTGTGGCAATGGCTCCCCCTATAAATTTTTTGTTTATCGGGTGCCCGATACCAGCAATACCATTTTTTATTTTGAAGGTGGCGGTGCCTGTTGGGACTACGAAAGCTGCTCCGGCCAGGCTGGTATTCGCGGGGCACGCAACCCTAATGGCATCCCTGATGACTATCTCAGTAATGTACACCTCCTAGATTTCACAAATTTCGATAATCTCACTACCGCAGGTGTTTCACCCCTTATTTATACTCACCATCCTTACAACCAGTATAAAACTGGCGAGTGGAACATGGTTTACGTTCCATACTGCACTGGTGATATTTATGTTGGTGATAAGACAGAGATATATAAGGATAAGACTGGACAGAATTCGGATCTAATTTGGCATCATAATGGCCTGCGCAATGTGCAGGCAGTAACCTCATGGGTAAAGAATAATTTGCAGAAACCCAAGCAAATGCTTGCCGCTGGTTGCAGTGCAGGCAGCGTAGGGGCTCTGTTAAATTACACGAAGCTTCGTGAGGATATGGATGTCGAATACGGCTATCTGATAGATGATTCCGGCCCGCTTTACAAAGCGCCTCTGGACAGTGAAAACAACACTCAATACCCATCCTTACCGTTACACAACGAAGTGCTTCATTCCTGGACTACTTATACAACTGATGGGGATCCCAATGAAGAGAACCCTATTAATGCGATAAAATCTTTTACTCCAGGATTTGACAGCAATCAGTTGGCTTCGATATACCGCGCACTGTCAGATAAATTCCCTACAGATCGCCTGGGTATCACGCACTTCCTGGCGGATGGTAACTTTTCTTCATACTCCTATGAGCGCTTCTACGAAGATATTTACAACGACCCAGATGCCAACTCTCGTTTAGATAAACTACGCCAGCGCTGGCAAAAGGACACCCATGAAAATCTAATACCACTCTTGGATCAAACCAGTAATTGGGGCTACTACTTCCCAATGTTTCGCAACCTAAATGAGAGCCACTGCACCACTATTATTGACCTCAAGTACGGTGAAATTGCTGAGCATGGATTGGAGTTAGAGGACTTCCTAAACAACATCGTGAACCACAACGGTGGTGGAATGATTCGCGCCTATGAGACAGATAAAGTATCTGACTTTGATAACAACAGTAATTGGTTCTATGACTTGATTGGCTTATTTATGTAAGAGAGCTAAGCGGAAGACAGTGCTGCTGACTAACAGCAGCACTGTTATTTGATTAGCTACCGTACACTGTTTCCCGAGCTTCCTGTAAGCGTTGTCGCAAATATTCTTGCTTATTCATTCCATTGGGAAAAGATGTCATTTGCTGAACCTCTTCAACAATAGAGCGCTCTAGATCTTTATAGGTAGAGAAGCCTGGCACTTGAGTATGTGGGTCATAGCGGCTGATCACTGACTGAGCCTTTTCTCGATAAATATTAAAAAGTTCTTCGGCGCGCTGCTTGAAATCGGCTTCGTTAAGGCTATTTTTTTCTAACCAGGCTAGTTTCATCGACAGTGCTTCATAACCCGTTACTCGTTTCTCACTCTCCACCTGCTCAATTGCGTCCCAGGCCTCAGCACTGGATAAGTTCCCAAGGTCGGCAAAGTAATCTTTTAACTCCTGCTTTAACTTCTCACGATCGAGATAGGCCTTCACCCTAGGATGGTCCAGTAGTTCCACCATCTCCGTTGTATCCAGCTCTGACCAAGGTATTTTTTCAGAGATATCCTGTGCCAACCCATTATTTTCCTTTAATGGCTGCACAAACTGTTGCACTCTCGCCACACTTTCTTTGACATTAATATCGTAATGATCAATGCCGACAACAGCTAGGCTTACTGCACCGGCAAGCAATATCAGTTTTTTCATATCCAATTACCGAGCAAATTTAAATTTATATTTCGTTATGTCGGTAACTATATAAGCAGAGAAAAGCGGGGGGATGAATGGGAAGGGCGTCCCAGCTGAAGAGATATGCGCCAATATCTATTAAACAGCTGGAAAGTAAGAGAATCAGCTAAAGCGACTTATACCCAGCTCAAAGGTTGTTCATCACCTTTTTTAGCAGAACAGGGGTCTTTGGAGGTCTTTGGTGCGACATAGCCTAGCTGCTGCTCTTTAGGCAGATTTTGGGCCTCCCAGCTGGCAACCGCCTCTGCACAGAGACTACGTTGCTCTGCAGTAATCACAACACCATTGGGCCATTTACCCAACTCAATTGCTCGCCGCAGGCTGGCAACAATTTGCGGGTTCAAATTATTTAACAACTGCTCAAAAGACATACAAAATTCTCCCGTATATACAAAAAAGGCCGGTCTATGACCGGCCTTCCGTAGCAAAATTGCTAGTGCAACTTATGCTTCAGCAGCTTCGTCTTCAACTTGTGGACGATCCACCAGTTCAACGTAAGCCATCGGTGCTTTGTCACCAGCGCGGAAACCACACTTCAGGATACGGATATATCCACCTGGACGGGCTTCGTAACGAGGACCCAGCTCATCGAACAACTTGCGCACAGCATCCTTATCACGGATACGAGCGAAAGCCAGACGACGGTTGGCAACACTGTCTTTCTTAGCCAGGGTAATCAGCGGCTCGGCGACGCGACGCAGCTCCTTGGCTTTTGGCAGTGTAGTTTTGATCAGTTCGTGCTCTACCAGAGAAGCGGTCATGTTCTTGAACATGGCCTTGCGGTGAGCGCTGGTACGGCTGAATTTACGGCCACTATAGCGATGACGCATGACTCAATTCCTTACGACCACAGTTGCTGTCTCAGCAGGTCGTTCTGGAGCGGTGTCGCGCTAAGCTGTGGCACCGCTCGGGTTCTTTCTACTAGTCGCGACATCGCCGCGACTACCAAATGCTTACAGGGGGCTTAATTTGCTATCGCCTTTAAGGCTGGCCGGTGGCCAGTTTTCCAGACGCATACCCAGTGACAAACCACGGGAAGCCAGTACATCCTTGATTTCAGTCAGAGACTTCTTGCCAAGGTTCGGAGTCTTCAGCAGCTCTACTTCAGTGCGCTGAATCAGGTCACCGATGTAGTAGATGTTTTCCGCTTTCAGACAGTTAGCCGAACGTACGGTGAGTTCCAGGTCGTCAACCGGGCGCAGCAATACTGGATCAACTTCGGGCTCTTCCGCCTTCGGTTGCGCATCTTTCTCGCCTTCCAGGTCCACAAATACTGCCAGCTGTTGCTGCAGAATAGTGGCTGCACGACGAATAGCTTCTTCTGGGTCCAGAGTACCATTGGTCTCCAGGTCCAAAACCAGCTTATCCAGATCGGTACGCTGCTCTACACGCGCGCTTTCCACGCTGTAAGATACACGGCGAACCGGGCTGTAAGATGCGTCCAGCTGCAGACGGCCAATCGCGCGGCTTTCCTCTTCCTCATCACGGCGAGCGTCGGCGGGCTGATAACCACGCCCACGCGCAACAGTGAGTCGCAGGTTGAGTTCTACATCACCTGTGATATTGGCAATCACGTGTTCAGGATTCACAATCTCGATATCGTGATCTACCTGGATATCTCCAGCGGTCACTGCACCCGGGCCCTTCTTGCTCAGGCTTAATACCGCCTGATCTTTGCCGTGCATAACAACCGCGATTTCTTTCAGGTTGAGCAAGATTTCAATAACATCTTCTTGCACACCTTCAATCGCGCTGTACTCGTGCTCGACACCGTCGATTTCTACTTCGGTGACGGCGCAGCCCGGCATGGAGGACAGCAGGATGCGACGCAGCGCATTGCCAAGAGTGTGGCCGAAACCACGCTCCAGGGGCTCCAGAACCACTTTGGCGTGATTCGGATTGTACTCGGTGACGTCAATACGACGCGGTGTCAAAAACTCGTTGACAGCAGTCTGCATAGCCATACCTGTTTACAGTTGCATTCCTTAAAGTGGACTAATTGTTACTTGGAGTACAGTTCCACAATAAGGTTTTCGTTGATCTCTGCCGGCAGATCGACACGATCCGGAGTGCGCTTAAAAGTGCCTTCCAGTTTGCTCGCGTTTACGTCTACCCACTCGACATCGCCACGCTGGGCAGCGAGGGAAACGGAATTCTGGATACGCAGCTGCTTCTTGGCTTTCTCACGTACAGCGATAACGTCGCCTTCTTTAACTTGGAAAGAAGGGATATTAACGGTAGTGCCGTTTACAAGAATTGCTTTGTGGGAAACCAGCTGACGCGCTTCAGAGCGAGTTGAGCCGAAGCCCATGCGGTAAACCACGTTGTCCAGACGCTGCTCGAGAAGTTGCAGCAGGTTTTCACCTGTAGCGCCCTTCAGACGTGCTGCTTCCTTATAGTAGTTACGGAACTGCTTTTCCAGTACGCCGTAGATACGACGAACTTTTTGCTTTTCACGCAGCTGGATGCCGTAGTCGGACAGACGGCCGCGACCAGCGCCATGCTGACCGGGCTTAGATTCTGCGCGACACTTGGAGTCGTGCGGACGTACACCACTCTTCAGCTGCAGGTCAGTCCCTTCACGACGGGACAGTTTACATTTTGGTCCAATATAACGTGCCATTCTATCAGCCCCCTCTTACACGCGACGTTTCTTGGGCGGACGACATCCGTTATGCGGGATAGGCGTCACGTCGGTGATGTTGGTGATTTTGTAGCCGCAGTTGTTCAGTGCGCGAACAGCGGATTCGCGACCGGGGCCAGGGCCCTTCACTTCTACGTCGAGGTTTTTCAGGCCGTATTCCTGAGCTGCAGTACCTGCGCGCTCAGCGGCAACCTGGGCTGCAAACGGGGTGCTCTTACGTGAGCCACGGAAGCCAGATCCACCTGCGGTGGCCCAGCTGAGGGTATTACCCTGGCGATCAGTGATCGTCACGATCGTGTTGTTGAACGATGCGTGGATGTGGGCAATACCGTCGACAACGGTCTTTTTGACCTTTTTGCGAACAGTAGTTTTTGGCTTAGCCATACCAGTATCCTAAATCCTGTATCAAATCCCCTCGGCGATTAGCCGGCCGGGGCATCTTGAACCGCGATTTCGCGCCTTAGTTAAGGCTTACTTGCGAATCGGCTTGCGCGGACCCTTACGGGTACGAGCATTGGTCTTGGTGCGCTGACCACGCAGCGGCAAGCTGCGACGGTGACGCAGACCGCGATAGCAACCCAGGTCCATCAAACGCTTGATGTTCATGGATACTTCACGGCGCAGGTCGCCTTCTACGGTAAGCTTTGCAACTTCACCGCGGATGGTTTCGATCTGCTCTTCAGACAGGTCGCGGATTTTGGTGGATTCAGCGATACCAACCGCTGCCAAAATAGACTTAGCCGTAGTAAGACCTACCCCATAAATGTGGGTCAGGGAGATCACGGCGTGCTTGTGGTCTGGTACATTGACACCAGCAATACGTGCCATAGAGGCGTACTCCACGTATTGGGAGCCACTGCTTTATATTAAGTATGTGACTCTACTTTGATTTCGGCGCTGACAGCGACTAAAAAACCGACGGCGCCACCAAAAAGGCGCGCAAGAATAGCTTTTCAGACACCAAATTGCAATAGCCCACGCCCACCACGGCCTCCCGCAGCGGATGTGGACGACAGTCAACGCCCCCTAGCGGAGGTCCAACCTTTAGGCTGACCTCCCACCATAAAGAAATTCTTTATGGTGTTGCCATTCATTACGGGGCTGTAACAAATAGCGAATTTTTCCAGCTTTTACAGAGGCGCCCAACGGACGCTCTCTGTAAGGGGCTGGCCCCTATTAGCCTTGACGCTGCTTGTGACGTGGCTCAGCGCTGCAGATTACCCGCAGAACGCCCTTGCGACGCACGATTTTGCAGTTACGGCAGATCTTTTTTACAGAAGCGCGTACTTTCATGACCTTACCTCAATTCAATCAAACTGCGAGCAGGTGACGCACTAGCGACGACCGTAGCTTTGCAGGTTCGCTTTTTTCATCAAGCCTTCGTACTGGTGTGACAACAGATGCGATTGTACCTGTGCCATAAAGTCCATCACTACTACTACAACGATCAGCAATGAGGTACCCCCCAGATAGAAGGGAACATTAAACCCAACCACCAGGAACTGCGGCAGCAGGGATACCAGTGCGATATACACAGCACCTACCAGAGTGAGTCGGGTCAACACACTATCGATATAGCGGGCTGTCTGCTCACCTGGACGAATACCAGGTACATAGGCACCAGACTTTTTCAGGTTATCTGCAACTTCATTCGGGTTGAACATCAACGCCGTATAGAAGAAACAGAAGAAACCAATCAGCAGTGCGAACAGAATAATGTTCAGCGGCTGCCCTGGCCCCAGCTGCAATGCCATCCACTGCAGAATCTGGGCACCGACACCTTCACCACCTTGTCCAAACCACTGTGCCAGCGTCGCTGGGAATAGCAGGATACTGCTGGCGAAGATCACCGGGATAACACCGGCCATATTCACCTTCAGAGGCAGGTGGCTCGCCTGCGCAGCCGGAGCTGCGGAGTAGCGACCGGCTTGTCGTCTGGCGTGGTTGATCGTAATTCGGCGCTGACCGCGCTCCATTACTACAACAAAGAACACCACAGCTAAAGCGATAACACCGATGATAAGCAGCATAAGAATATGCAACTCACCCTGTCGGGCCTGCTCAAACGCCTGTCCGATAGCGCCGGGTAACCCAGCAACGATACCGGCAAAAATCAGCATGGAAATGCCGTTGCCCACACCGCGCTCAGTGATCTGCTCACCGAGCCACATCATGAATACGGCACCGGTCACCAGTGACGTTACCGCCACAAAGTAAAAACCAAACGCAGGCTCAGGTGAGTAAGCCAGATTTTGCCCTGCCAACCCGAAGGCCATGCCGATACCCTGAATCAGGGCCAACACCACCGTCAGATAACGGGTGTACTGGTTGATCTTACGCCTTCCGGCCTCCCCTTCTTTCTTCAACGCTTCCAGAGAGGGAGTCACCGCACTCATCAATTGCATAATGATGGATGCGGAGATGTAGGGCATGATGCCCAAAGCCAGAATACTCATCCGTTCCAGGGCGCCGCCTGAAAACATGTTAAACAGACCAAGGATGGTTCCCTGGTTCTGGCTAAACATGTTTGACAGCTTTTCCGGATCAATGCCGGGCACCGGAATGTGTGTTCCCAAACGATAAACAAGTATCGCTAGAAACAGAAAACGAAGGCGAGCCCAGAGCTCACCCAATCCCTTGCTGTTGCCCAGGGGATTTCCACCGGATCCTGGTCGTGCCATTGGCGCCTCGATTAGTCTTCTATTTTACCGCCAGCAGCTTCGATAGCCGCCTTTGCACCTTTGGTCACTCCCAGCCCCTTTACGGTTACAGCTTTAGTCAGCTCGCCTGAGAGAAACACTTTGGCGCGTTTAATATGGCTGCCGATGATATCGGCATTCTTCAGCGCTGCCAAATCGATTACGTCACTTTCTACCTTGGCCAGCTCTGCCAGACGTACTTCTGCGGTGAAGCGAGAAACACGAGCGGTGAAACCGTACTTAGGCAGACGCTTCTGCAAAGGCATCTGACCGCCTTCGAAGCCCGGACGAACGCTGCCGCCGGAACGCGCTTTTTGACCTTTGTGGCCGCGGCCACCGGTCTTACCTAAACCACTACCAATACCACGGCCAACGCGCTTGGCGCTGTGCTTGTGGCCTTGTGCGGGAGACAGGTCATTCAAACGCATGTTATTCCCCCTCAACCTTAACCAGGTAGTTTACTTTGTTGATCATGCCGCGTACGGAAGGAGTATCTTCCACTTCCACTGTGTGGCCGATGCGGCGCAGGCCCAGACCCGCAACGCACGCCTGATGACTTTTCAGGCGTCCGTTGATGCTTTTGGTCTGGGTGACTTTAATGGTCTTCTTAGCCATGGTCTTAACCCACCAATAACCTTAAATCTGGGCTGTGATTAGCCCAGAATCTCTTCGACTGATTTACCGCGCTTGGCAGCTACATCTTCCGGGCTCTGCATTTGATCCAGAGCTTTGAAAGTTGCACGTACTACGTTCACCGGGTTGGTGGAGCCGTAGCACTTAGCCAGTACGTTGTGTACACCAGCCATTTCCAGTACGGAGCGCATGGCACCGCCGGCAATTACACCGGTACCCTGGGAGGCGGGCTGCATGTAAACCTTGGAACCGCCGTGGCGACCATTGGTAGCGTACTGGATGGTGTCACCATTCAGCTCTACCTGGATCATGTTGCGGCGTGCAGCTTCCATCGCTTTCTGGATCGCAACAGGCACTTCACGCGCCTTGCCACGCCCGAAACCGACACGGCCATTGCCGTCACCAACTACGGTCAGTGCGGTAAAGGCGAAGATACGACCACCTTTAACAGTCTTGGCAACGCGATTGACCTGGACCAGCTTCTCCTGCAGGCCTTCGTCGTTGCTTTTGTCTTTCTCTCTAGCCATAACTCAACCCTTAGAATTTCAGACCGGCTTCGCGGGCAGCGTCAGCCAGAGCCTTTACACGGCCATGGAACTTGAAGCCACTGCGATCGAAGGCAACTTCTTCAACACCAGCGGCTTTCGCGCGCTCAGCGATCAGTTTGCCAACCGCGGAAGCGGCGTCGACGTTACCGGTTTTACCTTCGCGCAGGTCCTTGTCCAGGGTAGAGGCGGAAGCCAATACCGCATTGCCTTCGGCAGACAGGATCTGTGCGTAAATGTGACGCGGTGTGCGGTTCACGGTGAGGCGAACGGCGCCCAGCTCACGGATCTTGGCGCGGGCACGACGTGCACGACGCAAGCGAGATGCTTTCTTAACGTTCATATCTATGCCCTATTTACTTCTTCTTGGCCTCTTTGCGATACACGCGTTCATCGGCATAACGGACACCCTTACCTTTGTAGGGCTCCGGCGGACGGAACGCACGGATCTCAGCGGCCACTTGGCCCAGCAGCTGTTTATTGCTGCTCTTAAGTACGATTTCAGTCTGGGATGGCGTTTCCGCAGTCACACCTTCCGGCAACTGATAATCGATCGGATGGGAGAAGCCCAGGGTAAGGTTAACCGCTTTACCGGCGGCTTTCGCACGATAACCAACACCCAGCAACTGCAGCTTCTTCTCGAAGCCCTTGCTTACGCCTATCACCATGTTATTGACCAGAGCACGGGTAGTACCCGCCAGCGCTTTGGCCTGTTTGGAGTTATTGCGCGCGGCAAAAGTCAGCTGGCTTTCAGCCTGGCTTACTTCTACATCACCGTGAATAACCATATCCAGGTTACCGATACCGCCTTTAACAGCGATGTTCTGACCTTTCAGGTCTACGGTAACACCTGCGGGGAGAACTACCGGACTATTTGCTACTCGAGACATTGCAACCCCCGCTTAGAATACGGTGCAAAGCACTTCGCCACCGACACCAGCCTGGCGTGCAGCGCGATCAGTCATCACACCATTAGAGGTGGAAACGATCGCGATACCCAGGCCACCGCGTACGGTAGGCAGAGCTTTTTTACCAGTGTAAGCGCGCAGGCCCGGACGGGAAACGCGATTCAGCTCGGCAATAACCGGCTTGCCCTGGAAGTATTTCAGAGCAATGGTCAGTTCCGGCTTTGCGCCTTCGCTTACATTTAAATCAGTAACGTAACCTTCGTCTTTTAGGACTTTGGCCACTGCTACTTTCAGTTTGGATGATGGCAGGGTGACTTCCGCCTTTCCGCGTGCCAGGGCATTGCGGATGCGAGTCAGCATATCTGCCAACGGATCTTGCATACTCATCTTATGAGACTCCTCAAATCTGCCTTAAACCAGCTGGTAATTACCAGCTGGACTTCACGAGGCCAGGAACATCACCACGCATCGCAGCTTCGCGAAGCTTGTTACGGCACAGGCCGAACTTGCGGTATACAGCGTGGGGGCGACCAGTAATACGACAGCGGCGTTGCTGACGTACCGGGCTTGCATCGCGCGGCATTTTCTGCAGCTTGAGTTGAGCCTCCCACTGCTCCTCTTCGGAAGCAGTGGAACTGGCGATGATCGCCTTCAGCTCTTGACGCTTTTCGGCGTACTTAGCTGCGGTTCGAGCGCGCTTATTTTCGCGCGCAATCATGGATTTCTTCGCCATGGAATCCTCTTAACCCTTGAAAGGGAAGTTGAACGCTTTCAGCAGCGCACGACCTTGATCGTCGTTTGCAGCTGTAGTGGTAATACAAATATCCAGACCGCGGAGCTTGTCTACTTTGTCGTAGTCAATTTCCGGGAAGATGATTTGCTCAGTCACGCCCATAGAGAAGTTACCGCGGCCGTCGAACTGCTTCGGGCTAATGCCACGGAAGTCGCGGATACGAGGAATCGCGATATCAACCAAACGCTCCAGGAACTCATACATGCGCTCACCGCGCAGAGTTACCTTGCAGCCGATCGGCCAACCGTCGCGAATCTTAAAGCCCGCAATAGATTTGCGCGCTTTAGTAACGATGGGCTTTTGACCAGTAATTGCTGTCATATCGTTGACAGCGTGCTCCAGCACCTTCTTATCACCAATCGCTTCACCAACACCCATGTTGATGGTGATCTTGGTGATGCGCGGCACTGCCATCACATTCTCGAGACCAAGCTCTTCTTTTAGCTTGGCCACGAGGTCCTTAGTGTAGAGCTCTTTAAGCTTTGCCATGATCTACCAACCTGCTTTTGCGTCAAGAGCCTTAGATGGCTTCGCCGCTGGATTTGAAGACGCGAATCTTAGTGCCGTCTTCCAGTACTTTAAAGCCCACCCGGTCAGCCTTCTGGGTGTTAGGGTTGAAGATGGCTACGTTGGAAGCTTGGATAGCAGCTTCTTTCTCAACGATGCCACCCGCAATACCCATCTGTGGGTTTGGCTTTTGGTGCTTTTTGATCATCTGTATGCCGGAGACAATCAGACGGCCGTCGTTCAGTACTTTACGTACTGAACCACGTTTGCCCTTGTCACGACCGGCGATAACGATCACTTCGTCGTCACGCTTGATCTTGCGCATAACTCTTCTCCGCTCGAGGCCTAGATAACTTCGGGAGCGAGGGAGATGATCTTCATGAACTTCTCACCGCGCAATTCGCGAGTTACCGGACCAAAAATACGGGTGCCAACCGGCGCCAGTTGCTGGTTCAGCAGCACCGCTGCGTTATCGTCAAATTTAATCAGGGAACCGTCCGCGCGACGCACACCTTTTTTGGTGCGAACCACAACGGCGTTCATTACCTGACCTTTCTTCACTTTACCGCGGGGAATGGCTTCCTTAACGGTTACCTTAATAATGTCGCCCACGCCGGCATAACGACGATGGGAGCCGCCCAGCACCTTGATGCACATGACGCGGCGAGCCCCACTGTTGTCAGCTACTTCTAAGTAGGATTCCGCTTGAATCATTGTCTCTCTCCGAAACCTTTCAATTCGGCAGTCAATGCGCTAGGGGTTATACCTTCGCCGCACGCTCTACAATTTTCTGCAAAGCCCAAGATTTGCTCTTGGACAGCGGACGAGATTCCTCGATGGTTACAACATCGCCGATGCTGCAATCATTGTTCTCGTCATGTGCCTTAAGCTTTGTGGACTTGTTTACAATTTTGCCGTAGATCGGGTGCTTAACACGGCGCTCGATCAAAACGGTGATGGTTTTATCCATCTTGTCACTCACGACCTTACCGGTCAGAGTACGCTTCAGTTTTGCTTCAGCCATGATTAGTTACCTGCCTTCTCGGTCAACACAGTCTTTATGCGAGCAATGTCGCGACGAGTCTGCTTCAGCAGATGAGTCTGAGCCAGCTGACCGGTGGACTTTTGCATACGAAGCTTGAATTGAGCTTCGAGCTGGTTCAGCAGTTCCTGGTTCAGCTCTTCAACTGACTTTTCGCGTAGATCTGCAGTCTTCATTACATCACCGAACGCTTAACGAAAGTTGTTTTTACAGGCAGCTTGGCCGCAGCAAGTGCGAAAGCCTCACGAGCCAGCTCTTCGGACACACCCTCCATTTCATAGAGGACTTTGCCCGGCTGGATCTGAGCTACCCAGTATTCAACGCCACCTTTACCTTTACCCATACGGACTTCGAGGGGCTTATTGGTAATTGGCTTGTCCGGAAACACGCGAATCCAGATTTTACCGCCACGTTTAACGTGACGAGTCATAGCGCGACGAGCCGCTTCGATCTGGCGCGCAGTAATGCGACCGCGACCGATGGCCTTGAGGCCAAACTCGCCAAAGCTCACTTTAGAGCCGCGCTGAGAAAGACCGCGGTTGCGACCCTTCTGTACCTTGCGGAATTTTGTACGCTTTGGTTGCAACATTTGCGTACCCCTTATTTAGCAGCTTTCTTGCGGCTCTTTACCGGCTTTTCATCGGGCATTTCGTCACCGATGACTTCACCTTTAAAGATCCACACCTTGATACCGATGATGCCGTAGGTAGTCATCGCTTCAGCAGTGGCGTAGTCGATATTGGCACGCAGGGTATGCAGGGGCACACGACCTTCGCGGTACCATTCGGTACGTGCGATTTCCGCACCGCCGAGACGACCACTTACCTGAATTTTGATACCTTCGGCGCCCTGACGCATAGCGTTCTGTACGGCGCGCTTCATCGCGCGACGGAACATAACGCGGCGTTCCAGCTGCTGGGCAACGTTCTGGCCAACCAGAGCGGCGTCCATATCAGGCTTGCGCACTTCTTCGATATCGATGTGCACAGGTACGCCCATCTGCGCACTAACAGCGTTGCGCAGACGTTCTACGTCTTCACCTTTTTTACCGATCACGATGCCTGGACGCGCAGTGTGAATAGTCACACGAGCGGTGTTCGCCGGACGTTCGATCTCGATACGGCTCACGGAAGCGTGGGCCAGTTTTTTGCGAATAAATTCGCGAACTTTCAGATCCGTGTACAGCTTGTCTGCGTACTCGTCGCTGCCGGCATACCAAACAGAGGTATGCTTTTTAACGATACCCAGACGAATGCCGGTAGGATGTACTTTTTGTCCCATGGTTTTCTCGCCTGCTCTCTTATTTCTCGGCCACTTTCACAGTGATGTGACAAGTACGCTTAAGAATGCGATCTGCACGACCTTTCGCACGCGGTTTAATGCGTTTCATGGTCATACCTTCGTCCACAAAAATTGTGGAAACCTTCAGCTCGTCAACGTCAGCACCTTCGTTGTGCTCGGCGTTGGCAATGGCCGATTCCAGTACTTTCTTGACGATCGCCGCACCCTTTTTATTGCTAAATGCAAGAATATCCAGGGCTTCTTCAACGCCTTTGCCGCGAACCTGATCAGCTACCAGTCGCGCCTTTTGCGCCGATAGACGTGCGCCGCGTAATTTTGCTGCTACTTCCATCTTTTTAACCTCGGCTTAGCGCTTCTTCGCTTTCTTGTCCGCAGCGTGACCGCGGTAAGTGCGGGTAGCAGCGAACTCGCCCAGTTTATGGCCAACCATTTCTTCGTTAACCAAAACGGGCACGTGTTGACGACCGTTGTGAACGGCAATCGTCAGTCCAACCATTTCCGGCATAATCATGGAACGGCGGGACCAGGTTTTAATCGGTCGACGATCGTTTGCTTCAATCGCCGCCTCCACCTTCTTGATCAAGTGCAGATCAATAAAGGGACCTTTTTTTAATGAGCGTGGCACTGTCGATTCCTCTCTAGCTGCTCAGACATCGCGCGGCTTACTTGCCGCGACGACGTACAATCATCTTATCGGTGCGCTTGTTCTTGCGCGTTTTCTTACCCTTGGTCGGAACGCCCCACGGGGTAACAGGGTGACGGCCACCAGAGGTACGACCTTCACCACCACCGTGCGGGTGATCTACCGGGTTCATCGCCACACCGCGAACGGTAGGACGAACACCACGCCAGCGTGCAGCACCAGCTTTACCCAGCTTGCGCAGGCTGTGCTCGGAGTTGCTCACTTCACCCAGGGTTGCGCGGCACTCAGCGAGAACCTTGCGCATTTCGCCGGAACGCAGACGAATAGTCGCGTACTGGCCTTCACGGGCTACCAGCTGTACAGAAGCACCCGCAGAGCGGGCCAACTGAGCGCCTTTACCAGGCTTCAGCTCGATACCGTGAATTACAGAACCCACCGGAACGTTGCGCAGAGGCAGGGTGTTGCCCACAGCAATCGGTGCGGCATCGCCGGACTGAATGGTGGCGCCAGCCTTAAGGCCTTTCGGTGCGATAATGTAACGACGCTCACCATCCGCGTAACAAACCAGAGCGATATGTGCGCTGCGGTTGGGATCGTACTCCAGACGCTCAACTTTAGCGGGGATACCGTCTTTGTTGCGCTTGAAGTCGATTACGCGGTAGTGCTGCTTGTGACCACCGCCGATATGACGAGTGGTGATACGACCGTTGTTGTTACGGCCACCGCTTTTGCTCTTGCTCTCTAAAAGAGGAGCGTAAGGAGCACCCTTGTGCAGGTCGGGGTTAACAACCTTAACCAGGTGTCGACGGCCGGCGGAGGTCGGTTTTGTTTTTACAATTGCCATTGTAACAGTCCCCTTTACTCAGCAGCTTCAAAGTTGATGTCGCTGCCTTCGGCCAGGCGAACGTAGGCTTTTTTCCAATCGCTGCGACGGCCCATGCCGTAGCGGGTACGCTTGGTTTTACCTTTAACGTTCACGGTGCGAACCTGTTCAACAGAAACGTTAAACAGCTTTTCAACCGCGGCCTTGATCTCAGCTTTTTCGGCATCGGTGGAAACCTTGAAAACTACTTGGTTGGCGCTATCGGCCAGCACAGCAGCTTTTTCGGAAATTACCGGGCCCAGCAGTACTTTGTAGAGTCGCTCTTGGTTCATCCCAGCACCTCTTCAATTTTCTTGAGCGCAGAAACGGTAACCACGACCTTATCAAAGCGAATCAGGCTTACTGGATCGATCGCCTGCACATCACGAACATCGATTTTGTGCAAGTTGCGAGCGGCCAGGTACAGGTTTTCGCTAACCTCTTCAGTCACGATCAGCGCATCGGACAGGTCAAACTGAGCCAGTTTGCTAACCAGTTGCTTGGTCTTGGGCGCGTCCACATCGAAGGACTCAACCACTATCAAGCGCTCCTGACGAGCCAGCTCAGACAGGATGCAGCGCAGTGCAGCGCGGTACATCTTTTTGTTCAGCTTAACGCTGTGATCACGCGGGTCAGCGGCGAAAGTTACACCACCGGAGCGCCACAGCGGGCTGCGGATAGTACCGGCACGTGCGCGGCCAGTACCTTTTTGGCGCCAGGGCTTTTTACCACCACCGGAAACATCAGAACGGTTCTTCTGCGCCTTGGTACCCTGACGAGCGCCAGCCATGTAGGCGACAACTGCCTGGTGTACCAGATCTTGGTTGAACTCACGTCCGAAAGTCACTTCAGAGACAGCTACTGTGCCTTTAGCGCCTTCGGGAGTAGCGATATTCAGTTCCATATCTAATTCCCCTCAGACTTAGGCTTTTACTGCCGGACGAACGATAACGTTGCCACCGGGAGCACCGGGAACAGCGCCTTTAACCAGCAGCAGGTTGCGTTCGGCATCGACACGAACTACTTCCAGGTTCTGCACGGTTACACGCTCAGCACCCATGTGTCCGGCCATTTTCTTGCCTTTCCATACGCGGCCAGGAGTCTGGCACTGACCGATAGAACCGGGAGCGCGGTGAGACAGGGAGTTACCGTGGGTTGCGTCCTGAGTACGGAAGTTCCAGCGCTTAACGCCACCCTGGAAGCCTTTACCTTTGGAAGTGCCGGTTACGTCGATCTTCTGGCCAGCTTCAAAGCTGCTTACAGTGATTTCAGAACCGATTTCGAAAGTCTCTTCGGAAGCGTCAGTACGCAGCTCGAAAAGATTAGTGCCAGCCTCTACATTGGCTTTGGCGAAGTGGCCCGCTTCGGGCTTGGAGACACGGGAAGCCTTACGGTTACCCACTGCTACTTGAACAGCGGTATAGCCATCGGTTTCCACAGTTTTCACCTGGGTGACGCGATTCGGAGCAACCTCAACAACGGTTACCGGAATGGATACGCCATCTTCAGTGAAGACGCGAGTCATGCCGCTCTTGCGGCCGACAATACCTATAGTCATCTTATTAACCTCTCAGTGCACGGGGCTTTAACCCACTGCGGCCGCCCAATTTCAGAGCGTTACACTACCCAGACCTTTTTCGCCCGGGATTCGGTAGTTAGTTAAAAGTGTTTAGCCGAGACTAATTTGGACCTCAACACCGGCCGCCAGATCGAGCTTCATCAGCGCGTCGACGGTTTTCTCGGTAGGCTCAACGATGTCCAGCAAACGCTTGTGAGTACGGATCTCATACTGGTCGCGAGCGTCTTTATTAACGTGCGGGGAAATCAGTACGGTGTACTTCTCTTTGCGAGTCGGCAGCGGGATAGGACCGCGAACTTGTGCGCCAGTGCGCTTAGCCGTCTCTACGATCTCCTGAGTAGACGCGTCGATCAGCTTGTGATCGAAGGCCTTCAGGCGAATTCGGATACGTTGACCCTGCATGGAATCAAACTCCAACTTATGAACTAAAGAACGTCCTTTCTCGCAACCCCGAGGGCGGGCGAAAAGGAGCGCGAATTCTACGGGGCGCACAAGAGGCTGTCAACTGTACAGCATGATCAAATTTCAATCGGCTCAAACTACAATGGAGTACCTTAGGTAAATCGAGGGTAACGACATGACTATTGCTGCGAGATTAAGTCAATACTTGAATGACCAGTCAGTTGACTACCACCTAATACAGCATCCCCACACACGCACCAGTCGAGAGAGTGCGCACGCTGCTCATGTGCGCGAAGACCAGGTAGCCAAGGCAATCCTGTTGCGCGATAAGGAGGGGTTCGTGATGGCGGTAATACCCGCCAGCAGCAGCCTGGATCTACGCGCAGTGCACACTGAAACTGGCCGCAACGACCTGGAGATGGTCGCAGAAAATGAGCTTGGATCGGTCTTCCCAGACTGCGAGCTGGGCGCCCTACCCCCTGTCGGCCAGGCTTATGGCATTACTACTCTGATAGACAGTGGGCTCAGCCGCTGTGAGACGATCTTTTTTGAGGCGGGTGACCACGAAGAACTGGTAGAAATGAATGGACCACAATTCAATAAACTGTTTGCCGGGTGTCGAAGCGCTGATCTTAGTAAGGACTGGCCATAAGCAACCCTAGAAGCAGAAGGATTTGAAATATCAGCCTGAATAAGGCGCCACAAAGAAATGTAATCCTGTGGTGCTGCTCAAGCCAGAGCCACAGGATTCTGACCAGCAAACACTGCCTTCCACTAACCTATCCAATTAGATAAGCACCCCACCAGCTACCAGGCTAGACCAGCAAATCGCTGGGCACAGGGATATTTGTTTTAACTACACCAAACATCTCTGCAAAACACAAAACAAATACATACCCTGAAGAGGTTTTAGCTTGTAAAGCAGGACACCTACGCTACTTAAAGCCCTGCAGAGCCACAATGAGAACACAGCAAATCCTAACGCTCAAAAAGCTATACACAAGATAAAACAACCCCCAATTTAACTCTCTCCAATACGCTATCGCGAATAAATATCTCTCAAATAAAGCCTTTATAAATCTTTATCAAATTGCACAACTACAGCTACGCTCATCATAAATTACGAGGCTAAACTTGAACCTCTCCGACAACCTTTTTTACGGTTTTTCTTTGCAAACACCTGCCCACAAAACCCTCCCAAGCAGCCAATTCAAATAAACACTTAACAGGCTGTATTGGCGAGAAAAAACAAAAAAATATCAGGCAAAAAAAAACCGCAGCGCGTCCGCTGCGGTTTTTTTATTTAGATCAAAAGTAACTATTACTCAATGATCTTAGCAACAACGCCCGCACCTACGGTACGACCACCTTCGCGGATAGCGAAGCGCAGGCCGTCTTCCATGGCGATCGGAGCGATCAGGGTAACAACCATTTGAATATTGTCGCCCGGCATTACCATTTCAGTGCCTTCCGGCAGCTCAACCGCACCAGTTACGTCGGTAGTACGGAAGTAGAACTGAGGACGGTAGCCTTTAAAGAACGGGGTGTGACGACCACCTTCGTCCTTGGACAGGATGTACACTTCCGCTTCGAACTTGGTGTGCGGAGTGATGGAGCCCGGCTTAGCCAGCACCTGACCGCGCTCTACTTCGTCACGCTTGGTACCACGCAGCAGCGCACCGATGTTCTCACCAGCACGACCTTCGTCGAGCAGCTTGCGGAACATTTCAACACCAGTACAGGTAGTGGTGGTGGTTTCTTTAATACCAACGATCTCAACTTCGTCGCCAGTGTTGATTACACCACGCTCTACACGACCAGTTACTACGGTACCACGGCCAGAGATGGAGAATACGTCTTCGATCGGCATCAGGAACGGCTGATCTACTGCACGCTCCGGCTCAGGAATGTACTCGTCCAGAGTTTCTACCAGCTTCTTAACAGCGGTAGTACCCATTTCGTTGTCGTCTTCACCGTTCAGGGCCATCAGAGCGGAACCAACGATGATCGGAGTGTCGTCACCCGGGAACTCGTACTGGTCGAGAAGTTCGCGAACTTCCATTTCTACCAGCTCGAGCAGCTCTTCGTCGTCTACCATGTCCGCTTTGTTCAGGAATACAACGATGTAAGGTACACCTACCTGACGGGACAGCAGGATGTGCTCACGAGTCTGCGGCATGGGGCCATCAGCTGCGGAACATACCAGGATAGCGCCGTCCATCTGAGCAGCACCGGTGATCATGTTCTTAACGTAGTCGGCGTGTCCCGGGCAATCTACGTGAGCGTAGTGGCGAGTCGGGGACTCGTACTCAACGTGAGAAGTAGCGATGGTGATACCGCGCTCACGCTCTTCCGGTGCATTGTCAATACCGTCGAAAGCAACAGCGTCACCGCCCCATACTTCCGCACATACGCGGGTCAGAGCAGCGGTCAGGGTGGTTTTACCGTGGTCAACGTGACCGATGGTGCCCACGTTCACGTGGGGCTTGGAACGTTCAAATTTTTCTTTTGCCATCTTTAGATGTCCTCTAGCTAAAAGTTTGCCAAAGGGGCCCCAGCTGTTGGCCCAGCCCCCTTTAAGCAGAAGTTAATTAGGCTTTGTTCTTGGCGATGATCTCATCGGCAACGTTTTTCGGCGCTTCAGAGTACTTCAGGAATTCCATGGTGTAGGTAGCACGGCCCTGAGTAGCAGAGCGCAGGTCGGTTGCGTAACCGAACATCTCTGCCAGAGGCACTTCTGCGTTTACCACCTTACCAGCGGGATTGTCTTCCATACCCTGGATCAGGCCGCGACGACGGTTGAGGTCGCCAACTACGTCACCCATGTTCTCTTCTGGAGTTACTACTTCCACCTTCATCATCGGCTCAAGCAGTACCGCGCCGCCCACAGAGGAGAGCTTCTTGGTCGCCATAGAACCGGCGATTTTAAACGCCATTTCACTGGAGTCCACATCGTGGTAGGAACCATCATACAGAGTCGCTTTCAGGCCTAGCAGCGGGTAGCCAGCCAGAACACCGTTTTGCATCTGCTCTTCGATACCTTTTGATACCGCAGGGATATATTCCTTAGGTACTGCACCACCCACGATTTCGTTAACGAATTCCAGGCCTTCTGCGGACTCATCCTCAGCGGGCTCGAATTTCACCCAAACGTGACCGAACTGACCGCGACCACCGGACTGACGAACGAACTTACCTTCGATCTCAGAGGTGTTACGGATCGCTTCGCGGTAGGCCACCTGAGGCTTACCGATGTTCGCTTCTACATTGAACTCGCGACGCATACGGTCGACGATGATGTCCAGGTGCAGCTCACCCATACCAGAGATAATGGTCTGACCAGTTTCTTCGTCGGTCTTCACGCGGAAAGACGGGTCTTCCTGGGCCAGCTTGCCGAGGGCAATACCCATTTTTTCCTGGTCCGGCTTGGACTTGGGCTCAACCGCTACGGAGATTACCGGCTCTGGGAATTCCATGCGTTCCAGAACAATTTTGTTGCTCTCGGCACACAAGGTGTCACCAGTGGTCACGTCTTTCAGACCAATCGCAGCTGCGATGTCACCCGCCAGTACTTCTTTAATCTCTTTACGATCGTTGGAGTGCATCTGCACCATACGACCAACGCGCTCTTTCTTCATTTTTACGGAGTTGTATACCGCAGTACCGCTCTCCAGCTTACCGGAGTAAACGCGGAAGAAAGTTAGAGTACCAACGAAGGGGTCGGTAGCAATTTTGAACGCCAGAGCGGCGAACGGAGCGTCATCGTCGGCTTCGCGAGTCTCAACGGTTTCGCCGTCTTCCAGAGTACCTTCGATCGCCTTTACTTCAGTCGGCGCCGGCAGGTATTCGATAACCGCGTCCAGCATGGCCTGCACGCCCTTATTCTTGAACGCAGAGCCGCCCAGAACCGGTACGATTTCATTGGCCAGGGTACGCTGACGGATAGCTGCCTTGATCTCTTCTTCGGTCAGCTCACCCTCTTCCAGGTACTTTTCCATCAGCTCTTCGCTGGCTTCAGCGGCCGCTTCTACCAGGTACTCGCGCATTTCGTCGCACTCGTCCTGCAGCTCAGCGGGGATGTCAGCGTAGTCGAAGGTCATGCCCTGATCGGCTTCATTCCACAGAATGGCCTTCATTTTCACCAGGTCAACAACACCCTTAAACTCGTCCTCAGCACCGATGGTCATTTGCAGCGGTACAGCGTTCGCGTTCAAACGATCTTTCAGCTGGTCCACAACGTTGCGGAAGTTCGCACCGGCGCGGTCCATTTTGTTCACGAATACCATACGCGGCACATGGTATTTGTTGGCCTGGCGCCAAACGGTTTCAGTTTGCGGCTGAACACCAGAGGAACCACACAGTACAACAACCGCGCCGTCGAGTACGCGTAAGGAGCGCTCTACTTCAATGGTAAAGTCAACGTGTCCTGGGGTGTCGATGATGTTTACGCGGTGCTGATCGAACTGCTGCTGCATGCCAGCCCAGAAACAGGTGGTTGCAGCGGAGGTGATGGTAATACCACGCTCCTGCTCCTGCTCCATCCAGTCCATGGTTGCAGCGCCTTCGTGCACCTCACCAATTTTATGGGACAGACCAGTGTAGAAAAGTACGCGCTCAGTAGTGGTGGTTTTACCGGCGTCTACGTGGGCACAGATACCGATGTTACGGTAGCGTGCGATAGGCGTTTTACGTGCCACAGTTGTATCCTCGATATAACGGCAAAAGGCAGCCTGGAAATTTCCGTGCTGCCTTTCGGTATTAATTTCCGATGTTGGTAATCATCAGACTTAGAAGCGGTAGTGAGAGAACGCCTTGTTGGCTTCCGCCATGCGGTGTACATCTTCACGCTTCTTGACCGCGCCGCCCTTGTTCTGAGCTGCATCGATCATTTCATTGGCCAGGCGCTGAGCCATAGACTTCTCGCCGCGTTTGCGGGAGAACTCTACCAGCCAACGCATTGCCAGAGCCGTACGGCGCGAGGGGCGCACTTCTACAGGCACCTGATAGGTCGCACCACCAACACGGCGGGATTTAACTTCCACCATAGGCGCGATGTTTTCCAAAGACTCTTCAAACACTTCGATCGGGTCTTTGTTCAATTTTTCAGAAATAGTATCAAGGGCACCGTATACAATGCGCTCTGCTACTGATTTCTTGCCGCTGATCATGACGTGGTTCATGAACTTGGCTAGGGTGACGTTCCCGAACTTGGGGTCGGGCAGTACTTCGCGCTTAGCGACTACTCGTCTTCTCGGCATGGGAATTGCCTCTCTTCAGGGTTATTCTGAGACGCCGCCGTAAAACCTTACAATCCGGCGAGCTCAGCCTTACTCCGGTTGGAAACCGAAACGCAAATCGTTAAAGGCGATTAACCTTTAGGACGCTTGGCGCCGTATTTAGAACGGCCCTGCTTGCGATCGTTTACGCCGGCACAGTCAAGTGCACCGCGTACAGTGTGGTAGCGCACACCCGGCAGGTCTTTTACACGACCGCCGCGAATCAGTACCACGCTGTGCTCCTGCAGGTTGTGGCCTTCACCACCGATGTACGAAGTTACTTCGTAACCGTTGGTCAGACGCACACGGCAAACTTTGCGCAGTGCGGAGTTCGGCTTTTTCGGTGTAGTGGTGTACACGCGAGTGCAAACTCCACGACGCTGCGGGCTAGCCTGCAGAGCGGGAACGTCGCTTTTTTCGACTTTGCGTTTTCTCGGCTTACGAACCAACTGGTTGATCGTTGCCATTAAAAATCACTCCAAAAATAAAATGCCCCCACCTCTAAAAGTGAGGGCCTGTCGTCTGTGTGTAGCGCCGACCCAGAGGTCGAACGAAACACCCCACATCAGCGGGGGCCGCATTCTATAAGCGACAACCCGCCTAGTCAATCGGCGACAGAAGTAAGTGCTTACATCACAGACAGTCGCCAATATCAGATCGAGCACCGAAGTGCCCCGACCTACCCCACTCCATCATCGGATGGAGTGGAATACGCCTTATTCGCCAGAGGACTTGAGGGCCTCGGTCAGTGCCGCTTCTACCTCTGCTGCAGAAGGACCTTCGCCGAAGGTTTCCTCCAGCTGCAGGTTGCGCTTGCGCTTGCGTTCTGCGTGGTAGGCCAGACCGGTACCGGCCGGAATCAAGCGGCCCACAACCACGTTCTCTTTCAAACCGCGCAGGCTATCTTCTTTACCGGTTACCGCCGCCTCGGTCAGAACGCGGGTAGTCTCCTGGAACGAAGCCGCAGACAGGAAGGACTCAGTGGCCAGAGACGCTTTGGTAATACCCAGCAACAGGCGCTCGAACTGAGCGGGCTGTTTGCCTTCGGCGCGCAACTGCTCGTTCTCTTCGATCACGCGCTGGTATTCCACCTGGTCGCCCTTAATTAAGCTGGAATCGCCCATCTCGAGGATTTCCACCTTGCGCAGCATCTGACGCACAATAGTCTCGATGTGCTTATCGTTAATACCTACACCCTGGAGACGGTAAACTTCCTGGATCTCGTTAGTGATGTAGCGCGCTAGTTCTTCAACGCCTTTCAGACGCAGAATGTCGTGCGGGTTGGACGGGCCATCAGAGATAACCTCACCCTTTTCTACAGTTTCACCCTCGAACACAGTCAGCTGACGGTGCTTCGGAATCAGAACCTCGTAGTGGTCCTTACCGTTGGCCAGCGGCTTGCCATCACGCGGGGTGATCTGCAGACGCACCTTGCCTTTGGTCTCTTTACCGAAGGAAACGGTACCGGAGATCTCCGCCAGGATGGACGGTTCTTTCGGTTTACGCGCTTCAAACAAGTCGGCAACACGTGGCAGACCACCGGTGATGTCCTTGGTACCGCCAGATTCCTGCGGGATACGTGCGATTACGTCACCCACGTTCACCTTGTCACCATTCTTCAGGCTGAGAATTGCACGTGCCGGCAGTGCGTAGTGCGCGGGGGCATTACTGTTGGCCAGAGTCAGTTCTTCACCGCTCTCATCCAACAGAGTTACCGCCGGACGCAGGTCTTTACCTGCCGCCGGACGCTCGGCTGGATCGATAATTTCGATCGAGGACAGACCGGTAATTTCATCGGTCTGCTTGCGGATGGAGAGGCCCTCTTCCATACCGGACAGTTTCACCCAACCGGCAACTTCGGTGATGATCGGGTGGGTATGCGGATCCCACTTGGCCACAATCTGGCCACCATCAACCTCAGCACCTTCATAAACGCTGATTACAGCACCATAAGGCAGTTTGTAACGCTCGCGCTCGCGGCCGGCGCTATCGGCAATCGCCAATTCACCGGAACGGGAAACCGCTACCAGGTTGCCAGCTTCGGTCTTAACGGTCTTCACATTGTGCAGACGAACAGTACCGCCCAGCTTCACCTGGATGCTGTCTGCAGCAGAGGCGCGGCTCGCAGCACCACCGATGTGGAAGGTACGCATGGTCAGCTGGGTGCCCGGCTCACCGATGGACTGTGCCGCAACAACGCCCACAGATTCACCCGGGTTGGCGCGGTGGCCTCGGGCCAGGTCGCGGCCGTAACACTGGGCACAGATACCGTGTGCAGTAGTACAGGTGATCGGGGAGCGAACCAGAACCTCATCGATACCCATGGCTTCGATGCGCTCTACCCACTTCTCGTCGATCATGGTGCCGGCGGAAACGGCGATTTCATCGCTGCCGGGCTTCAATACATCGCGAGCCACAACACGACCGAGGATACGGTCACCGAGAGATTCGATAACATCACCACCCTCGATTACCGGCGCCATGGTCAGGCCGTCGTCAGTGCCACAATCCAGTTCGGTAATTACCACGTCCTGAGCAACGTCCACCAGGCGACGGGTCAGATAACCGGAGTTCGCGGTTTTCAGTGCGGTATCCGCCAGACCTTTACGAGCACCGTGGGTCGAGATGAAGTACTGCTGTACGGTCAGACCTTCACGGAAGTTCGCGGTAATGGCGTTCTCGATAATGGAGCCGTCTGGACGGGCCATCAGACCACGCATACCAGCGAGCTGACGAATCTGTGCTTCGGAGCCCCGTGCACCGGAGTCTGCATACATGAAAACAGAGTTGAAAGAGTCCTGCTGGGTCTCTTTGCCCTCTCGGTCAATCACCCTCTCTTTCTTAATGCCCGCCATCATCGCCTGGGTCACCTTATCGTTGGTACGGGACCAAACATCGATGACCTTGTTGTATTTTTCACCCTGGGTTACCAGACCGGAGGCAAACTGGCTTTCAATTTCCTTCACTTCCGCTTCCGCGGATTCGATCAACTGAGCTTTCTCGGCCGGGATTTCGAAGTCGTTCACACCAATGGAGGAACCGGACTTGGTAGAGAAATCAAAACCGGTGTACATCAGCTGGTCGGCGAAGATAACCGTCGCCTTCAGGCCCACCTTACGGTAGCACTCGTTCAGTACACGGGAAATAGACTTCTTCTTCATCGGCTGGTTAACCAGCTCGAAGGGCAGGCCTTCCGGGACAATATTCCACAGCAGCGCGCGGCCTACAGTGGTGTCCTGTACAGAGATGGTTTCGTGTTTCTCACCATCTTCACCCACAATATTTTCGCGGATACGCACTTTAACCTTCGCCTGTAAGCCAACCTGCTTGGCATAAAAGGCACGGCTCACCTCTTTGATATCGGAGAAGGACATACCCTCGCCTTTATCGTTGACGCGCTCGCGGGTCATCCAGTACAGGCCCAGTACCACGTCCTGGGACGGTACGATGATCGGCTCACCATTGGCGGGCGACAGGATGTTGTTGGTGGACATCATCAGCGCGCGGGATTCCAGCTGCGCTTCGATGGTCAAAGGTACGTGTACCGCCATCTGGTCGCCGTCGAAGTCGGCGTTATAGGCAGCACAAACCAGCGGATGTAGCTGGATCGCTTTACCTTCAATCAGTACCGGCTCGAACGCCTGAATACCCAGACGGTGCAGGGTCGGTGCTCGGTTGAGCAGTACCGGGTGCTCGCGGATCACCTCGTCGAGGATATCCCAAACGATGGCCTCTTCGCGCTCCACCATTTTCTTGGCGGCTTTGATGGTAGTGGCCAGACCGCGAGTTTCGAGCTTGCCGAAAATAAACGGTTTGAACAGCTCCAGAGCCATTTTCTTGGGCAGACCACACTGGTGCAGGCGCAGGGTCGGGCCAACCACGATCACGGAACGGCCGGAGTAGTCCACACGCTTACCCAGCAGGTTCTGACGGAAGCGACCCTGCTTACCTTTAATCATGTCAGCCAGGGACTTCAGCGGGCGCTTGTTGGATCCGGTGATAGCGCGGCCGCGACGGCCGTTATCCAACAGTGCATCGACAGATTCCTGCAGCATGCGCTTTTCGTTGCGCACGATAATATCCGGCGCATTCAACTCAAGCAGGCGCTTCAGGCGGTTGTTACGGTTGATCACACGACGGTAGAGGTCGTTTAGATCGGAGGTCGCAAAGCGGCCACCATCCAGCGGTACCAGCGGACGCAGATCCGGTGGCAGAACCGGCAAAGCCTTCATTACCATCCACTCCGGGTTGTTACCGGATTTGTAGAAGGCTTCCAGCAGCTTCAGGCGCTTGGACAGTTTCTTGATCTTGGTTTCGGAATTGGTCGCCGGGATCTCTTCACGCAGGCGCTGGATCTCAACTGGCAGCTCAATATCTGCCATCAATTCCTGGATTGCCTCGGCACCCATTTTCGCTTCGAACTCATCGGCGAACTCTTCCATCGCCTCAAAGTACTGCTCATCGTTCAGCAGCTGGCCGCGCTCCAGGGTGGTCATGCCGGGCTCGGTTACCACGTAGGATTCGAAGTACAGCACGCGCTCAATATCGCGCAGGGTCATATCCAGCAACAGGCCGATACGGGATGGCAGGGATTTCAGGAACCAGATATGCGCAACCGGGCTGGCCAGTTCAATGTGGCCCATACGCTCACGGCGCACCTTGGCTTTGGTGACCTCAACGCCGCACTTCTCACAGATAATACCGCGGTGCTTCATGCGCTTGTACTTACCGCACAAGCACTCGTAGTCTTTAACCGGGCCGAAGATCTTGGCGCAGAACAAGCCTTCACGCTCAGGCTTGAAGGTACGGTAGTTGATGGTCTCCGGCTTCTTCACTTCGCCGTAGGACCAGGAGCGGATCATGTCCGGCGAGGCCAGACCGATACGAATCGCATCAAACTCTTCCAGGTGCTCCTGGGACTTCACCAGATTTAATAAATCTTTCAAGGCCTTTCCTCCACTAGGGGGTAGTCAACCCGGCCGTTACGCCGGGCCGGGCGGGCCGGCAACCCCACTGCTTCCAGGGTGCCGGCGCTTGTCTCAATTCACCTGCGAACAGGCTTTTGCACCAATCGGTCTTACTCGTGCTCGAGCTCGAAGTTCATACCGAGAGAGCGGATTTCCTTAACCAGTACATTGAAGGACTCCGGCATGCCAGGCTCCATACGGTGGTCGGAATCCACGATGTTTTTGTACATCTTGGTCCGCCCTTCCACGTCGTCGGATTTGACCGTGAGCATTTCCTGCAGGGTGTATGCGGCGCCGTAGGCTTCCAGCGCCCACACTTCCATCTCCCCGAAACGCTGACCACCGAACTGTGCCTTACCACCCAGCGGCTGCTGGGTAACCAGGCTGTAGGAGCCAGTGGAACGCGCGTGCATCTTGTCGTCCACCAGGTGGTTCAATTTCAGCATGTACATGTAGCCCACGGTAACCGGGCGCTCGAAAGCATCACCGGTACGACCGTCGTGCAGAGTGATCTGGCCGGAATCGGGGATATCGGCAAGGCGCAGCAATTGCTTGATCTCGCTCTCATCGGCACCGTCGAATACCGGGGTCGCCATGGGTACACCGCGACGCAGGTTTTGCGCCATGGTCATGACTTCCTGATCGGAGAACTGATCCAGTTCTTCCTTGCGACCGCCTGTGGAGTTGTAGACCTCTTCCAGGAATCCGCGCACCTTGGCGACTTCCTGCTGCTCCTTGATCATCTTGTCGATTTTGACGCCAAGACCTTTAGCAGCCATACCCAGGTGCATTTCCAGAACCTGACCAACGTTCATCCGCGAGGGAACACCCAGTGGGTTCAGAACGATGTCTACCGGCTCACCGTTTTGGTCGTAAGGCATGTCTTCAACGGGCTTGATTACAGAGATCACACCCTTGTTACCGTGGCGACCGGCCATCTTGTCGCCCGGCTGGATGCGGCGTTTGATCGCTAGGTAGACCTTGACGATTTTCAATACGCCCGGAGCCAGGTCATCGCCGGACTCCAGTTTTTTCTTCTTGTCTTCAAAGGCTTCGTCGAGCAGCTTGCGACGCTCTTTCAGCTGTACTTCTGCCTTCTCCAGCTGCTCGTTGAGACCCTCGTCTTCCATGCGCAGCTTGAACCAGTCTTCACGTGGCAGAGTGGCGAGTACTTCAGTGGTGAGCTCCTGGCCCTTGCTGATACCTTTACCACCGGCAGCCTTCTGACCCTGCAGCGCTTGCTGCAGACGCTCAAAGGTAGCGCCTTCAACAATGCGGTACTCTTCATTCAGGTCCTTGCGAACCTCATCCAGCTGCGCCTTCTCGATATCGATGGAACGCTGATCTTTCTGCAGGCCGTCACGGGTGAATACCTGAACGTCGATCACCGTACCGCGGGTGCCACTGGGCGCGCGCAGGGAAGTGTCTTTAACGTCGGAAGCTTTTTCACCGAAGATTGCACGCAGCAGCTTCTCTTCTGGGGTCAGCTGTGCTTCGCCTTTAGGAGTAACCTTACCGACCAGGATATCGCCGGCACCTACTTCCGCACCGATATATACAATGCCGGACTCGTCCAACTTATTCAGCGCAGACTCACCCACATTGGGGATATCCGCAGTGATCTCCTCACTACCCAGTTTGGTATCTCGGGCAATACAGGTCAGTTCCTGGATGTGAATAGTGGTGAAGCGATCTTCCTGTACAACGCGCTCACTAATAAGGATGGAATCCTCAAAGTTGTAACCATTCCAGGGCATAAAGGCGATACGCATATTCTGGCCAAGAGCCAGCTCACCCAGATCTACAGAAGGACCATCGGCGAGGATATCGCCGCGGGTTACGCGATCACCAGTGTTAACAATCGGGCGCTGATTGATACAGGTATTCTGGTTGGAGCGGATGTATTTGGTCAGGTTATAAATATCTACACCTGCATCACCGGCTTCCACCTCAGCGTCCGCCACGCGGACTACCACACGGCTTGAATCAACACGCTCAATCACACCGCCACGCTTGGCTACCACACATACCCCGGAGTCGCGCGCTACGGTGCGCTCCATACCGGTGCCTACTAGCGGCTTTTCAGCACGCAGGGTCGGTACCGCCTGACGCTGCATGTTCGAGCCCATCAATGCACGGTTGGCGTCATCGTGCTCAAGGAACGGGATCATCGCCGCAGCGACAGAAACCACCTGCTTGGCGGAAACATCCATATACTGGATTTCACCCGGTGCCTTCAGGGTAAATTCGCCATGGTGACGCACGCTGATCAGGTCATCAATGAAGTTGCCGTTGTCATCTACTTCCGCAGACGCCTGGGCAATAATGTAATTTGCTTCATTGATCGCTGACAGGTAAGCGATTTCGTCGGTTACCTTGCCATCAACCACTTTGCGATAAGCACTTTCGAGGAAACCGTAGTGGTTAGCGCGAGCGTAAGTGGCCAGGGAGTTGATCAGACCAATGTTCGGTCCTTCCGGCGTCTCAATCGGACATACGCGGCCGTAGTGAGTCGGGTGCACGTCGCGCACCTCAAAGCCAGCGCGCTCACGGGTCAAACCACCTGGGCCCAGTGCGGAAACACGACGCTTGTGAGTCACTTCCGACAGCGGGTTGTTCTGGTCCATAAACTGGGACAGCTGCGAGGAACCGAAGAATTCCTTCACTGCAGCGGCAACCGGCTTGGCATTGATCAGGTCCTGCGGCATCAGGCCTTCGGACTCCGCCATGGACAGGCGCTCTTTGACCGCGCGCTCCACACGTACCAGACCAACGCGGAACTGGTTCTCGGCCATCTCACCAACGGAGCGCACGCGGCGGTTCCCCAGGTGATCGATATCGTCCACCATGCCCTGGCCGTTACGGATATCGATCAAGGTCTTCAGTACATCGACGATATCTTCTTTGCTCAGGGTGCCTTCGCCGGTCTCGTCTTCACGGCCCAGGCGACGATTGAACTTCATGCGACCAACGGCGGACAGATCGTAGCGCTCGTCGGTGAAGAACAGGTTTTCAAACAGGGATTCCGCAGATTCCTTGGTGGGCGGCTCGCCTGGGCGCATCATGCGGTAGATCTCTACCAGCGCTTCCAGCTGAGTGCGGGAAGGCTCTGCACGCAGGGTATCGGAGATAAACGGTCCACGGTCTAGATCATTGGTGTACAGCGTTTCGAAAGTCTTAATATTGAGTGTGCGTAACTGGGCGATTACTTCAGCGGTAATCTCAGCATTACACTCAACTGCAATTTCACCAGTAGACTCATCGACAATATCGTGAGCCAGAATACGGCCAAACAGGTATTCCAGTGGCGCGTCCAGCTTTTCTACGCCGGCTTTCTCCAGCTGGCGAATATGACGCGGGGTGATACGACGCCCCTCTTCCACAATCACCTTGCCCTGGCCATCTTTAATATCAAAAGAGGCCACGTCACCGCGCAAGCGGGAGGGAATCAGTTCCAGGCTAGCGCGGTCTTCCTGCAGCTCAAACTTGCTGGTCTCGAAGAACATCTCCAGCATTTCCTGGGAGCTATATCCCAGTGCACGCAACAGAATTGTCGCAGGCAGTTTGCGGCGACGGTCGATACGAACGAATACCAAGTCCTTTGGATCGAATTCGAAGTCCAGCCAGGAGCCACGATAAGGAATTACACGCGCGGCGTACAGCAGCTTACCGGAGGAATGGGTCTTGCCTTTGTCGTGATCGAAAAATACACCCGGGGAACGGTGTAGCTGGGATACGATAACACGCTCAGTACCATTAATTACAAAGGTGCCGTTGTCCGTCATGAGCGGGATTTCGCCCATGTAAACTTCCTGCTCTTTGATGTCCTTAATGGACTTATTCGCAGACTCTTTATCGTAAATAATCAGGCGCACACGTACACGCAGCGGACAGGCGTAGGTCACGCCGCGTAGAGTACATTCCTTAACATCGAAAGCGGGCTTACCCAGTGTGTAGCTCACGTACTCCAGAGCGGCATTGCCTGAATAGCTGACAATCGGAAATACGGATTTAAACGCCGCCTGCAGGCCGACATCTAAGCGATCGTCGGGGCGCTTGTCGGCCTGTGTAAAATTGCGATATGAATCCAGCTGTATCGCAAGCAGGAAGGGCACATCCATGACCTTAGGCAGTTTGCCAAAATCCTTGCGGATACGTTTTTTCTCAGTATATGAGTAAGCCATTCAAATTCCCCAGCTTGATCAGTGACAAGACTTCGTGGGACTCCATTCGGGAGCCCCTCCGGGCGAGAAGCCTCTGAACAACACAGATTGCCTGTGCTGTTCAGAAACCTCTCCGCTTGCTTTCGGGCAGCGCAACTGCGCTATGGTTAAATGAGGTTTGCCACGGTTTTATACCGCCGGCACCGCTAAAACCTCAGTACCGCAAACGGCAAAAAGGCCGGCGGACAAAAGTCCACCAGCCTTACCGCTATGTGTCGTTTTAGGCGACCAATAGCGGGAATCGCAACAACCGAATTACTTCAGTTCTACAGTTGCGCCAGCTTCTTCCAGCTCTTTCTTAGCGGCTTCAGCTTCGTCTTTGGTTGCGCCTTCTTTCAGCGGGCTTGGAGCGCCGTCAACCAATGCCTTGGCTTCTTTCAAGCCCAGGCCGGTGATGCCGCGAACAACCTTGATCACGTTCACTTTCTTGTCGCCTGCAGAAGTCAGAACTACGTCGAAAGAGTCTTTCTCTTCAGCGGCAGCTTCGCCACCAGCCGGGCCGGCTACAACTGCTGCTGCAGCAGTTACACCGAACTTCTCTTCCATTGCTTCGATCAGCTCAACAACGTCTTTAACAGACATTTCGGCAACAGCGTTGATGATATCTTCTTTAGTCAGAGACATGAGTCATTACCTGAATTGGTTTGAGCAGTAGCTGCTCGTATTTCGTTTTGAAACCGCGATTCGCTAAAGCGAATTCAATTACGCAGCTTCCTGCTCTTTTTGGTCGCGAACGGCCGCAATAGTGCGGACCAGCTTGCCAGCAGATGCTTCTTTCAACACGCTCATCAGCTTGGCGATCGCCTCGTCGTAAGTCGGCAGGCTTGCCAACAATGCGACGTCGGTGATCGCGCCTTCGAAGGCAGCACCTTTCAGTTCCAGCTTGTCATTGCCCTTGGCGAACTGGCTCAGGATGCGCGCGCCGGCACCTGGGTGTTCGTTAGAGAATGCAATGATGCTAGGACCTACGAATTTGTCAGTCAGACATTCGTAATCGGTTCCTGCCAGAGCGCGACGCGCCAGAGTATTGCGGACGACTTTTAACCAAACGCCGTTCTCGCGAGCCTCTTTGCGCAGGGCAGTCATGTCATTTACGGTAACGCCGCGGGAATCCGCAACTACCGCAGACAGAGCACCCTCAGCAGCTTGCTGGACATCTGCGACAATCGCTTTCTTGTCTTCGAGTCCAATAGCCATAGTGTCACTCCTGGATTTGAAAAAAACCGGGCTCAAAGCCCGATCCGTTCCGGTGCATAAAGCTCAAATCCAGTAAAAATACTGGTTTGGGCGACACCGTCTGCGTAGGCTCAAACCTCTCAACGGCCAACCTGGCCGAGATTTGGATTAAGCCAGACACGTTAAACCTCAACGCATCTGGCACCTACGGTCTTTGACGGCCCACATTTCTGCCTAAGCATCAAGTGGACCCCAAAGTTCGATTTACTATGCGCCAACAGTGTCAGCGCACAGCTTCAATTAGATGTTCAGGGAAGACTGGTCGATAACCAGACCTGGGCCCATAGTGGTGCTCAGGGTGATCTTCTTCAGGTACACACCTTTTGCAGAAGCCGGCTTGGCCTTCTTCAGGTCTGCTACCAGAGCTTCCAAGTTCTCTTTCAGCAAGTTCGCATCGAAAGCAACTTTGCCGATACCACCGTGGATGATGCCGCCTTTGTCAGCGCGGAAACGCACCTGACCAGCTTTGGCATTTTTAACTGCGGTAGCAACGTCTGGAGTTACAGTGCCAGTCTTCGGGTTCGGCATCAGGCCGCGCGGGCCGAGGATTTGACCCAGCTGACCTACAACGCGCATCGCATCGGGAGAAGCGATTACTACGTCGAAGTCCATCTTGCCCGCTTTAACGTCGGCAGCCAGCTCGTCCATACCGATCAGGTCAGCGCCCGCTTCTTTAGCGGCATCAGCGTTTGCACCCTGGGTGAAAACAGCTACGCGAACTTCTTTACCAGTACCGTGCGGCAGAGTGGTCGCACCGCGAACAGCCTGGTCGGATTTACGCGGATCGATACCCAGGTTTACAGAAGCGTCTACAGTCTCTGCAAACTTAACGTTGGACAGCTCTTTCAGCAGAGCTACGGCTTCTTCGATGCCGTATGCTTTACCAGCTTCAACTTTCTCAGCGATTACGCGCTGACGCTTGCTCAATTTAGCCACTTAGAGACCCTCCACTTCGATACCGGCACTGCGTGCGGAACCGGCGATTGTGCGCACGGCCGCGTCCATATCGGATGCAGTCAGGTCAGCCTTTTTCATTTCTACGATCTCTTCGATCTGAGCGCGGGTAACCTTACCGACCTTGTCGGTATTCGGGCGACCGGAACCACTCTTGATCTTGGCGGCCTTGCGCAGCAGTACTGCGGCGGGCGGGGACTTCATGATGAAGGTGAAGGAACGATCGTTGTATACAGAGATCACAACCGGCACCGGCAGACCCGGCTCAAGGCCTTGAGTCTGGGCGTTGAACGCCTTACAGAATTCCATGATGTTCACGCCGTGCTGACCCAGTGCAGGACCAACGGGCGGACTTGGGTTGGCCTGACCGGCCTTAACTTGCAGCTTGATATAAGCTTCTACTTTCTTAGCCATTACAGCTCTCCTCTAGATGGGTGGTAACGCCCGCTACACCTAACCGTTAATGGTTACTGCAACTGGCTCCCCGCCCCGACCAATAAAATCTATTTTCCGGGGACGCGAAAACCCCCTTCCACCTTGCGGCGAAAGAGGGCAAAAAATTTATACTGGAATCAGGTTTTCTCTACCTGACTGAACTCCAGTTCAACTGGGGTGGAGCGTCCAAAGATCAACACAGCCACTCGCAAGCGACTCTTCTCGTAGTTGACCTCTTCGACCACACCGTTGAAATCGTTAAACGGACCATCGATAACCCGAACCATTTCACCTGGCTCAAATAGGGTCTTGGGCTTGGGCTTATCGGCGGAATCGTCGATTCGATTCAGGATAGCCTGCGCTTCGCGATCAGTGATCGGGGCCGGCCTATCCGCCTTGCCTCCGATAAAACCGAGCACTCGAGGAGTTTCTTTTACCAAGTGCCAAGTATCGTCATTCAGTTCCATTTCCACCAGGACATAACCGGGGAAGAACTTGCGCTCACTCTTGCGCTTTTGCCCTGCTCGCATCTCCACCACTTCTTCGGTGGGAACCAGCACTTCACCAAACAGGTGATCCATTTCGTGCAGCTCAATTCGCTCCTTGAGAGAGCTAGCTACACGCTTCTCATAGCCCGAGTAAGCCTGGACCACATACCAATGCTTTGACATGTATCAACCTTTAGCCGATGAGTTTGGATGCCGCCCAACCTAAAGCGGAGTCCAGCGCCCAGAGAATTAGCGCCATAATCAACACAAAAACCACCACAATCACAGTCGTCTGGGTGGCCTCTTGACGAGTCGGCCAAACCACGCGCCTGACTTCCGTTTGCGCTTCGCGCAACAGTTGCCAGAGTGCATTACCCTTCGCAGTATTCACCGCGACAACCAGGGCAGCCAGGCAGATTGCAGTCACTGCCAGCACGCGGTAAATCAGGGGGAATTCGGCATAATAAGAATTGCCCGCTACAGCACCACCAACCAGCAGCACTATTAGCAGCCATTTCAGGCCGTCAAGACGAAAGGTTTTCGCTTCTGCTTTAGCATTCATATATGAAGCCCTTAGCGCACTACAGATAAGCCCTTAGTGCTCAAAAACACAAAAGCCCCACTGACAAGTAGGGTCTTGCGACACCCCTAAACTTATTTCAAGTGGAGTGTTTAAAATGGCAGGCCAGGAGGGACTCGAACCCCCAACACCCGGTTTTGGAGACCGGTGCTCTACCAATTGAACTACTGGCCTGTACAGCTTGGATGCCTTAGCACCCGAAGATAAAGAGGGCTACAGACCACCCTCTTATCTACTGCGCCACCAGGGAACCCTGGCGACACGAAGATCAAAGATTACTCAATGATCTTAGCAACAACGCCCGCACCTACGGTACGACCACCTTCGCGGATAGCGAAGCGCAGGCCGTCTTCCATGGCGATCGGAGCGATCAGGGTAACAACCATTTGAATATTGTCGCCCGGCATTACCATTTCAGTGCCTTCCGGCAGCTCAACCGCACCAGTTACGTCGGTAGTACGGAAGTAGAACTGAGGACGGTAGCCTTTAAAGAACGGGGTGTGACGACCACCTTCGTCCTTGGACAGGATGTACACTTCCGCTTCGAACTTGGTGTGCGGAGTGATGGAGCCCGGCTTAGCCAGCACCTGACCGCGCTCTACTTCGTCACGCTTGGTACCACGCAGCAGCGCACCGATGTTCTCACCAGCACGACCTTCGTCGAGCAGCTTGCGGAACATTTCAACACCAGTACAGGTAGTGGTGGCGGTTTCTTTAATACCAACGATCTCAACTTCGTCGCCAGTGTTGATTACACCACGCTCTACACGACCAGTTACTACGGTACCACGGCCAGAGATGGAGAATACGTCTTCGATCGGCATCAGGAACGGCTGATCTACTGCACGCTCCGGCTCAGGGATGTACTCGTCCAGAGTTTCTACCAGCTTCTTAACAGCGGTAGTACCCATTTCGTTGTCGTCTTCGCCGTTCAGGGCCATCAGAGCGGAACCAACGATGATCGGAGTGTCGTCACCCGGGAACTCGTACTGGTCCAGAAGTTCGCGAACTTCCATTTCTACCAGCTCGAGCAGCTCTTCGTCGTCTACCATGTCCGCCTTGTTCAGGAATACAACGATGTAAGGTACACCTACCTGACGGGACAGCAGGATGTGCTCACGAGTCTGCGGCATGGGGCCGTCAGCAGCGGAACATACCAGGATAGCGCCGTCCATCTGAGCAGCACCGGTGATCATGTTCTTAACGTAGTCGGCGTGTCCCGGGCAGTCTACGTGGGCGTAGTGGCGAGTCGGGGACTCGTACTCAACGTGAGAAGTAGCGATGGTGATACCGCGCTCACGCTCTTCCGGAGCATTGTCGATACCGTCAAAAGCAACAGCGTCACCGCCCCAAACTTCCGCACATACGCGGGTCAGAGCAGCGGTCAGGGTGGTTTTACCGTGGTCAACGTGACCGATGGTGCCCACGTTCACGTGGGGCTTGGAACGTTCAAACTTTTCTTTTGCCATTGCAGCCTCCTAATATAGATGAGCCGCTAACGGCACCACCCACGTACAGAACATGCGCATCCGACCCGGAAAAGCCCGACCCCGGACACAAACAACCGCAAGAGCTCTCACTCTTGCGGCTATTGAAAAATGGAGCTCATGGGCGGATTTGAACCGCCGACCTCACCCTTACCAAGGGTGTGCTCTACCCCTGAGCTACATGAGCAAATCAACGCCTTCCTAGGCGACCACAAGGCTTGCCATTTTGGAGAGCATTCCAGCCGAACCCATAGTTGGAGCGGGCAGCGGGAATCGAACCCGCATCATCAGCTTGGAAGGCTGAGGTTCTACCATTGAACTATGCCCGCTTGCGGGAGCCTCCAGACAAAACTACCTGTCTTGCCGGCAACACCTTACGGTGTAAAAAATGGTGCAGGGGGGTGGATTCGAACCACCGAAGCTTTCGCGTCAGATTTACAGTCTGATCCCTTTGGCCACTCGGGAACCCCTGCCTCAATACGGGGTGCATTTTCTACACCTTCCGCCGCACTGTCAACATTTTTTTCTTTAAATTTCACAGACTTAGCTGAAAAATCTAATGTCGAGCAGCGCCGGGATAAAAATGGAGCTGGCGAGAGGAGTCGAACCCCCGACCGGCTGATTACAAGTCAGCTGCTCTACCAACTGAGCTACGCCAGCCCTATCCCGTCCATTGCCGAAGTTGAATAGTCACCCTCGTCAATGGAGGCGGGATTCTATGGGAAGTTATCCCGACACGCAACACCCTTTTTGCAGAAAAATCAGAATTTTTATGTCGCCTGTTGCCACGTATAGAAAAATACGGTGAACCTTGTTTCACGGCTGGGGACCTAGACCTCTAGCCCAACCCCATCAACCGGATACTTCTGCACAAAGATTACGGCGACGATCCAGCTCGGGATGCTCTTGCTGCAACTGCAACCAAAAATCCGGGGCTAAACTATCTGAGGCACCTGGCGCCAATACGATCCAGCGTTCGGCGTGGGTCTGAGGCTCCTCGCGGAATTGAGCCCGTATGCCTTTCTCAATCAACTCACCTGTCAGAGATTCAGCACGCGAACGCTCGCTGAAAATGCCAAAGGAAATACCATCAGCCAACGCACCCTTGGGGATCACATAACTATCTATTCCCTGTGCCTGCAATTCTCGTAAACGGTTGTAGGCTTCTCGCCTGGAATTCAATGGTGGCAGAAAAACCCAGTAACGCATCTGCCCTTGCATCTCCACATCTCGCAATACGGCAGAAACCTGCAGGGACTTTAAGCGCTGTACTATCGCCTCTCCAAATAACTCCTCCGCAAATGGGCCAAGCAAAGTGCAGAGCTGCTCAGTAGAGCTTGCCTTTGCTGGCGACATGGGAGCCACCGGCACAGGAGACAGCTTCTGCGGAGATATTTCATTGACCAGGGCAATACTCTGGACCTGTACCTCCGCCCTTTTATCGGCAACCCTTATTCTCTCTTTATCAGAGGTTGAAGTACCAACAAACCAAGCAAAGACGCCGAAATTCAACAGTATTAAGAAAAAAGCTATCCAGCGCATAGGGTGTTATTTATTTCAAGGATTACTTAACGCCAAGCCATCCATTACCAGCTCAGGAACCAAATGGTGCTCCCGCTGATAAAGAGCTGACAGCACTGGGGCATCGCCGCCTGTCAACCACAACAGCGGTTCTTCAGCACAGTATCCACGCAACTCTTCCAGTGCACGATCGATGGCACCAAGTACCATAAGCAGGAGGCCTCGGTTTATGGCTTCATCGGTACTGCGGCCTGCACCGAGGGACTCAGTTAGAGCAATATCCTGCGCACTTTTAGCCGCATGAGTATCCAGATACAAAGAACGTTGCATAAGGCCGACACCAGGGACAATGTAGCCCCCCAAGTGACGCCCGCTATTGTCGACCAAATCCAGAGTGACCGCACTGCCACAGTCGACAATTAGGGCCGCCCGCCGCTCTCGATCATAGGCAGCCAGCATAGCCAGCCAGCGATCAGTGCCGAGCAGGCGGTGATTATCATAGCCACAAGCTACTCCAGCGCATTCCAGCAGAACCTGCGAAAACTCCACCTCAAGTGAAAACAACTCCTGAATATGCCCGATCAGCGTCTCCGCAACTTGCGGTCCCGCCACATTGACCACGCGTACTCTCCGCGGGTCCAACAGATCCCACCCATCGGGCAAATGCCCATCGCGCAGATCAGCAGTCATAAAGCTACCCCTGGCGCTCACCTGTAATTCATCTAACAGGCGCCACTTGCCCCGGGTATTACCGATATCCAGTTCGAGAATCAAACCTGCCCCCGTAAAGAAATCTCACCACCATGGAAGTGTTGCACTTGCCCGTCCATATTTAACTTCAAAGCACCCTTTTCACTAACGCCAACTGCAACTCCGCTCCAGGTTTGACTCCCTGCCTGCAGAGTAACCTTTTGCCCAGCAAACTGATCCAGCTTCATCCAGGCTTCACGGTAAGCAACAAAACCTTGTTCGGTATAGCTGTATAAAAGCGGTAGCAGCTCAGTCAGAATCGCTGCAACCAATCGATTGCGAGATATTCCGGGCTTCACTTGTTGCAAGTCTGCCCATGGCTGATCTATTGCCGTGGCAATCTCACTTCGCAGGCCACTATTTAAACCAATACCAATCACCACAGCACAGCGATCTGTAAGATCGCCTTTAAGCTCCAGTAAAACACCAGATAACTTTCGACCGCGACACCAAACATCATTTGGCCATTTGAGGCGAACATCCGGTACCGAAAAGCGCTCCAATGCCCGGGCAATAGCCACCCCAACGGCGAGGCTCAATCCTTCGAGGCATTGAACCCCCCCATTGAACTCCCACCCAATGGATAGGCTGATGCCCGCCCCATAGGGGCTAACCCATTGCCGACCACGACGACCGCGCCCGGCACTCTGCCGCTCGGAGAGCAGTGCAACCCCGTGTCCTCTTCCCTCCTCCATGAGTGATAGCAACTCGGTATTGGTGGAGTCGACCTCATCAAATAACATCAACTCTCGCAATAGCACCCCGGCTTGCTCACCCAATGTGCTGTAAATTTTTTCTGAGGACAGGAGCTCCAAACCACCAGGCAAGCGATAGCCTTGCCCCTTAATGGACTCCAAAGCCAATCCGTACTGCTCTAGCTTCTGTAACTGCTTCCAAACCGCAGCCCGGCTTACTCCTAGAGCCAATCCGAGCGCCTCACCAGAGTGCGTCTCGCCATCAGCCAATAATTCCAAAACTGGGCGCAATGGTTCCAGTGGACTTTTCTTAATAGTGTCTAGCAAGGTAATTAACTTTTTATATAGCGACGGAAATAACGGTGCCCTAAGCTGGTCAGCACTTCATAACCTATGGTGCCAGCGTATTCAGCCACCTCATCTACCGTCAGGTCTTTATTCAGTATCTCAATCGATTGGAGGGATTCCCGCTCCTCTTGAGAGAGAGCAGAAATATCAAACGTTGTGGAATCCATGGAAATCCGGCCAATTATCGGCAGTTGGCGGCCATAGGCCCAGCCACAACCACGCCCTCCCTGAGCCCGGATTATCCCATCGGCATATCCACCACGGGCTACCGCCAACCAGCTGCCCGCTGCTATTTGTTGGGTAGCTCCATAGCCTACCCACTGTTCACGGCTGACAAATCGCTTTTGCACGATAGGCAGACTGAGTGCCACAGCTGAGCGCATAGGGTTTGTGGCCCCGGGTATTGGATTGACGCCATAAAGCGCAGAGCCCGGCCGCGCAATATCAAAGTGATACTCTTCACCTAGGAAAATACCCGATGAATTGGCGAGACTCAGCTGAACCTCAGGGCACAGGGCCCTCAATCTTTCCCCAGCCGCTTTAAAGCTACGCAACTGAATATTGTTTTGTGGATGCTGGGGTTCATCCGCACAGGCAAGGTGGCTCAGCAAAATACGAATATCCGCCGAGCGCAACAACTGACTATCTCTTAGCAGTAGGTCAAACTCTTCGGGAGACATACCCAGGCGAGTCATACCCGAATCTATCTTTAGCGCACAAGGCGCCTTAATCCCCTCACTAACGGAAATATCCACCCAGTTGCGCAACTGCTCTAGTGTGAAAAGTGTCGGCATTAATCCTGCGCGTACACATTCCAGCTCTGCTCCGGTGCGCACCCCAGTCAAGATAACAATGCGAACGCTATCACCCAGCTCTTTACGCAGGCGCTCCCCTTCCGTTTGCGTTGCCACAAAAAAGTCTCGGCAACCCTGTCTATACAGAGCCGGCACTACCTGATTCATACCAAGGCCATAGGCATCCGCTTTGACTACTGCGCCACAGCGAGTACCCGCTGCCAGTCGCTTAGTCAGATCCAGGTAGTTGTCAGCAATGGACTGCAAATTGATACTCAGCAGACCCTCGCGAAAATCGTTCATGCCATTACAACTCTCAGTTCACCAGCTAGGTTGCCCCAAGTAAGCTTTCACGCCGTAAAGCACGGGCACCTACTAATATACACAGCCCGACCAAAGAAAGGGTGACCAGGGAACCAGCTATCGCCAGGGAGACAGAAACGGACTCACCAGCCATTAATGCACTCAACCACTGCTGCTGCCCGATAAGTGGAGTCAACTGCCACAAGGGCGAGTCCAGTTCAATATTGGACAATTTCAATACAATTAACAGTGTGACAGGTAGAGCCTGTAAAATACTCAGCTGAATCTGAGCATCTTTAAAAGAACGGGAACGCAGAGATAACAGAATCTGCAATACAGCAACCAGAAGTGCTAAGGGCAGTAAAATAAGACTTATCGCCATCAGTTCATTGATGCCAGCTGAAAAGCGGACACCAATCTCAGCCAAGGGAAGCAAGCCAAGTGATAAAGTTAAAACTGCCAGAGAAAGAAGTGCACCAAACCAACCAATACTGGTAACGGCTACAGCTTTCGCCACCACAAGTTGCCAGCTGCTTATAGGCTGCTGTAATAATACCTCGATGGTCATGCGCTCACGCTCCCCAGCAGAAGTATCAATAGAAGCGGCCGCACTACACACTAGCAGTGCCATTATCAGTAACAAGGGAACCATCAGCCCCCAAATTGCCAATCCTCGACTAGACGGCGTACTGACATCCCGCACCTCAAGCTGCCACGGTGCTAAAACCTGAGTTGCTAAACCTCTGGCCGCTAAACGCTGTCGCACAATCACCTGCTGAAATAGCGCCAACTGCTGCTGCACCAGCTGTGCAGCACGCCCCGCAGACTGATCGGCACTATTTACATACAGATAAATCTTGGGAGACAACAGGCTTCGATAATCTTCAGTAAAGTTTTGCTCTATTCGCAGAACCACATCATATGTATCTGCTAAAAGCGCTTGAGGAGCCCCATCTTGCAAGCGCTCAATTCGCAAGTCCCCTGTCTGTAACTGCTCCTCCAACAGCGGCGCATACTCAGCCCCAATAATAGCTACATCAAAGGAGGTATCAGACATTACCTTCAAAGATAAAGCGCCACTACTAATGATCAGCACAGGGAACAATAAGGTGAAACCTAGTGTGATCATTAGGGCGCGTCGATCACGCCAAACTTCGCGTAACTCTTTAAGAAGTAATGCTCGCATCTGCAAAGAAAATAGATTTTTAAAACTCATCCTACCGGCTCACCGCATTTGTCTTTTTCTAACAAATTCCCATAGGCAAGCTCCACAAAGCTATCCTCAAGGCTTGCGGAGCCAGTCTGTTGCATAAGTTCATCCGGGGTCCCGCTCCCCACTATCGAACCTCCCGCCATAACTAGAACTCTGTCGGATAGCTCGAGCACTTCAGCCATAATATGGCTGGAAAATAAAACAGCAGTTCCCTCTGCCCTCAAGCGCAAAAGCGTCTTACGTAACAGGCGAGCAGCAAGTATATCCAACCCCCGGGTTGGCTCATCGAGCACCAAGTGACTCGGACGATGCACCAATGCTCTAGCGAGAGAAACTTTCATCCGCTCTCCCTGAGAAAACCCCTTGGTTCGGCGATTCCACAGGTTCGATAGTTCTAATTCTTCCTTAACCGATTGCAGTGCAAATTCTAATTCTGACCCAGTCAGCCCTTGAGCACAGGCAAAAAAGGATAAATATTCTGCAACAGTGAGCCGCTCATAAAGCCCCTCCCTATCACCTACAATACCAAGCTGCCTACGAGCACCTTTTGGATTTTTACAAGGGTCTATATCACCAACAAAAACTTTGCCGCTATCTGCATTCAAAAGACCGGCAATTATTCTCAGGCACGTGGTCTTTCCAGCACCGTTAGCACCAAGCAAGGCCGTTATCTCACCATCTGGCACAGAAAAGCTAAGATTGCGCAGTATAGAAACCCCAGAAAATTGCTTATTTACCCCCTCAACCTTAATCACAGTGCATTCTCCCCAAGCTTTCCACTTGTAGTGGTAGGCGCTACGCGCTGCATTATCTCTGGCCCATAAATTCCACTCACAAACGGTGGCCTGTGAATTTCATCAACACAAGTCGTTGCCAATTCTTTCCCTGAAGAGTCCAGGAACTCTTCGATTAACTGCGGTACACAACCTCTCATGGAATTAATATGACCACCGCTAGCAATGATTAAATGCTGTTTATTGGTCAAGTAGCCAAGTTGTTTTTCGGCATATCTTGGAGGCGTTATTGGATCGGCTTCCCCGGAAATTAGTAAAACCGGGTGCTCTCGATGTTGTGGTTTAGCATAGGAGCGATCGGCAACAGGCCAAACTTCACAACCACGTTCAAATATCTCAAGAAAAGCATTTCCCGCAAAAGACCCATTAGTATCAGCTAAAATCTCCTCCTCACTGATACGGGATAATTCTTCCGCACAAGCAATAGAAAGCGTTAAGCCAAGGAACATACCTAAAGCTGACTCGGGAAATAAACCAGTAATACCCGCAAGCGGATAATAATTCCCCAAGCCAGCCTGCTGAATAGCAAAGGGTAATTGCGCAGCAGCTTCTGGAGAGTAAAGGGCGGCACGTATGGTATTTTGTAGCACCCAACGAGACATTGAATGCTTCATTGGCTTTCCTGTCACAGGATCAGGGAAATCCATAGATTTAGACTCATCCCATTGACTTAATAATTTATCCAATACCTCCCTCCAGTTTCCAAACTTAGAGCAGCTCAGCTCTAAGCTGCAATCACGCATCAGTATTTGAATAGCGTCTTCCGCAGCTGCCGCACTTAGAAAGACTTTAGTATCGATAGGTGCAACCGCATCGAGCACCAATGTTTTCAAACTGTTCGGATGCCACTGTTGATAAAGAAGTGCTGTTCGGGTCCCCCAAGATCCCCCCCAAAGAGATATTTGCTTGTGATTAAAATACTTTCGTACCTTTTCCAGGTCCTCAACCGCTTGTCGACTACTCAATGAATTAGCAAAAGTAGCCTGCTGTAGATAACACTGCTTCAATTCTTTGGAAATCAGTGATAAATCCATTGGTGTATGCCGATCTATACCACAATCAAATGACCGAGAGTGCCCGGTTCCCCTCCGGTCAACCATGACTATTGCCCGGTTCTGATTAATTTTTCGGAATGTGTGCAATAGCGGAATCAAACCACTCGCGGCCTGACCTGGACCACCAGCAAGAAGATATAAAGGCTCTCGCTGCGTCTCATCTAGAGCCGGTGAAACAAATACTGCTAAATTTACCTTGCTATCTCCGTGCCCGACTGAAATTCGCTCGCACCTTAATGGGTGCCGCCAACCATCCAAATAGCATTCCTGCGTATTAGACAATTCCTTTGCAGTTATTACCGGCGCTAATAACAAGACGCTTAATATGGCGATAGCAGTTCGAAGACTGTTTACCCCTAACACGTTATTATTCTCCTTAACCTATGGTGCCAAGCTTCGCAGTGTATCCAACTTCCAACATCTCTGTCCCCAGCCACTCAACCTCGAAGAATTGCATTAGCACCCATCTGCTCTGAGTGGTAAGGTTTCAGTTTTAGCTTGCCCATGACTGCACCCATGAGCTTTTCAGACCGTGAAAAACACTTAATTCGAGCCGCTTTTGCCTGGGGCCAGATCACCCAGCAGGAGGGCTATACACTTTCTGACCTTGAAATTGAGAAGTCTGTACTTTTCCGTCGCTTACTTGGTGGCCGACCAGCACTGGCTTTTCCTCCCCCCCTGCGCCACGGTTTTCCTTGGTATGAAGTTATTGAGGGGCGTGCTGAGCATATCGTCAGTGCTTCTGAAGCATCTCCCGAGTGCAGTATCATCGCGCCAGGATGTAAAATTGGTGAAACTTGCATACTGATTGATGGCGCTTTTTGGCGAGTGGTTGAAACCATTTCTGAGCGGGAAGAATATATCGTTGAGTGGGGACAATACCCCATGCAATGGCGATTAAAAAAACACTGGGAAGTCAATTATGAGATGACCCAACAACTACACAGCTTCCGCAGAGACAACCCCACCGCCAAAGTCTCCTTTGACAATTACCTTAGCCAAAGAGACTATCGAGAATTTCGTATTGATGACGATCAAACTGTCTGGTTGTGTGAGTGGCAGCTTAGCCGTATAAGCCTCCCTGGCTGGGTTTGGGTAGGTACCTTACTATCCCCAACCGACACAGATTTTGCTCCTGTCGACGAAGACTCTCTCGGCCCTATAGTCTTTGGAGAACCTGGAAAGGAAGCCGGTATTGCCTGGCTCCGTATAGAAGAAGCTGGCGCCGAAGCTCGTTTTGTCAGGCTCAATGGCACACATGATTACCAATCCCTCTCCAATGCCAGTGCAACCCACCTAAAGGGCTTGTTACATAGTCTGCAGGAGACACAGGAGGATATTGAGATAATAGACTGCCAGGCAGGTACAGTTATTCGGCACTTTACTCTTCCCTCAGCTCTTGTTCCCCTTGATGAATTACGCTTGAAAGAAATGCAGTATGATCTAGTTCCGGACAATGCCTATGAGCAGGTAAATTAATTCAAGTTGTAAGTACTTTCTGAAGCCCCTCTCTAGGGGCTTTTTATTACTCCCCTTTTACACACACCCGAACATCCTTCCAAGTTACCCACAACACCAAGGCATATTTCTGTTTCCTGCTGATGACCATTCCATTAACAGGCTGTTACTAACAGAATCCATGGATAGAGCTGTGTATAACTCAGGGATATCCACGCTCAGGCCCCTGTTTCCGCGGGGCCCTTTTCAACGGGTAAAAAAACACCAGCCATTTATCCACTTTCCAGCGCTTGGCGTTATTAACAGAAAGTCTGGATAGACTTGTGCATAACTGCGGTATATCCGCGCCAGGCCCCGTGGTTGCACAGGTTCATTAAAACGTGCAAAAAATCACCGGTATTTTTATTGGTATTTTTGCGCCGTTTTTTTCAACGCAATGATTTTTCTAGGCTAAAGAGCACTTTTTAATTTCAGGTGTTTTTTTGGTGGTGCTTGAGGTGCAGATTAAATAAAGCGCGCTATTTTTTTGTATTTTCATTTTTTCCTTACAGAAAAAATTTAAGAAAGTGCTTTATTTATAGGAGGGAAGGCTCTTCGGAGCTTTTTAGAGCCTGCGCTTTTTTCATTGGCTTTTACCGAGTTGGATTTTTCGGCGGGAGTGTTGCGAGTAAAAATTCGATTGAGCTTTTATTTTTTCTGTATTTTGAATTTATTTTTTTATTCTCTGTTTTTATTTTTTGATGCATTCAATATTTTTTTGCACATAAAAAAAGGGCCACCCTATTGGGTGGCCCTTTTCGGATTAGAAGCCTGACGATGACCTACTCTCACATGGGGAAGCCCCACACTACCATCGGCGATGTTGCGTTTCACTTCTGAGTTCGGCAAGGGATCAGGTGGTTCCACAACTCTATTGTCGTCAGGCAAACTGGCTTGGGTTGGCGTTGGTCTTATAAGCAATTTTGCTTGGCCTGCCGTGTTATCGCTGTTTGCCTCGGTCTGTTGACCGGCGATAACCCCAAATAAGTCGGTAAAACAATCTGTAGTAATACACCGCAAGCGATCATTGTGTGTCTTTCATTCCACAATCCGCTAGCTTAGCTAGTCGTTAGTAACCATCTCTGTTGTATGGTCAAGCCGCACGGGCAATTAGTACTGGTTAGCTCAACGCCTCACAACGCTTCCACACCCAGCCTATCAACGTGGTAGTCTTCCACGGCCCTTTAGGACTCTCAAGGAGTCAGGGAAATCTAATCTTGAAGGAGGCTTCCCGCTTAGATGCTTTCAGCGGTTATCCCGTCCGAACATAGCTACCGGGCAATGCCACTGGCGTGACAACCCGAACACCAGAGGTTCGTTCACTCCGGTCCTCTCGTACTAGGAGCAACTCTTCTCAAATTTCCAACGCCCACGGCAGATAGGGACCGAACTGTCTCACGACGTTCTAAACCCAGCTCGCGTACCACTTTAAATGGCGAACAGCCATACCCTTGGGACCGGCTTCAGCCCCAGGATGTGATGAGCCGACATCGAGGTGCCAAACACCGCCGTCGATGTGAACTCTTGGGCGGTATCAGCCTGTTATCCCCGGAGTACCTTTTATCCGTTGAGCGATGGCCCTTCCATACAGAACCACCGGATCACTATGACCTACTTTCGTACCTGCTCGACATGTCTGTCTCGCAGTCAAGCGCACTTATACCATTATGCTCATTGCATGATTTCCGACCATGCTGAGTGCACCTTCGTACTCCTCCGTTACTCTTTGGGAGGAGACCGCCCCAGTCAAACTACCCACCATACACTGTCCTCGATCCGGATAACGGACCAGAGTTAGAACCTCAAACATACCAGGGTGGTATTTCAAGGACGGCTCCACAATAACTAGCGTTACTGCTTCAAAGCCTCCCACCTATCCTACACAAGTAGGCTCAAAGTTCAGTGCAAAGCTGTAGTAAAGGTTCACGGGGTCTTTCCGTCTAGCCGCGGGTACACTGCATCTTAACAGCGATTTCAATTTCACTGAGTCTCTGGTGGAGACAGCGTGGCCATCGTTACGCCATTCGTGCAGGTCGGAACTTACCCGACAAGGAATTTCGCTACCTTAGGACCGTTATAGTTACGGCCGCCGTTTACCGGGGCTTCGATCAAGAGCTTCGCCGAAGCTAACCCCATCAATTAACCTTCCGGCACCGGGCAGGCGTCACACCCTATACGTCCTCTTACGAGTTTGCAGAGTGCTATGTTTTTAATAAACAGTCGCAGCCACCTGGTCACTTCGACCGGCCTCAGCTTAGGGAGCAAGTCCCATCACCAAAACCGGCGTACCTTCTCCCGAAGTTACGGTACCATTTTGCCTAGTTCCTTCACCAGAGTTCTCTCAAGCGCCTTGGTATTCTCTACCTGACCACCTGTGTCGGTTTAGAGTACGATTCACTATTGCCTGAAGCTTAGAAGTTTTTCCTGGAAGCAGGGCATCAACCACTTCACCCACTAAGTGGGCTTCGTCATCAGTTCTCAGCCTTAGGGACCCGGATTTGCCTAAGTCCCCAGCCTACAACCTTAAACATGGACAACCAATCGCCATGCTGGCCTAGCCTTCTCCGTCACTCCGTCGCAGCAATAGCGAGTACAGGAATATTAACCTGTTTCCCATCGACTACGGCTTTCGCCCTCGCCTTAGGGGTCGACTAACCCTGTCCCGATTAGCGTTGGACAGGAACCCTTGGTCTTCCGGCGGGGAGGTTTTTCACCTCCCTTGTCGTTACTCATGTCAGCATTCGCACTTGTGATACCTCCAGCAGACCTCCCGATCCACCTTCAACGGCTTACACAACGCTCCTCTACCATGCTCCTAAGAGCATCCGCAGCTTCGGTTACCAGTTTTAGCCCCGGTATATCTTCCGCGCAGGCCGACTCGACTAGTGAGCTATTACGCTTTCTTTAAAG
>NZ_CP174328.1:3952500-4717500 GCF_052467945.1 Microbulbifer mixtoriginis (SeqCode) | reverse complement strand
TACTCCAAGCGCAGATAACAACCACAGCCGGCGCCGCCCGTTAATACCATGCAGAATCATCGCAAACCGACATCCCGTGTCCGTATAGGCGCCTTGCCCAAACATTTTCCCCGCGTACATGCGCTCACGGCTAGTGCCGCGGCCTGTGTGCTGGTGTTGGCAGTTTTTATTCCAACGCCGGAAGTGGAAGCCAAGCGTATGCCGCTTCCCGTCAATTTATCTTCAACTGAAGAGACCGTGACCGATCAGCAACCCGTGCATGTTGAGAAAGTTGCTCCCGAGCAAGGTATTGCATTAGCCACAGCGGCTGTGGCTAAAGTACAGTCATTAAGCTTGACCGTACGTAATGGTGACACGCTATCCGATCTGTTTAAGCGCGCCAAAGTAAGCGCCGGGGAGATGTATCAGCTACTGGGTAGTGGCAAAGAAGCGAAAAAATTAGCGCGACTTAATCCTGGCGAAGAATTGACCTTTACAGTCAATGCGGATGGAAAATTGCAGGGTTTAGCGCTGCAAAAAGACCAACTCAGCCAGGTCAGATTTACCCGCGATGCGGAAAGCAGGTTCCAACACGATTTAGTCCAGCGTGAACCCGACAGCCATCCCGCTTATCGCCAGGGACAAATTGATAGCTCATTATTTGTTGCCGGTAGTGATGCCGGTTTGAGCGATAGCCTGATCATGGAAATGGCCGATGTCTTCAGTTCGGATATCGATTTCGCATTGGATATTCGCAAAGGCGACAGTTTCAGTGTGATGTTTGAAGAAAAATTCCTCGACGGCGAGAAAATCGGCAATGGTCCGATTCTCGCGGTCAGCTTTACCAATCAGGGAAATACTTACAGCGCAGTTCGCTATGTCGATAGTAGTGGCGATGCCAATTACTTCACACCTGAAGGTAAAAGCATGCGCAAGGCGTTTATTCGCACGCCATTGGATATAGTGCGTATCAGCTCACACTTTAATCCTCGTCGTCTACATCCAGTGTTCAAGTCGCGTCGTCCTCACAACGGTACGGATTATGCGGCTCCGCGCGGCACTCCAGTTTACTCAACGGGCGACGGCCGAGTCATTGCATCCGGCTACAGTAAGCCCAATGGCAACTTTGTATTTATTCAGCATGGCGAACGCTACGTTACCCGCTATTTACACCTAACAAAGCGCAAAGTGAAGAGAGGCCAGCGAGTAAAACAGCGCCAGGTTATTGGCACTGTCGGCTCTACTGGCTATGCTACCGGCCCTCATTTGCACTATGAATTCCTGGTAGACGGCAGACACCGCAACCCGGCCACGATCGTGCGTAAACTGCCCAAGGCCAAGTCTGTGCCCTCAGCGGAAATGACGCGCTTTAAAAACCAAACCCAGCCGCTGCTGGCTAAGCTGGAAAATTATCAGGGCCCCGCCCTGGCAAAACTCGAAGACGACAACTAAACAAGCACTATTTTATGTCCGATCTTTTTATCGGCCTGATGTCCGGTACCAGCGTCGATGCTATCGACGCGGTACTGGTCGACTTTGGCGGCGAAGAGAAAATCAAGCCGCGCATCCTGGCAGCTCTAAGCCACCCTATCCACCCTTCAATGCGCAGTGCCATCCTCGCTCTATGCTCTCCAGGCCCCTCAGAATTAGACCGTGCGGGGCAGCTGGATCGACAGCTCGGCCAAGTATTTGCCGAGGCAACGAATACCCTATTAGCTCGTGCCGGTATAGAACCGAGCGATGTCACCGCAGTCGGCAGCCACGGACAAACTGTCAGGCACCGGCCACCCGGCACCGTTAGCTCCCCCTTTACCCTACAGTTGGGCGACCCCAACACCATTGCGGCACTGACGGGTATCAGCACTATCGCAGATTTTCGTCGACGCGATATGGCCCTGGGAGGCCAAGGGGCACCATTGATGCCCGCCTTCCACCGCGCCGCATTCAAAACCGAAGGCAACCGTGCCGTTGTCAATATTGGCGGCATGGCCAATATCACCGAGCTGAAAGCCGATGGCAGCATTTGTGGTTACGATACTGGCCCCGGCAATGCCCTACTGGATTACTGGGTAGGTCTGCACAAAAAACAACCTTTCGATCGGGACGGCGGCTGGGCAGCCAGCGGACGCGTAAGTCCCGAGTTGCTCAATCGTTTGATGTCAGCCCCCTACTTTTCCGCTGAGCCTCCCAAGAGCACAGGGCGTGAAACTTTCAATGCCAACTGGCTAGAACAGGCCCTGGCTGGGCTAGAGTTAGCTCCCGCAGATGTACAGGCAACTCTATCGGAAGTTACCGCTGCGAGTATTGCTGAAGCCGTGCATTCATTCGCTGATGGTGGAGAGTTGCTAATATGCGGTGGCGGGGCCAGGAATAAGGATTTGTTATCCAGGTTGCAGAGGCGGTTGCCCACTTGGTCGATTGCCGATACCGGCACCTATGGTATTGATGCCGATTGGCTTGAGGCAGTGGGCTTTGCCTGGCTGGCACGGCAGACATTACTCGGCCTGCCCGGTAATTGCCCCGGTGTGACCGGAGCAAAAAAAGAAGCCGTGCTAGGGGCTATCTATCCCCCTTAAGCGGCTAGCTGACGAGCGGCTCAGATTGAGAAAGATGAGCCGCAGCCACAGGTCGAAGAGGCATTGGGGTTTTGCACCACAAAGCGGGAACCGGCTAGTCCCTCCTCGTAGTCCACATTGGCACCCACTAAATAGGGGTAACTCATCGCATCAACCAGCACCTGGATACCATCCTTTTCGATAATGGCATCGTCTTCGGCAACCAGTTCATCAAAGGTAAAGCCGTACTGGAATCCAGAGCAGCCGCCACCGGTTACAAAGACCCTGAGCTTTAATTCCGGGTTGCCCTCCTCTTCCAACAGGCTCTTGACCTTAGCCACCGCTTTATCGGTGACCACTAGTGGTGCAGGAGAAAAGGATACAGCTTCTGACATAAGTCTCTCTCAACTCATCGGGACGTTCGCAGCTCGTATAAAAACCATACTGAGCACAGCCTCGGGGGCGTCATCTTGCTTAAACCCAGCAAATCAGTCAAGTATTTGGCACAACAGACCCCAGCATCAGTGAGAACTGGGGCAGTAATTTAAGGTTTAGTTTAAGAGGCTTCTATCACCGTCTCGTCTTCGGAATAACCAATCATAGGGGGCTCACCCGCAGAACTGAGGTCGGCATTGGAAACCAAGGCGCCATTGACCTGGGCACCTTTCATCATCTCAATCAACTTGTAGTGTACATTGCCCTCTACCATCGCCTTGGAGGCCAATTCCAAATGGCGGGCAGCAAATACATCTCCACTCACATTACCATTGATGACCACCTGGGGCACGCGGATTTCTCCCTCTATAACGCCACCCTCGACAATCTGCAAGCGGGCATCACTGTCGCTATGAGCGGAAACATTGCCCTTTACTTTGCCCTCGATTACCAGGTTACCGCGAAAGTGTATATCGCCGGTGACTTCCGTCTGGCGCGCGATCAGAGTGGTATGGTTACTACCAGTGCTGGCCATAGTTACGTGCTTCTCTTTTTTTCTTAACATAATCCCTAAAACCTCATGCCTTTGGCATCAATGCTAGCTTTTCTGTACCAACCAGCCGTAGCGCTGTTCAATATTGAAACCCGTGCGCCCACTGGATTTGAGCGACAGCTCCACACCCTCTGGAATAAATCCTTCCGGTAGGCTCAACTCACCCTCAATGTTCTGAAAATATTTAAAACGCAGCGGTATAGACTCTGTATCCACCTGCTCCGATAAGTCTTTGAGGGCGTAGCGCATTGGCTCACCATCTTGACGGCCCACAACTGTAAAAGTGGCAGCCCCCTTGATTACATTGCGGCGCGCTGCCGACTGCTGCACTTGCAGCTTGTACTGATAGCTGCGCGCATCAGCAGTCTGAGAGAGAATAAAACGTCCAATTGAAACCCCTTCCCCTCCTTCTGCTGGCGCCATGACCCCTCGATAAAAAGAGATTTCCTTCTTCAGCTCGGCAATCTGACTCTCTTTCTGTACCAACTCAGTTCGCACCGCTTCACTGGCCTGCTCACCGATTACCAAAGACTGCTCGGCGGTAGCTGCACGCAGGCGCAACGCTTCATTCTCGCTATTAAGCGCCTCGAGTTTCTCCAGCACCCGGGTGTACTCCAGAGTCTTTTCATCGAGGTTTTTACGTAGATGGTATTGGCCCGCAAAATAAGAGCCAGCAGCGGTGACCAAAACCAACAAGGTGACTCCACCTACGGCAATCACGCCAGAGAAGGGGCGATGAGGCACCACTTTCATACGGTACTGCTTGCTGCCTTTCACTTTGAGCTCCATAAAATTCGCTGGGGCCAAACCGGAGTTGCCGGTTGTCGTAATTTTTTGATTTTAAGGCAGCAGCGCAGGGCTCTCCAAGCCCAACGTCTCAGTTAAGCCAAACATAATGTTCATATTTTGGACCGCCTGAGCCGAGGCGCCCTTGGCAAGATTGTCGATCACCGACATTACCACCAGGGTATCCCGATCCTGAGGCTGCATCACGGAAATCCTGCACATATTTGTTCCGCGCACACTACGGGTTTGAGGGTGACTTCCAGCCGGCAATACATCCACAAAGGGCTCATCTTTGTAGCGCTGCTCAAATAGCATCTGCAATTCACTTGCCGACAGGCTCGCTGAGGAGCTGGTTTTAGCAAAAAGTGTGGCGTGGATGCCCCTGACCATAGGAAGTAGGTGCGGCACAAATGTCACCTTTACTGGGTTGGCACCGAGTGGTTGTATATTCCGCAGCCCCTGCTCAATCTCTGGTAAATGGCGATGGCCCGCAGCGGAGTAGGCACGGAAGTTATCGCTATTTTCCGCCAGAATTAGATCGGTCTTGGCCTGACGCCCGGCACCACTAGCACCACTGGCCGCACTGGCAATCAGTTCTGATGGTTCCACTACCCCCGCTTCCACTAGAGGGATCCAGCCCAACTGAATCGCAGTGGGATAGCAACCGGGACAAGCCACCAGTTGCGCAGCTGCAATATCGGCGCGGTTGACTTCGGGTAACCCGTAAACCGCCTCCTTGGCCAAGGCCGGAGCTGCGTGCTGCTGACCGTACCAGGCTTCCCAGGAGGGGATGTCCTTGAGACGAAAATCAGCGGAGAGGTCGACCACCCGCACGCCGCGTTCAATCAGCGCCGGCACCTGCGCTTGTGCAACTCCATGGGGAGTCGCAAAAAATACAAGATCACAGCTAGCCAGCTGCTCAACATTCGGTTCACAAAAAGCCAGGTCATAATGACCACGCAGACTGGGAAATAATTCAGCGACAGGAGTTCCCTTCAGGGATCGTGAGGTGATTGCGGCTACCTTTACCTGAGGATGTGTCGCCAAAATCCGCAGCAGTTCCACTCCCGTGTAGCCGGTGCCTCCGACAATTGCTACCTTAATCACCTTGCAAAACTCTCCCGATAAATTCGTCAATTGAGACGATAATCATAAAATCAGCCAAGCACTCTAACACAAGCCCCGGACCTTGAAGGATGTGCGGTGTCACAGCGCCCCAGGATTTCACTTAAAAGCACCCTGAGCCGTTACTTACCAAAGACAAACGGCCTGGAACAGATCCGCCTGCAACTCTCTGCCCGGGAAGCCCTGGCGCCACTGCTTGGCATGGCTTTGATTACCGGAGCACTCGCCGGTGGAGTCACAGTGTTATTCCGTTTTGCTATGGAGTGGCCGACAACTTTTTTTCTTTCAGTCCCCCAAAATTATGAGTCGTTGCCCCCACAGTGGCGGTTTGCCCTACCGATAATCGGCTCTCTACTCATCGGGGTTATTTACCTGGCGCTCAGCCCCAAGCGCTACGACGTCGGTGTAGTGCATGTGCTCGACCGTCTCTATAACCACCAGGGCAATATGCCGATATCCAACGCAATACTGCAATTTTTCGCCGGTGCCATCGCCTTAATTAGCGGGCATTCGGTCGGGCGAGAAGGCCCAGCTGTACATCTGGGTGCCGCCAGCGGTAGCTGGTTAGCCCGCACACTGCGACTACCCAATAATTCTGCGCGCAACCTGCTCGGTTGTGGTGTTGCCGCCGCGATTGCCGCTTCTTTCAACACCCCCCTGGCCGGTGTGGTATTCGCTATGGAAGTGGTAATGCTGGAATATTCCGTGGCCGGTTTTTTACCGGTTATGTTGGCGGCGGTAACTGGGAGCGCAATCACCCAGCTCACTTTTGGGCGCGAACCAGACTTTAATGTGCCGGCAATCCATCTCAACTCCCTGGCCGAACTGCCAATTTTATTTTTGTGTGCACTGGCTATCGGCTTTCTGGCTGCACTTTTCATATTGGCCCACCGCAAACTCACCAAGCAGAATAATCGCTCCCCACTATTGCGTTTTTTAGTGGTCGGACTGGTGACAGGCACCATAGGAATCTGGGTTCCAGAAATTCTCGGTGGGGGCTACGACACATTGCAAATGGCCATGCTGGGAGAGTTGGGCGTAAACACTTTGGTGGTTATTGTTGCGGCCAAGCTGGTTGCCACCGCTCTAGGGTCCGGGTTGGGTATTCCCGGAGGCGTCATTGGACCCAGTCTGATCCTCGGTGCCTGTCTCGGTGGCATCGCCGGCGGCCTTGCCAATATGTGGCTGGGTGAGCACACCGCGAGCCCTGGCTTTTACGCCATGGTGGGTATGGCAGCAATGATGGCTGCCATGCTCAACGCACCCCTCGCCGCCCTACTCGCTATTCTCGAATTGACCTACAACCCCAATGTGCTGTTCCCCGGCATGATGATGATCGTGGTAGCCACCTTGATCAGTCGACAATTTTTCGGCACCCAGGGAATTTACCTGGAGACACTGCGTGCATTAGACAAGGCCGGTACCCCAACCTGGCGACAGCAGATGCTCAGTGGTGTGGGTGTTGCAAGTCAAATGGATCGGCGTTTTATTGTTGCTCAACAGGAAATTACTGTAGCGCAGGCACAGAGTTACATCGCACAACACCCCCAATGGATATTGATCGACCTATCTAATGAAAAACCGCCTGAACTCTTACGCGCCGCTGACTTGGCTACATTCCTCCAGGGCAGTGGAGAGGAGGGAAGTGAAGAGTCTCTTGTTGAGCACGAACAAAAAATCGGGGAAAAAGCAGCAACCATTGATTTGTTAAAAATTCCCGGTGAGCGCAAACAAATGGCGGAATTAAATTGGCGGGCCACTATGTTGGAGGCCCAGCAGGAACTGAAAAAAACCGGTGCCGACGCTCTCTACATCAGCCGCCATCAGAGCGGTTCTCTGGACAATCGCATCGCGGGCATTATTCTGCCGCTACAGATCGATAACTTTTACCGGAAATAATCGTTTCCGTTTTTATTTTTGAGGGGATATTCCATGTTGTGGATCAAGGCTTTTCACATTATTGCCATGGTATGTTGGTTTGCCGCGCTGTTTTATTTACCGCGTCTTTTCGTCTACCACGTAGATGCTACCGACGCCCTTAGCCGCGATCGTTTCTGCATCATGGAACGGCGACTGTATCGGGGGATCGCCATTCCAGCCATGCTCGCCACCGTCGGCCTGGGTATTTGGCTGTACAGCTTGAATCCCAGCTACTACACCTCAGCCGGCTGGATGCACGCGAAACTCACCTTCGTTGTATTGCTCCTGGCCTATCATCATATGTGTGGCGCCTACGTTCGTAAGTTCGCCCAGGGCACCAATACCCGCAGCGGGCGTTACTTCCGTATCTTTAATGAGGTTCCAACAGTGGCTCTATTCGCCATTGTAATTTTGGCCGTCGTGAAGCCATTTTAATTTGGCGCAAAATCATTCTTTATGTGGGGCTTACAGGAACTAAAATTAGGCGCACAGCAATTGGCAGTCATGTAGATCTTTTATGGATACACCGCAGCCCATTATTTTGACCGTCACCCACCACGACCCCAGTGGCAGCGCAGGAATAGGCGCAGATACAGAAACGGCCGTCAGTTTGGGCTGCCATGCAGCCTCCGTCGTCTCCGCCATCAGCGTCTGCAATACCGGGGAACTGCTCGGCGTAGCGCCAGTGGATGACAGCCTTTTAATTGAGCAGGCCCGCACGGTCCTTGAAGATATGCCGATAGCGGCTATCAAGGTTGGCTATCTCGGTTCGGTGGAAAATGTGCGGGCATTGCACAGCGTGCTGCGCGACTACCCGGACGTTCCAGTCATTATCGACCCAGATGCCACCCTGGCCGATAAAGAGAGTGTACTGGCCCCGCCTCTTTGGGAGGCCATGACCTCTCTGTTATTGCCATATGCCACCATGGTCTGCCCCAACCGCCGTGAGGCGCGCGCCATGGCAGTAGAGGCCGACACCCATGATGCTATGGCCCAAGAATTGTTGGAAAGCGGTTGTCGCTACCTGCTACTCACCGGAGTACCGCATGAGCAACAACTGCAGAATCGCCTCTACGATGAACGCGGCCTGATCCGTGAATTCCACTGGGAGCGGTTGCCACCTGCAGCCTATGGGGTCTGCGGCACCCTCGCCACTGCCATCGCCTGTCATATCGCCCACGGCCTGACCATCACCGAGACAGTGAGCCGCAGCCAGCAATACGCCTGGAGCGCCATCCGCGACAGCCGTCGTCTGGGGATGGGACGGCCGATTCCCAACCGCTTATTCTGGTGTGAACGCTAGGGCACTTCCCTCCTCATTGCACAATAGGATCCGCACCGACATTAAGGTCGGTGCGACTTACCAGCCAGCCTCCCCTACTGCGCCCTGACTCTTCACGCATTGTCCTTAGAGCCTCACACCCTGATAATGGCCGCTGATTCTTGGCCTTTTTCGTAATTTCTGAATGAATTCTATGAGTAAATCCGAGCAGCTCTTTGCTGAAGCCCAGCAATTCATCCCCGGCGGCGTTAACTCACCGGTGCGCGCTTTCCGCGCTGTGGGCGGCACCCCTCTGTTTATCCGTCGCGCCGAAGGCGCCTACCTCTTCGATGCGGACGATAAGCGTTATATCGACTATGTACAGTCCTGGGGCCCGATGGTGTTGGGTCATGCACACCCGGAAGTGATTGAAGCGGTTGTGGAGCAGGCCCAGTCAGGCCTCAGCTTCGGTGCCCCCACCGAGCTGGAAACCGAGCTTGCCGAAGAGCTCTGCCGCCTGTGGCCCAATATGGACCTAGTGCGCTTCGTAAACTCCGGTACCGAAGCCACCATGAGCGCTATCCGCCTCGCTCGCGGCTTCACCGGGCGCGATAAAATTGTGAAGTTTGAGGGCTGCTACCACGGTCATTCCGACTCACTACTGGTCAAAGCCGGCTCCGGAGCCCTAACCATGGGCGTGCCCTCCTCTCCCGGTGTTCCTGCCGCCCTGGCCGACCACACGATTACCCTGAGCTATAACGATGCTGACGGCGTGCGCGCCTGCTTCGATGAAATTGGCGACCAAATTGCCTGTATTATCGTGGAACCCGTTGCCGGCAATATGAACTGTATTCCTCCAGTCCCCGGTTTCCTCGAGACATTGCGCGAAGTCTGCGACCAGCACGGCGCCCTGCTGATTCTCGACGAAGTAATGACGGGCTTCCGTGTAAGCCTTACCGGAGCCCAGGGCCACTTCGGAATCGAGGCGGACCTGACCACCCTAGGTAAGGTTATCGGCGGAGGCATGCCGGTAGGCGCCTTCGGTGGAAAACGCGAAATTATGGAGCAAATCGCCCCCCTGGGACCGGTTTATCAGGCCGGCACTTTATCCGGCAATCCCGTGGCCATGGTTGCGGGCCTCGAAACTTTACGTTTAGTGGAGAAAGCCGGCTTCTATGAGCCTTTAGTAGCCAGAACAGATCGTCTGGTAGAAGGTATCTTGGCCGCAGGTAAAAAGGCCGGTATTCCCATCACCGCCAATAAAGCCGGCAGTATGTTCGGATTCTTCTTTACCGAAGAACCCCAAGTCACCAATTACCAGCAGGTAATGGCCTGTAATAACGAGCGCTTTAATCAATTCTTCCACGGAATGCTTGAGGAAGGCGTATACCTGGCACCTGCTTCCTATGAGGCCGGGTTTATGTCCGCCGCCCATAGCGACGAGGATATCGAAGAGACTATCGCTGCCGCAGAACGCGTCTTCGCCCGGCTCGACTAGCCCTTCTCTCTCAGGCATCCATCGCAGGGTGGGTGCCTGTACGCTCTCCCAGTATCACAACGGCCCCCAAGCACTGTAGATCAACGCTTTGTCGAAGAAACGTTGTTCTTTTGTTATTAGTGATCAAAAATGTATACAAAATTAAAAAGGTATACATTTTGAGAAGCTTGCTTTCCGATACCAGCCTGTCCACGATCAGCGCTGGCTTTATCGCCGTGCTGGTCGCCGTAACCAGCTCCGCAGCCATTGTGTTTGAAGCAGCCCGCACAGCCGGCGCAGACGAAGCGATGATTGCTTCCTGGATCGGCGCTTTGGGGTTGGGGATGGGGCTCTCCGGTATCTTCTTCTCCTGGTATTATCGCGCACCGATTGTTACCGCATGGTCGACTCCCGGCGCAGCATTACTAGCAACCAGTCTCAGCGGTATCCCAATTGCCGAGGCCATCGGTGCATTTTTTTTCAGCGCTATGCTGACCCTTGTAGTAGGCCTCTCCGGAGCCTTCGAACGAGTAGCCAGGCTAGTACCTGGCCCAATTGCCGGCGCCATGCTGGCGGGCATATTGCTCCAGTTCGGCCTCGCTACTTTCACCTCATTACAATCCCAGCCTGTACTAGTGGGTGCCATGTTGTTGGCCTATTTCATCGGGCGGCGCTGGATACCCCGTTACGCCATTATTGTGGTACTCGCTTGTGGGGTGGCTGTCTGCTGGAAACTGCAATTGTTCGTACCTGACCAGATTCACTGGCAGGCTGCAAAGCCCATTTGGGTTACACCGGAATTCAAACTCTCAACCCTAATCAGCGTCGGCATCCCGTTGTTTATCGTCACAATGACTTCCCAATATCTACCAGGGGCTGCAACCCTGGCTGCCAGTGGTTACCAACGAGTGCCAGTTTCTCCACTGATTAGCGGAACAGGATTAACCAACCTGCTTCTCACTCCTTTCGGCGGCTTCACCCTGACCCTGGCGTCGATTACCGGGGCAATTTGTACCGGACCCGAAGCACACCCCAACCCAGACAAACGCTATACGGCTGGGATTGCCGCGGGCTTCTTCTATCTTCTGGTAGGATTATCCGGCGCCACCGTAGTGGCATTATTCAGTAATTTCCCCAAGGCACTCATAGCCGGCCTGGCTGGCCTGGCGCTGCTTGGGACACTAGGCAACTGCTTAGCGAGTGCTACCGCAGATACAGAAAACCGTGAGGCGGCGCTAATCACCTTTCTTGTCAGCGCTTCAGGCATCAGCTTCTTGGGCATAGGCGCTGCTTTTTGGGGCCTGGTCGGCGGACTGGGCTGTTATTGGTTTTTCAAGCAGGATAATAAATAAAGGGCCAATGAACCTTTACGAGAAAATCAAAGCCGATTTACAGCGGGGACATTTTCCCGCAGGCCAGGCACTAAAACAGGCTGAATTGGCCGAATTCTACGAGGTCAGTCGTATTCCCGTAAGGGATGCCCTACAGCGATTGAAAAATGAAGGCTGGCTATCGCCCCATGGCAAGCGGGGTGTCGCTGTACCCGAGTTCGATCCGTTGGAAGTAGAAGATCTGTACCTGATGCGTATGCGCCTGGAACCTCTAATACAGACCCTTGCGCAAAAAAAACTCACCGGGGAAATTCTTGGTCGGGCACGAGACATTCTCGATACCATGGAGGGGAACCCCAACCTCTCAGCCGAGCAGATCGGCAGTCTTAACTGGCAATTTCACGCCACTATCTACCTCGCCGCAGAGCGCCCCACCCTTTTCGCTACTGTGGAGCAGCTGCACAGACAATGTGAGCGCTATATTGGTTACCAATCCCGCAGCCTGGACTACCAAAACACCAGCCAGAAAGAGCATTACGCAATTCTCGAGGCCCTACAACAAAAGAAGGAACAGGAAGCGGCAGCCCTGCTAGCCACGCATATCGAAACCGCCGGCAAGCAATTGGTGTCCTTTCTTCACACCACGCCAAACAGCCTCTAAAGCAAGTTGAGGGAAATCACCGGTGGCGGCAATTTGATATGATGGCCGCCAATTGCGGTCGCGGGATTGCTGCGGCCTTATCGATAGCCGGAGTAATTCCCTATGAGTCAAAATCTCGGCCGCGGAGCCTACCCCAACACCCGCTTGCGCCGCCTGCGCGCGCAGGATTTTTCCCGTCGACTGGTGAGGGAGAATCAGCTCAGCTGCGACGACCTGATCCTGCCCCTGTTTGTCATCGAGGGGCGCAGCGAAACTCAGAGGGTGGCTTCGATGCCCGGTGTCGAGCGCCTCAGTGTGGACCTGTTGGCCAATAAGGCCAAGTCTCTGCAACAGCTCGGTATTCCCGCCGTCGCGCTGTTTCCCGTAGTGGACCCCTCGGTAAAATCCGACTGCGCCAGCGCTGCCCACGATGCCAATGGTCTGGCCCAACGTGCCGTGCGGGAATTGAAGAATGCCGTGCCGGAGTTAGGGGTTATTACCGATGTGGCCCTGGACCCGTTCACCAGCCACGGCCAGGATGGCTTGATGGATCACAGCGGCTATATCGTCAATGATGAGACGGTTGAGGTACTGGTACAGCAGGCACTGTCCCACGCCGCAGCTGGGGCGGATATGGTAGCGCCGTCAGACATGATGGACGGCCGTATCGGCGCTATTCGTACAGCACTTGAAGGCGCCGGGCACAGCAATACCCTGATCATGTCCTATTCTGCCAAATACGCCTCCGCCTACTACGGCCCCTTCCGCGATGCTGTCGGCTCCGCCGGTAACCTCAAGGGAGGCAGCAAAGCCAGTTACCAGATGGACCCCGCCAACTCGGATGAAGCCTTGCACGAGTGTGCCCTAGACCTACAAGAAGGGGCGGACATGGTGATGGTGAAGCCCGGTATGCCCTATTTGGATATCGTGCGCCGGGTGAAAGAAGAGCTGCGAGTACCCACTTTTGCCTACCAGGTAAGCGGCGAGTACGCCATGCACTGCGCCGCATTTGAAAATGGCTGGCTGCAGCGCGAGGCGGTAATTCTCGAGTCCCTATTGGCGTTTAAGCGCGCGGGCGCGGACGGAATCCTCACCTATTTTGCCGAGGAGGCCGCACAGCTACTGCAGGGCTGAATCCTTGTAAATTTTGCGCGGCCTGCACCGTGCCACCGGTTCAGGGCCATTGGTCTTCCAGCGCGGGGCCCACCGGCTGGGCCTCCTCAACGGGGACACCTCGGTAGTCCACCTCTGTGGACTGTCCGCGAGGGAGCTCCAAAGGCTCCAGACTGGAATCCCCACCCAATGTCTCGGCATCATCACGGCGCAACTGCTCCCGCAATTGATGGCGGCGCTCACTTTCATATTGGCGCCGCTCTGTATCATTGCCCCAACCCGGTGTCATCTGTTCCCTTGGAGCCGCCTCGGAGCGCTCATTGCCAAACAGGTTGCGGAACCAGCGCCAGCGGTCGCGCCCGCGACACTCAGGCGCAGGCTGCAAGTGAGTTTCGTAGGAGAAGGGAATCTCATAGCCGCCCCGACAGTAATCCGGGTCCATAAACTGCCCGCGCGCATTCACCTCTTTGAACTCAACACCCCGCGGTGCCTCAACAGGACCGTGCTGATGGGGCAACTTGCGCATGATTTCAGTCCAGATCGGCAGAGCTCCGGTAGAACCGGTTAGGCGGGTGCGTACGTTGTCATCGCGCCCGAGCCACACCACGGCGGTAACCTCAGGGGAAAACCCTGCAAACCAGCTGTCGCGGTTATTGTTGGTAGTACCCGTCTTACCGGCAAAGGGCACACTACTGGGCAGACGCTTGGCCGACCTGCGCCCGGTGCCTTCGCGCATCGCCTGCTCCAGCCCCCAGCGCAACAAGTAGGCGGGCACCGGATCAACACCGCGATTAGTGCGCGGGCGGAAGTGCTGTACCCGCCCTCCCTGTGCATCGGATACTGCCATCAAAGTGCGAGGTTGCACCGTCTCGCCATTATTGGCGATAGTCTGATACATGCCCGCAACCTCAAATGGCGTCATCTCCACTGCGCCTAACAACATTGCAGGTACATGCGGCAGACTGGTATCTACACCCAGGCGTCGAATAGTCTGACGCACATTCTGCAGCCCTAGATCGAGCCCCAGATGGGCAGTAGCCAGATTGTAAGACTTGGCCAAGGCGACATAGAGAGGCACCTGACCGTGGGCGAGCTTATCGAAGTTTTGCGGCATCCAAACATCGCCATCGGCTTCCTCAATTCGCACTGGCGCATCGTCGATCAAGGTAGCCAGGTTGTACTCTTCAGGACGCTCCAAGGCAGTTAAGAAGACCGCCGGTTTGATCAGAGAACCCACCTGGCGGCGCGCCTCCAGGGCTCGATTGAAGCCGGGATAATCCGGATCGCGGTCTCCCACCATGGCCAACACATTACCCGTGTTGTTATCTAGCAATACCGTGGCAGCCTGAAGAGTATTCGCCTTAATTTTGCGATCTTTCTCCAACTTCTGTACGCCTTGACTGATGGACTCTTCCGCGAGTCTCTGTACCGAAGGCGCAAGGGTTGTATAAACCCGCAAACCGGTGGTGCGCAGCTCCTCGTAGGAGTAATAGGGGCGCAGCTCTGAGAGCAGGCGCTCGGTAAAGGCCGGGTAGGGATTCTGTGCGGTTACACCGCCTTTCACCACACCCAGTGGTTTGGCGGAGTAGTGCTCAAACTCTGCCTGGGTAATCAGGCCCTGCTCGCGCATCAGTTCCAGAACGGTGTTGCGACGCTTCAATGCGCGCTGGGGATGGCGCCAAGGGTTGTAGTAGGAGGCACCCTTGGCCAGCCCCACTAGCAGGGCGACCTGATGGGGCTCCAGAGTATCCAGCGGCTGTTGGAAATAGAACTCCGATGCCAGGCCAAAGCCATAAATACCTCTGGCTCCCTGCTGGCCTAACCACACCTCATTGATGTACTCCTGCAGGATATAACCCTTGTCGTAGTGAATCTCCATCAATACCGCCATCAAGGCTTCATTGATCTTGCGCTGCAGGCTCGGCTTATGGTCGAAAAAGATATTCTTAACCAGCTGCTGAGTAATGGTTGAGCCGCCCTGCACCAGGCGCCCTGCCTTGATATTCGCCACCATTGCGCGGGCAATACCTCGCGGAGAGATGCCGAAGTGGTTGAGGAAGTCTTGGTCTTCCACCGCTATCAGGGTATTCGCCACCAACGGCGGGATATCCTTGAAACGCACCGGATTGCGATCGTCTCCGCCCCCCAGCAATGAACCGATATTAGCGGCATCCAGGCGGAACTCGGCGATGCGCTGCCCATCTTCATCGCGCAGGTTGTCAATTTCATCGTTACGCAGGCGGAAAGTAACCATAGCCGCCGGCTCACGGCCATCTGCATGAATAAAGTCCCGGCGCCAGACCCGGTAATTCATCCCCTCGTGTGTCCAGGAGCCAGGTTCCGTCAAAGTCTTTTGTTTGCGGTAGTTGAGGGCGGCAAACTCGCTTTCCAGCTCATCAGGGTGCATTGCCATGCCTTCCCGCAGTACCAGAGGGCGCGCAAAAACCCGCGCCGGCAACTGGTATTGGCGGCTATCGAGACGCTCCCGCAGCTGTACGTCGAGGTATGCCATATAGCCGGCAAGGGCCATTGCCCCCACCAGGGCCAGCAGGAATAAGAACTTTAACCAGCGGTAGCGTCTTTTCGGTTTTGACGCTTTACTGCGCCGGCGTTTCGTCGAGGCCATATAAGAGTTTTCCAGCTGCCATCTCGGTACATCTCTAGACAGTGGGGATCTTCAGGAATCTCATCACTATCACAGGCAGGACACCAGTAGGTGGCAGCTCCGCTGGTATCTTGCCGTAGACGCCTGAACCGGCGCCTTGGGGAACATCCGTGAACCGCCAGAATCCGGGCTGAGTATCCCGGTAGTCATACCACAAGCACACAAAGTACCTGTTCGAGGATTGACCGCAATTGCCTCCTATAAGTTCATATTGAGGCTTATGACGCCTTTATAAACGCTGACCGCTTTAAGTCAAACCAACCACCTTGCACTTGCCATAATCACAGCCATAATGCGGCGGAAATCTATACAAATCGCCCGAAAAGGATGGATATGCAGCAATATGATCTCTACGGCATCGGCGCCGCCCTCTTGGACACGGAAATTGAGGTATCCGACAAGGATCTTGCGGAGCTCGGTGTTGAAAAGGGGATTATGACCCTAGTCGACGATGCCCGGCAGAAACAGCTGGTAGACGACCTTCGGGACCACATGATCACCGCCAAACGCGCCTGTGGTGGCTCTGGTGCCAATACAGTTATCGCCGCCAGCTATTTTGGCCTGAACACTTTCTATTCCTGCAAAGTTGCCGCCGACGATAACGGAGATTTCTATCGCAGCAACCTCAGCGCCGCTGGCGTTGACTATCCAACCACTTTGCAGCAAGCAGATGGCGGCACTACCGGTAAGTGCCTGGTAATGATTACCCCCGATGCCGAGCGCAGTATGAATACCTACCTGGGTATCAGCGAGCAACTCTCGGTAGCCGAACTGGATAGCGAAGCCCTGAAAGCCTCCAAGTGGGCCTATATCGAAGGTTATCTGGTCTCCTCCGAAACTGGGCGCCGCGCCGCTATCACTCTGCGTGAACAGGCCCAGCAAGCAGGTGTGAAAACCGCGCTGAGCCTTTCAGACCCGGCAATGGTGCAATTCTTTGGCGAGGGCTTGCGAGAAATGATTGGCGGCGGCGTAGATATGCTGTTCTGCAATCGCGATGAGGCCCTGGGCTTCACCGGCACCGACTCACTGGATGCTGCGGCAGAAGCAATGAGCGATTACTGCCGCAGCTTTGCCATCACTCTGGGCGCCGATGGTGCGCTACTGTGGGATGGCAGCAAGCAATACCGAGTTGCCAGTCCGCAGGTGCGCGCAATAGACACCAACGGTGCCGGCGATATGTTCGCAGGCGCATTTCTATATGCACTCAACCGGGAGATGGGCTTTGCTGAGGCCGGCGAACTCGCCTGCCGCGCCGCCGCCCAGGTAGTCAGCCAATACGGTCCACGACTACAAGCAGAACAACACCCAGAGCTATTGGCAACGGTTATCTGAAGTCAGCGGTAGAGATTGAGGGCGGCCTTTACCGGCCGCTCAGCTTTAAACCTTAGGGCTCACCAATATCGGGCAATCCCGAAGCGGCAGCAATACCGAAGCCCTGGGCGTAATCCACCCCCATACGACAGAGTTTATCCATCAGTTCGGGGCTCTCGACATACTCGGCGATAGTGCTGATCCCCATACGCTTTGCCAGGTGATCAATGGTACTGACCATCGCGCTGTCGATCTCATCCTCAAGCATGTTGCGCACAAAGCTCCCGTCGATTTTGAGGAAGTCCACCGGTAACTGACGCAAGTAAGCCAGCGAAGAAACTCCACGGCCAAAGTCGTCCAGGGCAAAACTACAGCCTGCAGCGCGCAGCTTGTGGATAAAAATCAGAGCCCTTTCAAGGTTGTTGATGGCACTGGTCTCGGTAATCTCAAACTGTACCCTTGAAGGCGTTACACCCTCCTCACTCATTGATGCGAGTACAAAGTCCGCAAACGTATCATCGCCCAAACTGATACCGGAAATATTGATGGCATAGCTGGCCGTAGCAATACCGATCAGTTGCTCCTGGGCCATATAACGGAACACGCGCTGAATAACCCAACGATCTACCTCCTCAATTAGGCCATAGCGCTCCGCTGCGGGTAGGAACAAGCCCGGCGAGATCACCCCTCCATCCCGCCCGCGCATGCGTACCAGAATTTCATAGTGATGAATCTGGCGCTCCCCTTTCAGGGAGACCACCGGCTGCCGATAGAGGATCAAGCGATCTTCTCGCAGGGCAGCGTGAATTTCTGCAACCCAGGTGGACTCACGACGCTTTTCCAACGCCTTGCGCGAATCTCCAAACAACTTTATCCGGTTGCGCCCCTGATCCCTGGCTGAACAGCAGGCATCATTGGCGGTTGCCAGCAGCTGGCTGGCACTGGGAGTGAATCGGTCCACACCCACCACCCCAATTGATATCGCTACACGGCTATCATTACCCTGCCAGTGGAAGCTGAATTCCTGAACAGATTCGCGCAGACGCGCAACCACGCGCCCGCCCTCTTCAAGGGTGCAATCCCGCAGCAAAATGGCGAACTCATCACTGCCCACACGTGCAAACAAATCGGCCCCAGATAAGCCCTTCTGTAGCAGTGCAACCAGTTGCACCAACAACTGGTCACCGGCGACAAAACCCAGCGTGTCGTTGATTACTTTGAATTGATAGACATCCAAGTAAAGGAGTACATGATGCTGACGCTTATCAACGCACTGTGACAGGAGCTTTTGCAATTCGCTCTCGAAATACTGTCGATTGGGTAAGCGGGTTAACGCATCGTGGCTGGTCTGCCAGCTCAGGCGAGTAGACACTCGTCGGGCAGCAGAGGTATCCCGCAAAACCAACACATAATTTTTTAATGTGCCGGCATCCCACAAAGCCATCACCTGCACAGAGACTTCCAGCGGTGGACGGTTTTCCCCGAGTCGCCAAATAAAGGCGCGGACCTCCCGCACGCTGGGTACTTCGTGAGAAGGGGAATCTGGTATCAGCGCAGGCAATAGGGTGCCCTGACTATCGCGAAGCCGCAGGCCCTCGTTTACAGGCTGACCAGGCAGGAGTCCAACCAGGTCACCACTCATCTCACTGACCAACGGATTGGCATATTGCACAATACCGCGGGGATCGGTGACGATCACTCCATCGGCAATCTCCCCCAGCGCCGCCTCAGCGGCCTGTAGGCTGATCTGCTCACAGGGTTTGAGTTGAGCCTCCAGCTCCCCCAACAAACCGAGGTATTCGGCGGATTGAGTGTCAAATAAGGCCACAGCCACACTCCCAGTGGAAACCGAAATATCCCTGGAAAAGGGTGGCTGGCGCAGCCCTTGTAGGCATCTCACCGCAAGAAATGGCTAAAAATAGCCTTATCATCGCCCAAAATCGCCGATTGTATTCAATTATCCAGCCTCCAGCCGGCTCACTTCAGTAGATCCCTAAATTGCACATTCAAAGATTTGCGCGCAAGAATTTTTTCAGTTTCTCATCTTCGAATACCCGCTGCATAGTCGCACTCAGCAGGCCATTTACCCGGCTTTCCACCTCTTCGCGGCTGGGCTTAATCAGATTGCGGTCTTTGCCAGAGGAACTGTAAGTTCCAAAATAGGTGGCATGGCCCACCTTAACCTCCAAGTGAATCTCAGCAGAGGTATCAACCTGGGTGGTGTATACCTGACTGGGGCTGTTATACGTCAGCTTCACCAACTTCGCCGTCACCTGCACCTCAGGTGCCGAATCGGTGATACGGAATGACCAATTGGCAAAACCCTGGCTCAACCCTGCGGCGATAGCACTACCTGCATCGTTGGAAATACTCACCTGAGATGTGTCTGCATAGACTCCGCCGAGAGAACCGAGCCCCCCACCGGATAGTTCATTAACACCGCGAACATTGAGGCTATAGCCCGAACCAATGGATTCGGGAGCCACCTGAACCTGTGGATACAAATGGATTTGCAGTGGGCTGTGAGCACACCCAGCCACGACCAGAGCCCCCACCCATAACAATAAATTCTTCATTTTTCTTACCTTTACTTCAACAGGATTTTTTTATCCAGCACCGCCATGATGATGGTGGTGATCTTTTTCAAGTCCATCACGCCCCATGATCGGAACCACAACCTCCAAACTACTTCCGTCGTCAAAAAGCAGGCGTAGGGGCAGTGTATCTCCAGCCTGAAGGCGCACCCCGTGAATCATCAAGTGGATACCACCTGGCATCATCTGTAGTTTCTCTCCAGCGGCAATCGACAGTTTCTCCAGTGGACGCATACGGTTGACGCCCCGTTCACGCTCAGTGGTATGCAAATTGACAGCCCCGCCCCCCCCTCCGGGCAACTCTACCGCCGTCAACTGCAGCGGTTGTTTGCCGGTGTTGTGCAGGGAGAGGTACGCCACGCTCATAGGTGCTCCCGGCGGAGTCTCTCTGGCATAGCCCTCAATCATAAGAGACTGGGTGAGGGCCAAAGCCCCCAAGGTGTACAAAAGGCTGCTGGAAAGCAGAATCCACACAAATACATTTGGCTTTTTCACTGGACCCCTCCACTGGGATTAATAAGAAGTAAACGCGCGGGGCTGCCAATCTTTATATCCCCCCGCACCCGATAACCGGGCACCGCTTCACGCAGCTGCTGATAAACCCAGCGGCCTTCCGCGTCATTGCCGGTGACAATTATGACGCGTAGTTGTTCTCTGCGAATACGCTGGGCCACTTGGCGCAGCTGTGTGACCAAATTTTCCGATCTCGCCCGCAGCCCAGCCGCAGGCAGGCCAATAGCCTCTCCCTGTGGTAGATCCAGCTGTGCGCGGCCGCGCTCATGGACTAGCTGTGTACGCACCTCAGCCACCAAAGGATTCCCCGGAGCCAGCATTTCTGCGCGCTGTAGTAGGCCGCCCACTTCGGTAAAAGCACGCCTGCGCAGCGCTTCCCGGGCACGCTCAACGTAGGTGACCACAATTGTTTGAATTCCGGTCTGAGCCTTACGATTTCCAGGGTCCAACTTCTGCACGTTTAGGTAGTAGTCATAGGCACTGGCGCCGGCAGGCTTGGTAAGATGGCCTTTGCGTAACGCCTGTTCAGCACGCTTTAAGAAGTAAGCCACATTGTTACGCCGCACCTCATTAACGGATGGTTTGGCTTTCTGCGAAGGTGGACTGGGCGCCGGGGGAGGCGGTTGTTGCGAAGCACAGGCACCAAGTAACGCCGCCATCAAGAGGCAGATAGCAAAGCTGTGAAGGCGTTCAAGTGACGGCAAAGCAATTCTCCGCTGTTGTTTTTTTGTACCAATAGCATCGCTATACTGCTGACGCGACTGAACCCCCGTCCGGCGCAGCAGTCAGAACCATGCGCCCGACTATAATGAATTTTTTCATCTATGGCTGTGATGACCAAAAGTTTCAGAAATAATTTCCTCGCACTGCTGGCAATATTGCTATGCCTATCCACAACCAACGCTTTTGCGCAGGCGGAAAGTAACCCTTTTGCATCTTCTATCGGCCAGCAGCAAAATACCTTTCTGCCAGTGGACGAAGCCTACCGGCAGGACCTGCTGCTGAGTGGCAACCAGCTCAGTGCGCTGTTTGAAATAGCTCCAGAATACTATCTCTATCGCGACAAACTTGCCCTTTACCTTGTAGAAAACGGACAAAAGACCGCAGTTCCACTGAATCTCCCCAGCGGTGAAGTTATCTGGGATGAGTATTTCGAGAAGGAAACCGAGGTCTATCGCGGCCAGCTGGAATTCCCCATTCCCCTCAACGACAGCGCCAATAACTTACAATTAGAACTGCACTATCAGGGCTGCGCCGATGCGGGGCTCTGCTACCCACCAGAGGTACGCCACTATCGCGTGGATATTGGCTCGGGAAGCATCCAGCCTATTGAGGGAGGCCCGCAAAATTCTTCTCCCCAAAGTACAGGTGGCAGCTCCTCACCTCAGGGGAGTAACGCTAGCGCCATCACGCTCCCCTTTGCACTGCTTTTCGCCTTTGCCGGCGGCCTGCTACTCAATCTAATGCCATGTGTTTTTCCAGTGCTTTCAATCAAGCTGCTGGCAGTTAGCCAGACAGCACAGAATGCTAATCAACGTCACCATCACGGCTGGGCCTACTCCACCGGCGTTGTACTCAGCTTTGTCGCCATTGCCGCCACCATGCTGGCATTGCGCGCCGGCGGTGAGGCGATAGGTTGGGGGTTCCAGCTACAGTCTCCCTGGTTGGTAGCCGCATTGGCCTATCTGTTCTTTATCATGGGACTCAGCTTGTCCGGTGTCACAGAGATCGGCAGCAGCCTGATGGGCGTTGGTAACAATTTAAGTAACAGTCAGGGGTTGCGCGGCTCCTTTACCTCCGGCGCCCTGGCCACACTCGTGGCCAGCCCGTGCACCGCGCCCCTGATGGGCTCGGCGCTGGGCTTTGCAGTCACACAATCTCCAGCCGTGGCGCTCAGTGTTTTTGCCGCCCTTGGCGCCGGTATGGCCGCCCCCTTCCTGCTGCTCACCTATATTCCCGCTCTAGTGGACAAGCTGCCACGCCCCGGCCCCTGGATGGATCGCTTAAAGCAACTACTGGCCTTCCCCATGTACTTGACCGCAGTGTGGCTGCTGTGGGTATTGGGACGTCAGACTGGTGGCGATGGTATCGCTCTGGTTCTCAGCGGCGCTGTGGCAATCGCCTTTGCGCTATGGCTTTGGCCCAGCCCTCAGTGGCACTGGCTGCGGGGCTCGCTGGCGGTTGTGGCCCTGAGCTTTGCGCTAATGCTACTGCCACGCCTCAGTACTGCCCCCCAAGCACTTCAACAGACCAGTGACTACTGGCAGCCCTACTCCGCCGAACGGCTCGAGACAGCGCGGAGGGAGGGGCGTCCAGTGCTAACCAATATGACCGCAGCCTGGTGTATTACTTGCTTGGCCAATGAGAAAGTGGTGCTGTCGAGTGATGCTGTGAGCGACGCCATTGAGAGACTAGGGGTAGTAGCTCTTAAAGGGGACTGGACCAATCAGGACCCACATATCAGCGAGCTCCTGGCGAAATACGGCCGTACCAGCGTGCCGCTTTACTTGCTTTACCCCGCCAGTGGTGGCGAGGCCAAAATCCTGCCGCAAATCCTCTCCCGCGAGGAGCTATTGATGGAGCTGGAAGCCGCTGCCGGGAGCGAACTCAGTAGATCCTCTGCCCCTTAAAGGAAACTGCCGCCTTTGTAGCCAATCCCAAGGGTAAAAAGGCCACATTGCGGATATTTTGCGCTAATTTTTAGGCAAATATCGCCGAACTGCCGCTAACTTCGATAAACTGCCCAGCAGGCATGGACAGGGAGTCACTTTTGCGGCACACTCGCCTAAAGCACTCGGGCAAATAGGCCAAAAATTCGATTTTGCCCGCAAGATAGCCAACTTTAGACCATTTTTTTGGGTTTTTCGGCAACTTTCCCCAGGGCATACTATGGCTAAAATTCTTCTCCTGCACGGCCCCAACCTCAACCTGCTCGGCAGTCGCGAGCCGCATATCTACGGCGCCGCCACCCTTGCGGAAATCAATCAGGCCGCCGAGCGCCAATGTGATGCTGCAGGCCACCAGCTGGAAACCCTCCAGAGCAATAGCGAGTCTGCCTTGGTGGAACGCATCCACTTAGCCGCCAATACCAGCGTGGATTTCATCGTAATCAATCCCGCCGCCTACACCCACACCAGCGTGGCTTTACGAGATGCTTTAGCGGGCGTTGCCATACCGTTTATCGAGTTACACCTTTCCAATCCTCATGCCCGCGAGGCATTTAGGCACCATTCCTATCTATCCGATTTAGCCCGTGGTGTGGTGTGTGGCTTCGGGCCACACAGCTACACCCTGGCACTTCAGGCGGCCATACACCAACTGGGTATGGCGTCTCAAAATCAATGAATCAAACCTGCGAGTGAAAGAACTATGGATATCCGCAAAATTAAAAAACTAATTGAGCTGCTCGAAGAATCGGATATCGGCGAGCTGGAAATTAAAGAGGGCGAGGAATCGGTGCGTATCAGCCGCGGGGTCAGCGGTGCAAATCAACCGGTTGCTCCAATTTACACGGCTCCAATGGCCCCGGCACCTGTTGCACCTGCCCAAGCTGCACCAGCCCCGGCGGCGGTAGAAAAAGAAACCAAACCAACGATCAGCGGCCATGCGGTGAAATCCCCAATGGTGGGCACTTTTTACGCAGCTCCCAGCCCCGGCGCCGAGCCCTTCGTCAAAGTTGGTCAGCAGGTTAAGGTCGGCGACGTAGTGTGCATCGTTGAAGCCATGAAAATGATGAACCAGATCGAAGCCGACAAGGCCGGTACCATCGATTCCGTTCTGCTCGAAGATGGCCAGCCGGTAGAGTTCGATCAGCCGCTCGTGACCATCGTCTGAGTGGGGTAAGTCACTATGTTCGACAAAATCCTGATCGCCAACCGCGGTGAAATCGCCCTGCGGATTTTGCGCGCCTGCAAAGAAATGGGCATCGCCACAGTTGCGGTTCACTCTTTGGTGGACCGCAATCTCAAGCATGTACGCCTGGCCGATGAATCTGTCTGTATTGGTCCCAACCCCTCGCCGCAGAGCTACCTGAATATTCCTGCCCTGATTTCCGCTATGGAGATCACCGATGCAGTAGCCGTGCACCCAGGCTACGGCTTCCTCGCAGAAAACGCGGACTTCGCCGAGCAAGTACAAAAAAGCGGCTTCACTTTTATCGGCCCAGACCCGGATGTCATTCGCCTGATGGGTGACAAGGTATCCGCCATCGCCGCCATGAAAAAGGCAGGCGTCCCCACCGTACCCGGCTCCGATGGTCCCCTACCCGAAAATAGCGAGCGCTGCCTAGAAATAGGCGAAAAAGTCGGCTATCCAGTCATTATCAAGGCCGCCGCCGGTGGCGGTGGCCGCGGTATGCGTGTCGTGGAGCGCGCCGAAGACCTGATCAACGCTATCGCTGTTACCAAGTCTGAGGCTCAAGCTGCCTTCGGTGATGGCACCGTATACCTCGAGAAATTTCTGCAGAACCCACGCCACGTCGAAGTCCAGGTAATGTCCGACGGACAGGGTAATGCCATTCACCTAGGGGATCGCGACTGCTCCCTCCAGCGCCGTCACCAAAAGGTACTAGAAGAAGCTCCAGCTCCCGGAATCCCCGATGCCGTGCGTGAACAGGTACACCAATCCTGCGTGCAAGCTTGTATCGATATCGGCTACCGCGGCGCCGGCACTTTCGAGTTCCTCTACGAGAATGAACGCTTCTACTTTATCGAGATGAACACACGTATTCAGGTTGAGCACCCTGTTACTGAAATGGTGACTGGCGTAGACCTGATCAAGGAACAGATTCGTGTCTGTGCTGGAGAGAAGCTCTCTCTCAAGCAAGAGGATATTGTCGTTCGCGGGCACGCCTTTGAGTGCCGTATCAATGCGGAAGATCCCCAGACTTTCTTCCCCAGTCCCGGCAAGGTCAACAACTTTCATATGCCCGGCGGCCTGGGTGTGCGGGTCGATTCGCACCTCTACTCGGGTTATACGGTTCCCCCCAACTACGACTCGATGATCGCCAAGTTGATCACCTACGCCGAGGACCGCGAAACCGCACTGGCACGCATGCGCGTAGCCCTTTCTGAGCTGGTTATTGATGGCATCAAGACCAATATCCCCCTGCAGGAGGATCTGGTACGCGATGAGGCCTTTGCCAAGGGTGGCGTCAATATTCACTATCTGGAGAAGAAGTTGGGACTCTAACCCTCGCCAGCCAGGGCAAAGTTGGAGAGAATTGCGGCCACAATACGATGATGCCGAACGCCAGGGATGGCGGCGGACATCGCAAAAGCAGGGTGGCCACTCCACCCCAATAGCAGTTACTCACCACGGAATCCCTATGCCCTGGCTACAACTCCGCGTCGACACCGATCGTGCCCAAGCGGACAAAATTGAAAATGCACTGCTTTTTGCCGGTGCCGTATCCGTTACCCTGCAAGACAACGCAGACCAACCCATTCTCGAACCCGGACTCGGCGAAGTACCCCTGTGGGATCAAACACGGGTTACCGGTCTGTTCGATGCCGAGGTCGACACTGCTGTCACTGAGGCCAAAGCAGCTTCCTTCCTTTGCGAGCTCCTACCCAATGCCCGCTGGGACCAACTTGAGGATAAAGACTGGGAACGCGAGTGGATGTCTCACTATAAGCCCATTCAGTGCGGCGACAACTTGTGGATCTGCCCCAGCTGGTGCGAGCCGCCTCAACCGGAGGCGGTCAACCTGCTACTGGACCCTGGACTCGCCTTCGGCACCGGCACCCACCCCACGACCTACCTGTGCTTGCGTTGGCTGGCACAAGAGCCCTTGCAGGATAAGAGCGCCATCGACTTTGGCTGTGGTTCCGGCATCCTTGGCATCGGCGCCTTGCTACTCGGAGCCAAATGCGCCATGGGGACCGATATCGATCCACAGGCTCTGATTGCCAGTCGCGACAACGCGGTGCGCAACGGCATAGACCCGCAGCGCTTCCCAGTCTATTTGCCAGAACAGATGCCTCAGGAAGCCGCCGATCTCATGCTAGCCAATATCCTTGCCGGCCCATTGGTAGAGCTCTCCAAGCAGCTGATTGCGCTGACCAAAATCGGCGGGCGTATCTGCCTGTCCGGTATCCTCGCCTCCCAGGCCGAACAAGTAAAAACTGCCTACTCAGACCAGATCGATTTCGATGAGGATGCGGAGCACGAGGGTTGGGTACGCCTGAGTGGTACCCGTATTCGCTAAATACGCTAGCCAGTACTACGCGGGGACCGGGCAGACTGATAAACTTGAGCGCAAAATAAACTGCGCCATAGTCGAATGTCTCAACTGGTAACCCGCTGCCCCCATTGCAGCACTTCATTTCACGTTAATGACCAGCAGCTGCGCGCTGCCCGTGGCGCTGTGCGCTGTGGTTCCTGCCTGCAAGTTTTCCGTGCAGATGAGAACATTGTCTTTAATGACAATGGCCCCGACACACGCAGTGATCTGGAAACTCTTCTGGAAGACGATGACTTCCTGATTCATGACGATATCGAGCTGGAAGACGACGATCCGGCGGATGCGGATAAGACAGCCCCCAACAGCGCCAATGCAAAGCAGCCTCCCATCGATTTTGAAGCCGGGGAACCCGCAGAAGACACCCAGCCCGAAGCACCACCAGCAAATTCCGAGAGCCTCATTGGTGACGCATTTGGCGATAACGAGTGGCAGGAGCTACAAGAAGAAAACCACCACGAGGAAGCCCAGGAGGAAGACCTAGAGTCGGTACTCAAACCGGATTGGGACGATGTACCCGACTTCGATAACAGTACTACAGGCAATAGGGTTGACACCAATTATGACAATCGGGACACCACCCATAAAAACGATAGCCTCAATGACCTGGATCCCTGGGAACAGCCCCTGGAGGCGCAAACAACTGCCACAGAGCCCAGCGATCTAAAATCAACATCCGAGACGCCCCCTAGCTCCGAAGAGATATTCCCTATATCCCAGCCTGAGGCAAGTGGTCAACGCAGGGAGCCTTACTTTGCCACAGAAGCTGAGGACACTCCTGAGCCGCAGGCCGAGCCCGCTCGCGAACAGCTGATCTCCGCCATTCAACCTGCCCCGCTGGAAATGAGCTGGGGTGCGACGCCATCGAAGAAAGCGGTGAGCCCCTGGCTGTGGCGACTTCTCCTGCCAGCTTTGGTAATTTTACTGTTGGTTCAAGTGGGCTACTTTCAGTTCGACCGTCTCAGCAAGCAGCAACCATGGCGCAAAATTTACGCTGTAGCCTGCCCACTATTCGGCTGTGCTCTCCCCCCATTACGCGATGCCAGAGCGATCCAGGCCTCCAACCTGATGGTGCGCAGCCATCCCCAGTTGGAGGGCGCTCTGATTGTGGACGCTGTGCTGCTAAATACAGCGCCCTACCCCCAGGCGTTTCCCAATTTGCTGTTAAATTTCAGCGACCTGAAAAATAAAGCGGTAGCGAGTCGCCGCTTTAGTCCCCAAGAGTATTTACAAGGGGAGTTGGCTGGGCGCAAGCTAATGCCCCAGGGCAGCCCTATTCACATTGCCATTGAGGTGGTCGATCCAGGGGCCGAGGCGGTGAACTACGAGATGAAAATCGCTCCTTGAGGAAGGTTTGAGCGTCAAGACATTGGTCACCCTGGCGTGCAAAGCCACTAAAATTGACCACTCTGCAAGCTAAACGCACAGGGATCGATCAATTTGCCCGCTTTTTCGCTTTGCCAACGCCGGGGCAGTCGTTATCATAGGCGGCCTTTTTGCCTGGGCCCAGAACGCCCTTCCAAAGCCCAAACGGAGCTACCGTGTCTATTGCTATAGGCCCCTACATTATCGACAACCCGGTAATCTTGGCGCCAATGGCCGGAGTTACTGATCGCCCCTTCCGTCAACTGTGTCGCCAACTCGGCGCCGGGTTGGTGGTATCGGAGATGGTGACCTCAGACACGCGTCTGTGGAATAGCCGCAAGTCACGACTGCGTCTGGACCACGGTGGTGAGGCAGCTCCCATATCGGTACAAATTGCCGGTGGTGATCCCGAGATGATGGCTCAGGCCGCTCGGGAGAACGTGCGTCGCGGCGCGCAAATCATCGATATAAATATGGGCTGCCCGGCAAAAAAAGTGTGTAAGAAAGCGGCGGGCTCCGCCCTGCTGCGGGATGAAAAGCTGGTTGCGGATATATTGCAGGCCGTGGTCCAGTCTGTCTCCGTCCCGGTGACGCTTAAGATCCGCACCGGCTGGTGTACGGATTCCCGTAATGGCGCCACCGTTGCTCAAATGGCCGAGGATGCTGGTATCGCTGCTTTGGCGGTTCACGGTCGCACTCGTGCCTGCGGGTACCACGGACAGGCTGAATTCGATACCATTGCCGATATTGTATCCAGGGTAGGAATCCCAGTTTTTGCCAACGGCGACATAACCAGTGCCGAAAGAGCCCGCGAGGTCCTCAATTACACTGGTGCTGCGGCGGTCATGATTGGCCGTGCCGCACAGGGACGACCTTGGATTTTTCGGGAGATAGCCCACTACCTCGCCACCGGCGAGCGGCTGCCCGAACCAACATTGGACGAAGTAAAAAAAATACTGCTCACCCACTTGGGTGAACTGCACCGATTCTACGGTGAGGTGATGGGGGTCCGTATCGCCCGCAAACACGTGGGCTGGTACTTGAAGACACTCGCGGACAGCGAGTCCTTCCGCAAGACCTTTTTCCAAATAGAGAGCGCAGAAGTACAACATGCCAGCGTTCACGAGTGGTTTGAACGCCGAATAACGAGAGGGGCACAAGCGGCATGAATAATGAAGTATTGATTCCGGATACTGGCAATGAAGAAGTATCCTCCAGGGGACAGACTCAACTGGCACAGCCACAGCAGCAGTCCCTGCGCGATGCCGTCGAGCACGCAATGGAGAATTACTTCCGCCACCTGGATGGCCAGATGGTAACCGATGTCTACGACATGGTGCTGTCGGAGATCGAAGCGCCCATGCTCGAAGTGGTGATGAAATACACCCGCCACAACCAGACCCGCGCCGCGCAATTACTGGGTCTCAACCGTGGCACCCTGCGCAAGAAGCTGAAGCGCTACGGCCTGCTGTAAGCTTCCCACCAAGCGAAATTTTGAAGGGGGATGAGGTAACTCATCCCCCTTCGCTATTTTCCCGGCAGCGTTTTTGTTGCCACAGTGGACAACCGCTAAAACCCTTTAAACATCCTTTTCGAAAACCAGTTGGATCAAGTGCAATGACAGACAAGGTTTCCATCCGCCGCGCTCTAATTAGTGTCTCTGACAAGAGTGGCATTGTAGAGTTCGCTCAACAGCTCTCCGCAATGGGGGTTGAGATTCTTTCCACCGGCGGAACCCACCGCCAGCTCAAGGAAGCGGGTATTCCCGTGGTAGAAGTTTCCGACTACACCGGTTTCCCTGAAATGATGGACGGCCGTGTCAAAACGCTGCACCCGAAAGTACACGGTGGCATTCTGGGGCGCCGTGGTACCGATGATGCCATCATGGGCGAGCACGGTATCACCCCGATCGATATGGTGGTGGTTAACCTCTACCCCTTCGCTCAAACCGTTGCCAAGCCCGACTGTTCCCTCGAAGACGCTATCGAGAACATCGATATCGGCGGCCCTACCATGGTTCGCGCTGCCGCCAAGAACCACAAAGATGTCACTATCGTGGTCAATGCCAGCGATTACGGCAATATCATCGAGGAGATGAAAGCTAACGATGGTGCCCTGAGCCACACCAGCCGCTTTGATCTGGCGGTAAAAGCCTTCGAACACACTGCGGGCTACGACGGCGCTATTGCCAATTACCTGGGCGCCATTAAAGGCGAAGAAAAGCAGCTGTTCCCGCGCACCTACAACAGCCAATTTATCAAGAAACTGGACCTGCGCTACGGTGAGAACCCGCACCAGAAATCCGCTTTCTATACCGAAGCCAACCCAGCTGAGGCCAGTATTTCCACTGCCACCCAGCTGCAGGGCAAAGAGCTGTCCTACAACAATATCGCCGATACCGATGCCGCGTTGGAGTGTATTAAGTCCTTCGAGCAACCCGCTTGCGTGATCGTTAAACACGCCAATCCCTGTGGTGTGGCAATTGCTGAAGATATTCACAAGGCCTACGACCTGGCTTTCGCTACCGACAGTGAATCTGCCTTTGGCGGTATCATCGCCTTCAACCAGGAACTGGATGGCGCCACTGCCCGCGCGATCGTCGAGCGCCAGTTTGTTGAAGTCATCATCGCACCGTCAGTCTCCGAAGAGGCAAAACAGATCGTTGCCGAGAAGAAGAATCTGCGCTTGCTGGTATGCGGCCAGTGGAGCAACGAGCGCACCCCGGCACTGGACTACAAGCGCGTTAATGGTGGCCTGCTGGTTCAGGACCGCGACGACGGCCTGATCACCGCTGCCGACCTGAAAGTAGTCTCCAAGCGCCAGCCCACTGAAGAAGAAATCCGCGATCTGTTGTTTACCTGGAAAGTGGCCAAGTTTGTAAAATCCAATGCCATCGTATACGGCAAAGACGGTCGCACTGTCGGTGTAGGCGCAGGCCAGATGAGCCGCGTAAACTCCGCGCGTATCGCCGCGATCAAGGCCGAGCATGCAGGCCTCGCCGTTGCAGGGTCCGTGATGGCCTCCGACGCTTTCTTCCCCTTCCGAGATGGTATTGATAACGCCGCCGCTGTCGGTATCCAGGCGGTTATCCAGCCTGGTGGCTCCATGCGCGATGAGGAAGTGATCGCCGCAGCGGACGAGCACAATATGGCCATGGTATTTACCGGTATGCGCCACTTCCGCCACTAAGATTGTACGCCCGCAAATGCTTACTGTTGCGGGCTATGATCAACGGGCTGGGAAGTATCGACACTTCCCAGCCCGCATAAATCATTTGAATCCAGGGGCGAGACTCAGGCCTCAGAATCAATTCCACGTTAAACTAGCACACCTATAGCCTGTGCAATGGACCGGATCGGTAGACTTAGGGGGATTTAAGAATGAACGTATTGGTTATCGGATCAGGTGGCCGCGAGCACGCCCTGGCGTGGAAAGCAGCGCAAAACCCAAATGTCGGCACCGTCTATGTTGCCCCAGGCAACGCCGGCACTGCCCGCGAACCCAAGCTGGAAAATATCGCGATCGGTGTGGATAACTTCGCCGCCCTGGCAGATTTCGCTGAGGAAAACGGCGTAGAACTAACGATTGTCGGCCCCGAAGTACCATTGGTTGACGGTATTGTAGATTTCTTTAACGGGCATGGCCTCGCCATCTTTGGCCCCAGCAAAGGCGCTGCACAGCTGGAAGGCTCCAAGGCCTTCACCAAGGGCTTTCTTGAGCGCCACAAGATCCCCACCGCCGCTTATCGCAATTTCACCGAAGTTGAACCAGCCATCGAATATATTCGTGAGCGCGGAGCCCCCATCGTAGTCAAAGCCGATGGCCTCGCCGCTGGTAAAGGCGTCATCGTCGCCGAGACCGAGCAACAGGCCGAGCTGGCTGTGCGCGATATGCTCTCCGGGAATGCCTTTGGCGACGCTGGCTGCCGAGTAGTGATCGAGGAATTCCTGCAGGGTGAGGAGGCGAGTTTTATCGTAATGGTAGATGGGGAGAATATCCTGCCCATGGCCACCAGCCAGGACCACAAGCGCGTCGGTGACGGCGATACTGGCCCCAATACCGGCGGCATGGGTGCCTACTCCCCAGCACCGGTAGTGACCGACAGTGTTTATCAGCGCATCATGCAAGAAGTAATTGAACCCACAGTAAAAGGCCTCGCCGCTGAGGGTACGCCATATACCGGGTTTCTCTACGCTGGCCTGATGATCGATCCGCAGGGTGCTCCCAGAGTGATCGAATATAACTGCCGCTTCGGCGACCCCGAAACCCAGCCTATTATGATGCGTCTGAAATCCGACCTGGTAGACCTGTGCCTGGCCGCACTGGACAAAAAGCTCGATAGCGTGACGGCTGAATGGGACCCGCGCCCATCACTTGGAGTGGTACTGGCCGCACACGGCTATCCCGGCAGTTACCGCAAGGGCGATGCTATTAGTGGGCTTGAGAAAGCTGACGGCGATAACGCCAAAGTCTTTCACGCTGGTACTGCCCTGGACGGCGAGCGTGTGGTCACCAATGGCGGCCGCGTACTCTGCGCCACCGCATTGGGCGACACCGTCGCCGAAGCTCAGGCCAATTCCTATGAAGCTGCCCGCGCCATCTATTGGGAAGGTGTATTTTACCGGAAAGATATCGGTTATCGCGCGGTCGAAAGAGAACAGATTAGTAGCGATAAGTAGTTTTACCTAGCATGGCGGTAGGGCTGACTACCGCCATACAGAGGAAGTCATAAACATGAGTGAACGCAATTTGAGTGGCCTCGATCACCTGCTGATTCAGGCTGACCGCGCCCTGCGTACTCTGAGTCCCGGCGAGCCCTGTCACGGGCGCCCATCTCCGGCCAAAGGCGAAGCGGAGGCCGAGCTCAGCGATGCCGAACGCAAGCACGCTGCCGGTCTGATGCGGGTCAACCACAGCGGCGAAGTCTGTGCTCAGGCCCTCTACCAAGGCCAGGCACTCACAGCAAAACTGCCCGAGGTACGCGGTGAAATGGAGCGCGCTGCGGATGAGGAGATCGACCACCTGGCTTGGTGTGAGCAGCGCCTCAAAGAACTGGACAGCCGCCCAAGCCTGCTCAATCCACTCTGGTATGGATTGTCATTTGGACTGGGCGCCGCCGCCGGCAAAATCAGCGATCGCATCAGCCTGGGATTTGTCGCAGCGACAGAAGAAAGGGTCTGCGAACACCTGGAGAGTCATCTGCAGAAGCTTCCAGCCCAGGACAAACGCAGTCGCGCCGTAGTGGAGCAAATGTTGGTCGATGAGAGTGAACACGCTCATGCCGCGCTAGCCGCCGGAGGCAAACGTTTCCCAGCACCGGTGAAAGGCGCTATGTCTCTGGTAGCCAAGGTGATGACCTCAGCCAGTTACAAAATTTAAAATATTAATAACCGGTTCGTAAAAATTGGCTGGCCCGCTAAAAGCAACCGCTTTTGAGCAGGCCTTTTCTTTATCTGAGTATTGCTTAGACTTCTTCTACTCGATAGCGATGCACAATCTCCACTCCCGCATTGCGCAACATAATTGAAGCAGAGCAATATTTCTCTGCAGATAGCTCCACAGCGCGGGCTACATGGGATTCTTTTATTCCCCGGCCTCGCACAACAAATTCCATTTCAATTCGCTCAAAAGGTGATGGGGTGGTATCCGGGCGAACGCCATTCAATTCGCAATGACAGGAAATAATATCCTGGCGCGCCTTCTGTAAAATGGAAACCACATCATAGGCTGCACAGCCACCAACTCCGAGGAGAATCATCTCCATCGGGCGCACACCGTTATTAGTGCGCCCCCCTTCCATCACTACCGAATTACCACTGCCGGCTTCGCCGACGAAGGTCAAATCATTAACCCAGGTTACCTTGCCCTGCATTGCCATTCTCCCGCTGAAATTCAAGCCGCGAAGCTTAGCACAGAGTACAAGATTATCCTGACAGGCAGAGTATTTCCGGTATAGTGTCCGTAACACCTCCGCGCGAAATGTTCACTACTGAAGTTTCTCCCCTTCGCCAGTGAACGCAATAGCCCGCTTGCAGTCCAATCGCACCCGCGCCAGAGTGTCACAGGTCACACTGCGGAACTTTGCCGCGACCAACCTCTGTTGGGGACTGTTTTTTCGCGCGATAATTCAATAGTGCTCAGCTGCTAAAGCCGGGATAGAGCACGAGACAAAAAATGAGGAATAAATCCGTGACGGTTGCTATCGAAGACCCCATGACTATCGGCAATATTGAAGACTTTCTGGCCCACTGCCACCGGCGACGCTATCCGGCCAAGAGCACGATTATCTATGCCGGCGACCGCTGTGAGTCCCTCTATTTCATTATGCGCGGTTCAGTCACCGTCTTAATCGAAGATGACGAGGGCCGCGAAATGATCGTAGCCTATCTAAACGACGGGGACTTTTTCGGTGAAATGGGGCTATTTGATCAGGACACCCGCAGCGCCTGGGTGCGCACCAAAACCGAGTGTGAGGTTGCGGAAATCTCCTACACCAAATTCCAGGAACTGACTCGTCAGCACCCAGAATTCCTGTTCGCTCTAGCCACACAAATGGCCGGGCGCCTACGCAATACCACTCGAAAAGTTGGCGATCTAGCCTTCCTTGATGTTACCGGTCGTGTGGCTCGCACCCTTTTGGACCTGTGTAATGAGCCCGATGCGATGACCCATCCAGAAGGCATGCAAATCAAGATCACTCGCCAGGAAATTGGCCGTATTGTCGGATGTTCCCGTGAGATGGTTGGGCGCGTGCTGAAAACCCTGGAAGAGCAGGGCTTGGTATCGGTCAAAGGTAAAACTATGGTGGTTTACGGCACCCGTTAAATACCTGTCCCAGAGTCAAATACCACAGACACAAAAAAGGGCGATGTAATCAATCGCCCTTTTTTGTGTCTGTGATTTTATCTAGCTAACTTTCTAAAAACCCCACTAGCATCAGTTAAACATCTCCATCAATTTTCGTCCCGGCTCTTCCTCGCGCATAAAAGCCTCGCCAACCAAAAATGCATCGACACTGTGCCCGCGCATGGCCGCGACATCATCCGTCGTGTGGATACCGCTTTCTGTTACAACAATGCGGTCCTTGGGAATCAGATTGAGCAGTTTAAAAGTGTTCTCCAGCTGTACCTCAAAGGTGTGCAGATTACGATTGTTAATTCCAATTAGACGGTTGGGGAGAGCCAACGCCCTCTCCAGCTCTGCGCGATTGTGCACTTCCACCAGCACATCCAATCCCAATTCCAGGGCCAAACCATTGAGTTCCTGCATTTGCTGATCTTCCAGGCAGGCGGCAATGAGCAGGATGCAATCAGCTCCAATAGCGCGCGCCTCAAACACCTGGTAAGGGTCCACGGTAAAGTCCTTACGCAAAACCGGTAAACGAACCGCGTTGCGCGCCTGCTGCAAATAACTGTCATCGCCCTGGAAAAAATCCCTATCGGTGAGTACCGACAAGCATGCCGCGCCACCTCTCTCATAACTGGTCGCAATTTCTGCGGGAAGAAAGTCCTCGCGAATCACCCCCTTGCTGGGGGAAGCCTTTTTGATTTCCGCAATCACTGCGGCCTCACCCTCGGCGATTTTGTATTCCAATGCCGCGACAAATCCCCTCGCCGGTGGTTGGTCCTCCGCGCTCAGACGTATTTCTTCCAGACTGCATTGAGATTTGCGCTCCGCCACTTCCTGCCACTTGCGCTCGATAATAGTTTTTAAAATGGTCGGTGTGCTCACGATTTCACTTCCTCGGGGCGAAAGGCGCTGGTAAAGGCAGCCAGGTCATTGATTTTTTCTGCGGCCAAACCGCTATCGATGGCGTCCTGCGCCATGGCGACACCCTGCTCTGCCGTGCTCGCAGTGCCGCTGACATAAATGGCCAGGCCGGCATTCAGGGCGATAATATCTGCAGCTTTTTTCCCTGCCTCAGTTTCACGTTTACCCAATGCGTCGCGAATCAAGGATAGAGACTCTGCGGCACCCGCAACAATCAAGCCATCCAGGCTTTGGCGGGGCAGACCAAAGGCTTCGGGGCAGAGAGTAAACTCACTAATAACACCATATTTCAATTCCACCGCAAAAGTATCTGCGGCGATACTGGCTTCGTCGAGGCCGTCATCGCTGTGCAGGACCAGCACGTGCTCAGAACCAAGTCGTTGCAGGACTTCAGCCAACAAACGACAGTAGCGTTTCTCATAAACACCAATAACCTTGCGCTTAACTCCGGCGGGGTTGGTCATGGGGCCGAGCAGATTAAAAATAGTGCGCAGCCCCAGTGCTTTGCGCGCTGGGCCTACATGACGAACGGCGCTATGAAAACTGGGCGCAAACATAAAGCCGATACCGATTGTTTCCACACAGCGGGCCATTTGCTCCGCGCTTAAATCCAGATAAACCCCGGCGCGTTCGAGCAAATCGGCGGAGCCACTACTAGAAGACACCGAGCGGTTGCCATGTTTGGCCACCCTGGCCCCAGCTGCAGCTGCAACAAAGCTACTGGCACTGGATACATTAAATAGATTTGCGCCATCTCCGCCGGTGCCGACGATGTCTACGGTATTCTCAAGGTCGAGTTCAACCTTAGTGGCCAGTGCCCGCATGGTTTCCACCGCACCGACGATCTCGTCGACAGTTTCACCGCGAATGCGCAACGCGATCAGTAGGGCTCCTATCTGCGCTTCCAGGGCTTCACCACGCATGATTTGGCCCACAGTCTCGCGCATCTCCTCACGGCTCAAATGCTCTCCATCCACCAACTTGGCGATAGCATTTTGTATATTCATTGTGCCCCCCTTGTCCCGCTCAATATTGATTGGTGCGAAGCGTAATTAACTGCCCCGCGTTTTGCCCTTCGCATCAGGACTCGAGAAAATTCTTCAACATATCGTGGCCATGCATGGTGAGAATGGACTCTGGATGAAACTGCACGCCCTCTATCGGTAATTCCCGGTGGCGCAGCCCCATAATTTCATCAATCTCGCCGTTAGGCGTCTCCGTCCAGGCGGTAATTTCCAGGCATTCAGGCAAGCTGCCCTTTTCCACCACCAGGGAGTGATAACGGGTGGCCTCGAAAGGATTGGATAGGCCGTGAAACACTCCCAGGTTGTTGTGCACTATAGGCGATGTTTTACCGTGCATAACCTGGCCGGCACGTACGACGCGACCACCAAAAACCTGGCCGATACTCTGGTGACCAAGGCAAATACCCAAAATAGGGATACGCCCGGCGAAATGGCGAATCGTCTCCAGGGAAATGCCTGCCTCATTGGGTGTGCAGGGCCCTGGTGAAATCACAATTTTCGCCGGGGCCAACTGCTCTATGTCCTCAAGGGTTATTTCGTCATTGCGCTTGACCACAACCTCAGCGCCCAGCTCCTCAAGGTACTGCACCACATTCCAGGTAAAGGAATCGTAGTTATCGATCATCAAAATCATTACTTGGCCCCCATAGCTTGTGCAGTATCGGTAGTTGCTTCCATGCGCTTTTGCAGTCGTGCGAGCGCCGCTTGGGTTGAGCGCAATTCGCGCAGAATTTCAGTTTGACTGGGTGGCAGACACATTTCATCCATTCGACGCAACTTGGCTTCCTCCAGATTATTGAGCACCACGCCAATAAACAGGTTAATCATGACAAAGGCGCCCATAACCACGAAACTGACAAAGTAGAGCCAGGCCCAAGGCATTGCATCCATAGCGGTATACATAATGTCGGTCCAATCCTCGAAGGTCACTATACGGAACAGACTCAACAGAGCTATCGGCAGGTTGCGCCAATGGGTTGGGTCTATCTCATGAAAGAGAAAGTAGCCCGCCACGCCATAGATATAAAAGATAATTCCCATCAAGATTGCGATGTGCATCATGCTCGGCAAGCTGCGCAACAGTGTATCCACCAGAGTACGCAGTTCAGGGAAGGCAGAAACCAGTCGCAACACCCGCAGGATCCGTACCAGGCGCGCGAGTGTTGCCAGGGGCCCTGTGGCAGGAATCAAGCTTAAGGCGATGATGGTGAAATCGAAGCAGTTCCAGCCGCTGGCAAAATAACGCCAGGGGCGCGATCCGTGCGAAGTTATTTTTATCGCTGCCTCTAAAATAAAAGCAGTCAGTACCAATTGGTTAACAACCCCCAATGCAGTACCAAAACGCTCCATCACCCATATTGAAGTCTCTAGCCCCACCGCCAGTGCATTAACCAGGATCATGCCAATGATCACCTGATTAAACAGGGGAGCTTCGACTATCTGTTGACAACGGGCAGCAAGAGATACTTTTTGAGAAATACTAGCTTCGCTCATTTTGTTCGATCTTTACTTCTACTTCTTTACAACTACTCGCCAGAGCCATGCCCGCTGCACGGAACAACGCCCTAGCCTTATTCATGGTCTCATCCCACTCGGATTGGGGATCTGAATCGGCCACCAGGCCGGCACCGGCCTGGATAAATAACTGTCCGTCCTTAATGACTGCGGTGCGAATTGCGATGGCTGTATCCATATTGCCATTCCAGGCCAGGTAACCCACCGCACCACCATAGATACCACGCTTCTCTGGTTCCAATTCATCAATAATTTCCATAGCGCGGATCTTTGGCGCCCCGGATAAAGTGCCGGCCGGAAGCGCCGCGCGCAGGGCATCCATACCGGTGAGCCCCTCCCGCAACTGACCGGTGACATTGGAGGTGATATGCATCACATGGGAGTAGCGTTCCACCACCATCTGCTCAGTGACCTGCACGCTGCCAGTCGCCGCTACACGGCCCACATCATTGCGCCCCAGATCGATCAACATCAGGTGCTCAGCACACTCTTTGGGGTCCGCCAATAGCTCCTGCTCCAGGGCTTTATCCTCCTCCTCGGAAGTACCGCGACGGCGGGTGCCTGCCAGCGGACGCACAGTCATCTCACCCTCTTCCAGGCGTACCAGAATCTCTGGACTGGAGCCCACAACCTGGTGATCCCCTAGGTCGAGGAAATACATATAGGGCGAGGGGTTCAGGCTGCGCAGGGCGCGATAAAAATTCAGTGGCGGGGCATCGAAAGGAGCCGACAAGCGCTGAGATGGCACCACCTGCATAACATCACCGGCGAGGACATATTCCTTTACCCTATCTACGGCCTTCTTGAAATTTTTCTCACCAAAGTGGGAGTGAAAAGCACCCTCTTCGATTCCCTTGCCATCCAGGTCCAGAGGCACTGTATCCGGTAAAGGCCGAGCCAACCTTTCCACCAGTTGATCCAGACACTGCTGGGCCCTCTCATAGGCATCGGCCTGGGAAGGGTCCGCATGCACAATAAAGATAACCGCACCGGCGAGGTTGTCGAACACCACCAGCTCATCACTGACCATCAGCAGGATATCCGGATTACCCAGGCTATCCTGCGGCATACTGTGCGCTAAACGCGGTTCAATATAGCGCACACAGTCATAGCCAAAATACCCAACCAAGCCACCGTTAAAACGCGGCAAATTGGCAAGTTCCGGTACCCGGTAGCGCTGCTGAAACTGCTCGACAAATGTCAGCGGATCGCGCTCGGTATAGCTTTCTATCACCGCCCCGTCACACTCCACCGTAACCTCATTGCCACGCACCCGAAGCAGGGTTCTGGCGGGCAATCCAATAATGGAGTAGCGCCCCCATTTCTCCCCGCCCTGTACCGACTCCAGCAGGTAGCTGTAGCGACCTTCGGCAAGCTTCAGATAAGTGGACAGGGGGGTTTCAATATCCGCCAGCACACGGCGCACTAGCGGTATACGGTTATAGCCCGAAGACACAAGTTGGGCGTATTCACTAGGGGTCATAGAGACTCCGATCTATTGGGTATTTTTCTTGTTGGCGCCAAAGTATAGGCGGCGCCCACGGGAGAGGTGGCCGAACGGTATTGTTGACCAGTTGGCCTCAGCGGATCAGTGGCGCCATCGCCAACTGCTGGATGTGGGGATAGTGTGATTCACGGAAATTCCCTCTGTGCAGGCGCACAAGTTTACAAATCCCGTATGCGGCGGGCAAGGGGCTGCCCGCCAAGTTTTTCTCAGGACAGGCTTTCGCGCATAGCACCGATCACTTCAGCGTAGTCGGGGGCATTGAAGATTGCAGAGCCTGCAACAAAAGTATCCGCGCCGGCTGCGGCAATCTCCGCAATATTGTCACGGTTGACCCCGCCATCAATCTCAAGGCGAATATCGTAACCAGAAGCGTCGATAAGCTGGCGCGCCTCGCGCAGTTTTTCCAGAGTGCCCGGAATAAACTTTTGCCCACCAAAGCCAGGGTTGACTGACATCAACAAAATCATATCCAGCTTGTCCATCACATACTTGGCCGCATCCAGTCCTGTGGCTGGGTTAAAGACCAAACCGGCCTTACAACCAAGACTGCGGATCAACTGTAGGGAGCGGTCCGGGTGACGCGAAGCCTCGGGGTGGAAAGTAATATAACTTGCGCCCGCATCGGCAAACATGCGAATCATATCGTCTACCGGCTCCACCATCAGGTGCACATCAATGGGCGCTTCGACACCATGCTTGCGCAACGCCTGGCACACCATTGGGCCAATGGTTAGATTGGGCACATAGTGGTTGTCCATCACATCGAAGTGCACCCAGTCAGCACCAGCGGCTAACACATTGTCCACCTCTTCACCAAGGCGGGCAAAGTCGGCGGAAAGAATCGAGGGAGCAATCTTGTAATCTGACATCATTATTTCCTTTAGTAACTCAATTTTCCGCGCTCAGGCGGCAATGCAGGTTTTCCAGGCGCTCGGGGGTGCCCACATCACACCAGTCCCCAGGGTATAAGTCCGCCTGTAGTTTGTCCTCATTGAAAGTAAAGACCTCGCCAAGGCCGAAGCATTCACGCACGTTGGGATAGCGGGTTAACACCTCGGAGCGTAGCCAACTAATACCGGCAAAGGTATAGCGGGGCTTAGCAGTCCCAGACAACAGGCCATTATCAATTCCGAAGTCTCCCTCAGGGTTATGTGGAGGATTTGGCACCATAAGAAGTCGGCCAGGGCAGCCCTCAGGCAGGGGACGATTCACCCACTGCGAAAGGTCAAAGTCACACCAGACATCCCCATTAACCACAAAGAATGGGCCCTCTCCCAGCAGCGGCATCGCGTTGAGAATCCCCCCTGCGGTCTCAAGGGGTCGGTCTTCTTGCTCCACAGAATACTGGATATCGAGTCCCCAGCGATCACCACTCCCCAGGTAATCACGAATCATATGGCCCAAATGGCCCAGGTTGATCACTACCCGTTGAACTCCCACAGCCTGTAGTCGCTCAAGCACATGCTCAATGAGCGGCTTGCCCGCCACAGACAACAAAGGCTTGGGGGTTTGGTCAGTAAGGGGGCGCATTCTACGCCCAAAGCCCGCAGCCAAGACCATAGCGGTTGTTGGGGCTATCTCAGTGAGCTGAGTCATTCAATTCATCTATCAGTTTTTATACAGCTTATTAGTGCTATTCACCGGCATAGCGATAATCACTGTACCAAGGCTGCTGCTCTATAAGCGGAAGTAGCTGTTGCTCAAACCACTGCGCAAACGGCTGAAGCTCCTCATAGCGCCCAGCAGTTTCCAGTACATAGCGTATCACCAGCGGCAAATCCCCCAGGTAGTTCTGCTTGCCATCGCGCAATGATAGACGTGGAAAAAGGCCCAGCACTTTAATATGACGCTGGAGCCCCATCCAGTCGAACCAAGTTAAGAACTCTTTAGGCTCGACAGGTTCCAGTACCCCAGCAGCTTCTGCAGTAGCGGCATAGGCTAAAGCCCAGCGCTCGACCCGCTGGCGTGGCCAGCGGATATAGCAGTCTCGCAACAGAGAGACCAAATCGTAGGTAATCGGTCCCCACACGGCATCCTGGAAGTCCACGATTCCAGGGCGCTCACCTCCACGGATCATTAAATTACGGCTATGGTAGTCTCTGTGCACTAGAGCTTGCGGTTGGCCTGCAGCACTCTCCAGCAACCGTTGAAAGGTCTCTTGCAGCAGGCGGTTTTCTACTTCACTCAGAGAGTAGCCGAGTAACTTGCCTACCAGCCACTCGGGCATAATACGCATCTCTGTCAGCAATAGTTCCCGGTTGTAATCTGGAAACAGATCCTCTGTACGGGGTATCTGCTGGAGACTCAGCAGCTCACTCATTACCTCCGCATAGAGCCCCTCAACACTGTCATTACTCAGCACATCGAATAATTGGGTATCACCCAAGTCTTCCAATAGCAGGTACCCATTGGCTGTATCAGCTGCTATTACCATGGGGGTGTGCACACCATTGCGCCGCAGATAATCGGCAACTGCCACAAATTGGGCTGGGTTAGTACACTCAGGTGGAGAATCAACAGCGATTAACCTGGGCTCAGTAGAAGTGCGGAAATAGCGCCGAAAGCCCGCATCCCCAGCAAGGTTGGCCAAGTCTGCTGGAAATTCAATATCCAGAGCCTTACCCACCCAAAGAGCCAAAGCCTCTTGTCGCAGGTCATCACTCACAGTACACCCTTCATTTATTGTTCGGCCCATCAATGATTCTTTCTATCGCGGCAGTTTCCCATTAAGCAGCTCGTATTGAAACCCTGCCCCAGGGAGCTTGAAGCGACTATAACATTCTCGCCTCTTACATCCGTACCATCTGTGCGGCTATTAACCACTTCTACATTCAAGTAGAATCGGGCGATAATTTTTTGCGCGCCCCGGCTGGATAGCTGTCGCACGCATCTGCCGATACAAGAAACACCAAAGAATAGCCGGAACCTATCGATTGATGCTTGAAGTCTCCCGGTGGCGTCGCCTCGCTCTAGCAATAGCTCAGAATCCACGAGCCCACTCTCTAGCCCTCGGTTTGTTGGCCGCGCACCCTATATGGACTCATGCGGACCAAACCGCCGTAGATCCCGAATACAACCCCTACCTGTACTTAGACTGGTTACCACGTTCTGAATTGACCCCTGAGGAAAGCGCCAGAGTACCGGCGATTTGCTCCGGAGCCTTTATCCAACCGCCTAGGGATTACCCCGATGCCAACTTGCCCCCTGAAGACGCGCCACTACGTGCCACAGCCGAGCAGTCTCGCATCCTCGATGACGGATCTGCCGAATTAATTGGCAACGTCCATATCACCCAAGGCTATCGCCAATTATTTGCCGATGAAGTGACCCTCAACCGCCAGACCAACACCGCTTTCCTAAGTGGCGCTATCGAACTGCGCGAACCCAATTTACTCGTTCGAGGGGACTCGGCAGAGGTTCACACCGATACCGAAGCGGCCTCCATTGAGGACGCAACATATGTTGTCCACGACGAATTTATTCATGGTGACGCCGCCCAAGTCGCACGTCAGACCAGTGGTGAATTGACCCTTACCGATGGCACCTATACCCGCTGTGAGCCGGGCCGGGCTTTCTGGCGCTTGAGTGGCGGAGAAATCAATATCGATCAAGTGGAGAGCCAGGGAACCGCAAGGGATGTACGCCTGGAGATACTGGATGTTCCCGTACTCTACTTTCCTTATTTTCGCTTCCCGGTGGGCGATGCGCGCATGTCGGGCTTCCTTTTTCCTTCTCTAAGCAACAGCGATAAGAATGGCTGGGACCTATCTGTTCCGTATTACTGGAACATCGCCCCGGAGATGGATGCGACCATCACTCCACGCTACATCCAGTATCGCGGCACTGGTCTGGAAGTAGAATTCCGCCACCTAAGCCCTGTGTTCAACACCGAAATACGCCTAGCCGACCTCCCCAATGATAAGGGCGGCAATAGTGATCTCGCCCAGGAATTGATTGACCGGGGCTTCCCTGAGGATCTGGTTCTACCTTACAAAGGGGACGATCGCTGGTTAGTGAACCTGGAACAACAGGGTGGTTATAGCGGCAGTATCTGGCGTACCGACATCGACTACACCAAGGTGAGCGATCCCGACTATTTTCGCGATTTAAGTACCGCCAACCTTGATATCAACGCAGAAACTCAGGTTAAACAAAAAGCCCAGGGTAGACTCACTTTTGAAAACTGGGCGGTTAGCCTTCGTGCCCAGGATTACCAAGTACTGCAAAATGATGACTTCGACACTTTCGCCCAGCTGCCTCGGCTAGATGTGGATGGCAATTACCGTTGGGGTGACTGGCAGCTAGCCTTACAAAATGAAGCCACTGTATGGCGGCACCAGGACACTCAGACGATCAGGTTTATTAAAGATATTAATGACCCCGACAGTGTCACTCAACGAACAAGAAATTTTGTCACCGCAGACCGCCTGCGCCTGGACTATGAGCTTTTTTGGGATAAAGAGTGGCTGTGGGGTTACTTTAAGCCAGGGTTGGCAGGCCGCTATCTGGGTTATCAGGTCAGCGACACCTTCTTGCCAGAAGGTGCCAACGACACGCCAAGCGCCTCCGCCGCACAGCTTACCTTGGACACAGGCCTCTACTTCGAACGAGATGGCTTCGCCTTTGATCGCGACTATATCCAGACTCTGGAGCCACGCCTATACGGACTACTCAGTAGTAACGCCAACCAGGAAGGTTTCTTCGATATTACTGGGGATGACATAAACGATATAGGCCCCATTGATCCTCAAAGTAACAATCTACTCTACGATACCTCGCTGTTCACCTTCAGCTACGACCAGCTATTTCGCCACAGCCGTTTTACCGGCAATGATCGTATTGACGATGCTAGTAGGGTTGCTCTGGGGCTAACCACCCGCTTTATTGAGCCCATTAGTGGGCGAGACTTGCTGTCTGCCAGTATCGGCCAAGTCTTCTATTCCAGTGACACCCAGATCGGCCTGGAAGAGCTAATTGAAGAAACCCCGCGCTCTGAGCTTGCCGCCAGACTGGAAAGCCGCCCAATTCAATCCCTACGTATTGGCAGCGAGCTGGTCTACGATGACACAGAGCACAATGTCAACCGCGGCAACTTCAGCTTGCGCTACTTTGATGATGAAGCGCGTATTTTTAACCTCAGTTACTACTATAAGCGTGACAATGTCACATTTATCAATAAGGACGGTGTTGAGCAGGTCGGCCCTACGCGCCAGCTGAACAGCTCCACTGTACTGCCTATCAACACGCACACTTCTATAATGGCTGGCGCAGCTTACGATTTGTCATTGAACCGGGAACTGGAATACCTGGCAGGTATCGAATATGACGACTGCTGCTATCGTGCGCGCCTTTTATGGCGCCGAACCCTGGACAATGACCTAGCCGGTGTTGTTAGAGCTGAAGACCTCCAATACGATGAGGGTATCTACCTCGAAATACAATTGAAGGGCCTAGCTGGATTTGGCGCAACGGTCACTCAAATGCTAAGCCAAGGAATTGCCAATTTTGATCAGAGAGAAAAGCTGAAACCGTGATGAAAATAATGCAGAAATTGATGCCGAAATTAGGCTTGTCATCCGTTCTGGCTGCTTGTGTCCTGATCGCCGGCACGGTCACAGCCCAAGTACAAACCTTGGACCGGGTAGTCGCCGTTGTTGATGAAGATGTGGTTATGGCCAGTGAACTAGCCCAGCGCATGAACACTATTGCCAGCCAGATTCAAGCCCAACAAGTTCAAGCACCGCCTGTAGATGTTTTGCGCCGCCAAGTATTAGAACAACTGATCATCGAGCGATTGCAGCTACAGATGGCCTCTCGGGCGGGCGTTACAATATCCGAGTCCGAACTCGATCAAGCCATTGCTCGCGTTCAACAAAATGCGAGTGTCAGCCCTGAAGAATTTCGTCAGCGCCTGCGTTCCGATGGTATGACCATGAAAAGCTTTCGCCAGCAGATCCGTCAGGAACTGATGATCCGCCGGGTAGAACAAGGCAGCGTCAACCGCCGAATCCAGATCACCGACCAAGACATCGACAATTTCCTTCGCTCTAAAGAGGGCGAGTTCTGGAAGTCCCCTCAGTATGAGCTGGGACATATCTTGATCCCCATCAGCTCCAGTGCTCCAGCCAGCGAAGTTACCCAGGCTCGCGAGAAAGCCGAGGAGCTGGTTCAGCAGGTGCGCGGCGGCACTGACTTTCGTCGCCTGGCGATCGCCAACTCTGCTGGGCAGAATGCCCTCGCCGGTGGCGACCTGGGTTGGCGCAAAACAGTGGAACTCCCCACCCTATTTGCTGATGCGCTAAGCGGCCTCAAGGTAGGTGATATCACCGAACCATTCCGCAGTGATGCCGGCTTCCACCTGCTCAAGATTCATGCACAAAAAGGTGCCAGCGAGCAATTAGTGGAGCAGACTAAAGTTCGCCATATCCTGCTCAAACCCTCAGCCATCCTCACGGATGATGAAGCCTACAACAAGCTGGTAGCCATGCGAGAAGAGGCGATGGCTAGCGATAACTTTACCGAGCTCGCTCGCGAGAATTCCGAAGATATTGGCTCCATGCTGTCCGGCGGTGATCTCGGCTGGTCTATGCCAGGACAATTTGTGCCTGAATTTACCCAGGCCATGAACACCACCGGCATCGGCGAAATCAGCCTGCCATTTCGCAGCCAATTCGGCTGGCATATCCTGATGGTCGAGGGGCGACGCAAACAAGATATGACCGATCAATATATTCGCAACCAGGCTGCCAACCTCTTACGCAACCGCCGCTATGAAGAAGAACTGCAAAATTGGCGCAGGGAAATCCGCGACCAGGCTTATGTAGAAATTAAATTAAAAGATGAAAAGCAAGAAGGCCCTGAACAGGAAGCGCAATAAAAGCGCTTTTTAAGACCTCGAAGACCGGGCCAAAGCGCCCGGTTTTTTATTCGTATAAAGTGTGGCTCCTCTATGATACCCAGAATCGCGCTGACCCCCGGAGAACCCGCCGGTATTGGCCCAGAGATATGTGTAAAATTGTCTCAGCATGGCAGCCCTGCACAACTGATTACCATTGCGGACCCAAGCCTGCTGGAGCGGGCTGCTAAAAAGCTAGGACTCCCCCTTCAGCTTATATCTTTCTCTGAAGATACCCCGCTATCGGAAACAGCACCAGGTAGCCTCTATATTTTAGAAAGTCCTTTAAAGCAGCCATCCCTACCTGGAAAGCTAAACACCGCCAACGCCTTCTATGTATTGAGGACATTGGAGATAGCCGCAGATGGATGTCAAAATGGTCAATTTGATGCGTTAGTGACGGGCCCTGTACATAAGGGGGTAATCAATGAAGCTGGATTTCCCTTCAGTGGCCATACCGAGTTTTTTGCGGAGCGAGCAGGCGTAGCACAAGTAGTCATGATGCTGGCTGCGCAGGAGCTTCGAGTAGCCCTTGTCACTACACATCTTCCACTTAAAGATGTGAGCACAGCAATAACTGGCAAACGTCTGGAGCTCATCACCGAGATTCTACACGGCGGTCTGCGCGATCAGTTCCGTATCCATTCACCTCACATTGGGGTTTGTGGATTGAACCCTCATGCTGGAGAGGGGGGCCACTTGGGCCGGGAAGAAATCGAAGTGATTCAGCCAGCACTGGAAAGGCTGCGTCAACGTGGCCTTCATCTGACCGGGCCACTACCGGCAGACACACTGTTTACCCCACCCCAGTTAGAGCATTTCGATGCAGTACTTGCCATGTATCACGATCAGGGCCTGCCAGTGTTAAAATTTCATGGCTTCGGCAAGGCGGTTAATATCACCCTGGGTTTACCTTATATTCGCACCTCGGTCGATCATGGCACCGCCCTGGACTTAGCGGGCACTGGCAAAGCCAGTTGTGGCAGTCTCGAAGCTGCCCTCACTCAGGCAATAGAACTGGCACAACTACGGAAACAGCAGGTGATATAACATCCTGTTTGCCTAATACCACTATTTGAATTGCAGATTAATTAATGGACAATTTTTTCCAACATAAGGCACGCAAGCGTTTTGGCCAGAACTTTTTGGTCGATGGGAATATCATCGAGCGTATAGTTCGTTCAATAGCCCCTAAAGAAACCGATAAATTGGTCGAAATAGGCCCTGGACAAGGGGCTATTACCGAATTGCTAATACAACGTTGTCCCTCACTCACAGCCGTGGAACTGGACCGGGACCTGATTCCTCTGTTGGAATTTAAATTCAGGGACTACCCTGATTTCAAGATTATTGAGCGAGACGCATTGAAATTCGATTTTGGAGAATTTGCCGGTGAGAGCCCTCTGCGTATTGTTGGCAATCTCCCCTACAATATTTCCACGCCTCTTTTATTTCATTTGCTCAGTTTCAAAAGCAAAGTGCAGGACATGCACTTTATGCTGCAAAAGGAGGTAGTCGATCGCCTCGGAGCCAGCCCTGGTACCAAGTCCTATGGCCGTCTCACAGTAATGGTACAGTATTACTGCCGTGTTCAAGGGCTATTTCCAGTACCACCTCAGTCCTTCAGGCCAGCCCCTAAAGTGGAGTCTGCTATTGTCCGTCTAATACCCCATAGTAAGATCCCCTATATTGCTGAAGATGAAAAACTATTGGAAAGAATCGTCAATGTCGCTTTTCAGCAACGCCGTAAAACACTGCGCAATGCACTAAAGCCCCTGTTCCCAGACCTCGATCCAGATCAACTGCCAGTGGATGCCAGCCGTCGCCCAGAAACTCTGAGTGTGCAAGAGTTTGTACAGCTATCAAATTACTGCACAAAACTTGGACAACACTGAGCAAGCTAAGCTTCGGGAGATAAGAGTTTGGCTACCTATGCTATTGGCGACATTCAGGGTTGTTTCGAATCTTTAAAGCGCCTATTAAAGAAAATCCATTTTAGTTTTGACAGTGACAAACTATGGATCGCCGGAGATTTAGTGCACCGTGGCGAAGACAGTCTGGGGGCTTTACGCTTTCTCTATGAACACCGTTATCAAGTTACCGCTGTTCTCGGCAATCACGATCTGCATCTCTTGGCCTTGGCACATGGGGCCAAGCATCTTACAGAGAAAGAGCAAGATCTCGCAAAGATTCTAAGGGCAAAAGATTCAGATCGTCTGTTAAGCTGGCTACAGACCCTTCCCTTAATGGTACATAAAAAGGGATACACTATGGTCCACGCCGGTATCCCCCCTATCTGGAGTATTACCAAAGCCCAAAAGCTATCTCGTGAGGTAGAGCATGCTCTCTCGAATGAAGCCATGGCAAAGGCCTTTTTTTACGGCATGTATGGTAATGAACCCCACTGCTGGGATGATCACCTAATCGGAATTGAGCGGCTTCGTTCAATTACCAATTATTTCACGCGTATGCGCCTCTGCAAGGAGGATGGCACCCTCGACCTTGTTACCAAACGTGGGCCTCAGGCATCCCATGGTGATTACAAGCCCTGGTTTAGTTTTTCTAATAGAAAGACTAAAAATGACAAAATAATTTTTGGCCACTGGGCCGCCCTTGAAGGAAGAGCCGATACCGAAAATATCTATGCTTTGGATACCGGCTGTGTATGGGGGGGATATCTAACAGCTATGCGCCTGGGAGACGAAGAGTTTTTTTGTACAGACTGCAGCCTCTGAGCCTCCACAAAACTATAAAAAATCTCAGGGGTCAATGGAGGCTACTAGAAATTTAGTTTTGTCCTTAGAGCTGTATACCTGACTTGAGGGTTTATACGCTCAACAATATCACCCCGGAGACAGCTAATAAAGGAGCTGAAATAACTCGCCCCCACTTATAAAGTGAAAGTAAAGAGAACCCCGTTATAGCAAGCATGTAAATCAAAAAATGGGCCGCTGACTCCAGCCCATTTATAAAGAGAACTACCATAATCCCAGGCATGGATATTAGGATACCTTTGAAGTACTCCTGAATAACAATTTCACCCTTTCCACAAGATTTCATCATCATCCAAAAATTGACTTCAGCCTCATCCTCCAAAATGGAATTTATTGCGTAGGTAAAAATTATTGAAGAGCCAACTACCAATAAAATACGCAAGGCAATCAAAACCTCATTAGCCGCAAACACATAACAACAAATAGTAATTGCAAACGCGATTAGCAATCTGATGACTATACGCGATTTTTTTAATAAAACTGTCCTTGATTGTGAAAACAGAATTTGTCTATATTTGAGCCTCATTAAAGACAAAAAAGAAAGCAATTGGATGGTACAGAATAAGAAAAACCAAGTCAGGTACCCTAAGATACTAAACGGCTCTCCCAAGTACACCAACACTAAGAGCGGAAGCAACCATAACGCCCAAAAAAGTGGATTGTATTTAAGCTGAACTATACATAGAGATTTAATCAAGTCTAGAGGGTGGAAGCAGCTCAGATACCACTTTAACTCCGCAGGTTCAGGAGACAACAGAATTCCACAAACCGCAAAAGCAATATGCGCCACTAGAAGAATAGAGAGAGAAGTCATTATATCTCCACCCTCTCCTGTCAAGAGCAAGCTTACAGGAAGATGAATCATCATCAATACAGGGGTTATTATTGAGGCCAGCCCAATTAAAATCCATTGATTTGCCTCAACCCAAATTCTCAGCCTAAAGGCAACCTCCTGCAAACAACAAGTTATTCAAAGACAGGCTCACAACATTACCTCCGTTTCTTTTTCTGAAAAAGAAACGGAATTATGACTCGCGTAAATAAGCATTCCAGAATAATCTGATAAATGCTCGACCAAAGCTCTGCTAGAGTTATCATCCAAAGCATTGAAGGGCTCATCCAATAAAAGAACTCCATTTTCTTTAAATAAGGCACAAACTATAGCTACTTTTCTTCGCTGCCCTTCCGATAAGTCGGAAACTTTTGCACAAGAATGAATATCGCACAAAAACTCTTCTTTAAATTCATTTAAACGGTCAGATTTTTGTATATGGCAAACAGATAGGACTTCCTCAACAGATAAATAACTTGGAAGGGTGACCGCATCAGAAAACACTCCACACCATTCTCTTCGGCTTGACCTTTTTATTTCCCCAAGTAAATTAATAGTACCTGAGGAGATAGAAATTAGACCTGATATCCCGAGCAAAAGACTTGTCTTCCCCGAGCCATTCTTTCCCAATATTTTTATTATTCTGGCAGAGGCAGAGAAGGACAGATTTTCAATAACACTGTTTATTCCTCTATGAACATATAGAGCATCAACAACCAATTGATTCAAAACTTCTTCACTCCATAAAGAATAAGCTATCCTAAATAACAAAGAGTAGTGACTCCTTGTGGAGTTAATAGTTCCAGAGTTCTTAGAGAATTGGCAGTAAGTAGTGGAATCCCTCCCACTACACAACATTACAATCAGAGAAGATAGTTACTTAAGCTTCGTAACCATTTGGGTTTTGAGACTGCCAACGCCAAGTATCCTCTACCATCCGTTCCAGGCTATGCTCAGCCTTCCAGCCAAGCTCACTCTCCGCCAGAGTTGGATCTGCATAACATTCAGCAATATCTCCCACTCGACGGGGTACTATTTTATAGGGTATAGACTTCCCGCTAGCCGCCTCAAAAGCCCTTACTACCTCTAATACTGAATTTCCCTTGCCTGTACCAAGATTATGGGTATAGCAACCTACGGGGGTTGAGGATTTACACAACATATTTAAAGCTGCAAGATGACCTCGAGCCAAGTCCACCACGTGGATATAATCTCTGACACCAGTACCATCTACCGTAGCGTAGTCATCCCCAAAAACCTGTAGGAATGGCCGCCGACCAACAGCAACCTGGGCAACATAAGGCAGTAAATTATTAGGTATACCGCGAGGATCTTCACCAATTAAACCACTCTTATGTGCACCAATTGGATTAAAGTACCTCAAAAGACTTACCTTCCAACCGTTACCTGGCGCTGAGCAAATATCCCTCATTATATTCTCTACCATCAGCTTACTAGCACCATATGGGTTTGTAGCACCAGTGGGAAAGCTTTCATGTATAGGTACCGTTTCTGGATCTCCATAGACCGTGGCTGAGGAACTGAAAATAATTTGTTTAGTGTCAAACTCCTCCATCACCTCCATAAGTGCCAAGGTACCAGCCACATTATTTTGGTAATAGCGCAAAGGTTGAGCTACAGATTCACCCACTGCTTTAAGGCCTGCAAAATGAATTACTGCCTTTATCTTGTGATCAGTAAATACTTGGCGAAGCCTAGGCTTATCAGCAATATCCAGATCAAAAAAAGGTATATCCTCACCTGTGATCAGATTTACCCTGTTTAAGGCCTCACGACTGCTATTGGAGAGGTTATCCACCACTACTGGCTGTAATCCAGCCAAAAGCATCTCAACACAGGTGTGACTACCAATATAACCAGCGCCGCCAGTCACTAAAATCGCCATTTCAGTTCCTTATTAACCCACTTACTTCTTCTGAGTCGTAAGTAAAGACCAAAACTGCCATTAAATTCAACCTCTCTGAATGACAATCCAGTGCCGTAGTGAACCAAAAAGCTATGCTGGAAAAGCCGGAACCGTTTCATCGAATCCGGGGAAGGACAAGGTTAGCAACGGCGATAATGAATAGCGCTTTATGCCGGGCAACACTCAAACAAGGTAATGACTGGATAACCGCCAATCAAACACTTTGCGGGAGCCACAGTAAATACAGTCTTCGAAACAACTAGTCAGTGCTCTGATTCAAAATGATAAGCAGGACGCTGGACTCTGCCCACCAGGCTACAGGGAGGTAAATTCCATGACAATTTTTAATCACTACCTGGAACGATACGAGTCAATCCAGGATGAAGAGCTCAGTATTCAAGAATACCTGGAACTCTGTAAGACAGACCGCAGTGCCTATGCGTCACCCGCTGAGAGAATGCTGATGGCCATTGGAGAGGCAGAGCTGATAGATACCTCTCGAGATCCTCGCTTGTCACGTATTTTCTGTAATAAAGTCATCAAACGCTATAAGGCTTTCGGCGAGTTCTATGGTATGGAAGAGGCAATTGAGCAAATCGTCTCCTTCTTCCGACATGCCGCTCAAGGGCTGGAAGAGAAAAAACAAATACTCTATTTATTAGGGCCTGTTGGGGGCGGTAAATCCTCACTGGCAGAACGTCTTAAAGCACTTATGGAGCAGGTGCCGATCTACGCAATCAAAGGGTCTCCGGTTTTTGAATCTCCTTTGAGTTTGTTCTCCCCCAATGAGGATGGGCGTATCCTTGAAGAAGACTACGGTATTGCTAGACGCTATGTAAATACTATCATGTCCCCTTGGGCTGTTAAGCGCCTTCATGAATTCAAAGGTGATATCAGTAAGTTTCGGGTAGTTAAGATCCGCCCATCGATTCTTGATCAAGTTGCCATCTCCAAAACTGAACCTGGCGACGAAAACAATCAGGACATCTCCTCCCTGGTTGGCAAAATTGATATCAGAAAACTAGAGGATTTTCCTCAGAATGATCCAGATGCCTACAGCTTTTCAGGCAGTCTCTGTCGTGCCAACCAAGGGCTGATGGAATTTGTTGAGATGTTTAAGGCCCCGATCAAGGTGCTTCACCCCCTACTTACCGCAACCCAAGAGGGCAACTACAATAGCACCGAAGGACTCGGGTCTATACCATTTAATGGGACCATTCTGGCACATTCTAATGAGTCTGAATGGCAGTCTTTCCGAAATAATCGCAACAACGAGGCCTTCCTTGACAGAATTTATATTGTCAAAGTCCCCTACTGTGTTCGAGTTCAGGAAGAAATCAGAATCTATCAGAAGTTACTGGAAAATAGCTCCCTTTCAAAAGCTCCATGTGCGCCTGACACCTTACGTATGTTGGCTCAATTTTCGGTGCTCTCACGGATTAAAAACCCGGAAAATTCAAGCCTCTACTCGAAAATGCGCATTTATGATGGAGAAAATCTGAAAGATACAGACCCCAAAGCCAAAACTATACAAGAGTATCGAGATAATGCCGGCGTCGATGAAGGAATGAATGGGCTGTCCACTCGTTTTGCCTTCAAAATACTCTCCAAAGTTTTTAATTTTGATGCTACAGAAGTAGCAGCCAATCCTGTGCATTTACTCTATGTCCTGGAACAACAAATAGAACAAGAACAATTCCCTCCAGAAATACAAGAGAACTATCTTGGATTCATCAAGGAATATCTCGCTCCAAGATATGTAGAATTTATTGGCAAGGAAATCCAAACCGCATATCTCGAGTCGTATGCCGAGTATGGACAAAATTTATTTGATAGATACGTCACTTATGCGGACTTCTGGATTCAGGATCAGGAATATCGAGATCCAGAGACTGGGGAAATCCTAGACCGTGGCGCACTAAATGAAGAATTAGAGAAAACAGAAAAACCTGCAGGTATCTCTAATCCAAAAGACTTCCGCAATGAAATTGTCAACTTTGTTTTACGTGCTCGCGCCAACAATCAGGGGAAAAATCCAGATTGGCGATCCTATGAGAAATTGCGCGCTGTTATTGAGAAAAAGATGTTCTCAAACACCGAGGATCTCCTGCCAGTTATTTCCTTTAATACCAAAGCTTCTGCGGATGACAAGCGCAAGCATGCAGACTTTGTTGCCCGCATGGTAGAACGCGGCTATACAGAAAAACAGGTTCGCCTATTATCAGAATGGTATCTCCGAGTACGTAAATCTCAGTAGCTGGATTAATTGCAATGACGGATAGAAACTTTCAAGTATCTATTCCTATTTTCCTAGAGCTGAAAAATTTCGTCTATTAGGCCCCCTATAGGGGGCCTAATAGACGACAAAAGCATTTCTGAATAGATTATATGGTGGCCTTGCCAGATGGTTTTATTCAGACTAAAGGCAGAACTATGAGCTATATCATCGACCGCCGCCTAAATGGAAAAAAGAAAAGTACTGTAAATCGCCAACGCTTTTTAAGGCGCTATAAAGCCCATATCAAGAAGGCCGTAGGTGACGCTATGAATAGCCGGTCCATAATGGATATGGACAAGGGTGAACGTATCAGCATTCCTACCCGAGATATCAGTGAACCCCTTTTTTCACATGGCTCAGGAGGTCATGTCGAGCGTGTTTTACCCGGCAACAAAGAATTTACCACAGGGGATCGTATTCCACGCCAGCAACCTAAAGGTGGTGATGGCAATGGCGGAGGAGCCAGTGATAGTGGCGAGGGAGTGGATGACTTTGTCTTTCAAATTTCACAGGAAGAATTTCTCGACTTTATGTTTGAGGGGCTACAACTGCCCAACATGGTTAAACAAAGGCTCGCCGGTAATGAGTCCTTTCAAGTTGTCCGCGCTGGAATCAGTAACGAAGGCACCCCTGGTCGGTTAAATGTCATTCGCTCCTTAAGAGCAGCTCATGCTCGTCGTATCGCACTCACTAGTAGTAAAAGACGAAATATCCGTGAACTAGAGACATCCCTAGAGTTAGAGGAACAAAAAGATACTGCTTTGCGCGATCAGCGCAAGATAGAGGCTCTGAAAGGCGAAATCGCTGAGTTGCGCCGCCGTGTTGGGCGGGTGCCATTTTTGGATGATTTTGATCTGAAATACAATCTATTAATCAAACAACCAAAACCTCGTTCGCGTGCGGTTATGTTCTGCCTTATGGACGTATCCGGCTCTATGAATCAAGCCACTAAAGACATGGCTAAGCGCTTTTTCCTCCTGCTTTATCTATTCCTGCAACGCAGTTATGAATACACAGAAGTCGTTTTTATCCGCCACCACACTAGCGCCAAGGAAGTGGATGAAGAGGAATTTTTCTACTCTCGTGAGACAGGGGGAACCATCGTATCCAGCGCTCTGAAGTTAATGAGACGGATTATGCACGATCGATACCCGGAGAGTGAATGGAATATTTACGGCGCCCAAGCTTCAGATGGCGACAACTGGAATGATGACTCCAGCACCTGCCATCGTATCCTAATTGACGACATCATGCCCCATGTACAGTACTACTCCTACGTGGAAATAACTCCCAGAGACCACCAAGCCTTGTGGGAAGAATACGAAAGTGTACGTACCCTATTCCCAAATCACTTCGCCATGGAGCAAATTGTGGATGTGCAGGATATTTACCCTGTATTCCGTCAACTGTTCAGCCAGAAGGTGACCGCTCGATGCTAGATACATTTGCCAGCGGCAGCGATTCGCAAAAACCAGAATCAGCAAACCCTATTTCTACCACCTCAGAGTGGACATTTGAGCTGATCCAGGAATATGACCTCGCCATTGGCGCGTTGGCGGACGAATTTGGCCTGGATACCTACCCCAATCAAATTGAGGTTATCAGTTCAGAACAAATGATGGATGCCTACTCTTCGGTGGGTATGCCAGTGGGCTACAACCATTGGTCGTTTGGCAAGCAATTTATAAGTGTTGAGAATAATTATCAGCGCGGTTTAATGGGGCTCGCCTACGAAATTGTTATCAACTCCAACCCCTGCATCGCTTACCTCATGGAGGAAAACACCATGACAATGCAGGCCTTGGTGATCGCTCATGCATCCTATGGACACAATTCTTTTTTCAAGGGCAATTACCTTTTCCGCTCCTGGACGGATGCCAGTAGTATTATCGACTACCTAATCTTTGCCAAAAATTATATTTCCCGCTGTGAAGAACGCCACGGGCTTGATGAAGTCGAGGCCATTCTCGACTCCTGCCATGCCTTAATGAACTACGGCGTGGATCGCTATAAACGCCCTTACCCCATCTCAGCTATTGAAGAAGAGCGCCAACAACAGGAGCGTGAAGAATATCGGCAACGTCAACTCAACGATCTATGGCGAACAATCCCAAAACTTGGAGAAGGCACCGAGGAAACCAATGAGAAACGTTTTCCGGAGGAACCTCAGGAGAACCTCCTTTACTTTATCGAAAAAAATGCCCCCTTACTTGAAGGTTGGCAAAGAGAATTAGTACGTATCGTGCGCAAGCTCGCACAGTATTTTTATCCACAGCGCCAAACTCAAGTCATGAACGAGGGGTGGGCCACTTTTTGGCACTACACACTGCTAACAGAACTCTACCGGCGAGGACGAGTGACTGAAGGCTTTATGATGGAGTTCTTACAAAGTCATACGAACGTGATCTATCAGCCCAGTTTTGACAGTCCTTATTACAATGGCATCAATCCATACACCTTGGGCTTCAGTATATTCAGTGATCTCAGGCGTATCTGTGAAGAACCGACTGATGAAGATCGCCGCTGGTTCCCAGATATCGCTGGGAGCAATTGGCGAGAAACACTCCAATTTGCCATGCGTGACTTCAAGGATGAGAGTTTTATCCTACAGTTTCTCTCACCAAAAGTGATGCGCGATATGAAACTCTTTTGTGTCAGCGACAACGATCAGGAAAATGAAATTGTTGTCAGTGCAATCCATGACGAAAGTGGTTATCGACAACTTCGGGAGAATCTCGCCGGCCAGTACAACTTGGGTAATCGAGAACCCAACATACAGGTTTACTCTGTAGATACACGGGGAGATCGTTCACTCACCTTAAATCACACCCAGCATCGCCGCCGGCCACTTGGCAAAGATACTCCGGAAGTTTTAAGGCATCTACACAGACTCTGGGGTTTTGATATACATCTAAACAGCCTCAACGGCGATGAAATTACGGCTAGCTTCCACTGCCCTGAACAGGGCCGTGATCGGCAGGAAGGAGAAGAGGAGTCAATGCTGATTCCGAAACCTATCTGAATCTTTGCACGGGAGCTTTTTATTAAAACTCCCGTGCAAACGGGGCGAATGGCCAGGAATAAATCCAGGCAGAAAACTTGGCTTAGTGATCAGCCTCTAGCAGCAACCTGGCTTTAGCAGCCAGTTCACCGCGTTCTTCACGATGTGCCAGAAGGGCATCGGCCCCCGCATCCAGCCAGCGGGCTTTATCCAGATCTTCCTCAGCAGCCACAACCAGGATACGTAGGCTGCTATACTCGCTGCGCGACCTCAAGTAATCCAGTACCTGAAAGCCCCCGTCACCAACCAATGCGGCATCGACAACCAACAGCGCCGGCTTAGCATTAGCTAATAAAACACCAGCAGAGAAACTGTCACCAGCCACTTCAATTTCACAGCCGATATTTTTCAAGGCCTGGAGGCCTGAAGAAGTCAGTTCCGGATCTGTTGTCAGCAACAGAACTTTGCGACTGGGTATCGCCAGGTCATTCGGCACTGGCATAGAGTTATCCCGCAGGAAACCCACGAAGTCCTCTACACAAATCCGATGGTCGCCACGCCCAGGAAGCTTGTAAGCCTTGAGCTGCCCCCGCTCAATCCAGCGAATCACCGTTCGGAAGTTGACCCCACAATACCGAGCCGCTTCCCCGGTGGTTAGCACATGTAGTTCGCTCATATTTATTCTCCCCAACAACTGCAATCCTTGACGACCAGGTCAATTTCAAAAGCCCCAACTCCATCCCCCGAAGCCAGGCGCGAAATTATCCTGCCCAACAGGATCGCCCCTATAAATTATGCTGTTCAATGCTGCAAAACCAGCCCGAAATTCGGTCCATGTATTTAGTTAACGAACAGAGATACAACCCCCTCAAAAAATACTAAAAGATATAGTTGACAGGTATGACAGGTCACATAGAATGACTTCAGATTTAGCGGTACCAGTGTGTCGCCAGATCCTCTCCAGCGGGTATGGCCGGTAAGTCAGCGATCCCGCTATTGGCAATTAGATGTTTGCTAAGCGAATACCCTAAGACCCTGGGCCCCCTTGTTTTTTCGGGGCCTTTTTTTTATCTTGCCAAAACCTCTGACTCTCCTTCCCTGCTTTCTTACTTATCCAGCAGCACCCCTGCGGACATTGCCGGAACTAATGGACTTATGGCAGTACAATCACCTACCGAATTAATGATATCTCCAGCTCTGGAGAACAATTTTTGAAGATCTACCTTGTTGGCGGCGCAGTGCGCGACAGACTTTTGAATCGTCCAGTTACCGAGCGCGACTGGGTAGTGGTTGGGGCAGATGCAGATAGAATGCAGGACCTCGGATACAGCCCAGTCGGCAAAGATTTTCCAGTATTCCTACACCCTGAGACCGGTGAAGAATACGCGCTCGCTCGCACCGAAAGAAAGAGCGGACACGGCTATGGCGGTTTTACAGTTAACGCCGATGCCAATATCACCCTGGAAGAGGATCTCCTGCGGCGAGATCTCACTATTAATGCCATTGCAGAAGACACCGACGGCAAGCTAATTGACCCCTACGGCGGGCAGAAAGATCTGGAGGCACGGCTTTTGCGCCATGTTTCCCCTGCTTTTGCCGAAGACCCGCTAAGAGTTCTGCGAGTGGCCCGCTTTGCCGCCCGCTACCATCACCTTGGCTTTAGCGTTGCCCCTGAAACCATGATACTCATGCGCCAGATGGTAGAAGCGGGTGAAGTGGAATATCTGGTGGCCGAGAGAGTCTGGAAAGAGGTAAGCCGGGCGCTTACCGAGCCAGACCCCGATATTTTTATTCGAGTACTGCGAGACTGCGGCGCCCTATCAGTACTTTTACCAGAGTTAGAAAGTTTGTTTGGTGTTCCCCAGCCGCCCAAACACCACCCCGAAGTGGACACTGGAGAACACGTACTACTAGCCCTGCGCGCCGCACCGGCAGAGCTCCCCTTGCGTTTTGCAGTACTGCTACACGACCTGGGCAAAGGACTGACTCCCGAGGAAATTCTTCCCAGTCACCACGGCCACGAGGCCGCAGGCGTACCTCTTGTAAAAGCCGTCTGTGAGCGCTGGCGTACCCCAAAAGACCTGACTGCACTAGCTGTCGGGGTCTGCGAATATCACCTGCATTGCCACCGAGCCTTCGAATTGCGCCCACAAACCATTATGAAAATAATCCGCAGTCTGGATGCCTTGCGACGTCCCGAGCGATTTGAGAACTTTCTTCGCGCCTGTGAGGCTGATGCCCGAGGTCGTGAGGGACTGGAGAATCGAGATTATCCACAGGTGGAATTTTTACGCGCCGCTCGAGATGAGGCAGCGGCAGTAACTGCCGAGGAGTTGATTAAACAGGGCTACCAGGGTGCGAAACTCGGGCAAGCACTGGACCGGGAGCGTATCAAGGCAATCGCCAAAGTAAAGGATGACTACATTGCGTAATGTGTTGATTACCGGTGCCGCCGCACGCCTGGGTCGTGCTATTGCTGAGGAGCTACATAAAGATCACAGAGTTGTTATTCACTATCGCAACTCGGCTGATGCTGCCAAGGCCCTGGCAAACGAGCTGAACCAACTTCGCCCCAACTCTGCCATAGCGTTGCACAGTGAATTGAATAGCGCCGAAGCCTGTTCCAATCTGGCCCAGCGCGCACAAGAGGCCTGGGGCGGTATTGATGTTCTGGTCAACAATGCCTCAGCATTTCACCCCACACCTGTGGGAAAGGCGACCGAGGAGGACTGGGATCGGCTGGTAGGCAGCAACCTCAAAGCCCCTTTCTTTCTCACTCAGGCCCTGAAAGAAACACTCAGCCAACAACAGGGTTGCGTTGTTAATATGGCGGATATTCACGCCGAGCGCCCGATGCCCGAGCACACTATTTACTGCGCCGCCAAGGCTGGGCTGGTAATGCTGACAAAAAGCCTCGCTCTGGAACTATCGCCCCAGGTGCGGGTCAATGCAGTCGCCCCCGGTGCCATTCTTTGGCCAGAACAAGAGGCAACTAACGAAGCCAAGAAAGCAAAAATCACCCAGTGCATTCCTTTGGCTCGAACCGGTGACCCCAGCGATATCGCCAAGACCGTGCGCTTCCTTGCCTGTGATGCCCCCTATATCAACGGTCAGGTTATTGCCGTTGACGGCGGCCGCAACCTCAATATCTAGAGCGGTCCAACCAATATCTAAAACAGTCCAACAACGGGGCTTCACTTCAATTTCACCGGCACTCTGTCAGAATGTTTTGTAACTTCCTCTGCCAAAAGAGATTTGCCGGTGCGCTCACTGAAGATATTGTTGATTGAAGATAACCCCACTATCGCCCGCCAGCTTGCCGAATTCCTACATGCTGAGGGCTGGCAGATAGATTATGCCCACCGGGGTCGCCAGGGCTTGCAGCTGGCCCTGGAACAAATCTTCGACCTGATTATTCTCGACCTGGGCCTGCCGGATATGGACGGCTTAGAGGTCTGCGAAAAGATCAAAGCACAAGCGCCAATTAACATGCCAATTCTGATGTTAACTGCCCGAGATGCTCTCGCAGATAAAGAACGCGGATTTGGTATCGGTGCCGATGACTACTTATGTAAGCCCTTCGAACCAAGGGAACTGATACTGAGATGCCGCGCCCTGGCACGTAGACACCAGCTGCATACCAGTGAAGAAATTAAGGTTGGTGATTTACAGATAAACCAGCGCCAGCAAACGGCCTACCGGGATAAACAACCTCTGCCCCTGACAACTATCGGTTTTCGCATTCTCACTATGCTTGCCCAGGCGTCGCCAGCACCAGTAAGCCGCTCGGCAATAATCCACCATATTTGGGGTGATGAACCCCCAGAAACAGACGCCTTAAAATCCCACATTTATAGTCTTCGCCAAACACTGGATAAGCCTTTCCAGGCCCCTATGTTGAAAACCATCACCAATCTCGGTTATCAGTTGGAAACTCCCAATGCGCGAAACCAGTAATTTACAGAGGAAGGTCTTCGCTATTTTTGGCAGTTTTACCCTACTGCTATGCTTGGTGTTTTTTGCCATTTGTATGATGGTGGCCTATGTAGTTGAAGACCATTTACTCGATAACTTATTGGCCGGAGAAGTCCGCTACCTCGAACAGCAGGCAAGACTGCCTAATACGACCCCAGAGCCACGCCTACCCTATTTAACGCTATACACTGAAAGCAAAATAATTCCGGCCGAACTGCGCACTGCTCTACCAAGCTATGCAGAAAAGGCTGAGTGGTTTAGTGATACTGAACATCACTTCCATTTACGCAGAGTACATTTTCCAGACAACCATTCCGCCGTTCTCGTAGCTGAAGTCAGTGAATTGCTCACTGTTACCCGACAATCTTCAAAGCTTCTCTGGCTCTTTGCCAGCGCCTGTATCTTGACCCTACTCTTAGCCCTCTATTGTGCTTATCGTATTTCCCGTAAAACCATCGCGCCTGTAGTAACCCTTGCTAAAGCAGTTCAGCAGCAGAGAAACTGCGATTCTCAAATTTCCCTGCCCTATAACAATGAACAAGATGAAATCGGTTATCTCGCAAGTACATTGCAAGATACACTTAACCAGCTCAAGCTAACATTGCGCAGGGAAACTGAGTTTACCCGGGATACAAGCCATGAGTTGCGCACCGGGCTAACCATTCTGAAAAGCACACTGGCTCTCAGTCAAAATCGGGAAATGACTTTAGCTGAGAAAAATGAGCTATTAGAAACGGTTACCGGTATGGAAAAAACCGTTAAGACACTATTAGCCCTCGCCCGCTCTGAGTCTCTACAGTCGGAAGATATCCCATTGCGTGCTTTACTAGAGGAGCGTCTTTTAGCTCAACACCAGTTAATTGTACAAAAGCATTTTAATGTTGATTTAAAGTTAGGGCACAAAGTCAGAGTCCTGGCCAATCGACACCTGGTAAGTCTGTTATTCGACAACTTAATCAGCAATGCATTACAGCACGCTACCAGCCCTGAGTTGGTTATTACCTATAAGGGGGACACACTATTTTTTGAGAACACCACAGACAACCAGTTAGACCTAGAAACCTCCCTCTTACCCGGCCAAAAAAGGGAAGGCAGTGACGGTATTGGTCAAGGCCTTTTCCTGGCCAAGAGAATCTGTGAAGCCTTAAATTGGACTATCTCTATCCAATGTCGAAACAATATTTATCAGTGCGCTCTGTCTTTTACACAGTAGCGTTCTAAGATTCAAATTTTTACCGTATGCGCTCGAGATGCACACTGAATCGGCATCCATACCTTATACGATCTCGAGCGCAGCTTATTCTTTCTTCCTAAATAGCAATTACAATCTCACCAGAATTTCACCTTCCACCCCTTATTCTCCTACGAACTCACTAGAATATTTTCCGTCTGCTACTGCAATTTTGGAGATTAATATGTTGAAGAAAATTATTATTTCCCTGGCACTGACTTTGTCCGTCTTTTTTGGTTTTATTATTTGGATCAAGGGCCTAATTCCACCCCAAGAGCAGGACTTTTCCACTACGACAGTCAGTGACCTGCCGTATTTACAACAATTACCCAGGGAAAGCCGAGGAAAAATATTAGCTGTTGTTACCAGTACTGAAACGATGGGAGATAGTGGCAAGGCAACTGGTTATGAATTAACTGAACTGGCACGCCCCTATTACATCTTTTCAGCCAACGGATTTATTGTCGATATTGCCAGTCCCAAAGGCGGCAAACCGCCTGCGGTGATCGATAAAGATGATCTGGGGCCTTTCGACTATGCCTTTCTCAATGACCCGGAGGCACAACAAAAGGTCAATCACAGTATTCCTATCGATCAGGTATCAGCAGAGGATTACCAGGCCGTATTTTTTGTCGGCGGTAAAGGCACCATGTTCGATTTCCCCGACAATCCCCATATCCAGTCCCTGGTGCGGGAAACCTATAACAGCGGCAAAATTATCGGAGCGGTATGCCACGGGCCAGCAGCCCTTGCCAATGTCACCCTGGATAATGGCAAGCTCTTAATCGCCGATCGGCAGATCAGTGCTTTTACTAACGAAGAGGAGCTTTTTCTTATCCCAGACGCCGAGCAACGATTTCCATTCCTGCTTGAGGATCGCTTACGTGAGCAAGGCGCGTTTTTTCAGGCTGGGCCCACTTACCTGGAACAAGTCAGCGTGGATGGCCAGCTTATTACCGGGCAAAACCCCTGGTCCACCTGGCTGGCGGCTGAGAGTATGGTAAGCGCGATGGGGTATACCCCTGTTCCACGCCAAATCACTCCGGCGGAACAGACCGTCAAATTACTACTCACTTATGAGCAGCGCGGCTTTACCGAGGCCACAGAGAAATTACACAAGCTTCAGGAGAAAGGGAAAATAGACCAGCGCCTACTGGCCATGCACGGCGTTATCTCTGCTATGCGTTGGGAGCCGGGCAGGGCTCTGGACATAATCAGACTGCTGTCCAAGAGCCAGGATTGATAGAGCCCCTCAAAAAGCCAGCTAGCCAGCCTGCTCTAGGGGCTGGCCATTTTCATCCACAAATAATACATCGCGAATACTGAGTTTTTGTCCCTGGGCATTCTGTACAGCCACTTCGGAGATAGGCTCACCACTGTTTTTATCGACCAGATGCATCCCATCTTTATTGCCGTTCCAGCGCAGATTCCACTGGCGTAGGGCGATTACCACCGTAAACAGGTCCCGGCCTTTTTCCGTTAAGCGGTACTCATAGCGAGTGCCGTGTTCACCCGCATCAAAGCGCACCAGCACTTCGTTTTCCACCAAACGGGATAACCGATCCACAAGGATATTTTTGGCGATTCCCAGGTTTCTTTGGAAATCCACAAAACGGCGGGTACCCAGCATCGCCTGCTTAATTATCAGCAGGGACCACCAGTCCCCCACCTCATTTAGGGCGCAAGCCAGGGAGCAATCAAGATCATCAAAGCGTTTACGTGACATATAGGGAGCCTCTAAATAACTCCGTCATACCTCTGGCATGCAGAGCGGTTCACAATCAAGGCGCGGCTTCACAGGAATGTCTAGACCTTTCAAGAAGTCGCAACGCGGAGTGTGAATCGCTCAGCAAGCCCCGAAGGGCGGGCCTTGAAGGCCACAGCTGCTGCGTTGCAGCTCTTGCAAAGGACTGAGCCATTCGCGGCGAGCTGCGCCTAACATCTGCAGCCTTCAAGGCCCGCAGAGGCATTACGGAGTTATTCAGAGGCTCCCTAGCCATTATACCGGCAAAAGAGTTGCAATACGAAACCAGATATTGAATTCAACCTTAAAATAAGGTCTTATAACGCAACCGTTTTAATTGTGACCTTGTGGGACCAGTGAGTCCCAGTGTTGAATCTAGACATTCAGGAGAGAAATATGAGTGGTTCCCTGGACAACCTACTGCGTCCTTTCGAGCATAAATCCCTAAAGCTGCGCAACCGGGTTGCAATGGCCCCCATGACTCGCACCATGTCACCGGGCTATTCAGCCAATGACCAAGTGGCCGGCTATTACCGCCGCCGAGCTGAAGGTGAAGTGGGACTAATTATTACCGAAGGCACCTTCGTTAATCATAAAGCCGCAAACGGCTACGAGAATGTTCCGGCAATCTACGGTGAGGCCGCTCTCGCCGGCTGGAAAAAAGTGGTAGACGAAGTACACGCTGCCGGTGGCCAGATTATCCCGCAGTTATGGCACGTAGGCTCCGTGCGCAAAGAGGGCATAGGCCCGGATAAATCAGTGCCCGGCTACTCCCCCTCAGGCCTGTTCAAACCCGGCAAGCCCAATGGCCAGGCGATGAGCAAAGAGGACATCCAGGAAGTTGTACAAGCTTTTGCGGACGCGGCGAAAGCAGCCAAGGAAATTGGATTTGACGGCGTAGAGATCCACGGCGCCCACGGCTATCTGATCGACCAGTTTTTCTGGGAAGGTACCAACCAACGCGATGACGAGTACGGTGGCTCCATCGAAAATCGCACCCGCTTTGCAGTAGAAATTATCAAAGCGGTACGTGAAGCCGTAGGCGAAGACTTTGCCATAGTGCTGCGCTACTCCCAGTGGAAGCAGCAGGATTACGAAGCCAAGTTGGCGCAAAACCCGGAAGAACTGAAACGCTTCCTAACACCGCTAGTTGAAGCTGGCGTTGATATTTTCCACGCCTCTACAAGACGCTTCTGGGTGCCAGAATTTGAGGGTTCTGATCTCAACCTGGCAGGCTGGACCAAGGAATTGACTGGAAAACCGGTAATTTCTGTCGGCAGTGTCGGCCTCGACGATGATTTTATCGGCGGCAATAACCAGGGTATGGGCGGCACTGCCAATCCTACCGATTTAGCCGAACTGACCCGCCGTATGGACAACCAGGAGTTCGACCTGATTGCCGTTGGCCGCGCACTATTACAAGACTCACACTGGTTCGCCAAGGTACGTGAAGATCGCGCGGAGGAAATCACTCCGTTCACCAAAGAGGCGCTAATGAGCCTGAGTTAATTTTTACTGACAAAAAAAGCAGCCTCTAAAGGCTGCTTTTTTATCTACATTTTTTAAAAAATTATTGGAATCACGGCCAAATAAATTCTACCGGCCACAATTTTTGTGAAGCCTGGTCGTACTCATTCCACAGCTGACGGTAAGTTTTCTGCTCGATCGGATGCAATACTTCCGGAGCAATCTCTGCCAGAGGCTGTAAAACAAAGGCATTTTTTACAATCTCACCTCGAGGCAATTTCACTCCATCGATAGTCCCCGTAAGTTGATCATAGGTAAGAATATCAATATCCAGGGTGCGCGCACTGAATTTAGGTCCAGAGCGCAGGCGGCCGTTGGCATCTTCGATACCACGCAGACACAGGGCCAGCTGCCTTACCGGCAGGTCAGTTTGTAGTCCCACCACCAGGTTGTAAAAATTATCCCCAGGGAATCCTACCGCTTCGCTCTCGAAAACCTGGGACACCTCCAAGTCGCCAAACTGCCCTGTGAGAGCATCCAGCGCTGCGCGGATATATTGCGCGCGATTGATATTACTGCCGAGGCTGAGATACACCTGAGCCACGTTTACACTCCCGCAGACATCGCTGCTGCACCTTTTGCTGGCCTTTCGCCACGCTCAATAATGACACCCACATCCCTGGACCCTCGGACCGCACCCGGCTTGGACAAACGCAGTCGCAGCCAGCTTACGGAAAACTCTTCCCTGACAATTGCCGCAGCCTGTTCCGCCATAGTTTCCACCAACAGGAACTCGCTGCTCTCAATAAAAGCGATCAAGCGTTTGGCCACCGCCTTATAGTTAAGTGTGTGCTCGATATTGTCTGTACGCGCCGCCTCGCTGATATCGAAAGCCATTTCTATATCAAGGCTGACGGTCTGGCGTACTTCACGCTCCCACTCGTAAATACCGATAATGGTATTCACCTTTAAATCCCGTATATAAACAATATCCATTTATCGGCTCTTTTCTTTTTACTGCCAGGATGCCCCTGGGATTTCTTAGAGTTCGGTCTTGGGCAATTCTGTCATTGGCCAACGTGGACGCACATCAACTGCAAGGCTCGTCTGTTCTCCGGCTTGCAAACGCAAACTACCGGCATAGGCGATCATAGCGCCGTTATCGGTGCAAAACTCATGACGGGGGTAGTAGACGCTGGCACTATCCTTGCGCAGGCTCGTTTCCAAACGTTCACGCAACAATTTATTCGCGGAAACCCCACCGGCAATGACCAAAGTTTTATAACCAGAGGCTTTAATTGCACGGCGACATTTAATCACTAGAGTATCCACGACCGCCTCTTGGAAGGCTGCCGCAATATCCGCACAGGTCTGTTCATCCGGCAGGCCATCTTCGAGGGCGTGCTGACGCACAGTGGTCAGGGTGAAGGTTTTTAAGCCCGAAAAGCTGAAATCCAGCCCCGGTCGATCAGTCATAGGGCGAGGGAAGGTAAAGCGCTTGGGATCACCTTTCTCAGCCAAGGCTGCCAAACGCGGACCACCGGGGTAGTCCAGATCAAGCATCTTGGCGGCCTTGTCAAAAGCTTCACCAGCGGCATCGTCCAGGGATTCCCCCATCAGTTCGTAGTCGCCAAGACCGCGCACTTCGACCAACTGGGTATGACCACCAGAGACCAGCAAGGCCACAAAAGGAAAGGCCGGTGGGTTGTCCTCCAGCATCGGAGCTAATAAATGCCCCTCCATATGATGTACAGCCACAGCGGGCACACCCCAGCCATACGCTAAGGCGCGGCCGGCACAGGCGCCCACCATCAGGGCGCCAACCAAGCCTGGACCGGCGGTATAAGCTGCACCATCCAAATCGGAAGGCTTGGTATTGGTCTTCGCCATTACCTGCCGTACCAACGGCAACAGCTTGCGCACATGGTCGCGGCTTGCCAGTTCAGGGACTACACCACCGTAATCGGCGTGGAGGTCAACCTGACTGAATAGAGCATGGCCGAGCAGACCGGACTCAGAATCGTAGATAGCGACGCCAGTTTCATCGCAGGAAGTTTCTATACCGAGGACGCGCACTTGATTTCATTCTCGTGACTACTTCGAGGGGCGGTTATCATACTGGAAAATGGGGTTGCGATCCCGTATAGGAGTGTTTAGAATTTGCGCCCTCGCTGTGAACCGGCCACCGGATGCAACTGCGAGAGCATTGCCGGAATGGCCGAGAGAAACGAATTTTAACAGGTATCCTAATGCCCTCTGTACGAATCAAAGACAACGAACCTTTCGATATCGCTCTGCGCCGCTTCAAGCGCTCCTGTGAAAAAGCAGGCGTACTGTCTGAAGTACGTCGTCGCGAGTTCTACGAGAAGCCCACCGCTGTTCGTAAGCGCAAAGCTGCTGCCGCGGTTAAGCGTCACGCTAAAAAGCTTCAGCGCGAAAACCGCAAGTTCCAGCGTCTCTACTAAGAGCCGCAGGCTGAATAAGCCTGTCGCAGCGAGGCGGCCGGACGGGCTTAGCCCGTAGCGGAGCTATAAAGAACGGCGTGCGAGCCCTACTCGCGCGCCGTTTTTCGTTCTGCCAACCGCATTCTCCATGCTCGGCGGACGCGCTATCCTTAGCGCTCAGCCCAATAAACCACAATCAATGCCAATCCCGGAACACTCACTATGAGCACTCTCAAGGACACCCTGACTCAAGCGACCAAAGACGCAATGAAAGCACGCGACAAAGAGCGTCTTGCCACCCTGCGTTTAATCAATGCTGAGATCAAACGAGTTGAAGTGGATGAGCGCATCGATCTGGATGACGCGCGTATCCTCGCTCTGCTGGACAAGATGACCAAACAGCGCCGCGACTCCATCACCCAGTATGAAAAGGCCGGCCGCGCCGAGCTGGCTGCAGTGGAACAGGCGGAGATCGAAGTCATCCAAGAGTTCCTGCCCAAGCAGTTGACCGAAGCGGAGATTAGCGAAATTGTCGCTTCCGCCGTGCAGAGCACCGGGGCCAGCGGTATGGCCGACATGGGTAAAGTGATTGCCCAGGTGAAGCCCCAGGTTCAAGGCCGTGCAGATATGGGCGCAGTCAGCAAATTGGTTAAGGCCCGACTGGCCTAACGCCCAGCCGGATTGCAGAACAGTATGCCCAGCAAGATCCCCCAGCACTTTATCGACGACCTGCTCGCCCGCGCAGATATCGTCGAGCTGGTGGACAGTAGGGTAAAACTGCGCAAGACCGGAAAAAACTACTCCGCCTGCTGCCCCTTCCACGACGAAAAAACCCCATCCTTTACCGTGAGCCCAGACAAGCAGTTCTACTACTGTTTCGGCTGTGGCGCCAACGGCAATGCAATCGGCTTCCTGATGGAATACGATCGCCTGCCATTTCCCGAAGCCGTGGAAAAACTGGCAGCCACCCGCGGCTTGGAAGTACCCAGAGAGGCATTGGCTCCCGGGCAGGAAAAGCGCCAGAGGGAAAGCCAATCCCTCTATCAACTGGCGGAAAAAGCTGCAGAATTCTACCGTGAACAGCTACGCAACCACCCTGCAGCAGGTAACGCAGTGGCCTACTTGCGCAATCGCGGATTATCCGGGGAAATTGCCCGAGATTTCGACATCGGCTTGGCACCACCGGGCTGGGACAACCTGCTCAACGCACTGGCCGACACTCCCGAAAAAGCCGACCAGCTTGAACTGGCAGGACTCGCCATTCGTCGCCAGGACAGTGACGGCAACAGCAAACCAGGCGGGCGTCACCACTACGACCGCTTCCGTAACCGTATCATCTTCCCCATTCGCGACCAGCGCGGCCGCACCATCGCCTTTGGCGGCCGGGTACTGGGGGATGAAAAGCCCAAGTACCTCAACTCCCCGGAAACCCCGATTTTCCACAAAAGCCGTGAACTCTACGGCCTGTGGGAAGCGCGCCAGGCCAATCGCAACTTAGAGCGCTTGATCGTGGTGGAGGGCTATATGGATGTAGTGGCCCTGGCGCAGTTCGATATCCGCTACGCCGTCGCAACCCTTGGCACTGCCTGCGGCGAAGAGCACATTCAGCTGGCCTTTCGCCATACTAGTGAATTGCTATTTTGTTTTGATGGTGACCGCGCCGGCCGCGCCGCCGCCCGCCGCGCACTGGAATCTGCCCTGCCCCATATGCAGGACGGCCGCAGCCTACGCTTTTTGTTGCTGCCGGAAGGAGAAGACCCGGACACTCTGGTGCGACAACTGGGTGGAGAACGTTTCCAGCAACTGATAGAAGAGCAGGCCCGCCCCCTGGAGGACTTTCTCTTCGACCTGCTCAGCGAAGACATCAACCTCCAGACCATGGACGGCCGCGCGCGCTTGTCCAAGCTGGCCGCCCCACTGCTGGATTTGCTGCCAGGAGGCGTATATCGCCAACTGATGTTCCAGCAGCTGGCCTCGCGCACCGGACTCGATAAAGACACTCTGCAGGAGGTGATTCACGCGGAGAAGGCTCGCAACACCCAGTTACAGCAAGCACAGGCACAGCCAACTGTCACCGGCGCGCCCCTCTCTACCGAGCAGGATGAGGAACTCCAACACCGCACCCCGCCGGAACCCTGGCCCCGCGAAGACGAATCTGAATATTTCCCCAAACTTGGGGACAGCCCACGCCGCACCGGCCAGTATCGCCTACCTCCTGAACGTATGCTGGTAGCGCTGATCCTCCACCACCCCGAGCTGGCCACGCAGATTGAGGACTTGCAACAGTTCCTCGGCGCCGACAACCCAGACCTGCTGCTATTTGCCCAGCTGGTGGAGCTTTTCAAGAGCCGCCCACAACTTAACTTTCGCCAATTGATCGGCCACTGGCGCGCCCATCACGGCGCCGAATCCAGCGATATTCTGGCTAAGCTGGCGATATCTCCCCTAGTTTCCGGGGTTCGTCACCTAGCCCAAGGCGATAGCAATCTGGAATACGATCCCCAGGCTGAATTTAACGACTGTCTACGTCACCTAGAAAAATCCGATGCCAAGCAGCGTAATCGCGATCTCTTGGCCCAGTTAAAAGCCGGTGCCCAGCTCAGTCAGGAAGAACAACTGGCTTTATTGGCCAACTGGCGCAGAAAAGACAATTAATCTGCAATAACCCCTTGAAAACTGCGGTCTCAACACTATATTCACTCACCCCGCCGGGCGGGAACGGGAACCTCAGCACCCTAAAATTCACACCAGAGCCGTTGCTTGACAGCTAGAGTGGTTATTGCTAGTGCATATACGCTATAATCCCGCGTCTTTGTCCCGTATTTTCATCCCCAGAATTCAGGGTTGTGCATGACCGACAAAACCCAGCAACAAACCTCCCGTATCAAGGAGTTGATCGCCCGCGGTAAAGAGCAGGGCTATCTCACCTATGCCGAGGTAAATGACCACCTCCCGGAAGATATTTCCGATCCCGATCAGGTGGAAGACATTATTGGCATGATCAACGACATGGGTATCAAGGTGTTCGAAAGCGCACCAGATGCCGAAGAGTTGTTGATGGCCGAGGGTGACAGCTCCGCCGACGAAATCGCCGCAGCCGAAGCCGCCGCCGCACTGGCCGCAGTTGAGTCTGATGTAGGCCGCACCACCGATCCGGTACGCATGTATATGCGCGAAATGGGCACTGTAGAGCTGCTCACGCGCGAGGGCGAAATCGCCATTGCCAAGCGTATCGAAGAGGGCCTACGCGAGCTGATGGCCGCCCTCGCCTACTGGCCTGGCGCAGTACAGCAAATCATCGATGAATACGCGCTCATCGAGAAAGAAGAGCGCCGTATCCCCGATGTCATCGCCGGCTGGCTCGACCCAGCTGAAGATGTGCCCCCCGGAGCCCAGGCTGGCCAAGCCGCTGTAGTAAGCGACAACAGCAGCGAGTCCTCTGAAAGCGAAGGCGAAGAGGACGATGACTCGGACGACGCCGACGATTCCTCCAGCGAGGAAGAAGAGGAAAACGCCGGCGGTCTCGACCCAGAGGAGCTGGCCGAGCGCATGAATGCGCTGATCGCTGCGCAGAAAGCCGCCGATGAGGCCATCGCCGCCCACGGTCGCGACTCCAAGGAAGCCGGTACTGCTTTGGAAGCCGTCGCCGAGGTATTCCGCTACTTCAAACTGGCACCACGCCAGTTCGATCCTCTCTACGGCGAAGTTCGCGATATTCTCGATAGTGTGCGCAGGCAAGAGCGCATCACTATGAATTTGTGCATCAAGCGTGCACGTATGCCGCGCAAGACCTTTATCAAGGAATTTCCCGGCAACGAAACCAATGAAGAGTGGATCCCCGCGATCATCAAAAAGAAGCGCGACTACTCTGACGCCCTGCGTCATGTCGTAGACGATATCGTTCGCGCGCAACGCAAGCTGGCCCAGTGCCAAGAGCGCTCCGGTCTAGACGTAGGCCAGATCAAAGAGATCAACCGCCGTATGTCCATTGGCGAGGCCCGCTCCCGCCGCGCTAAAAAGGAAATGGTTGAAGCTAACCTACGCCTGGTTATCTCTATCGCCAAGAAGTACACCAATCGCGGCCTGCAGTTCCTGGACCTGATCCAGGAGGGCAATATCGGCCTGATGAAGGCAGTAGATAAATTCGAATACCGCCGCGGCTACAAGTTCTCCACCTACGCCACCTGGTGGATTCGCCAGGCTATTACCCGCTCTATCGCAGACCAGGCACGCACCATTCGTATCCCGGTGCATATGATTGAGACTATCAACAAGCTCAACCGTATCAGCCGCCAAATGCTACAGGAAATGGGACGCGAACCCACGCCGGAGGAGCTGGGCGAGCGCATGGATATGCCGGAAGACAAGGTGCGCAAGGTCCTCAAAATCGCCAAGGAGCCCATTTCCATGGAGACTCCTATCGGTGACGATGAAGACTCGCACCTGGGTGACTTTATTGAGGACCAGAACCAGTCCTCCCCGGTGGACACCGCCACCCAGACAGGCCTGCACGACGCCACCCGCTCCGTGCTCTCCGGCCTAACCGCGCGTGAAGCCAAGGTACTGCGTATGCGCTTCGGTATCGACATGAACACCGACCACACCCTGGAAGAGGTGGGTAAGCAGTTCGATGTAACCCGTGAACGTATTCGCCAGATCGAGGCTAAGGCCCTGCGTAAGCTGAGGCATCCATCCCGATCAGAGCACCTGCGGAGCTTCCTCGACGAGTAAGCCCCCACGAAAAAGCCCGGTTCGACCGGGCTTTTTTATGTGACACAATCATGACCGCCCGCAAGGGTCTACGGATGGCAGGAGAGCAGCATGCAAAAAGAAGTCGCCAATAAACCGGAAGAGTCTGAAGAAGTCGCCAATAAACCGGAAGAGTCTGAAGAAGTCGCCAACAAGCCAGGCAAAAAAGGTATTGCCCGCCTGATTGCCGCCGCCAAATATTCAAGCGAAGGTCTCAGCGCCGCCTGGCGTAATGAGGAAGCCTTTCGTATTGAAGTTATCCTCGCTATCTTCTTTGTCCCTTTTGCCCTATGGGTAGGAGACACCCCGGCTGAACGCGCCGTATTGATAGCTGTTAGCCTGGTGGTATTGCCTTTGGAGCTTATCAATAGCGCTATTGAAGCCACTGTGGACCGCATAGGAGCTGAAAAGCACCCACTGGCCAAGATCGCCAAAGACACCGGCTCTGCCGCAGTAGCAGTGGCCCTGTTAATGTGGTTTATCGTCTGGGGTTGTATTGTGATTCCCAAGTTGCCGATTTAACCGCACTACTTGAAAATCGTTAGTTATAAAAAAAAGGGAGGCTACGCCTCCCCTTCTATAACCTGAACAATGGTACTAACTAACACCAACAAACTGAACAGGCGTACCAACAAGCTCAAAATGGGATATCCATCCCTTACTTTCTAGGCTGGGAAGTTAAAATTTAAAGACCGCTCAAATAATAGCTACTGAGATTGACGTTGTTGTGCAAACACGACAAGAAGAAATTTCTGCCACAAAGGCATTGATTTGAAAGGAAAAATCTTGTACTTTGCCCAACCGCTTGCAACGATACCCGCAAGCAAAGTGTGGGCCCTTAGCTCAGTTGGTTAGAGCATCCGACTCATAATCGGCAGGTCCTGGGTTCGAGTCCCGGAGGGCCCACCATTTTAATCCCCAATTAATCCCTTCTCATGTGACTCACTGGGTTTCTAGGCGTCTAGGAAAAGCACCCACTTACGCACTCCCAACGTTGAAGTAGCTAGCGATATATCACACCTTTTCTAAAGCCCACTAAATTCAAACATCAAACTATTAATCCGCCATCACCACCAAAATCTCGAAGAAACATAGAAGGTCATAAAAACTTTTACAGCGGATGATATTCACCACTGATAGAGAGCGATTAGAAGCCTGAACTATTATGAATAGATCTATATCAAGACTACTCCTAACAACTAGTCAAAGTGTTGTAATTTCAAGTAGGGTGCTCAATCCTCTCCGTAAACCATTAAAAATAGTGTTCAGTTATTTGAAACAGCAGTATCTCTAAATAAATTTTGATCATTCATCCAAGGTATTTTTTCGGCGACATGACATGTCATACATGCAGAGCGGGCATTGGAAAATCCTTGCCAGGCTTTTTTTATATCCCTGGTCTCAAATGCACTAAGTACAGCTTCATATGTTGAGTTTATAAAAATTGCATCCGAATTTGCCCTCCGGGCAGGACGTTTTAGGTAACCATTCTCAATGACAGCTTTAATTTTTTTCCAATGATATATAGCTAGGTCAAAGTTCTCATTCTGAAGTGCCGAATATATGGTTTTGTAACGATCCCCTACTTCCCACATGGAAACAGAAAAACCACCAAGATAGTTTTGCAGTAAAATTAAGCGATCTTTATCATTTTCTGCATTCAATAACCAATCACGCTCATCGCCCGTATCGTAACTCTCAGAATACGCAAAATTTTCTACAGATAAAGTTACAATCAGCGCTATCAATAACTTATTCCCATTAAAAGTCTTTGTCATGAGCTATACCAGTTTCCCAGAGACGTATACCAACTAAATACTTATAGCAGCAGAAAATAACGCCAGTTTCTTTCCATTCAAATAATTTTTAATTTCTAGACCTTTTAAGCACCCAAATAAATATATTGCAAGTACTTAAACCTTCAGTTAGATATAAGATTTTCTCATAGAGAATAATGAATAAAAATTTGAAGTATATAGCCCTATGACCCCTTCAACGCCATACAGAAGCGTCGTGAGCTTAAAGAATATATTGGCAACTCTGCAGAGAAAAGTGATTGACCGTCATCAACATTACCTAGACCACAATGAGTAAAATAATCTGGTTCAGAGCTTCTCTCAGGATTACCCAATAACCATTACTCTAGGTAAATTTTATCTCAAAGCCAGCTATAACTGATGGGTGGCCACTACTCCATGCCTATTAACTCTATAAATGTCCAATTCCAGAATGGGCAGGGACCTGAATTAAGTAAAGGTACACAAAGTATATTTTAAATTCTCGATTTCCGGTTGAAGCGCGCTATGTAGGATATACTGCACCAGTTAAACAATAGTCAGCACCTGCAGCTTGATATGGATGTTCAGCACGCCTGGTTAACAATATCCTCAGATAAGAAGCACAGAATCGGTTGCCTGCCATTGAATTAGTGATAACCCAACCTAATCCTATGATTAATGGCCATCAAGATTGGCTAGAAGGCCTGAAAACAAAGGCTCTTAAGATTAAAGGAAGAACATAATGAAAGCACTGACGCTAAAAGCACCTGGCGGTCTTGAAAATATCTCTCTGAGCGAAATTAATGACCCCGGCAAGCCAGGGCCTGGGCAGATTCGTGTTGCCATTGGCGCATCCTCGCTCAACTTCCATGATTTGCTGGTTGCCGACGGCAGTATATCTACCGAAGATGGCCGTATTTTAATGTCTGATGGTGCAGGAACAGTTGAGGCCGTTGGTGAGGGTGTCACCGAATTTAAGATCGGTGATTCCGTGGTTTCCTGCTTTTTCCCCCAATGGCAGGCAGGGCCGGCATGCCACAGTGTTTGGGGCTTCGCCAATACACCCGGAGATGGCATTGATGGAATGGCAGCCCAGCATGTAGTACGTGATGCCACTGCATTTACCCTGGCACCCAAGGGCTGGAGTCATACTGAATCTGCCACTATTACTACAGCGGGCCTCACGGCCTGGAGGGCCTTGGTCAGCGATGGCAAGGTTAAACCAGGAGATATAATTTTAACCCTTGGTACTGGCGGCGTATCTATTGCCGTAATTCAAATTGCCAATATGTTGGGCGCCCAAGTAATTGTGACCTCATCCTCCGATGAGAAACTAGAACGCGCCAAGAAGCTGGGGGCAACTCACGGGATTAATTACAAAGCCCATACACAGTGGTCAGAAAAAGTACTGGAGTTAACCCATGGCAAAGGGGCCGATCATATTATCGAGGTGGGTGGGCCCGCCACTTTGGAACAATCTATTCAGTCAGTTAGGGTGGGGGGGCACATTTCTCTCATTGGGGTGCTAACTGGCAGAGAGGGAGAAGTCCCAACAGCATTACTGATGGGAAAACAAGCACGCCTACAAGGGCTGGTTGTGGGGAATCGCCGTGAACAGCAGAATTATGTTGCGGCATTGGAAAGCAACACAGTGCATCCAGTTATCGATAAGACATTTCCGTTTGCCAATCTTGAGGAAGCTTTTGAGTATCAAACCAGCGGTTCGCACTTTGGTAAGATTTGTGTGGAGTGGTAACCGTTTATTTTAAAGAGCTACTCCCTAGAAAATGAGTAATACACTGCTACCGGCATTTATTATGTATAAACTCATGGATACGCTCAATGAGTATTGATACCTAATAAAATTTCGAGTGCAGTGTATTATTTTTTCAGTACAATGAAAGTCAATATTTACTATGACTTTATCTAACTTTCACGATCCTTTTCTTGAATATGATTTAGTAACTGTAATAGTGCTCCGTCCCTACCCTGCTTATAGTCACGCCAGCTTGTCGTCATCGGAAAATCAGGGTATAGCGCATCGGTAGGAGATTGAATAAAGCGATAATAGCGCTTGGCAATACTTATCTCTCTCTTCGAGTTTTTAAGCTTAAAATGGTTAGTTTCAGAGGCTATATTAGGATCGGCGCCTGTCGGAGTACCCACCAAGTTGGTATTGAGAATTTGCTGATACTGGGCCGCATTACTCATCGCTGCTGATTGAGTACCTTCATCAATCATTACATATATACCATTGCGCCAATCGAATTGATTCAAATTTTGAATACAGGAAGAGAGAGCCAATCCTACGTAAAAATCCCCGCCATGATTATCTCGAAAATCGATAACAAGATTCTGAACTCTACTATCACGTACGATATCAACAATATTCTCACACTGTTCTTGAAGATCACGTAAATCTGGATAACTATCAAAGTCCACGTAAACTGCGTCGTACTTTCTTAGTAAAGCCAGGCGGATACCAGACAAGTCGATATTAAAATAATTAATATCAGGAACCAAAACCGGATACTGTGTGCTCAACCCACCAAATTTTTCCATAGGCACAGAGTGCACTTTCATTGAGATAGATTTACCATCTTTTAAAAACTGGTAAGTCACCTCATCTTGTCCATCACTAATGCCAGTGCCATAAAGAAACTTGGCCAATACTACGCATTAAACGCATTATTCCCAACTCTATTTCTGCTTCATTCATATCTTGCAGAGATTTAAGTAGATTATGGATTTGCTCATAGAATTCATATTTGTCAACATTAACAAGCGGATCTATATGATGTGTCTCAATTAATTACTGTATATCTTCCTTCCACAAACTAACCTTCTCAGTTTCAAGTGTGTTGGCTTTATATGAAAAAAAATAACAAGTAGATAATTAAAAATAATCTTTGTTTTATGCTTGATTCCGGCTGAAATATGAGGGAGAGACCCCAAACTGAAGGTGAAAGGCCCGGCGAAAACTATCGTAACTGGAAAAGCCCACTCGTAGAGCTACTTGCTCCAAACTCAAGGACTCGCAAGTAATCAGGTCCCGCGCCCGATTGAGACGAATTTGATTTAAATACTGGCTAGGCGTGCTGTGTAAATGACGTTTGAACAAGCGTGTTAACTGGCGCTCACTGATAGATATTCTCTCGGCCATATCGGAGACACTGATAGGTTTTTGATAATCTTGAGCTAACCACTCCAGCAATGGGTTGAGACGCATGCTATCGCCAGATTGTACCTGTAATAAGTCTGAGTACTGTGCCTGACCACCGCGGCGCTGTAGATAGACCACCAGTTCTTTGGCAACACTCGCAGCAATAGTATTGCCGTGGTCTCTTCGGATGATCTCTAAGGCTAGGTCGACGCCAGATAAAACACCGGCGGAAGACCAAATTCCTTCACTTTCAATAAACAGCGGGTCTTCTTCCACTTGATAATTAACTGCCTGTTGTGCCAATTCTCGGCAATGTCGCCAATGTGTAGTAACTCTATGACTCTGTTCAGGAAAAATCTTTGCTAGAATAAAAGCACCGGTACAGATACTCATTACCCTACGGGCATTTTCAGCTATCAGTCTCAAGGCATTGAGTTGCTTCAAGCTCAGTTCCAATTGCCGCATCCCAACACCGCCACAAATGACCAAGTAATCAACTTGTGGTAATTCAAAGATATCGCAGTCTACAGAAAGGGATTGTCCATACGCTGTTTCAACAACCCCTGAAGACAAACCTAATAAGTAGCAAGAATAGGCCTCACTGATAAAACTGTTAGTCTCCATAAATGCATCCAAGGGGCCAAATAAGTCCAGGGCCTGAAAGCCATCGGCAATGAAAAAACCAATCTTTCTGCTCATAGTAATTCCTCCTTGTACCTATTCTACTCCTCTAGAAATGTCACAAAAGACGCAATTACGACAAAAACAGACATACCGATTGCAACGCAAAATACGCTGTGGATAACAGCTCGATTTCTATGTCCCCTTATGTACTCGTGTCGCAAGCCACAGATATTCGCTATTCAGAAGTGCTCATTCCTTCAAATTTCTCCTTTTATAATTTCAACTGAGAACCGTCGAAGCGGATAATCAAATGGAGATATTGCAGAGCAAAGAAATCAGTATGGGGATAGGTGAGAATTCATGAGGAAAAATAGGTTTAGCAGAGTGACCGGTATAGACCTGTCACTCTGCTGTGAGAGAGTATAGATTGACAAAACTCTGGTATAGATCACTACAGCTCTGTATCCGACTTAGTTATACTTCCCGAGTGACAGCTTAGTGCCTCAATTACCCCGACTTCGGCCAAAGAACAAGATTTATGCTCTTTTCATCTGCCCTAATAGCCATGGTTATGGCCACCACCACACCAAATAATTGTACCGATGGTATTGCCCTGGCAAGAGGGGTAGCCGCCATTGCAAACGAATACCCTTGGTTAAGCGCAAACAAGAAAGACTACGTATTACGTAACTATCATCGTATGTACATCATTATTCCTAAAAAGCCCGATACCAATATCAAGGGTGGTGGTATGCCAACGGCTACAGTAGGTAAGGAGAACTGTGAGGTAATTAATGTTCACCTAGCTCGTTAATTTATTGTCGAACACTAATAAGATGTACTTTAACCTTGCTTTTTATAAACCTGCGTATTGTTAGTTTCATCGCATTCCTCCACGATGTTTTTATAGTCTGCGGTCACTTCCAGCACCGCATCAGGATCAAATACCCAATAATTCAAGGTAAAGATGAGGGTTATCGTCGCACTAACGGCTAAGGCTGGGATTGCTTGAACATCATTGGCCAAAGTATCGGGATCGATCAGGCGAGCAAAACTTGCGGCAGCTGCCATTTGCCCGACATTGGTGATATCTACAGCAATCAGGGATTGCCCTGAACCAGAGTCCCAGATTGGATCATGAATTTTGCTCACGATCAGGTCTGGTTTATCACATACACATAAGCACATGTAGTGATCATCTTCAATTACTCCAAAGGGTGTACCCGCATAACAATTAGCTTTGTCGTCAAATTGATTACCATATAACCAATGGGCCAGTGGATCATCATATGGCTTTTCAATAATCTCTGGATTGCGAGTGATTTTACAAACATTGGTTCGTTCAAACTCCTCTGTCATTTCCTTTGTCAATTCAGATTCTGGTGTAGCACCGACCCAAATTGCACAAGTTCTACGACAGGTCAATGGACCCTGACCTTGATAGAAGTTAGGGTACCAACCAGCATTATAGTTCTGCATACTTATATCCTGAATCGGATCTGCATAACTGATTATCGCAAAAATCAACGTCAGTAAACTAGCTAAAAAACTGATTATCAGTCTCAACATGTTACCCTCCATAAAGTATTTTTTTACTAACTATTTTACCCTTCAACCACATATCAAATAAAAACTACATTCTATTGGCTGGAGAGATTGTAAAGCGACCTTATGGAATATCTATATATAGCTGGAAAATATTGGCGGGATTTAACCTTAAACAGTTGCAGCTCTCTTATTTATCATGATTTTTTTAATTTTAAATTCAGTTTTATAATTAAGACACTTCAGCGCTAGAGAAAATGTAAATATAACCAAGATACAAAGCATATATCCTCATCCATCCACATTAACTTATCCTCTTATAATCAAGGGTATTAAACGTGTATTTTTAATACCCTAGCACCCTAATTACTACTGAGTGAGAACATCCGAAAATAAACAGAAAATACTAAAATTCCGCGACGCTGTATAAAACTGCCAATGTAGCTCCAATTGAAAGCATTAGCGGATACACAACAGATAAGAAAGAATACTTAATCAAAGTCATAATCCAACCTTGTCTATATAAACGCTTTTGCATGATCAAAAGATATACAGGCATCCAAAAGACAAGGATAGATATTAAACTCCACGTGATCTGCTCAACCCATGGATAACCGCCAAACCAACCCTGAACATTAAGTAGAAGAGTCGTCAGTAATAGTGCCAAACTAATAAATGCATGGCTATGTAATGCAACAATTAAGTGTTCCATATATAACCTTCGCTTGAACAGATAAAGCACCCATAACATGAATGCAAAAATAGGCAGCATAATAAATAGTGTGGAAGGTAATGAACCAAGAAAAATCTTCTTGAAACGATTGGGATCAGCTTCAACTAGATCACTATTTTTTTCGATCTTTAGCAAGAATTCAGCCACGCTATCCACCAGGGATTGTGGTACACCTGAAAATCTTGGGCGTTCAGCTTTGTTATCCCAACAAGCTCCACCAATCTTTACATTGCAATGTTCACCCTCTTCACTATCAAAAATATCAACTACCAATTTGGGCTCAGCCCTCTGAAATTCATCGATCATTTCACCAACTTTTTTTGGAGCCTCATTCGGCAAAAACTCAGTCTCGACATCCTGATTTGATGTGTCTGATATAGTATTTCTCCCTTCATCAAGGGGCTGCTTTATATCAGATACTTCCTCAACCACAGCCTCATCATTCTCAGATGAATAATCCTTCCAATCAGTACTAAGCTGAATTGAAAAAAAGGTTGTTATACATAAGAAAATAAACAAACGTACTGGGCTGACATAACGTACCCGCCGTCCAGCAAAATACTCGACTGTTAGAAAACCAGGACGAAACAGCAAAGGCGCCAGAGTGCGTACTATACGCGAATCAAGCGCTAGTAATGTGTCAAAAAAATCCCCGATTATGTTGGAAAATTGGCGCACCATTCCTTTTACAGGCTGGCCACAAGAATAACAGTGTGGCCCCAAAAGTTCGGTCTTGCAGTTTGCACATTCAGCAACACTTCCTTTTATATGTTCAACTGTTTCTGAACAACTCATTACCTCTATCCTTTTTCTACTTCTAGGTATCAACCATAAAAACGTTCTATTTCTTTGCATCTTATTATGTGAAGAACGTCCAAAAAATACTAGCCACTGATCAATTTCTTTTATTTCAAGAATAGCTAAAAACTAGCACTAAAGCTCTGCCAAACTCCAGAGAACAGTCAAAGCCGCACCCAAGGCCAGCAAAATCAAATAAGCCCCTCCCAGAAAAGAGTATTTACATAAGGTAATAAGCCACCCCTGCTGATATATACGCTTTTGCATCCAAAATAGATAAATGGGGACCCAAATAATTAGCAGAAAAAACAGATTATCAAAAAGTGAAGAGATTACATTGTAATCAGAAAACTTTTCGCTTGCGCTGTAAAACAGATTGGCAGTTAAAATACTTAAACAAATAAAAGCATGACTGTGCAGTGCAACAATCAAATGCTCCATATAAAGTCGACGTTTGAAGATGTAAGCTACCCACAACATCATGGCGAAAATTGGCAACATGATTATTAAAGTAGAAGGCAAGGCTCCCAGAAATGCTTTCTTAAGTCGATTTGGATCTTCAGTGACTCGTTCTACATTTTTATGGGCACTATCTACTTTTTTATTAACCCAATCTTCCAAAGAATCAGGAATCCAGCCAACTTGAAAAAACTCTTCATCTATTTCGGTAATAGTTTCATTTAGCCCCGAAGCAATAGCATCCTTAGTGAAATATTCGGATTGCTTTGATGCCCCTGTAACACCGTTCAGATTGACATTAACTTTATCTAGATCCGTATTCAGTTCGTCTAAACCCGTCTTAATTTCAATGCGTTCTTCAACAAGATCAGATTCTACCTCCTCTAAATTGATGACCACCAAATTATCTTCAGCATGTTTTTTTTGGAGGTCTTTTAAATTCTCAACAGCCTGATCAAGACCTCTTTCGGCAGACTCCGTATCCACAACTACAGATTTATTGCCACCAAAGTTAATAGCCCAGTCACTATTAATCTGAGTAACAAAAAAACTGGTGATACAAAGAAAAATAAACAACCTTACAGGACTTACATAGCGGACTCTACGACCTGAAAAATATTCAGTAGTTAAAAATCCAGGTCGAAAGAATAAGGATGGCACTGTTTTCCATGTACGCGAGTCAAATGCCAGTAGAGTGTCAAAAAAGTCTCCAATTATGGAGGAGAAATGACGCACCATCCCCTTGACCGGCTGACCACATTTGTAACAGTGAGGTCCCAAAAGTTCAGTTTCGCAGTTAGCACAACGATTTGATTTTTGAGCAGAATGATTTGCGGATGCCGTAGTACTCATTACCTATTACCCCTCGAAATTTAAAATAAATTTCCGAATTACACAAAACGTATTTATGAGCCCAAGTCCCAATTAACGAGCCAAATTAAAAAACCTCAACTAGTGAAAGTTCACTGATTAAAGCTTTCAAAAGGAATATAATTTCGTGAAAATTTACAGGCGCAGGTCAGGAAAAAATAGAAACGCGCCAATTTTAGGCGCGTTTTGCAAGGCTTTTGGCAGTAATTGCTGGGTATTAATTATCCAGTAGGAAACGAGCAATAGTTCGCAAGCCATGTCCCTTGGCACCAGCGGCCCAAAGGTCATTGGCACTTGGCTGGTAAGAGCCAGAGAGATCTATATGTACCCAGTTGCGGCCCTCCTCCGATACAAAACGAGCAAGGAAGGCCGCCGCAGTTGAAGCCCCAGGGCTACCGTCAGCGCCTATATTAGAAATATCGGCAAAGTTAGAGGGAGTCTGCTCCAGATGGAAGGGCTCCAGTGGCAAGCGCCAGGCTTTCTCATTTTCATGTGCTGCAGCATTCAGTACCTTCTGTGCCATTTCATCTTCAAAGCTGAAGACTGAATTAAAGTCGCGGCCTACAGCCATTTTGGCAGCACCCGTCAGGGTAGCGGCATCCAAAACAAAGCGAGGCTTATCTTCCCCTGCGGCGAGTAGGCCATCCGCTAATACCAGACGCCCTTCCGCATCGGTATTCAGCACTTCGACGGTGACACCATTCTTGTATTCAATAATATCGCCCAACTTAAATGCGTGGCCGGAAACCAGGTTCTCCGCACAGCAAAGGTACAGCTTCACTCTTTTTTCCAGACCACGCGCAATGGCCAGCGCGAGGCCTCCAGTCACCATAGCGGCACCGCCCATATCAGATTTCATGGTGGCCATGTTGCTTGAGGGCTTAATGCTGTAGCCACCGGAATCGAAGGTGATCCCTTTGCCCACCAGACAGATATCCACCTCAGCATCCGCATTGGCTGTAGGGTTGTAGTCGAGCTGTAACATGGCCGGCTCGCGCACGCTACCACGGCCCACATTGTGGATACCAACAAAGCCATCGCGCAGCAAGTCATCCCCGGCCACTATGCGATAGTTAACTGCGCTCGGGGCAAGCTTCTGTAGCATTTCCGCCGCGCTCTCCGCCAGCACCCTGGGAGAAACATCATCCGGCGTGCCATTGGTAATCTCGCGGACCCAACACGCAGCATTTTCACGTGCTGCCAGTTCTTTTAGCTCGCCAGCATCCTCGCTGCCCCAGTGGATTTTATTATTGATACGTGGATTAAAATAACCGCCCCAGAAAGCCCAGCGACTTTCGATATCCCAACCCTCACCGCTGAGTATCACCTCATTGATTCCCATGCCATCGAGGCGCCGAGCCGCGCGTTGCGCCGCCACCAGTGCAGCACCTTTGGCCGCACCAATATGGATATGCGCTTCGCTGCCATTAAAACTGAGTAACGCCGCCTCGCCCCAGGGCTCTCCTGCAGTGCCTTCCACCAAATAAACGCGCATAGCTTTTGTCATACAACACCTTTTTTGAAACTTGTGTGCCAATTTTATTGGGATTCACGCTGCATTCTAACAGTACATCAAAAATACTCGACGATTGCGCCGCCACGATGACGGCGGATAAACTGTTAGAAAGAAACACAATAAACCTTCAGGAAGAAAAGTTTTTAGGGAAAATTCATGGCTGAATCCTGCCGCTACCATTCCAGTGCCGATGCATCCTGGCAGTGCCAACCCTGTCAGCGCAAATACTGTAGCGAATGTATCCCAGGCTCCAGTGCCAACTATCAGGGCCTTGGACCCGAGTGTCCGTTGTGTCGCGATCCAGTGGAGTATATCGGTGCCAGCAACAGTGCTAAGCCCTTTTGGCAGATGGGAATTTTTTATTTTCTCTACGCCTTAAAACCAGGTCCCCTGGCGATCATAGCACTGGCAGCTGCAGCCAGTTTGCTAATCTCAGGCCTGGGTCTTTTAGCAATCGTGGCCTTGGTGGGCATCGTTGCCCTGGTGAGCCGCTACAACTTGCTGGTTATCGAGCGGCTTGCCAGTGGCCAGTTGGAAGCTCCCGGAATTGGCGATGCCCTGGACGGTAATAGTGCACCGCTGTTCTTGAAAGTCATCGCTATGACCTTGATTGCCGGTTTTGTTGGTTACAAGCTCTTCTCTTTCGGTATGGGTGCCGTGCAGCTTTATGCTTTTGCCCTCTTCCTATTTGCGCCGGCAGCGATGATTGTACTGGCCCTTGAACACAGCCTGCGTGCGGCGATCAATCCACTTAAGTTACTACAATTCACTTTGATTATCGGCTGGCCCTACTGGCTGTTGTGGATTACCACCACTGCGGTTTCCGCCGCACCCAACCTGCTGATGGCCATTGCCATTGAAAAGCTACCCCCCTGGTCCCTGAGCCCGGTGATTGCAGCCACAACTACCTATTTCTATATCGTAACTAGCGCCATGATGGGTTACATCTGCCTGTCGCGGCAGCAAAAACTGGGTATTCAGGCCGAACTGGATGATGAAAGTACCTTTCTGGAAGAGGATGAATTCAACCGCGCACGCGCTTTGGCCGATGCACAGATTTTAATGCGCGAATCGAATCTTCCAGCCGCACGTCAGGCGCTGGTAGATGGCTTGCGCCGCTACCCCAATGATGAAGCCCTCAACGAACGCTACTACCGCTTGCTACTGGCAACCCAGGACCAAAAAGCCCTGCGGGAACTTGGCCCCCATTTACTGGATAAGTTCATACAACTCAACCGGCCACACAAAGCGGCGGAACTTTACCTGGCCACCGAGCCGGCCCCCCCTATTGTAAAACCCGAGCTTCGCCACACCCTAGCCAAGGTGCTCTATCAACAGCACAAATACCAGCTGGCGGCGCAATTATTGAACAATCTACACAAGGAAAGTTATCTACAGCTGGATGCGGCTTACCTGCTGCTGGCACAGGTATATATGGATGGGCTGAACCGCGAAGATCTGGCCAGGAAATTACTGCAATTCATTAGACAGAAATTCCCCAACAGCACTCTACGCAATCAAATCGATACCCTGTGGAAAGTACTAAATAGTTCAGAGAACACACGCCAATAAATTCACAGAGTCAACGAGTCAGTAGCCTGTACCGATAGCACGCTTCCAGGAGAGGGTTGCGTGCTTTCTCTATCCGTTTATTCCACCCGGTAGAAAATCAGAAGCAATCTCACCAGTGCTTTAAAGCCCTATTCCATAGATAGAGGCAGCGGGCAAAGCCATTATAGATTTTGTTAAGACACCATCGCAGACCCGGTGTTTTTGACAACCTTGCTTTCCACTGTTCACTGGGAGAGTTCTCCCAAATCGCTATAAATGCTTCGTAACCCACTTGCAGGTGCCCCTGTGTATCAATCACGTGCAAGCGCTCTCGCACAAATTCCAGGTCCACATCGAGCTGCTGTGCTTTGGCATTATCAAGGTGAACATCTTCCCACTCCACACCGCAAGTGGTGTTTTTCTTCTTCTGAGCACGGATACCCGCATCGCATACCGGACAGGCAGAATTGTAGAAAACACGTACTTTTGTGGCCATACAGAATCTCTGTCTGTGGAGTTAACGAGGGTGCTCGATATCTTTATGATCCACTAGTTCCCACGGTAACCCCTTATTACGGTAAATCCTCTTATTCTTATTGGGGTAGTCTGCTACATCATGATCCAGGCGCTGGCCCACTACGATACAGCGCAGAATATCGTTTCCGGTATTTTTCATCACATGGGGAAGGCCATTAGCCGGATATCCGATAAAGTCCCCTTCACCCACTATATAGTTTTCTTCGCCGATGAATACTGAAGCCTGCCCCTGCAGGATATAGACACATTCATCTTCAAATTTGTGGCAGTGATACTCTGTGGATTCGTACCCAGGCTCTATTTCAATAATGTGAAAGCCAAAGCCACTTATCCCGGTCATGTCTCCCAAGGATTTATTGCGGCGCACTGCATTCGGGTTGAGGAAGTGCACCTTGTGCTCCCCCTCCATATCCAGGATTTGTTCTTTTTTAAGAATATATTTATTCATATGGCTCCCCTGCCAATTTGATCTTATGGATGCTTACTGGGATCTGTCTAACTGCCAATGTATCTTAATAAACAGGTTATTATCCTCTAGGGCTGTCCAGATATTTCCATCCCCTGGGTTAACGCCTTCATTTCCCGCGCACGCCCCTCCTCGCCCAGACGTCGGTAATAATTCACCAGAGTCATACCTAATTTGGGTATCAACGGGTGCTGTACTTTTTGCGCAATAAGCTTGTTCAAGAGTTCATCGAGCCAGGGCCAGTTTTTGGCTTCAGCAGCGCGGCGCGCCATCAGCAGGCAAGTTTTGGCAGTTAGGGCTCGAGGCTTCTGCGTAGTTTGCAGGTAACTGTAATAACCGGAGGAAATAATACGAGCATCAACTGTTGGGTTGGCCGCCTGGGCAAATAGCGCCAAATTGGCTCGGTGATACGCCTCACTATCGGGATTAATCGCGGTCAACTCGATAAAGCGCTGTATCAGCGGTAGGTGGTCGGGATACTGACGTACTGCGGAGGCCGCAGCCTCTGCGGCTTCGAGCAACTTACCCTCTTCCTGGAATCGATCGATGCGCGCCAGCGCGCTCTTTTGCGGGGATGGTAGTTCCTCTTCTTCCTGCGGCATCGCCTTTAACGGTGGTCGCCAGTAAATCAGCAGTAAGGCCAGAACAAATCCAGCCAGCAAGCCGCCGGTATGGGCCCAATAGGCGATCCCGGCATCACCATATAAGTAGCCAAACACTTCCTTACCCAGCCACAGGGGCAACACCATCAGAGCCGGCGCACTGAACTCGCCAAACATAAATCCGACGGTGTAAAAAAAGCGCAAGCGCCGCACTCCGTATATAGCAACGAACATCCCCATAATCGCCGATACAGCGCCAGAAGCACCGACCATAGGTACATAACTACCCGATTCAACCAACATATGCAGGCTAGCCGCAGCCAAGCCACCGAGAAGATAAAGGGTGATAAACCAAAGCCCCCCCAGCGCCAGCTCAACCGATAAGCCAAACAGCAGCAAAAACACCATATTGCCAATCAGGTGATCCCAGCTGCCGTGTAAAAACATATGACCAAAAAGTCCAGCCGCGCTGGGCTCCGCCGGCGTCAGACCCAGGGCCATGCTGCTAATCTTGTCGCGCAGCCCGGCAAAATGCTGGCGCTGCTGTAACCACTGGGTTTGCCCCTCCTGTTCTAGCCGGGGTAGTAACCACTGGTGAAATTCCGTATTCCACAGTAGTTCCCGATAGACAAATTCCTCGCCCTCCACATCCATCTGCAGGCGCCACTCGGGATGCTCCTCATTGACATAAATCAGGAAGCGCTGCTCCTCCAGATCCGGTAAGTCACTGTCGAAGTAATATTCCTCAGCCTGCTGCCAGCGGGCATCGTCACCGCCCTGGTAGAACATAAATACCAGTAAGTTGGCGAGGATTAGCACAAAGCACATCAGAGGAGGTCGGCGCCAGTCTGGTTTATTCTGGATCGGGATTATCAGCACGGGCAGTTCCTTGTAGATATTGCACGAACGCCCAATAGCAAAACGCTGCAATAAAAATAACAGGGATGGGGCCGACATCACCGTCGGCCGTTTGGAAAATACTACGCCTGTTCACCGCAACTCAAGCCCGATTCTCTCCCTGGGTTACTACTTTCTCCCTGCGCGAGTAATCATTGCCGGTGCATCCCAACTGCGCAGGTGCAGATCCCGCTGTGGGAAAGGCACCTCGATACCCTTTTCACGAAATTCCCGTAACAGTTCTAAATTGTAAAGCGCATAGGAGTCACCCAGAGATGTGACCATGTTACTATTCACCCATACCACCAGCTTAAAATTCAGCGCGCTATCGCCAAATTCCATCAGCCAGACTTCAGTTTTACGCTTCCAGTCGGTATGAGTGATATTGACCCGCGAGGCGGCCTCCAGTGCAGCTTCCCGCACCAAGTCTGGATCGGAGGCATAGGAAACACCAAAGGACACATGAATACGACGCACCGGGTCATCGAGGGTATGGTTAATCACCCGCCCAGCGACAAACTCGGTATTCGGTACCAGGATATCCACATTGTCGCGGGTGGTGATACGGGTTGAACGCACATTGATATCGCGGATTCGGCCAAAAACACCGGACTCCAGCTCTACCAAGTCCCCAACCTTCAAGGGCCTTTCGAACAGTAAAATAAGCCCGGAAATGAAATTGGAAAAAATAGCCTGCAAGCCAAAACCAATACCTACAGATAGGGCTCCAGCCACCAGTGCCAGCTTGGAGGTATCCAGGCCGAGCATACTCAACACCACAATCAGGGCGACGCCGATATAGGTGTAGTGCAATACGCGACTCAGGTTATACATGGAGGATTCGCTGGCGTGTTCCCTGCGTACCAGCCGGCGTAGGAAGGCGCGAGTCAGCACCGACAGCAACCAGGCGCAGACCAACACAAATGCCATCCTGGCAATCAGGCGCAACGTGATCGGGTTTTGCGCGATAGTAAACAGCTGGTAATCCGCCAGAGTGCGCCAGCGTTTGTATACCTGGCGGCCGGTTAGCGCCAAACGTTCGCGAACCGTGGCCCACCAGCCCTGGCGCTCACGGTAAACTTCAAGTTGGGCCTTCTCGTAACGCTGGATATCCTGCTCCAAGTCGTTGGCCCGCGCCAGACCACTGCCGATCCGTTCAAAGTAGGCCCACCAACGGCTCAGATCGGCACTTTCCTCCTCATCGCGCCAAGCCACCACCTGCCGCTGTCGGATCGCCAGCTCCCGCGAAGTGCTATCGATCACCGCATTGGCATTCTCCAGCAGCTCGCGACTGACAACCAATGTCTCCTCGCCAGTTTCTGGATTCAATACGCGGTTGATGGATTGCAGTAACTCACTCTTGCGCTTACCCAGGTGTTCCTCTAAAAGGTCCACCTCCAGCTGCATCAGGGTGAGGTCCTTTTTCATATTGACGTCGGGGTCAGTGGAGGGCTCGGTAGTGCTCTGGATACTGGTGCGGGTAGCGGCGATACGCTCAATTTTCTTATCGCTGTCGGTGATGGATTTCTCCAGCTTTTCGGCATCCTTCTCACTGAACTGCAGGTCGTCGAGCATACCGCGCAGCTTGGTTTCCGACAGTTCGATTTTTTCCTGCCAGGTGCCGAGAAACTCATTCACCGTATCCAGCTGCTCAATAATATTCAGGTGATTGATCTGCGCCAATAACAGCGCTTGTGCCGCCTGATCTTCTTCCTCACCTTTGGCATCACGCAGCACAATTACCTGCTTGCGCAACTGCGCCAAGGATTGCGATCGGCTAGCGCGCAGCTGCCGCGCCTCTAGCTGCACACCACTCAGGCGGCGTTGACCGCGGCTAATGGCCGCATCGGCGCGGGCCCAGTCGAGTACACTAGGGTTTTCCGGAAACTTCACCTCCGGCATTAACTCAACTTTTAAATACTCCTGCCGCTTCTTCCAGGTGACCTCCACCCCCTCCAGGCTCTGGGTAATTTTTTTCGCCCCTTTTTGCAGCGCCTCATCCTCTTCAGGTAATTCTTGCTGCCACTCTTGCCAACCCTTTTTAATGGCCTGTAGCCACTCTCGTCGCTGCTCCGGCGATGCATTGGCCCAGCCGGTCCACCAATCTGCAGAAGGATCGGCAAACTCAGGCACCACCGCCTTGAATTCCTTGGGCTTGGAACCGGGTAACTGGGCACTAGCGGCCAGAGAGCAAAGGGCGAAAAAAATCAGGCAGAGGGCGATCGGAAAAAAGTGGGAAAGTCGTTGCCCGGTGCGAGTCTTAGGCTTATCAGTAAAGAAGTAACCACCAACACCCAGCATAAAATACACATCTGTCCATGAAGCAGTATCAGCAAGGGGAAGACCTTGCCCCTAGGGGCTTATTTCTTGAGTGTAGCCGAGAGCGGCCAGGCTCTCGGCTCTTCAACTTAAAGGGGCTCAGTAGCGTCTGCGCCCATAGCTGCGCATACAATTGAGGTATTGTCTGCGATAGGCGCGAGTACTAATCACAGATACCCTTCCGGGTCTATGCACACTTCTCACCAGATTGGCTGCTCTGGCCTTGCAAAACACTTCCCTACGACCGAGATTTCTGTCAGGGCGGCGGACATTTCTCGAATGGCGTAGCTGGCTGGCATTGCGGGAGGATTCGTATTTAGGAGGATAGGCTCGGGTAGATTCGTAATTGGGCGGATAGGCACGCGGGTAAATTCTTACTTCGGGTGCTAGGGGATTGCGATTGTAATTACGCCAATTGGCCGGAGGGGTAACCACCACAAATTGGTTGTCTTTAGGGTCAAACTCGAAAAAAGTGCCATTCCCTGCTCGCCGGTAATCCTTGCCACCGAGGTAAAAGGATGTGCCTGTTGGTACTTCCGGCACTCTAGCCCCGAGTGGTGGCTCCACACGGGTGTAACCATCTGGTCCCTGTCGGTAGAAATATCCATCTGCATAGAAATAAATTTCATTGTTGGCTTCGATAAGGCGCGCCCCGTCCAGAAGGGGCACCACCTGCGTCTCCGCGAGAGGTGCTGAGGCAATCGTCAGTAACAGCAGCGCAAGCAGGAAACGCATAAGACACCTCGACGAGCAAGTAAATGTCGCAGAAGTGTATTGTAATGGAACTCTGTTCCCCAATTTAATTAAAGGAGACTGGTATCAATAATTCAGTCAGCCACCGCCAGAACACTGCTGTCATCTTTATCGCGCACCACCTCTGATAATATCTTCACCTCCTGCCCCGGTTGCAGGCGCTCGGCACCGCGCACGATAACCCGGTCGCCATCTGCGAGTTCACCGTAAACGGCTATCCACTCTCCATCACCGCTGCCAACACGAACCGACAAACGCTCTGCTTTATCCTCTTTATCCACACGGTAAACAAAGGTTTCGCCATTGCGCAACACCAAGGCGTCACGCGGAACTGCCATGGTGTCGCGGGCCTCAGACAGGGGTACCGCCACCTGTACCGGCATGCCCACTACCCAGTCCCTCTGCTGTGAAGCCTTGCCGGGCAGCTGCACCATCAGCTTAACTCTGCGAGAGTTTTCGCTAGCCACAGGTACATACTGGCGCACATGACCGCTGATAATCCGTGCTTTGGCGCGCTCACTCTCGGAGAGGGACAAGGCATCGCTGCGCACCGAAATACTGTCGCCGGCACCAATCAGGGGCAGAGCAGCCAACGGAATATCTGCCTCCACCTCCAGCTGGGACATATCCAGCGCGCGCAACAGCTCGGAGCCGGTGCGGACATATTCCCCCGCCTGCAACTCGCGACTCACCACCAGGGTATCGAAGGGGGCGTCAATGTTGGTCTTACCAAGTTCATAGGCGCGCCTATCCCGCTCAATCTGTGCGGCCAACAGATCCTGGGCCATCGCCTCGCGCTCGGCCTGCTGTTCCTCCAGCGCCGCACGGGAGGTGCTGTTGGTTTCCGCCAATTTACTCAGTCGATGCAGCTGCGCGTCCAGGTAGGTGAGACGCGCCTTCAGCTGGGCAATACGACTCTCGCTATTACGTAGCTGCAAGCGCCAGTGGGTCCCATCCAACTGCGCCAGGCGCTCACCTTTTTTTACCAAGCTACCGGGCTCAGCAACAAACTCCAACACGCCATCCAGTTCAGAGGAAATACGAATATCGCGACGGCTCACCACCTCCCCCGCGGACCACTGGCTAGCTGCCATCTGGCGGGTCTCAGCCCGATCCACAGTGACCGCCACGGCGCCACTCTGGGCCAAAACCGGTCCCACAGAGGTGAGGGACAGGACTACTCCGGCAAGTAACTTTTTCATTGGGAACTCCTCAGGGCCAGTCTTTGACGCAAGCGGGTAAATTGCGGCACAGGCAGGCGACCGGTCTGTAACAGCGCCGGTAATAAAATCAAGGTAAACAGAGTACTGACCGCCATTCCACCGACAATCACGGCGGCCAGACCGCGGTAGATCACACTTCCTTCGCCCGGAGCTACCAACAGGGGCAACATACCGAATACGCTGGTCAAGGTACTCATAAAGATCGGCCGCAGGCGCAGGCGCAACGCCTGTTCCACCGCCTCTATCCGACTAGCGCCCGCGCCTTCCGCTGAGCGGGTCTGGTGTACTAACAAGATGGCGTTATTCACTACCAACCCCAGCAGAATAACGAAACCAATCATGGTGAGAAGATCGAGGGGCTGGAAGCTGATCAAATTCAGCAACTGCAGTGCCAAGACCCCGCCGACAGTAGCCAGCGGTACGGTTAACAGCACCAGCCCAGCATCGCGCAGTGAACGAAACAAAGCGCTCATCAGCAGGAACAGAATCAACAGCGCCAACAGGAAGTTCTGTGAAAGGGATACCAGAGCTTTATCCAAATCACTAGCGTTCCCTCCCACCAGAATACTGCCATCCTCGGGCAGAGCCTCGCGAATTTTCGGCAGCACCTCTTCCTCAAGCTGGGCGCGTACTTCCTCTAGAGAGATGTCATCCGGTGGCACAATATTCAGGGTAATAGTGCGACGACCATCCACTCTACGCAGATTGCCCGGGCCCACGGTGCGCTCCACACTCGCCAACTGGCTCAGCGATACCACCTCTCCACGGGGAGTGACCAACGGCGTATTCTGCAACTGTTCCGGTGTACTCCAAGGCTTGGCCTTGAAAATCATATCCAGGCGTTTTTCCCCGTCGAAGTATTCACCCACATAGAGGCCATTGCCGAGGGTGCGAATCAGCCCCCCCATATCCTGGCGGTTCCAGCCTTGCTCCAGCATGGCGCGGTCGTTAGGGCGCACAGTCAGCTCTGGTTCAGACAGAGACAGACCCGGGTTAGTCTGCACTGGGGTGCCCGGCATCACCTCTTCCACCACTTCAACACCGCGGGCAGCCGCGCGCATCAATCCATCAGCATCGCGGGATTGCAGGTGCAGGGCGATATTGCGATCTCCACCAAAGCGGCTAAACAGGTTGCCCCTTGCGGCGAAGCCCTGAAAGTCGGGGATATCTACCAGGATTTCCTCACGCAACAGCGTCTCCATCTCCTTGGCCTGATCCATATCCTTAACACGCACGCCCATATTTCCGCCGCTGGGCCAGGTAATGATGTAGTAGTTTTTGAGAGCCGGCTCGCGCTCACCACTCATAAAGGGTGCCATGCGCCGGTCCAGTTCGTTGACGATATCCTTTTCGATAGTTTTGGTATTTGTAGCCGCGGGGAAATTCATCCATACATCCACCGCATCCCTTTTTACCGGCGGTAAATAATCGAGATTGGGTAATAGGAAATAAGTTGCGGCAATAGGCACCAGCAGAAAGCCACCGATCACCTGCCAGCGACGCGCACGGGTACCGGTCAGTGCCATAACCCGAGTGGCAATTTTCTCCCACACATGAGCTAGGCGATCCTCACTGGAAATCGAGGGCAGCCACAGTTTTGCCGCCAGTGGCACTATGGCAATAGCTGCCAACAGGGAAAATACCACTGCCACTGCAATCGTCAGAGCCAGATCACCAAAAACCTGTCCCTCGACACTGTTGAGGAAAAATACCGGCAGGAAGATCGCTACGGTAGTGGCAGTACTCGCCAGCAATGCACCCCAAACCTGACCGGCGCCCTGTTCCGAGGCCTCCTCCGGATTGCTGCCTTTTTCCCGCAGACGCACAATATTTTCCAACACCACAATTGCCGCATCGAGCACCATACCGGTAGCGAAAGCAAGGCCAGCAAGGGAAATCACATTGACACTGCGCCCAGCGGCAGACATGACAACGAAGGTGGATAAAAGGGAAATGGGAATAGCGGCTGCCACAATCAAAGTAGCGCGCATACGCCGCATAAACCACCAGAGCACCCCCACCGCCAGCAATATGCCCAAAATCATATTACCGCCAAGTAAATTGAGGGCGCGGTAAACGAATACCGAGGCATCGAAGGACTGCACCAGTACCAGCTGTTCGTTTTTCAGCTTGGTCTCATTCAGTTCCTCCACTTTCTGTTTTACCAGCTCCAGAGTGGCAAGCATATTGGCATCGTTTGCGCGGTTGATGCGCATAGAGACAGCCGGATTGCCATTTTGTGTGGCCACTCCGCGGGGCTCAGAGGGCCCTACACGCACCTCGGCAATATCACCGAGGCGCACTGGCTGGCCATCGCGCCACTCCAGCACCAGTTCGGATAAATCCGCCGGCTTGTACTCACCGACAAAACGCAGTGTGTAGCGGCGACGCCCGACATCGGTAAAACCACCAGAAACATCTCTTGCCGAGGCCAACTGACGGCTGATCGCCGGCAACTGAATACCTAAATCGGCCGCTTTCCAAGGGTCGAAAATAACCTGCAGTTCCTCTTGCGCGGCACGACCGGATTGAGCCTCCACACTTGCCACACCCGGCACAGACTCCAGCTCCGGCCGCAACACATCCTCAATCAGGCCGGTAAAGTCGTCGAGGTGGTTGGGATTTTCAGGCAGTTTCTGCAAAAAGAAATAAGTAAGTGCATTGGTACCACCGCCCCAACCACCTAACATTACCCGCGGCGGTTCCGCATCTCGCGGCAAAGGCGGCAAGCTGCTCATACGGCTGATCACATCAATCAGCACCTTGTCCATGTCGGTGCCCATACTGAATTCGAGATTTACCCAAGCACCGCCACGGCCAGCATTCACCTCCATGGTTTCCAGACCGGTGAGGCCCTGCAGAACCGATTCAATCGGCTCGACAATTTCTGCCTCCACCTCTTTCGGTGCGGCAGCACGCCAGCCCGCCTGGATAACAATACGCGGGCTTTCGATATCGGGGAAAAGCTGTACTGGTAAGCGGCTGGCAAGAAAAGCCCCCAGCAAGACTGCGAACACCACTACCACGCCGGCGGCAGCAGGATTTTTCAGAGCGGCTTTTGTCAGTGCCATTCCATAGGCCCTTAATTATATATTTACGGTTAGTGTGGCAGTGACCCAGACATGTCCTGATCTATTTCACTGTCTCTGACAAAATACTGGTGCAGAGATCGTAAATCTGCAGTTAGTATGTCGGTTCGCACCCGGTTTATTTTCTTGGAAAAAATACCATTTTTCTGGGGGTGATAGGCATTATTCCAGACACTCTAGCTCTGGGCCAATAACCGCACTTCCTGTGCTGCGCGATATGCCCATCGCTGGAGGCCGACGGGCTAGGGAGAGGAAGGCTAATACATTAGGAATTGCAAACAAGGCCGTTGCGACAAAATGTCGGGAATATTCGATCAGGTTACTGAGTGAATTTTTATTTCCACTAGGCGCAAAAACACCTCAAAGAAAATGCTGCACTTTACTCTTATAGCTGCGGCTCATTTTCAGGCACTCGCCACTGTCCAACACCAGGTGATATTCACCATTAATATGCGCGCGAATTTCCCGTACACGGCTTAAATTTACGATAGTGGAGCGGTGAATGCGCTGGAATAATTTTGGATCCAGCTGTTGTTCCAATTCCTTCATGGTAATGCGCATCACATGGGTTTCGCCCTGGGCGTGTACGCACATATAGTCCCCGGCAGCGTCAATCCAATCGATTTCCCGTGCCGGCACTAGGGTGATCTTGCCAGAGTCCTTCACAGCGATTTTATCCGGGTAGGCGCTGCCGGCAAACTGGCCGCTGACCAGTTTCTGCTCCAGTGCCTCCGGAGATTCCTTGGTCAAATCCGCAACCGCCTCCAACAGCTGCTCGCGCTGTATGGCGATATCTGCCGTGGCCATTTTTTCCCGTGCGCGAGTCAGAGCCAGTTGCAGTCGCTCCTCTTCGATGGGTTTCAATACGTAATCTACCGCGTTGACCTCGAAGGCCTCCACCGCATACTGATCATAAGCCGTTACGAACACCACCTGGGGCAGTTTTTCCAGGGGTATTTGCTGCACCAGCTGCAGACCATTGACGCCAGGCATCTGAATATCCACAAACGCCACATCCGGGTTTAGCTGCAGAATAATTTCCAGAGCCTCGCGGCCGTTGCCGCACTCAGCGACTACATCGACACCGGACATATGCTCCAGGCGCAGGCGCAGGCCGCGACGTGCCAGGGGTTCATCATCGACAATTACTGCGGTCAGGTTTTCAACTGCACTCATCTCGTTATTCCTGTTCATAGGGAATGCGGATATTCACCGACAGCCCACCCTGTGGACGGTTGTGGAAACGCACTCTCTGATCATCGCCATACAGAGCACGCAAGCGCTCACAGGTATTGCGAATACCAACACCGTAACCTTTGCCTATCAGGCGCAACTCCTCTTCCGGCATACCCGGACCATTGTCGCTCACTTCGAGCAGTAACTCCCCTGCGAACACTCGCGCCTTGATATTGATCTCGCCACCGCTCTCCAGTTGAGAGATACCGTATTTAATTGCATTTTCCACCAGAGGTTGCAGTAGTAGGCTGGGCACCAATGCCTGGGGCGAATCGCCCTGCAGATCCAGCCGTACCCCAAGGCGATCGGCAAAGCGTACTTTCTCGATATCCAAATACAACATCAGGGCCTCCACTTCCTTGGCCAGGGTAACCTTTTGCATGGGGTCATTATCGAGAGAATGACGCAAAAACTGAGACAAGCGTGTGACCATATTGTTGGCGGTGCGCCCATCGTTATCCAAGATCAGAGTGGAGATAGCGTTTAGCGTATTGAAGAGAAAGTGGGGATTCAGCTGGTAGCGCAGCATCTTTAACTGGGCCTGATGCGCCATGGATTCCGCACGCAGAGCCTTGGCCCGCTGAGTCTGTGAAGACCGATAATACTTGATGCCGTAATACAGCGCCGCCCAGGTGGTAAGGATCATAAACGAATAGGAGAACCAATACGTAGCCTGCCATACCGGGTGCTCATCGCTCGCCTTACCGTACAGCCACAGGGAGCCACCAAACTTGATTGCCGCCCACACAGCGGCTGCGCCAATCACCAGTAGCTGTGAACCAAAGAATCGAGTCACCGGAGGCTTGTTCCATAGGCGCTGAAAGCCGAAACGCATGACTTCACTAAGAAATATCCCGGCGACGGTGGCCACCGCAATATAACCCGAGTGGATCCAATGGTCCTTCACCCAGAAAAAGCTGCCGATAAAAGTCAGCAGCGTGTAGCCGGCCCAACCACTGAGTTGCAGGGCCCAGTACTGGGACCTGTGGCTCGACAGGCGCTCTGAAAGCCACTGAAATGCTTTGTTTCCCATAATCTCCCGCTAGAGGCGTAAAAAGATAACGCCGATTTGACACTTTTGTATGGCTTCATACTAAATGGCACCGATCGCCGGCGAAACACCAACCGGCGCAGCACAGGGACAAACTGCCGCATGACACACTGGTTATTCAAATCCGAACCCGATGAGTACAGCCTGCAAGACCTCGCCGCCGAAGCCAATGGCAGCGGCCGCTGGGATGGTATTCGAAATTACCAGGCGCGCAACTTCTTGCGCGATCAGGTCGCCGTGGGCGATGGGGTGCTGTTCTATCACAGCGCCTGTAAGCTGCCGGCGGTGGTGGGCACCGCCGAGGTAGTGCGCGCCGCCTATGCGGACCCGGCGCAATTCGACCCCGAGAGCAAGTACTTCGACCCCAAGGCCAGCGCCGATAGTCCGCGCTGGTTCTGTGTGGACCTGGCATGGCGCAGCGAATTCAAACGCCCGATACCCCTGGCAGAAATCAAGAAGGATCCACAGCTGGCGGAAATGGTACTCGTCAGGCAGGGGCGGTTGTCGATACAGCCGGTGCGCCAGGAAGAGTGGAATTACATCGTGAAATTGGGCGGGCAATAAAACCGGAAGCGAAAACTAGAACGGGGCGGTTACATACCACCCCGAAGTGATTTATCCCAGCTTACGGTTGTTCATCTTTACCGGGCTCGCCGCCCCTCTGGGTAGGGCTGTGCCCGACGTTGTACCAGTCCAGTTGACGAGTCAGTACCATAGTGCAGCCAAGCACCCCGAACACTAACAGCGAGCCCATCAACAGGGCGTAGTCCTCAGCTCTGAGCAGACCATACAAGAGTGCATATAGGGCAGCCAACAGTCCCGCGAATCCCAGCCCCCGCTGCCAGCTGCGCAACACCGCACTGGTATAAAAACCGATCAACCCAACGCAAGCCGCGGCGGAAATTATGTAGGCTTTGACGAAGGCGATATGCTCTGACAGTGACAACAGCAGCAGGTAGAACAACGCCAGCGCCAAACCTACCAGGGCATACTGTACCGGGTGCACCGCCAAGCGCTTGAGTATTTCAAACAGAAAGAAGGTGGCGAAGGTCAGGGTGATAAACAGCAATGCATATTTAATCGCGCGATCAGTTTTCAGGTACTGATCCACCGGATCGAGGAAGCTCACACCAAAGCGGCGATTAGTCAGGTTGTTACATTGATCCTCCCCATGACAGCGCCGCAGTATCTCCTCCAAGTTGGTGGCGAAAAAGCTGGTCTGCCATTCCGCAGTAAATCCTTGATCGTTTAAATCTCTACTACTGGGCAGGAAGTTGCCAAAGAAGCTCGGATGCGGCCAATCGGCCCTCATCATTACACGACTGTCACGACCCACCGGTACCAGGCTGAAGTGCTCGGTACCCTGCAGTTTGAGATCGAATGAAAACGCCAGGGTTTGGCCGCCTTCCGAATCCACCATTGGCAGCATAGCGTGCACACCATCACCGAGTATCGGTGCGCGACTGCCCGGTGCAAATTCCAATGTCTGGTTGTTCAAGCGCAATTTCAGATCGTTGCGGATACCGCGAATATCGTTGATACCTACCGATAAGTAAGGCGTGCTAAAGCGGTACTGATCCAAATTCGCTCCCAAGCCCAGTTTCTCCGGCACTCGGAACAAGCCACTGACCTTGCTATCGCTGTGGTACAGAAGCGCCTCATAGATACCCCGAGCACGCCGCTCGGTTGTCAGGTCGGCATCGAAGACAAAGCGCTCGGGCAGAAAATACAGGTGGCCGCGCTCCTCCCGCTGCTCCTTGTGCCTCTCACCGGTTTTTTCATTGGTTATCCACTTCCAGTATTTCTTGACGTAGGGCACCACTAAAATAGGGCCGGTAATTTGCTGGTTAAAGCTGGAACTGCGGGCAATATCCTTTAGCACATCACTCTGGTAACGCTTTCGCTCACTGATCAGGCCATCGATCATGGTCAGTGGAATAAGAAGCAACAAAATCAAAACAGCAATAGCGCCCAATTTAAAAGCCAGGGCTCGGTTCATGGTTCAGACCTCGGTATCCAATTTCGATAACCTCAGTCTGAGCTGCGAGTATGGATTGCCGATGGAGGCAATATGGAGAGTCTGGGGAGATTGTGTGGGGGCCAGTGGAAAGTAACTTTACCCATCAGGCTGCGGGCAAATTTAGACTGACCTCGACACCACCAGACACATTGCGGATCGACAGAGTACCGCCGTGTAACTCCGCCACCTCCTCAACAAAATTGAGTCCCAGTCCAGTACTCTTACGCCCGCCCCCAGGACGCGGCAGTGAATAGAAGCGCTCAGTAAGGCGCCCTAGGGCATATTCCGGGATTGCCTCGCCCCGATTGAACAAGCACACCTTGACCCATTCTCCACAGCATTCGGCTTTGACGCGAATCAGGCCGCCATCCGGGGTAAAATCCAGCGCGTTGTCCAGTAGGTTGGCCAGGGCCTGCCGCAGCAGAAAGCGCTCACCGTATAGCTGCAGTGCCGGTGCCAGCTCTTGCTCCACATGCAGCTGGGCGGCACTGATACGAACTCGCTGAGCCTCGATTAGCTCCTCAACGAGCGGCGCCAGCGGTATCGCCACTCGCTCCTCCAGCCCCTGACGCTGCTCCACCTGGGCCAGATGCAGCAGCCGTTCGCTTAACTGCTGCAATCGCTCGGCCTCCCGCTGGATATTGCCCACAAAACGCTGGTGCTGTTCGGTCGGCATATCACTATCGAGCAGCTCGGCGGCACCGCGAATGGCCGCCAATGGGCTCTTCAGTTCATGAGTCAGGGTGTGTACATAGCGCTCCACATAGTCCCTGCCCTCTAGTTCACTGCGCATCTGCTCTACCGCCACAGCCAGCTGCCCCAACTCTCCACTGGGTAACTGCGGCGGTTTTACCCTGTGGCCCGCACTGGCAGCCTGGGCATAATCGGTGAGTTTCCCCAGAGCACGACTGAGCCACCAGGACAGAAGGGCGCCTACCAACAAGCCGAGCACAACCAGCCCCGCACCCTGCCAGATCAAACGATGCTGCGAACGCTCGATATAGGGCTGCAAGGTTTGATTGGGCTTGGCTACCGAAACCACGCCGATAATCTGTTCGCCATCGCGGATTGGCGCCGCCACATACATGACGGAAGAATCTGGATTATTGGGGTCTTCGCGGGTGGATCGGGCACCGTAATCGCCACGCAAGGTCAGATAAACATCGTTCCAACGGGAGTAGTCCCGCCCAACCGCGAGGCCACTGGAGTCAAGTAATACTGTACCGCTGGCATCGGTGACATAGATGCGGTGATTGACCTGGCTCTTGGTATACCCCCAGATACTCGCCTCCGGGCGGCGACGACCATAGGCTTTAAGCACTTCGGGTAAATGACTTTGAGCCAAGTTACCGGCGATCACCGGGTCGCGCAGGATTTCCGCCAATAGATTAGCGGTATCCACCAGGGTTTCCTCAGTGGACTGGCGCACGCCGGGGCGAATCTCATCCATCACCGTGCCCAATACAAACCAACCGGCCAGCCCTACAAACAGGAAATAGACGGCAAAAATGCGTATCCCGAGCGGCATATTATTGCTCCGGGCAACAACTATATCCGAGGCCGCGATGGGTTTGGATTGGCTTGGAGTCTGGTGCTATCTCGCGAATTTTTGCCCGCAGCCCTTTGATGTGGCTGTCGACATTGCGCTCATACCCCACTTCCAAAGCCACCCCCAAAGCATCGAGCAATTGTGCACGGGAAAACACCCTTCCGGGCTGGGCCAGCAGGGTTTCCAATAGGCGGTACTCGTGGCGGGTCAGAGGCAATAACTGTTCGTGGAAGAGGATTTGGTAACTCACCGAATCGATACGGAAAGGGCCTTTAGCCTCAGATAGCTCTACTCTCTTTGAGCGTGGCGCTACCCTTTTGAGGATGGCCTTGACCCGCGCTGCCACCTCGCGCGGGCTGAAAGGTTTCACTACATAATCGTCTGCGCCAATTTCAAGCCCTACAACCCGGTCTATTTCCCCGTTGCGCGCAGTGAGAAAAATCACCGGCACTTCGGAGAAGCGTCGCAGTTGTTTACAGGCTTCGAAGCCACTGATATCCGGCAGTCCCACATCCAGAATCACCAAGTCGAAAGACTCACTCTTCAGCAGTGCTAATGCCTCGCCGGCAAGCGCCAGCCAGTGAGTGGTAAAACCCTCGGCCTGCAGCGCGTAAATCAGGGTATCGGCTATTGCGCCTTCGTCCTCGACGATCAATATTCTTGGCATGGAACCCTAAGCTCAAATTCCACCAGTGTATCTATTTTTGCCGCGCGGAAAGCGGTAACTCAAATAAAATCAGCAATTTCATCCAAGGGTTTTCTGCCGATAGCTGGCACCTGAGCACCTTCAGCGGGCAACCCAGCCACCAGAATCATATAGGGTTTTTCCTGTATAGGGCGGCCAAGAATTTCATTGAGAAATTTCATTGGACTGGGGGTGTGGGTCAGGGTCGCCACACCGGCATTATGCAGGGCAGCAATCAATATGCCTGTGGCGATACCTACCGATTCCGCGGTGTAATAGTTTTTTAATCGCTCACCATTTTCCGCACTGGAAAACTTCTTCAGAAAAATTGCAATCAGGTAGGGCGCCGTTTCAAGAAAAGGCTTGTGCGCATCTGTGCCCAGGGGTTCCAATGCGTTGAGCCATTCCTCTGAGGCACGGCGCTGGTAAAACTCGCGCTCCTCCTCTTCCGCGGCCAGGCGAATACGTCGTTTAACCTCGGCATTTTCAACGACGACAAAATGCCACGGCTGCATATTGGCCCCGCTGGGAGCGCTACCGGCGGCACGCACGGCGTCTTCGATAACCTCGCGGGGTACAGGTTTAACTGAGAAATCCCTCACCGAGCGGCGCCGGCGCATCAAACGGAAAAAGTCCCCTGCGCGACGGCGCATCTCGTCATCGTCAAGGCAAGTAAAATCCAGTGGCTGAAAGTTTTTATCGGGCTCCATAGCAAGCCCCTCACACCACGCCTTTGGTCTGCGCGATCAACACGCTGATCAACGACAGCAGGGTCAGCACCACCAGGAGCATGACGAACAACAACCAGGGGCGGAAGGGCTTGCGCTCCACTTGGTTGACCGCGCTTTGCAGATACTGATCGACCCGGGCCTGATCTTCCTCGGAGAGTCTCTTCTGGGAGATTTTGGTCATTGGCTGTTTCGCTCTTTATTGTTTTCTCCCGAGTGTAGGAGAAAGCGAAAAGCGACTCCATAAAAAAAGCCCCGCAAGGCGAGGCTTTTTTAGAATCTACCGAGAGGGCTGTTAGAACAGTTCCTCTTCCAGATCCATCAGGGTGGCGCTACCGGCATTGACGCTGCTGGCGAGTGCCTGGGTGCGCGGCAGTAAGCGCGCAAAATAGAAGCGTGCAGTTTTCACTTGGCCCTTGTAGAAGCTGTCCGCCTCCTGCTTGTCCAACGCAACTGCAACCACCTTGGCCCACATAAAGGCGTAAGCCACATAGCCAAACAGATGCAGGTATTCCACCGAAGCTGCACCCGGCGCGTGGGGGTCTTCCTTGGTTGCGGCGATCATTTTCTCTGTGGCTTCGCGCAGGCGCTGCAACTCAGCTGCCAGCGGCTGTACAAACTCAGCCATCGCCTCGCGGTCAACTTGGCTAGCGATAAAACGCTGTACATCCGCAGCAAATAGCTCGAACAGGGCGCCACCGCTGGCGACGGTCTTGCGACCCACCAAGTCCAATGCCTGAATACCGTTGGTGCCCTCGTAAATCTGGGTAATACGCACATCGCGCACCAGCTGCTCCTGGCCCCATTCACGAATATAACCATGACCGCCGAAAACCTGCTGGCCGATTACGGTGCAATCGAGGCCCATATCGGTAGTGAAGGCCTTGGCCACAGGGGTCAGCAAGGCCACCATAGCCTCGGCGTTCTTTTTCTCTTCACCCTCGCCGAACTTGGAGATATCCAGCCATTGAGCCACGTAAGTGGACAGGGCGCGGCCACCGCCCACCAGTGCTTTCTGGGTGAGTAGCATACGGCGCACATCGGGGTGCACGATAATCGGGTCGGCAGCTTTTTCCGGCTGCTGGGCACCGGCAGGAGAGCGGCTCTGGATACGATCGCGAGCGTATTCCAGGGCGTTTTGGTAGGAGCGATCAGAGGCGCCGAGGCCCTGGATACCCACACCCAGACGCTCGTAGTTCATCATGGTAAACATAGCGGCGAGGCCCTTGTTCTCCTCACCCACCAGCCAACCCTGAGCACCATCGAAATTCATCGCACAAGTAGCGGAGGCTTTAATGCCCATCTTGTGTTCAATGGAACCACAATTAACGTTATTGCTCTCGCCGATGCTGCCGTCTTCGCTCACCTTGTACTTCGGCACCAGGAACAGGGAAATGCCTTTAGGGCCCTTGGGTGCGTCCGGCAACTTGGCCAGTACCAGGTGAATTATATTTTCGGACAAGTCCTGGTCACCGCCGGTGATAAAGATCTTGCTGCCGCTAATACTGTAACTGCCGTCTTCGCGGGGCTCGGCCTTGGTGCGGATAATACCCAGGTCGGTGCCGGCGTGGGGCTCGGTCAGGTCCATGGCCCCGGCCCAGGTGCCCTCGTACATCTTGGGCAGGAATTTCTGTTTCAGCGCTTCACTGGCATGAGCATCGATCGCCAGGCAGGCACCGTTGGTCAGTACCGGGTAGAGAGCGAAGGAGATATTGGAGGCGTTGATCATTTCCTCGACCTGAGCGCCCAGCATCTTCGGCATACCCATGCCGCCGTACTCTGGGTTGCCCAACAGCGCGCCCCAGCCACCCTCACAGAAAGTGGCGTAGGCTTCTTTGAAGCCCGCAGGAGTGGTCACAACACCATCGTTCCAATCACAGCCCTCTTCGTCACCGCTGCGGTTAATCGGATCCAGGGTGTTGGAAGCCAACTTGGCCATCTCTTCGAGAATCGCATCTGCGGTCTCGCGATCCACAGCTCCGGCCAACCCGGGCAGTTCCGCCCAGAGTTTTTCCGCAGCAAATACTTCGTGCAGCAGGAAGTTCATCTCCCGCAGTGGCGCCTTGTAGTCGGCCATGCTCCCGGTCCTCATTCAGGTGTTTCAAACGCTTGTTTGAATCTAGGGCCGAAGGCGTACAAAGTCAACCAATTTGGGCCCTCTCGGGCCCGACTGAGAATGCTTTGATGAGGTGCTTTAGCTGGGTATCAGCGGGCGGATATCCAGGTGTTGAGCCGCTTCGCGGTAATCCCGCGTCTCGCTATGGGGCAGCACACCGAGCAACGGGGCCGGCAGCAGGGCCTCAAGGGTGGCCAGGTTTTCCTCGGCCCGTGCCATGCCCGGACGGACGAAGTTGGCCACCCAACCCGCCAGAGGCAGCCCATCGTGGCGGATCGCCTCGGCGGTCAGCAGTGCGTGGTTGATACAGCCGAGCTGCATGCCCACCACCAGAATCACCGGGGTATTCAACTCCCGCGGCAGTTGTGAAAGAAAGGCTCTGGGACCCAGGGGTGTGCGCCAACCACCGGCCCCCTCGATTAACACCAGATCAGCTCCGGCACACATCACACCGCGGCAGACTCCAGCCATGCGCGATACGTTGAGCTGCTTACCCGCCTCTATGGCGGCGATATGGGGGGCGATTGCCGGTTCCAATGCAAAAGGGTTCACCTGCTGGTAAGGCAGATGCAAAGTCATGGCCTCCTGTAACAGCAAGGCATCCTCATTGCGCAGTCCATATTCAGTTTGCTCACAACCGGAGGCCACCGGTTTTACCGCTGCGGTTTGCAATCCCACATTCGCGGCCGCTGTGAGTAGGGCCGCACTGACAAAGGTCTTGCCCACTTCGGTATCGGTACCGGCTACAAAATAACTTCTGCCCAAGACCAAGGCCTCCCCTATTCAAAAAGTTCAAATTTTTTCTTGTGGTGACTTTTCACGCCAGCCACTTGATGATAATTTAGTCGTGTAGCGCAGATTTTGAACAAATCAAGCCAAGCACTGATAACAAAGGCACGGGGCCGCGCTCACAAAATAATTCCCTCAAAAGGGGAAACTGCTCTGCAGGGACGCGGGAAATCTCGAAATAACTGAAAACATTCAAGCAGCTTAGAGACCATGCGATACCTGACTCTTGCCCTGTTGCTGGCGATGCCTCTGTTCGCCTCAGCAAAAGTAACTCCTGTCGATCATGTTGTTGTGTACAAGTCGAAGAAGCTGATGCAGCTGATTCGCGACGGCCGGGTAGTGAAAAGCTACACCGTCTCCTTCGGCGATAATCCCAGAGGACACAAGGTCCGCGAGGGAGATGAACGCACCCCCGAAGGGCGCTATACCCTCGACTGGAAAAACCCTAAAAGTCGCTTCTACCGCTCCATTCATGTGTCCTATCCAAATAAACAGGACCGTGCGCGGGCAGCCAAAATGGGGGTCAGCCCTGGCGGCGATATCATGATCCACGGCATCAAGCCCGAGTGGTCCTATATGGAGAGACACCTGCGCCGCAATAACTGGACCGATGGCTGTATCGCGGTGGCCTCCAACCGGGAAATGGACGAGATCTGGGCGCTGGTGAAAACCCCGATCCCCATCGATATCTACCCCTGATCGAGTCCACAAGCCAGCTTCATATAGATGACCTCGTAGCTTACCGGCAGCCCTCTGGGCTGCCTGAGGCCTTCATAGGCTTCGGCCAGTTGCTGTAACCTGGCACGCCCAGTCATCCCCCGCTTAGCGGCACGATTAATATTGTGTGCTCCCACACCTTTTAATTCCTTCATCAGCTGGCGCAGGCTTTCAAAATACAACAGGCGCTGCTCATCGAGCACCTCGCCATTAAATTGCGATTGCACCGCCGCTTCACGCCACTTTGCCAGGGGAAGGAAACGATTGACGTGTATATCGCCATCCACCTGGGCCCAGCTATTACGCAACTCTGCCAGCGTGCCCGGCCCCAATGTCGCCACCAGGCAGAATCCCTCTGGAGAGAGGACCCGACGCAACTCGGTAAACAGCTGTGGCAAGCGATAGCACCACTGCAGTGCCATACTGGAAAACACCAGATCTACGCTGTCATCTGCTAGGGGCAACTGTTCCGCATCTGCAACAATATAATCATCAGCCTGGGGGCGTTCTGTGCGAGCATAGCGCAACATATCTTCCGCCAGATCCAAGGCGATAATTCTCGCCTCGGGAAAATGTTGGCGCAGCAACTCACTACCAAAGCCAGTGCCGCTACCAAGGTCGACAATCGTGCGTGGCGTCCAGTGGCGATCCGCCATTTTCATCAACTGCCGGCACACCGCCCTCTGTATATGGGCGCAGTCGTCATAACTGGCGGCGGCGCGACCAAAAGAACGCGCCACCGCAGATTTATCGAAGGGCTCGGAAGTACCGCTATCAGAGGGAGACAGGCTCTCGACAAAATGCCGCAATCGCTCTGCCACTTGACGCGGCTGAGATAAATGCGGTTTATGACCACACCCCTCAATCACCTCTACCGCTGCACCACAGCCCTGGATCTCCTCTACGGCAGCTTGGGGCACCAGGGCATCCCGCTTGCCAAACAGGTGCAGAGAGGGGACTTTGAGTGTCTGCAGTAAATGGCGATTATCCAAACCCGCCAGGCAGTCCAGGGCCCGCTTCCAGGCTTCGGCATTGATATTGGGCCGGCGCTCTTTCAGCTGTTTGAGCAGGTCGCGCATGGCACTGTCACCATGGGACTGCAGGGCACAAAAGCGCTCCCAGATTGCGTAGGGGTCCTGCACAAAGGCCCTGCGAAATCTCTCAAAAACACGCCACTGCATACCCGGCCAGTTGTCCCGCTCCACAAAACAGGCATTGGCAGAGATGGTGACAACACCGAGGATTTTTTTCTGTCCCGGTCTGGCCGCCAACTGCAGGGCCAACATGCCTCCGAGAGAGTGCCCAACCAAAACACAGTTATTAGGCAGTTCGTTATACAGCCGTTGTAAAAGTGTCTCTAATTGTGGCCAAGGCTCGCCACTACGCTCCCCACACCCCGGTAATTCGATACAAGTCAAAGGTTGTGCCAGTTGTTCACGCACCGCTTCGAGTAGGGGCCGCCAGGGCCCTTTATCTCCCCCCCAACCGTGCAGGAATACCAGGTTCTCTATCTCAATCACAAAGGCACCGCTATTTTTTCCTGAAGCACAGCTACGAGGGCATCTACCAAAGCATCAATTTGGCTGTGGTTATGGGAGGCACTCAGGGTGATCCTCAGGCGAGCGGTACCTCTGGGCACGGTAGGTGGGCGAATAGCGCCCACTAGAAAACCGCGTTGCTCCAACTGTTTGGACACAGTCATCACCGTTTCTTCACAGCCCAACAGGAGTGGTTGAATCGCACTGGATGAATCCGTCAGAGGTAAATCCGCTTGCGCCGCACGCCGGCGGAAGTAAGTGATATTCGCCTGCAGGCGCTGGTTCAACTCGGGCGCATTGCGCATCAGTTCAATTGCGGCAATACAACCTGCCGCCACTGCCGGCGGCATACCGGTTGTATAAATATAAGGCCGTGCAAACTGCACCAAAAAATCGATCAACATACGCGAGCCGGCCACAAAGGCACCTGCATTGCCGGCGGCCTTTCCCAGCGTACCCATCAGTACCGGCACTTCATCCTGGCCGAGACCGGCGGCCGCGCAGCTGCCGGCAAGGGGCAGCTGTTCACTCCCCATCACTCCAAAGCCGTGGGCTTCATCCACCATCAGCCAGGCATCAAATTCCCAACACAGGGCAGCAATCTCCGCCAATTGAGCCCTGTCGCCGTCCATACTGTAGACCCCATCTACCGCCACCAGAGTATTGCCACCGCGTGCGGCCGCCCTTTGCAGCTGACGGCGCAGGGCTACTGGATCGTTGTGGGCAAAACGCAAACTGTTGGCGCCACACAAACGTGCGCCGTCTATCAGGGAGGCGTGGTTGAGCTTGTCGGAAATAACATTGTCCGCGCGGCCCAGCAGCGCACAGAGTGTCCCCACATTGGCCATATAACCACTGGAAAAAACCAGTGCGGCCTCGCGTCCGGTGACTTCGGCAAGGTTCTGTTGCAATTGTTGATGGACTTGAAGGTGGCCGTTAACCAAATGGGAAGCGGTGGCACCGGCGCCCAGCTCAGCACCGGCCTGCTGGGCACGGATAACTTCTGAGTGGCTTGCGAGTCCCAGGTAATCGTTACTACTAAAGGTCAGCAGCTTTCGCCCATCCACTACAGCGATGGGGCTGGGCGCCGTTTCCAGAGTTTTAATCTGGCGATAAAGATTGTCCCGATGCCGCTCATCGAGACGCTGGCGCAGGGTTTTATCCAGGGTCATTTGGCCGCATCGTAAAAGAAAGCGTCGTTTTGCTGCTCGGTAATCTGTGCATTCAACTCCGCTTCCACTGCGCTCTCATCGGCGTATTGTTGATACTCCTCCGGCTGGATACCCAGGCGGGAGAACAATTGCATATCCTTGTTGGCCTCGGGATTGGCGGTGGTCAGCAGCTTCTCGCCATAGAAGATGGAGTTGGCACCGGCGAGGAAAGCCATAGACTGCATCTCATCACTCATCTGTTCGCGCCCGGCGGACAGGCGCACATGGGACTTGGGCATCATAATGCGCGCTATGGCGATGCAGCGGATAAATTCGAAGGGGTCTAGATCCTTCTCCTGCTCCAGCGGCGTACCGGCTACTTTTACCAACATATTGATGGGCACCGACTCGGGGTGTTCAGGCAGGTTGGCCAGTTGCATCAGCAGGCCGGCGCGATCTTTGTCGCCCTCGCCCATGCCGACAATACCGCCGGCGCAGACTTTCATACCGGCGGCACGCACGCGCCCCAGTGTCTGCAACCTATCCTGGTAGGTGCGGGTGGTAATAATCTCGCCGTAATACTCCGGTGAGGTATCCAGATTGTGGTTGTAGTAATCGAGCCCAGCATCAGCTAATTCCTGCGCCTGGTCATCATTCAACATCCCCAAGGTCATACAGGTTTCCATACCCAGTGCCTTCACTTCGCGCACCATCTGGGTAACGTAAGGCATATCTTTTTTCTTGGGTGAGCGCCAAGCAGCTCCCATACAGAAGCGAGTGGCGCCGCCAGCCTTGGCCGCGCGAGCTTCTTCCAACACCTTCTCCACTTTCATCAATTTTTCCCGCTCCAGCCCAGTATCGTAACGGGCGCTCTGCGGGCAGTAGGCGCAATCTTCCGGGCAGGCGCCGGTCTTAATGGAACAGAGGGTGCTGACCTGGACCCGATTGGGATCGAAGTGTGTCCGGTGAACCTGCTGCGCGGTAAACATCAGATCGCTAAATGGCATAGCGAAGAGATCCAGAACCTGCTGACGGGTCCAGTCGTGGCGGATATCGGCGGCGGGCATAGTCTGGGCTGCAGTCACAAGCTTACTCTCTCTGTTACTGGAGTTGGGGTGCTGTTTTTATGTATTCGGGCGGGGTGACTGCAGAAGACAGCAGTGGCAAACTCGACCAAACAGACTGGCCAGTTTAGCCAGGCCCCACCTGCTGTCAACTCAGAAGCTCTCTTATGGTTTACAGCCTGATTTCAGCTCGACTCTCTCGCTACCTGACGCAGTGCTTGCTGTGCGGTGATAGAGCCGGTGACTTTGGTATCTGTGCCAGCTGTATCCGGGACCTGCCCTATCTGGGCCAGGCTTGTGAAAGCTGTGCGCTGCCGTTGGCCTCCAGCGCACGCCTGTGCCCCAGTTGTTTGCGCCAGCCGCCGCACTGCCAGAGGGTTCAGGCCGCCTGGCAGTATGCCTTTCCGGTGAACCAGCTAATCCAGCGCTTCAAGTACCAACGCGACCTGGCCGCCGGCCATAGCCTGGCGCAACTTGCCGCCACTTCAATAGCCCCACACAACGAGCCCCCCGACCTGCTCGCCCCCATTCCTCTCCACTGGCAGCGCTACTGGCAACGCGGCTACAACCAGGCACAACTAATCGCGAGCGAGTTGGGAAAGCAATGGCATTTGCCGGTGCAAGCGCGACTGTTGCGCAAAACTAGCGCCACCCGCACCCAGTCGCAGCTGCGCCGGCAACAACGCCTACGCAACCTACTGCAAAGTTTTGCCTTGCGTGAATCCGTTGAAGGAATGCATATCGGGCTGGTGGACGATGTCCTGACTACCGGAGCCACTCTGGAGGCGGCGGCACAGATACTCCTGAAAGCTGGTGCACACAAGGTCAGTGCGTTCGTTTTGGCCAGAACGCCATGACTCTTCGGCGCGACCGCAGATAGACCGATAGTCACAGAGACGTCACAATAACTTGCCTTGCCGTTCTGGCAGATAAATCCCAAACAAGCCGGCACCGCTAAAGGCTAAGGTTTTAATCAGTGACTAATTGCTCGCAGGTGTTTTGCTGCGAGCCAGGGATTCAGCGATGAGTGAACACAAGTTGCCACGGGGCATTGTCATCAGCGGCACCGGCCTGTGGACCCCACCGGAAGCGATCAGCAACGAAGAGCTGGTAGACGCCTACAATAGCTACGCTAAGCAGTACAACCTGGAGCACGCTCAAGCAATTGAATCCGGCGAACTGCAGCCCAAGCCACAGTCCTCTGCGGAATTTATCGAAAAGGCCTCCGGTATCAAGAGCCGCTATGTGGTGACCCGTGAAGGAATTCTCGATCCCGCGCGCATGCGCCCCTTTATTCCCGAGCGCAACGACGACGACCTGTGTGTTCAGGCGGAGATGGGGCTAAAAGCCGCCAAACTGGCGCTTGAGAAAGCCAATAAACAGGCCTCCGATGTCGACATGGTGATTGTTGGCGCTTCCTATATGCAACGCGCCTATCCCGCCATTGCCATCGAAATTCAGGGCGCCCTCGGCATCGATGGATTCGCTTTCGATATGGAAGTCGCCTGCTCCTCGGCAACATTTTCTCTACAGCGCGCGGTAGATGCCATCTGTTCCGGCGCCGCATGCACCGTGCTGGTGATCAATTCTGAATTGGCCTCACCGCAAGTGGACTTTACCGATCGCGACAGTCATTTCATCTTCGGAGATGTGGCGGTCGCCAGTGTGATCGAGCGCCGCGAGACCTGCAGCGTAGACACTGCCTGGGAAATCCTCGGCACCAAGGCCAAGACCGTCTACTCCAACAATATCCGCTCCAACTTCGGCTATGCTGCGCGCGCTGCCGATGTGGACCCTTTCGGCCCCGGCAAGTTGTTCCGCCAGAACGGCCGCAAGGTATTCAAGGAAGTCTGCCCCATGGCCGCCGCCCATATTGAGGAGCACCTAGGGGAGAGCGGCACCGATCCCCGCGAAGTGAGCCGCTACTGGCTGCACCAGGCCAACATCAATATGAATAATCTGATCGCCAAGAAACTGATGGGTGATGAAGCCAGCGCAGAACGCGCCCCGGTGGTGCTGGATCGCTACGCGAATACCGCTAGCGCCGGTTCTGTCATCGCCTTCAATCTGCACAGCGATGACCTGCAAGTAGGTGAGCGCGGAATTATCTGTTCCTTTGGCGCAGGCTACTCTATCGGCAGCTTGGTAGTGGAGAAAGTCGCTTTATAAACTAGCGCTCGACTCATTTCCGCACCAAAGACACAAAAAACCGGGCATCGCCCGGTTTTTTTAACTGCTCTCTTCACATTTTTGCTCCAGTTGCTGCAGCATATTTTCCGCCCAATTGATCCAGGTCTTCTCCGCCTCTATGCCTAACAGCAGTGTCTGGTGGGCCAGCCAATAGCGCTCCTGCAGGGCGGGGTCACTCTTAAGCACCCGCTCATTTTGTTCCCGATAATTCTCCAACAGCCCTCGGTGCCTGTGCAGCTGATCATTGAGAGCCGAACGCAACTCCTCTTGGCTCAAATGGTGGCCGGCAAACATACGCACTAAAAAGGGTTCGCGAATCTTCTGTGGTGCCGCTGGCTGAATGACCCAGTCGCGCAGCTCCGCACGCCCCTTGTCGGTGAGGCTGTAGACCTTTTTGTCCGGTTTGCCCTCCTGCGGTTGCTCCTCGCAATCCAGCAATCCTTCGTCGTGCAACTTGTGCAGCTCCCGATACATCTGCTGGTGGCTGGCGCTCCAGAAATGGGAAACACTGCGCTCGAAGCGGCGCTTTAGGTCGTAGCCACTGCCGGGCTCTATATCCAGCAGGGTGAGTACGGCATAGCGCAGGGACATGGCGGCTCCGATTCGTCTTATGCAAAGAGTTGCATATTAACCTCTGCGGCGCCATCGTGACCAGGAGGCGCGTTAAGCCAATAAGATAATTAGATTAATTTTCTAATAATTAGTAGGACGTTTATCTCGACAGACCTCACCAGTCGAGATGCAAGGCTAGCATTTACGCAATTTGGAGATATAATCGCCGGCCTGCCGCCATCTTGATATGGCGGCTCGAGGTTCAAGAGGTTGTCTGCTCCATGTCCGCGCCCGCATTAACACCATCCGGCCCCGACGCCGAACCAGCCGCACCCAACTCGCGACGCTGGGATTTCCTGCTCGATATCTTCGCCATGAACAGTTTTTCCTGGGCCGTGGCGATCCCCATCGAGCTGGTGTTGGCAGGTATGAGCTGGAGTGAGCACCTGAAAGTGCGTTTGATGGCGCTGGTGTTCAATACACTGATCGCTCGCCCTTTCAGCATGTACCGCAGCTGGATTGTGAACCGCTTTGGTGGCGGCGGTTTTGTAAATGCTTACCTGGTAGACACCTTTGTCTTCCTCAGCTTCCAGTTTCCCCTATATATGGCCAATATGCGCCTAGGCGGTGCCAGCTGGGACGAAATTGCCACAGCCAGTATCACTTTTATGCTGATCGCAGGCGCCTTGGGGCGGCCTTATGGAATTTATCTCGACTGGGTGCGCCGAGTGTGGATTAATACGCTGGTTCCCCTGCTGGGCAGACGCGCCATCTAAGGGGCACCAATACTCGATTGAGCATTACGAGAGAGGAGCATGACTGTGTTGACCGATAACGCCATTGAAAAAAGTTCTATGACCATTGGCGTGGTCGCCGGCACCCCCACAGACACCCGCTTTGGCCTGGATTTCCTCGCCGCGCGTCAGCTGCGTGGCGTCGGTATGTCTCTGTCAACATCGCCCCAGGAACAGACGCAACTGCAAGCGCTAGAGCGCGGCGCTCTCACCCAGCAGCTGATCGAAGCGATTGAACAGCTGCATCAGGCCGGCGCCGAAGCCGCCATGATCTACTGCAATTCCCTTTCCGGTGCGGTGGATATGGAAGCGGTCAAAGCCACCTCGCCAATTGAGGTGGTTTCTCCCCTTGAGGTATACGCCGAACTCACCCAGCGCTACCGCAACTTTGGCCTGCTCGCCGCCAACTGCCAAAGTTGCGCCAATATTGAGCGCGAAATCCTCGAGCGCAACACAACCGCCAAGGTGATCGGCATCGGCAATCTGCAGATCGTCGAAGATATTGAGGATGGCCTCGCCGCCGAGATGATCGTGCGTCAGCACGCTTTGGATGATCTGGTCGCGGCTCTGGTGAAAAGCGGCGTACAGATACTGATTCTGGGCTGCACACATTTCGATTATTTTTATCAGGAATTGCTCGCCCATTGTGATGGAATTCGCCTGTTTCTGCCTTCTGAGCGCATGTTGCAGTTATTGCAGGAACGTCTACCTCAGGCCGCTTGAATCAACCCTGATATTTTTATTTTTTTGCGTATTTTATCGAGGAACGCTGTGCCACCGATCTCGGTAAAATACGTCAACCTCGTGCAAAACCTCCCGCTATATAAGCCTATGTAATAGCGTGCAATTCTTCAGCATCAAGCCCCCCCCAAAAAAACCATCCTCTGTTTTTGGCGCAATAACTCTTGGCTAATGGCGATAGCGTTCATGCCTCTGACCGGATTATCCACCCGTTAGCCTGCCAGTCCTATAAAAATATCTCTTGTACGCCGTGCCATATTGCAGTATCAAACGCTCTGATCTTTTCGGGAGTATCGATCAAAACCTACCGCGAAAATCACACTGCGGACTGCAGGATTTAGTCCGCCCTAACACAAGTGGTTATAAGGATGATAAAAGCCATTTCTTCTGGGGGATTGCCCTCTCGTCGTGTTTTTTTTCACGCTCTGCTAGCCGGAGCACTACTGTGCGGCTCAGTATTAATCTCCACCACCGCACAAGCCATTGAATTAAATGCTCTGCAGCAACAAATTCCTATTTACTGGTTGATCGCGGCGCTGATTTTAACTGTGCTAATTTGTGCTTTTACACTCAATAGACAACTGAGTCTGCGCAAATTGCGTAAAGAGAGTGCAGAGCGTGTCGATAATATCAGCGCTGAAAACAGTAATTTGTTTCAGCAGGTGCATAGCCGCAACAGTGAATTTCTCGCCCTAGAGAAGCAACTCGAAGAAACTCGTGAAAGCCTCGAATTACTGCGCCAGGAAAAATCCGATCTGCTCACTATAGTACGCCACCAATTGCACCACCCCCTGGATACATTGATGGGCACCCTCAACCTGATTGGACGCAGCGAGGACAACAATATCAAAGCGCTGGTTGAAATCGGCAAGCGCCAGTTAAACGCCGCTCTCAAATCTCTGGACGATTTACGTCAGATCGGCAAGGTGGAAACCGTGGAGCTGAAACTTCCCAAGGAAGTGCTCGGCAATACCGGCAGCGGCCTCGCCATCCTGTTGGTGGAAAATAATAAACACGAATCCCTACAAGCGCCGCTGGAAGCCATGGGCCACCATGTACAAAGGGAATGTAACGGTATCGACGGCAGCAGCGCCGCCCTCCAAAAAAACTTTGACTTAATCCTGACCGACACCCATCTACCACTGATGGATGGCGTGGAGGCAGTACGAGAAATTCGCCGCGAACGGGGCAACGATTTACCCATTTTCGCCCTGCTGCAATCTGCCAAAACCGGCGATAAAGAGCGCTATCAGGCCCGAGGTTTTACCGGCGTACTTACCCACCCAATTGCCGATCGCCAGCTAATGCAACTGATGCAATGGGCTTCACGGCGCACGCAGGGGACGTCACCACAACAAAAAAACCGCCCCACCCAGCTGCTCAACACCAGTGCTCTTTTACGCCAGCAGGACACTCTCGATCACCTGACCTTCGCCGAGCTACTCAGTGACCGCAGCGCCACCCTACCCAAACGAATCACTGCGCTCACCAGCGCCCTCACCGGCCGCCACTGGTTGGATGCAGAAAAACAGGCGCAGGATGTCGCCCGGGCAGCGGCAGAGGTGGGGCTCGATAGCGTAGCCAGTCGTCTGCGCAGTCTCGCCGCCAACCTCTCCATCGACAGCGAGCGCGAACACTGCCGTCAGCAGCGTACAGAATTACTGCAACTGATGCGGGAATCGGTGCGACAGCTGAAGGCATGGCGCGAGCGCAATGTGCACACCGAGTGGGCACTAAAATAACATGGGACGTCACGACACCCTGGGCTCTTCACCGACTGTCGTGTAAAAATACCATTCCAACGCAGTCAAGTTGAATTGCGCATTGGGGACCACACTATATTTTTCAGAGTCCACAAGAGAATAAAGTTATGTCAGAGCAGTACCCCACACGCTCCCAGGAGGCCCGCGAACAGAGTGGTCGAGATCTGGCCATCATGGTCTACCTGATCCAGGCCATCAGCCTATTTACCGCGGTTCCGTTTTTTGTTGGCGTACTGATTAACTATTTCAAGCGCAGCGATGTACGCGGCACCCTGGCGGAGTCCCATTTCCGCTGGCAGATCCGCACTTTCTGGTTCTGGTTGCTGTGGACTGTGGTTGGTTCTTTGACCTTTTGGGTTTTCGGTCTCGGCTATGTGATTCTCGCCGTAAACTGGATTTGGGTTATCTACCGGGTTATTCGCGGCTGGCTGCGCCTAGTCGATCGCCGCCCCGCTTATGACTATTACTAAAAACCCAGCCCGCGTGAAAATCTCGCGCGGGCACTTCTGCCCTATGCAAATAGGGGATATTTAAAAATTCCCTATAAATTTCACGCCTTCCTTACCAATTTACTCTTCGCTTTTTCCAATTTAATTTCCCCCTGATTAGCTCCCGCCTAAAAAAATCTGGTCGAGAGCTCTCTCTAATAGCCGATAAAATACCTGGCATGATATTTATACCTGCTGGATTATAAATTTTCTAAAAAACAACCTTTATCGTAAGACCTTTCCTTTATTTATCATTATTTAAGTAAATTTATTACTGAAAAACTCTTTTATTTTGGCAGCACAGCCTCCTTGCGAAAAAATTATGCGAAGATAAAGCCCGGTACTTTCACCGGATATCGTTAGGGAGAAAAAGGCTTGTGAGTCAGGATCAAAACACCCCGTTGCGGGAGGACGTCCGCCTACTCGGCGAGGAGCTCGGTTCGGTATTGCGCGAGCAAGCCGGTGATTCGCTATTTAATACTGTGGAAACCATCCGCCAGGCCGCAGTGGAAAGCCGCAGTAGCGGAGAGATGCAGGTGGATCGCTTACACCAGCTGCTGGACCCTCTCGACGACGACACATTGTTGGAAGTGGCGCGCGCCTTTAGCCAGTTTTTGAATCTCGCCAATATCGCCGAGCAACGCCATCGCGAACGCCTGCACCGGCAGCACCAGCGTTTTTCTGGCGACCCAGATACAGACCGCGGCCTGCGCCAGGTATTGGCGGAACTAAAGAACAACAATCGCTCAACCGACGATATACACACCGCACTCAGGGATCTCTCCGTGGAGCTGGTCCTCACCGCCCATCCCACCGAGGTCACCCGTCGGACTCTGATCCGCAAGTACGACCACGTCGCCAATCTCCTCGCCGCACTGGACCGACCAGACCTTACCCAGGAAGAGAGCCGCGAGTTGAGACGTCATCTGCACGAGCAAATACTCTCTGCCTGGAGCACCGATGAAATTCGCCGTGAGAGGCCCACGCCGGTAGACGAAGCCAAGTGGGGCTTCGCCACCATTGAACAGTCCCTATGGCAGGCAGTACCCCAGACTATGCGCGCCATTGAGGAGGAACTAGCCCTAGCGGGATTACCGCCACTGCCGGATAACTGGGTGCCCATACGCTTCGCCTCCTGGATGGGTGGCGACCGCGACGGCAACCCCAATGTCACCGCAGCGGTAACCCGTAAGGTATTACTGCTGGCGCGCTGGATGGCCGCCGACCTTCTCTTGCGCGATGTGGAAAACCTCCTGGCCGATCTATCCATGCACAAGGCCAGCGAGGAATTACTGGCACAAACAGGCCCAAGCCATGAGCCGTACCGGCTCATACTCCGCCGGGTGCGCTACCGCTTGCGCAATACTCGCGCGCAACTGGAGGCCCGCATTAACGAACAGCAGGAACCAGCGGGTGCAGTATTTCACAGCGGTCAACAACTGCTCACTGAGCTGAACCTGATCGACAGCTCTTTGCGCGCGGTGGGGCTCTCGGCTATCGCCGATGGCCAGCTCAAAGACACCCTGCGCCGGCTCAATTGCTTCGGTATCACCCTGTTGCGCCTGGATATTCGTCAGGAATCCACCCGCCATATGGATGCCATCGACGCTATCACACGCTATCTGGGGCTGGGGAATTACGCCACCTGGGATGAGCAGAGCAAACTGGACTTCCTCCTGGCAGAGCTGGATAACCGCCGGCCATTAATCGATGAGGATTTCTACCATACGGATTTCTGCGATGGGGATGTGCGCGAGGTATTAGAAACCTGCAAGGTGATTGCTGAGCAGGGCCACGAGGGGTTTGGTGCCTATGTGATTTCCATGGCGAAAAAGCCCTCCGATGTGTTGGCGGTCATGTTGCTGCAAAAAATTGCCGGGGTAACCCAACCTATGCGCGTGGTGCCATTGTTTGAAACCTTGGACGATCTCAATAATGCTGCCGACACCATGAGTACCCTGCTCAATATTCCCCAGTACAAACAGCGCGTGCTGGAGGGCCAGGAGGTAATGATCGGCTACTCAGACTCGGCCAAGGATGCCGGCTTCCTCGGCGCGGCCTGGGCGCAGTTCAGTACTCAGGAGGCGCTCACCCAAATTTTCCGCAATCACGGCATTCCCCTAACACTGTTCCACGGCCGTGGCGGCTCTATTTCCCGCGGCGGCTCTCCAACGCGCATGGCACTGTTATCTCAACCACCGGGCTCAGTGGCTGGGCGTATCCGCGTTACCGAGCAGGGAGAGATGATCCGCTTCAAATACGGCCGCCCCTCCGTTGCCGCCTACAATCTGGAGCAGTATGTGGCCGCCACACTGGAGGCTACCCTGATGCCACCGGCCCAGCCTCGTCCCGAGTGGCGCAATCAGATGGAACGCCTCACGGAAGTCTCGGTGCAGAGTTACCGCGAAGTGGTGCGTGACGACCCGGCTCTGGTGGCCTACCTGCGCACCGTCACCCCAGAGACGGAACTCCGCCGTCTGGCTCTCGGTAGTCGGCCGGCGAAGCGCAAGCCCGGTGGCGGCGTAGAAACCCTACGCGCCATTCCCTGGGTATTCGCCTGGACCCAGATGCGCCTGATGCTACCCGCCTGGCTCGGCACCGGCACCGCCCTGGAACAAGCCCTAAAACAGGCAGACGAAGCCGACACCCTGGGAGAAATGAGTCGTGAGTGGCCCTTCTTCCAGGGCGTGGTGGATATGCTGGAGATGGTTTTGGCGAAATCCGATACCCGTGTCGCCTCCTGGTATGAGGAACGCCTCACAGACAACAAGGAGCTGATAGAGCTGGGGGAAAGCCTGCGCGAACGCCTGGCTCATACAGTGAGTGCTTTGCAGCAACTCACCGGTCGCGAAAGTCTGTTGGACAATAACCCAGTGATGCGTTGGTCCATCCGCGTGCGCGATCCCTATACCGATCCACTGCATTTGCTTCAGGCCGAATTAATGGCGCGTCTGCGCGAGCGGGAGAATGACGCTGTGTTGGAGAGTGCCCTAATGGTAACGATCGCCGGTATCGCCGCAGGCATGCGCAATACCGGATAACCGTTGGCGGGCAGAGTCCCCCACTCTGCTCGCCTACACCCTCGCTCCTATAAAAAGCCTGATATATGGCCAATCAAATTAAATCGAGGCACTACCAGATACCAGGGCAACTCCTACACTGCACGATACACCACGCCCCCATACAATCGATAAGTGTCCATATACTCTTCTGCTAGAACCCGTAGATCGTTATTCAGATCTCCCGAAATACAGAATAACTCCAACGGGGTATCAGCCAGCTGATGATCTATCGTCCGTGTGAATAAACCAGTTTTACCGCCAAAGCCGCCGGAACAGCATCGCCTTATTAACACCTGCGATACTGGCCATGTCCCTAGTTGTACAGCACCCATAACCATGAGCCATCCATTCGCTGATAACTACTTTAAACAGCTTGGCTTCATCGATGGTGCACTGCATAGAATCTCCTTTTCGATATAAACAGGCGCATAATGCAAGTGGTCATTTGCATTACAGGAGATGCCAATGAGCGACCCTGAGACCACGGCTAGAACCCGCAAGTCAAAAGTCATTTACGCCAGCTTTGGACCCAACGAGCGGGCCATGGTCGACAAAGTGCATCCCCTTTGGCTTCGCCGCCTGTTTATTCGTCTTTTGGGTATAAAGTTGCAACTTCAATTTACTGGTTGGCTGCAGTACCTAATGCCTGTCCCAATCACTCTGGGCCTCTTCCTGTTGGTGGGACTCATATATCTAGTAGGTTTAACTGGACTGGCCAATGTGTTGATCTGGCTACCCTTGATACTAACGGCCATTATTCTTTTTGATATTGTGACTTGCCGTTTTTGTATCCGTTTGCCGGAACCGCTACCCAAAGCCCGCAGCCGAGAAGATATTTTCGCGCTGATACGTGACCGTAGATCGTGCCGCGCCTATCAAACCCGTCCCTTAATCCCCATCCATGAGCAAGCACTAAAAGCTCGTATTGCAATTCACCTACAGCAACCACGTCTCGGCAATGCACCGATACGTCTGGAGTGGGTCAAAGCACCCATCACTGTTTGGCCGGTGGTCAATGCCAGATATTTCCTCGTTGCAATAGCCCCAGCGGAATACAATCGAACGGCCATTCTTGATATCGGCAGAACCCTGCAAAAGATTGTTTTAGACGCTACGCGAATGGGTTTAGGGACTTGCTGGATTGGTCCCGGAGCAGATCACCGCAGTGTCAAAACCCACCTCCGCGAGCGCTTTGATAAGAAAAAGGATTCTATTATTTGTCTCTGCGCTGTGGGTTACGAAAGCTGGTACGCACCATTGTTTATCCGTTTTTTTAACAATCAGTTTCATAAGCGTCTGCCGCTGTCCGACCTGTTTTTCGTAGATAACGCCATGAAAGAAGCATTAAAAATAGATAAATCGCCCTGGGAGGCGTTTAATCGATGTTTTGAAAGTTGCCGGTGGGCACCGTCTTCCTATAACGGTCAAACCACACGCTGTATTGCCCACAAGAAAGGCTCTCAAGTGCGCCTTGATTTTTATGCGACAACATCTTCTAGATACTATGCCGCAGTGGCTACTGGCATCTGGTGCGCTAACTGGGAGGTGGGGTGTGAAGCTTTAGGAATACAAGGAGAGTTTCTAAGGTTGCCCCCACAGGAAAGAAAAAACCTGCCGGACGATGTACTGCCACCTCACTATGATATTAGCTGGCTCAGTACTCCTTTAATCTAACAGCAAGAGGATTTTTGCATTGTCCGGTCGATATAAATTAGGACGCAATGAGTACCCAAGATACCGTCTTGTTAAAAAATGGATTTACCGGAAAGAGAAAGGAACGATCACATCACTCCTTTCTCCAATCTAACCGTTAAGCCAATTAGATTTTAAAATTGTCCGGTCAGTGCCATTAGGAACAAATCTGGTGGCAACTGCTGGCCATTCACTTCCAGGCGCCCGCGATTCACCTCCAGGTGCATCTGCAATTCATCGTTTTGCTCAATCAGCAAACCGTATTGTCGCAACATCATTGCCTGGCCTACCAGCGGCGACTGCAGCAACGCCGATTCCGCCGCACTCAGGGTCATGCTGCCCACCAAAGGATTCAGCCATTGATTTAAAGCGCTGCCGTTGCGATGGCGCGGAGGGCGCTTCATTCCTTTCCAGTCAATATCCGCATCCACCAGAACCGGACCATTGCGAGATTCCACTACCAGCTGTTGTTGTAGGCGCAGGGGTGGACGCATATCACTCGCCCAATTGCGCTCCGCCACCGGCAGTAGTACATGTAAATAGTGGCCCAGATCGGCAGCCTTGATCTTAGGCAGGGTCATCTGTTGGCGCACAGAAGTAATAGGAGTGGCAGACTGCACACTGGGTAGCTGCAGATCACTCACCACTTTGAGGGTCTGCGCAGCGAGCATTTCTATATCCAGTTCCAGGCTAATATCCCGCAGTTCCGCCGGCCCCGAATCACGCTCGGCGCGCAACAGTGACAGATATAGCTGTGCCTTACCGCCACGGCGGAGCTCTAACTGAAACTCTCCTTTAAGCGGTTCGGTAAATAATACTTCCACGCCATCGCGCATCTGGGTCAGGCTACCCAGATCGATTACCCCATCCAACACCGCGCCGCTGTAATCTGTCGACACTGCAATCTCACCACCTGTAAATGCCAGCTGGCCAAAATCACCTGAACTTTTAAAGGGTTCCAGGCGCAGGGTATTGAGTACCCGGTTATCCGCTAAAACCAGGGTTTCCAAAACCAGGGGGCTGTTCTGCAAGCGGCCATAGATTCCCTCAAGTTGAGCGCGTAGCTGCGGGTTTAATTGCTCTAGATCTAGGCGGGTCTCGCTATAGATAACCCCCAGACGGGGCCCACCAGAAGTTAACAGCAATGGGCCATGATAAATTTCAGTATGCAGCTCGGTGGTGCCATTCTGTAGCGCCACCTCAGTATTGGTTTCAGCTCCAAACCAACCCCGTTGATAGCCGGTAGTGCTTCCCCCCTGCATCCTGCTCAGCTGTTGCTTCCAGACCTCCTCCACCTTGGGACCAATGAAACCTGGCGCCGCCAGGGCTGAAATTACCAGTAGAGCCAGTAGGATTAACAGAAGCCAACGCAAGAGTTTCATAAGAGTCGATCTAACAGCAGGATTTGCGCTGATGGTAGCAGATTATGGAGTTATTAGTGCGACAGCAGTAACAGGGCTGAACCTCTTTGCCTATTCCATGCCCCAATGGGCGATTCCCTTAAGCAGGGGCCACGCTAACCAACCAGATATAACGAATTGCCAGGCTTGATATAAAATAACCCCTGAGCCTGCGGGTTAATGATAATACGGCACGAGTGTTCGCTATAAAAATTAAAAGCTAAAAATATTCTCCCCTTTTATAAGTGCAATAATTCCCACAGATTGCAGTAGCTAAATAATCCTCTATAACCCCAATATCTAGAGTACTTTGGCGCAGTCCTGCCGTATAATGGTATTCAAAGTTGTACCAATCAGAGAGATCTAATTTTGAAACCCGAGGTAACGTTACTAACCGTTAACGCTATAATCATCTGCACCGCCTATCTCTATATCTACCCAAGGCATGCAGGCGCTGACCTTAACAAGATCATAATTAATGACCTCTTAGCAACCGGTATCGCACTACTGATCGCCGGCGCTCTCTTTTGGGAGTCTGGATACAATTTTAAAATGCTGCTATTTACTGCTAACTGGTTTGGATTTTCTCTAATCAGCTTTTTACTAATTGAATTACCGTTCTTTAAATGGTACTGGGATAAATACAGCGTTAGCTTGAGATAAGTTATTTTGGCATCATAGCCAAGAAATGAGTAAATAAAGAAAAATATAGAGCACAGGGAATGAGTACTAGGCAACCTTATTTAAAGACGTTGGTTTTCTGGAGCATCCTACTTTTAACCTACGTGGTCACTTTATACCTTCCTGAATCAGAACCTTTCTGGAAAACAATTCTTATCACCACAGCTCTGATCTATCTAGCCACAAATCGTGAAAAGTTTCAGCAACCAATAATAGAAGATCCAGTTTCCTATGTAAGGTTTGATGGAGAGTTTATCTTCATTGGTGATCATTCAATTAAGAGATCAGAGATAAGGAAAGTTGCTGTCGACTCGGTTAAGGATCGCGGCTACTTTTCTCTCCCTTACAATCAGATATCTCCGGGAGAAATTCCAGAATTTACCTTTCCCTCCAGCAAAATCATCTCTTTTCGTGCACATCTGCAGAAAGAATTTGATACAAACGTGGAATTTATTACATAAAAACCCATGAGAAAACCGTTCCAAACTAACTGAAAAATTTCATCAATTAATCGCCATTACTATCCTTATTGATCAGGAAGTAGATAAACACTATGAAAATACGTAAAGCCTCAAAGCATGATGTACCCACCATCGCTAACATACATAGTGTCAGCTGGCAGGAGAATTATCGTAGCGTGCTTAGCAAACAGTACCTTGAAGATAAGGTTCCAATGGAAAGGATGCGACTCTGGAAAGATCGCTTTGAGCACCCTAAATCCAATCAGCAGGTGTTTTTAGCTGAAGTAGAGGGCAATATCGCTGGCTTTATCTGTCTATACACGGATGATCACCCTGACTGGGGTACACACCTGGACAACTTGCATGTACGCAAAGGCTACCACTCAATGGGAGTTGGCAAAGCGCTCTTTATAGAGGGCGCGCGTAAGGCTTATCAGCAGGCTCCACAAAGAGGCATGTGCCTTTTAGTCAACCAGGATAATATTAAAGCGCAATCCTTCTACCAAAAACTCGGCGGGAGACAAGTACAGGAAAGTATTTGGCATGCTCCCGATGGAAGTAAAGTACCAACTTATTGGTATATCTGGGAGCAACTAAACGAACTGGCCGAGTTAGAGCAATAAAGAGCTCAATCTATACATCATTGAATGCACATCCTCTGACCAATGCACAATAGATAGTATGGAAGAGATTTTTATCTATATTATTTTTAGCAAAGTGAATCCACAGAACAAGCAAAATATAGAAGGATAAGATAATAAGGTGAAAAGGTTGATCTTCTTTATTGGTATTATTTCATCCAGTAGCTATGCACAAAATATGACTTTGGCCGAAGCTGCTCTGGAGCGAACCTATCATAAGGTGCGCTATGATCCTGCTTATGTGTCTATCTCCTATCCAAATGGAGATGTGCCGGCTGATACCGGTGTTTGTACCGACGTAGTGATTCGATCATATAGGAAGCTGGGGATCGATTTGCAAAAAGAAGTTCACGAGGATATCTCGGGTCATTTTCAAGCCTACCCGTCTAAACGCATATGGGGACTTTCCAGGCCAGATAAAAATATTGATCACCGGCGAGTACCCAATCTACAGGCTTTTTTTACTCGCAAAGGGCAATCGCTCTCAATAAGTGACAAGGCAGAGGATTATCTACCGGGGGACATCGTTACCTGGATGCTGCCCGGTAATTTACCGCATATCGGTATTGTGACTGCGAAACGCTCACAAAAAACCAACCGGTACTTGGTCGCACACAATATCGGGGCTGGACCCGTGCTCGAAGATATGCTGTTTTCCTTTAAAATTACCGGGCATTACCGATACAATACGGGTCAGGCAACCGAAAAGATTGAGTAGCAAAAAACTACGCTATTGCCAAGCGATTACGGCCTTTCTTTGACCGGGATATGGAGAAACATTTCCGCTGTCGGGCTGGTAACCTGATATCTGGGTGGGTACAGCTCAAAGTCTGGCCTCTCAATATAGTCGTAATTGGACTTTGGCAACCAGCTTCCCCAAATATACTTCAATGTCTGTTCCAGGGTGGTAATAGATCCGCGGTGAACAAATTTTGCATATAGCTGCTCCGGTAGTTCCCGCGCCACCATACCCTCGGGTACCTGAGTCAGGTCGGCAACCGGCGCACAGCAGACATACTTAAACTGAATTTCATCACCCGCTTCCTCATAACATTCATAGATACCAAAAGATTCATCGCTGATACGATTGGGGATTTTATCCCTGTAGGGCCGAAATGCAGACCAGAGCTTTGGCAAGCTGAGATTTTCATGGTCGTATTCCTGCGCTACCCCCACCAATTGCATCGCTGGCCGCGAAATAATTTGTGGCTCCATGGACAACTCATTTTGCAAGAAGTGCAGCATATGAGGGCTAAATTGATCCTTATACAACAACCGAAAAGGATCCTGCTGCTTTCGATACTGTGCCGGGGTTACGTTAAATAAAGCTTTAAACGCGCGAGTAAACGCTTCTTGGGAGTCAAATTGGCACTCCATGGCAAGCTCAAGAATACCAATATCTTCACTCAACAACCTCTTTGCGGCGACGGTCAATCGGCGCTTACGCAAATACTCTTTCGGTGAGTCCCCCACTAATGCCTTAAAAATACGGCTGAAGTGGTAGGTGGAGTAATGAGAGGCAGCAGCAATTTCGTGAACAGAAATTTTGTCATATAGATGCTGCTCTACGAAGTTAATACTTTTAAAAAATCGCTGCATGAGAGGCTCCTTTACTGCCAGTCAACGTTGGGACGGTGAAATTTTCGAACAATACCTTCCCGGTTTAGTATGCCTTTAAATTAAATTCGCTCACTAGTGATAAAAAAGCGTAAATGGGCAAATGCTTTGTCCCTCAAAGGAATAATCGCCTGGTAGGCTGGATCATTAAAGAATGCATAGATCGCCTCCCGATCCGGAAAAGATACCACAACAAATGCCCTTGGTGACCGACCTCCGTCCAGGGCCTCTTCCACATCATAAGAAGCAATAAGCACCCCCCCATACTGTTGCATTAATTGCGGTGCCAGACCTATATACTGCTGAAGAGCCTGCAATTCCTGTAAGTTTGGTGAAGACTCTATATGTAAAAATACTGGTAACAAAGTAATAACCTCTTAAGTGTAAATAAATTTTAGTTGCTTAACTAAGAGCTTCTAATGACTAACTTTGAGAGGCTACTCGCCTATGCCAAAAAACCAGAAGTGGAACTATCGCAAGCTCAATAATCGTAGGGGGTAAGACCTGATCATCCACCAATCCAAATTCCAGAATATTGCTTAAGCGGCCCAGACCGCCAATAAAGAGGGATAAAGCCACGAAGTAAAACAATGCTTTATGTTTTTCGATATTGCTCAGGAAATACAGTAGAACCAATCCCTGGGCAAAGAAAACACCAAAGGCAAATCGATATTGATTATCCCCAAATCCTCTCAAGGGGCTATCCGGGCCAAAAATCATAGCACCACCACTCAGAGCAGCACTGCCATTCAGCCCTCCAAATGCACTGATACCACCGGGTACAAAACAGATCACCGCTAGCGCTATCACTAACAATTGGAAAATTTTTCTTTCTATAGAACTCGCCTGATTCATAGTGTCACCTTAGTTTGCCGTATTTGGAGTGATGACCTAATCATATTGGCCAGTAAGGCCCTATTTTTGATATTTCTTGCGGTCTTGGTATCCCACTAAGACAGCAAGAAATGTCAAAAGACGAGGCGCTTAACCGCTTATCTTTCTCTCCAACAGCCGGGTATATCCATATCCGGGCACCAGTTCCCAATATCCACAGAGACAGAAAGATGATTAAGAGTGTTTTGATTACCGGAGCGAATGCAGGCTTAGGCAGGGAGTGCGCCAAGCAACTGGCGGAATACCAGCAGATTAACAAGATCTATCTCGGCTGCCGCAATCTGCACAAAGCCAAGGAAGCCCAAGCCGATCTGGTGTCGGTAACAGGCAGGAATATCTTCGAAGTATTGCTGATCGATGTCGCGGATCAACAATCTGTGAAAGAGGCAGTTAAGAACCTGGACTCCCCAGTTGATGCGCTGGTTATGAATGCTGGCGGTACCGGGGGGAAAGAGTTTTACAACAAGACCCCCGAAGGAGTCACACAAATTTTCGCCGTCAACCTGCTTGGGCATGCTCTACTGACTAACGAGTTACTGAAAGCCAATAAATTAACCCAAACTGCTATCTATGCCGGCTCCGAGGCCGCTCGCGGCGTAAAAGAGATGGGTATGAAGCGACCAGACCTGAAAAGCGCCTCTGTGGAGGAATTTATGCAGATCTGTGAAGGAAAGCTCTATGCCAGTACCAAAGACGCTACGGTACCCTATGGTCCGATAAAGTATATGGGCGCCCTATGGATGTCTTCCATGGCGCGGGAATTCCCCCATATCCGCTTCGTAACCATGAGTCCAGGGGCTACGGTAGGCACAGAGGGCTTCAATACACTGTCGTTATTCAAGCAATATATGATGAAGGGCATGATGCAGATTATGCTGCTACTTGGCAAAGTCCACAAAGTAGAAATAGGCGCCAAGCGCTATATCAATGCCCTACTGGATACAGCATCCTTCCGCACAGGTATTTTTTACGGTAGTGAACGCGGATTAACTGGACCTCTTGGTGAACAGCGGAAGCTTTTCCCGGACCTGGACAATCCTACCTATCAGGACAATGCCAAAACGGCGATCAATCGCTTTATCTACTGAAGGGTCGCATCAGGGAGGGGCCCTGCGCGCCTTTGCCTGAAGTCCAAGTTAACTCCACCGAAACCACCTGCTTACCTATACTTGACTGTTAAATACTCACAGCTAAGAACAGCCAATGTTTCGGGTAATCTTTTCCCTGCTGCTGTTAATTCCCCTTGCCCTGACTGCTGCTGAAGATGTGGCTAAAGCAACTCCCCTGCGGCTGCTGGATCCAGCAACTGTGGATAAATTCGTCAATGAACTGCCAATACCCGTAGAAATCCGCCCTCAGGGCTCAGCCCCGATTAAACTACCCGCCCGCCCCACTGAAGTTTGGATGGGGCTACGGGATAAGGAAGGCAAACGTTTAATGACAAAGGCCTGGGGTTTTGAATATGCAGGTCGCATCCACTCTCCTGGCCCTACTATTCGCGCCCGAGAAGGCCAACCGGTATTTGTACACTGGGCCAATGAGCTACCGGGTCCGCATCTATTTCCTGTGGATCGATCCATTCACCTCGCCGACGTAAAAGATCCAAAAGCTGTACCTATGGTTATCCACCTTCACGGCGGGCATACAGAGTGGAAAAGTGACGGCAACCCCCTCGCTTGGTACACGCGCAATTATCGTGAGACGGGATCATTATTTGAGAAAAGGATTTACGAATACGACAACTCCCAGGATGCCGCCACTATCTGGTATCACGACCACACCCTGGGCATGACGCGCCTTAATGTTTACGCAGGTTTATTCGGTTTTTACCTGGTTGGCGATGACAATGAAGACCGTCTGATACAGGAGAAACTGCTCCCTGCGCAAGAGCGCACTTTTGTAGCCGCAATTACAGATAGCTTGTTTAGCTCCGATGGGCAACTGTATTTTCCTGGCTGGAGGGACCAGCCTCCATCACCAGTTTCCCATGAGGTAGTTAAGAATAATTGGCCCAACCCATCCCATCTCGACGAATTTTTTGGCAATTTTATTCTGGTAAACGGCATGACCTGGCCCAAAGCTAGTGTCACTCCACACGTCTATCGATTGCGGTTACTCAACGCATCCGATACCCGCACACTGATACTCAGGATCGACAAAAATATCCCCTTTGTACAAGTCGGCGGTGACGGCGGGTTTCTCGATCATCCTGAAAAATTGGATGAGCTGACATTGGCACCCGCAGAGCGAGCAGATGTTTTAGTAGATTTCAGTGGTTATGAAGAGCGTGAACTAACACTGCGAAACTTTGGACCGGATGTCCCTTTTAAAGGCTTTGTAGAGGCCAATGATCCAAAGCGTTCAATTCCACTTGTCTATAACCCGGATGGTAAACGCGTATTAAGCGATGGGCGCGGCGGTATCACACCAGCTACCGATCCAAATACTACAGGCCAGATCCTACAATTCCATATTGCTCCGAAATCTACAGACGCCACTTCTAATAAACAGAAATCAGAGATTAAAAATACCATTGGAGATTTAAAACTCACCCTAAATACTCCCTTGCGCACCCCACTTAATAGGCTTAACCAAGCCAGTCGTACACGACAACTTGCCACCTACCGGTTGGACGATCCCTACGGCCGCAATCTACTCATGTTAGGTCCAGTAAAGGAGGGCTCCCTATTTTTTGAAGACCCCACTACAGAAATAATCCAGCACAACGCTGTTGAGATCTGGGAGATATACAACCCTACAGTATCGGCTCATCCAATCCATATTCATCTGGTGGAATTCCAGATACTGGATCGCCAGCCTTTTAAAGGCAAACTTATCCCCAAGCCGCAGAAATTTATGCATACCGATAAGATATTTCAGGGTGCACGATTGGAAATAGAATCTCTACAGGGAAAACCCCTTCCACCACAAGCAGAAGAAAGCGGCCCCAAAGATACGGTCATCGCCCTTCCCGGCCAAGTAACACGGGTAATAGCCCGCTTCGACCGCGAGGGACTCTATGTATGGCACTGCCATCTACTCTCCCATGAGGATTACGATATGATGAGGCCGTTTATGGTGTTGGCGCCAAAGCCAATAAACAACCAGTAATCTATTAACCTCTAATCTCAGATAAAGAGTAAACACCTAAAAACTAATCGATAAGCCGAACAATAAATAAGACAGCAAGAAAAAGAATAGAACCAAACAACATTATCAATGGTTACAATCATCCAAGAAAACCAACAATAACTCAGAATTGATCTGTACAAAATAAGTAATTATGATGAAAAAACTAATAATATTATTATTTTTTACACTGGCATCAGGGGCAATTGCCACTGAAATACCGGAATTAACAAAGGAAAAATTGAAGAAAAAAGCTGTCCTTATCAATGAGCTACAAAACAAAATGCTGATGAAGGGATCGACAGTCGAAGATATCGACAAACTATTTTCTCACTACACAGACGACTTTATCTATATCCATGAAGTTTATGGCGGCACCTACACCAGAGAGCACCTATACAACAACTCAATAAAGTATTTAAAGGAGGGAGAATATCAAATGACTGGCGCTAGATATAAAATTATATCAATCATCGCTGGTTACAAAGCAGTCTCACTTGAGCGGCAACAAACCTATCAAGGCGTTACCTCTAACCACTTAACAGTATTTGAATTTGAGGGTGATCAGATTTCTAGGATTATTGAATACTGGAAATAGGAATCTAATGAAATGTTAGATTATAGAGCTCTATACATGCCTATCAATCTACCACTCTTTCTTTTGAAATCTACCACTCTGCATATCGTTAATTTCTGTCAATAAAAATCAACAAACAAGAGGGAATATTATTTCTAGAAACGGGAAGCTGAGCAGACTCTTAAGGATTGAAATTTAAGAATTAACTGAACAGGGGTGAGGCAAAATATCTTAGAACAGGCAACCCTGTTTATTTTAGCTCTGACAAAAATGATTCTAAAATTCTCTAAAAGGTTCTCTCCAGAAAAAACACTCTCTGGAGGGAACCCACTACTCACTCAGCAGGGCACCAAAGCCTTAGCCACACGGGAGTTAGTCTCCCGCCCCAGCTGTTCAGAAATAAAGTTCCCAGCCTCTGCCAGCAACTGTAAATCCACGCCGGTTTCAATACCCATGCCATTGAGCATATAAAGTACATCCTCACTGGCAACATTACCGGAAGCGCCACGGGCATAGGGGCAGCCGCCCAGGCCGGCTACGGCGGAATCTACTACTGCAACCCCCATTTGTAAGGCCGCGTAGATATTGGCCAGTGCCTGGCCGTAGGTATCGTGGAAATGCACCGCAAGTTTTTCCACAGGTACACGGGTCATTACCTGCTCCAACATACGCTTGGCGGATTCCGGGGTGCCGACACCGATGGTGTCGCCAAGGGAAATTTCGTAGCAACCCATTTCCAATAGAGCGGCACTCACCTCTGCCACTTTGGCCGGATCAATATCGCCTTCATAGGGGCAACCAAGTACGCAGGATACGTATCCGCGCACGGGTATACCGTCTTGCTTGGCTTTTTCTACCAGTGGACGGAAGCGTTCCAGGCTCTCAGCAATACTGCAATTAATATTTTTCTGGGTGAAGGCTTCTGAGGCCGCGCCGAATACGGCGACCTCATCCGCTTTGGCTTCCACTGCGCGCTCATAGCCTTTTAAGTTTGGCGTGAGCGCGCTGTAGATAACACCGTCTTTGCGCTGGATACCCGCCAGCACTTCCTCACTGGCGGCCATTTGCGGTACCCACTTGGGGCTGACAAAGCTGCCGGCTTCAATAACCGACAGTCCGCTGGCACTGAGCTTGTCCACCAGCGCGATACGGGTCTCCACAGAGATAGGCTGCTTTTCATTTTGCAGCCCGTCGCGGGGGCCCACTTCGACGATTTTGACTTGCTTGGGCAAAGTCATTACTGCTCCTCCCCGGCAAAATCCACCAGCAGGCTACCGCCATCCACCAGCTCACCTTCGGCGCAGAAGAACTGCTGCACGGTGCCGGCTGCTGGAGCCCGCAGGGTGTGTTCCATTTTCATGGCTTCCATTACCAGTAGTGGCTGGTCTTTCTCTACCGTAGAGCCGGGCTCAACCAGCAGCGAAATTATGGTGCCGTTCATGGGGGCATCCAGGCCGTGGGCCTGGTCATTACTCTCGCCGATATCCGGTGGCAGCAACTTAAATTCCACCTGGGTGCCATCAATAAATACAGCACCGCCATCGCGGGTATCCACGGCGGAGAAACTCATGCGACGGCCATCCACCAGCATCAAGTCGCGCTCTGGCAGCAGGCGAATCTCACCGCTGTTCTGTTCCTCAGGCAAGGCATCGCAAGTCCAGCGCAGGCTATCGCCCTCCGCAACAAAGCGAATTTGAGCGTGCTGGCCACGGTAGTCCACCGTCTGGGTGCGGCTGCCAGCCAGAGCATTGCGCCAGTTATCACCATTGTGCCAAGGAGAGAAAGGATCCCGCTGAGGTGCGCTATTGCGCAGAACGCGCTCTTCACGCTGCTGCAAATAACCGGCAATAGCAGCACATTTCAGCGGCGTCAGTGTCTGCTCCTGATGCAGTACTTCCGCCTCGTAGTCCTCGATAAAGTGCGTCGAAATACAACCGCTGGCAAATGCCTGGTGATTGATCACTCGGCGCAGGAATTCGATATTGTGGCGCACACCGGCAATCTGGTAATCACGCAGTGCGCGATCCAATTTGGCCAGGGCTTCTTTGCGGGTGCGGCCGTGGCAGATCAATTTGGCGATCATCGGGTCGTAATGCACGCTGATTTCATCGCCAGTCTGCACACCGGTATCCACCCGCACACCCTCGCCTTCCGCCGGGGGCTGGTGGCGCACCAACACGCCGGTTGCCGGCAGGAAATCATTGTCCGGGTCTTCGGCGTAGATGCGCACTTCCATGGCGTGGCCGTTGATCTGCAGTTCATCCTGGCTCATGGGCAGGGTATCGCCAGCGGCAATTGACAGCTGCCAAGCCACCAGATCCTGGTCGGTGATCATTTCCGTAACCGGGTGCTCCACCTGCAGGCGGGTATTCATTTCCATAAAGTAGAAGGCACCGCTGGCATCCAGCAGGAATTCCACCGTGCCGGCACCCACGTAACCAATCGCGTGGGCCGCGCGCAGGGCCGCTTCACCCATGCGGGCGCGCAGCTCCGGAGTCATGCCCGGTGCGGGAGCTTCTTCCACTACTTTTTGGTGGCGGCGCTGCACCGAGCAATCCCGCTCAAACAGGTAGACGCCATTGCCCTGCTGATCACAGAACACCTGGATTTCTACATGGCGAGGACTCACCACATAGCGCTCCAGCAGCATGATGTCGTCGCCAAAGGCATTCATGGCCTCACGCTTGGCAGCGGCCAGAGCTTCGTGGAATTCATCGGCACTGTCGACACGGCGCATACCCTTACCACCACCGCCGGCAGCAGCTTTCAGCAATACCGGGTAACCGATGCGATTGGCGTGACCTTCCAGCAGCTCTTCATTTTGGTTGGTGCCGTGGTAACCGGGAACCAAGGGCACATTGGCCTCTTCCATAATACGTTTGGCGGCGGACTTGGAGCCCATCGCCTCAATCGCGCCGGTGGGCGGGCCGACAAAAATAATGCCGGCGCTATCGCAGGCACGGCAAAACTCGGCATTTTCCGACAGGAAGCCGTAACCCGGATGGATGGCATCGGCACCAGTCTGCTTGGCAGCACCCAATACCTTGTCGATATCCAGATACGAATCCCTGGCCGGCGCCGGGCCCAGGTGTACCGCTTCGTCCGCCATCTGCACATGCAGGGCGTCGGCATCCGCATCGGAATAGACGGCGACAGTGGCCACCCCCAGGCGGCGGGCGGTCTTGATAATACGGCAGGCAATTTCGCCGCGATTAGCTATTAACAGTTTGCGAATCATAAAATTATCCTTCGCCGCCATTCATCCATTTGGGTGCGCGCTTCTCTAAAAACGCACTTAGCCCTTCCTGCCCTTCCGGCGACACACGCACGGCAGCGATCAACGCGCTGGTCTGGCCCTGCAATTCATCGTTGATAACCCGGTTGGACATGGACATGGCCAGTTGCTTGGCCATGGCGACCGCCTTGGGGCCATTATCGGCAATGGCATTCACTAATTTCTGCACATGCAGGTCCAGCTCGCCCTCGGCGCAGACTTCAGATATCAAACCCATCTGTTCTGCGCGCTCGGCGGAGAAGCGCTCCGCAGTGACAAAGTAACGGCGCGCGCGGCGAGTGCCGATCGCATTGATGACATAGGGGCTGATGGTAGCGGGCAGTAACCCGATTTTGACTTCCGACAAACAGAAGCTGGCGCGCTCAGAGGCCACGGCCATATCACAGCAGCTCACCAGACCCACGGCCCCGCCAAAAGCGGCGCCCTGTACTCGCGCAATGGTGGGAGCTGGGAAAGTGTCGAGCTTGTACAGCATGGCAGCAAGCGCGGCCGCGTCGCGGCGGTTTTCCTCTTCTGAATAAGTCGCCATGCGCTTCATCCAGTTGAGGTCAGCTCCGGCAGAAAAGCTCTTGCCATTGGAAGCCAGTACCAACACACGAACAGCAGGATTTTGCGCCAGAGTGTCAAAGGTGGTGGCCAGCTCGTGGATCAGTTCATCATCAAAAGCGTTGTGGATTTCCGGCCGATTCAGGGTGACCGTGGCCACGCCCTCGCTATCCACTTCGCACAGCAATTTATCGCTCATTGTAATTCCTCGATTGGGGCGTTTCTCTCTAGCGGCACCGGGGTAGCCCGCGGCACCGCAACCACAGTTCCTTACATACGGAACACGCCGAACTTGGTCTCTTCCGGCTCTTTGTGGCTGGCCGCCGCCAGGCACAGGCCTAGCACGCGGCGGGTATCCGCCGGGTCGATAACGCCGTCATCCCACAAACGTGCAGAAGCGTAGTAGGGGTGCCCCTGATGTTCGTAGTTATCCACAATCGGCTGCTTAAACTGCTGCTCTTCCTCTTCGCTCCAGGATTCACCTCGCGCCGCCATCTGGTCGCGCTTCACCTGGGCCAGTACGCCAGCGGCTTGTTCTCCCCCCATAACCGAGATGCGCGCATTGGGCCACATAAACAGGAAGTTGGGATCGTAGGCGCGGCCACACATCCCATAGTTACCGGCGCCGAAAGAGCCGCCGATGAGGATGGTAATTTTGGGCACCTTGGCGGTAGCGACAGCGGTCACCATCTTGGCGCCGTGTTTGGCGATGCCGCCCGCCTCGTACTGTTTGCCCACCATAAAGCCGGTGATATTTTGCAGGAAAACCAATGGAATCTTGCGCTGCGCACACAGCTCTATAAAGTGCGCGCCCTTCTGCGCACTCTCCGCAAACAGGATGCCGTTATTGGCAACAATTCCCACCGGGTAGCCCTGGATACGGGCAAAACCGGTTACCAGGGTGGTGCCGTACAACGCTTTAAATTCATCGAACTCAGATCCGTCCACAACCCGCGCGATAATCTCGCGCACGTCAAACGGCTGGCGCGAATCTTTAGGCACCACACCGTAAATATCTTCCGGTGGATAAATCGGCTCCACTGGCTTTTGGATATCCAGGCCGGGATTCTTGATACGATTCAGGCGCGCTATAGAGCGACGCGCTAACTGCAATGCATGTACGTCGTTATTGGCGTAGTGATCAGAAACCCCGGAAGTGCGACAGTGCACCTCGGCACCGCCGAGTTCCTCCGCGGAAACTTCTTCACCGGTGGCCGCTTTCACCAGGGGCGGGCCCGCCAGGAAGATGGTGGCCTGCTCTTTCACCATAATGGATTCGTCTGCCATGGCCGGCACATAGGCTCCACCGGCGGTGCAGCTCCCCATAACCACCGCAATCTGCGGAATATTCTGTGCAGACAGGTTGGCTTGGTTAAAGAAGATGCGACCGAAGTGCTCTCGATCCGGGAAAACATCGTCCTGGCGCGGCAGATTGGCACCACCGGAATCCACCAGGTAAATACACGGCAGATTATTCTGTTCGGCAATGGTCTGCGCGCGCAGATGTTTCTTTACCGTGAGCGGGTAATAGGTACCGCCTTTTACCGTGGCATCGTTGGCGACGATGACACAAGGCTGGCCAGAGACGGTGCCGATGCCGGTAATAATACCCGCAGCCGGGACATCTTCACCGTAAACCTCATGAGCGGCCAACTGGGAAAATTCCAGGAAGGGGCTACCCGGATCGAGCAGCGCATCGATACGGTCCCGTGGCAATAATTTTCCTCGCGCCAGGTGTTTTTCCCGTGCGCGCTCGCCGCCGCCCTGGGCGATGGCTTCCACTTTTTCGCGCAGGTCTGCCACCAGCGCCTGCATCTGCTCGCGGTTTTCGCCAAAGGCGGCATCGCGCGTATTTATTTTGCTCTGCAACTGATTCATAAAGTCCGATTCACTTTCCCGGAGAAAAGACCTCTACGGAGCGCGGCTTACCGCCGTAATGTCCGTGGAGACAGCTGCCGCCGACAGGCGCCGGCAGCGAGAAGAAATGCCCAGCCTTAGCGGGTCTCGTTAAACAGCTCGCGACCAATCAGCATACGACGCACTTCAGAAGTGCCCGCGCCGATTTCGTAGAGCTTGGCATCGCGCAGCAGGCGACCGGTGGCGTACTCGTTGATGTAGCCATTGCCGCCCAGTGTCTGGATAGCCTGCAAGGCCATCTGGGTTGCGCGCTCTGCAGTAAACAGGATTACTGCGGCGGCATCCTTGCGCGAGTCCTCACCGCGATCACAGGCACGCGCCACGGCGTAGAGGTAAGCACGGCTTGCATTCAGGTCGGCATACATATCGGCGATCTTACCCTGCATCAGCTGGAATTCGCCGATGGCCTTGCCGAACTGCTTGCGCTCGTGGATATAAGGAACCACCACATCCAGGCAGGCCTGCATAATACCGACAGGGCCACCGGAGAGAATGGTGCGCTCGTAGTCGAGGCCGCTCATCAAAACGCGTACGCCGCCGTTCAACTCACCGAGAATATTTTCTTCCGGCACTTCACAGTCTTCGAACACCAGCTCACAGGTGTTGGAACCGCGCATACCCAGCTTGTCGAGTTTCTGCGCCTGTGAGAAACCGGCAAAACCGCGCTCAACGATAAATGCGGTAATACCGCCGGAGCTGATACCCGGCTCGGTGCGCGCGTAGATCACATAGGTATCAGCATCGGGGCCGTTGGTGATCCACATTTTATTGCCGTTCAAAACAAAGCGATCGCCGCGCTTTTCCGCGCGCAGTTGCAGACTCACTACGTCAGAACCGGAATTCGGTTCGCTCATAGCCAAGGCGCCTACATGTTCACCGGAACACAGCTTGGGCAGGTACTTGAGCTTCTGCTCGCGAGTACCATTTTTGCGAATCTGGTTTACACAAAGGTTGGAGTGGGCACCGTAGGACAGGCCCACAGAAGCGGAGGCGCGGGAAATTTCTTCCATGGCCACAGCGTGTGCCAGGTAACCCATATTGGAACCGCCGAACTCCTCTTCCACGGTCATGCCCAGCAGACCCAGCTCACCAAACTTTTTCCACATGTCCGCGGGGAACAGGTTGTCTTCATCGATCTGCGCCGCGCGCGGGGCCAGCTCCGCCTGGCAGAACTTGTAAACCATGTCGCGGAGCATATCGATGTCTTCACCGAGACCGAAATTCAAGGTTGGGTAGGAGGTGTTCATAGTGACTCCAATAATTATTAAATAAGTCTTTTAAACTGACGGCACCTGCAACCACTCGATACATCGGGTGACACGCTAAACTTCTGCGGGTCACAGGCTTTCGCAGGCGCCTGTCGAAATTTTTAACCGGTGAACTAGGGGCTTTCCTCGTTGCGGCTCTTTACCAAAGCCGCTTGTGCACGGGCCTCGGCTTCACCGAGTTCCCCCATCAGGCTCTCAATATCCCGCAGCTGCTGCTGCAACTGTGCCCGCTTCTGCGCTATACGCTCCAGCAGGCGCTGCAACTGCTCTACATTGCCATGAGCAGGGTCGTACATATCGATAATCTCGCGGCTCTCATCGAGGGAAAAACCCAAGCGTTTACCGCGCAAAATCAGCTTCAGCCGTACACGTTCTTCGGGGCTGTAGACACGGGTCTGACCATGCCGCTCCGGTTTGAGCAGGCCCTTGTCCTCATAGAAACGGATGGCGCGGGTGGTTATCTCAAACTCCCGCGCCAGCTCCGAAATACTGTAACTCTGGGGCTCTACGATGCTGGCTTTGGCTTTCATAAGTACTTCCTCGAGACGCAACAGAGCCTAACAAGAGTTTACGTTGACGTAAACGTAAAGCAAACGCCAAAAATAACTGCGAGGGGCTATTCAGTCATTAACCCATCGCAGTAATCGGAAGGGAGGGATCAGACGCCCAACAGCTGTTGCAACTGATTGTCGAGCAACTTTTGATAGGAGGGTGTAAGACCTGTGATTTCCAGAGCCCAGCCAGCACCGTGGTGCTCAATACGCCCAGCCAGAGAGCTATCCTCCAGCAACTCAGGATGTAAAAACAAACCACGCGATTGGTTTAGTAGCTGTTCAGCAGAAAAATCTGGCGTGCTTGGCTCACAAGGCGCTACCGCCAGGGCCAACTTCAAACCGGTAGCGCGGCTGACACTCTGCATCTCCCGCAGCAACAGGCCACAGCAGACCGCACGAAACGCCGAATCGGCGCCGGAAAACCCCAAACCAACTTGCGGCCCTGCACAACTCAATGGATGGGCACCGTAGATCCGACGTAGCAACTGCATACGCCCATCCAATTCCCGCTGAATTCCATCGAGCGCACTGCGACTCAATTGGTTGGTCAACTGAGCCCAGTTCAATGGCCGCAGGTAGAGGCCTATAGAGTCTTGCTTTTGCTCGGGAAGATCCGCAGAGGAAAGAGGCTCTTCCGCTGGCAAACTGCGCTGCGCGGAAAAACCCCCTGTCATCAGTGCCGCCACTGCACTAAATGGCAGGGCAAATACCAGCGTCAGCAATAAGCTGGCCCAGGGAAAGCTGACGTCCGCACCAGGAATCAGGGCTACGGTAACATTGCCGGCGATACTGTCATGCAGCACTACTGGCACACTGATGGTCTCGCCACTCTTCAGATCACCAACTTCCGCCAGGCTATTGGATTCCACATCCTCAACAGCAACACCGCTGATAGCAGGCAATTCCAGCAGCTGCCTGGCCAACAGCTGCATACTGATACGATCATCGGCAACAATACGCTCCAGGCTCTGCCCGGCGAGAAAACTGGCCGCAACCTGCGCAGAGGCCCGGTCTCTCTCCACCGCATCGGCATGGCGCTGCGCATAGTAATGACCGAGAGCCACACTGCAGAACAGCGCCAGTATCAGCCAGATCATCGCAGCCAGCAGACGCTGGCGGGTACGTTTAGATAAACGCGCAAACTGCTCTGGCAACCTGCGCAGAAGGGAAATCATCGATACAGACATAAATACGGCTTTAATACCTTGCCTTGTTTTTTATTACCTTGCGTTTTTGGAACTCTCCACGGCCAAGGGCCTTGGCGCAATTTTATCCTCACAAAGCGCGAATAATACGCAGTGTAATTTCCTGTGCCGTTGGTCGATCCCGCAACAAAATAGTTCCATACGGGATTTTTTAATTTGTAATAAATAAGCGGGCCCAACCTGCGGCGCTGATTTTAACGAAGATTCCCGCTAGAGCTATAATGCGTCGCTTATTGAATAAATTGGGGACCTTCGCTATGGGCGTCGAGACTAAAGCACAAGAATTTCATCTGCCCCTGGCACAAATTACCCAGTCACACTTCGACTGTTCTGTGCGCTACCTCACCTATAGCGGCGGCCATGCACTGCTGGGGTTGGAATACGACAATACAGCCCCCTTTTCGAACGCCGCCAGTTGCCAATTGAATTTACCCAGCGCGATACCATCAGACGTGCAATCGCCCTGGTGCCTGACCCTCCTAAGCCCAGCAGCCACCCTGTCACAACTGCAGCGCCTACTGGATTTTTGTGCTGAACAACACTGGCATATCGATGTCATCGACACCCTAGCCCACCGGCACGAGTGCACGGTCATCCGCTTTCAGTTCAGCGCTGAACTGGAGTTTTCCCCGGCACGTTTTGCCTGCCTACAACTGGCCGAAGCAATCGGAGCCGATCTGGTCTTGCAGGAGGGCACCAGTCAGAGAGTACCGGCACTGGCTGGCTTCGATATGGATTCCACTCTGATCGATGCAGAGGTGATCGACGAGCTAGCCAAGATTACCGGAATCGGCGACCAGGTGGCGGCCATCACTGCGGCCGCCATGCGCGGCGAATTGGATTTTCGCGATAGTTTCAAAAAACGTATGGCGTTGCTAAAAGGTTTTTCCGAACAGCGCCTGGCAGAAATTGCCACGCAACTGCCACTAAAAGATGGAGCCCAAAACCTGTTGCACTGCCTACGCAAACTCGGCTGCAAAACTGTCATTTTGTCCGGCGGTTTTACCTACTTCGCCAATTTCCTACAAAGGGAACGCCTGGCTGTTGACCTGATATACGCCAATGAACTGGAGTTCGCCGAGGGCGCGCTCACCGGTGAAGTGATAGAGCCTATCGTGGACGGAATGCGCAAGCGGTTATTGCTGGGGGAAACTGCAAAGGAGATGGGAGTGCCGCTGGAAAAAGTGGTTGCCGTTGGGGATGGGGCAAACGATATCCCCATGTTGAACCTGGGTGCCCTGGGTATCGCCATACATCCGAAACCCAAAGTCCGCAGGGAGGCACCGCAAGCTATCACTCTATTTGGACTAGATGCGGCGCTTTACCTGTTCGGTCTCAACGACCAGCAAATTGCGGAATTGGGACAGCCTTCTTAAAGGTGTCCCAAAAAGGTTTATATCACCGCGTGTGGGAAGGGGAATGAGCGCGGCTTAGTGTTATCCGAGCAGGCACTGGGTTCATACTCGCAGCCTGCTGCCAAAAGGCTGAGAAAAGCCAATATTAAAATCCGCCTGTACATAGGTACCTCCCTTTGCCTAAATGGATTTTTATTCGAGCAGCAGGGTACGCAATGGGTTCCGTTTTGAACAGCAGTTTAATGATTTTTATGCCAGAAAATTGACGTAAAATTCTTTCTTTTGTACCAGTTTGTTCAGCTTTGCTACACAACCGATTACACAGGCCTTTTTTAGCATTGCGCGCCAGCCAAATCCAATCCGAAACCAGCTTTAGCAGATTCATTGAGTTAATCTTGGCAAAAGGAAAAACGGGCAGATAAAGCTAGGGAAAGCTCGTAGGTGGCCAGTGTTGCGCTGGCAACAATCAGTATGGAGAGCGGCGATTCTGGTGCACAGCACCAAAATCGCACAAGTATTGAAGACCGAGCTAGCCTTCTTTTTTACCGTAGATTACCAGGCTGTTCACTTTTACCGTCAGCGGGTGATACCCCACCTTGGCGCGTTCAAAAATACGCGCTGCCACATCCTGTTTGCCGGTTTCAACCATATTGCGGTATAGCGGGCGCAGGAACTTGTTGCGGCCGATGCTGGTGAGGAAGTTCTCCAGGCGCTCGAAGGCCGGCTCATAGTCGTTGCGCACGGCAATCATCAGCCAGCTAAAGGCCACTTCGTTATTGCGGGATTGGGTCAGGCCAAAGGCGCTGTCCAGTTCCTTCAATTGCGTTTCAGTCAACTTTTCCGGCATACCGTCGAGGAAATACTTCCACTGGTGGAAGGTCCAGCCCTTGGTGTCGATATCCTTCGCTGCCAATTTGCCGTCCAACCACTGTTGACGCACTGGGTCCAACTTGCTGAAGGCATCGGACTGCGGGTGCGGCGCACCTTCAGGAATACCCGGCTCGAAAATCCACTGGTGAATGCGCTCTCGATCCAACTTATCGGCGTGCTCAACCAACAAGGTCTTGTCGAGGTACTTAACGAAATCCTCGGTGGTAATGCTCTGGAAGGAGAAGTGGTTGAAGTACTCCATCAGGAAGCGGTCGAAAGCTTCGCGGCCCACTTTCTGCTCCAGCTCATACAGGAACAGGGAACCTTTCTCGTAAGGAATATTGGAGAAGACTTCATCGGGATCACGGCCGCGCAGGTCGATCGCCATAATCTCATCGCGGGGCTCTTTGTCAGCCAGATCCGCTTGCAGGTCGTCATAGCCCAGGGCCATTTCCATCTGGTAGCGCTCATCGCCGTAGACAAACTGCATAATGCGGTTAGTCAGGTAGGTGGTGAAGCCTTCATTCAGCCACAGGTCGCGCCAGCTGGCATTGGTCACCAGGTTACCGGACCAGGAGTGGGCCAGCTCATGGGCAATCAGGGCTACCAGGCTCTTGTCGCCGGCGATCACCGTCGGAGTGATAAAGCTCAGGCGCGGGTTTTCCATACCACCGAAGGGGAAGCTGGGCGGTAGAATCAGCAGATCGTAACGGTCCCAGTGGTAGGGACCATAAGCCTTTTCGGTCACTTCCAGCATGGATTCGGTATCGGCAAACTCCGCCGCTGCAGATTCCAGCATGGAAGGCTCGGCGTAAACACCGGTGCGCTCACCCATGGGCTTAAACTGCAGGTCGCCTACTGCCAGGGCAATCAGGTAAGAGGGAATGCGCTGGGGCATTTCAAATTCGTAAACGCCATCTTTGGCCGCATGTGGATCGTTGTTCGCACTCATTACTGCACGCAGTTCTTTCGGGGTGCGGACGGTAGCGTTGTAGGTGATACGAACCTTCGGGGAATCCTGTAGCGGGATAAAGCTGCGCGCGTGAATCGCCTGGGCCTGGGTAAACAGGAACGGATGCTTTTTACCCGCGGTCTGCTGCGGTTCCAGCCACTGAACGCCAGAGGCGCCCGGCGCTGTGCGGTAGCGGATAGTAATGCTGTCGGCATCTTCCGGCAGCTCGATATTCAGCGGAGTGCCCAGGTGGCTGTCTTTCTCACCCATGGAGAACTTCACCGGCGCGCCGTTAGCCGATACAGAAACCACTTCCAGCTCGCGAGTATCGAGCACCATCGGCAGGTTCTTGTCGTTGAGGCGCTTGAAGTCCAGCTTGGCTTCGCCCTCAAGTACCTTGCGGGAGAAGTCGACAGTCAGGTCCAGATCCAGGTGCTGCACTTGGTAGTCATTGCTATTGGCGAAGGAGTGATAATCCACACCGGATTGCGGCGCCTTGTCTGCAACGCTTTTCTTCTCGATCACCGCAGCCGCTTTTACCGGCGTAGCGGCGCTGTCAGCTTCGACCTTGGTCGGTTCATTCTTGGAACAACCTGAGGCTACGGCGAGGCCGCCGACGATCAGGCTGGTGCATAGTAAACGGGGCAACATGGGTCTACTCCCTGGGTTCAGCTTTTCAATTTGCGCCACAGGATACCCGAGAGTAAGCGCTTGCGGAACGACAGCGGGAAAGACCATTGCTGGATACCGGTCACAATGAAGGGGGACAGCGTACCGCCAGCGAAGATCGTACTCTCAGGGGCAATAAAAATAGACATATGTCTCAACTTATCGGTTGGCGGACGAATTTGCTGACTAATCCGCACCTACAACACAAAAATCCCCCCATCAATTAACATAGCCTTCACTTTCCCTATTCAGACTGCGGGCCCTCTAAAACAAGCACATAAAGGAGAGTCCCATGTCACTATCCCGGAGGCGGTTTCTACAATTTTCCAGCGCCGGCCTGGCATCGCTGCCACTGCTGAAAGCCTATGGGGCTGGCCTGCAGCCATTCCAGCACGGCGTAGCCAGTGGAGACCCCCTAGCGGATCGCGTTATTCTCTGGACCAGGATCACCCCCTCCGATGATCCCGCCTTCCAGTCCATGGTGCCCTATAGCTGGCAGATCGCACTGGACCCGGAAATGGCCATGGTGGTTAACAGCGGCAGTGGTCACACCGGCCCAGAAGTGGATTACACCATCAAGGTGGACGCATCAGGACTGCAGGCAGGCACTAGTTACTACTACCGTTTCTACTCCAACGGTATCGATTCGCCGATCGGCCGCACCCGCACCCTGCCCACCGGTCATGTGGAGCGCCTGCGCTTCGCCGTTACCAGCTGCTCCAATTACCCGATGGGCTACTTCAATGTGTATCGCGAGATCGCCCAGCGCGCCGATCTGGATGTGGTACTGCACCTGGGCGACTACATCTATGAATATGGTCCCGGTGGTTTTGGCACCGGTAGCGGTCTCGGACGCGAGCCAATTCCCGCCAAGGAAATGGTGGATATTCAGGACTATCGCCAGCGCTACGCACAATATCGCTCAGACCCCGATCTACAGGAAGTCCACCGCCAGCACCCGTTTATTTGCGTATGGGACGATCACGAAACCACCAACAATGCCTGGGCCGGTGGTGCGGAGAACCACAACCCCCAAGACGGCGAAGGCGACTGGGCGGTGCGCCGCTCTGTGGCAAACCAGGCCTACTTTGAATGGATGCCAATCCGCGATAACGGCATCCTCGATTTATTTGGTGACAAGGCCATTTACCGCAGCTTCCGCTTTGGCAACCTGATGGATTTGATGATGCTGGATACGCGAATTGCCGCGCGTGACGAGCAGGCCAATTGGTTCGACCAGAAGACCGCCGATAATCCCGATCGCAGTATCCTCGGCGCACAACAGGAGCAATGGTTGCACAGCGGCCTGACGCAATCCCAAGCGGACGGTGTGCGCTGGCGGGTACTGGGGCAGCAAGTGATGATGGCGCAACTGACTCTGGCCAAAGCTCTGTCGATCAATATGGACCAATGGGATGGTTACACCGCCTCCCGCGAGCGCCTCTTCGATCACATCAGCAACCACAATATCGACAATTTTGTCGTGCTCACCGGAGATATCCACAGTTCCTGGGCCTGGGACCTGGCCAGTAATCCATTCAATATTCTCGAGTACGGCCGCCTAACCGGCCGCGGTGCCCTGGGCGGCGAGTTTGTCACCCCGGGAGTGACCTCCAGCTTCCTGGACAAGTCCCATTTAACTGATGTAGCCGCCATCGCCATGGATGGACTGATTCCTCATCTGAAGTGGGTTGACGTAACCCAGCGCGGCTACCTGCTGATGGATGTATCCCACTCTCGCACCAAAGCCCACTGGTACCATGTGGATACTGTCACCAGTAAGAGTTACAACGCCAACCTGGCGCGAATCTATAAGCAAAAGGCCGGCGCCAACCACATACAAAGAGCCTGGAGTGAGAGTAATGCTCCCGCTGAAGTGCCTGCACCGGCTCCAGGCTATGCCACTCTGACGCGCAACGCCATTGCCGCCCTGCGCAGCCGCTATCAGGTTTAAGCGGCATAAAAAAACCGCGCGGCCCACCGAGTCGCGCGGTTTTCTCTCGCCAATTAAGAGCCGGATCAATCCAGGCTAAAGTCGAAATTCATCTCATCTGCCGGAGCCTGCACATAGTAACCCTGGATATAGTCAGTGCCGGTTTGCCAAAGAGTGGGCAACATGCTGGCCTGCTCGATATGGGGCACGATCACCTTGGTATTCGCCTCACCCAGGCGCTGTACCAACCCTGCAAGGGTATCGCTGCTCTCGCCCTCGTCCTGCACTTCGCGCACAAATGACGGGTCGATCTTGGCGATATCCACCTTCACATGTTCCAGCGCCTTAAACGGGTTCAGGCCGGTACCGAAGTGACAGACTGAAACACGACAGCCGATCTGCTGTACCTGGGTAGTGAAGTCCCGCGCAGCGTGTAAATTGCTGGTGATATCCTCCTGGCGCAACTGAAATACCACCGAAGCGGGTATCAACTTGGCGGCCTTGAAGGCCACCCCCAGCCAGGCCGGCAGGCTGTTATCGAGTAGTGAAGCGGTAGTGAGGTGCAACAACAGCGACACCTCCTTGCCCTCGGCCCTAGCGGCGGCTGCGGCCTTGATCGCGGTTAGGATCACCCAGCGATCCATCTTTGCAGACAACCCCGCATCACCCAGCTCCTGCAGAAAAGCCAGCGGCGCCAGTTCCTCTTTTTCATCAAGCATACGTACTAAAACCTCGTACATCTGCTCGCCGGTGCCCTGCAGACTCAGGATCGGCTGGTACAGTAGCTTGAGGTTGCCCGCTTCCAGCGCCTGCACCACACGGGCACGGTGATAGGTACCGGCATCGGCGCCGTTTTCGGTATCCGGCTCATAAAGGGCAAAAGCACCGCCCTGAGCGTCTTCGCCGAGGGCCTGTTTATGGGCCGATTGTGCCTGCTCCAGCACCTGCTGGGAGCCACTGGAGGCCTCGCTCAGTAATGAAATCCCAATCGAGGCAGTCACCTGCTGGGTCTTGCCGGCAGCATCGAAAATGGTGTCGGCAATTCGCTTGAGTATGTCTTTAGCGCGCAGCTCGATACTATCCGGCGTGGTATCGGAGCTCAGCAGGCAGAAACTGTCATCACTGTAACGTGCCAGGGTGTCGCCGCTGCGCTGGCAGCCCTGTAATAATTCGGCCATGGCTTTCTGCAGTGCGTCGGCACCAGCCACACCCACAACTTTTTGCACCTCCTCAGCAAAGCGATCCACCTGAATAAACATTAAGCCACCGGTGCGATGTGAATCCGCCGAAGCCTTGATGGTGGAGTCCAGTAGCTGCAAAAAATGCTGGCGGTTATATAGGCCAGTGAGAGGGTCGCGATTTTTAATATCGCTGAGCTGGGCTTCCAGCTGTTCAGTATCGCCGCGACGACTGGCAATGCGCACTTGCAAACAGCGCTCATCCTCGTAAGTCGTACTGAGTACCTCTGCACGGGTGGGCAGTGGATCGCCGCTCACAGTTCTGGCAGTAAACTGCCACTCCTTGGCTTCAACTTCATTGTTGTCGATAGCGCAGCGCTTGAGAAATTCCCGTGCGCCCTCCTGCTCATTTTCCGCCAACATATCGATCAGCGGTTGGTATTCGATATCCTCACCAGTTTCATAGCCGAAACGCTCGGCAAAGGAATCGTTGGCATATACCAGTAGGCCGTCGGAGACATAGGCTATGGCATCTTTGGAGCTGTCGAGTAATTCTTTAGCCCGCTTGAGTGTGGCGTGATATCGACGGTCGTGTAGCCGCGCCTGGCGGCGGTTTTCGAGAGCCGACATCTCGCGCTGGATCACCAACAATAGGTGTTGATCTTCATCCACCGTCACCACGTCCCTGGCGCCCAGTTTCAGCCCTTCAACCACCGGCTGAGAGCCACTGCGCTCACTCAGCAGAATCACCGGAATATCTTTTTGCAGTTTACTGATAGTGCGTAGAGTTACTGCTGGAGGAACCTGAGTACTACCTTCTGAGGCAATCACTAGGTCCCAGGTTTTATCTTGCAGCAAGCGGGTAAAAACCGCTTCATTAGCGACATGCTGGGCACGATTGGGCCTACCTGCATTGTGCAACATGCTCACCAGGCGCTGTGCCTCTGAAGGCATATCGTGAATCAGAAGGAGTCGGATAGTGTCGTTGCTATTCATTATTTGCTCTATTTATTCAGGGCAGCGCACCGCAACCCCATGCGGTAGTTTAGGGGGCCCCTGTGGTGGCATACAAGAGCACATCTGGGTGGTACGCGTGATTCAAGTCACACTATTCTTCCTACCAAAAACAAGCCCGAGAGTATTTTTTTGCGAATAAGTAATCACTGAGCAGGCCAGCAGCTGCTTTTCTGGCCCGCGGGCTGTGCTGCGCAATTGATTGGCAGCCACTATATAGATAGGCCCTGCCGTGTATTTAGCACAGATCAATTTGACGCCATTTTTCTATCCTCTGCCCCTCAGGATTTTTATTAATCGACTTTAGAAGGTTTGACGCAAGCCTCTATTGGCGACTTGGAAGCGACACCCGGCACTTCTCGCACCAGCTTCGGCACCAAATAACCCGGTAGACGCCGGCGCAATTGCTCAACGATTTCCACTGCCACGCTATCACTCACTTCGAAGTGGGCCGCACCGTTGACCCTGTCCAACTGATGTAGGTAATAGGGCAACACACTCGCATCAAACAGAGTTTCGCTGAGGGCCTCCAGGGCTTCGCAGCTATCATTGACGCCGCGCAGCAGCACCGCTTGATTTAACAGAGTCACTCCCGCTTCGCGTAACCTGAGCAGGGCCCCACGCACCTCAGCATCAATTTCGTTAGCGTGATTACAGTGCAAAACCAGCACTGGCTTCAGGCGCGACTGGCTGAACCAGGACAGCATCTCATCAGTAATGCGGCTCGGCGCCACAATGGGTACACGACTGTGCACGCGCAATTTATTTAGATGGGGGATCTGTGCCAGCTCACCGGCGAGCCAACCGAGTTGGCGATCATTCAATACCAGTGGATCACCACCGCTCAAAATCACCTCGCGCAACTCTGTGTGTGCGCGCACATAATCAAGCGCTGCAGACCACTGTTTGCGATTCAAATGATTATCGCCATAGGGAAATTCCCGGCGAAAGCAGTAACGACAATTTACCGCGCACTGTCCCGCTGTAATAAACAGCAGGCGACCGTGATATTTATGTACCACCCCCGGCAGTGGATTCGCCTCAGCTTCTTTTAGCGGGTCTGCACTATAACCCGCTACTACTTCCAACTCTGCAGCGCCGGGCAAAACCTGCAACAACAGCGGATCATTTGGGTCGGCAGGGCGTATACGGCGGAGAAACGGGCGCGGTACCCGCAAGGCAAACTTGTTATTGGCCCGTTGCGCCCAAGGCATCTGCGCCGGGTCAAGCTGCAGCAACCGGATCAACTCTTCGGGATCAGTGATCAAGTCTAAAAGTTCATCCTGCCAGCGGCGGGCTTCGGAGATGTCGATCATTTCGCTGTCGACGGCTGGGGATTTCACCATAGGAATACGCACGGAAGGGAGCAACACTAAAGAAGCCATTGTACCAGAAGCTGCTCCCAGCACAGACGCTCCAGGTATTCGGCCTACCAAGCCTGATAGCGGTACCCAAAAGGCGGAAAACTGTCGATCAAAGTTACCGATCCAAAACCAATAAAACCACACAGTCACAATGGTTTTAAAGCCAATTAATATCGGGTTCAGTCAGGTCCACACCCTGAATTTCAGTAACAAGGAGTGTAAACCAAGCCTATGCCAAATATTTTTTCTCTCACAATTATTCAACTTTGTCACATAAACAACGAAAAAAAATCGACAAAAAAATAAACGCCACACTGGCCTTGAGATTAGAAAATCTCAATATCGCCCTTTCAATATAGGCGCACAGCCTGCGCTGCAAGCGAAGTAACGACTTCACTACCACTAAAGTAAAAAATCACTCCGAATCAATAAAAGTTGTTACTAACAAAAAAATAACTACCAGCATAAAAATATTACTACTCATACAAATTTCCATAGGAAAATCTTCACAATTCCCCCATTCACAACAGGGTTAATACGGTGTTAATTTAACCAAAGACAAAGCGATAACAACCTTGTCTTTCTTGAATTCAGTGCACTCGAATTTCAATAAAAAAATAAACCGGACATCTTCCTCGTCCAATAAAAATGGAATTACATAAAGGAATAATTCGATGGAAATGCAGCTTGAGTTACTTGAGGCAAATAAAGATTTACTGATTGAGCAAACTCGTGCTCACCCATTCCTCAAGCGCTGCCGCGATGGCTCTATAACCATGGAAGAGCTGAAAATTTTCCTGGTCCAACAGGGAATTTACAGCAGCTACTTCGTACGTTACCTGTGTGCGATGATGGCCAACCTCCCCAGTAATCAAGAAGTACATGAGCTGGCTGAAAACCTGATGGAAGAACTGGGTTTGGAACCCGACAGCCCCAAGCCCCACGCTGAGATTTACCGCGAGACTCTCGAGCATTTTGGTCTGAGCTTGGAAAATGCAGAAATTCTGCCGGGCACCCAGCACCTGATCGACACTATGTTCCAACACTGCCGCGACCTGCGTGCCAGCTCGGGACTGGGCGCACTATGCCTGGGCGCAGAGGCACTGGTACCAGACCTTTATAGCGATATCGTAGCCGGCTTCCGCGCCCGCGGCGTGGCAGACGAACAGTTAACTTTCTTTCTGCTGCATATCGAATGCGACGACGGCCATGCTGAAACCATCCGCGATATTATGGTCGATATCGGCAGTAAAGATGCCTCCCAGCTTGATGTCATGCTCGATGCGGGACGCCGTCTGGTACAGGCCCGTCAACAATTCTTCGATTCTATCGAAACTGCCTACCGCACCTCGAAACAGAGTCAGCCCCAAGCGATCCCCGCCTAAGCCGTGTTTGCCCGGCCATTTATTGTGGCTGGGCACAATACAGGGATGTATTTACCACAGTGAAATCACTGTGCTTACTGCAAAAAATTAAAAAGATTGAACGGCACTTTCCCAGAGTTCCACCGCGCACGGCAACCGGTGAACATTCTGTGCCGTAAATATTGGAGTTAAAAATGGCTGAAACACTATCAATGAATAAAAGCGAGCTGATTGAGCGAGCCAGCGAATCCATGAAGCAGCATCTGGGCGTGCCCGATTGGACTCTGCGTGAAAAACTTGCGCTCACCTGCCGTATTCTTTTTGCCCACGGACACGACTCCGGTCTGGCCGGACAGATCACCGCCCGAGCAGAAACACCAGGAAATTATTACACCCAGCGCCTGGGCCTGGGTTTTGATGAAATTACCGCGTCCAACTTGCTGGAAGTGAACGAAGATCTCGAAGTCCTTTCCGGCGACGGCATGGCCAACCCTGCCAACCGCTTCCATACTTGGATTTACCGTGCACGTCCGGATGTTAAGTGCATAGTGCACAGCCATCCAATTCATATCTCTGCACTGTCCATGCTGGAGCGCCCACTGAAAATTTCCCACATGGACGCCTGCATGCTGTACGACGACATCGCCTTCCTCAAGGAGTGGCCAGGCGTGCCGGTGGGCAACAGCGAGGGCGAGTTGATTGCTGAAGCGATCGGTGACAAGCGCGCTATTCTGCTCGCTCACCACGGCCTGATCATTGCCTGCCGCTCCGTCGAGGAAGCCTGCTCCATGGCCCTCCAGTGCGAGCGCGCCGCCCAGTTGCAAATGCTGGCGGAGTCCTCTGGCACCATTCAGGATATAAAACCGGAACTCGGCCGCGAAGCCCACGACTGGATCCTGCAGGAAAAACGCAGTCAGGCTACCTTCGCTTACTATGCCAGACGCCTGCTGCGGGATATCGACAAAAGCAACGATAATCCGCTTGGCTAATACACAGCCACCGCTACTTTTTTCAGTCCGCGGGCCCAAACCTGCGGGCTCGCAAGCAGCTCCAGCCAAGATCTGTACAAGCGGCCATAACAACTCTTCAAATCGCCGCACGGAGTCGTTCAAGCCGCCGCCCTCCTGTATAATCTCGCCCCAACATTTCAGGGCCGCAGGTAAAGTCTCTGCGCCGCGGCCTAACGAGTCGCCTGCAGCTACCATTTATGGCGGGAGCGCACGGGATTCCCAGGGCTGGAGCGGGCCGCGGCCGGGCTTTTGTGAGGGGAAAACTCGTTAAAAATCATAGAGATACATGACTTATAAGGGCTCTAATTGCTATGGCTAATTACTCTACCAACGAATTCAAGGGCGGCCTCAAGGTAATGCTCGACGGCGATCCCTGCTCGATTGTAGAAAACGAGTTCGTCAAACCTGGCAAGGGCCAGGCATTCAACCGCGTTAAACTGCGCAACCTGAAAACCGGCCGAGTTTGGGAGCGCACCTTCCGCTCCGGCGAAAGCTTGGAAGGCGCAGATGTTATGGACCGCGAGATGGAATACCTCTACAACGATGGAGAGTTCTTCCACTTTATGGAGCCCGAAACCTTCGAACAGCATCAGGCCAGCACTGACGCAGTGGGCGACGCATCCAAATGGCTGAAAGAGCAGGATATCTGCACTGTAACCCTGTACAACGGTTCTCCGCTGGCAGTCACTCCGCCCAACCACGTCATTCTGGAAATCACTGACACCGATCCCGGCCTGCGCGGCGATACCGCCCAGGGCGGCACCAAGCCGGCTACCCTGGTTACCGGCGCTGTGGTTAAAGTGCCGTTGTTCCTGGAAATCGGCGAGACCATCAAAGTAGATACCCGCACCGGTGAATACCTGGGCCGCGCCAAAGAAGATTAATTTCCCACCTCTCGCGGGCGGCCACCGGCCGTCCGTCGCCTGAGCCAATCCCATGACCTCTAACCTCTGGCGTCCTAGCGCCACCATTGAAGCCCTGCGCCATCGCGCCGCGTTACTGGCTGAAATTCGCCAATTTTTTACTGTCCGCAAGGTGCTGGAAACCGAAGTGCCAGTGCTTTCACGCCGCGCTACCAGCGACCCACATATCGATTCCATTCCCACCCAATGCGGTGGTGACAACGCCTACCTGGCCACCAGCCCAGAGTTTGGGCTGAAGCGCTTGCTGGCCGCCGGTTTCGGCGACTGCTACTACCTGGGCAAGGCGTTTCGCCAAGGTGAAGCAGGCAGCCGCCACAACCCGGAATTCACCATGTTGGAATGGTATCGCTGCGGCTGGGATGATCGACGCCTGATGGACGAAGTGGCCGATCTACTGAGCGAAGTACTAGAAATCCAACAAGTGCAGTTACTCAGCTATCGGGAGTTGTTCCAGCGCGAATTACAGCTGGACCCCCATAACGCCAGCGATAGTGACTTACACCGCTGTGTCGAGAAGGAGATGGACCTGGCCTTCAGCCCCGCTGATCGCAGCGAATGTCTGGACTTGCTGATGAGCCATCGCCTGGAGCCCACCATGGGTGAGGGTATTACGCTGCTGTACGACTTCCCCGCAGACCAAGCGGCGCTTGCCAAGGTGCTTCCCGACGAAAGTGGCACCCCAGTGGCAAGGCGCTTCGAAGCCTATGTGGGCGGATTGGAGCTAGCCAACGGTTATTGGGAATTGACCGATAGTGCGGAACAGCTGCGTCGTTTCCAAGCGGACCATGCCTATCGCCAAAAGCACGGCCTCAATCTCTATCCCTATGAGGAGCGATTAGTGGAGGCATTGCGGGCGGGGATGCCGGAGTGTGCCGGTGTGGCACTTGGTGTGGATCGTTTATTGATGTTGGCCGGTGGTTACAAAACCATCGAAGAGGTGGTCGCCTTTCCTATTGAACGCGCTTGACCCTCGTTAGACTCTATAGAACAACAAACTGATCAGCCCCCTCAAGGCGTGTAAACATAGCACGCCACCTCGCCCACAGCAAAAAAGCCGCAATCCAATGGCAACTGCTGACGTTCCGCAGGTACCAGCGCCACTAGACTGCGGTGATGACTGCTCTGAGCCTGCTCCAGCAGATAGTGAAACAGAGCCCGACCAATCCCCTGCCCTCGGTAGTCTTGCAGAGTCACCAGATCGTAGAGTCCCAGGGCATCGGCGGAGGCAAACAGACAGCCCGCCGCCACAGGAGTATCCTGTAGCCGCGCTAAAAAGAACCTGAGCCGCGCACGGCGCTGTTCGGGAATCTCCGCCAGCGCCGTATAAAATTTTTTCAGCTCCGCAGCCTCAAGGGCGCTGCCACACTCAGCTGCCTGCACTTGTGCATATTCGGACAGTGCTTCTTTTTTTACCGGGGACACCACCAACCCATCCACTGTCTGCGCAGCACCCTGCACCGCCAGGCGCTCAATTTCTGCGGCCATAGCCACCAATGATTGCTTGCGCTGCAATCCCAGCTGCACCAGAGCCTCATCATCCAGAGGCTTGGAGGCACTGTGCCACAAGGTAAATGCGCTGTGGCGCTCGACAAAATAGTCCAGCGCAAATCGCTGTAGTATGCGCGGTTGTATCACGGCACTGGAAACCGCCTGATTGAGGGCACCTGACAAAAGGCCGGTATCGCTGCGCACAATACCGGTAATCTCTTTGGTGTGATTGGGGTTGAGCAAGCCTGCACAATAACTGGCGTGAGCCTCTAGATTGCGGCAGACAAGGTTTTTGGCGCTGAGACTGTATTTCATGGGTACAAGGATAGTTCCGTTTATCCAACTCCCGAAAGAACGAAAACCCCGCACAAGGCGAGGTCGCGATCACTACTTTTCCACTTGCGAAAGCGCGCACTGATCCATCGACATTGCCGGCTGAGCGCAAGTCGCCGGCCCCACCACCTTGGCAGGTACACCGGCCACCAGAGCTTTTGCCGGTACCGGCTTTAATACCACGCTGCCTGAAGCCACCTGGGCACATTCGCCCACTTCAATATTGCCCAGCACTTTGCTGCCGGCGCCAATCAGAACACCACAGCGAATCTTGGGGTGGCGGTCGCCACTCTCCTTGCCGGTTCCCCCCAAAGTTACCGACTGCATGATGGAAACATTGTCTTCCACCACCGCAGTCTCACCGATCACAATACCCGTAGCGTGATCCAGCAAGATGCCCTCCCCCACTTTTGCCGCAGGGTGAATATCCACACTGAACACCACCGAGACCCGGTGCTGTAAAAACATGGCTAGCGAGCGACGCTGCTGCCGCCACAGCCAATGTGCCACCCGGTGCACCTGCAGGGCGTGAAACCCTTTGAAGTAGAGGAAGGGCTCGTGCATGGAATTGCAGGCCGAGTCGCGCAAATAAGTAGCATTGAGATCTGCACGTGCGGCGCGACCTATATCCGGGTCGGCTGCCAGGGCTTCATCAATTACCTCGCGGATCAGCAGTGCCGGCGCCACGACATTGTCCAACTTGTTGGCCAGATGAAAGCTGAGGGCCGCCTCCAGAGAGCTGTGATTGAGAATAGTGGCGTGCAGGAAGCTGGCCAGGATAGGTTCGCGCTCAACCTGCTGTGCCACTTCGATGCGAATTCGCTCCCACAGTAAATCCGAATTTGCCTCTGTGTATGAAGTATTCAGAGTGGACTCTTCCATATCAAACCGCTCCCAGTGTCAGAGGTGGCTCCAGTAGTGCCGATTGTTGCTCACGCAGTGCCAGTATGTGTTCCGCCCAATAGCGAGGCGTGTTAAACCAGGGAAATGCCTGGGGAAAAGCCGGATCCTGCCAGCGGCGTGCCAGCCAAGCAGCATGGTGCATCTGGCGCAGACAGCGCAGTGGCTCCACCAGCTGCAACTGCTGAGGATCAAAACTATAGAAGGTTTCATAACCTTCGAGCACCGCATCAAGGTAGGCGGTTTGCTCGGCGCGATTGCCGGAAATTAGCATCCAGATATCCTGGATCGCCGGCCCCATCAGGCAGTCATCCAGATCCACAAACCAGGGCGTCTCATCGCGCCACAGGAAGTTGCCACTGTGACAGTCACCGTGCAGACGTAATAATTCCCAGTCGCGCTCAAACAACGGGGCGACCTGCTCAATAATGTGCCCGGTTACCGAGGCGTAGGCCTCGCGGTTTTCTCGCGGCAAAAAATCACCGCTCAGGATAAATTCACGGCTGTCGATGGCGAAGTGCTTTAGGGTCAGTGTCGGACGATGACTAAAGGGCTGGGCGCCACCCACTGCGTGGATACGCCCGAGCATAGTGCCCACCTGCTCCAAGTGCTCGAAATTATCCAGCTCCAGCTGGCGCCCTCCACGGCGGGGAAACAGGGCAAAGCGAAAACCTGCTGATTCCATCAGGGTATGCCCATCGAACTGCATCGGCGACACCACCGGGATCTCCGCCTCGGCCAACTCCAGGGTAAAGCCGTGCTCCTCCTGAATCTGCTCATCGCTCCAGCGACCGGGGCGGTAAAACTTGGCGATCAATGGCTCGGCGCCCTCAATGCCCACCTGGTAGACCCGGTTTTCATAACTGTTTAAGGGAAAAATACGCGCATCGGAAATCAGCCCGGTGCTCTCGACACAGTCAATCACCACGTCCGGCGTTAGGGCTTCATAGGGATGATGGCTCTGGGTCATAGCGGGTACCAACTGAATATCGGTTGGCTATGCTAACGCGCTCGCGGGGGCAGGGACAAACACAGAATAACTCCACAGCTTTAACAGCACTCAAAGAGGCTATAGAAGCGAAGTGGCGTGTGATGGCACTAACCAGAACCACTCCCTGAATCGCGGATATTAGCCGCCACTTGACCGCTGTTGCTGCAATAGCTGAACCATTTGGTCACGACCAAAGACCTCGGCAAAATCCGCTGCCGAATGGCCGGCCCTATTGACCTGTTGCGAATCACAGTCCTGCCTTAACAGGGTTCTTGCCAAGGCAAACTCACCACGAAAAATAGCCGCCATCAACGCGGTATTGCCACGGCGATCCTGTGCACAGGCATCCACACCATTTTGCAACAAATAATCCACAGCTTCCCCATGGCCATTGTAAGTAGCAATCATTAGTGCCGTGTAGCCTTTTGGATTGCGAATATCCAGAGGAAATCCGGCTACGGAAAATTCTCGCAGCACCTCAGTATCACCAATCCTGGCAGCGGCAAAGAAATATTGAGAGAGCTCGGTAAAATCAGATTTCGTTTTTTCCGGTTCCCCCGCCTGAACCCCCAGGGTGAGAAAGAGTAGTGCGAATAAGTGTGTTCTCATAATTTCACCTGTAGGAATTAAGCGAGCGACGGCTGCCGCCCGCTGGTCGGTAAAATTACCAGGCCAATTGTTGTACGCGTCGCAGATCTCCATCAACCGCTTTGGTCAAGCGTTGACCGTAGTCCTTGTCAGCTTGGTAGAAGTAGCTCAGCATAATGTGTTTGGTATTTTCATCGCGCACTTTACCCAGATCGCCGGCGAGGTTTTCAATCAGGTTCTGACGCTCTTCCGGGCTCAGGCTGCGATAGAAAGCACCCGCCTGGGCAAAGGGCAGTCTCTTTTCAATGGCCTTTTGCTGGGTGCTGCCAGTGAGCACTTTGCTGCTATATAGGCCTTTGCGGTCCTCCTTGCGTGCATCAATGCGGCTCGGCTGATAGTTCACGTCTGAAGCCTGCTGACCGTAGTTGCTCGCACCATCCTGGTTCCAGTTATTTACCGCAGCGCGAGGGCGGTTAATCGGCAATTGCTGGTGATTCGCACCCAAGCGATACATTTGAGTATCGGAGTAAGAGAACACGCGGCCCTGCAGCAGGCGGTCTTCAGATGGCTCAATACCGGGAACAAGATTGGCTGGCGCAAATGCGGCTTGCTCAGTTTCCTGGAAGAAATTAGTGGGCACACGGTTGAGCGTCATGGTGCCGACTTTGGTTTCTTTTATGTCCAGCCACATTTTAGTGGCATCCAGTGGGTTGTAATTAAAGCTGTTTAACTGCGAGGGTTTCAAAACTTTAATATACAGATCCCACTGTGGGTATTCGCCCTTTTCAATTGCGGCATACATGTCACGAGTTGCGTGACTGAAGTCCTTACTTTGGATTTCAGCCGCTTCCTCCGCACTTAGGTTTTTAATACCCTGGCGGGTTTCCCAATGGAATTTCACATAATGTACTTCGCCCTTATCATTAATAAGTTTATAGGCGTGAACACCCCAGCCATCCATCTGGCGTAAATTAGCCGGTGTACCGTAATCGGAATAAACCCAGCTGAGCATATGGGTGGCTTCTGGTACATGGCTAAAGAAATCGAAAAAGCGATTCGGATCCTGCTGATTAGTTACCGGAGAGGGTTTCAGGGAATGCACCAGATCCGGGAATTTAATCGCGTCACGAATAAAAAATACCGGCAGATTATTGCCCACCAGATCCCAATTGCCCTCGTCGGTATAAAACTTAGTGGCAAATCCACGGGGGTCACGCAGGGTTTCCGGCGAGCCTTTGGAATGGATTACCGTTGAGAAGCGTACAAAGACCGGTGTCTTACTGCCCGCCTCAAATACCGCCGCTCGGGTCAGGTCACTGATATCCTTTGTAGCTACAAATTCGCCGTGCACTCCTGTGCCGCGCGCATGTACAACCCGCTCTGGGATACGCTCACGAGCAAAACGCTGTAATTTCTGGATCAGATGTACATCCTGCAGTAGATTCCCACCATTGTCTCCCGCAGTTTGTGAATTTTGATTGTCACCTATTGGTGCGCCGTTATCACGAGTCAATGTCTCAGCATTGGCACCACCTATCAGGCCGATAGTTAATGCAAATAAAGGAAGATATTTCATCAGCAAGTCCACCCCTAAAATTGTTTCTATTACAGGGGCAGAGCTTATAGGCGAGTATAAACAGCGGGAAATTAGACCTTATTATCGCTCTTATAGTTGGGATTAATAAGCCGCACTGGCTATAAAATTTCCCCTCACGTGTTTTCACTTTTTTTAAAGTGATGCTTTGGCATCAGATACCAGAGCACAAGTGCCACCAAAAAAAGCGCAGGAATATCTCCCAACAAATTCGCTCGCTCAGTGCGATCATACAGTGCCTGAAACAGCATAATGGTGGCATGCACCAAACTGGACCAGATAGTGAACCAAATCAGGCTGGCATTGGCTGTGGGATCTTTTGCCGCGCGAATAAGAAAAACACCCAAAGTTGCATAGATCCCCATAATCATCTGCTCGTATTCCGGCTGCCGAGGGGTCCACCCCCACCCAGATGGCCATACCCACATCATCATCGGATAAATGGCAAATATAAAGATCAGGCCTACGACTACCAGTGCAATAGGCAGATACTTGGCGCGGACAGCATCATCCATAGCAAGGTCTCTCATTTATTAGCTAAGCAACTACCTGAATTATTCCTGCAAATCGCCGGGCAAATGACAAACAACCTCGAGATTGTTGCCATCCGGATCGAGTACATAGGCTGCGTAGTAATCCGGGTGATACTCTTCATAGATATCCGGTACACCATTATCGGTACCACCCGCTGCCAATGCGGCTCGATAGAAATCACGCACTACCTCACGTTCCTCTGCACGAAAGGCAATATGTAGTTGAGCCCTGCTGACTTCATCGCCGCGAATCCAAAATTCTGGCTTATCCGCCCAGCCAAAACCTGCCGAGTTATCAAACTCCATCACCAATTCATACCCCAAACACGCCAGGGCCTGGCGATAAAAGTCACGGGAACGGGCAAAATCTTCGACTGGTATTCTGATGTGATCCAACATGGATTAACTTTCCCTTTCTTTCGCTGGCTTCACCGCCAACCTGCAAGATAGTCCAGGAGAAAGCAATAGACCTTAATCGGAGTGAAATCGTGACGGGTTTTACTGCACGAAGGGATACATTATCTGTGTAGAGTTCAACGGCAACCCAACAAATTCTGTCACCAAGTTGCCGTACCAGTATTGCTAGGAAAGATTAAGGAGTGATATGCCAGTGATACAGCCCATAAGCCGCCACGCCAAACCCAAAGATAAGCTGGCCGACCAAAAGTACACGGTAGGCAAAAGTGTAACGTGCAATTTCCCCGCGGCGGATAGCGTCATTGGAAAAAATTCTGGCCTCTTCGGGATACTGCTGCTCAAGGTTTTGCAGGGCGGGTACCGCTAACCTAAGCAGCTCGCGGCTACGAACATCCATCAACCAGAATACGGTTACCAGGATCATCACAAAACCACCGAGCAGGGCCAATATCAGCGGATGAAAATTTTTCTCCACCGCAGTAAAAATCCCCCCTTCCACGAACATGGTCAGTACAACAAAAAAATTAAAAACCTTGAGGCGCTGGTCAGCTGCAAAGCGATAGTGCTCACAAAGATACTTTACCTGCTCCAAACTCTTTCTCCTTGAGTCATTTTATTGGCCTTGAACCACCGCGCGATGACACCGATAACAGTAAAAAAGCCGGGCGATGCCCGGCTTTTCTACAGCCCCCAACAGCCGCGCCACCAGGGAATAGTACTTGCGCTAAATTCAGGTCAGCGATTTTCGCGATGTGCCAGTAGATCGTCAACTACTGCAGGGTCCGCCAGGGTGGAAGTATCTCCAAGGTTATCCAACTCATTACAGGCTATCTTGCGCAGAATACGCCGCATAATTTTTCCCGAGCGGGTTTTAGGCAGGCCCGGCGCCCATTGAATGACATCCGGCTTGGCAATAGGCCCTATCTCTTTGGAGCAGAGTTCAATTAACGCCTGCCGCAAGGCTTCACTGGGTTCCCGCCCTGATTTCAGGGTAACAAACGCATAAATACCCTGACCCTTAATATCATGCGGATAACCCACCACTGCGGCCTCTGCGGTGTCCGGGTGCAACACCAGGGCACTCTCGATCTCAGCGGTGCCTAGGCGGTGGCCAGAAACATTCAACACATCGTCGATACGCCCGGTGATCCAGTAGTAACCATCCGCATCCCTGCGCGCACCATCGCCAGTAAAGTAATAACCGGGATAAGTAGAAAAGTAGGTATCAATCATACGTTGGCGATCGCCATATACTCCGCGAATCATCGAGGGCCAGCTTTTTTTAATCGCCAGAGCACCTTCTCCCGCACCTTCGATTTCTTTGCCGTCCCCATCCAACAACACCGGCTGCACACCAAAGAAAGGCTTTGTGGCGGAACCCGGTTTAAGCGCCATAGCACCGGGTAGCGGTGTGATCATATGAGCGCCGGTTTCCGTCTGCCACCAGGTATCCACAATAGGGCAGCGCTCATCACCGACTACCTTGTAATACCACTCCCAGGCCTCTGGATTAATTGGCTCACCCACGGTCCCCAATAGTCGCAGGGAGCTGCGTTCTGTACTGGTGACAAACGCATCCCCCGCTCCCATTAATGCACGGATCGCCGTGGGCGCAGTGTAAAAGCTGTTGACCTGATGTTTATCCACAACCTGCCAAAAACGTGAGGCATCCGGATAGGTGGGCACGCCTTCAAACATTAACGTGGTGGCTCCTGCAGCCAGGGGACCGTAAACGATATAGCTGTGTCCGGTAATCCAACCGACATCCGCGGTGCACCAGAAAACCTCACCCTCCCGGTAATCAAATACATATTTGAAAGTCATAGTGGCCATCAGCAAATAACCAGCGGTGGTATGTAGCACCCCTTTTGGTTTGCCGGTGGAACCGGAGGTATAGAGGATGAACAGCGGATCTTCAGCGCTGACGACTTCTGGTGCACAGTCGCCATCCATTTCTGCGATGGCATCCGCATACCAGATATCCCGTTTACTATCCCAGTCCACTGGGGCGCCGATATGCTTTACCACAATGGCCGTATGAACGCTGGGGCACTCAGACAGGGCCTGATCTACATTAGCCTTGAGGGGAATATGCTTACCCCCTCGAATCGCTTCATCGGCGGTAATCACCAAGCGACAATCAGAGTCGAGTATGCGATCCCTTAGCGAAACCGGCGAGAAACCGCCAAACACAACCGAGTGCACCGCACCAATACGGGCACAGGCGAGCATGGCATAGGCCGCCTCGGGAATCATGGGCATATAAATGCAAACCCGATCCCCTTTCTTCACTCCACGAGACTTCAACAGGTTCGCCAAGCGGCACACATTGTCATACAGAGTGCGATAGGTAATCGCCACACTATCCGCAGGGTCGTCTCCCTCCCACAAAATGGCGGTTTGCTCACTGCGGCTAGCTAAGTGTCTGTCGATGCAATTCACCGTGACATTGAGTTGACCATCGGCAAACCAAGCCGTATGCCCTCGGTGCATATCCTCCTCCAGCACCTGGGTAAAAGATTTTTCCCACTGCAGAAAATCCTTGGCCTGCTGAGCCCAGAATGCCTCTGGATCTTGCACCGATTGTCGATACATTTTTTCGTAGTCTTCAGCGCCAATCAGAGCATTGGCAGCAAACTTGGCAGGTATGGGGCGGGTATGCACATCTGACATCATCTTCTCCCTTATTATTAGCGTGGCACCTTGGCCTAGAGAATTCTGAATTTATGGGGTCTTATTCGACTCACTTTATAGCATTGCCTGGGTGAAACAATCCCCCCACCGCTGGCAGAGCTGAAAAGTAGGAAACATTCACACGGTACAAGATAATTCGTCCATTCCTCACCCACTGGGGACGGCTAAAACAACAAGGGGCCAGAAGGTTGACTAACAACAGAAAATTATCGATTAAGCCCTGGGCAATTTACCGGATATTAAATCCAGATATTATTATCCGCGGTCAGTTCACCTCCGGCATCACCAGTATTCACAACGCCTCTGGGCTCAACCAGTAAAATCTCGCACTCCTGTTCAGCCCTTGGCTTGTGCTCCACGCCTTTGGGCACCACAGCCATCTCCCCAGGACCCAAACAGATAGTATTATCGCGAAACTCAATTTCCATTTGTCCTGAGACAACGATAAAAACCTCATCCGTATCGGGATGATCATGCCAGGTAAACTCTCCTTGTATCTTTACCAGCTTGAACTGGTAATCATTCATCTCCGCGATGACCTTAGGAGACCAATGGTCCGAGAACTTTGCTAGCTTTTCTCTAAAATTAATGACTTTATAGCGCATTTCTAATCCTTTCCTCCTAAGCAAGAAAGCACTTATTAATTAAAACTATATCAAACGTGAGATCTCAACTAAGTCTCTGAGGCTTCCAACAGTATGCTGACTAAAAACCAACATCCCCGATTCACTTAGACGGGCAGCCACTATTCCAATTCCTTTTTTCTTCACTCCTGAAAAACTGCCATCGTAAATAAAGTTCGAACCACAGGATGGGCTGTTTTCTGTAAGCACCGCAAACTTGATATCCTGATCTCGACACAAGCTCAGGGCTACGTCCGCTCCCCATATAAATTAATCTGTCAGATCCTTATGATCAATTCCTATAACTCTGGCCGTGCCCGCTAAAACCTCAGCACCACTACCGCCGAAAATCTCTGCCGGATCTCTGGGTATAGGCAATCCGGCTGCAACTTCCGGACACAGAGGAACGATATCCTGGGTTTCTATAAACCAATCAAAATCGTTGTTATGGACCTCAACATCACTACCGTTATAACGCACGGCACACCCCAGGAGACAAGCACTCACTAGTATTTTGTTCATATACACCTGCGGTCAAAATGTACACAATAGAAAATAATGCTTAAAGATCACTTAGATTACACGAGCATAAAGGTTGCCCAGCAAGTAAATTAAGATAGAAAGCCGGAAAAGTAAGACAAATAAATCCAGGTTAAGCGAAGGCCCCCTAAACAAATCCACTAGAGAAATAAATCATGCTGCGCTCTATACTGATTTTGATTATCAGCCTGTTAACAATCCCTGTAGCTAATGCCAAACAATTGGCGATTACGCTTGACGATGCCCCCCGCAAAGCCGATGGCTACTTTGACGGACCAACTCGAGCAAAAACACTAATTGAGAACCTGGAAAAGCACAAAATTGGACAAGTAGCCTTCTTTGCCACCACGCAATCACTGAATCAGGAAGGCCTAGAGAGAATAGGCACATACAACAAGGCCGGGCATATTATTGGCAATCACACCCATAGCCATCCCAACTTTCTTGAGACAGAGCTATCCGTCTATCAGTCGGATTTTTTACAAGCCCATCATCTACTGCAACAATTTGAGAATTTTAAACCCTATTTCCGCTTTCCCTACCTGCGCGAGGGAGAAACTATCGAAAAACGGGATGGCATGCGAAATCTATTACAGAAAAATAATTACCAAAATGCCTATATCACCTTAAATAATTACGACTGGTATATCGAAGAGCTTTTCCAAGCGGCGGTGAAAGTCGGGAAACCGGTTGATATGGAGAGACTCTCAAAGTTTTATGTCGACGTTCTTATGGCGAGTATTAATTACTACGACGATATGGCGAGCAAATATCTCGGGCGCTCACCCAAGCACGTCCTACTGTTACATGAAATGGACATTACGGCGTTGTTTATTGACGATTTAGCTCGTCGCCTGCAGCGGGAAGGCTGGGAAATAATTTCTTTGCAGGAGGCCTATCAAGATCCCATCGCCAAATACCAACTCGACCAACCGATTAAATACAATCCTGGCAGAATCGGCGAAATCGCCCTTGCTAAAGGGCAAAAGAAAAATCTCTGGCATTACACCCTGGATGAGTCCTACCTGGAAAAGAGGTTCAATCAGGAAGTGTTATTGATGTCTGATCACTAAATGTCAGGGATACTACAGGGCACAAAGCCCTGTAACGGAGAGAATCAGGCTTCAGCGAGCTGAACCGGAATGGTATTAGTGCTGCGCTCTACCTTGTTGCTTTCATCCAGGTAGACCAGCTTGGGCTTGTGGCTATCGGCCTCTGCCTCTGTCATCTGGGCATAGGAAGCGATAATAATACGATCGCCAACTTGTACACGGCGGGCAGCGGCACCATTCATGGAGATAATACCGGAGCCGCGCTCGGCCAGAATCACATAGGTGTGAAAGCGCTCGCCGTTGCTCACGTTGTAAATATCGATTTTTTCGAATTCGCGCAGACCGGCCAGCTCTACCAGATCTTCATCAATTGCGCAGGAGCCGTCATACCAGAGTTCGGCCTGGGTCACCGCGGCCATATGCAGTTTGCACTTCAACATTTCAATTTGCATGGTTGGATGCCCCTCAGAGTTCCAGGGATACGTTGTCGATCAGGCGCGCGGCACTGGTGTACATCGCCCCCAGAATCGTAATTTGTTTATCGTCATCAGCCGCCGGCTGTAAGTCCTTGCTGTAGCAGATGGAGAAATAGTCGACGCGGAAGCCAGTGTCTTCGATACGCTGGCGCGCCTCTTTTTCCAGGTCGGCAAAATCCCGGCGCCCACCCACGATTTCATCTTTAACCCAATTCAGTGACTGGTTGAGCACCGCCACCTTGGGACGCTCATCGGCAGTGATATAGCCATTGCGCGAGCTCAGAGCCAGACCGTCGCTCTCGCGGTGTACCGGCGCAGCAATGATTTCCACCGGAATACACAGGTCCTCGACCATACGGCGAATCACCGCCAATTGCTGGAAGTCCTTGATGCCAAATACGGCCTTGTCCGGCTGCACAATATTAAACAGCTTGGAGACTACCGTCGTCACCCCTTCGAAGTGACCGGGGCGACTCGCGCCACAAAGCACATCGGTCATGGCCGGGCAAACTACGCGGGTCTGCTGGTCCATACCGTTGGGATAAATCTCGTTCTCATCCGGGTGGAACAGGAAATCGCACTCGGCTTCGCGCAACCGGGCCATATCCCGCTCCATAGTGCGCGGATATTTGTCCCAATCCTCATTCAGGCCAAACTGCAGGCGGTTGACGAAGATCGATACCACTACTAGGTCGCAGTGCTGCTGGGCCAACTTGACCAGCTCGATATGGGCGTCGTGCAGATTGCCCATGGTGGGCACGAAGCCCACGGTCTTGCCGTCTGCTCGGGCTTTGGCCAGCGCCTCGCGCAGGCTGGCTACGTGGTGGAAGACTTGCATCTCTCTACCGCTCACTATGTATCAGCGCGGCATCATACTCGCTGAGACGAGGCGTCTCAACTTAGCAAAAGTGCCGCTATCCCCAGGTTTTTTCCACGACATCTCTGATAGCTCACAGACCACGTCTAGGTCATATCAGCCGGATTCCAAGTCACTTACAAATTATCCCACCACACCTCTCCCCCACCTCAGGTTATCGCACAGAGTTCAGGAAGTGTTCATACCCGCCAGGGCAAACTGCCCGCCAAGATCCACAAACGACTTTAAACGACATCAAAGAGCCATCCGTGCTCGGGAGCGCTGCCATGAGACACCTCACTACTGCCATCGCCGCCGCGGGCCTATTGCTCCTGGCAACCCCTGCCATATCCGAAGTACATAGGGGACACCAGCGGGCAATGGACCACGATCACCACGGACAGGGAAGAGCCCATCGCGAGCAGCGTCACATGGAACGCGACAGACATCATAATCGCAAGCACGAGAGAGAACATCGTAGAGAAGAGCGCAGACAGCGCAAGGAAGCACGCAGAGAGCGTAGAGAGGAGCGCAGACATCGCCGAGAAGTCCGCCACGCTTACAAAGATGGTTACTCCGATGGCTATAGCCGCGGCCACCGCACAGGCCACCGGCACGAGCACCGCGCGGTGCACAGACCCCATTATCGCCGTGGACACCATGGGCATCGTCCTCGCTGGCGCCCGGCACATTACGGCTACGGCTACAGCTGGCGCCACCTACCGCAAAATTTTGTCAGTGTCAGCATCGGCGCCACCGGCTTCTACTATAGCGAAGGTATTTTCTACCGCCCGGCTTCTCACGGCTATGTGGTAACCCGTCCGCCCCACGGCGCCATCGTGCATAGCTTACCGGCCTCGGCCCTGACAGTGGTTGTCGGTGGCTACAACTACTACGTAGCCTACGACACCTATTACCGCTGGGATGACCGGCGACGCGGCTACCGCGTTGTGCCCAATCCCGGACTGTTTTAACCACCCTATTCCATCCCCCCAAGCTTCAGCGGTCTTCGGACCGCTTTTTTATTTCGCGGCTAAATTTCCACAAGAATTCCTCATCGTAAAGCGCGCTGAAGCCAGAAAAAAACCGAATAAATATTTAGTTTTTTACAGGGAAAAAAATCAACGTTTTTTTATCTATAGTTATTGCTTTCCAGCACTGCTGGGCCCAAGATTCGCGCCCGCCACAGATCAACGGAAAGGCGCCATGAAACAGCAACAAGTAAAAAACTGGACCTGCGACGATTCTGCCGAACTTTACGGCATCCGCAACTGGGGCGCCGGCTATTTCGATTTAAATCAAGACGGTGAAGTTTCGGTCCTGGTCGAGGGTCCCAAAGGGGAATCCCAAAGTGTCTCTCTGATGGAGATCGCCCGCGGCGCCACCGAGCGCGGCCTGGGCATGCCCTTACTACTGCGCATTGAAAATCTGCTCGATGCACAGATCGCCCGCATTAATGAATCCTTTGCCCGCGCCATCGAAGATTGCGGCTACGGTAATGTTTTTCGCGGGGTCTTCCCGATCAAAGTCAACCAGCAATGCCAGGTGATCGAGGAGATCGCCAGCGCCGGCCGCCGTTTTAACCACGGCCTGGAGGCTGGCAGCAAGGCGGAGCTGATCGCTGCACTGTCCATTCTGGACAACACCGAATCTCTGATCATCTGTAACGGCTACAAGGACGAGGAATTTATCAACCTCGGCCTGCAGGCGCAGCGCCTGGGTGTACAGATTTTCTTCGTGGTAGAAACGCCCTCGGAAGTGGAAACCATCATCCGCTGCGCAGAGCGCGAGCAGGTGCGCCCCAATATCGGCGCGCGGGTGAAACTCGCCTCCAAGGTGGGCGGCTACTGGAACGCCACCAGTGGCGACCGCAGCATTTTCGGCCTGGGCAGTAACGACCTGATTGCCATGGTCGACCAGCTGCGCAGCCACAATATGCTCGACTGCCTCAAGCTGCTGCACTACCACCTGGGCTCGCAGGTACCGAATATTCGCGATATTCGCACTGGAGTGTTGGAAGCTTGCCGCTACTACGCCGATCTGGTGGAAGAAGGCGCTCCCATGGGCTATCTGGACTTGGGCGGTGGCTTGGCGGTGGACTACGACGGCACCAAGACCAACTACACCCACTCCAAGAACTATTCCCTCGACGAGTATTGCGTGGATGTCGTGGAGGCCATTATGGGGACTCTCGACAGTGAAGGGGTTGCCCACCCGGTGATTATCACCGAGTCCGGCCGCGCTACCGTGGCCTACTCCTCAGTGCTTTTGTTCGATGTGCTCGACACCACCCGCTTCGAACCGGTGGAACTGGAGCACACCAAGATCAGCGACGGCGATCACCAGATGTTGCTCAATCTGCAGGATGCGGTGAGTAGCATCACCCCCAAAAACCTTCAGGAGAGCTACAACGACGCCCTTTATTATCGCGACGAAGTGCGTTCTTTGTACCTGCACGGCCAGGTGAGCCTGCGCGAGCGCGCCAATGCGGAGAACCTGTTCCTGCAGGGTGCCCAGGAAATTCGCGCACTCCTCGACGAAGCCGAAGTAATACCCGCTGACCTGCAGGCCCTGCCAGAGGTGCTGTCGGATATCTACTACGCCAATGTGAGCGTCTTCCAGTCGATCCCGGATATGTGGGCCATCGACCAGGTATTCCCGCTACTGCCGATCCATCGCCTGGACGAGGCGCCGACCCGCTCGGGTATCATCGCCGACATCACTTGCGACTGCGACGGGAAGATCGACCGCTTTATCGGTCGCGAGAAGGAGCAGAAAACCCTGCCCCTGCACGAACTGAAAGACGGCGAGGACTATATCCTCGGAACCTTCCTGGTGGGGGCCTACCAGGAAACTCTGGGCGATTTGCACAACCTGTTTGGCGATACCAACGTGGTGAGTGTACGTATCCAGGAGGACGGCAGTATCGACTTCAGCCATGAGATTCACGGCGACAGTATTTCCGACGTGCTGAGTTACGTAGAATATCAACCCAAAGAACTTTTCGAGCGTTTCCGCCGCCTGGCGGAGCGCGCTGTGAAACAGGGGTTGATCACCGCTGCCCAGCGCAAGCAGATTCTGCATACCTATACCGCCAGCATGAGCGGTTACACCTACTTCGAAAAGTAAGTTTAAAAAATAAGGCGGCAAGCCTTTAAGAAGATAGCGGCGGCCAACGCCGCAGACTAAGGAGATCTTTATGGCCAACGTACTGATCATCGGCGCCGGCGGCGTCGGCCAGGTAGTTGCGCACAAGTGCGCACAAGTTCCTGAAGTATTTGAAAACATCACTCTCGCCAGCCGCACCAAGAGCAAGTGCGACAAGATCGCGAAGATGTTGCCGCGGAAAATTGATACCGCCGAAGTCGATGCGGATAACGTACCCGAACTGGTCAAGCTGATCGAAAAAGTGAAGCCGGACATGATCATCAATGTGGCCCTGCCCTACCAGGACCTGCACATCATGGATGCCTGCCTGGAAACCGGCGTGCACTACCTGGACACCGCCAACTACGAGCCGCCGGAAGAGGCCAAGTTCGAGTACAAGTGGCAGTGGGCCTACCAGGAGAAGTTCGAGAAAGCCGGCCTGATGGCCCTGCTCGGCAGCGGTTTTGACCCCGGTGTGACCAGCGTATTTACCGCCTACGCCAAGAAGCACCACTTCGATCGTATCCACACCCTGGATATTCTCGACTGCAACGCCGGCGACCACGGCCTGCCTTTCGCCACCAACTTCAACCCGGAAATCAATATCCGCGAGATTACCGCCAACGGCCGCTATTGGGAAAATGGCCAGTGGGTAACCACCAAGCCGATGGAAGAGAAGCGTGTCTTCAACTTCCCCGAAGGCATCGGCGACAAAGACATCTACCTGCTGTACCACGAAGAGCTGGAGTCCCTGTCCAAGCACTTCCCTGAAATCGAGCGCGCGCGCTTCTGGATGACTTTTGGTGAAAGCTACCTGAAGCATCTCGAAGTACTGCAAAACGTCGGTATGACCGGCATCGAACCGGTGCAGTTCCAAGGCCAGGAAATTGTGCCCATTCAGTTCCTCAAGGCGATGCTGCCAGACCCCGCCAGCCTGGGCCCGCTGACCAAAGGCAAGACCTGCATCGGCAACATTATCCGCGGCAGCAAAGACGGCGAAGAGAAGATCTACTACGTCTACAACACCTGCGATCACCAGGATTGCTACAAAGAGGTACAGTCCCAGGCCATCTCCTACACCACTGGAGTACCGGCAATGATCGGCGCCAAGATGATGCTGGAAGGCAAGTGGATGAAGCCCGGCGTGTGGAACATGGAGCAGATGGACCCGGACCCCTTTATGGACGACCTGAACAAGTACGGCCTGCCCTGGCAGGAAACCTGGCTGGATAAGCCCTTCCAGTAATTCCGCACTTTTCCATACCCCTCGGGATGGGCCCTGGCGCCCATCCCGCGCAGCAGGATAAAGAAGCTCCCTATGGATCTCACTCCCCGCCTAGACTACTTCGGACACTTTGACCCCTACCGCGTACCCTCTCCTTGTTTCGTGGTCGATGAAATCGCCTTGCGCGACAACCTGGCACTACTGGCCGATGTGCAGAAACGCAGTGGCGCCAAAGTATTGGCCGCATTGAAAGCGTTCTCCATGTTCAGCACCGGTCCAATTGTTGCTGAATACCTGTCGGGCACCTGTGCCAGTGGCCTGTTTGAGGCGAAACTCGGCTTTGAAGAGTACGGCGGGCGCGACCAGGGCAAGGAAGTCCATGTTTTCAGTGCCGGCTATAAAGGAGATGAACTACGCGAAATTCTGCAGTTCGCCCACCACGTGATCTTCAACTCCTTTTCCCAGTGGAAACGCTACCGGGGACTGTGCCTGGATATGCAGAAGCAGCGCCCGGAACTGCGCTTTGGCCTGCGTATTAACCCAGAGCACTCCGAAGGCCACACCGACCTCTACGACCCCTGCGCGCCCTGCTCACGGCTGGGTATCGTGCGTTCACTGTTTGACGATGAGTCGCTGGAGGGCATTAGCGGCCTGCACTTCCACACCCTGTGTGAACAAGACTTCAAACCGCTGGAGCGCACCATCGCTGCCGTGGAAGAGAAATTTGGCGACCTGATCCCGCAGATGGAGTGGATCAATTTTGGCGGTGGCCACCATATCACCCGCCGCGATTACCAGGTCGACGAGCTGATTGCCGCCGTGCGCAATTTTTCTGAAAAATATGGTGTGCAGGTCTACCTGGAGCCCGGTGAGGCTATTTCCCTGTTCGCCGGCATCCTGGTGACAGAAGTGGTGGATACCGCCTGGAACGGCCAAAACCAGGCCATTCTCGACGCCTCCGCCACCTGCCATATGCCGGATGTTCTGGAGATGCCCTACCGTCCGGAAATCACCGGCGCCGCGCGCCCCGGCGAACTGCCCCACACCTACCGCCTGGGCGGGCAGAGCTGCCTGGCCGGCGACAGCATCGGCGAGTACAGCTTCCACAACCCGCTTAGGGTAGGAGAACGCCTGGTGTTCGAGGAAATGGCCTACTACACCATGGTGAAAACCAACACCTTCAATGGCATCCCCCTGCCCTCCATCGCCCTGTGGAACTCAGAGACCGACGACCTGAAAATCATCAAGAGCTTCGGTTACGACGACTTCAAAGAGCGCCTCTCCTGAAAGCCCCAACAAGATAGTGATGCGGCGGACAGTACAATCCCCGCCGCCAGAGGACACATAGATGCAGCCAGAAAACGATTACCCCATCTTCCTGGGCTCCGAAATCGAACAACCCAAGCCCGAGGACGCCTTCTTTCATATCATCCCCATCCCCTATGAGGAGACTGTTTCCTACGGGGGCGGCACTGGCAAGGGCCCGGCCTCCATTCTCGAGGCCTCCTGGCAGCTGGAAACTTTCGACAACTTCTCCTCACCCTGTGAGCTAGGTATCTACACCCGCCCGCCGGTCTCGGTTTCCGACGCTGCAGAGCAGGTAATGGACAATATCGCCGCAGCGACCCAGGAGGTGTTGGCACTGGGTAAGATGCCAGTGGGCATCGGCGGCGAACACTCGGTAACCTGGGGCATTATCAAAGGCCTGCTGGATGCCGGTGAAACCGACTTCGGTGTGGTGCAGATCGACGCCCATGCCGACCTGCGCGACCGCTATGAGGGCCACAAGCACAGTCACGCCAGTGTGATGCGCCTGGTGGTAGAGGCCGGCGTGCCCTTGTTCCAGTTGGGGATTCGCGCCTACTGCGAAGAAGAGATGCAGGCGCGCAAGGATTACAACGTCGGCTATCTGGACGCCCATCAGCTAGTGCCCAACAACGTGCAGGAATTCCAGCTGCCAGAAAACTTCCCCAAGAAAGTCTTCTTTACTCTGGATGTAGATGGCATGGACCCTTCGGTGTTTCCCTCTACCGGCACTCCAGTACCCGGCGGTCTGGGCTGGTACCAGACCCTCAACCTGTTCGAATCCGTGGCGCGCCAACGCCAGATTATCGGTTTTGACGTACTGGAATTCGCGCCAATTGACGGCTTCCACGCCTATGATTTCGCCGCTGCCCAGCTGATGTACAAACTGATGGGGATTATTCAGCGCAACCGCTGAGGCAGCCTCGCTTTCCAGCACTTTGACAATTCTTAACCAATTAACCTGTCATTGCTGTCAGATTAAGGGTTAGTATGTCGATGTGAGTAATCACTTCGCTGGAGAGATCGTGAATAAGCTGAATATCGTTCTTGGCGCCAGTGCCTTCATTGCACTGGCGGCTTTTGCCTTTAGTCCATCTGCAGACGCCCGTGGCTACGATCGCTGGGGGGAGCACCGCCATCATCATCGCCACGGTCACTACCATGGCGGCAGCCGCATTTCCATTGGCTTTATCGCCCCGATACTACCCACCAATCATGTACGGGTTGCCGTTGGCGGGCGTCCCTATTACTACCACGGCGGACACTTCTACCGTCATGGCCCAAGGGGTTACGTCGTCGTTAATGCGCCGCTGGGCGCTTCAGTGGTAACACTGCCAAGCCGAGCCGTGCCGGTACAAGTGGGCGGCGTCACTTACTACCAGTATGCCGATGCCTATTACCAGTGGGTACCGGCTACCCGCACTTATGTGGTAGTAGCGCCTCCAGCACCGGTGGCGGTCGTTCCAGCTCCGGCACCAGTGGTTACGGTTCCAGCACCAGTCGCTGCAACTCCGGCGCCTACTCAAGCTCCAACCGCGGCACCGGCGACAGTCCCCGCAACCCCGGATCCTGGCCCAGAAGGTTTCCAGCCCGGTCAGGTCCTGGAGACGCTGCCCAAAGGCTACGCGGCTGAAGTGATCAATGGCATCCAATACTACCGCTATGGCGGCAACTACTTTATGCCGACCCAACGCGATGGCCAGGAAGTCTATGTGGTGGTCAAGCTGTAAGCGCCGCCGCACTTTCCAGCCCGTGAAAGCGGGCGAACTGACCCAAGGCCCGGTGAAAGCTCGCCTCCAGCGAGACACCGGGCTTTTCCAACCAGTGCAGAGTCTCGATACGCAGTGCTCCCGCATCCCGATCGGCCTTCAAGTCCACCAACCCCACAAAACGATCGCCGTATAAAATCGGCAGACAGAAGTAGCCATAGCGGCGCTTGGCTGCAGGGACATAGCACTCCAACTGGTATTCAAATTCAAATAGCCGGCTCAGGCGCTTGCGCTGTAGTATTAGTGGATCGAAAGGCGATAACAGCCGCACCTTGCGCGCTGGCCGCGCCGGACTCTGCTCCAGCTGCTCTGTCAGCATCAACTCTTTGCCATGAGAAGTCAGCTCACCAGTGGTGAGCATATTTTCGATGGCCCGTTGAATCAGGGGCTTGTCTTCACGACGTAGATAGGCGACTTCCTCAGGGCGGCCAATGCCCTGGCAGCCGAGAAAAGTGCGTACCAGGTGACTGCCGTATTCCAGTTCGGTAGCGGCGCTGATCGACGTATTTGCCGGCAATACCCGCTCGGGGAGATCAAAGACCTTTTGAAAACCCACTCGGTGGCTGACCATCAGCTCACCCTCGTGAAATAGCTGCTCCAGCGCTTTCTTTTCATCGGACCACTCCCACCAACCGCTTTTGGTGCGTACGAAATCACTGGCCCGCAATGGTCCCTCAGCGCCCACCCGATCCAGCACATAGCGGCACAGTTTGGCATTCTTCTCATACCAGTGGCGCTGCCCAGCGCGGATACGATCCATACGCACCCGAGCATAGGGGTAGTGCTCCATCGACATATAGGCGGCGGCGTGGGACCAGTATTCAAAAATTTCGCGGCGCTGTTCCGCTTCGGCTAAGTCTGGCTCACGGTAACCGGGCAGACGGTTGTACAGCTGGTGGTGGTGTGCACGGGTAATGCGCTGGATGGCATCCAATTGCAGCGCGCCGAGATGCGCTATTAAGGCGGGGAGCCCCTCCTTCCAGGGGCTGTGGATAAACTGACGCTCCAACACCAGTGCGCGGACCTGTTGCTCTGACAGCATGGTGTCACCCTCCTTGTATTTGCTGAGCAGCAGTTACCAGTCAGGTTTCAGAGACTGGCACCTAGCGATCTACTCGCCCTGATAATATTCCGGTGCCAGGTTATCGAAGCGCGTATATTTACCGATAAATGCCGCGCGACAGGTGCCTATCTCACCGTTACGCTGTTTGCCGATAATTAGCTCTGCCAGCCCCTTGTCTGGGCTGTCCTCGTTGTAGTACTCATCGCGATAGATAAACAGAATCACATCCGCATCCTGCTCGATCGCCCCGGATTCCCGCAGGTCCGAGTTCATCGGCCGCTTATTGGGGCGCTGCTCCACACCGCGGTTGAGCTGCGACAGGGCGACTACCGGGCAGTCGTACTCTTTCGCCAATGCCTTGAGAGAGCGCGAGATTTCGGAAATTTCCTGGGTGCGGCCCTCGGTAGAGCCCTTCACCTGCATCAGCTGCAGGTAGTCCACCATAATCATCGCCGGTAGGCTCTTGGCCTCGGCATCCTCGCGACTCATACGCGGATTTTCGCGCATCAACTTATTGGTGTGATCGCGCACGGTGCGCTTGGTGCGCGCGCGCACCTCACTGGGGCTGAGCGCAGGCGTATCGTCGATATACAGGGCTTTGCCCTTCATTTTTTGTACGGCGCTGGAAAGTTTGGGCCAATCCTCTTCCTGCAGCTTGCCATTTCGGATACGACCCTGGTCGATACGACCGATTGAAGACAACATCCGCATTACCAGGCTGTCAGACGGCATTTCCATACTGAAGACCAGGGTCGGGCGCTCCTGGCTGAGCATGGCGCTCTCAATAAAATTCAGTGCCAAAGCGGTTTTGCCCATGGAAGGACGCGCGGCGAGGATTACCAGCTCGCCCGGCTGCCAGCCGGAGGTGCGCTGATCCAATTCTGTCAGGCCGGTACTGAGGCCGGTGATATCGCCTTCAGTTTTAAACAGCTCATCGATGCGCTCGACGGTTTTCTTCAGCAGGCTATCCACACCGACGAAACCGCCCTCTTTGGCGCGTCCCTCGGCAATTTCCGCTACACGGCGCTCAGCCATCTGCAGCAGATCGGCGGAGGCCAGGCCACCGGGATTGAAACTGGTACGGCTGATTTCACCGGCGGCGGCAATCAGCTGGCGCAACATGGAGCGCTCGCGCACTATCTTGGCATAGGCGACAATATTCGCCGCAGAGGGAGTGTTCTCGGCCAGTTCCGCCAGATAGGCCGGACCGCCCACCTCGCCGAGGAGGTCGCGACTGGCGAGGCCTTCGGCGAGAGTAACGATATCCAGCGGCTGCTCACCATTGCTCAGCTCGCCCATTACCGCGAAGATCTTGCGGTGGCTGGCGGTAAAGAAGTCCTCTTCACTCAGCTGCTCGGCAACCGCATCGATGCGGCCCGGATCCAACATCAGGCCCCCCAGCACCGATTGCTCCGCCTCTACCGAATGCGGCAGCGGTGAGCTCTCTTCACTGTGGATTTCTTCTTCGGGGGTAGCGTATTCGTCGATCATGGGACTTTACTGGATACCAGAAACAAAACAGGCGCTGACCCGGTAGGGTGCAGCGCCCGATTGTAGCGCGGCTGGCGCCTGTGGCACCAACTGCTTGTCGGCAAAACCTTACTCGGCTTCGATAACGACTTTAACTACAGCAGTCACGTCGGAGTGCAGCTGTACGTCTACTTCGTACTCGCCCACTTCGCGCAGAGCGCCTTCCGGCAGCTTCACTTCAGCCTTGGCTACTTCAACACCGCCAGCAGTGATTGCGTCTGCGATATCGCGAGTGCCGATAGAACCGAACAGCTTGCCTTCGTCGCCAGCGTTGGCAGCGATGGTTACAACCAGGTCGGCCAGCTTGGTGGCGCGGCTCTCAGCTTCTGCCATTTTGGCAGCTGCCGCGGCTTCCAGTTCAGCGCGCTTGGCTTCGAACTCAGCAACATTGGCTGCGGTAGCCGGAATTGCCTTACCAGTCGGCAGCAGGAAGTTGCGGCCGAAACCGGCTTTAACTTCAACGCGATCACCCACGTTGCCCAGTTTGCCTACTTTATCGAGCAGAATAACTTCCATCTCGGTTTCCTCAATTTCTGTATTGTGCAGAGCGCGCCTACTTTGCGGAGCGCCCGCGAATATCTATCCAGCTATCTACCAGAGCCAAACCACACAGGAATCCAGCCAGGGGCAAGCCACCAATCACCAGCATCACGTACATCGCCACCAGGGGACCAATCCCCCAACCGCGACTGGCGACCAGCCAGTGAATAAGGGCGATACCTGCAACCACCATGGGGAAGGCGATCACTGCGCCCCAGAAGGCGTAACCCGGGGTCACCAGGCTCACCACCCACAGCAGCATACTCAGTGCCGCCAGCCATACCGGCATACGCAACTGATGAAACTCCTGGCGGAAACCGCCAGGGTTATACAGTAGCGCCTGCCAGTAGCGCCCCAGAACCAAAGCCAGTGTGGCGCTCATCGCCGATATCAGGCTCAGATATCCAGTGATCTGCAATTCGCCTGAGAACACCTGCTTCAGTTCTTCCATCGGAACCGTATTGGGCTGCTCTGCCGCTCTTTCGAGCGCTTGCATAAAGCCCTGGAGCAAACCGCCGCTGAAGGCAGAGGTGAGCAAAATACCCACCGCCGAGGCCGCTGTTACAGTGAACAGTGCAGCGACCCATGAGCGGCTACTGCGCAGTGCCACGGCACCGCAGAATACTGCGGCAAAGTGGCCGGCGGAAATACCGGTCACCAGTGGTGGTACATGACCGCTCATGCCCATAACAACGATCGGCAACAGTGCCCAGGCCAAAACCATCAGGCCTTCGCTGCTGCCGCGGCGCAAACTCACTAGAGCGAGGATTGCCGGGCTTATCAGCGGTATCCCCACCATGGTGAGGATCACCGCCCGCACGCGCCCGCGCATAATAAACTCAGCTACGGCGCGCATAGTTAGATAGCTTCTCTATTAATGAGTCTAAGCAAACTGCGGCTTAGGCTTCGTGGCTGTCCGTGTACGGCAGCAGGGCCAGGTAACGCGCGCGCTTGACCGCAGAGGCCAGCTGACGCTGATACTTGGCTTTGGTACCGGTGATACGGCTTGGAACAATCTTACCAGTCTCAGAGATGTAGGCTTTCAGGGTATCGAGATCTTTGTAGTCGATACGCTTAACACCTTCGGCGGTGAAACGGCAGAACTTGCGACGACGGAAAAAACGTGCCATCTGATAATCCCCTTACTCTTCGCTTTCAGCGTTATCGGAAGAAGCTTCTGCGGCGTCAGAAGAGGACTGCTCTTCTTCAGCGCGCTCGCGACGCTCGGTGCGCTCTGCACGGGCAGCTTTGCGCTCACGGCTTTCTTTTTCCGCTTTCATGATCGGGCTCTCGTCGGTGATCGCCTCGTCTTCACGGATTACCAGATTACGGATAACCGCATCGTTGTAACGGAAGTTGGTGGTCAGCTCTTCCAGAGCTTCTTCGGTGCACTCAACATTCATCAGAATGTAGTGGGCTTTGTGGATCTTGTTGATCGGGTAAGCCAGACGGCGACGGCCCCAGTCTTCCAGACGGTGTACTTCACCGCCAGTGTCCTTGATGGCAGCGGTATAACGCTCCACCATGCCGGGTACCTGCTCGCTCTGGTCCGGGTGAACCAGGAATACAATTTCGTAATGACGCATTTTAGCTCCTTACGGGTTAATCAGCCTTCCGGACAGTCCGGTAAGGCAAGGAGTACAACGGGCGCGGATAGACCGAGCCCATTGCGGGCGGCGTATTCTAGGCAGTTGCGGGATTGCTTGCAAGTTGATCAATTATTTGTGGGCTGTGTCTTCTCCAGCTCGGGGACAAGTGAACTAATTATTCCAACTGTTCCCTCAGAGACCACCCGTTCCACCCTGGGCCTTAGCCCAGCGAAACCCTGCCTTTGTGTAGATTCAGCCACTGAACTGCGCGTTCTGGTCATGGGTTTGTGGCGGCGAGCTGGCATATAGTGCCTCCCTCTGTAGGGAGAAGTACCATGCCCCAAGAAACGCACAACCTTAGCTTTGGCGCCTTCCAGGTGCCCGTCACCACCGTTCGCAACGGCGAAGGCCCACTAGTCCTGGTGATTCCCGCCATGGGCGTTCCCGCCAATCGCTACCATCTTTTGTTGAAGGAATTACAGCGACTCGGCTACAGCACCGCCATCACCGAACTGCCGGGAACCGGCGAAAGCCTGCCGAGACCTAACCGCAATGCCGACTACGGCTACGATGACCTGGTATTTGCCTTTATCCCGCAACTACTGGCACTGCTGGAAGAGTCCTTCCCCGCAGGCCCGGCCCTGATTCTCGGCCACAGTATCGGCGGCCAAACTAGCACTCTGGCGGCCCGTGCCGGCCTGACCGGCAATGCCAGGGTTGTCACCATCGCCTCCGGCCATGTAGACCACCGCAGCTGGAGCGGACTGCACAGGTACGCCATTTTACTTTTTGCCTCAATAGTGAGTGTCACCTCGAGTCTGCTCGGCTATTTCCCTGGCGCACGCATGGGTTTTGGCTGGCGTGAAGCGCGCAAACTGATGAAAGACTGGGCCCGCTCTATTTTCAGTGGGCGCTTCGCTCCAGAAAAACGCTTTGGAAAACACAAGCCCAACAACCAACCCACTCTTCATATCGCCCTGGCCGGAGATCCCTTTGCACCAGTAAAGGCTGCGCGCAAACTGGCTGCTATCGTAGATGGCGAGACCCGTGAGATGGCCGCCACCTATCCGAAAGGCAACCCCCACCTAAGCTGGATAAAAAATCCACGCCCGATTATCGCCGAGGTGGACAACTGGTTGACTCAGCACCCAGCCGGCTCTTACTGAGTGGATACAGGTCTTGGCGCCATCCAAAGTATGGCGCCAAGGCAGCGGATATCTTCAAGTGCTCAACCCCTAGTTTTCTACTAATCCTTTTAATTTCTGCCGCAGTAATACCCCCATATACAGTAACGTCTACTCTGTTCACTTCCGTTTTTGGCCAGAAGTTAGAAAAGGCTCGAAGTAATTTTCTACCCCAATTACTCGATCAATAAATCGTCGCATGGGGAAATTTAATGGCCATTAATTACTTCGAACAATTCAACGCTTTGCATGAAGGCAGCCGACTCTTAGTCCTTCCAAATATCTGGGATGCCGCTAGCGCACAGCTCTGCCAAGCAGCCGGCGCTCCCGCCTTAGCTACCAGTAGCGCCGCTGTGGCCTGGTCACTGGGTTATGCCGATGGCAGCAGCATGCCAATATCGGAACACCTGAGCGCCATTAAGCGCATTTTGCGGGTTTCCCGTGTCCCGATATCCATTGATATTGAGGATGGCTACAGCTCTGATCCCAGGCAGGTCGCCGAGCTAGTTAAAACTTTATGTGATCTCGGCATAGTCGGTATCAATATCGAAGATGGCAGGGAAAGCCCACAACTACTGTGTGAAAAAATCCTGGCTATTCGCTCCACGTTAAAGGCGCGACCCTTTTTTATTAATGCGCGGACCGATATTTACCTAAACAGTGCTGAGAACAGCCAGGGTCCACTGAAAGAAGTGATGCAAAGGTTGTCCGATTACCGGGAGGCCGGTGCCAACGGAGGATTTATTCCTGGTTTAACCTCCCTGGCGGACGCGCAAAAGCTAACACAAGAAATCAGTATGCCACTCAATTTAATGCTGCTAGCCGGTATGGAAGAGCCCGCCCATTTCTGGAGAGCCGGAATTCGTAGGCTAAGCTGGGGACCTGCTTTATTTCAATCGAGTTATGCGCTTTATAGCAACATGGCCAATAAGTTATTCCAAGGAAAATATCCAAAAAAAATATTTGAACACAGTCTGGACTATAACTATCTAAATAACCTGGGCGCCAATATCCAATAAACAAGATCAATAATCTCGAAAAGGAATAACTTAAAATTCTCATTACTCATTATAAATTTACAGATGCGCGTGGGGGAGCAATCCTTGCCCCCAAGCGATTTAATAGTTCAGCTATCAAAAACTATAACCGACCCCTAAACTATATTCACTTTTGTCGTAAGTATAGAATTCCCGGTTCTCCTCATTTTCGATATATTGGTACTTCCCATTGATATGGAGATTAGGGGTAATACGAAGCTTTGCTCCCAACCAGGATCTCATTCGATCGGACTCCCTAAAATAGAGATCCACATCGCCTTGGCTATCGGTAATACGATTGCTTTCGTTATAGAGGCTACTGCGATACTCCACCCCTGTGGATATATTCCACCTTGGTGAAGGTATCCAAACCAGGGTGCCTCCAAGAGTATGACGAGCCGGTGAGTAGCTATAGTAATCCCCCTCTGCTTTCTCCTGCCCTTCACGATCGTTGTAATCGAATCGATAAAACAACTTCGCCTCGGTCGAAAATAATGAACGCTGCCAACTCAAGTCAAAGTACTGACGCCAGCCATCCAAATAAGCATAATCATCGCCACCAAAGTAGTAACCTGGGCTATAGGAAAAAACAATTCTGGAGCGCCCCCAATTCCCTGAAACTTTACCCAACAGCCGTGCTTGCTGTGTGACAGGCTCCCCCCCCAAGGTCACCATTTCGACGGCAAATCCCATCTCTACAGTCCAACCAAACAGGCGGCGATCATGGAATAATCCCGCCCTGGCACTGGCTAGATCGAGATTGTCATATTCCTTGTATTTGCGCCCAAATCCGTAACCTTGCACCCGCCAGCCACTCCCAGCAGTTCCCTTGAGGCGGTATTGACCCCAGGCAAATAGCTCGGCGTAATTGTCATCCCCAATCGAGGCTTCTTCCAGTAGTTCATTTTGCAATGCATAGGCGTTGTCATCATTGCCCACCGTCAGGCTGACAGTGGCCAGCCAGGGTTTCTCACGTTCGCCGCGATGATCCTCTGCCAATAAGCGCAGACGGCGCGCAGCCATGCCTCGCAGCTTTTCTGTAGCCGCCCCCTCTCGCACAATACGGTAATGTTTAAGTGCGACCAATTCTCGATCACTTCGCTCTGCGGCAATGGCCAAGTTATAGCGGGCCAAATCCTTCCAGCGGGCATGATTCAGGAGGCCGAGAAAATATATCGTGGCCTCCGAATAACGCTCTAGTTTCATCAAGGTAACGCCAATGTTATACCTGAGCTTTGCAGAGTTATTGCCAGACTCACGCTCAATTTCAAAGTACTTAAGCGCCCTACGGTATTTTCCCTGCTTGAAAGCCTCCGTAGCCTCACTGAAGAACTCTGCAGCTATTGATACTGGTGATATCAACACCAACAGCGTAATTAGCACTATTCTGATTCGCCCATTTCGCACTGTGGATTACCTCTAAACATTCCCTGTCATAAATTTTGCAATGCCAATTAATTAGGCATCTGGCCCATCGGGTAAATTGTCCTGAGCCTGCTCAAACATTCCATCAAGCTCCATAGAAATCTGGTCGCGAATATCCGCAGGTAGACTAGAAAGAATATCCTGCATCACTTGCTCGATAACGCCTTGTATATCTGCACCGTTCATCGCACTCTTAACGGCCTCTTCGATACTTTCCCTGGCTACTTCAGCGGTGCGCAGAGCTTCCTCCCTGGCCGCTTCTGCTGAGAGACGCGCATTGGCAATCAACTCCTGGTGGCGCGTGAGGGCCTCACGCATCCTTGCTTCGATTTCCTCACTATGTTCAGCGCCCTGCCCAGTAGCCGCTACTGCTTCCATTACCGCCGCGATAGTTTCCTCAGCCACCTCCTGCATATCCGGCGGAAGCTCTATGTTGTTCACCACATCTTGCGCATCCTGCCCCTCCTCAACCACAGTGAGAGTGACATCCAGGTCTTCTGGTGCCTCCTGCGCCAATAAAGGGCCGCTATACATAACTGCTGCAGCGACACCCACCGCCAATAATCCCTGTTTCCACATCGCTTGGTTACCTCTAGGTTGTGACAAAAATTGCTATCGAACCCTACATTGCGGCTGGCTTCACAAGTGCGTTAATCGTTGACGCAGTCGCTTGCTCACCCCACCGTATTCCACTTCGATCAATATCTCCCCCGTGCTATTTTCACCGAGGATTTTCACCGGCAACGACAAGCGATTACTTCCTGCAGCAATATCCGTTTGCCATTGCAACACCTGACTGCTCGCATAACCATCAAGTTGCATATTTTCCGGTAAGACGACCCTGATTAGTGCCCCCGGCATCCGGCGACTGCTGTGCAGTAAAAGGTGCACTGGCCGCCTGATAGTGCCTTCGACATCTTGCTGCGTATAACCAGCCCCAACATCCATCGGGGTATCTTTTAAGAATGTCAGTATCACTCCCAATGTCACGACCACGAAGAAACCCGCAGCCACAGCCAACTGTCCCACTCGCCGGTATTCGTCAAAAAATAATTTTGATAAAGAAGGCGATTGACTGCTTTCCTGCCCAGTGAAGACAGACTTTAAGATACGCTCTTCCAAGTCATCGCCAGGGTTCTCAACCGGCAGGGCGCGGAGCTGGTGACGTAACAACATCTCACTGGAAAAATCTTCAGCGTCATATTTCAGCATTGGCTTTTCCTCTGATTACTAACACGGATGACCCTCGCTAATAGTTCCCTCACTGAGCAATTTTTTTAATTTTTTATGGGCGCGATGTAGGCGTGATTTCACCGTGCCCACACTTATGCCCAAAATATCTGCCACCTCTAGTAGGGAGTACCCCTCTACATCGTGCAGCAATACCGTATCGCGCCAATCGACCTCTAGTTTCGATAGCGCCTGCAGTAAAATGCGCTGCATTTCCACCTGAGAAGAAAGTCCCTTCTCTGGCGTGCCGCTTGCCACCGTCTCCCAATCAACCTCTTCATCAATGGGGGAGCTTCGGCGTCGGCGGTAGAGATCCACATAGCGGTGATAGAGCACCTTGATTAACCAGGGACCTAAGCGCTGAATTTTTTCCAGTGCTACAGATCGCGTCAGCAGGCTTGCCAAAACATCCTGTACCAGGTCCTCAGCCTCCTCGCGATTCCCTGTCCAGCGAAAGGCCATACGATAAAGTTGGCGAATATGTGGATGTATCAACTCAGCAAAACGAGCATTACGCGATCGTCGTCGCAGTAATTTTTGGGGCCAGGCGTACAAACCGCTACTCCCGGATATCAAAGAAAAGTTACCCGCAAATTTTTCACCTGCGGCGTGAAATAGAAAGCTGCACAGTAAAATTGCTGTGTGACAGTGGAAAAAATCTAGCAGTGAATAGTGGAAATAGAGGGGAAAAAGAGGTTTGCGTGTGAAGCGCTACGCCGAGATACTGCAAGTCCCGGCATCAGTAATCACCAGGACTTACAGATCAAAAAAAAAGGAATAAATCAGGCGCTGCGCTGACGCACCGCTTCAAATAGACAAACACCGGTGGCAACAGACACATTCAGGCTACTGACTTCACCGGCCATCGGAATTTTAATTAAATGATCACAGTGCTCCCGGGTTAATCGGCGCAGGCCACTGCCTTCGGCACCCATCACTAAAGCCATAGGACCCGTCAACTGAGACTGGTAGACATCCTGAGTAGCCTCTCCTGCCGCACCAAAAATCCACACTCCAGCCTGCTGTAACTGCTGTAAAGTACGCGCGAGGTTGGTCACCGTAACAAAGGGTAAAACCTCAGCCGCACCACAGGCCACCTTGCGGGCTGTCGGGGTCAAACCTGCGGATTTATCCTTGGGCGCAATCACCGCGTGCACACCGGCAGCCTCCGCTGAGCGCAAGCAGGCACCCAAATTATGGGGATCAGTCACGCCATCCAGGACCAAGAGAAATGGCGCCTCACCTTTCTGGTCCAGCTTTTCGAGCATGCCAAACAGAAATTTCTCATCCAGAACCTGGGTTTTACTCGCACAAAGAGCGATTACCCCCTGGTGATTAGCGCCCTCTTCCACCTTATCATCCAAAGTGCGACGGTCGACAAAACGCAGTGCGATATCATTTTTTTCCGCCTGCTGAATAATTTTTTGTAAGCGCTGGTCTTTGCGCCCACGCAATAGCATCAACTCCTGCACATTTTGTGGGGAACCCTTTAACAAAGCCTGCACCGCGTGCAGGCCATATACCAATTCTTGGCTCAACTTATGCCTCGATCACTTTTTCTTTTTACTGGTAGAAGAAGCTTTCTTCTTCTTTTTAACTTTGCCGCTACGCGTTTTGGCCTTTTCTGCTTTCTGTGCAGCCTTGCGCGCAGCTACCGCTGGGCGTTTGCCGCCTTTGCGCGTGGGAGTGCGCTTGCTTCCGCGACGCTTTGCCGGCGCCTCAGTTTTTTGCTTGTCGGCATCCTCGCTTGATTTTTTCTTGCTCGTACTGGGCTTATCCTCCGTCAGCTCTTCCACAGGGACCGCCTCTTTGGAGCCGACCTTACGTTTGCGAATAGGCGCTACTTCCGCTGAGGTTTCTGCGCGCTTTCCCCAGGGGCTGGCATGTAATTTACGGCTGCTGTCTTTTTTCTGCTTGCTGCGCCGCTCCCGCTCCAATTGATGCTCTACAGCCATTTCCATCGCGCGGGCACTGACCTTAGTCGTTTCTTTCTTAGCACGGGAGGCCTTTTGACGCGGCACCAATTCCTCGAGAATAAAGTCTACTTTGCGCTCTTCAAGATCGACCCGCGCCACCTGAACGCTAACTGAGTCACCTAGATGGTAGCGTTTGCCACTGCGTTCGCCGATTAAACGCTGGTGCGCCTGTTCAAAGCGGTAATAATCTTTTGGCAGCGCGGTCACGTGGATCAACCCCTCAACAAAAAGATCATTGAGCTCGACAAATAAGCCGAACCCCGTTACCGCACTAATTACGCCGGAATAAACTTCACCCACATGATCCTGCAAATATTCGCACTTGAGCCAGCTAACCACATCGCGGGTAGCATCGTCGGCACGGCGTTCAGTCATGGAACACTGTTCGCCGAGCTGTAACATCGCCGGCATATCGTAGGGCAGTATCTGCTGTCGATCGATGGGCCTGGCACCCGGCACGCTGTATACCTTCTGCACCACTGCCGCTTCATTGGCACTACCATTGCGAATTAGCCAGCGCAGGGCACGGTGCAACAGCAAATCGGGATAGCGGCGAATGGGTGAGGTGAAATGGGCATAGGCGCGATAATCCAAGCCAAAGTGGCCGCGATTTTCCGGTTGATAGACCGCCTGATTCATGGAGCGCAGCAACATCACTTGAATTATATGGGCATCCGCACGGCCCTCGACCTGCTCCAGTAACGCCTGAAAATCCGCGGGCTGTGGCTCCGAGCCACCGGGCAGTCGCAATCCCAGCTCACCGAGGTACTCGCGCAAGTTGCTGAGTTTTTCTTCTTTCGGGGCATCGTGCACGCGATAGAGAGCCGGTAATTCCGACAGCTCCATTAAATCCGCCGCACAGACATTGGCCGCCAACATGCACTCTTCGATCAGTTTGTGCGCATCGTTGCGCGTAACCGGCACTATGCGTTCAATCTTGCGTTCGCTGTCAAACAGAATACGGGTTTCGGTGGTTTCAAAATCTATCGCCCCTCGCCGATCGCGGGCACTGCGCAACGCCAGGTACAAATCGTGCAAATTATCCAGATGTGGAACCAGTGCGGCGAACTGCTTACGCAGACCACTATCGCGATTGTCCCGTTCTTCTAATACCTGCCCTACCTGGGTATAAGTCAGACGTGCATGACTGCGCATCAAACCTTCAAAGAAACGGTAATCGGTAATTTCACCGCTGCGATCAATGTGCATCTCGCACACCATACACAAGCGGTCTACCTCCGGATTTAATGAGCAGAGCCCATTAGACAATTTCTCCGGCAGCATAGGCACGACAAAGTCGGGAAAATAAACCGAGTTGCCACGGCTATGGGCCTCCTCATCGAGCACCGAGCCGGGGCGCACATAGTGAGACACATCGGCAATGGCTACCAGCAGCTTCCAACTGTTGTCAGGCAAAAGCTCACAGTAAACTGCATCATCGAAATCGCGGGCATCCTCACCATCAATAGTGACCAGGGGTAATTGGCGCAAGTCAACCCGCGCTTTTTTATCCTCTTCCAGCACTTCATCGGCAATGGCATCCACTTCCGCCTGTAAGGCCGCGGGCCAGATATGGGGGATGCCATAGTTGCGGATCGCAACATCGATCTCCATGCCCGGTGCCAAATGGTCGCCGAGCACTTCCAGTACTTCCCCCTGGGGTACGCGGTCACGCCCAGGTTGTGTGACAATTTTTACCACGACATATTGGCCGTGTTCGGCACCGGCGGCATCTTCTGCCGCTACCATCACATCGAGGTTCACGCGGGGGTTATCGGGCCGCACAAAACAGATACCATTTTCCCGGTAAAGGCGCCCAGCCAGCTGTTCGGTATTGTGCTTGATTACCCGAACCACGGCACCTTCACGCTTGCCGCGAAAGCCGCCGGGGGTCTCCCGCACCAGCACCTCATCGCCGTCAAAGACTTTGCGCATTTGTCGATGGGACAAAAATAAATCGCCGTCACCATCCGTGGGCACAACGAAACCAAAACCGTCGCGGTGGCCAATCACGCGGCCACGAACCAGGCTCATTTTGTCCAGTACGCCAAAATCACCGGAGCGATTGCTGGCAATCTGGCCATCTCGGGACATGGCGATTAGACGCCGGCGCACCCCTTCACGCCGGTCCTCATCTTCTAATTCAAGAAGGTCGGCAACAAATTCCCAGGGCACCGGTTCCGCCTGCTGCTCCAAAAGTTGCAACAAATATTCTCGGCTGGGGATAGGCTTTTCATATTTTTCCGCCTCTCGCTGGGCATGAGGGTCAGCGTTGAGGGGACCTGAAGTATTTTTGTGTGTCAAAACAGCATCCGTTGTTGAGATAACCGCCCATTGAGGCGGCTTCCGGAGGTTATCCGGTCAAAGGCAGGCGGCGGAGGTAGAGAGTTTTTGTTCAATGTTTCGCCGCTGTTGAACGCATTATAAGCGATTTCAGCACATTTCCAGACCTTTGGGTAAAATGTTGAAATAAGCGCTAAGAAACCGTTGACACTCCCCCTGCAGATCTCTATAGTTCGCGTCCTCAACGGAGCACACGTTGATTTGCCCAGGTGGCGGAATTGGTAGACGCGCTAGCTTCAGGTGCTAGTGACCTAACGGTCGTGGAGGTTCAAGTCCTCTCCTGGGCACCAATTCCAAAAGGCTGACTCGAAAGAGTCGGCCTTTTTTTGTTGTGGCTTATGTAAATCTTACCCACGAAAAGTCCCCGAGATATTTCCAATACAAACGCCCATAAAAAAACCGGCCACTGGGGCCGGTTCGGCATTTTAAAGTCTTCTAGGGACCATCAGCCCCCTGAATTAATGGAGGCCAAGGTCTCCTGCTCACGGTAGTCGACAGTAACATCCTGGCTCTCTTCCAGCCTGGCATCAAATTCCGAATCTTCCTCATCGGTTCCGGAAAGTCCCCCTGCAGGTAACAACTCACCGGATCTCAAACGCATTTCTGGGGAATTTACCGCATCCACACCACTACTGTAAGGTTTCACCGCACTAAAAATCGCCGGGTCAACCTGGGTGAAGTCCTCAACACCGTTTTGGATTGCGGAGCGCAATCCCTGGGATGCCTGAGCACCAGCGATAGACTGCAGCTCGTCACCCTTACTAGTGAAGTTAGGCACCTGCCCAATAAATTCAGGCTCGTAATAGGAGACAGAAACAATTGCCACATTGGTAAGCGCATCCATACGCAGCGGCACCAACTCGCTACCGATAATACTCCAGAGCTGAGTATCGGTACCCAGAGTGATATTGCCCGCTGTGATATGCGTATCGCCGTAGGTTTCAGCGGTGAGCATACCAAAGCCCTCACTCGCCAACTGAACGTTACCGCGACCGGCATTGATTTCATCAATCAGCAGGTTGTCTTTCGCCAGCACCGTAATATCGATATCCGGCCCGGAAGTAGAGATAGCAAGGACATCGACATCGGACTCAATGTTGACATCTCCGCTGACCACAAAATCTGCATGCTTAGCTTTGAGGCTACCGCCAATAGTACCCGTGGCACTGCTAAGTACATTAATATCCCCTGATCCATCGTAACCGAGACGCATACCACTGCCAGCAAATCGCAAACCTACGCCGCTTTTGTTAAAGCTGCCGGAATTAACACCGCCATTTTCAAAATCAAAAGCAAAGTCTGTTTCCAAAGTGAGATTACTGGAAGTGTTATCAAGGAACTCAAAGTCAGAGAAGCTAAAGTTGCCTACTTTGTTGCCAGAGGATTTCACCTGCCAGGTATCACCAGCAAGGTTGTACTGGAAGGAATCACTTCCGCTGCCACCAGAGAGTGCTACTGTGTCAGAGCTATTCTCATTGACTTCCACGTAGTCATCCCCCTCTCCCAGGGAAATACTATCGATGGTGGTTGCAGAGAGTATGACCGTGTCATTACCTGCACCGGTATCTATTGAAGCAAGCTCACCGCCATTTAAATTAAAAGTATCCTGGCCACTACCCGCATTTATCGCTTCAATACCGCTAAACACAAGCTTTTTGTTATTGCCGCTTACGGTACTCTGCGCATCGTTGATATCCCAAACCGCATCGATATTGGCCCCCTGGATAGTATCGTTTCCACTACCCGCACTCAGGCTCTCCAGATCCGCAAAAGTAACCCCGGCAACTGTCATGCTGTTGAGGCTATCGAAGACATAGTTACTGCCGATGTCCTGGCCAATATATGTACCCACTCCCTGGACCATCTCAAGATTATCAAACAGAACAGTAAGGCCATTCACCCTGGCTTGAGCCGCTCCGTTTTCTAGGGAGCTGCCATTACTGGAAGATGTCCAGCTAGCGCCACTACCGGCTGCATTAACAGTGTCCTCACCCTCACCAGTATCCACACTTTCAAGCCCGGTAAAGAGAATACCCGCAGCAGTAATATCACCATTGGAAGCCAGAACAAATGTATCCTTGCCAGAGGTACCTACAAGATGGTCAGTACCTCCCTCACTGCTGACTTTAGTAATGCCTGTAAATGCTATTCCCGCAGTGGCGATTCCAGACTCAGTTAGGGCTAAGATATCATCAGCATCAGTACCGTATAACTGTGCATTATTAGTTTCTACATGATCAATACCGCTAAATTGAACACCATTCACCTCAAGGGCATTTGCAGTACCAGCTAACTGCCAACTTCCCGCATCGCTCTGAATCGTATCGCTATCTTCGTTACCACTTCCCGCAGAAACGCTAGCAACAGACGAGAACTCAATACCCCGCGCTTTGAGCGATTTCCCAGTTTTGGCAAGTTCGAAAGTGTCTGCCTGATTATTTGTTGATGCGTCTAGCGACACGTTGTCTGCATCAACCTGCTCAATGCCCTCAAAGCTCACACCTGCAACAACAAGAGCACCGCGGCCTAATCCCAATACCCAGGTTTCTCCAGCTATATCACTTGTAGCCACAATAGTGTCTGAGCCTTCGCCTGCATCCACAGAATCAAGTTCCATAAATGTCATGTTGTCGACTCGCACTATGGCATCCGCTCCGGACTTACTTAAGGAGAAAGTGTCCGTATGTTCTCCACCCACCAGCGTGCTGATGCCGCCGCTGATAAACTCGGCGTTCTGGATGGTGATCGCGCCGTGCTCTACTTCATTCTCATTGTCGGTCAGGGCCCAACCTTGGCCCGCCTGACCGATCACGGTGTCATCACCACCGGCGGCGGCGACCGTGCTGAGGCCGGCGAACTGCATATTGTCCACCTTCACCAACTGACCCTGGCTGCCGCCGTCGAGGAAGGTGTAGGTGTCAGCGAAGTCTCCCCCCATCAGGGTGCTGATGCCGCCGTTGATAAACTCGGCGTTCTGGATGGTGATCGCGCCGTGCTCTACTTCATTCTCATTGTCGGTCAGGGCCCAACCTTGGCCCGCTTGACCGATCACGGTGTCATCACCACCGGCGGCGGCGACCGTGCTGAGGCCGGCGAACTGCATATTGTCCACCTTCACCAACTGACCCTGGCTGCCGCCGTCGAGGAAGGTGTAGGTGTCAGCGAAGTCTCCCCCCATCAGGGTGCTGATGCCGCCGCTGATAAACTCGGCGTTCTGGATGGTGATCGCGCCGTGCTCTACTTCATTCTCATTGCCGGTCAGGGCCCAACCTTGGCCCGCCTGACCGATCACGGTGTCATCACCACCGGCGGCGGCGACCGTGCTGAGGCCGGCGAACTGCATATTGTCCACCTTCACCAACTGACCCTGGCTGCCGCCGTCGAGGAAGGTGTAGGTGTCAGCGAAGTCTCCCCCCATCAGGGTGCTGATGCCGCCGCTGATAAACTCGGCGTTCTGGATGGTGATCGCGCCGTGCTCTACTTCATTCTCATTGTCGGTCAGGGCCCAACCTTGGCCCGCTTGACCGATCACGGTGTCATCACCACCGGCGGCGGCGACCGTGCTGAGGCCGGCGAACTGCATATTGTCCACCTTCACCAACTGACCCTGGCTGCCGCCGTCGAGGAAGGTGTAGGTGTCAGCGAAGTCTCCCCCCATCAGGGTGCTGATGCCGCCGCTGATAAACTCGGCGTTCTGGATGGTGATCGCGCCGTGCTCTACTTCATTCTCATTGCCGGTCAGGGCCCAACCTTGGCCCGCCTGACCGATCACGGTGTCATCACCACCGGCGGCGGCGACCGTGCTGAGGCCGGCGAACTGCATATTGTCCACCTTCACCAACTGACCCTGGCTGCCGCCGTCGAGGAAGGTGTAGGTGTCAGCGAAGTCTCCCCCCATCAGGGTGCTGATGCCGCCGCTGATAAACTCGGCGTTCTGGATGGTGATCGCGCCGTGCTCTACTTCATTCTCATTGTCGGTCAGGGCCCAACCTTGGCCCGCTTGACCGATCACGGTGTCATCACCACCGGCGGCGGCGACCGTGCTGAGGCCGGCGAACTGCATATTGTCCACCTTCACCAACTGACCCTGGCTGCCGCCGTCGAGGAAGGTGTAGGTGTCAGCGAAGTCTCCCCCCATCAGGGTGCTGATGCCGCCGCTGATAAACTCGGCGTTCTGGATGGTGATCGCGCCGTGCTCTACTTCATTCTCATTGTCGGTCAGGGCCCAACCTTGGCCCGCTTGACCGATCACGGTGTCATCACCACCGGCGGCGGCGACCGTGCTGAGGCCGGCGAACTGCATATTGTCCACCTTCACCAACTGACCCTGGCTGCCGCCGTCGAGGAAGGTGTAGGTGTCAGCGAAGTCTCCCCCCATCAGGGTGCTGATGCCGCCGCTGATAAACTCGGCGTTCTGGATGGTGATCGCGCCGTGCTCTACTTCATTCTCATTGTCGGTCAGGGCCCAACCTTGGCCCGCTTGACCGATCACGGTGTCATCACCACCGGCGGCGGCGACCGTGCTGAGGCCGGCGAACTGCATATTGTCCACCTTCACCAACTGACCCTGGCTGCCGCCGTCGAGGAAGGTGTAGGTGTCAGCGAAGTCTCCCCCCATCAGGGTGCTGATGCCGCCGCTGATAAACTCGGCGTTCTGGATGGTGATCGCGCCGTGCTCTACTTCATTCTCATTGTCGGTCAGGGCCCAACCTTGGCCCGCTTGACCGATCACGGTGTCATCACCACCGGCGGCGGCGACCGTGCTGAGGCCGGCGAACTGCATATTGTCCACCTTCACCAACTGACCCTGGCTGCCGCCGTCGAGGAAGGTGTAGGTGTCAGCGAAGTCTCCCCCCATCAGGGTGCTGATGCCGCCGCTGATAAACTCGGCGTTCTGGATGGTGATCGCGCCGTGCTCTACTTCATTCTCATTGCCGGTCAGGGCCCAACCTTGGCCCGCCTGGCCAATCACGGTGTCACCTCCATCACCGGCGGCGACTGTACTGAGACCGGCGAACTGCATATCGTCCACCTTCACTAACTGCCCTTGGCTGCCGCCGTCGAGGAAGGTGTAGGTGTCAGCGAAGTCTCCCCCCATCAGGGTGCTGATGCCGCCGCTGATAAACTCGGCGTTCTGGATGGTGATCGCGCCGTGCTCTACTTCATTCTCATTGTCGGTCAGGGCCCAACCTTGGCCCGCCTGACCGATCACGGTGTCATCACCACCGGCGGCGGCGACTGTACTGAGGCCGGCGAACTGCATATTGTCCACCTTCACCAACTGACCCTGGCTGCCGCCGTCGAGGAAGGTGTAGGTGTCAGCGAAGTCTCCCCCCATCAGGGTGCTGATGCCGCCGCTGATAAACTCGGCGTTCTGGATGGTGATCGCGCCGTGCTCTACTTCATTCTCATTGTCGGTCAGGGCCCAACCTTGGCCCGCCTGACCGATCACGGTGTCATCACCACCGGCGGCGGCGACTGTACTGAGGCCGGCGAACTGCATATTGTCCACCTTCACCAACTGACCCTGGCTGCCGCCGTCGAGGAAGGTGTAGGTGTCAGCGAAGTCTCCCCCCATCAGGGTGCTGATGCCGCCGCTGATAAACTCGGCGTTCTGGATGGTGATCGCGCCGTGCTCTACTTCATTCTCATTGTCGGTCAGGGCCCAACCTTGGCCCGCTTGACCGATCACGGTGTCATCACCACCGGCGGCGGCGACCGTGCTGAGGCCGGCGAACTGCATATTGTCCACCTTCACCAACTGACCCTGGCTGCCGCCGTCGAGGAAGGTGTAGGTGTCAGCGAAGTCTCCCCCCATCAGGGTGCTGATGCCGCCGCTGATAAACTCGGCGTTCTGGATGGTGATCGCGCCGTGCTCTACTTCATTCTCATTGTCGGTCAGGGCCCAACCTTGGCCCGCTTGACCGATCACGGTGTCATCACCACCGGCGGCGGCGACCGTGCTGAGGCCGGCGAACTGCATATTGTCCACCTTCACCAACTGACCCTGGCTGCCGCCGTCGAGGAAGGTGTAGGTGTCAGCGAAGTCTCCCCCCATCAGGGTGCTGATGCCGCCGCTGATAAACTCGGCGTTCTGGATGGTGATCGCGCCGTGCTCTACTTCATTCTCATTGCCGGTCAGGGCCCAACCTTGGCCCGCCTGGCCAATCACGGTGTCACCTCCATCACCGGCGGCGACTGTACTGAGACCGGCGAACTGCATATCGTCCACCTTCACTAACTGCCCTTGGCTGCCGCCGTCGAGGAAGGTGTAGGTGTCAGCGAAGTCTCCCCCCATCAGGGTGCTGATGCCGCCGCTGATAAACTCGGCGTTCTGGATGGTGATCGCGCCGTGCTCTACTTCATTCTCATTGTCGGTCAGGGCCCAACCTTGGCCCGCCTGACCGATCACGGTGTCATCACCACCGGCGGCGGCGACTGTACTGAGGCCGGCGAACTGCATATTGTCCACCTTCACCAACTGACCCTGGCTGCCGCCGTCGAGGAAGGTGTAGGTGTCAGCGAAGTCTCCCCCCATCAGGGTGCTGATGCCGCCGCTGATAAACTCGGCGTTCTGGATGGTGATCGCGCCGTGCTCTACTTCATTCTCATTGTCGGTCAGGGCCCAACCTTGGCCCGCCTGACCGATCACGGTGTCATCACCACCGGCGGCGGCGACTGTACTGAGGCCGGCGAACTGCATATTGTCCACCTTCACCAACTGACCCTGGCTGCCGCCGTCGAGGAAGGTGTAGGTGTCAGCGAAGTCTCCCCCCATCAGGGTGCTGATGCCGCCGCTGATAAACTCGGCGTTCTGGATGGTGATCGCGCCGTGCTCTACTTCATTCTCATTGTCGGTCAGGGCCCAACCTTGGCCCGCCTGACCGATCACGGTGTCATCACCACCGGCGGCGGCGACTGTACTGAGGCCGGCGAACTGCATATTGTCCACCTTCACCAACTGACCCTGGCTGCCGCCGTCGAGGAAGGTGTAGGTGTCAGCGAAGTCTCCCCCCATCAGGGTGCTGATGCCGCCGCTGATAAACTCGGCGTTCTGGATGGTGATCGCGCCGTGCTCTACTTCATTCTCATTGTCGGTCAGGGCCCAACCTTGGCCCGCCTGACCGATCACGGTGTCATCACCACCGGCGGCGGCGACTGTACTGAGGCCGGCGAACTGCATATTGTCCACCTTCACCAACTGACCCTGGCTGCCGCCGTCGAGGAAGGTGTAGGTGTCAGCGAAGTCTCCCCCCATCAGGGTGCTGATGCCGCCGCTGATAAACTCGGCGTTCTGGATGGTGATCGCGCCGTGCTCTACTTCATTCTCATTGTCGGTCAGGGCCCAACCTTGGCCCGCTTGACCGATCACGGTGTCATCACCACCGGCGGCGGCGACCGTGCTGAGGCCGGCGAACTGCATATTGTCCACCTTCACCAACTGACCCTGGCTGCCGCCGTCGAGGAAGGTGTAGGTGTCAGCGAAGTCTCCCCCCATCAGGGTGCTGATGCCGCCGCTGATAAACTCGGCGTTCTGGATGGTGATCGCGCCGTGCTCTACTTCATTCTCATTGTCGGTCAGGGCCCAACCTTGGCCCGCTTGACCGATCACGGTGTCATCACCACCGGCGGCGGCGACCGTGCTGAGGCCGGCGAACTGCATATTGTCCACCTTCACCAACTGACCCTGGCTGCCGCCGTCGAGGAAGGTGTAGGTGTCAGCGAAGTCTCCCCCCATCAGGGTGCTGATGCCGCCGCTGATAAACTCGGCGTTCTGGATGGTGATCGCGCCGTGCTCTACTTCATTCTCATTGTCGGTCAGGGCCCAACCTTGGCCCGCCTGACCGATCACGGTGTCATCACCACCGGCGGCGGCGACTGTACTGAGGCCGGCGAACTGCATATTGTCCACCTTCACCAACTGACCCTGGCTGCCGCCGTCGAGGAAGGTGTAGGTGTCAGCGAAGTCTCCCCCCATCAGGGTGCTGATGCCGCCGCTGATAAACTCGGCGTTCTGGATGGTGATCGCGCCGTGCTCTACTTCATTCGCATTGCCGGTCAGGGCCCAACCTTGGCCCGCCTGGCCAATCACGGTGTCACCTCCATCACCGGCGGCGACTGTACTGAGACCGGCGAACTGCATATCGTCCACCTTCACTAACTGCCCTTGGCTGCCGCCGTCTAGGAAGGTGTAGGTGTCAGCGAAGCCTTCTTTGCCCGTCAGCGTGCTACCGCCTCCACTAATTAAATTCGCATTTTTTATAATAATTCCTGCATGACTTACTTCATTATCATTAGCAGTCAAAGCCCAGCCTAAATTTGAGTACCCTTCTAAACCTGCATTCTTTGCAATTAAGTAAGAGACATCAAAAAATGTAATGCCATTATTCGTCGCAGTGTTAGCGTTATTAATTATCCAGTTGTGGCCAAGTAAACCAGTTACAGTTCTTGCATAGCCATTTGTTTTAACACTTGTTACACCAGTGAAATTAAATTCATATCCAGGATTTTGCGAATCAGTATCAGATGAAACCAACCCATCCCCTAATACATAAAAATCTCCTTCTTGGGACGCCCCAATAACAATGCTACTGGAGATAATGTCACTGAGATTAACGAATTGGATCCCGTTGATTTTTCCATTTTCTAGATTTGCCTCATCGACGGATAAGGTGTCCTGGCCTCCCAATGCATCGACAATTGTCACCCCAGTAAAATCAATCGCTGAGGCAACAACAAGGTTGTCATTTCCGTTTTCAATTATGCTGAAAGCATCAACATTATCGGTGCCATAGAGAGTTGTCGTGTAAGCGTCTTCAATATCCTGGAAAAGTAACCCCTGAGAGTAAAGACGTAACTCTCCAGCAATACCTGTTAGCTCCAGACCATTAGAGTAATTTTCGGCATCTACATAATCATCGCCGCCCAAAGCATTGACAGACTCAAGACCAGTAAACGTTAAGCCATTAACCTGTAGCTCAGCACTGTCATTAAAAGTAAATATTTCTTTATCATTGGTGCCTAGTAAAATATCCGATGTATTAACACCAGCATGTGCTCCGGCTTCCACTCGGGTAAGCCCATTGAAGCTCATCCCATCAACTTGGATCGCCGTTGTGCTATCAGCATTTTTTACAATTTGGTAGCTATCATTGCTATTGGACGCACCCTGCAGTATTCCATTACCGCCACTGAATATATCAGCATCATTGATGATGACATCGGCATGCTCTACCTGGTTATCACTTGTTGTGAGCGCCCAGTTTCTATTGTTAACACTACTGTTAATCGTGTCTGTAAAAGAGCTTGAGTCCCCAGCGCTTAAAATATCAATACCGGTAAAGGCCATGCCTTTAGTATCAATCTGGGTCTTTTGCTGTCCATTATCTGTGTAAGCAGAAAGCGTAAATATTTCATCTTGGTCATTCCTGCCAACCAACTCGCCAACATTTGCCTGGATAGTTTCTACATCACTGAAGGCAATATTGTAGCCTGTGATCTCTTTATTCCCGGCCCCCAAAATCCACTGACTGCCGGTTTGCCCAGTACCGTCAATAATACTGTCTGTACCCGCACCAGTATTTAGACTTGAGATACCGGTAAAGGCTATCTCATTGGCCTTGAAGGCCTTGTCCCCAGTAATCTCGATCGTATCGGCTAAGTCTGAACCGACAAGGTTTTCACCACCAGTACCCGCTACCTCAATCTGTTTAAATAAGATATTGCTGGTAATCAGTTCTTTTGCGATTCCGGTGAGCGCAACCGTTTCTCCAGCCTTTGCATTCACGGTGTCGGCAATATTAGTATCGTTGCCGGCTAATACAGAGCTCACATCCGAGAACTGGATGCCTTTGCTGCTCAGCTTTTTATCGCCCTCTACGGTGAAGGTGTCTGCACCCGTGGTGCCGGTTAAAATTCCTGTATTAGTAACCGTATCAATGCCACTGAAGTTGATGTCATAGCTGCTACCATTAGGATCGATGGTTACACCAAAGGCATTATTACCTTGAAGAGTAACTGCACCGGTTGCATCTACCGTGTCCGTATAATTAGTATCATCCGTATTCGCATTCACATTGCGAATACCTTTAAAGATCATGGAGTCAACGGTGATATCGCCTGTCAGGGAAAGCTGATAGCTATCTCCGTTATCAGCGGCACCAACGAGGGTGTTATTACCACCCGTCAGACTACGCATTCCTGCAAAAGTAATGCCTGAGTGCTTAACTTCATTATCCGCAGAAACGAGTTCCCACTGGTCGCTGGTCTCAGAGGTAACAGCTCCACTAGAGCCAGTATCAACAATACGATCAACACCGGAGAAGGTGATCGCTTTAGCGAAAACTTTGTTGGTATCTTTTACTGTATAAGCGATATCCGCACCCAGCAGATTACTCGCTACCGCTTCATTAATACCGGATATCGTAATATCGATAATATTGCCATCGGTAAAATCTGCTTTTACATTGTTGTCATCTAGCAAAAGAAGATTGCCATTAATAGCACTGGCATCTAGTGACGCAGTACCGTTACCCTCAATTGTGGTAAATCCAGTAAAGCGAATAGCATCAGCATCAATACGTCCATCACTAGTCAGGGCAAATTCATTATCATCGTTCTTACTTTCCAGTGTGCCCTGATTATCTGAAGCGGTGACTTTTTCTATATTGGTAAAGGTAATTCCGCTGCTTGTGGCTTCTTTATCTGTATTCGAGAGACTCCATGTACTGTTGGCTACAAGCGTACTAACGGTGTCAGTGCCCTCGCCGGTATCAATCGTTTTATTGAAGCCAGTAAAGTCAATACTATTGGCTGTGATTTTGTCAGCGGTACTGGCAATGATAAAGCTGTCGTCTATAGCCGATCCGACAATCTTGCCGTTTGAGTTGTTAATAAAGGCGACCTGTTCAATATCTTTGAACAGGATATTGGCATTGCGCAGCTCTTCTTGATTTCCGGTGAGATTTACATCAGTTTCTGTATTCAGTTGATCAGAAATGCCATCATTACTTGTGCCTCCAGCATTAACTTCTTCAATACCGGTGAAGCTGATACCGTAAGTATGTAATTCGCCACTAAGGAAACCAAATGTATCGGCCTCGTCGGTACCGATCAAAATATCTGTTGTGTTAACACCAGCATGTGCTCCGGCTTCCACTCGGGTAAGCCCATTGAAGTGCATTCCATCAACTTGGATCGCCGTTGTGCTATCAGCATTTTTTACAATTTGGTAGCTATCATTGCTATTGGACGCACCCTGCAGTATTCCATTACCGCCACTGAATATATCAGCATCATTGATGATGACATCGGCATGCTCTACCTGGTTATCACTTGTTGTGAGCGCCCAGTTTCTATTGTTAACACTACTGTTAATCGTGTCTGTAAAAGAGCTTGAGTCCCCAGCGCTTAAAATATCAATACCGGTAAAGGCCATGCCTTTAGTATCAATCTGGGTCTTTTGCTGTCCATTATCTGTGTAAGCAGAAAGCGTAAATATTTCATCTTGGTCATTCCTGCCAACCAACTCGCCAACATTTGCCTGGATAGTTTCTACATCACTGAAGGCAATATTGTAGCCTGTGATCTCTTTATTCCCGGCCCCCAAAACCCACTGACTGCCGGTTTGCCCAGTACCGTCAATAATACTGTCTGTACCCGCACCGGTATTTAGACTTGAGATACCGGTAAAGGCTATCTCATTGGCCTTGAAGGCCTTGTCCCCAGTAATCTCGATCGTATCGGCTAAGTCTGAACCGACAAGGTTTTCACCACCAGTACCCGCTACCTCAATCTGTTTAAATAAGATATTGCTGGTAATCAGTTCTTTTGCGATTCCGGTGAGCGCAACCGTTTCTCCAGCCTTTGCATTCACGGTGTCGGCAATATTAGTATCGTTGCCGGCTAATACAGAGCTCACATCCGAGAACTGGATGCCTTTGCTGCTCAGCTTTTTATCGCCCTCTACGGTGAAGGTGTCTGCACCCGTGGTGCCGGTTAAAATTCCTGTATTAGTAACCGCATCAATGCCACTGAAGTTGATGTCATAGCTGCTACCATTAGGATCGATGGTTACACCAAAGGCATTATTACCTTGAAGAGTAACTGCACCGGTTGCATCTACCGTGTCCGTATAATTAGTATCATCCGTATTCGCATTCACATTGCGAATACCTTTAAAGATCATGGAGTCAACGGTGATATCGCCTGTCAGGGAAAGCTGATAGCTATCTCCGTTATCAGCGGCACCAACGAGGGTGTTATTACCACCCGTCAGACTACGCATTCCTGCAAAAGTAATGCCTGAGTGCTTAACTTCATTATCCGCAGAAACGAGTTCCCACTGGTCGCTGGTCTCAGAGGTAACAGCTCCACTAGAGCCAGTATCAACAATACGATCAACACCGGAGAAGGTGATCGCTTTAGCGAAAACTTTGTTGGTATCTTTTACTGTATAAGCGATATCCGCACCCAGCAGATTACTCGCTACCGCTTCATTAATACCGGATATCGTAATATCGATAATATTGCCATCGGTAAAATCTGCTTTTACATTGTTGTCATCTAGCAAAAGAAGATTGCCATTAATAGCACTGGCATCTAGTGACGCAGTACCGTTACCCTCAATTGTGGTAAATCCAGTAAAGCGAATAGCATCAGCATCAATACGTCCATCACTAGTCAGGGCAAATTCATTATCATCGTTCTTACTTTCCAGTGTGCCCTGATTATCTGAAGCGGTGACTTTTTCTATATTGGTAAAGGTAATTCCGCTGCTTGTGGCTTCTTTATCTGTATTCGAGAGACTCCATGTACTGTTGGCTACAAGCGTACTAACGGTGTCAGTGCCCTCGCCGGTATCAATCGTTTTATTGAAGCCAGTAAAGTCAATACTATTGGCTGTGATTTTGTCAGCGGTACTGGCAATGATAAAGCTGTCGTCTATAGCCGATCCGACAATCTTGCCGTTTGAGTTGTTAATAAAGGCGACCTGTTCAATATCTTTGAACAGGATATTGGCATTGCGCAGCTCTTCTTGATTTCCGGTGAGATTTACATCAGTTTCTGTATTCAGTTGATCAGAAATGCCATCATTACTTGTGCCTCCAGCATTAACTTCTTCAATACCGGTGAAGCTGATACCGTAAGTATGTAATTCGCCACTAAGGAAACCAAATGTATCGGCCTCGTCGGTACCGATCAAAATATCTGTTGTGTTAACACCAGCATGTGCTCCGGCTTCCACTCGGGTAAGCCCATTGAAGTGCATTCCATCAACTTGGATCGCCGTTGTGCTATCAGCATTTTTTACAATTTGGTAGCTATCATTGCTATTGGACGCACCCTGCAGTATTCCATTACCGCCACTGAATATATCAGCATCATTGATGATGACATCGGCATGCTCTACCTGGTTATCACTTGTTGTGAGCGCCCAGTTTCTATTGTTAACACTACTGTTAATCGTGTCTGTAAAAGAGCTTGAGTCCCCAGCGCTTAAAATATCAATACCGGTAAAGGCCATGCCTTTAGTATCAATCTGGGTCTTTTGCTGTCCATTATCTGTGTAAGCAGAAAGCGTAAATATTTCATCTTGGTCATTCCTGCCAACCAACTCGCCAACATTTGCCTGGATAGTTTCTACATCACTGAAGGCAATATTGTAGCCTGTGATCTCTTTATTCCCGGCCCCCAAAATCCACTGACTGCCGGTTTGCCCAGTACCGTCAATAATACTGTCTGTACCCGCACCAGTATTTAGACTTGAGATACCGGTAAAGGCTATCTCATTGGCCTTGAAGGCCTTGTCCCCAGTAATCTCGATCGTATCGGCTAAGTCTGAACCGACAAGGTTTTCACCACCAGTACCCGCTACCTCAATCTGTTTAAATAAGATATTGCTGGTAATCAGTTCTTTTGCGATTCCGGTGAGCGCAACCGTTTCTCCAGCCTTTGCATTCACGGTGTCGGCAATATTAGTATCGTTGCCGGCTAATACAGAGCTCACATCCGAGAACTGGATGCCTTTGCTGCTCAGCTTTTTATCGCCCTCTACGGTGAAGGTGTCTGCACCCGTGGTGCCGGTTAAAATTCCTGTATTAGTAACCGTATCAATGCCACTGAAGTTGATGTCATAGCTGCTACCATTAGGATCGATGGTTACACCAAAGGCATTATTACCTTGAAGAGTAACTGCACCGGTTGCATCTACCGTGTCCGTATAATTAGTATCATCCGTATTCGCATTCACATTGCGAATACCTTTAAAGATCATGGAGTCAACGGTGATATCGCCTGTCAGGGAAAGCTGATAGCTATCTCCGTTATCAGCGGCACCAACGAGGGTGTTATTACCACCCGTCAGACTACGCATTCCTGCAAAAGTAATGCCTGAGTGCTTAACTTCATTATCCGCAGAAACGAGTTCCCACTGGTCGCTGGTCTCAGAGGTAACAGCTCCACTAGAGCCAGTATCAACAATACGATCAACACCGGAGAAGGTGATCGCTTTAGCGAAAACTTTGTTGGTATCTTTTACTGTATAAGCGATATCCGCACCCAGCAGATTACTCGCTACCGCTTCATTAATACCGGATATCGTAATATCGATAATATTGCCATCGGTAAAATCTGCTTTTACATTGTTGTCATCTAGCAAAAGAAGATTGCCATTAATAGCACTGGCATCTAGTGACGCAGTACCGTTACCCTCAATTGTGGTAAATCCAGTAAAGCGAATAGCATCAGCATCAATACGTCCATCACTAGTCAGGGCAAATTCATTATCATCGTTCTTACTTTCCAGTGTGCCCTGATTATCTGAAGCGGTGACTTTTTCTATATTGGTAAAGGTAATTCCGCTGCTTGTGGCTTCTTTATCTGTATTCGAGAGACTCCATGTACTGTTGGCTACAAGCGTACTAACGGTGTCAGTGCCCTCGCCGGTATCAATCGTTTTATTGAAGCCAGTAAAGTCAATACTATTGGCTGTGATTTTGTCAGCGGTACTGGCAATGATAAAGCTGTCGTCTATAGCCGATCCGACAATCTTGCCGTTTGAGTTGTTAATAAAGGCGACCTGTTCAATATCTTTGAACAGGATATTGGCATTGCGCAGCTCTTCTTGATTTCCGGTGAGATTTACATCAGTTTCTGTATTCAGTTGATCAGAAATGCCATCATTACTTGTGCCTCCAGCATTAACTTCTTCAATACCGGTGAAGCTGATACCGTAAGTATGTAATTCGCCACTAAGGAAACCAAATGTATCGGCCTCGTCGGTACCGATCAAAATATCTGTTGTGTTAACACCAGCATGTGCTCCGGCTTCCACTCGGGTAAGCCCATTGAAGTGCATTCCATCAACTTGGATCGCCGTTGTGCTATCAGCATTTTTTACAATTTGGTAGCTATCATTGCTATTGGACGCACCCTGCAGTATTCCATTACCGCCACTGAATATATCAGCATCATTGATGATGACATCGGCATGCTCTACCTGGTTATCACTTGTTGTGAGCGCCCAGTTTCTATTGTTAACACTACTGTTAATCGTGTCTGTAAAAGAGCTTGAGTCCCCAGCGCTTAAAATATCAATACCGGTAAAGGCCATGCCTTTAGTATCAATCTGGGTCTTTTGCTGTCCATTATCTGTGTAAGCAGAAAGCGTAAATATTTCATCTTGGTCATTCCTGCCAACCAACTCGCCAACATTTGCCTGGATAGTTTCTACATCACTGAAGGCAATATTGTAGCCTGTGATCTCTTTATTCCCGGCCCCCAAAACCCACTGACTGCCGGTTTGCCCAGTACCGTCAATAATACTGTCTGTACCCGCACCGGTATTTAGACTTGAGATACCGGTAAAGGCTATCTCATTGGCCTTGAAGGCCTTGTCCCCAGTAATCTCGATCGTATCGGCTAAGTCTGAACCGACAAGGTTTTCACCACCAGTACCCGCTACCTCAATCTGTTTAAATAAGATATTGCTGGTAATCAGTTCTTTTGCGATTCCGGTGAGCGCAACCGTTTCTCCAGCCTTTGCATTCACGGTGTCGGCAATATTAGTATCGTTGCCGGCTAATACAGAGCTCACATCCGAGAACTGGATGCCTTTGCTGCTCAGCTTTTTATCGCCCTCTACGGTGAAGGTGTCTGCACCCGTGGTGCCGGTTAAAATTCCTGTATTAGTAACCGCATCAATGCCACTGAAGTTGATGTCATAGCTGCTACCATTAGGATCGATGGTTACACCAAAGGCATTATTACCTTGAAGAGTAACTGCACCGGTTGCATCTACCGTGTCCGTATAATTAGTATCATCCGTATTCGCATTCACATTGCGAATACCTTTAAAGATCATGGAGTCAACGGTGATATCGCCTGTCAGGGAAAGCTGATAGCTATCTCCGTTATCAGCGGCACCAACGAGGGTGTTATTACCACCCGTCAGACTACGCATTCCTGCAAAAGTAATGCCTGAGTGCTTAACTTCATTATCCGCAGAAACGAGTTCCCACTGGTCGCTGGTCTCAGAGGTAACAGCTCCACTAGAGCCAGTATCAACAATACGATCAACACCGGAGAAGGTGATCGCTTTAGCGAAAACTTTGTTGGTATCTTTTACTGTATAAGCGATATCCGCACCCAGCAGATTACTCGCTACCGCTTCATTAATACCGGATATCGTAATATCGATAATATTGCCATCGGTAAAATCTGCTTTTACATTGTTGTCATCTAGCAAAAGAAGATTGCCATTAATAGCACTGGCATCTAGTGACGCAGTACCGTTACCCTCAATTGTGGTAAATCCAGTAAAGCGAATAGCATCAGCATCAATACGTCCATCACTAGTCAGGGCAAATTCATTATCATCGTTCTTACTTTCCAGTGTGCCCTGATTATCTGAAGCGGTGACTTTTTCTATACTGGTAAAGGTAATTCCGCTGCTTGTGGCTTCTTTATCTGTATTCGAGAGACTCCATGTACTGTTGGCTACAAGCGTACTAACGGTGTCAGTGCCCTCGCCGGTATCAATCGTTTTATTGAAGCCAGTAAAGTCAATACTATTGGCTGTGATTTTGTCAGCGGTACTGGCAATGATAAAGCTGTCGTCTATAGCCGATCCGACAATCTTGCCGTTTGAGTTGTTAATAAAGGCGACCTGTTCAATATCTTTGAACAGGATATTGGCATTGCGCAGCTCTTCTTGATTTCCGGTGAGATTTACATCAGTTTCTGTATTCAGTTGATCAGAAATGCCATCATTACTTGTGCCTCCAGCATTAACTTCTTCAATACCGGTGAAGCTGATACCGTAAGTATGTAATTCGCCACTAAGGAAACCAAACGTATCGGCCTCGTCGGTACCGATCAAAATATCTGTTGTGTTAACACCAGCATGTGCTCCGGCTTCCACTCGGGTAAGCCCATTGAAGTGCATTCCATCAACTTGGATCGCCGTTGTGCTATCAGCATTTTTTACAATTTGGTAGCTATCATTGCTATTGGACGCACCCTGCAGTATTCCATTACCGCCACTGAATATATCAGCATCATTGATGATGACATCGGCATGCTCTATCTGGTTATCACTTGTTGTGAGCGCCCAGTTTCTATTGTTAACACTACTGTTAATCGTGTCTGTAAAAGAGCTTGAGTCCCCAGCGCTTAAAATATCAATACCGGTAAAGGCCATGCCTTTAGTATCAATCTGGGTCTTTTGCTGTCCATTATCTGTGTAAGCAGAAAGCGTAAATATGTCATCTTGGTCATTCCTGCCAACCAACTCGCCAACATTTGCCTGGATAGTTTCTACATCACTGAAGGCAATATTGTAGCCTGTGATCTCTTTATTCCCGGCCCCCAAAACCCACTGACTGCCGGTTTGCCCAGTACCGTCAATAATACTGTCTGTACCCGCACCGGTATTTAGACTTGAGATACCGGTAAAGGCTATCTCATTGGCCTTGAAGGCCTTGTCCCCAGTAATCTCGATCGTATCGGCTAAGTCTGAACCGACAAGGTTTTCACCACCAGTACCCGCTACCTCAATCTGTTTAAATAAGATATTGCTGGTAATCAGTTCTTTTGCGATTCCGGTGAGCGCAACCGTTTCTCCAGCCTTTGCATTCACGGTGTCGGCAATATTAGTATCGTTGCCGGCTAATACAGAGCTCACATCCGAGAACTGGATGCCTTTGCTGCTCAGCTTTTTATCGCCCTCTACGGTGAAGGTGTCTGCACCCGTGGTGCCGGTTAAAATTCCTGTATTAGTAACCGCATCAATGCCACTGAAGTTGATGTCATAGCTGCTACCATTAGGATCGATGGTTACACCAAAGGCATTATTACCTTGAAGAGTAACTGCACCGGTTGCATCTACCGTGTCCGTATAATTAGTATCATCCGTATTCGCATTCACATTGCGAATACCTTTAAAGATCATGGAGTCAACGGTGATATCGCCTGTCAGGGAAAGCTGATAGCTATCTCCGTTATCAGCGGCACCAACGAGGGTGTTATTACCACCCGTCAGACTACGCATTCCTGCAAAAGTAATGCCTGAGTGCTTAACTTCATTATCCGCAGAAACGAGTTCCCACTGGTCGCTGGTCTCAGAGGTAACAGCTCCACTAGAGCCAGTATCAACAATACGATCAACACCGGAGAAGGTGATCGCTTTAGCGAAAACTTTGTTGGTATCTTTTACTGTATAAGCGATATCCGCACCCAGCAGATTACTCGCTACCGCTTCATTAATACCGGATATCGTAATATCGATAATATTGCCATCGGTAAAATCTGCTTTTACATTGTTGTCATCTAGCAAAAGAAGATTGCCATTAATAGCACTGGCATCTAGTGACGCAGTACCGTTACCCTCAATTGTGGTAAATCCAGTAAAGCGAATAGCATCAGCATCAATACGTCCATCACTAGTCAGGGCAAATTCATTATCATCGTTCTTACTTTCCAGTGTGCCCTGATTATCTGAAGCGGTGACTTTTTCTATATTGGTAAAGGTAATTCCGCTGCTTGTGGCTTCTTTATCTGTATTCGAGAGACTCCATGTACTGTTGGCTACAAGCGTACTAACGGTGTCAGTGCCCTCGCCGGTATCAATCGTTTTATTGAAGCCAGTAAAGTCAATACTATTGGCTGTGATTTTGTCAGCGGTACTGGCAATGATAAAGCTGTCGTCTATAGCCGATCCGACAATCTTGCCGTTTGAGTTGTTAATAAAGGCGACCTGTTCAATATCTTTGAACAGGATATTGGCATTGCGCAGCTCTTCTTGATTTCCGGTGAGATTTACATCAGTTTCTGTATTCAGTTGATCAGAAATGCCATCATTACTTGTGCCTCCAGCATTAACTTCTTCAATACCGGTGAAGCTGATACCGTAAGTATGTAATTCGCCACTAAGGAAACCAAACGTATCGGCCTCGTCGGTACCGATCAAAATATCTGTTGTGTTAACACCAGCATGTGCTCCGGCTTCCACTCGGGTAAGCCCATTGAAGTGCATTCCATCAACTTGGATCGCCGTTGTGCTATCAGCATTTTTTACAATTTGGTAGCTATCATTGCTATTGGACGCACCCTGCAGTATTCCATTACCGCCACTGAATATATCAGCATCATTGATGATGACATCGGCATGCTCTACCTGGTTATCACTTGTTGTGAGCGCCCAGTTTCTATTGTTAACACTACTGTTAATCGTGTCTGTAAAAGAGCTTGAGTCCCCAGCGCTTAAAATATCAATACCGGTAAAGGCCATGCCTTTAGTATCAATCTGGGTCTTTTGCTGTCCATTATCTGTGTAAGCAGAAAGCGTAAATATTTCATCTTGGTCATTCCTGCCAACCAACTCGCCAACATTTGCCTGGATAGTTTCTAAATCACTGAAGGCAATATTGTAGCCTGTGATCTCTTTATTCCCGGCCCCCAAAATCCACTGACTGCCGGTTTGCCCAGTACCGTCGATAATACTATCTGTACCCGCACCGGCATTAAGAGTTTCGATGCTAGAAAAGGACAATTTTAGATGATTTACACTGGTCTCATCAGGATTTGTTGAGGTTGATACCAGATCAAATGCATTATTCCCAGTGATAAATACTTCATCTTGCCAATCACTAAGAACAAATATATCAGAACCACTGCCACCTAAAACGTTGAAAGTAGCTTGCGATGCACCATCAAAATAAATCTTACCAAGATAATTAGTTGAGCCCTCACCTTTTTGACCAACCTTTAATTCGAAGCTATCCCCTTCAAAAGCACCCTGATCATCTAAAATACCTAAAAAATTTATCTTGCCGTAATTATTAAAAGAGCCACCAGCAGATAAATTGATCTTATTAGCAACTATTTCTGCTGCTTTATCTCCATCCAGATTATTTTCGATATCCCCTTGAGCTATAATCTGAATATTCTCAGCAGTTATGGAACCAAAATAACTATCATTCAATACGGCCGATGCGGCATTAATGAAACTACCATCTGTTGCCACAGAAAAGTTTACTAGACCTTGAATAGTTCCGTTATTAATTACATCTGTTTTGGCAAGAATAGAGAGGCTACCAGCTCCACCAGCATCTACAGTTGCATCTTGGTGTATCATTACTCCAGCATGGGAATCTAGAGTTAATGTAGTATTACTGCTCCAACTCAAATTATTTCGAATACGTATTCCGTAAGTGAAATCACCAGAATAACTTTCATTACCACTATTCCAAGTAGCATTTGCAGCATTATTGGAAGTTGTTTTTACAGTTACGCTATTATTAGTTAAAGCGTTCTGTAATGTACCCACACTCATGCAGTTAGTTGTGCAATCAGGAACATCCTCTGAACTATCATCTAGAATATCGAACCAACCTGGATCTAATAGCCACTCTCCTGTAATTCCTTTGCCATGGCTTAAGGTAGAAACATACATGCCATCTTCACCAAGGTTAAGATAAACCTTACCTGAAGTTTCTACAAAACCACCATCACCACCTTGCTTACCTGACTCGGCTAAAATAGTCCCGGCAAAATTCGTAGTATGGTCGGCCCAAACAATAACCTCACCACCATCGCTTTCGCCTAAACCACTCGTGTCAATATGAGCATCTTCAGTGACTGTTGTTTTTTTGGCATTACGAATCCGGGAATTCTTTCCTTGATAATCTCCACCGATTAATACTTCACCACCACCAGCCGTGCCACGGGCATCTATGGTGCCGCTGACCAGAACTTCATCACCGAGAACCATGGCCTGACCGCCCCGGCCAGCGCTACCACGCATATCAATCGCACCTCTGTGCTCTGCAGTATCACCCTCGAGCACCACCTGACCGCCCGTGGAACCAGTGGCTTGTAACTCGCCACTATTGATTACACTGGAGCCGGAACCAAATAAACGGATTTTTCCACCGCTGGTGTCGATTCCCTGGGCTTTAATTGTGCCTTCGTTATTTACTGCAGCAGTAAATAAGTCACCGGATACGCTCGCCTCTAATAGAACCTGAGCTCCATCGATATTACCTTCATTTAAAACGGCGCTATCGACGCCCAGTTCATTTTCCATCACCTCTTTAGTGACTTGTACACCGATCATGCCATCGGCATCGAAGGTAAGTATTGCTTCATCTGCGGCGGCCAAACTGACCAGCTCTGCGCTAATCAGACCTGACGAGGCGTTGGTGACTTGTTTACCTACCAATACAGCACTGGCTGCATTGATAACACCTTTATTTACAACAAAGCCCGCGGAGCCGTCCTCCCCCTTAAAGGTAAAGTCGCCATTCATAAAATCCTCTGGGCTCATATCGAGCCCAGAGGCGGTAATGGCACCAACATTAATAGTGGCACTTTCGGTAAAGAGCACTCCGCGCGGATTTACTAGAATAACGTGGCCATTGGCTTCAATGGAGCCATGAATCGTACTAGCACTTTGATCCAAAATTCGGTTGAGTACGACTGAGGAGGTATTTGGCTGAAGAAACTTAACCAACTCTTCAGCACTTAGATTAAAAGAATCCCAATCTATCGAGAGCAGATCAGTATTTTGATCGATTGTGGTGGTCGTACCATTCACATCGATTGTGCCACTACCACCGGTTACCACACCGCCTTCCGGGCCTGCATGTGCCAGAGGGCTTAGTAAGCCTGCAAACATGCCAGCATACGCTAAGCGAGATACCTTGATTGCAGAAGTCAGTTTTTTCAGTTCAAGAGTATTTTTTTTGGCTTTCATACCGGTACCTTGCATAGAGCGGTCAGGTCAGCTTCAGCTATCGATGATATTCTGAATTATTAGTTATAAAAAATGGAAAAATCGGCATAGACCATAGGCTGATCTATATCTTCACCAGTACCTTCGATGGAAGAGGCTTTTTCAATAGGCCAACCGACTGATACTTTGCTGGAGAAAAATTCGTTCCAGGTAAACTTGAACAGCAGACCACCTCCGGCAAGCCTGGCCCAGTCATCCTCTTTCCCTGATTTATAGTTATTCACAATGCCGTAACCCACATCGGCAAATAATGCAATTTGCATCATATCGTTTAGGCGCTGACCAAATAAGATAGGGTTCACCACTTCGGGGAAACTGGGATACCATTCGGCAGATAAAAGTCCGGCCCTATCAGCAGAAAAGTCTCGTACATCAAAGGCTCTAACTCCATTAGCCCCCCCCAAGGAAATCTGCTCAAACGCAGGCAGGGGATTATCGCTTTGCTGTATACGGCTTTTAATTATTAGGCGAGACTGATCATTAGTGAACGGCATCGGCAAAAATAGTAGTGAGCTACTATTTAACGACACTTTGGTAAAATGGTCACCGCGCGCTGCTTGCAACTTACCTTCAAGTTCCCTTTGATGCTCACCATATTGAATATTGGTACTCAATATATTAAGCATGGAAATAGCACCACTGGAGAGGTGGTCCATGTAAAAACCTAGCTCACCACCGTATACATGATCACCAGGCTCATCAAATTTGGTAATTGCACGTAGATTGGACTTTTTATCAGTGAGTCCAAAAGAGCCCGTCAAGTTGAAGCCCCTTGAACGACGAAATTTATGATCCACTGTAAGCGCGTAACTGGTATTGTCACCATGAATATCGAGCACATTTACAGGGTTATCTGGATCCTCAACATCACGCAATACAAAGTCATTGTAATCTGCTGTTAACTCAAGCCTAGTGCGCGGTCCAAATAGTGGAAGGCTGTATCTTAGCTGGCCAAGATCAGAACCGAAGTCCGAATCAAAATCGGAAACATTAGTCGATTTCAAATAGCCAATGGTAAGTGCATCTCCAATACCCAGAGGATTCAACCAGTCTACGGTTGTATAAAATCTCTGGTCACCAGTATAAGCTGATCCGTGGTTATCCACCCTAAATGAAGTTTTCCAGCTAGACGCATCGCGTACTTTCAAGTTGAGCTTAGTTTCACCAGGATTTTCACCTGCACTAAAATAGCCGGTAACATTTAAGCCTGGCAGATCATTTAGAAGGTAAAGACCCTCTTCTATATTATCGTGATTAACTAGCTTACCTTTTTGTTTCTCAAAGGGCTTAGCTAGCTGTTCCAGAGTGTATTCTTTATTATCCTCAGCAGCGACCTGCCCCAACAACCCCTCTTGAACCGTCAGAGTTACAACGCCATCCTCAACATCTTGGGCAGGAATTTGTACCTGAGCGAGAAAAAGTCCTTGGCGACGATAAAAATTAGTCAGTTCCGCAGCAATTTCTTCCAGATCAGCGTAACTTAAACCGCGCTCTTTATTCTGCTTCTCAATAACACTGACGAGTTTTTTGAGTTCAGCTGGCCCCAAACCACCTGGATTAAATTGGGCTTGCATATTACCCAATAAAATTGCTAACTCCTCTAGGTTATCAACCGTATAACCACTAGCGAGGATTTTATCCTCTTTCATAAATTTGACGCGAAGCTTTTCTGCCATCTCTTCGACAATTTCGCGTTCAATACCAAACTCTGGGTATTCTTCTAACCTGTGAAATTTAAACTCTTTTACAGTAATTCTTGGGCCTTGATTACGTTGTGAGATATCTGGAATCTCAGTATTCAAATTTGGATCTTCCGCTTCATAGGTGCGCTGCAGGAAGTCCTTGGTTACGTCCGCCTCATTAACTGTTGGCGTATCCTGGTCAAAGGCCTGCTTTACACGACTGCGAAAACTGGAACCCTCGTCTTGAGCATAAACAGGCAAATTTGATAGCAGGAAGCCTGCGCCCACAAATAGCGCCAGCTTACTTTTTCCAAGCCCAAGCATAACTCCCCCAAATTACTCATATTTATATGGCCGAATCCAGCCTTCACTTGGCTAGAAACGGCGAATTTTTATTAATTCACATCTCTAACGATGCGAAAGCCTGTTAATTCATCTGCGAGTCCTGCATGCAACCTTTTGGATGTAGCGAGACAGCGGCTCATGGGGTCTTGTCGATTACCACCAAGCGCAAGTAACTCCCCATCAGTACCTTTCGCCCACTCTTGAACATTGCCCACAGCATTCACTAGGCCAAATCTGTTTGTCGATCCGTCCTGGGCTGGTACCAACTCGACCCCTTTCTCAATACCGCCATACTTTAAATGGCAGTTGCGATCTGCAACTTCTTCCTCGCCATTAGCACTGGCAGCCGCAAACCACTCTTGCTCTGATGGGAGGCGATAACGGTACCCCGTCTCATCGGATAACCAGCTGATATACGCTTCTGCATCTTGAAGAGTTAAGTTATTGGCTGGCAGATCGCCCGCGGCGATATCGATGGCTGCACATTGCTTGGTTGCACTACAATAGTGCTCGAGGTCTCGGTTACTTACTTCATACTTTCCAACTGCCAAGGGCCGACCACTCACACCTCGAACCACTACCATTGCCGGCCCCTTGGTACCATCTGCAAGACGATCGCGACAGCTGTAGCGGTCTCCCCTGCCACCGCTACCTGGGATTAGGTGACCACAAAAATCCAGCTTGAATTCTTTGAGGGGCTGATAACCGGGCAGGAGCGCCCTAAACTCATCGACTAGAGCCTCTGTCCTTAGTGGGTCTTCAGCACCCAATTTGGTGGCGCAGTTATTAAGCTCTTCACCAACAACCGGACGAATCTGTCTGGCTTTAACACTATCTAGCCCTGCCAGCTGAGATAACTGCGCTCCCACAGCGGCGACATTCATATCAAAGCCACAGGTAAGTGTGGATTCCATATTGGCCAGAACAGTGTCGATTTGCCTGTTTTTAATAGAGGCCAAGCGTCGGCGTTCAGCGCGTTCTTCCGCAAGGCGAATGCGCTCAGCCTCACGCTCTGCCTCTAGGCGCTCAGCCTCCAAGCGAGCTCGCAGGTTCTCTCTATCCGTAGCCAACTGGGATTTGATCGCAACAGCCTGGCTGGATACGCCATACCAGCTGGCAGCGCTTTCCAGCATGGAATCCGCTTGATCCAGATTACCCAGGTTTAACTGACCGGTAGCCGCGGCGAGAAACAGCTCCGAAATTTCACGGCGTTTATTATCGAGAAATTCTTCATCACTGGGGTTAAGCTCAGAATACTCATGAAGCTCCAAGCGGAGGTCCTTTTCCCAGGCTGGAGTCAGGATACTCAGTGACACCAAACGATTAATCGCTTCTTTTTTATCACTGATTCGCCGTTGTAGTAGCTCTTCCTGGAGCTTCTTTTCAAGCTCAATCTTTACTCTTTCTTGCTCAGCCGTATTCTGCTGTTCCAAGTGGCTATAGCCCACTCCAGCACCTACAAGCACCATGGTGAAAGCCCCACCTAATACCCACTTCCAGGTATTGCTGACAAAAAACGCCTGAACAAATTTTTCTACTGTATCAGTACGATCTTCTCGTTTTAGCTGCAGAGCGGCTTCAAGAGCACGCCACTCCCGTCGATTTAACCCCCTGATACGTTTGGGGCGTAGCTTCTTTTCTAAGGCCTTATCAGCGGGAACCTTGTCATAAGGATGCCGTCCACAAAATAGCTCGTAGGCCACACACCCGAGGGCATAGACATCATCAGATGGAGCGGGCTCACCCCCTTTCAGCATCTCGTAACTGGCATAGGCGGGTGTCAAAGCTCCCAGACTGCCAGCATCAAAAACCGTAGTCTCGCCAGTTTTATTGGCGATCCCCCCTTCAGATACGGCTCGAGCAATACCGAAGTCAAAAACCTTCGCACCTTTCTTACTGGTAACAAAGATATTGCCAGGCTTAAAGTCGGAGTGGACGATCTTATGGGAATGAGCGTAAATGAGGGCCTGGGAAATATCAGAAAAAACAGAACGCGCTTTTTCGGGTTCCAGCCCAACATCCGCATGCTCTCGCAGGAGTTTGTCAAGCGGTGCACCCTCGAGAAACTCCATGGTCATAAAGACCCGATCACCATCGCGGTCAAAATCGTAAACCGTTACGATGTTGGGGTGGGCCAGCGTTTGTGACTTACGCGCTTCGCGCTGTAAGGAAATAAAGGCATCAGGATGTTTCTGGAAATCATCATTTAACAGCTTGATTGCCACATAAGGCTCGCTGTCATTCGCTTCCAGCTTACGGCGATCAAGTGCCTTATAAACAGCTCCCATACCGCCAACCCCAAGGAGCTTATCTAGCTCAAATCGCCCCTTGATCACTGTTTTGGTTACAGCCCCAGATGGCAACGGCTCAAAAGAGTCAGAAGTATCAATAGGGTTTGCAGAAATTCCACCAGAAAGTTGGCCCAGCTCTTTCTTTTGGCCGGTATTCTTTCGAGGTGCAGGGCTAAAAACTGTTGCATCTGGATTAAACCCAGATGCAGCAGAGGGCAGTATTGCCTGCGCACCCCGCACCGGAGGGTGATCATTTTTCCCAGTGGAGTCCTGATTAACAACGACGGTTACGTCGCCATCATCTGTCAGTCCCTTTTTAGATTGATCCGGTCCGGGCAGATTGCCGTTCGGCCGAACAACACGTGTCTTATCGTTCAATTCCGCCTCCATGGGAAAGCTTTTCGACACATCCAAAGACCGTAACAAAATATTGCTACGGGCAGGTTGTCAAGCTAAATAAGGGGCAAAGTATATCGAACAGCCTTTTAGGCAACAATGAACAGGTAAGCAAATATATTTGACTATATACCGTTTTGAAAAAACTACTCGACAATTACAGACTCAGAAGAGACACTGATACTGAAGACAAATAATTACACCTTCTTACAAGTTCACCTGACAAAAGAAAAGCCCTAATTTAAAATATTTTATTAACGTGATTCCGTTAACAATTCTTAATATTTTTTCCTCAAATTCTCATTTTTTTGACATCAAGCTTTTCTGTTCAATAGAAAATTAATTAGTGTCAGAGTCGAATAAGCGCAGACAGCATACCTCCAGCAATCAATATACTCCCCTGGATAATTGGTGCCAGAGTCGATTTTATAAGCTGAAAATTCGGTTTTTTTTTGTATTTCACTCTGTTTAAATCACCTCAGTTGTCATTGCGACACCATCTGAGTTACCGCACTAATGCGGTAACAAGGAACTAACCACCAATATCTCAAGCCAACAAAGAGGGATTTCCCATGGCTATTTACATGAACTTCAACAGCCTCGCCACTAAGGGTAACGTTACTGCCAAGGGCTACGAAGACTGGATCGAAGTTGACAGCTTCAACTTTGGTGTTGGTCGCGGTATCACTATGGAAGCCGGCGCTACCTCCAACCGTGAAGCTTCTCGTCCGAGCCTGAGCGAAGTTACCTTCACCAAGCGTATTGACGCTGCATCTGGTGGCCTGTTTAAGGCTTCCGTAACTGGTGACGAAGGCGTACCTGTTGAGATCCACGTTGTACAAACTGGCGCTAACTCTGTAGAAAAGTACGCTGTGTATAAGCTGGAAAACGTACTGATCTCCTCTTACAGCATCGGTGCTTCTGCTGGCGGCGCACCTCAGGAATCCATCTCCCTTAGCTTTGCCAAGATTGAGGCTGACCTCAATCACGCTGACAAATCCAACAAGAACCCCAAAAACATGCGTGTTGGATACGACCTCACTACTGCTACTCCGCTGTAATAGGTCTATACCCTTTTGGGATAAGATGGCCTGCAGAATCTCTGCGGGCTGTCTACAGGTCTTTAGCTGAATGCTCATTGAGTATTCAGCTAAAGATCTGCAAATCTGCTAGTTTCTCATTTCTTTCAGGCACCGTAGGGATAGTTGGGGCTGCCCATGGCTACACTCAATCAAGATAAAAGAATGATTACGGTCGATAGCCCGGTTGGCACAGATGCGCTAATTGCTACGACCCTGCAAGGCGAAGAGCATATATCTAAGCTTTTCCGCTATGAAGTGCAATTGCTTTCTGATGACCATGCTATTGAACAAAAGGATATTGTTGGCAAACCGGTAACAGTTTCCATTCACCACTCTGAAACACCTCGCCATATCAATGGTTACGTTACCCAGTTCTCTCTACATGATGTTAATGCTGAGGGTGTACGCAGTTATAGCGCCATTTTGCAACCGGGTCTGTGGTTTACCAGTTTGGCTGGCAGCAACCGAGTCTTTGAAAACAAATCTGCCAAGCAGATTCTAGAAGAGGTTCTGGGAGAATATAGCCGAGTAATAAAACTCACGTTAAAGTTAAATGCTGAGTATATTACCCGTGAATATTGTGTTCAGTTTGACGAGAGCGACTTTGATTTTATCAATCGTCTGATGGCTGAAGAAGGCATATCCTACTATTTCAAGCATTCCACAGGACAGCACGAACTCGTTCTTTGCGACGATTCTCAAGACTTTTATGATTGTGAAAGCGCTGACATTGAGTATGACGGTGGAGGCAGCCATCCAACCAAAAATACCGTAAGTAGCTGGAGAAGAAACTTCAACTATCACGGTGGTGGGTTTGAGCTTAAAGATTATAGCGAGTACACAGCAACTAAAGACAACAAGCAGCAAGTAAAAACGACTAGCCAGCTTAATGATGTTGCAAATTATATGCGCGGCCTCTATGGCTTAAACCATTTCCAGGTTGATGGTGAGCACAAGCACAAATTTACAGACAGCTATCACAAAGCACTTGCCGAACGAGCAATGGAAGCGCAAGAAGCACTTTTTGATGTAAGCCACGGTCGCAGTGATTGCCCTTCCTTTACTGCAGGCGGTCGTTTCAATTTCGATCACTCATTATCTTCTGAAAAGGGCAAATATCTTATTACCTCAGTGCATACTTCTGCAGCAGATGGAAATGGTATTGATACCCACTTCCACAACACCTTTAGCTGTATACCTTCTACGGTAATGCCACGCCCACAGCCCAATGTATGTGCGAAAAAAATCCATTCACCACAGGTAGCACGAGTTTTAGAGGTCAAGGCCACAGCTTCAGACAGCTCACAGGATCCCTATACACAGCTCAAAGTTAAATTCCCCTGGAATTCTCAACAGAACAGCTGTTGGGTAAGGGTAATGCAGTCCTTTGCCGGTAAGAACTGGGGCGCGAATTTTGTTCCAAGAGTTAACCAAGAAGTCGTTGTTACCTATATCAATGGCGATCCGGATCGGCCATTGATTACCGGGGCGGTTTATAACGGTGACAACCCTGGGCCCAACTACACAGCGACCCAAAGTGGCTGGAAAACCGAGTATGAAGGTAGCACTTTCAATGAGCTTAGGTTTGATGACAAGGGTGGCAATGAAGAAATTTATATGGAAGCTGGCAAGGATCATAACTTTGTGATCCATAACGATCAAACCGGCAAAATTGAAAACCAGCAAACACTAGAAATCAAACAGGATCGTAGTGTTACCGTCACGGATGGTTGCGAAGTTATCACCATTGCCAAGGGGGACCAAAAACTCAATGTCAATAAGGGCAACCAGGTTGTCACTATCGGTTCAGGCAACCATACCCTTAAGGTGAGTAAAGGCACCCAAACAACCGATGCTATGGGGGCAATCAAGATATCCTCCAAGGCTTCAATTGAGTTAAAGGTTGGTGGCAGCAGTATCAAGCTAACGCCGGCAGGTATTACCATCAAAGGAACAATGCTCTCCTGCAAAGGAGACGCGACGGCTGAAGTTAAGGGCGGTGGTATGCTCACCTTAAAAGGTGGCGTTACCATGATCAATTGATGGGATTAAACAGCAGATGACCGACCTGATCAAAGTACAAGCGTTAACTGCAGCTGAGCTCCTTAAGAATTTTGAGGTTAGCGAGGAGGCGGAAGAGCATCTGGTGCCAGATACCGCACCTGAAGTTAGCATTAACCAACTGATTGAAGCTGGCCTCTATCCGGATGCAATAAAACTACTAGCCCACGGACTGCCAAAACGAGAAGCGGTATGGTGGGCCTGCCTTGCGGCACGCGATATACAAAGTCCTGAGACTGACGAAGACAACGTTAGTGCACTGATCGCAGCAGAAACCTGGGCTAAAAAACCCAATGAGGAGTCGCGATTAAAGTGTAAAACACTGGGTGATAAAACCAAACACAAGACGCCCGCAAGCTGGGCAGCAACCGCTGCCAGCTGGTGTCACGGCAGCCTCGCAGCCGAAGGCGAGCCTGTGGTTGAACCGCCAGAACACCTCTATGCGCACGCAGTGGCTGGCAGTATTACATTAGCAGCAGTCTTATCTGACCCAGTAGACCCCGCCAAACGCTTTGATCGCTATATGAAACAGGGTCTGGATCTGGCCCGTGGCGGCAATGGAAGAGTGAAGGATTAAATTATGGGCAAGCCAGCTTCACGTATCACCGATATGCATGTGTGCCCCATGGTTACTGGTACCGTACCTCATGTAGGCGGCCCTATTCTCAGCCCAGGTGCTCCAACAGTAATCATCGGCGGCATGCCATCCGCAACTGTTGGCAGCACTTGTACTTGTGTGGGACCACCAGATACTGTTGCTATGGGTAGCACTACCGTAATGCTACAAAAAAAACCAGCTGCCCGTATGGGGGATACAACTGGACATGGAGGGAAGATTGTTATTGGGTGTCCAACAGTATTAATTGGTGGTTAACCACTCACAGTGGCCTTTGCTTAACTTAAATAAGAGCAAAAAAATAATTTAAGGGACAATAAATTTATTTAATAACCCTCATAAGACAAACTCTGTTTGTCATGACGTGCCAATTAGCAGTATAAATTAAACAAATTAGAAAAGACCATAAAAGCCAAAAATATAATACAAATCAATTAAGTATGAGGTCTTTTATGTCTAACTTGTTCCAAAAATATCTCGATTAGTTTTTCGTATTTCTAATCTTTTACTTCGAAAAGAACTTCTTAGTCAACTACCAATACATACATTCATGCCCAAAAATGAAAATCTATTGGCTGCCAACAAATTTTCCTATTGAAGGGAATAAGAGCCAAAACTTTATGACAATCAACAACCATGAAAGGAGAATTTTATGGGACTCTGTATTGATTCAACTAATGTAGCATTTATTAATCAAGTTAGAAACGCTTTAACTGTTCTTCTTGGGCAAGCCAATGCCCTAGCATATTCTGCAGAAAAATATCACTTCGGTGCTCGTACGGTTACTCGAATTACACGGGGTGTTGGTATGACCAATGCACTCTTACAGCTACCTCAAAGTGCAACCCTTGTTTCTCGGATTATTGCCAGCCCACATGATACAAGAATAACTGAAAGTGCGGGATTAGCGGCAGTTCCAGATAAGTGGTTAAAAGATAGGGTATGGAGTAACTTTAAGTATTACGTCCCACTGGTTAAACACGATCAAGGTTTCATGGGAAAAGTAATGAGCACAGGAGCCAGTGCATGTGTCCACTGGAATAACACAGTTCAGACTACCACAAACCTCAATCAAAATGGCACTGTGACTGATGGCGGTGCTTGCCCTATTTTTATCACGTTGGCACATGAGCTCGGCCACGCTGATCGAATAAATCGTGGAGTTTATTTAAGTGGCGCAACTGAAATTACTTGCTTAGTAGATGAGCGTCAAAACATGCTACATAATGTTCAAGTAACCCAACCATCACGATTCTTTAGGGCTCGCGTAAATACTGGCGGGGCAAGCATTAGAATTCCAGATCTCAATAGAACCGTCAACAACCCAAATAATGTTATTACTACGAGAACCCAAGGCTGGATTTGGGTAACAACTGAAAGAATTCTACTTGAAGAGCTAGCTAATGTAGGGGGCCTAAGCGATGACAACAATGTTCTACCTAATGACCCACTGACAATTTCAGAAAATACTATTCGTGTTGAACATGGTATAGCTAGACGAAGAAAATATGGCAGCATTGGACAGGTGAATTAAGCTATCGCACAAAGTAAAAAACCTTAGGCACCCCTTTAAACATAGAAAAATTTACCAAATTCTCCAGCAAGAAAATTATTTGAATAATCCATATAGTTTATGAAGCTTCACTTGTATATTTTTCAGGAATTATATCCAAACACAACGCCAAAACAGATAAAAATCAATATAAATTAAATGAATTCACGTAGCGTTTTTTAATTAAGGTATTGGATACATCATGAATAGCCCAGGAGTTTAGCACTACTGGGCTAATTTCCAGATTATTCTACTTTATAGGCGAAATCACCCTCTTCAGTCGCAGACACTTTAATTGCCTTAACCTCTTCACCTTTCGCCATTTTATCCAAACATTCACTGGCCAATTCTGGTAATAAAGTTTTATTAAGAATTACCTCAATGTTGCGGGCTCCAGTATCTGCTTCATGGCAACGCGCCACAATATTGATAAGTACATCCTCATCATATGAGAAAGAAGCGCCATAGTGTTCACGAACACGCTTCTCAATCTTACGCATATTGATTTTACAAATTTCAACCAGATTCTCGTCATCCAGTGGATAGTAGGCAACCACATTAGCACGGCCAAGAAATGCTGGTTTGAACTTCTGTAGTAATTGGGGGCGTATATTATCTAGCAGTACATCTGGTTCTGGCTTTTCCTCTACCTGGCTGAATATAGCTCTAATGGCATCCTCACCAGCATTAGAGGTCATAATGATAACGGTATTCTTAAAGTCGATATCACGCCCTTCACCATCTTTGATGGTACCTTTATCGAATAGGTTGTAGAAAATATCCTGTACGCCGGGATGGGCCTTCTCCATCTCATCCAGTAGGATTACGGAGTAAGGTTTACGCCTAGCAGCTTCGGTTAGAACTCCTCCTTCCCCATACCCTACATATCCGGGAGGAGACCCTAGCAGCATAGATACTTTGTGTTCCTCTTTAAATTCGGCCATGTTTATCGTAGTGATGTTTTGCTCACCACCAAACAACTCATCGGCTAAAGCCAATGCAGTCTCAGTTTTACCTACGCCACTAGTGCCGCAAAACATAAATACACCAACTGGCTTGCGTGGATCAGTCAATCCTGCCCGTGAAGTACGAATTGCCTGAGCAACAGCCTCGATTGCATGGGGTTGACCAATCACACGCTTGTTCAGGCGCCCAGCCAGAGTTTTCACAGCTACGATTTCATCACTGACCATTTTCCCAACGGGAATACCTGTCCAGTTAGCAACCACCGCAGCGATAGCCTGCTCATCAACAGATGGCTGCATCAAAGGTGTATCACCTTGTATTACCTCAAGTTCTGCAGACAGGCTTTTCAATTGTTGCTGATAGTCAGCTAAAAGCGCTGAATCGGGCACCAAATTTTCACTCTTTCCTTTCATAAATTCGGAGTCAATTTGATCTCGAATTTTTTGTATCTGTTCAATCAGCTCATTTTCTTGAACAAGCTGTTGTTTTAACAAAGCTAATCGCTGCTCTTCAGTCAGCTTGAATTCTTTCAGTTCTGTCAGCTGTTCTTCGTGCTCACCCATAGCTGCATTTTCACGTTCCAACTTGGCAAGTGTTGTGTTAGTCCGCTCAATATTAATTTGAGCATCTTCAATAGCACCAGGAGTAGCCGACTGGCTCAGGGCTACACGGGCACAGGCGGTGTCCAGCAAGCTTACAGATTTATCAGGTAGTTGACGCCCAGGAATATAGCGGTGGGATAACTTAACCGAAGCAATAACTGCCTCGTCAAGGATGCGTACTTTATGGTGTGCTTCAAGAGTAGTGGCAATTCCACGCATCATATCAATGGCATTTGCTTCACTAGGCTCTTCAACTTTTACAACCTGAAAACGCCGAGTCAGAGCAGGGTCACGCTCAAAGTATTTCTTATATTCAGCCCAGGTCGTGGCTGCCAAAGTTCTCAGCTCACCTCGCGCTAAAGCGGGTTTAAGTAAGTTGGCCGCATCCCCCTGCCCTTCCTTACCTCCTGCACCAATCATGGTGTGAGCTTCATCAATAAACAAAATAATAGGCGTTGGGGAGGATTTGACCTCTTGAATCACAGATTTAAGACGATTCTCAAACTCGCCCTTTACGCTAGCACCGGCCTGAAGTAAGCCCAGGTCCAGCGTCCGAACTGCTACACCACGTAGAGGCTCAGGTACATCTCCACTGGCAATTCGTAAAGCAAAGCCTTCAACTACGGCTGTTTTACCAACACCTGCCTCACCAGTGAGAATCGGGTTGTTTTGTCGACGACGAGTGAGGATATCAATACACTGCCGAATCTCTTCATCTCTGCCTAGAACTGGGTCAATCTCCCCCTTCTTCGCTCTTTCAGTCAGGTTGACGGTATACTTATCGAGAGCTGGCGCTTTACTAGCGGCGGCCGCTACGGCAGCAGCGCCATCATCAGTTGCGCTGGCAGCGCCAATATGACTCGACTCACCACTTTGCCCAAACATCGCCCGGGCAGTTTCACGAATAGACTCAGGCGCTATATTTTTAAGCTCTGGACAAGATTCTTGAATTTGTCGACGTGAAGTCTCTTCCAACAGCAGAGCTGCGAGGAAGTGTCCAGAACTGATTGCACGGTGCCCATAGTCGATAGACGCCAGCATCCAGGCATTCTTTGCCGCTTCGACAATTGTCGGAGATAGTGCAGGAGGTCGGCTACTTCCCGAGCGGAATCCAGCTATAGAGGAGGCAAGCTGTTTAGCAAAATTTGCCGGATTACAGTCATGTTTTTCCAGTAGGTGATAAAGGTCTGTATCTGATTGATCTAATAATTTAAGCAGCCAGTGCTCAAGTTCAACATTGTATTGATTTTGAGATAAACAAAGGCCGGCTGCGCCTTCAAGAGAATCACGCATATGCGGTGTCATGGTATCAACAAGCCGCTTCAAATCGATATTTATCACAGTAAAAAGATCCTTTTAAAAATTATTGTTAATGAACAATTATGCTGCTGGCAAGGCTTCATCAGGCGACATATTTTCAGCACTTAAGGTAATCTGTATGAATTCTGCTGATTCCTGTTCACTGGCCATATGTGTATTCCACCCTAAAAGAGGTTCATGATCAGATTTTTTGTTTAACTGAACAGGCGAAACTTGTTGCGCAGGTAAAGATACTGATAGCTCGAAGTCCAACTCAATCCCTGCACTTAGTTTGATAAAGGCTTTAAGGGATTCCAGTTTCTGAGTTCCCGGGGCAATAGTCATAAATTGTTCATAAGCCATTGGTTCGATGACTATTCGAAATTTATTTTGAGCTTGGAAACAGTGCGTACCCAGAATTGTGTTTACCCCTAGACAGTTATTTACTCCACTGGGAGCTTCATCACAAGGCAGGCGACAGAGAATGTCTTTCGGTAATTCATCCCACTGCCCCTGAAATTGCTCTATAGCGACATCCAAACCAAAGAAGTGCTTAATCATGCTGGTCAGCGCAGCTGCAGAGCAACGTCCCTGCCCCAAATGGCCTGCCATACCCAAAAGAGCTTCATCGGGAACTGGCAATCGATAGCGCATCTCGCTAGTACCCAGGCCCGCCAAAGAGGCAATCGCCTGTGTAAAAATATCTGGAACCCTTTCATTGCGTAAACGCTGGCGTTCATAGTTCACAGGCAATTGGTATTTATACCATGCTTTATAAAGTAGCGAAGTATGACGGTGATTAAACATATCGAGAAAATCCCGCAGAGCGGTATTATTTTCTCTGAGCTCTTTTTGAACTATTTCTGTCAGGTAGTAGGGCATTACACCCTGACTCCCTATAAGACCAGTAAAGCCAACCTCCATATGCCATTGACTAACTTCTTTATCTTGTATTTCTACATTATTACTGGTCTTTTTTTCCAAACGTAAAACGTCTGAGCCAATAAAAGATAAACCGGTCTGGGCGCTGAAGCGAACCATTTCCTTCGCTGGTGGAGCCGCACTGGCAATAGGTTCATCGCAAAATCCGCCATCCGCCAAAGACACAGCACGCTCCAGGATACGCACCGCCTGATAGAATTCGAAATGATAGGGCTCTCGACGCAGCCGCTCTATTACAGTAAAGCTTTTTCGCCGGCGCGAGGTGGCCATCTTTTAAGTTCTCCATCTCTGCCACTCATGGTAGCAATCAATTTAGTAAATGAATTAATAGAACAATATAAGCCAAGAAAACGTTCAATGATGCTGGCAAATAATAAAGGGCTAGTGCCAGTGAGCATCATCGAGTCGAGCTCAATTTCTACCTCAGTTCCCCGACAAAGAACGACGCTTTGATCAATCTGGATAGGAGCAGTAATGGGTTTCGTATTCAGCTTTAATAAAGATTCAATCAAATTACGAGTACTGGCTGAATCCCTAAAATCATACAGTCTGAAAATTTCTTTGAGGGCATCACATCCCTGACTTCCAGATAAGGATAGATGATTCAAGTTCAGGTGTGATATCAGCTTCCAGTAGCCTCGCTCTCTTCTCGGAGGCCTCAATGTCGCTGTTGGTGCCACAACACAACTAATTCGTTTCGCTGGGACATCACCATCAACTACTTCAAGATAAGGTTGAGAGTTGCCACTGGGTAACTTCTTAGGCAGATTCCGATTACAGCAAGTTAATTTAATATCGAGTGTTTGATCATTAATCCTGTGCGGATTGAAATCTAAATCGACGAGGCTCAAATCAACTTCGGAAGCCTGCTCATTGCGATGCTCCCCTTCTATAACTTCACGACGCCGACTGAACCAAAATGCTGACTGTTCCGCGTGGTGTTGGCTATGCTTAATCCCGTAGAAAGGTCTATATTTAGTGGTTTCACCATCACCGTCTGTCGCCGCCACTTCATCAATAGAATATATTTCCAGTCCATCGCTACGACGAGCATCTGCTATAACATGATATTCATACTGGGTATGGGTGAGCGGTATAGGATCTGCACTCTGCTTAAATAAATTAATAACAGGCGTACAGCCGAGTGCAAACATACTTGGAACCAATTGTTTTTCCAGTTCCTCATGCGTCTCTGAAAGATAAAAATACAGGTTCAATGTGTCTGCATAACTATCATTCAAAGCCCCCTGTAGATTTTCAATATCCAAGAAGAGAAATTTTTCTGGGAAAGCAAAATATTCGGTAAGTAACCTGTAACCGATGAATGCTGTATCTGGATAGGGTAATAAGCCTTCTTCTGCATTCATCCCAACCTGGCAAATATCCTCTGGGGATAGAAAAGTCGGTTTTGGATCACTCTCTCCATTTGCCACAACCAGCTTTACACATTTGGTTAAAAGCAGATCATAGAGGCTATACACATGTGTCGCTTGACCACGCAAGAAGAATCTTATTTTTTCCGGATTCATCTCCGCAAAGCTCAAATCAGGACTCAAAGCTTTAAGGGAGAGCTTAAGAACAGCGTTTGCTCCCTGAATCTCATTACAACCAGGAGCAATAAACGGGCGTGGCATTAAGCTTGCGCTGACCGGTTGAAACGGATTAATTTCCACCGGATAACAAGTTGTAAACCTGCAAGTTTGTCCTTGAAAGCTGTCACTTTCCAATAACGTTTTTGCATCAACCTGCGTTATTGCATCAAGGTCTGAATCCGGTTCAAATTGAACGATCGCACATGATGGAATGGGTCGTAAATAATGTGGATACAATGTTTCCAGCATTGCATCTGTAAGTTCAGGGAAATCATCACTAAGTTTTTGTTGAACCCTGGCATTCATATATGCAAAACCAGACAACAAACGCCCCACAAGCGGATCATCTACGGTATCTGCATCTAACTGCAGTCGTGATGCAGCTGCAGGGTGCATACGTGCAAACTCAGTGGATGTTTGCTGAATAAATGCGAGCTCACGCTCATAGAGATCTATTAATTTTTCACTCATTACATAATCTCAGACACGTCTACCATTTGTGTTACCGGGTTTAAGGCAGAGTCAAATACGATAACCTCAGATGCAGGATTAACATGCAATACTGCTTCTACACGAAAACGTATGCTGGGATCTTCCACATCTACCTTATCTTGAGTGGTAACTTTTACAGAGCGAATTCTTGGTTCAAAATGTAAAATTGTCTTCTCAATATCCCGGCAGAATTGTTTTCGACTGTCTAATGAAGATAAATTGACAGTAGACAGATCTGGCAGACCATAATTTATATTTGACTCGTCCAAGTGCCGCAGTTCAGATGGTGGTGAAATACAGCGATAACGTGTATTAAATAAATATTCGAGGTCGCGCCTAACCCCCTCACGTAGCTGGCGTAAAATCTGATGGGATTGGTGAACATTTACTTTACTAGATGATTCAAGTAGTCGATCTAGCACTGGAGCTAACAGTCTTTTTTCTCTTGCCATAATTCTATGAAGCCCCAACACCTATCGTTGCCAGAGCCGTAGTGAGCTTGAGCTCGGAGACCAAATGATCGACCGTATAGTGGCTTTTAAGATGAATTACGCTTTGATAACTACCTACTTTGCCAGGCTCATCCGCCACACGAACTCGAGCTTCACGCAGGGGGTAACGTGCCAACATTTCCCAAGATAAATCATCTCGCCCAGTAGTATACTGGTCCAACCAATGCTGAAGCTGGCGCTCACAATCAGCAGCATTCATATAGGCACCCACCTTATCCCTAATCATCACCTTGATATAGTGAGCAAAGCGTGAGGCGCAAAGAATTTGTTGCAGCATAGAACTAATACGCGCATTCGCCGTAGCCGCTTTCGATGTATATTGTTTAGCTTTCTGAAGAGAGGGCACACTATTAAAAGCACTATATGGCGTGTCATAACAGTGGCTCAAGCATGCAAAACCCAGTTCTGATAGGTCCCTTTCTATAAAATCTGTAACCAGAATCGAAGTGGTCATCTTAACCATACCGGGGCGGCTGTCCGGCTTATAGGCCAGGGTGGGCAGCTGAGTCACCAATCCACCGCCAAGATGATCCCGTGCAACACCGCGAATATGGGAAAACCAACCAACTTCACTGAATTCGCGTAACAGTACTGCCCCCATAGCAAAGCAGGAATTCCCCCAAAGATATCGCCGGTTGTGAGATCCGCTAACCTGTTCCTCAAATCTCAACCCACGATATTCTGAAAACTCTAGGCTATAGGGCTCTCGCATAAGCACTTGAGGTAAAGTAATGGCTATAAAGCGACTATCCTCTAAATCTCTCAGGCTATTCCAGCGTATATATTCTTTTTGGCGAAAAACCTCAGAGAAGCGAATTGGTTTGGCCAAATCATCAAAATGATCGACGCCAAAAAGTTGAGGTGTTGCAGCACAGATAAATGGCGCGAAAGCGGCGGCGGCTGTATGGGCTATGCCTTGCAGGGTAAAAATATCATCGTAAGGGTGATCTGCCATCGGCCGATGCGAGATATAATAATCTCCCATTAACAAACCAAAGGGCTCTCCACCTGGAGTACCAAACTCTTCGTTATAAACTAAATGAAAAAGTCCAGACTGATCGAAATCTGGGGCCCTCTCCATATCTTTGCTCAAGTCTTTCCAGCTGGCATCTAGCAGTTTTATCTTAATATTGTCCGAATGTGGTGTATCAAATACCAGCATTGATAGACCACGCCAACTTGCCTCTAGACGCTGAAAACGAGGGTTATGAAGAATCCGATTAACTTGATCGCATATAAGCTCATCAAGCTCAACAATAATACGACTCAAATATTGGCGAACAGAAAAATTCTCCTTTTTTGGACAAGGACATATTTCTGTTAACCAGTATTCAAAAGAGAATAGTTCGTCTGGTTCGCGTAAAAAACGCTTTAATTCACCCTGATCTCCACTCGCAAAATTTTCCGGCAAAATATCTAAATAATCTTCCGTAAATTCTTTTTTTGTTGCGCAGGGCACCGGAAAACTCCCATTAGCATTTCTTACAGTTTCAAGTAATTTAAAGCTTTGATGAAGGCTTTTCAAAAAATAGCCCGCCCCTTATTCCGAGGCGGGCACAGGTTTTTATCCGGCAGATGGGATATTGGCAACCATACGCATGGAGGTGGTCAACTCCTCCATTTGTAACCAGGGCTTCAGGTAGGCAACAGCACTGTAGCACCCGGGTTGACCTGGAATTTCCTTCACTTCAACTCGAGCTTCTGAAAGCGGATACTTTGCCTTCATCTCTGGGCTTGCGTCCGGATTTGAGTTGGTGTATTGAGTAATCCACTTATTCAACCAACGTTCACAATCACTAGCCTCCATAAAGGAGCCTACTTTGTCACGCGCCATTACTTTCAGGTAATGGGCAATTCTAGAAGTAGCCATCAGATAGGGAAGACGTGCAGAAATCGCTGCATTCGCGGTAGCATCCGGGTCGTCATAGGCTTTTGGTTTTTGCGCACTTTGAGCACCAAAAAATACAGAGTAATCGGTATTCTTGTAGTGACATAACGGCAAGAATCCTTGAGCGCTCAATTCGGCTTCACGGCGATCAGTAATACCGATCTCTGTTGGACATTTCTGGTCCATATCGCCGTCATCACTCTTGAATATATGTGAGGGCAGACCTTCCACTTTACCACCACCCTCGGCACCACGAATGGCTGTACACCAGGAATTCTCAGCAAAGGCCTTGGTCATGGTGGTGCCCATTACATAAGAGGCATTCATCCAGCAGTACTGGTCGTGGTCCGCAGGGCGTGATACTCCAGATTCATCAACTTCAAACTCTTCAAAGTCAAAAGCTTCGATTGGCTTGGTATTTGCGCCATAGGGAGTTCTGGCCAGGGTCCGTGGCATAACCAGAGTAACGAAACGAGAGTCTTCACTATCTCGGAAACTACGCCACTTAATATATTCAGCTGACTCAAAAATCCCACCGAGGTCACGGGGTTTCGACAGTTCGGTAAAGTTATCAAATCCAAACATGCCGGAACCGGCTGCAGCGATAAACGGACAGAAACCCGCTGCCGCAACATTAGACATTTTACTCAGAAGCTCGATATCTTCAGGGTGACTGGTGAATTCGAAATCACCTATCATGCACCCGTATGGCTCACCACCTGCAATACCAAATTCTTCTTCATAAATCTTTTTGAAGGTCTGGCTCTGATCAAATTCAACCGCTTTATCCAGGTCTCGGAACAATTCGCGCTTGCTCAAATTGAGCATGCGAATCTTCATGGTTGCACCGGTTTCAGAATTCATCACCAGATGATTCAGTCCGCGCCAGGAACCTTCAAGCTTCTGGAATTTTTCATCGTGCAGAATAGCGGCCATTTGCTTAGACATAGCCTGGTCAATTGCGCTGACTGCTTTTTTGATTGTCTGGGTAAGGTTACGATCCCAGGTTACGGTTCCTTTTAAAACCTGCTCTGTCAGGTTTGCGATCAGATCCTGGGCTTCCTGCGGTTCTGTTTGTTTGGTCGCGGCAATAGCCTGCTCCAGTAGGTTGACCGATTGTTCCTCAGCTTCACCTTCCGCAACATTTTCTACTTCTGTGCTCATTCTGAGTCCTCTCCTTTATCCTTGTTCAACCCCAACTGCTCGGAAATAGCACCGACATTTTCCGTACTTTTCAGAATGTCTTCTAAAACTTTTTCTAGTTCCTCAGAGCGGTCTGCCTTACTGAGAAGGTCACGTAATTTACTGCGTGCTTCCAAAAGTTGTTTCAGCGGCTCAACCTGATCGACGATTTTCTCTGGAGAAAAGTCATCCATATGATTGAAATCGAGATCAATACCAATTTTGCTGCCATCACCAGATAAGGTATTTTCCACCTGAAGATTCAGTTTTGGATTAACCTTGGTCATTACATCGTTAAAATTATCGCGATCAATTTGAACAAACTTACGGTCTTTCAATGCTTTGCGATTTTCGGTGTTATCCCCTGAGTAGTCGCCCATTACACCAGCAACAAAGGGAAGTTCCTTTTTAACTTCCGCACCATTGGTTTCAACATCATAAGTTATATGTACACGTGGTTTGCGCACACGCTTAAGTTTATTGTGGATACTCTCAGACATCTCAGGTCTCCTTCCTAGATTTAGGGACTGCTGTTCTTAATTAATTACCAACCCGAGCTGGCTTCTTCTTGTGCTTGCCCACCCCAGCTATCCTCAGCTGCAGATGCAGCTTCAGTGGCTGTTGATGCTGGCTCAGATGCAGCTGGAATTGGTGATGGGGTATTACTCGTTACCGGCGGAGCTACATAACGTTGGGTATCCGTTCCATCGAGGCGAACACCTGTCAACTGGGAATATAGGGCTCGGGACTGCTCATCTGGTAGTAACTCAGTCATCAATTCAGAGACTGTCATACGACCCCAGCCTATTAATCGCTCCAACCCTGGAGCCAAAGGAGTATGTGGCTCGTAGGTACGGAAATATTTCGCGGCCTGTTCTAGTAATTTAAGAGCATCCTCTCGGGAGCTAACCGGTCCGGTGGGTGCAGCAATAGCATTCGCAACTATTGTTGATGCCACATTGGGAACAGCTTCCTCTATGGGGGATTCACTCTGTGTGTCTTCAGCTACTTCCGGTGCCTCACTCTGTGCTAGCGCATCAAGCTGACTCTTATAAATGAATCTCGCTGTACGCAATACTTCATCCAGTAGAGAGGAAATATTAGTTGATGGCGGTGCATCGTGACCGCAACTAGAGCGCAAAGTATCATTGATATTTTTATAGCTGCTAATAGTAGCTTCTATAGTTTCTATCAGATTCTTAGCCCATTCATTAGTCGCGCTGTTCACACATTGATCTACATCTTCCAGACTATATCCCAGAGTCTCAATGCGGGCCGCTTTAGCATCTTCATCTGCGATACGATCTGCATCCCGGGCTTGCTGATGCTGGAAAAAAGAGAAATCTCCGTAATCCCCCTCCGGGGTTACTGGTGCACTACGGATCGGCATCATTAGCGTACCGTCACCGCCATCACCATTAAGGCCCGTCAGTGGTGCAACCGTAGTTTCAATACCATCCTCATCAGGAACTGGGTATAGGCCATCCCAAAAATTGGTAACCAGCTGCTCAATTAATAGAAAGCCATCTCTGAGACCACTAAAACCATGGAGACGAATTAGGGCCTCTGTATACCAGCTAGCCACTTCCAGATCTTTACTTTTCTTTGTCAGAATCTTTTCTGCGGCCTTTGCCACATCACGCCAAGGGGCCAGTAGATCAGAATCTGTGTCATCAAACATGGCCGAGCGCTCTGCGGCCCTAGCACTATTTCGTGCATCTTTGATGGAGTAGTAATCAGAGGTCGGTGATCGATCCTCCCGAATATCCTCACCGACAGGACTCTCTGAAGAAACAGGAGCCGTGAGTTCTTCGATATTTATTGTATTTGGGAATGCCATGAAAAAAGTCCCTTCTACCCAATCAATTCCTTCAAGAAGATTTCCGAGAAGAGTACACGTTGTAAAGATCTAATCAAGGCTAATGACACAATGTAATCGCAATACCTTAAAAAAAGTGCACAGCTCACAACATTAAACAAATAATTTTTGTTATTTTTTTAGATTTTACAACCGCTGACAAGCCCATTACACAGCAATTACAGCTGAGGCCTTACTTTCTGCGGTAGTCTCACTTTCCGGAGAGCATTGAAAACTTGCCACTATCTGAATAAATTCTGTTTTTGCTTGTGCAAAGCTTTGCAAAGAGGTCCATAGAAAAAGGGTATAGAAACTCTCTTTGCCGCGAAAAAAAACAACCATATATTGAACCGAATCTTTGCCGACATTAGCACCCATCTCGTACAACAAACCCATTTGCCAATCGCGCTCTAGCACTTGTGGGCCGCTTAGAAGGTTGCCATTAGATACTTTGCTCAAACACTGCTGCATCTGAGCCTCGGCATAGTCCGTGAGGCTTAGCTCTTCGGGAAGTTCAGTTCGCTTTTGCTCCAATACAATCAGGTACCGGTTTAATTCGGTATCACCAGCCTGAATTTCAGCGTTTGGATTCAAATTATTACAAACTACCCAATTACGCGGTGCGCACAGTTGCAGCTGCGAGCCTTCACAGTGAAGTTTTCCCATAACCACAGGTAAATGAGAAGCACCACGCTCAACGGATTCTTTAGTAGAGTGCAACAAGTCAGAGTCCAAAAATAATTTGGAGTGCCAACCGGCCACCCATAATTTCTGAACAAAACGACAGGCTTCTGCACGATCTGCAGTCTTTCTAAGCTGTGAGCGGCTGCTAGCCATAAGCGCTTTAATTTGTGTAAAACTAAATCCAAACTCGCTACCCAGGGCTGATATTGCCTTTCGCCGCTCAAAAAGTGCTCTAATCTCCCCAGTAAATACCACGATATATGACATACCTTAACCCTTGCTTCCTGCAGTTATAGATAGGTTGGCGGATATTTGGACAACCAAAGAGCCCTGTACACTGGTAGCTTTTTCCTAAATAGGCTACTCAATTAATTTCACTTATGCCATGAGCTTTAATGCACCTGGAGTAAGTTGCCATTGCTTCACCAAGCTCAAATGGTTTAAAAACAATAGGGTTTTTATTGTTTAGCCTTAACCCTCTAGTGAAGTAGCCTCGCTTGATACTTTTTGAATAGCCGGCTTAAATTTGTTGACTGATGTAAAGACAGCATATGAGCGTATATTGGAGCTAAATAGCCACGCTCTTTTAAGCGTAAGAAGTCATTATCATCCAGTGCATTCATACGCTCTGAAGTAACACAAAATACACCGGTTAATCGATGTTTGGTATTACCAGGTAAATCGACTACCACTACCTGCTCCTGAAAGAGTTCCATCTCAGTGAGGCAACGAATAAACTCTTTATTATTTGATTTCTGCTGATGAATTCCACTCAGTAAGTTTCTGGCCTGCAATAATGCATTTGTCGCTTGCCCCTCATCATCGAATAGCCTACTTCTATTTCCATCTAAGCTACCAAGTGAGAGAGAGGATGAATCCACACAAATTATTGGATTTGTTTCCAGTTGATCTTTGTAATGCAAGTAAAATGGATAAGCTCTCAATGTTGCCGGGATATAACCACCCAACCATTTATCCTGCTGAATAAAAAGATTCTGCCCCGGTTTTATTCCTAATAAAGCACAACTTTCCAGGGCATTCTCTTCTTGAGACTTTAAAAATATGATCGGACATTCTCCAGCCAGGGCCGTGAACTCGGGTAGGTACACTTGACAGATATGTCGAGTTTCACTGTGTGAAATATCACCGGTTAACACACTATGCCGCCGATGCTTATTACTATTTAAAGCCACTATTATTTGCTTCACACTAGATATCCTTTACCTATTTATTCACTGTCTTTGCTGACTGGCACCCAACATAGAGCAGTAAAATTCAGGGCTGGGTAAAGAGGGGCAAAGCACGCTGGTTGGGGCTAGATGCTGTGATCCTTCGCAAGACCACAGACTGTAACTGGCGAACTGCTTACGACATACCTGTCCGAGTAACCCCGCGTAGCGCTTTTCGTTACCCGAGGCATCATTACTCGCGACAAAGAACTCACTCTGTGCTGCAGCTGTAGCAAGCTGCCCCAGTTCTACAGGCACCTCACTAAAGGCCTCGAACAACTGATCTGCATGGAGCATATTTTGCAGTGCGCTGACAGCCAATTCTGTAAGTTCCCGATACCACCTATCTGCATCTGACATAAAGTTAATTATGTCCATAGAAGAGGGTAACGGTGCGGCGATAGTCAAAGGAAAATAACGCCCCACACTATCCACACTAGGCACTAGAACCCCTACCCAGGGGGTCTCATCAATGATTCCTTTACTGTGGGCAAAGCGCCAGACCGGACTGGTCAAATAGTAGTCCAGCCAGTTTTCACCCATTATTTCTCGGGAACCATGCACTGCACGCTGCAGCCATTCATCCCACACCCTGACGAAACTCGCTGGAAGCTGACGCTGGATAAAATCCCCATGCCCAGGAAGCTTGCCAAAAATACCTATGCTGCTTTGCAAGTCACTCACTCCCTACTACAGAGTCTCCGGGCACCGATAACCACGCAGTAAACTGCGATCGAAAGGATTATTTACATTCGAAGCCACTAGTTTGAATTGTGCTTTCCGCCCTTCTTCAGAGAAGGTCACCAAACGCTCCGCATTGCTTCGCCCTGTCTCAAGATCTGAGCTTGCAAGAAGTCGATACCAAGCCCAATCTCCTTCGAAATGTTTACGGTGTACGGTTTCATTGAGATCTTCAAAGATAATCCGCACCCGATTACTCTCACCACCGCGCCAGGTAAGTTTTTTACTGGTCTTGGGGCCATGCGAATAGGGAACACGCTGATCTCCCAGCTCAAGTTCAAACAGGCGCACACTGGAATCCAGCTTGGTTGGCTCTATACGGAAAGAATAAGCTGCGCTTTCTCCCGATTTGAAGAAGGTCTTACGAATCTTCTCCGCTCTACGCAGCTGGGACAGCGTTTCAGTTGAAAGGCTCATACCCTGCCCTTCCACATACTTCACTTTCCAATTTCTTGTATCGACGAAAGGCTTTAAGTATTCAGTAACAAACTTTTGCTCAATCCCCCCAGGCTTGAAGTATTGATTAAATTCAATAACCGGTACTTCCTGGTCCCGGTCACTGCGCAGCGGATAGCGATTTGCCAGGCTGCTGGCGTAGCTTTGATAAACTTGCTCACGCCATACCCGGTTTAGATGCCCCTTGGCTTTCGACATAACCAGAGCCCAAGTGCTGTCAGCAATTTCGGTCAGCCATTTATCAAAAGGCGCCGGCGCATTGGCCGCTTTGACTCTTAGCTGCTTAATCGCATCGCCGCCCCCAGCAAAACGGGCTTTGGCACTGGCGAACGCCGCTTCATTGGAGTCTGGAGCACTATCAATTTCAGTCAGATATTCCTGAATCTTATTGATCGTCTGGAGATACTCCTGAACCCGTGCGGGTCTGCCCTTCTCGCTTTGTGTGATGCGCTGTATTTCCTCAAAGCGCACATCGACAATATTAGGCTTGTAGCGGTCCTTCAACGCCCCTGCTGCGCTATCCAGTGCCGCACCACCGAGTCGGCGAGTTGTACTGGATACCGGTAATGGCACCCCCTTGGCATCCACCGACAGCTCCGGTCGCAATGTCAGGCGTGTGTTATCCGAAGTAATTTCCGTGATTGCCAGTAATGGGGAATAAATGGGGTCTGACAGGGTTGAGAGAACCTCAAGTGCCTGGGAAGTGCTGTTGAATCTGCGAATGCTGAAACCGCCAAGGAAGGATTGCCAGTGCTGAAGATACTCCCCCAGATAAATACGCTTTACATCCTCGCCGAGTTTCGCCCGGTCGGCTTCGGTAAAGTCCTCACCACTGAGTTCCCCACCGTAGATCCAGCGCTCATCCGCCATAGTGGTCATCAACTGGGAATCTGCACCAAAGTCCACGTCCTTATAACCCGCCTTGGTATATAGGAAGGGGATACTAAATCGTGAATCGCCAGCTCTCACACCAAACACCTGCTGAGTATCACCACCGATTTCCTGATACAAGTCGACAGAGGTCTGCCCAAGATCGCTATTTTGTAATTGCGCAAACAGCCTTTGCGGCACAGGGATGCGTCGCAGCTGTTGGCGGGCGCGAGCCACTACACGCTCATTTTGTTGAACACTTTCAGGTATTGGACGCGCCAACAATTGATCGAGGTGGTAGCGTAAATTATCTTGTTCCTGAGCTTCGCCGGGTAATTGGCGTTCCCAGCGGGCGCTGTAGTAGCCCTCAACGGTCGTGATGTCCAATTTGTCCGGGTTGAAGAACATCAGATAGGTTTTGAGGGTACTGACCAGTGCAGGGTCATCACTCCCCAAGCGGCTGAGGTTACTTTCAATATCTCGCAATAGCGCCGGTAAAAAGATCTCTTCAAGCTTTTGCCGATAGAGGTTATCCAGCGTCTGATCTATACGGGTGTCATACAAGCCCAGATTGGAGATCCAGGGGTGCTCCTCGCGGTCATACACCGAAGTCGCCTGCCGCAAGGGTTCAAGCATCTGCAAAACATTCGCCGGTGTAGGCCTCTTACCCTTTAGCTTTTCCTCGGCTTGCTCATAGGCCGCCAGGTGGTCATTGACTTCCCCCATAGACAATTTGTTGGATGCTAGACTGCCACTCCAGAGAAAGATCGAACCCACAAATGCCGCAGCTAAAGTGACATATACCCCTCTGCGCAACCACAGGTTAGCGCTCTCTACCTTGCGATTGACTCCCACCAATTCAGCTTCGGGGAATACCACATCCTTGAGCAGGCGATTCAGGAAGAAACTTTTTCCAACCCCCTGGAATTTGGGCCCAACACTGCGCTCCAGGCCAAAATCCGCTGTTACCGAAGCCATCATACGGTCTACCGGGCTGCCCTCCTGGGTACCACTGGTAAAATATATACCGCGAACCATAGGCACAGTTTCATAGCGGTTTGGCTCGAAGGTCTGCTTGATAAAGTCCGCTAAAATATCCGACAAACTTTCCATGCGGGCGGGAAATCCCTGCAGCAGTGCGCGCTTCTCAATATTGCGCTCCTGGTGCACACGCCACAGCACTCTCTGATTTAAGCGCTCAATCAGCTGGTTAAACTCGGCCCTGAAGTTATCCAACGGCGCGCCGACAGTGGCATTGGCTTCACGGGGAAAGCTCATACCCCAGACCTGCTCGCGCTCCGCCTGTGAAAGGTTGTCAAAAAATTCACTAAAGCCCGCTACCAAGTCACACTTGGTAAAGGTGAGATAAATAGGGAAACGTATACCCAGCTCCTGCTGGAGTTCATTCACTCGCGAACGAATCGTCTTGGCCTGATGTTGGCGCTGTTCATCGGTCTGTACCATCAGGTCCTGCAAACTGATGGCAACCAGGGCACCATTAATCGGCCTGCGACGACGATAGCGTTTCAATAGCCCGAGGAATGCTCGCCAGGCACTGTTGTCGTAAACCCGGTGGCTGTCCTGAGTGGTATAACGGCCGGCGGTATCGATCAAAACTGCATCGTTGGTAAACCACCAATCGCAATTTCTCGTGCCACCAACTCCTCCCAGGGCTTCTTTACCGTGGCTTTGCGCCAGGGGAAATTCCAATCCTGAATTTACCAGCGCAGTAGTTTTGCCACAGCCGGGTGGACCAATAATGACGTACCACGGCAGCTGGTACAGGGACACCTTACCCTTCTCTGACTTAAAACGAGCGTTGCGCAATACATCCATGGCCTCGCGGAAACGCCCCGATAGAGCCTCAAGCTCTTCGAGGGAATGCTCTTCATCCGGATCCTGGGTACCCTCCTGAGACTCTTCAATGCCCTTAATCAGAGCCTGGTTTTGGCGCCGTTCAACCAGCCACTGGCTCAGGTTCCACACCAACCAAATTGCGAAAATAAAAACGATGATGGTAATGCGAACTGTATGGGACAGTGTGGCGTTATCACTGCCAAACTTGATGTAGTCCGCCCCAAACCAAATCAGAACAGACAGGGCTGCGAGGCCGATAATGCCAAGCACCCATTTGTTGGTAAAAAAGTCGCGCAAGCGTTTCATGAATAGCTCCATCTCCCGGGCTCAATCGGCACCGGATCAATTCGGTCCGAGTGTCACCCTTCCCCTTGCGGGGGCTCACTGTCACTGCCTGTTAATTCCACTACTCGGTCAGCCACAGGGGTAGTCGTTTCGTAAAGCCACCAGCGATAGCCGCTGTAGGTGGCAACCAACAACCCCAGTGCGACGCTCATAATCACCCACAAAGGCATGTAGTGAATCAGGCCCGACTTGCGCTCGACACAGCCCTGCCAGTGGGGAGAGAGATCGCGGTCCATTGCCGATTTGTGCTGCTCTATGGTCCGATAAAGCTCATCGCGAATCTGCTCAATCTGCTCGTGGCCCCGCTGCACCAAGCGATACTTGCCTTGAAAACCGAGACTGAGGCAAAGATAAAAGAGCTCTAACAACTCCAGGTGAGACGCAGGGGTTTCCAGCATACGCTGCAGAATGGAAAAACATTTCTCACCACCAAATGTCTCCTTGTGGAACAGGCTGAGCAGCGAGTGCTGACTCCAACCACTCGCCGTACCCCAGGGCGTAGTCAACACCACTTCATCCACAACGGTACACAGCAGATAGCGCGCGGTAAGCACTGCCTCAGGGGCCAGGCCCAGCTGTTTGGATTCCCGCTCAAATGCCTGAATTTCCTTGGTCAGCCGCTTGTGCAGATCCGGCACATTGGAGTGATTCATGGTTGTGCGCAGCTTGATAATCACCCCCAGCAGCTTGGAGGCTGCGGAGACCAGGGGATTCAAACTATTGCGAATCTGCATATCCGCTGAACTGCCGGGATTGGCAAAGAACTGCGGCTGTGCAGATGAACCAGACTGCACCGGAGCTGCGGCACCTGGAGTGGGAATCATTACGGTCCTGTCACCTGCATTGGGCGACGGTGGAGGGCTGAAGCTGTCGTTGCTCATATCAGTTATTCCTTATGGCCCAGAGCTCCATGGTCAGCCCCGGAAATTCCGCGCCGAGATGCACCGCAAAGCCCCCAGATCTCTGCATGGCCTGCCACAGCTCACCGCTGCGCTCCATTTCGAAATAGGTAAAACCCGCGTGATAGGGAATTTGTCTCGGCGCCACTGGCAAGGGGCGCAATGACAATCCCGGCAGCTGAGCGGAAATCAACTCACGGATAGCTTCCACTGGCGCCACTTTGGCCTGCGTGGGGAAACGACTGCGCAACAGGTCGCCGGGCATATCGGCTTTAGCAGCCATCACGAAGCTGGCCGTTTTCAGTAGCGAGGGATCGGAAACCGGGGCCACATAAATACCAAACTTTCTCTGCACCAATTCCATGGCAATAGCAGTCTGCTCCAGAACTGTAGAGAGCGACTGGCGCAGGGCTGAAAACAACCCAGCAAAGCTGAGTTGTAGGTTTTCGTGCGAGTAACTGGGGATTTCCGGTGGGCGCTTGGTCGATGAAGTAAATGTCGACAGCTCACCAGCCAATTGCAGCAACTCCACAAACAAACTGTGCGGGTGCAGGCGTGGCTGAGCAGTAATCTGTTTTAATAGAGGTTCAAAACGATTAATAACCTGCAGTAACAGGTAATCGGCAATCTCTGCTGAGCCACTGCGGCCACTATCACTCAAGCGGTGTCCCAGCGCGGAGCCGCGGTGATCCAACAGGCCTTTAACCTCTTCGATATAGGCTTTGATTACCGCTGAAGTCTCTGCATTCAATAGCGGCGGAATATAGCCTGAATCCAACTCGACCGGTTTCTCCGGCTGGCGTTCGCGTATTCTAGCGATACCAATAGACGCGTATCCGCTGAGATCATCGCTCTCAAGCTTGAGACACACTCGCAGTTTGCCCACCTGGATACGGGCAGACTCCCCGGAGGCTGCGGCACTATTGCGCGCATCGAAGTTTGCTGTCTGGTAGCGCGCTTGGGGAAAATCTTCCTGGTCACGGATGGATTCCTGGCTGCCGGGACGCTTCATCGGTACACATAGATAGACGATCTCATCGCGGGTGTTAACCGGCACATCCAGGACATCCGGTAGGATTTCATTTTCCGGTGCAAGAATTGGCGTACCATCGGGAAATATCGCACGTACACGGGATAGCGATATCTTTCCCATAGAGAGCGGTTCACTATCGATCGCCAGCTCCAGCACACCCCAGGTATAGGGCCCCAGCGAAGCTGTGCGAGCCTCAACTAACTGTTCGAGATAGCGGTCCTGCTGCTGGAAATGTTGAGGGCGTAAAAACATGCCCTCACTCCAGATCACCTTGTTGTTAACCGACATATGTCTTCCTTGTAAAACCCAATTCCACTTGAAGTGGGCTTAATTAAACCTGTGCCGAGCGAAGCTCTACTTGGATTTTTCCGCTTCCTGAAGACGCTTCTTCATCAAGTCATAGTCCTCACTGGAAATTGTCACCGTGTCGCCCTTCTTCCCACTGGTATCGTTGCGAGATAGCGGTGAAACAATGCCTCGGCGTCGCTTGGCGATATTATCGGGTGTGCCGATACGCGTGTCGGCCAGGGCAATCTGATAACTATTCTTTTTGTGGTCGGTTATCGGCAGCACCATGAGTGCATCGGCTTTTTGATACTGCACAAATTCTGCCAATAAACCGATGTACTTCACTTCTGGAGTCAAAGGCAGCTCTTCCACACGCTGCTCACCAGGTGCGAACTCCTTCAGGATAACGGTATCAAGGAGATCCTTGCCGAGACGGGATTCCGCATTTTCATAAAGATTGAGGAAATCCTCTCGGGCAAACTGGCGGTCATCTGCCAGCATAAACACGCGCACTACCACCGGCGATGCACGACCATCATCATCCGGATTGACGTCACTGCGGATGTTGACCGAGAGCTCGACACTAGTATCCAGATTAAGGGTGCGCCTAGTTGTTTGGCACGCTGCCAGGCTAACTACCAGTATTCCGAGTAGGGTGAATTTCAGTAACTTTGTTATGGACACGACCAATTCCCTCTTCCGATCTATTAATTTTTCAGCTGTCTGGCATTCTTCAGCTCAGACAACTGGTTTTCATAAGTCACAGCAAACTCATCACCGAAAAGCTTGCGGTAACAAGCATCCGGATCGCCCACTAATTCCCGATACATCGCGCTGAAGCCCTCCCATTTCTTTGCATTCTTATTGCCGAATACACCAGAGGTATTCCCCAGGCGACGTTCAATATTGTCCGGGCTGAAATACTGCAGCATCGCACTGTAACCAGCGCGCATCCCCGCCAGCACCGCGACCTGGTGATCGGAGAGATCATCGAAACTATCCTGCACCGCCTCCTTGGGCTGTAAAAAAGCACCATTACCGGCGAACATCGCCTCCAACGCATCTCTTTCCGTGGCACTGAATTTCAGTGGGTTATTCGCCTCTGTCTGGATCATAGTGCGCTGTACACGCAGCTCATTCTTGATACTGCTGCGCGCACGTAGGAGGTCGATCAGGCGGGAAACCGTTTCGCGGACGATCTCCGCGGCCTGTTGATCGGCTATTTGTTGTTGCCCAGGATTCATATTCAGGCCCAGCGTTGCCGCCAGCACACTGGATACCGGAGGAACCGGGGCTGGCTGCACCGGTGCTACCGGTACTTCAGGCGCCGGGCTCTGCTGAACAGGAGCCGGTTGTTGCAATTGGGAAAAGCTCTGCCCCTGAGAGGCAAAACCCATAGGGCTTGCAGGAGGCGCCTGTGCAGTATCAAAGCCCGGTGCGCCCGCTACCTGTTGTCCCTGTATTGCCGCAAAAGAATCCGCAAAGGGATTATCCTGTGGAGCCTGCGGGGCTTGTGGCTGCATTTGTACCGGGGGTGGTGACACTGGCGCTGGGGCGAACTGGGGCTGCTGTTGGGCAACTGGCTGTGATGGGGGCGCAAGCGGAGACTGAGGAGCTACCTGGGGTTGCGAAGCTGGCGCCTGGAAAGATTGCGGCTGAGGTACTTGAGGCTGTGTGGAGGGAGGAGCCTCAAATGATGGGGCCGGAGTTTGTGGAGCAATTTGCACAGAATGTTGATCTGCCGGCACATGGTCCTGGGCACTGCCATCTTTCCACCACTCATCATCGGACCACTGTCCTGGCGCCGCATGCCCTTGGGGTTCGCTACCAAATGAACCGAGTCCCTGCACATCTGACGCGCCGAAAGACTGTGGCTGCTCAAAAGCCGACATAGGGTCCAGTGGACCCGGATCTGCAGCCAGTAAATCATCCTGCGCGGGAGCACTCTGACTACTCTGTGGGACGTAACCCCATTCGCCAGACTGGGAAATATCGTTGCTGCCACCGGGTTCCAACCAGTTATCCAGCTGCTTTGCCTCCGCTTGGCTCTGCATCTTGGCCATAGCACTGGCATTGAAGGTGGTGCGATCGGAAGTATCGAGAAAATCGGCACTGCCCAATCCCTTTGGCAGGTCACTTTCGGCCTGAGGCTGTCGCAACGTCACCTTGAGGCGATATTCACCTACATTGATGATATCCCCCTCGCTCAGAGGGAGTTTATTGCCTTTACCCAGCGGGTTATCGCCATCGTTATGATAGGTACCGTTAGTGCTGGTATCTGTCAGGAAAAATTGCCCATCACTGAAAGAAATTTGCGCGTGCTGAGATGAGACAACACGTTCGGGATCGGGTAGCACCCAGTAATTATCAGCAGAGCGCCCCAGACTACCCCCATCTTTAGTGAACAGCTTGGTGTGCTTGAGCATATTGGCCCCTGCGGGGTCGGCCAATACTGAGAGAATTAGATCCATGTCTTCCTGACTCACACAGTTGTTGTACTTCGCTCATCCGCTGGGACACAAACTACCAAGGAGAGCGAAAATGATTCGGGCACAAGGGCCTTCCACACAAGAAATTCAAACCCGGCCTACAGAGAATGCCGTGACCGGGAAATACTTTTTAACTCCAGGGCCCTTTTAATTCTCCACCGGCGAGAGATCTTAAACTGGGGAGGACAATCTGATCGCGGCCCTGTACCGAGCGCATAGTACTCAGCCCCGCCTGACTAAACTCTGCTGCTGCACGATCGGTAAGCAACGCTTCAGCACAGGGGGTGATCCACTGTCCCTGGGGCAGTTTACGCAGATGCAAAGGCAGGCTTTCATAGGTTGCAGAGGTGGGAGTCTGGAATCTGCCGGTTGTGGAAAAACCCTGGCAGATAGCCAAGGCGAGCAGATAGGCACTATTACCCCACTGGTAGTATTGATGGCCCTGATCGGGGGTTAGTTCTTCAAAATCAAAATGCTCAGTGGTGGAGGTCTCACGGCCAAATGGCAGCCGTAACATAAAGCGTGGGGCGGCCAGTGCAACATACTCACTGGCGGAGTAATCCCGTACCGCCTGCCAGCTTTCGGCAAAGCGCTCACTCAAGGGATAATACCAATCATCTGGATCAACTGATCCTGCCAAGCTGGGACAGCCGGCCAGTTTGGTGTCCCCTCCGAGAAGCAGAGTACTTCCAGCCGCTTCCGCAATAGTGGAGAGATCGATCAACAGATGCAGATCCCTCTCCTCGTCCGTAATAAAGAAGTCACCCAACACGAGGTTGTAGGGACGATCACCGGCGACTGTTTCACGCTCAACCAGTAATTTAAAAACCTGAGACTTTTCCAGATCGCTCTCAGCACTGGCAAAATCGGCAAGCAGCTCTTCCTTGCTGACATCAATCAGGTGCAGCTGCAAATTTGGATGTTCGTCTAGTCGCCTCATTAAGAAATGCAGACTGAGCCAGCTCGCCTCCAACTGGCGGAAATCACTATGATGCATCACCTTGCGCATAGTGTCAGAGGTCGCCTCGGCCAAGGCGTTTAAATACTCCCCTTGCATGGGATCCACGCTTTTTTGTACATAGGGGGCAACAATGTCCCTAATCAGTTGATCCACCTGGAAAGCACTGCCATTTTCCCTAGCCAGGCGCTCGCGACCCGCCGCGAGAATCTCATCGAGGATTGACTGCTCAGATGAATAATCCGCAGCCTCTTGCCCGGTTTCAGTCAGCTCCGGTTTCCACTGACGAATCTCCTCTGCGGCTTGCTGGAATTGGCCAGGATCACGCAGGCGTTGACCGAGCGCTATAAAATGTTTGAAAAGCGGTAGACGACTGTAGAGGTAATCCGGGTGTAAATCATCGAAACAAGGTAATTGCAGCGGCTCATCCATCACCGGCAACTGCAGGCTCACCCTAAGATCACTGAATACTCCTTCAAAAGTATCCCGGTTCAGCACATATACCCTGCGCTGAGCAATAGTCTCAGGCTCGCACTGACGACGGCTGGAGCGACCACTAAAATCGCCCAAGATTGCGACTTTTAGAATATCACTGCCATGGTCCATGGTTTCTTCCTTTTTATTTTTATCGCCGTGGATTTGAAATCCGGCAGCTATAGTGGCTTTGCTCACAGTTAATTATCCACAGGTAAAAAAAATACGCAGCACAACGAAACCTCTTGTACTCATCATGCGTTTTTATCTATTTGGTTTCCACTACTTGTTTTTCGATTTTATTCGACTTTCTTGGTCGTCCCCTTTTCAGCGGACGAACCCTCTGATTGGCGATTTGTTCAATCTTATCTTTAAAAGCATCTCCACCCAGAACATGCCCCAACTTAATGGTTTCAGCAATGTAATCCAGTAGCCGGCTATCAAAGCTATAGCGAAAAAGCTGGCGATAAGCCTGTGCACGTTGCCCGGCATTTTCACCCAAGTCGGTATATAAACGATGATCTTTAATCAAATTATCATGCTTAGTGTTTACATGATGATTGAAACTTGACCACTGATAATTTCCCAGTGAGTCAGCAAGTCCCAAATAAAGAGGGCGCAGTTCCACATAGCGGTAGCAGGTCAGCAGGTAGGCATCGGAGTCAATCAAGCTGGATTTATAACGCCCTCGCCAAATGGTGCCGGAACGCTTGTAACGGTGATTGACAAACTGTACGTAACGACGCCCTAGAGATTGCATCATTGAAGGTATGCCATCCGGAACCCTCGGGGTGGCAATAATCTGAATCATATTGGGCAGCAGGACGTATGCATGCACATCCACATGGTACTGATCAGCAGCATTGCGCAAACTAATCAAATAATATTGATAATCCTCCTCATCAAAGAAGCACGGCAAATTATTGTGACCAACTTGCACAATATGCTGAGGGATATCTATTAGATTGAGCCTGGGCAAACGAGGCATTTTGCCAGCAAATCCTTTTTTATAAGGCGCAATGCCTTTCTAGTGATGAATAAAGGTTTTATTATCGCAAATCAGGGAAAAAAATTTCAAACTTAGTCTACTGCCAAGTTAACATGAACTCTGGTTAGTGGTTGTAATCATGTTACGCTGCATTTTGTTGCTATTTAAATAAAGGGGAGTTGCACCAGACATGGATCAGATAAGTCTGGCGGTCAACGGACGCACTGACATTGGTCAAGTTCGCGAGGAAAACGAGGATAGTATTCGCTGGTATGCCAGCGCCGACCAACCTTTCGCCTATATCGTGATAGCGGATGGTATGGGGGGATACACAGGCGGTGCCACAGCTAGCAAAATAGCAGCAGAAACCGTTCAATTCCATTTAGAAGATCTTTTAAAACATACCTTTCTCTCCTGCACACCCGAGCAACAACAATTGATTTTACGCGCGACTTTGATCGACGCTATCAACAGTGCCAACAACGCCCTCCTAAACACAAAAAATACCAACCCGCATTTTGCAAAAATGGGAACAACAATTGTTGTCGCTGTTATGTGGCACGATTTCCTGATCGTCGCGCATATTGGTGATTCTCGCGCTTATCTATGGAATAACTTCGGCTTACAGCGCCTTACACGCGATCACAGTGTTGTTCAGGAAATGATAGACAGTGGTCAAATAAGCGAGGAGCAGGCACAGCAGTCCAGTGTACGAAATCACATAACCCGCGCTTTGGGCGTTTCCAATTCTGTAGAAGCAGAAATTAATAGCTGGAAATTAACAGAGAACGCTTTGCTATTACTCTGCACTGATGGCTTAACTGAATATCTGGACGATCATGCGATTGAGCGAGTGCTTGCCACTCACCGCCCTGCTCTGGAGTGTGTTTATCGCTTTATTGATGATGCCAACAGAATGGGAGGGCGCGACAATATTAGTGCGGGTATTCTTGAATACTCCTCCCAACCCGCAGCGCAGATACTCGCACAAGAGCAGAGCGCAACCCAAAGACCAAAATCACCAGATGTAACTATCAGAAAAGCGCAACGATAAAACTGTTTGCCGGAAGCTGAAGAATGACACCGGAACGTCTCACCCAGCTGGTCCCCAACCTGCTCAAAGTCTTAAGCCCCTCCACAGCCACCTTCCCCCAGGGAAATCCTGCGTCAGCCTATCGCTGGGTGGAGGCTATTGAAGAACTTCCCGAGGCCCAAATTACTGACGGCCACCACCGACCTCTGTGGCCAGAACCACCTACTGTCGAGGTCAACACCTATACAATTTCAGCTGCACCTGAAGTCGAGCTGTTACCCGGAGTCAATGAGGGCCCAGTTCAATTTATTAATACTCCCGGTGCCAACCCACTGGGGACTCATGTCCCCGCTCTTAGCCGGTGCCGTCGGGTACACGAACAGGTAATCATTGCAACCGGCGAACTGAATTTCGAATGTGTGGACCTCACAATACCGGGGCCACTGCCATTTTCTTGGAAACGATACTACCGCTCTAGTATCGATGAAGACAGTGGAATTGGAGCTGGCTGGCGTCATTCGCTGAGCGAACAGTTACTGGTGCAGGATAACCAAGTAGAACTGTTTAATGCCGAAGGCCGCAAGATTCAATTCCAGTTACCCGCGATTGGGCACGGCTGTTATAACCGCTTCGAACGACTGCTGCTATTCCGGCAGAGTCTGCACAGCTATCGACTCTCCACCTTTAATGAGCCCGATAAAATTTTTCGCGCAGATGGAGTCAACAGTGCACTCCCGCTTACCGAGATTCGAGATCAGTTCGGCAATTCCCTAACCATTGATTACAGCGAAGGGTTACCCAGAAAAATTGTCAGCTCCTGGGGGCGGGTACTCGACTTCGAAAGCCGCGGCGGGCGCCTTACCAAACTGATGAATAACCACGCTCCCGACGATCAGCGCAATCTGTGCAGCTATGAATTCCAGGGCGGTCTACTAACCGAAGTCCACAGTAACCACGATCTGGAGAGCTATCACTATCACGATTTATTGCTTGTGCAAGCGCACAGCGGTGTGAATGGCAAGCGTCAATTTGAATACGACCTGCAAGGGCACTGCCACAGGCTGATACAAGAGGAATCGGAAACATTATTAACCTGGCAACACAACCGTGGGAATTGCCAGGTAGAAAATACTGATCGAACTCCACAACAGCTGCACTTCAACCAGTTCGGCCAGCTCACCAAAGAGCGTCAAGGGCAGCGGCAAAAAAGCTGGCTCTACGACTGCTACGGGAATCTATGCCAGCAGATTAATGCCGATGGACAGCATACCTTCTTCCGCTACGATGAATTTGGCCGCTTGCGGCGCATCACCGAAGGGAGCAACAGCAAGCGTTATTTATACAGTGAAGACGGCTACCCACAGGCAGTACAGTTAAGTGAACAACAATCATGGCTGTTCACTTACAGCGACAAGGGACGGCCACAGGCAATTATCGACCCGGAACAGCAAGAGTGGAAATTGCTCTATAGCGATCGCGGTTTGCTCTCGCAAATTACAGATCCCGAGGGCGGCTGCATTGAGTTTACCTGGGATGGCCAGGGGCAGTTACAAACGGTTCGCCGAGGGGAAAAGCAGTGGGGTTTCGAATACGATCACTGGCAGCGCATGACCACGCTGGTCGTCAATGGGGAAACTTGGCGTGAGTGGCGCTATGGCCCCACCGGCGAATTACGCGAGTCCCACATAGGCAGCTACCAATATGGAATCGATTACTGCGAGCGTGGCCAACCCCACGCCATCCATGCCAGTAACAGCCAAAGCTTGCAGTGGGACTACGATAGCTGCGGCCGTATTTGCCAGATACATTTCGCCGATGGCAACCAATGGGCTTTACACCACAATACCCAGGGCCAGTTGACCCAGCTGCAAACCCCCTCCGGAGATTACTGCTGGCAATATGATGGACTCGGCCAACTGATCAGCCACCGCACCCCGGACGAGCGCCAACTCACTTGGAACTACAGCGTTGATGGCAGCCTGAGTGAATACTGTGATAACGACTGCCGTTGGTACTTCCACTATTACGACAGAGGCACCCTCGCCAGCATACGCAATAATAATGGCCAAATTAATGAGTTCCATTACGATACTGAAAAACGCCTGATTCAAGCTAACAATTTACATTCATCTGTCCGTTTTAAATACGACCGACGCAACCGGGTTATCGCCGAGAACCACGACAGCAGTGACGTGCGCGATTTCAGCCTGAGGTATCAGTACGATTCACGCGGCTGGTTGAGAAGCGCCAGCTCCGACAACCTCGACTTGGCCTACACGCTCACACCCTGTGGCGCGCTTTACGGTGTGGATGCCAATGGCGAGCCGGTGCTACGCAGTGAGTTCAAAGAGCAAAACACTATTCATATTCAGGGAGAAGTGCGCAGTACAGTCAAACATCGGTTTGGAAGCCCTTTTAGTCTGGAAAGTGGACTCGCCCTCGCTTGGCAATTCGATAAGTGCCCCCCGCTACAGCTCACTACTCCAATACGCCAGACCGGGTTTCCCCAGGCACAAATTGACAGGGATAAGCGCGGCAACGTGGTCGCCGAGCGGCAAATTCCCGGGCGCAGAGATTATCAATACCAGTACGACGGTTGGGGGCTGATGAGCACCGCAGAATGCGGCGATTTTAAAACTCATTTCCGCTATGACCCGTTCGGGCGCCGTCTGAGTAAAACCTGCACCCATCGCAAATCGTCACGCCAGCGCCGGGTCACTAGCAGTTGGAGTGGCCTGGGTATCTGGGCTGAAGCACACCAGATCGATGGTAAATCCCGCGGCATTGGCCATTGGATAACACACCCCTTAAACGGATCCGTACTCTGCCACTGGAGCTCCGGCCGTTGTGAGTACTATCACACTGACTCACAGGGAAAACCGCTGGCTATTTTCGACGCACAGGGCACGGTGCAATGGTCTCAGGGAAAAGATGTCGAGGACAGAAATGGCCGAGCTTTTGGACAAACTCCTGGCCCCTGGCGCGGTATCGGCTTGATCGCCGATATTGAGACTGGCCTGTGGTACACCACTTCCGGATATTGGAATCCCGCCCTGCAAATGTGGCTGAACGGCTCAAGGATTTTCTCTCACACTACGTCCAATATGCCGCTAATCAGGCTCTAAAATCCTACTGGCGCCCCTCATCGGGGCCCACCCTGGCCTGCTCTATTCCCTAAACTTAGAGCTCTCAATTGCGAACGTAACCATGCAACAATCCCCGAACTTTGAAATTGGCGGTATCGCAGTGGCCAAGGGGGAATCCCGCCATATAGACCTGCCTGTAGTCAGCCTCTACACCAATACAGAAATGGCCATACCCGTTTATGTACAGCGCGGTAAACGGGAGGGTCCCACGATTTTTGTCTGTGCGGCCGTGCACGGCGATGAGCTGAACGGCATCGAAATCATCAGCCGTTTGATTCAGAGCCGCAGTCTAAAATCCCTTCGCGGTAACCTGATTGCCGTACCTATGGTCAATGTCTATGGTGTGCTCCAGCACACCCGCTACCTACCCGATCGCCGCGACCTCAATCGCAGCTTTCCCGGTTCTGCCAAAGGCTCCCTGGCTGCGCGTATGGCCCATGTGTTTCTGCGTGAGATAGTGGCCAAATGCGATTACGGCATCGATCTACATACCGGAGCCGCCCACCGCAGTAACCTTCCCCAGGTACGCGCCAATCTCGACGACGATGTGACCCGTGCCATGGCCAAGGCTTTCGGTGTACCGGTATTGCTAAATGCATCGATTCGCGATGGCTCCCTACGCCAGGCGGCCGCAGATCGGGGAGTGAGAATCCTCCTTTATGAGGCAGGAGAAGCCCTGCGCTTTGATGAGTTGTGCATTCGCGCTGGGCTGAAAGGAGTGACTAACGTTCTCAGGCATCTGGGTATGCTCCCGGTAAGGCGCAAACGCAGCTTAATAGAGCCCTTTATCGCTCGTAGCAGTGGCTGGCTAAGAGCCGGCGACAGCGGCATAGCCACCCACCTTAAAGCGCTTGGTGATCAAGTGTACGAAGGTGACCTCCTCGCCACTGTTGCCGACCCCTATGGCAATGAACTAGACCAGGTACGCAGTAATGGCGAGGGAATCATAATCGGCAAGCAGAACATCCCACTGGTGCAGGAGGGCGAGGCGATGTATCACATCGCCTATTTCCATGAACCCCAGGAGGTAGTTGAAAACCTCGAGTTATTGCAGGACAGCCTACTACCGGATGAGAACTTTTAGAGGCGCCCTACTGTTTCTGAAGTAACTCCAATACCTCTTTGCTGGGAAAGCCCTTCTCCTCCACACCGGCGCTCTTCTCAAAAGCCTTAATCGCTTTTCGGGTTCCCGGACCAGCTTTACCATCGATCTCACCACTGTAGAAACCCTTCTGCTTCAGCAGTTTTTGCAACTGTTCAACTTGACTGCCGTCGAGGGGAGTAAAAGGGCGGCTCCAGTCTTTCACCAGCGGCGCGCCGCCGCCAATACGATCCGAAAGTAAACCAATGGCTATAGCATAACGATCGGAGTTGTTATAACGCTTGAGTACAAAGAAATTCTTAAAGACTAGAAATGCCGGACCATTGCGCCCATCAGGCAGCTTCAGCTCCGCCACCGCTTTCTTACTTGGAAAGGGCTCACCATTAGCGCGCTTGACCCCGAGCTTTTCCCACTCCGCAACTGTCAATTTGCCGCCCGGCATTTTCTTGGCGGGAATGGTTACCTCATAGCCCCAGGGCTTACCTTTCTGCCAGCCATTACTAGAAAGCAAATTGGCAGCGGTAGCCAGTGCATCCGGCACCGAATTCCAAATATCACGCTTGCCGTCACCGTCGATGTCTACAGCATAAGCCTGGTAACTGGTGGGGATAAACTGCGTATGACCCATAGCTCCTGCCCAAGATCCAAGCAGGTGTTGACCTTCAACATCACCGGCCTGCAGGATTTTCAGTGCCGCCAACAACTGCTGTCGACCAAACTTCTTGCGCTGGGGATCTGCATAGGCCAGGGTCGCGAGAGAGCGGATTACACTGCGCATTACCGTCTCATTGCCAAGAATGCCTCCGAAGCTCGATTCCACCGACCAGATTGCCAGTAGGATATTGGGGTCCACACCAAAGCGCTTCTCGATTTTATCGAGCCAGGGCTGCATCTTCTCTTTTTCCCGCTTGCCCCGCTCGATAGCGCGCTTTTGCACACGGTTGTCGAAGTACTGCCACACCGGCGCCTTGAATTCCGGCTGGTAACTGGCTCTATCCAGCACCCACTGGTCAGGAGAGGTAATGCCTTTAAAGGCCTGGTCGTAAACCTGTGGGGAAATCCCATTCTTAACAGCCGTTTGGCGGAACTCCTTTACCCACTTTTCAAAAGCCGGGTCCGGCTTATCGGCTGCCTGAGCCTGTAGAGTGAATAACGTCAAACAGAGGGTAAGAACATAGAGCAGTGCGGGGAAGCGTTGCAATTTGGGCATGGGAGTACCTTTGACACGACATTTCGCTCGCACAAGGTTAGAACGAGCCTCTCTCTTCCGGAAGGCGGATTTCTCCAATGGTGTCATCCGCTTGATCCGTCATTAATGGGGACAGTGGAGTCGAAAGGAAGTTCTGGTGATGGCGAGGCCCTGTAACCAGGGCCACAAAATCAGGGAATGACGTAAAAGAGTACGGCGAAGAAATGCAAAATACCGCCAGCCAGCACAAATAGGTGCCAGATAGCGTGGTGAAAACGCAGGCTACGCCACAAATAAAAGGCAATACCGCCGGTATAACAGAGGCCCCCCAGCACCAACAGCCATAGACCACCGGTCTCAAGACTATTCGCCAGGGGCTTGATTGCAGCGATAACCACCCAGCCCATCAGGGCGCTGAGGGTGATCGACAGTGCACGGATCTTTTTCAAGGGAGTGAACTGGATAATCAGGCCCAACAGTGCCAAGCCCCAGATAATGCCAAACAACCACCAACCCCAGGGCCCGCGTAGGGTCACTAGGGTAAAGGGCGTATAGGTGCCGGCAATCAGCAGAAAAATTGAGGAGTGATCCAGAGTTCGCAATATCGCCTTGGCGCCTATATGGCTGACGGCGTGATAAAGAGTCGAGGCGAGGAAACAAAGAATCAGGGTGGAGGCATAGACACTGGAGCTGACGATATGCCAGGCATCCCCACGCAGTGCGGCGAAACCAGTGAGAACACCCAAACCAGCAATAGCCAGAACGGCTCCGATACCGTGGGTTACGCTATTGGCAATCTCTTCAGCAAAGCTATAGCGGCTGGCAACGGAAACGGAAGAGGTCATAAATTGGCCCGATTGAATTCTGGTAGCGAGTGGCTTCAAAACCACTCGACCGATAACTTGAATCAGGTCTAATGATCAAAGGCCTCACTAAAAATAGCAAGGCCAGGGTTTGACCGTAGATTCACAAGCAGGCTTTAGAGGCTTATACGCTCGCGTTATGGATTCCCATTTCACATAGAGCGGAAGAGGCGCGAACGATCGTCTCGTTGCGATCGGGACCTGTAGAAACAATATCTACCGGCGCACCCACCAGCTCTTCGATACGGGCGATATAAGCCTTGGCATTGGCCGGCAGGTCCGCCTCACGACGCACCCCGAAAGTATTCTCTGTCCAGCCAGGCATACTTTCGTATACAGGCTCTACACCCTCCCAACCGGCGGCGTCGAAAGGTACCGGTACTTCTTCTCCGGCACTGTTGCGGTAACCGACACAGATCTTCACTTCCTCAAGACCATCGAGTACATCCAGCTTGGTCAGACACAAGCCGGAGATACTGTTAATACGAATAGCATGACGTACGGCAACGGCATCGAACCAGCCGGTGCGACGCTGGCGCCCGGTGGTGGCACCAAATTCATGTCCCTTCTCACCCAGATGACGCCCTACTTCACAGTCGAGTTCGGTGGGGAAAGGGCCACTACCAACGCGGGTGGTGTAAGCCTTGGTGATACCCAGTACGTAATCCAGGTAGAGGGGGCCAAAACCAGAACCAGTGGCGGTGCCGCCAGCAGTGGTGTTGGAGGAGGTCACAAACGGATAGGTACCGTGGTCAATATCCAGCAGGGAACCCTGAGCCCCCTCGAATAGGATGTGCTCACCCTGTTCGCGGGCCTTATGCAGCTGGTCGGCCACATCGATGATCATCGGCACCAGTTGCTCACGCCAGATCTTGGCCTGCTCGAGAGTGTCCTCGTAGCTGACCGGATCGACTTTGTAATATTCGGTCAGGGCAAAGTTGTGGTAGTCGATCAGCTCCTTGAGCTGATTGCAGAAGTTCTCCCAGTTACACAAGTCACCGAGGCGCAGACCGCGGCGGGCAACTTTGTCTTCATAGGCGGGACCGATACCGCGACCGGTGGTACCGATTGCTTTGGCACCGCGCGCCTTTTCACGGGCCTGATCCAGTGCCACATGCACCGGCAGAATCAGGGGACAGGCTGGGGACAGGCGCAGGCGCTTGCGCACTGGGACACCGCGCTCTTCCAACTCAGACATTTCCTTGAGTAATGCTTCCGGTGACAGCACCACACCGTTGCCGATCAGGCAGGTCACGCTGGGGCGCAAGATACCGGAGGGGATCAGGTGCAGTACGGTTTTCTCACCGTCGATCACCAGGGTATGGCCGGCGTTGTGTCCGCCCTGAAAGCGCACCACCAGGGAGACCTGTTCTGTCAGCAAATCGACAATTTTACCCTTGCCTTCATCGCCCCACTGGGTACCCAGCACTACTACATTCTTGCCCATCTGTATCAATCTCTAACTCAGGTTTCGTTCTGCAGGAGGCCGAGAGGCCCCTACATCAATGAATCTTGCGGGGTTCACCGCACCAATATAGGCACATTATTGGCACATCCTCTGCGCCCGCCTTTGTTCAATCCCGGGGCTTTACCACCCAGGAGTCGCCCTCGAATACCAGCTCGCGATCACAGCGCGAATGAAGATCGCTCTCTGCGCTATCGGAAAGAGTGGCAATGACCACCTCTCCCCGCTCGCGCAGCTCATCAATTGCGCGCCACAGCCCGGCGCCCTGGGGACCACTTACCTCCGGCGCGAGTATGGCGCCCTCAGCGGGTGTCGCGCTGGTACCCAGCGTGTTGAGAGCCACTAAATCACTACTAAAGCCCGTTGCCGGGCGGTCCCGGCCAAATACTGCACCAATACCGTTGTAGCGGCCACCATTGGCGAGTGCCTGCCCGTGGCCCGGTGTGTAAGCGGCGAATACCAAGCCGGTTTCATAGTCGTATCCACGCTCTTCACTCAAATCGAAGAACAGGGTCACCGCCGGGTAGCGCTGCCCCAGAGCCTCGGCGACCTGCTGCAGATCAGACAAAGCATCCAACAGAGCCTGCGGCGCTCCCGCCAACTGAGTGGCGGCTCGTTCCAGGCAGTCGAGCCCGCCGGCAAGACTGGGGAGAGCTTGCAGCCAGCCCGATACCTGTGAATCACTAATATTCTCAGACACCCAGCTGTAAACATCGGCACTGGCCTTGTTCTGCAGCAGCGCGGAAAGTTCTTCACGCTCACTGTCACCGAGCCCGGCTGCCTCGGCGAGACTTCGGTAAATCGCTACGTGGCCGAGGTCCAAATAAATATCTTCTATCCCGGCAACCTGCAGGCTCTCCAGCATCAGGAAGATCACTTCGATATCTCCACTGAGGCTGTCCACGCCAAACAATTCCGCACCTATCTGGATCGGCGCACGCGAGCCCATCGCGGTACGTGGCCGGGTGTGCAGGACCTGGCCCGCGTAGCACAGGCGGTTAGCCCCCGCACGAGGAAAACTATGCGCATCGATACGCGCTGTCTGCGGGGTAATATCAGCGCGAATACCGAGTGTGCGGCCGGAAATCTGGTCTGTGACCTTGAAGGTGCTCAGGTCGAGATCACGCCCCATACCAACCAGCAGGGACTCGGTGAATTCCAACATTGGCGGTATCACCAACTCGTACCCCCAGCAATGGTAGAGGTCCAACAGTCGGCGGCGCAGGGTTTCAACTTGAACAGCTCCCGCGGGCAAAATCTCCGCGATGCCATCCGGCAGCATCCAACGATCGGCTTGAGTCATGGTGAAACGGACTTTTCAGAGTTAATGAGGCGCGTCGGCTTCCACAAAAAAACCGGGCGAGGCCCGGTTTGCGTGATTTTAGCACCAACTGCCGGCAGGAAGGTAGGGCTGTCGCAAGGACAGCCACGACCTCGGGCAAACAGCTGGGGGGTAGGGATAATCCGCTGCCATTTGCCCCGCAAGTTGGTTTATTGCCCTTTAGGGTCCTTCAGATAGCGGAAAAACTCACTATCTGGATCCACCAGCAACATATCGGATTTGCTGCGGAAAGATTCCCGATAAGCCTGCAGGCTGCGCGTGAAGCGGTAGAACTCGGGGTTCTTGGTATAGGCTGCGGCATAAATCGATGCCGCCTCCGCATCCCCAGCACCACGCAGTTCTTCGGCCTGGCGGTAGGCCTCGGACTCAATCACCACCTTTTGGCGATCGGCATTGGCTTTGATCCGCTCACTGGCCTCCTGCCCTTTGGCTCGGTGATCCCTTGCCTCCAGCTCACGGCCTGCACGCATACGCTGGAACACGGACTCGGAGACTTCTGGTGGCAGGTCGATGCGCTTGACGCGTACATCGATCACCTCCACACCCAAGTCGCCCTGAGCAACCTTATTCAGGTTTTTGGTAATCTCCGCCATCAGCTCATCGCGCTCACCACTGACTACCTCATGCAGGTCACGCACACCGAACTGGTTACGCAGCTGATCGTTGATCCGCTCAGACAGTAGACGCACCGCATTGCGCTCATCGCCACGGGTAGCGATGTAGAACTTACTCACATCTGAGATACGATATTTAGCGTACGAATCCACCATCATGAACTTGTTTTCGCTATTGAGCATACGCACCGGGCTTGAATCCACAGTTTGGATACGAGCGTCAAACTTGCGCAGCTTCTCCGCAAACGGAATCTTGAAGTAGAGACCCGGCTCGGTGTAGGTGCGCACCAGCTCACCAAAGCGCAGCAACACAGCCTTTTCCGTTTCCTTCACCACGAAGGCGCTGGAGGAAACCAACAGGACGACGAGCAGCAGTGCGACAATAATTCCCAAAGATTTGTTGTTCATTCCATCACCTCCTAGCGAACAGTCTGGCTGCGGCGGCTGCTGGCGGCATCCTGGCGCAGGCGCTCGACGATACGCTGGTAGACCTCTTCGATTACGATCGGGGAGGTGTCTTTACGTTGGACAGCCTGGGATGTGCTCTCCTGAGTCAGCTTATCCAGCGGTAGGTACATCATGTTGTTGCCACCCTCGACATCAACCATCACCTTGGAGGTGTTAGACATCACATCCTGCACCGCATCCAGGTATAGGCGTTCGCGGGTCACTTCCGGCGCGCGCTCGTATTCGGACAGCAGTTTCTCGAAGCGCACCGCCTCACCGCGGGCACTCTCGACTACACGGGCCTTGTAGCCCTCGGCCTCTTCGATAATTCGCTGTGCCTGACCGCGAGCAACCGGAATCACTTGGTTGGCGTAGGCCTGGGCTTCATTTTGCAGACGCACCTCGTCCTCGCGAGCCTTGGTTACATCGTCAAAGGCATCCTGCACTTCGCGGGGCGCCTTGGCATCAGTCAGGTTCACCACATCGATACGGATACCCGTTTGGTACAAATCCAGGTACTCCTGCAGACGCTGTTGGGTGTCGGTGGATACCTGGGTCCGGTTTTGCGAAATCACACCGTTCAGAGTGAGAGAGCCCACTACGTGGCGCAAGGCACTGTCAGTGGCCTCCTGTAGACTCTTCACCGGCTCGCGTACACGCAGTACAAAAGACTCCGCATCACTTACCTGCCATTGCACGGTCAATACCACTTCAACGATATTGGCATCTTCGGTCAGCATCTGTCCGGTGGTGCGCTCGGTACGCACCTCAGTCATATTGACCTTGGTTACACTATCTATCAGCGGTGGGTTCCAGTGCAGGCCGGCCGATTCGGTCGAGTGGTATTTACCAAGGCGCAATACCACCGCCTGTTCGTTGGCGTTGACCTGATAAATACCGAGTCCCGCATAAATTAATACCGCGATAACAATCACCAGCATCCATGGGAACTTACCCGTTCCGGTGCTTGGGCTACCGCCAAACAATCCGCCGAGTTTCTGCTGGACTTTGCGGAACAGCTCGTCGAGATCCGGTGGGCCATCGTTATTGCGGTTACCACCGCCGCCACCCCAAGGGTCTTTGCCGTTGTTACCACCCGGTTCATTCCAGGCCATCTAAATTACTCCAACTCTGATCATTTAAGCTTTGACTCCGGCGGATTCTAGCATTCCCCGCCGGCAAAATATTGCCGCCAGACCTCTGCTGAAGGCAAGTTTGTCGAAATTGGGGCCGCATCGGCCACACGAAAATGTGCTGGCGCTAGTGTTCTTGCGCCTCATTATCATCGGGAAGTGCCTCTTTTGGCAGCCACTCCGGCTCTTCACCACCATCTGTAAATGGGGCCAGTAAACGCTGGAAATCACTGCGCGGAAGCAATAACTGCAATTCGCAATCGCCATTATCCCGATAGTGTTCGCTCTGCACCGCGTTGATCTGGTAGAGCTGCGCGCGCAGGCGGGATTGCTGTGGTTTTACCACCAGCAGCCCCTGTACCATCTGCTCTCCCAGGCGCTCTGCAATCGCCTCCACCAGCAGGTCACAACCAGCACCGGTCACCGCTGAGAGCCAAACCGCACGCGGTACCCCCTCTTCATCGCGGTCAATGCGGGGCTCACTGTCGGCGAGCAGGTCGATTTTGTTGTACACCAGCAGCTGCGGGATATCCGCAGCACCAATTTCCTCCAGTACGGTCTGAACCTCTTCCATCAGGTGCAGACGATCTTCTGCGGCGGCATCCACCACATGTAGAAGCAGCGTTGCCTGCGCAGCCTCTTCCAGGGTCGCGCGGAACGCCTCCACCAGTTTGTGTGGCAGGTGCGAAACAAAACCTACCGTATCAGCAAGGATCATGGCGCCGACATTGGGTAATTCAACCCTTCGCATAGTAGGGTCTAAGGTTGCAAACAGTTGATCGCGCACATACACGTCGGCATCAGTGAGCCTGTTAAACAGAGTCGACTTGCCGGCGTTCGTGTAACCCACCAGGGAAACCGTAGCCACTTCGGCACGGGAGCGCGCACGCCGGCCCTGCTCTCGCTGGCGGCGAACTTTTTCCAGGCGCTTCTCAATGGAATCGATACGCGCACGCAATAAACGCCGATCCGTTTCCAGCTGGGTCTCGCCCGGTCCGCGTAAACCGATACCGCCTTTCTGCCGTTCCAGATGGGTCCATCCTCGCACCAGGCGGGTGGTCATATGGCGCAATTGCGCCAGCTCCACCTGCAACTTACCTTCATGGGTGCGCGCACGCTGGGCGAAGATATCCAGAATCAGGCCGGTGCGATCCAGCACCCGGCACTTGAGTTCACGCTCAATATTGCGCTCTTGGCTGGGTGAGAGGGTGTGATCAAAGATCACCAGCTCGGCACCCTGCTCTTTCACTTCCTGGCGAATCTCTTCCAGCTTACCTCGACCAACAAAGGTTTTAGGGTCTGGAGTGGCACGTTGTCCAAAAATAAAACTGACCGGATCGGCTCCGGCAGAGAGGGCCAGCTCCTCAAATTCGCGAGGATCATCGGGGCTGTCTATAGCGGAGAGTTCAAGGTGTACCAGTACTGCCAGTTCACCAGATTCCGGTCGATCGAAAAACAATGGGAAATCTCTATATGAGGAAATGGGCGCCTATCTGGCTCCCTAGATTGAAATGGCAGCCGCAAGTCCAACTCCGGATTCACTCGGCTGCTTGCGCCCCGGTAACGGGGCGCGAGTCTCGTTAAGCGCAACTCAATCAGCTGAAAGATTCGCGCTCACCGCCTTCACCATTGCCCTCGCCGCCATGCTGTGCGGCTGGGTTCAACAGGGGAACGCGCACTGCGCGGGACGGTACAACAGTGGAAATAGCGTGCTTGTAAACCATTTGGCTGACGGTATTTTTCAGCAACACCACAAACTGGTCGAAAGATTCAATTTGCCCTTGGAGCTTGATGCCGTTTACCAGATAGATAGAAACCGGGATACGCTCTTTGCGCAATACGTTGAGGTAAGGGTCTTGTAAGCTGTGCCCTTTTGACATCTTTTTTCTCCTTGTCAAAAAGCTGAATGCGGTATGCAGGCCGCAATCGTATCCGCGAAGTGCGCGGATCAAAAAACGACTGAGGTCGAATACGCGTAATAAGTAGTGTAGTTGCGAGCCGGAAAAGGCCGACCCTGTGAAAACTGACTGACTGAGCTTGTCGTTTTATAGCCCAACCACGTTATGGATGCTCAAGCGAGAAATTTCAAGGCTTCGGCCAATATTTCATCATTCTCACGCACCCTACCCTCGCTGTCCTGAGTGTACAAAATTTCCAACTCGGGCCAGCGCCGCAACCACGTCAGCTGTCGCTTGGCCAACTGGCGGGTGGCGGCAATTCCCGCAGCAACCATCTCATCATAATCGCAGTGCCCTTCCAGGTACTGCCACACTTGACGATAGCCCACCGCACGAATCGCCGGTAGATCCTCATGCAGATCGCCACGATCAAATAAACCGCGCACTTCCTGCACAAACCCAGCTTCGAGCATCCGCTTAAAGCGCAGTTCAATACGCCGATGTAGCAACGACCTGTCCCGAGGCATAATCGCCAACTGAGTCAAGTGGTAGCGTTCCTGTACCCCGCCACCAGATTGTTCTCGACGCAACTGGGAAAGAGGTACACCGGTAAGCCGATAAACCTCCAGCCCCCGCTCTATACGTACCGAGTGATTAGGATGCAGTTCCGCCGCTAATTGCGGGTCGACTTGTGCGAGTTCCGCATGCAGTGCCGGCCAGCCTTCACGTTCGGCACGCGCTTCAATCTCAGCGCGTAGCTTCAGGTCGGCCTCCGGCAACTTTGCCATTCCTTCCAGGAGAGCACGGAAATACAACATAGTTCCGCCAACCAGTAAAGGGATCTTACCGGCTACGCTGATTTCGTCCATAGCTTCGAGAGCATCTTTGCGAAATCGGCCGGCAGAAAAAGACTCGCTGGGATCACAGATATCGATCAAGCGATGGGGATAGCGGGCCAGCTCCTCCGCGCTGGGCTTGGCCGAGCCCACGTCGAGACCCCGATAAACGAGAGCCGAATCCACACTAATTAATTCCACCGGCAGGCGATCGGCCAAAGCCATGGCCAAATCCGTCTTGCCCGATGCCGTGGGACCCATCAAAAAAATTGCGCGGGGTTTATCGTCCAGAGTGCGCTCGCTCAAATCACCACCTACTTCCAAAACGCGATTATTGACCGCGCATAAACCACTTATCCATATCCGCCAGTTTAACCTGGGTCCAGGTCGGACGGCCGTGATTGCACTGGCCGCTGCGTTCAGTGCGCTCCATATCCCGCAGCAGCGCGTTCATTTCCGGAATCGTCAAGCGGCGGTTGGCGCGCACAGAACCGTGACAGGCCATGGTGGCGAGCACTTCATTGATTTGCTCGCCTATACGCTCGCTGTCACCCTGCCCAAGTAAATCTGACAACACATCGCGCACCAGCTGCTCCACCTGAGCACCGTGCAACATGGTCGGCACCTGTCGTACCAGTAGAGTTTCCGGGCCTGCGCGCTGTAGCACGAAACCGAGAGCCGTAAACACTTCGCTGCGCTCCTCGAAGCAATCCGCCTCACGCTGGCTTACCGCCAGGCTCACTGGTACCAGCAATGGCTGTGCCTGAATACCGCCCGCAGCATGAGCCACTTTCATCTGTTCATAGACAATACGCTCGTGGGCGGCATGCATGTCCACCACGATCATGCCCTGCTCGTTCTGCGCGAGGATATATATGCCATGCAGCTGAGCGATGGCAAAACCCAACGGCGGAACATCTTCTCCATTAGCACTCTCGTTAATCGTGGGTGCCTGCGCAGCCATTGGTGCAACAGGAGCGCCAGCCGGAGGCGCATCTGGAGAAGGTACCGCAGGCTCAGCAACAGCTGCCGGCTCCCGATAGGGTTGATGCAAGGCACCGTAGGTATTCATTTGCTGCTGTAAGCTCGCCGGTGAGGGGCGATTGGAGAGTGGCATTTTTTGTTGGCCGGAAAACTCTCCTGCCTGAATACCACTGATTCTTTCAGCAGCGCCATTCTCTTGCCCATCAGCCTCTTCAGCTTGCTCATCTTTCTGCCCTGGGCGCACATCCGCCAGAGCCCGATGCAAACTGCCAAACAAAAAGTCGTGTACCAAGCGACCATCGCGGAAACGCACCTCGTGCTTGGTCGGGTGTACATTTACATCTACCGATGCCGGGTCCAGCTCCAGATAGAGTACAAACGCCGGATGACGGCCGTGATAGAGCACATCCGCAAAGGCACGGCGCACCGCGTGACTCACCACCTTATCGCGGATAGCACGCCCATTGACGTAGAAGAATTGCAGATCGGCCTGGGAGCGGGAGAAAGCCGGCTCGGCCACCCAACCCCATAGGCGCAAACCACTGCGCTCCACATCGATATGCAGGGCGTTCTGCATAAAAGCCGGACCGCATACCTGCGCCACACGGCGCTCCATCTCCACGCGGCCGCTGCCGGCACGCAGGTTGTGCACGCCCTTGCCGTTGTGGCGCAGAGTGATAGACACATCGAAGCGGGACAGAGCAAGGCGCTTGATGGTGTCGTCGATACGGTTAAATTCAGTCTTCTCGGTGCGCAGAAACTTACGCCTCGCCGGCGTATTGAAAAATAGATCACGCACATCCACGGTGGTGCCGCGGGGGTGGGCCGCTGGGGCCAGCTGCGCCTGCATATCACGGCCCTCGGCGCTCACTTGCCAGCCCTTGCCGCTCTCATCGCGGCTACTGATCAGATTCAATCGCGCGACAGAGGAAATACTGGCCAGGGCCTCACCACGGAAACCCAGGGTGGCCACCGCTTCCAGATCTTCCAGCACATGGATTTTCGATGTGGCATGACGCGCCAACGCCATGGGCAAGTCCTCTTTCTCGATACCCTTGCCGTTATCCCGCACTTTCATGCGCTTGATACCGCCATTATCGATATCCACTTCCAGCCGCGTGGCGCCAGCATCCAAACTGTTTTCCAGCAGCTCCTTGATTACAGAGGCGGGGCGTTCGACCACCTCACCGGCAGCGATCTGGTTGGCGAGACGCGGAGATAATTGCTGGATACGTTCGTGCATAACTCTGTCTTGTTAACGCTAATTTGAAGGGCCGATAAGGCGGTAACTTTGCGGCTAACCCGAGGGGATACTCAGAGTCTGCCCCACGCGGATCACTGAGCTTTTAATACCGTTGGCTTTCTTCAGGGAGGCCACGGAAATCCGGTAACGCGCGGCAATTCCGGACAGTGTCTCGCCGCGGCTAATCACGTGGCGGCGCGACTTGGCAGGCTTGTTGGCTGCCAGCCAGGTACCCGCCGGAGGGTTAGCGCGAAAGTAAGCCACTATACCCTCACTGAGCTTTTCTGCCATACGCTGCTGAAACTTGGGATCACTCAATCGCCGTGACTCGTAGGGATTAGTGATAAAGCCCGTTTCCACCAAAATTGAGGGTACATCCGGGTTGCGCAACTCCGAAAAATTCGCCTGCTCCACTTTCTTTTTGTGCAAGTGTGTAAAGCTGGCCAGTGAATTCAGTACACTGGCGCCAATATCCAGGCTGGCATTCATGGTGGCGGTCATCGACAAATCCAGTAATACCCCAGCCAGGGTGTCATCCTTGTCATCCAGGCTCAAGTCACCGGCACCGCCTATCAGATCGGATTCATTTTCCCGCTGGGCCAGAAAACGTGCAGTCTCACTGGTAGCGCCACGCGAGGAAACGGCATAGACACCGGCACCACGGGCCTCCTTGCGGGTAAAGGCATCGGCGTGAATCGAAATGTACAGATCCGCGCGCATTTTGCGCCCCTTCTTCACCCTCTGGCGCAGGGGAATAAAGTAATCACCGGTTCTGACCAATTTCGCGCTGAAACCCCGCTCGCGATCGAGTTCTTTGTGTAGTTTTCGCGCAATAGCCAGCACCACATCCTTCTCGCGCAGACCTCTGGGACCCAGTGCACCCGGGTCCTCACCGCCGTGACCAGCATTCACGGCAATAACGATGTCGCGTTCAGTGCTTACCTGCTGCAGGGTCTTCTCTTGATTTTCCACTTTGTCGTAAAGATCAAGCACCAGGCGATCCGGCAGTACTTCATGACGGCGCAGGGAAAAACTGCGCGGATTGATCTGCTGCTTCAGATCGAGGACAACGCGCAGGTCTTTCTTGTTGTGGCGGGCGTGGCGCACTTGGGCGATGGGTGTACCCTTCAGATCCAGAGTATCTAACTGCGCCTTTAACTGAGTATCGGCAATATCCACCACAACACGGTGCGGCCCACTCAAGGTGAACAACTTGTGCTCCGCCGGGCCGCTCAAGTCGAAGACCAGGCGCGTGTGGTCCGGCGCCCGCCACAGGCGCACGCCCTCCACTTCAGCCGCCATCAGCGGCAGTGCAATTACCAGCCCAGTTACCAGGGCCACCAGCGAGCGCCACATCCTACTCATTACTTCCCAACCCTTTCACTTATTGTTTTTACACATCCCTGAATCCAGGCCAATTGCTATTTATTTAGCATCTTTGCCAGGGTATCGAGTACCGCTTCTCCCTGTTTGGAATGGGTATTCAACAGCAGCTGGCGGCCGCTGTCCGGCACTTGCAGAGTCAATTCCAAGTCTGGTTCGGGCAAAACGCCAGCGCCGCGTTCCGGCCATTCCACCAGGCTCAGGCTATGCGCGGCGAAGTAGTCCCGCACCCCCATAAACTCCAACTCCTCGGCATCTCCGAGGCGATAGAGGTCGAAGTGATATACCCGCTGGGGTCCAAGTTCGTAGGGCTCAACCAGGGTGTAAGTGGGGCTCTTCACCGCACCCTGATGCCCAAAGGCTCTAAGCACACCGCGACAAAAGGTGGTCTTGCCGGCACCCAGTTGGCCATTCAGGTACAGAGTGAGCCCCCGCTGTAGACCACTGGCCAGGCAGGCGCGGCCCAGCGCTTCGCCGCCTGCCACCGTTGCCTCTTCGTCCGCTAAATGCAATTTCAGTTCACTCACTATCAGTCCACCAACCGTCGAATCCAGGGCAATAAATCTGTGGCCAACAAACCGCGCTGACCATCCTCCGCGGCGCGGTTACCCGCTTCGCCATGCAGCCAAACTGCCAGGCGTGCCGCATCTCCCAAAGGCAGGTGCTGACCGATCAAGGCCGCCACTATTCCGGTGAGCAGGTCACCCATGCCTCCCGAAGCCATACCCGGATTACCGCTGTTGATCAGATCGACACCGCCTTCGTGGGCAATCAGGGTGCCGGCGCCTTTTAGTATCACCACACCACTGAATTTCTGCTGAACTGCCACCGCCGCCGCGCGGGGGTCCGCCAGTACCTCGGCGGTATCGCAGCCGAGCAGGCGCGCCGCCTCGCCGACATGGGGCGTCAGCACCCAATCATCGCGTTTTACACCAGCGAGTACCCGCCCGACGGCGAGGATATTCAGTGCATCCGCATCCACCACCAGCGGCACCTGAGCGCGGCCAGCGCGAGCCAGTAACTGTTCGCTCCAGGGAGAGCGGCCAAGACCCGGGCCCACTGCGATGACATCGGGCCCCTCTAAAAGTGGTTCCAGTTCCTGGCCAGAAATAACCGGATGAGCCATGACCTCGGGGCAACGGGTCAAAGCGGCAGTTAAGTGTTCCGGGCGGGTTGCCAGGGAGATCAGACCAGCACCACTGCGTGCAGAGGACTGCGCCGCCATCAGCGCTGCGCCACCGAAACCGCTGTCGCCACCGACTATCAAAATATGGCCAAACATATTTTTGTAGCTGTCCGCAGCACGCTCGGGCAGGCGTTTCAGGCTGGAGCGCTCAAACCGTTGCGCCAGGGGCTCTACTGCTTGATAAATCGGTGCGGGGGCACCCAGATCGGCAAAGATCACCTCGCCACAAAGCGCCGGGCCACGCCCACAGTAGAGGCCCAGCTTGCGACCGATAAAGGTCACAGTCATATTGGCTTGAACGGCCAGATCGGCGCTGCCACTATCGGCACTCAGGCCCGAGGGAATATCCACGGAAAAAACCGGACCGGGACTCTTGCGAATTCGCTCTATGGCATGAGCAACATCCTGACGCAATTCACCGCTAAACCCTGTCCCCAGCAGTGCATCCACGATCAGGGTGTTACCATCGGCACTGTCCAGCTCGGTCAGCGAGGTCAGCACCTGAACGCCTTCGCGAACGGCGTAGGCATAGGCCTCGCGGGCATCGCCCTTCAAGAGTTCGGGGTCAGTACAGGCAAACACCGTCACCGGTATCTTCTTCTGCGCGGCCAGAGCCGCAATCACATAGCCATCACCGCCATTGTTGCCACCGCCACAAAATACCTGGATGCGGCCGATATCTGCCCAGCGGGCGCGTAAATGGATGAAAGCAGCGCGGGCCGCGCGCTTCATCAGCTGTATCGAAGGAATTTCCAGCGCGGCGATTGTTTGTCGGTCGAGTTCCCGTACCGATTCGGCACTGTACAAAGGTTGTGGCGTATCCATGCGGCTCCCGCAATGTGGTGAAGATGTCATCTGTGGCAAAATGGGCGATTGTATCGCTGCCACTTGCACTGACAGCAAAGTATACCGCCCCGGCCAGTCATTGTGCTTGCATGGGATATCGAGCCGCTTTATCTATGACCGAATCACTGCTCGCCGAATTAGCCGACCTGATCAAACTCTGGGGACGGGAGCTGGGCTTCCAGCAGGTTGGTATCACCGACTGCCAGCTGGAGGAGGACGGTGAGCGCCTGCGCGCTTGGATCGATAAGGGCTACCACGCGGATATGGAGTGGATGGGCGCCCACGGGGAAAAGCGCTGGCGCCCGGCACTACTGGAAGAGGGAACCGTGCGCGCCATCAGTGTGCGCCTGGACTACCTGCCACCGGATACCCAGCCGATCAAAGTGCTCAAGGATTCCAGTAAGGCCTATGTCTCCCGTTACGCCAATGGTCGCGACTACCACAAGCTGATTCGCAAGCGCCTGGCCAGCCTGGCCAAGAAGATCGATGCCTTCTGTGCCGAACAGGGTATCGATTCCAAGGGTCGCGCCTTTACCGACAGCGCACCGGTAATGGAACGCGCTCTGGCGCGCAAGGCCGGCCTCGGCTGGGTCGGCAAGAACTGTCTGCTGATCAATTCCAAAGCTGGCTCTTTTTTCTTCCTCGGCGAGATCTATACCAATCTGCCCTTGCCTGTCGATGAGGGAGATTTTGCCGACGAGTGCGGCGATTGCGTGGCCTGCCTTAAAGTCTGCCCAACCGATGCCTTTATCGGCCCGCGCACCTTAGATGCCGGGCGCTGTATCTCTTACCTAACCATCGAAAACAAGGGGCCGATTCCGGAGGAATTCCGCGAGCCCATCGGCAATCGAGTTTTCGGCTGCGACGATTGCCAGACAATCTGCCCCTGGAACAAGTTCGCCAAACCCACCGCAGAGCAGGACTTCCACCCGCGCCACGGCCTCGACAACGGCGAGCTATTAGCGCTGTTCAACTGGAGCGAGGAGGAGTTTTTGCGCAAGACAGAGGGCTCGCCAATCCGCCGTATCGGCTACGAGCGCTGGCAGCGCAACCTGGCGGTGGCGCTCGGCAACGGCGCGGCCAGCGAGGAGGTATTCGAAAGCCTGGAACAATCGCGGCAAACGGCCACGCCTCTGGTGCTGGAGCATATCGATTGGGCCCTGGCGCGGCTACGCAGTGGACGCAAACGCAAACGCAAGATCAAACGCGTAACCTGAGCCCCTGAACGAGGCACAGAAAAGAGTCGGGGCAGCAGAAAAGAGGCTCTAATCGGCCGAGTGCTCCGCTAAGTCGGAAGCTTAACTAAGGCGAAAGAAGGTCTCGCGGTAGTGGCGCAACTCTTCGATAGAATCGCGAATGTCGTCTAGAGCCAAATGGCTACTGTGTTTTTTCACCCCATTCAACACATCCGGACGCCAGCGCCTGGCCAGCTCTTTCACCGAGCTCACATCCAGATTACGGTAGTGGAAGTAAGATTCCAGCTGCGGCATATATTTGACCAAGAAGCGACGGTCCTGGCCGATAGAGTTACCGCACATGGGCGAGGCACCCTCCGGCACCCAGTGGCGCAGGAACTCCAGGGTCTCTCGCTCCGCTTCCCGCTCGGATATATTCGACTCCTTTACCTTTGCCACCAAACCAGAACCGCCGTGCTGCTCGGTGTTCCAGTCGTCCATGGCATCCAGCAGGGCATTACTCTGGTGAATCACCATCGCCGGGCCTTCGGCGAGCACATTCAGCCGCGAATCGGTCACAATGGTGGCGATTTCGATAATGCGCTCTTTTTCCGGATCGAGGCCGGTCATCTCCAGATCTATCCAGATCAGGTTGTTCTGATCCACAGCGGGTCTCCTCAAACTTTCCGCGCAAGTTACCGCAACTACCCGGCAATGGCTATAATCCGCCGCTAATCTCCAGGTGCCAGTGCATGAGTAAACGCAAATTAAACCGCCGCCAACAGTGGCGCGTCGCCAAGATCCAGCAGGAGCGTGAGGCCCGCGCGCGCAAGCGCGAAGAGTCCGCAGAACAAGCTCTGGACGACGGTCAACTGGGCCAGGAACAGACCGGTCTTGTCATCGCCAACTATGGCACCCAAATTTTGGTGGAAAGTGAGAGCGATGCTTCCCTGCGCCAACGCTGCCACATGCGTGCCAATATCGATACCCTGGTAACCGGCGATCGCGTCGCTTGGCGTCCCGCCACTAGTGATAGCGATGGCGGCTATGGGGTTGTGGGTGCGCGGTTGCCGCGCAACTCAGAGCTGCAGCGCCCTGATCGCTACGGCGACCTGAAAACCGTAGCAGCCAATATCGACCGCATTGTGATTGTTATAGCCCCCTACCCGGAGCCCTTCGCTAATGCCATCGACCGCTACCTGGTCGCCGCAGAGACCACCGGTATAGCGCCAATCCTGCTGCTGAACAAGATCGACCTGATCGACGATGGCAACCGCCAGGCACTGGATACCCTACTGGCCCCCTACCCCGACCTCGGCTACCCAGTACTGCGCCTTTCCACTAAAACCGGCGAGGGCCTGCCACAACTACTCGAGACCCTGGCCAAGGGCAGCAGCGTCTTTGTCGGGCAGTCCGGCGTGGGTAAATCTTCACTGGTCAACGCCCTGCTACCGAGTGCCGGCGCCCGTACCGGCGCCCTGTCCGAGGCAACCCTGAAGGGCACCCACACCACCACCGCAGCGGAACTGTTTCACCTGCCCAGCGGAGGCGATCTGATAGACTCTCCCGGCATCCGCGAGTTTGGTCTCTGGCATATGGAGGAGGCCGCGCTACTGGAAGGGTTTGTGGAATTCCGCCCCTTTATCGGCCACTGCCGCTTTCGCGACTGCAACCATCAGGGCGAACCCGGCTGTGCCATTCGCGAAGCACTGGCCAACGGCGACATCAGTGAGCGCCGTATGAACAGCTTTTTACACCTGCGCAACAGCCTGGAATCGGAGAATAAATTTTGAACCTGATTATTGAGGCGGAAGAGCTCGCCGCCGAGCTGGAGCATGAAGAGCTATTGGTTGTCGACCTCAGCTCCCTGCAAAATTACTTGAACGGACACATCCCCGGCGCCCTGCACCTACCATTTCAGGCATTGATGGCGGGTACTGCCCCTGCGCCGGGTAAACTCCCCAGCTCCGAGCAGCTGACCCGAGTTTTTCGCGCTATTGGCCTGCGCCCGGAAACCCATGTAGTGGCCTGTGATGATGAAGGCGGCGGCTGGGCCGGACGCCTCCTGTGGACCCTGGAGAGTATTGGCCACCGCAATTACAGCTACTTAAACGGTGGTATGCACGCTTGGCGCGGTGCCGGGTTACCACTGACCACTGAAGAACCACAGGTTACCCCAAGCGATATCGAAGTCTCGATCGATACCGATGCTGCCATGAGTGCCCGAGAAATCCAGGAGTATCTTGGCAACCCCGACTTCCTCGTTTGGGATGCCCGTTCCCCCCAGGAGTACAGTGGAGAAAGGGTCTTGGCTACCAAGGGCGGTCATATTCCCGGCGCAATCAACTGCGAGTGGACCCAGCTGATGGACCCTCAGCGCGACCTGCGTATCCGCACCGATGCGCGCGAGCTACTCGCCAAGCTCGGCATCAATGAAAAACATAAAATCGTCACCCACTGCCAAAGTCATCACCGCTCTGGTTTTACCTGGTTGGTGGGTAAGTCCCTGGGTTTTGATATTCGCGCCTACCCAGGCTCCTGGAGTGAGTGGGGCAACCTGCCCAATACGCCCGTCGAACAGTAAGTATTACCGGAAAACGTTGTACCCGTATGAATCCAAAACTCTTTACCACCCTGCAATACCTGACTCCGCAACACGCTCTTTCCCGCGCTGCGGGCTGGCTGGCGAACACCGAGATCAAGTCGATCAAAGACCCTTTCACCCGCTGGTTTGTCGAGAAGTACGGTGTCGATATGCAGGAGGCCAAAGAGACCGATTGCACCGCTTATCGCACCTTCAACGACTTTTTTACCCGCGAACTCAAAGAGGGCGCACGCCCGATTGTCAGTAGCGAGGGTAGCCTGGCCTGTCCCGCAGATGGCGCCATCAGTCAGCTCGGTGCTATCCACAATGGCCGTGTGTTCCAGGCCAAGGGGCACGACTACAGCTTGCTGGAATTGGTGGGTGGTGATCCAGAATTGGCGGCCCAGTTTGACGATGGCCACTTCGCCACCGTGTACCTGTCACCCAAGGATTACCACCGGGTACATATGCCTATCGACGGCACCCTGCGCAGCATGACTTATGTGCCGGGCCAACTGTTCTCGGTCAACACCGTAACCGCCGAAAACGTACCGCGCCTGTTCGCCCGCAACGAGCGCCTGGTGTGCGTATTCGATACTGAAGCCGGACCCATGGCCATGATTTTGGTTGGTGCCATGATCGTTGCCGGAATCGAGACTGTTTGGGCCGGCCAGGTGGCGCCCCATACTCGCGATGTGCGCACCACCAACTATCTTGAGAATGCACCGATTCACCTGCGAAAAGGCGAGGAGATGGGTCGCTTTAAATTGGGCTCCACAGTCGTCATGTTGTTTGGGGCGGATCAAGTGCGCTGGCTGGACAGCCTTGAGGCGGAAACCCCTGTGCGTATGGGTGAGTATTTCGGCAGCATGATAGCTGACGCCGGCTAATTCTTCGGGAGAGCGGTAAGTTACGCCGCTCTCAAGGCTTCCCTCGAGAATAAACTATCTCGCCAGGCGCGAGAAAAAGCGGGACAGCTGCCCACCACTATTGAAAAGGTAATCGTCTCGCACCGCCGAGGTATTCACCTCCGGATAAGCCCCTGGCTCTATATCCCGCACTATGCTGACCTTTTCCTCCGGGCGCATCTTGCCACGCTCAATCAGCTTTTCTGCACGATCCTCTGCAGCCGCCAGGTCAAACAGGCGCGGTTTACTCAGCTGGCGCTTGTGCGCATCCAGCACAATCATCACCTTGGGGCGCAAACGCCGGTCATAGGTCTGCTCCACCACTACACCCACTTCGCCACTGGAGAGCTCTACCTGGGTACCGGTGGGGTAGAGTCCTATCGCCTGAATAAATTCGACGACCAGCTGTTCTTGGTAGGCGATGCCACGTAGGTCATAGAGTTCGGCCACGGCCTTTGAAGGCGCTATGGGCTGGCTGGCGCCGCGGGGGTTCGTCGCTTCATCATAAAAAGTAACGATGCCGCACATGCGCGCCAATACGGGAATCTTGTCACCGCGCAAGCCACCGGGATAACCACCGCCGTCGTGGCGCTCGCGATGACCGCGCACAATATCAATCACCTGGGGGTCGACCTGGGCGTCTGCCGATAGCATCTGCACGCTGTGTTGCACAAATTTACGATACTCCAGCTCGCTGCGCGGGTCGCGCTTGGGCATCTGCAGCACTTCTGCGGGAATCGATAACTTGCCCACATCCTTTAACAGGGTGGCCACCCCCAGCTGCAACAACTCATGTCGCGCCAAGCCGATATGCCGGCCAAACAGCACCGCCCAAATACTGGCGCGTACCGAGTGACTGTAAGTATGTTCATCCCTGTCTCGCACTCGCGCCAACCAGGCGAAAGCATCCGGGCTGCGCAGCACACTCTCAACCAGATCCTCTACCACCCGGTTCATCTGTGGCACCGGCAGTGGTCGATTGCTCGCTACCAACCCCATAACTTCGCCCATGCCACGCAATATCTGGCCGTGCAACTTGCGCGCATTGCCTGCCTCGCGCTGAGCGGGCTGAGGGGGGGGGTAAGTCTTGTGAGAGACCGCAACGGGGCGGCAGGGAATGGTGACGCGCACGGCGGCTCGGCCATGCCCTTTAGCACTTGCACCACTAGCGCCGATCAAACGGCGCAAGGTCACACCGGCACTGCCTACGGTCTTGTGCACATCGACATAAACAAAACGGCAGTACTTCTGTAGTTGGCGAATCTCCTCCAAATCGCGGATATAAAAGCCCTGCAGGGCAAATGGAGTCTGTGTCCAGGGTTTGTCTAGCCTGGACACAAACATGCCGCGCTGGAGATCACCGACGGAAATTTTTGCCTGTTCGAGTGCCACTTGGGGAGGTACCGACCACTGTAGTAAATGCTTGGAGACCGCCCTCAGCAAGGGCCCCGTTTCTAAATCCGGGCCCCCTCGGGCAAGCGCACATTTATATCACGGACAGATATTGGCGAGCACCCATACAAAGTGAGACTGTATTCACAGACTCAGACACTAGTTGCCACAGTTAGACGTGATATTTTGCGGAAAGCTCTACCACTGCCTCGATCATGGCGCCGGCATGGGCCGGATCTACTTTCGGAGTAATACCGTGGCCAAGGTTGAAAACATGGCCACTACCCTGGCCGTAGGACTGCAGCACAGCTTCCACTTCTTGGCGGATGCGTTCCGGATTGGCGTAGAGTACGGAAGGATCCAGATTACCCTGCAGGGCAACGCGATCCCCAACACGGGCACGGGCACTGCCGATATCAGTGGTCCAATCAAGCCCGAGAGCATCAGCACCGGTATCCGCCATCGCTTCCAACCACTGACCACCCCCTTTGGTGAACAGAATAGCGGGCACCCGGCGGCCATCGGCTTCTTTGATCAGACCGCTGAGAATACGCTGCATATATTGCAGGGAGAACTCGCGGTAGGCGCTGTGACTCAAGGCGCCGCCCCAGGTATCAAAAATTTGTACCGCCTGGGCACCCGCGCGAATCTGTGCATTCAGGTAGTCGGTCACCGAATCGGCGAGTACGGTCAGCAGCTGGTGCATCAGCTCGGGGCGGTTGTAGAGCATTTCCTTGCTGCGGGCAAAGTCCTTGCTGGAGCCGCCCTCAATCATATAGGTGGCCAGGGTCCAGGGGCTGCCAGAGAAGCCGATCAGCGGCACACGACCATTTAGCTCGCGGCGAATGGTGGACACAGCGTTCATCACATAGTCCAGATCCCGTTCGCTGTTCACCACTTCCAATGCCTCAATATCAGCGGCAGTGCGCAGCGGCTTATGGAATTTGGGGCCCTCGCCCTCGGCAAAATAGAGCCCAAGGCCCATAGCATCTGGGATGGTGAGGATATCGGAGAATAAAATCGCCGCATCGAGTGGGTAGCGTTCCAACGGCTGCAGAGTGACCTCGCACGCCAATTCGGTATTACGGCATAGATCCATAAAGCTCCCAGCCTCGGCGCGGCTTGCGCGGTACTCGGGTAGGTAACGACCCGCCTGGCGCATCATCCACACTGGTGTTCGATCCACGGGCTGGCGCAACAAGGCGCGGAGAAAGCGGTCGTTTTTCAATTCGGACGGTTTGGTATCAGACATAGGTACACCGAGCGGGCTAAAAAAACGGCCATTGTACAGGGGGCGGGGCCACTAGATACAGCTTGGCAACAATATCATCCAGGCAGGTTGAGGGCTGGTGCCGCTCTACAAAGATATAAAAATGGGAGGCTTCAAGCCTCCCATCCGCAACCGGGAAAATCAGATATCCAGATAATCGAGAATACCCTCACCGGCCTGGCGCCCTTCCCAAATAGCTGTTACCACCAGGTCGGAACCGCGTACCATATCGCCACCGGCAAAGACCTTCTCGTTGGAGGTCTGAAACTTGTATTTCTGTTCTTCCGGGGCAACGACACCACCCCAGTCCGCTACTTCAATGCTGTGCTCGGCAAACCATTCCGCCGGGCTCGGGCGGAAACCAAAGGCGACCAGCACGATATCTGCCGGGATGACTTCTTCGGAACCGGGCACTACCTGCGGACGGCGACGCCCGTTTTCATCGGGCTCACCCAACTCGGTAGTGACTACTTTCACCCCAGAGACCTTACCGTCGCCGACAATTTCTACCGGCTGGCGGTTAAACAGGAACTGCACCCCTTCTTCTTTGGCATTGACCACTTCGCGGCGGGAGCCCGGCATATTTTCCTCATCGCGACGGTAGGCACAGGTCACGCTCTTGGCCCCCAGTCGAATAGAGCTGCGGTTACAGTCCATGGCGGTATCACCGCCACCAAGCACCACTACACGCTTGCCTTCCACCGAGACAAATTCCGCAGGGTCCTTCTCCCAACCCATATTGCGATTGACGTTGGCCACTAAGAACGGCAAAGCATCGTGCACGCCGGGCAGGTCCTCACCAGGGAAGCCGCCCTTCATGTAGTTGTAGGTACCCATCCCCAGGAATACGGCATCATAGTCATTGAGCAACTGCTCGAAACTGATGTCCTTGCCCACCTCGGTATTGAGACAGAACTCCACCCCCATCTCAACAAACACCTCGCGGCGCTTTTCCATCACCGATTTTTCCAACTTGAATTCCGGAATACCGAAAGTGATCAGGCCGCCGATCTCCGGATGCTTGTCGAAGACCACCGGCTGTACGCCGTTACGTATCAGGATATCGGCGCAGCCCAGTCCGGCTGGGCCCGCGCCCACAATCGCGACTTTTTTACCTGTCTTTTCCACATGGCTGAGATCCGGACGCCAACCGAGGGCAAAGGCGGTATCAGTGATGTACTTTTCAGCATTGCCGATGGTCACAGCGCCGAAACCGTCGTTGAGGGTACAGGCGCCTTCGCACAGGCGGTCCTGGGGACAAACGCGCCCGCAAACTTCCGGCAGGGTGTTGGTCTCGTGGCAGAGTTCCGCCGCCTCGATCACATTCCCCTCGCTGATTAATTTCAGCCAGTTGGGAATATAGTTGTGCACCGGGCACTTCCACTCACAGTAGGGATTGCCGCAGTCCAGGCAGCGGTGTGCCTGACTCGCCACCTGGTTTTCACTGGATGGCTGGTAAATCTCCACAAATTCACTGGTACGCGCGATGATATCTTTCTTCGGCGGATCTATACGGGCCACGTCGATAAACTGGAAATCGTTGTTCAGTCTGTCTTTCATACTGTCTCTCCACCCCAGCCTTATTCGCCGCGCTTGCGCACGTCAGAAAGAAGATCCGCAAGGCTGGCTGCCTTGGGTTTCACCAGCCAGAATCGGCTCAGGTAATCGTCGAAGTTATCCAGCAGCTCTTCACCCCAGGCGCTGCCGGTCTCCGCGACATAGGCTTCGATCACTTCGCGCAGATGACTCTGGTGCGGCTCGAGAATTTCACTACTGATACGGCGCAGCTCAATCAGCTCGTGGTTGCAGCGGTCGAAGAAATCGCGCTCCAGATCCAGCACATAGGCAAAACCACCGGTCATACCGGCGCCAAAGTTGTAGCCGGTGCGCCCTAGCACCGCGACCATTCCACCGGTCATGTATTCACAGCAATGATCGCCGGCCCCTTCCACTACGGCGAAGGCGCCGGAATTGCGCACAGCAAAGCGCTCGCCGGCGCGGCCAGCGGCAAATAACTTACCGCCAGTAGCACCGTACAGGCAGGTATTACCGACGATGCTGGTGTCTTGGGAAGCAAACTCACTACCCTCAGGCGGTCGAATTACCAGCTTGCCGCCGGCCATGCCCTTACCGACATAATCGTTGGCATCCCCTTCGAGATACATCTCCAGCCCTCCGGCGTTCCATACGCCGAAAGACTGCCCGGCAACTCCATTGAGGTTGAGTTTTATTGGCGCCTCCACCATGCCCTGGTTGCCGTGGCGCTTGGCGATCTCGCCAGAAAGACGCGCCCCCAGAGAGCGATCGCAGTTGGTCACCTCAAAGCTGAATTCACCACCAGTCAGGTTCTCAATGGCGGGTAGAATTTCTTCCACCATGCGCTCGGCCAACTCGCCCTTATCCCAGGGCTCATTTGTGGCCTGCTGGCAGGTTTGCGGTTTGCTATCGAGTAGTGCATCGGTATGCAACAGCGGCGACAGATCCAGTTTCTTCTGCTTGTCGGTTTCTCCTTCAATGATGCGAAGTAGGTCTACACGGCCGACCAGCTCTTCCATGGTGCGCACACCAATGCTCGCCATCCATTCGCGGGTTTCCTCGGCAACAAAGCGGAAGAAGTTCATCGCCATTTCTGCGGTGCCGATATAGTGCGCATCGCGCAAGTTCTTGCGCTGGGTCGCGATACCCGTGGCACAGTTATTCAGGTGACAGATACGCAGGTATTTACAGCCAATCGCCACCATTGGCGCAGTACCAAAGCCGAAGCTCTCCGCACCGAGAATCGCCGCCTTGACTACATCCAAGCCAGTTTTAAGGCCCCCATCCGTCTGCACCCGAACTTTGCCGCGCAAGTCATTGGCTCGTAGGGTCTGGTGTGTTTCCGCCAGGCCCAATTCCCAAGGTGAACCAGCATAGCGAATAGAGGTGATCGGGCTCGCTGCAGTACCGCCGTCATAGCCGGAAATGGTAATTAAATCCGCATAAGCCTTAGCCACGCCAGCGGCGATAGTGCCAACTCCTGGACGGGACACCAGCTTTACGGATACCAGTGCATCCGGGTTAACCTGTTTGAGGTCGTAGATCAGCTGGGCCAGATCCTCAATGGAGTAGATATCGTGGTGCGGTGGCGGTGAAATCAGGGTGACACCGGGCACCGAGTAGCGCAGCCGAGCAATCAGGTCATTCACCTTGCCGCCGGGCAACTGACCACCCTCACCGGGCTTAGCGCCCTGAGCCACCTTGATCTGCAGCACTTCGGCATTGACCAGATAGTGCGGCGTCACGCCGAAACGGCCGGAGGCGATCTGTTTGATTTTGGAGACTTTGTCGGTGCCAAAACGGGCCGGATCTTCACCGCCCTCTCCGCTGTTGGAGCGTCCACCCAGGCGGTTCATGGCCTGAGCCAGAGATTCGTGCGCCTCGGGAGACAGAGCTCCCAGGGACATAGCAGCGGAGTCAAAGCGACGCACAATCTGCTCGACCGGCTCCACTTCCTCCAATGGCACAGGCTCGAGGTTTTCCTTGAAGGCCAGCATATCCCGCAAGGTTGCCACTGGGCGCTGGTTGACCAGTTCCGAGTAATCACGCCAAGCGGAGTAATCCCCAGTACTGGCCGCTCGGCGCAGGGCCGTCACCACATCCGGGTTAAAAGTATGGTATTCGGTGCCATGCACATATTTGTGCAGGCCCCCGGGGGACACCGGCTTACGCGCTTTCCAGGCGATATCCGCACGCGCGGCCATATCTGCCTGCAACTCGGCAAAGCCGGCGCCTTCGATACGAGTGGGTGCACCGGGGAAACACAGGTCCACCACCTCTTTGGAAAGACCGACCAACTCAAACAACAGCGCACCGCGGTAAGAGGCTACCGTGGAGATACCCATTTTTGACAGGATTTTTAACAGGCCCTTGATGATGCCGTTGCGGTAATTCTTCTGCGCTTCTGCCGCATCCAGCAGCAGCTCTCCCCTGTCGATCAGGTGATTAATAATGCTGTAGGAGAAATAGGGATGTACTGCCGTCGCTCCCACACCCACCAAGCAGGCGAGCTGGTGCGCATCCCGTGCACTGGCGGTATCCACCACCACATTGGAATCACAGCGCAGGCCCGCATGCACCAAATGATGGTGCACGGCACCGGTGGCGAGCAGCGCATCTATGGGCAGATGGCCCTGGCGAATATCGCGGTCGGACAGCACCACAATCACAGTGCCGGCACGAACAGAAGCCTCTACCTTGGCACACAGACGTTCAATTGCACTATGAAGATCCAGATTTGCCGGATCGTAGTTCAGGTCGAAAATTTCCGCGTCGAAACCGGGGCGATCCAGCGACAGTAACGCGGTGTATTTCATATGGGAGAGCACCGGCGAGGACAGAATCACACGGTCGGCGTGCTCTGGCGTCTCCTCAAACACGGATTTTTCACGGCCCAAGCAGGTTTCCAGGGACATCACCACCGTTTCCCGCAGCGGGTCAATAGGCGGATTGGTCACTTGGGCAAACTGCTGGCGGAAGTAATCGTAGAGCGAGCGGTTGTAGCGGGACAGCACCGCCATCGGCGTATCGTCGCCCATGGAACCCACCGCTTCCTGGCCGGCTTCCGCCATCGGACGCACTACCTTATCGCGCTCCTCCAGAGAGGAACTGAACAGTTTCTGGTAGACCTTAAACTGTTGGTGGGAAAAATTATTGTCAACCGGCGCAGTCACTAAGGTGGAGCGAATACGGCGCGCCTTCTCTTTCAGCCAGCGTTTATAAGGCTGGGCGCGCTTGAGCATATTGTCGATATCGGCAGTGTGGTACAGCTTGCCTTCCTGGGTATCCACAGAAAGCATCTGCCCGGGCCCGAGACGCCCTTTAGCTACTACATCTTCCGGTGCATAGTTATAAACACCGACTTCCGAAGCCACGGTAATAATATCGTCTTTGGTAATCACCCAGCGGGACGGGCGCAGGCCGTTGCGGTCGAGAGTACATACCGCGTGACGGCCATCGGTCATCACCAAGCCGGCGGGGCCATCCCAGGGCTCCATATGCATGGAGATGTATTCATAGAAAGCGCGCAGGTCTGCATCCATGCCCTCAACATTTTGCCAGGCCGGCGGCACCAGCATACGCACCGCACGGTGTAGCTCCATACCACCCGCCAACAGCATCTCCAGCATATTATCCAAACTGGAGGAGTCGGAGCCCTCGCGGTTCACCAGCGGTACCAGCGCATTCAGCTCGGGAATCAGCTCGGTAACAAATTTGTTGGTGCGCGCCACCGACCAATTGCGGTTGCCGGTAATGGTATTAATTTCACCATTGTGCGCCAGCAGGCGGAAAGGCTGGGCCAGAGGCCAGCGCGGCATGGTATTGGTAGAGAAGCGCTGGTGGAAAACACAGATAGCGGTTTCCAGGCGCGGATCCGCCAACTCAGGGAAGAATTTTGGCAGATCCGCCGGGATCATCAGTCCTTTGTAGGAGAGCACACTAGTAGATAGGCTGGCGATATAAACATCACCACTCAGCTGCAACTCGGCCTTACGCCGGGCCACATACAGCCGAGCATTAAAACGGGCTTCACCCAGTGGCTCTTCGGCATCATTAATCAGCAGTTGTTCGAAACGAGGCTGGCAGTCCCTGGCGATGGGGCCAAGACACTCGGGGTTGGTGGGCACGGTGCGCCAACCAACAATCCGCATTCCTTGCGCCTGCAGCTCAGACTCAAAGATTTGGCGAGCGCTCTGCGCCTCTCTGTCATCCAGAGGCAACATCACCGAACCTACGGCATAGGCCTCAGTGAGTTCCAGACCGAACAACTTTAACGCTTCCTCGCGCAGGAATTTATCGGGCTTCTGCAGCAATAAGCCACAGCCATCGCCAGTTTTACCATCGGCGGCAATACCGCCGCGGTGGGTCATACAGGTGAGGGACTCAATGGCCGTCTGTACTAACTTATGGCTCGCCACACCCTGTAAATGAGCGATCAGACCAAAACCACAGTTGTCCTTAAACTCATCCAACTGATACAGACTGCTACCCATAGAATTCCTCGTCACTATCGATTGGGGGACCACAGGCACTGCCGATAGCGGCCTGATATGGGCAAAAATGGCTTAACGCTCGCGCTACGCTCTCCTGCGGTCCCTAAGTAAAAGATCCCGAGATAAAAAAAGCCCTCTAATGGGGCTTTCTTTATTGTTCTTATTGGCGGTTATTTTGCCCCGCCATTATTTCCGGGGGGCGCGCAATATTACTTGCTTACCACTACATTTTCAATAATTCACAGTTTTTTTAACTACCAAACAAAAATAAGGCAGATTTATTTCCTGTCAACTTGGTTTTAAGTGATCGTACTCTCTAATAAGCGCAGTTCGCGAATCCCCTGTCACCTGGCACCACAGTTCCTTAGCGCATCTATAACTTTTTCCTGAGGCGTATCATCGACAACTTTTGCGTCCCCCAAAGATCTCAGCAATACCAAACGCAACTTGCCATCCAGCACTTTCTTGTCTAACTGCATAGCCTGCAGAAAATCATCGACACACATATCCGCGGGAGACTGCTGCGGCAACTGGGCTTTTTGCAGCAGCTGACGAACACGCTGAACCAATTCACTGTCCACGTCTCCCAGTAAATGCGAGAGCTCCAGGGCCATCACCATTCCTGCGGCCACCGCCTCACCATGCAACCAACGCCCGTAGCCCTGCACAGTCTCAATTGCATGTCCAAAGGTATGACCAAAGTTTAATATGGCACGGCGGCCTGCCTCACGCTCATCACTAGCCACAACCTCTGCCTTATCACGACAGCAACGATCCACGGCATAAGCCAAAGCCTTGGGATCTCGCGATAAGAGTGCATCGATATTGGTCTCTATCCAGTGGAAAAATGGTGCATCACAGATCAGGCCATACTTGATTACTTCAGCTATGCCTGCTGAGAATTCACGATCTGGCAGGGTCGTCAATGTATCCATATCGGCAAGTACTAGCCGGGGCTGGTAAAAAGCCCCAATCATGTTTTTACCTAGCGGGTGATTGACGCCAGTCTTACCTCCCACAGAGGAGTCCACCTGGGCAAGGAGTGTAGTGGGCACCTGAATAAAATCGACGCCGCGCTGATAACAGGCAGCGGCAAATCCACACATATCTCCCACAACACCACCCCCTAGGGCAATTAGCGTAGTCGTGCGGTTGTGACGCTGTTCCAATAGAGCGTCAAAAATTCGATTGACGGTATCCAGAGTCTTGAAGGCTTCCCCGTCGGGTAGTTCGACAACATCAACCTTATCGAAATCAGAGAGCCCATCCAGTAAGCGGGACAAATACAGGGGAGCCACTGTCTCATTTGTAACCACACAGATCTGGCGCCCACGTAAATAGGGCAGTAAATATTGTGAGTCGGCTAATAACTTGGACCCAATGACAATGGGGTAACTGCGCTCCCCCAGTTCCACATTAAAACAGTGCACAATGCTCTCCTTCCCACTAGCGCCAATATGTAGCGCATTGAGTTAATGAGACGCACTTTAGCACAGAGTGAAAAAGGGGTTATTGGGAGAGGCTTTCCATAAGGCGCACAGCTACCAGGGCTGATGCTTGCTTGGGGGTCAGGTCATCAGTGTCGCAGATAACATCCGCAACTTCGCGATAAAGAGGGGCGCGTTCTTGTAAAATTTCTTCAATACGCGCGCGTGGATTGGGCACTCGTAAAAGAGGGCGGTTACTGTTCTTGGAAGTGCGTTCCAGCAACTGCTCTACCCCGGCCTGTAAATAAATCACATGACCAAACTTTTGCAGCAACCGCCGGTTTTCCTCCAGTAGAACGATGCCACCACCGGTGCCGATAACTTGGTGGGGACCCAGACAAAGTTCTTCGAGCACTTCACTCTCGCGTCGACGAAAGCCGGCTTCGCCTTCTACATCAAATATCCAGGGGATATCTGCCCCTGTGCGCTCTTCCAGGACTTTATCGGTATCAGCAAAAGGCAGCTGCAATTGTGCCGCTAACAACCTGCCAATCGTGGATTTGCCGGCCCCCATGGGGCCGACTAAAAAGATGGAGCGGTTAATCACTTAGATAAAAAAGTCTCACTTTCGATAATACGCGGGGTGATAAACATCAATATCTCACGTTTATCATCTGTGCGTACAGTTTTCTTAAACAAGTTACCTATGTACGGAATGTCTCCAAGTAAGGGTACCTTAGTCTCCCCCTCAAGAACATTGCTCTCAAACACACCGCCTAAAACAATTGTTTCGCCATTACTGACTAGTACTTTTGTCGCTAGGGTGTTCACATTAATTGTAGGAACAGCCGTATTAGCACTAACACTAAACAAATCCCCAACACTATTCTGCTCGATATTAAGCGTCATTATTATGTTGTTATCTGGAGTTATCTGAGGTGTTACATTTAACTCAAGAACGGCTTCTCGAAATGTCACAGAAGCTGCACCAGAAGAGGTAGCCTCCAAGTAAGGTATTTCCACTCCCGATTGGATATTCGCCTCTTGTTTATCACCAGTTACTACTTTGGGCTGGGATACAATCTCAAGCATGCCCACATCTTCCATCGCAGACAGCTCCAAACCCAAATAAAAATTGTCCTTTAATATCGCATAAGCTAGTTGCCCAGCAGGTGTTCCAACACCTAAGTCCACCAGCAAAGGATCATGGGTGCTGGCCGGTGAAGAGACACTGGGTCCAAATCCAGATCCACCAACACTAGCGCTATTTTGCCCTCCAGAACCAATGACTACAGAGTCATCGTTAATATCATGAGTACCTGTATAGTTCCACTGGACACCGAGCTCGCGCTCGAACTCACTATTTGCAGTGACGATCCTGGCCTCAATCATCACCTGACGAATAGGCACATCTATAACTTCTATCAGTTCCCGAAACTGTGCGATTTTTTCTTCTGTATCTGTAAGGATAATTGTATTGGTTCGCTCATCTACAATTGCACTACCACGGGCTGACAAAATACTTGCTTGATTAGCGTCTTGTTTACCCCCAGCAAAATTGCCCTTTCCTTGATCATCCGTCTGCTGACCAGAAAATAATGTAAACAGCTCTCCGGCATCAGCATAGCGCACACTAATATATTCAGTTCTTAGTGGAGCCAGCTCCTGCAATTGCCTACGGCTCTCCAATTCCTGGCGCTCTCTTTCTGCAATCTCAGCAGCTGGAGCTACCATAATGACGCTACCTTCCTGGCGCTTATCCAAGCCCTTGGCCTTAAGAATCAAATTCAAGGCCTGATCCCAAGGCACTCCATCAAGCCGTAATGTGATTCGCCCCTGTACGGTGTCACTTGCCACCAGATTGAGATCAGTAAAGTCAGCAATAATTTGGAGCACGGAACGAACTTCAATATCTTGGAAGTTTAACGAAAGCTTTTTCCCTGTGAATTGAAACTCTTTCTCCTTCTCGCGAATTTCCGCTGCGGACAGAGGTTTTACGCTCAACACGTACTGATTATCGGCTTGATAAGCGAGATAATCATAATCTGCATCTGTCGGATCCACAGCTATTACGGTATTGCGGCCATCAGAGTCTACCGTAATGGCATTCACAGGGGTTGCAAAGTCAGTTACGTCAAGCTTCTGGCGAAGAGATTCGGGCAATTCTGCGCCCAGAAAAGTCAAATAGATTTTGCCTTTGGTGCGTTCCACATCAATATTTACTGCCGGATCAGAAAGGCTAACAATGACTTTACCTTCGCCCTCTTCACCGCGCCGGAAGTCAACCCCGTTAACAGCAATAGCACCCAAGGCATTGAACTGCTTGTTTCCACCAAGATTAAGGCCGCTGTCATGGGTGGGGGATTGTGGAGATGAAGCCGTCGCAACTACAGATTCACCAATCTCCATCACGAGCTGGCTACCATGGCGTTCACTGGTGTATACCGGCAGTTGATCCAGATTAACAATTAGGCGAGTTCTCCCCTCACTGGAAACTACCACAGCGCTGCGAGCGGCACCTATTCCCAGTGAATATTTCTTTTGTGGTAGCACACTTTCAACACCGGCAAAATCCATCACAATCCGAGCCGGTTGCTCAATTGTGTATCCAGTGGGCTCTGGAGGCTCCTCAGTGAAAGTTAAACGCAGCTGAACCCGGCCACCGGGAAGCTCTGAAAACTGTATATCGTTCAGTTGATTCACCTGCGCTTGTAACGCCGCAGGAACCATCAATACAGCGAGCAGTAAAATCTGAAACGGTGCCAAACACTTAGCAAACTGCTTATTAATCATTATCCGTTGTCCTTCTCTTCCAGCGCGAGTGCACGTGGCCTCTCAATCCAGCCCCCGGTACCATCCGGTATAATTTCCAACACATCGAGTTGCGTGGGTGTAGCGCTCACAACTCGCCCGTGATTTTTCCCCAAGTAGTTCCCCACAGTTACTCTGTGAATTCCACCATTGCCATCATCAATCAGGGCCCATAACTGGCCATCACGGGAAATTGTGCCCACCATTGCCAAAGCATCAAAGTTAATACTTTCAAGCAACTCTCTACGCCTACTTAGATCAGGTGCTATTTCAAGTCTTCTACCAACTAATCGCTGATCAGACTCCAAAACAGGGCGAGTAAATGGACTCCTTTGAGCAGCGGCACTATAAATATATGGGCTATATGGCGTAAACGTTGGGATAGGCTCAATTTGACCTTTAGGCCTCCGCTCAACCTCGGCCATTCTTTGATGTAAATCATTTTGATCTACATTCATACTGCAAGCAGAAACCGCTAAAAGTGTAGCTACGATGGCTGTTTTTTTTGTCACTCCTCATCCTCCTGATCTTTATAGCGGTAGGTTTTTGCATTGATAACCATATCAAGCAGCCCACCACTATCTCGGTTGGTTGAGATAGTAAAATCATGAAGAGTTACAATCCTAGGCATTCCAGCAATACCACTCACGAAAGAACCAAATTCATGGTACCCCCCTTGAACCTCTATACGAATTGGCAGCTCAACATAAAACTCTCCAACCAACTCACTTTCCAGAGCAACTTTTTCGATCGTTAGGCCGCTACCTCTTCCATACTCATCAATATCCTCTAACAATCCTGGAACTTCTGTATCTTTTGGTAGTTGCTTTAGCAGTGCGCCAAAGGTGCCCTCCATCTCCCTTAGTTGCTCACGATACGCATCAAGATTTGCAGCCTCAAATTGCTTGTTTTCAAACTGCAAAAACAGCTCTTTCTCTTTATTCTGCGCACGTTCCAGGCTGTTATAAAGATCACCTATCCAGAGGTAATACCCAATAAAAACCAAAACTGCTGAAACAATGATTAAGAGAGTAATACGACCAGCTATCGGCCAGACCCCAACTCTTGAAAAGTCGATGTCATTAATATCTACATCTTGGAGTTGCTTAAGAGTTTCTGCGAATGCCATTATATAATTCCTTTACTCAACGCCAGTGGTAGTTAAATCACTATCGTTAGCATCGTCACTCTTACGACCACTCAAATTTACTGTTAACTGAAAAGCACTCGCTTGTTCCCCATACTCAGGGCTAGCAGTAACATCCGTTAAGTTTGGAGATTCATACCAGTCGGACTGGTCCAAATTGCGCATAAAAGATGATACACGGTTGTTGGATTCTGCTATTCCTGACAACTCCAATTGAGAACCTTTGCGGGTAAGTTCAAGGAGCCAAAGCCCCTCAGGAGTTGCCTGTACCAGCTCATCAAAATAACGAACAGCTAGAGGACGGTTCCCCTGGAGCTCCTGAATCACCCGCATTCGATCAATCAGTTCCTGGCGGCGCTTTTTCAGGTCCTTAATCTCACTTACCTGTTTATCTAGAGCATTAATCTTGACCTGCAGTATCTGATTGCGCTCATTCTGGGTAGCGACTTGCCGATCAACCGTTTTCATCCAAAGAAAAACCGACGCCGCAGCAGCAATAATCACCAACACTAATACTTGCTGAAACTCTTTCTGCTTTTGTGCGCGATATTCCTGGCGCCAGGGGAGTAGATTAATCTTGGCCATCTCAGTACTCCTTCTCCCGCATGGCGAGCCCTGCCGCGATCATCAGCCCTGGAGCCTCTTTGGCTAATATCTGTTGGTTTACCCGAGAAGAGGTAGCCATTTTGTAAAAAGGATTGGCAATCACTGTGGGTTTGCCCAGTTTTTCACCGACCAAATCAGACAAACCTTCCATTGCGGCAACACCACCACTGAGCAATATGTAATCCACATCGCTATAGGAAGTCGAAGAGTAAAAGAACTGCAGCGCGCGGGTGACTTGCTGAATCACCGCATCCCGAAACGGCTCCAGAACCTCGGCATAATAGTCATCGGGCAATCCGCTGCCACCCTGGTGCTTCGCCAGGGAGGCCTCTTCGGCGGAGAGGCCGTAGCGCCGCTGAATCTCATCGGTGAGCTGGCGGCCACCGAATAGCTGCTCCCGTGTATAAACTGTCTTGCCATCAACCAGTACAGACAGTGCACTCATAGTCGCACCGATATCCACTACCGCAACAACCAACTGCTCTTGGGGAGGAAACTGATCTTCCAGTAGAGTGTAAGTGCGCTCAATAGCGTAAGCTTCCACATCCACGACACCCGCCTCCAACTCAGCCTCACCGAGGGCGGAAACCCGCTGTTCGATATTTTCGCTGCGGCATGCTGCCAGTAACACTTCCACCTGGTCATCCCCTCTTTCGGATGGCCCCTGTACCTCAAAATCGAGACTAACTTCTTCGAGGGGATAGGGAATGTACTGATCTGCTTCCAAGGCAATACGCGCTTCCAGATCCTCATCGGAGAGATCAGCGGGCATTTCCAGGGTCTTAGTGATCACTGCGGAGCCGGATACGGCGACAGCCGCACGGCGCAGTCGGGTTTTGGAACGGCGCACTACCTTGCGGATAGCTTCCGCCGTGGCGCCAACATCATTGATGTTCTTATCCACTACCGCATTCGGCGGCAGGGGTTCCACGGCGTAACTTTCGACCCGATATTTGTCACCATTGCGACTTAGCTCCAGCAACTTTACTGCGGTCGAGCTAATATCGAGTCCCAACATGGCCTTCGGGCCTTTATCCAGAAAAGGGAAAATCCCCATTTTTCTTATCTTTTCCGTGGGTTATGAAAGTTTGATGTTATAGCACTTTAAATTACCGCTTCAACCGGCATTTGCATAGGTAATAGCGCACAATATTCGTATAATTATTCACCGAATCATACAAATGAAGTACACAGAAGTAGTTTCATGACAGTAAAAGCCCGAAATCGTCTACTAGCGCTGCTCTGGCTTTGCCTCGCCGGAGCAGCCGGCGCAGCCATGGTTTTCGCCAGCATTTACCTCTACCTGAAACCCGGGCTACCCTCAGTCGAAAGCCTGCGGGATATTCGCCTACAGACCCCACTGCGCGTCTATTCACAAGACATGAAACTGATAGGTGAGTTTGGCGAGAAACGGCGCAACCCTATTACCATCGAACAAACGCCAGAACCATTTATCAAGGCAATACTGGCAGCAGAGGATGCGAGCTTCTACTCACACAGTGGGGTTTCGATTAAGGGTTTGATGCGGGCAGCTTCACAGCTGGTGCAGACCGGCTCAATCCAGTCTGGTGGTAGTACCTTAACCATGCAGGTGGCGCGCAATTTCTTCCTAAGCCGTGAGCAGCGTTTTATCCGCAAGTTCAATGAGATCCTCTTATCACTGCAAATTGAGCGCGAACTCAGCAAAGATGAGATTCTGGAACTCTATATCAACAAAATATTCCTGGGTAACCGCGCCTATGGCTTTCAGGCTGCCGCACATGTTTACTACGGTCGTGACATCAAGGACCTGAGTATGGCGCAATGGGCAATGATGGCGGGGCTGCCCAAGGCCCCCTCCACCTTCAACCCCATCGCCAACCCCACTCGGGCCCTGGTGCGCCGTAACTGGATTTTGAAGCGCATGCTCGACCTAGGATACATCGATCAGGATGAGTACAAGCACTCCATTACCGCACCGGTGACCGCTAGCTACCACAGCCGCGATCTGGATCTGGATGCCCCCTATATAGCCGAAATGGCGCGTAAAGAAGCTGTTGAGCTTTTTGGCGACAGTGCCTACACCGATGGCTATCAGGTCATCACCACGGTCAACAGCCGCCTGCAGGACCAGGCGCGCAGGGCACTGCAACACGGCCTCGAAACCTACGATTCACGCCACGGTTATCGTGGCCCGGAACAGCGACTGCCACCGGAATTGCTGCATGACAGTGACCAACTGATTGATCTGCTCAATGAAATCCCTGTGCTGGGTGGGCTTGAGCCTGGGGTAGTCACTGCGGTGGAGCCAAAGCTGTTGCAAGTACAGCTGCGCGACCGCCGTGTGGTCGAGGTTCCCTGGGAGAATGGGCTCGACTCCATTCGTCCCTATATTACTGAAAGCTCACGAGGACCACGCTTACAGTCTGCTGAGAAGATGTTTGCACCTGGTGATGTGGTGCGCCTACGCCGCATTGAGATTAAGCACACTGAGGTTATCGGCTCCCAGGACAAACCTACCAGCGCAGGTGGGGCAACCCAACTTGCTAGCGCCTTTGAAGACACACCCAACCCCGATCCATTTGCAGAGCCCGAAGAGGTCTCTTCCAGCCCCCTGGAGCCACAAATTACTGAGGAATGGGAGCTAACCCAAGTGCCATCGGCCCAAGGAGCCCTAGTCTCCATCGATCCCCAAGACGGCGCCATACGCGCCTTAGTAGGTGGTTATGACTTCCGCCAGAGCCACTTCAATCGCGTCACCCAGGCGGCGCGGCAACCTGGCTCCAGTTTCAAGCCATTTATCTACGCTTCGGCTATCGAGCGCGGCTATACCGCCGCCAGTGTGATTAACGACGCCCCAATAATCTTCGAGGAAACCAATCTGCAAGATGTGTGGCGCCCGGAGAATGATGGCGGCACTTTCCTTGGCCCCACCCGCCTGCGTATGGCTCTGTATAAGTCACGTAACATGGTCTCCATTCGCCTGCTGCAGGCACTGGGGCTCGATTACGCCCTCGGTTTTGTCGAGGGCTTCGGCTTTGACCGCAGTAAATTGGCGCGCAACCTAACCATCGCACTGGGCAGCTCGGCCCTGACGCCCCTAGAAATGGTGCGTGGCTATGCAGCTTTCGCCAATGGTGGCTATCGAGTGGAACCCTATCTTGTTGACCGGGTTTTAGATGTAAATGGCGAAACCCTCTACCAGGCCCTACCACTCACTGTGTGCAATGACTGTCCTGAGCCTGGCAGTGAGTCCCAAGGGTTCAATAATCAGGAGCCACTCGACCTAGCGGCAATTCAGCCCGGTGAAGAGGGCCCGGACCAGGGTAAAGAGCCTCCCGAGCTGAAAGTACTCCCAGTAGGCCCACTGGATTCATCCAAGCCCCAGGCACGCCCCCTGGCACCGCGCGCCATGACCCCGGAGACGGCTTACATCATGGATTCCATTCTCAAGGATGTGATAAAAAAAGGCACCGGCCGACGCGCCCTCGCTATGAAGCGCGGTGATATCGCTGGTAAGACGGGAACAACCAACGGCCCGCGCGACGCATGGTTCTCAGGTTATAGCCCCTACCTTGCCACCAGTGCTTGGGTGGGTTTCGACTCTTACGGCGAACTCGGTAAGAATGAGTACGGTGGCTCTGCGGCGCTGCCTATCTGGATAGATTTTATGAGTACTGCCCTGGAGGGCTTGCCCGAGCGTCACCTGCCCCAGCCAGATAGCATAACGACCGTGCGTATCAACCCCAAGAACGGCCTACGTACCTCCTATGGCGGCATGTTTGAGATATTCCGCACCAATAGGGTACCCGGGCGCGAGGCCTACAACCCCTATCGCTCCAGATACTCCGACGATGAGATGCCGGGCCGGGACCGATCGAGTGAGCCACCACCCGAAGAGCTTTTCTAAGATACGGCATCCCTGCCATAAGCCCACTTAATGAGTGGGCATACCAATAAAAGAAAAGGGGCCCATGGCCCCTTTTCTTTTATTGGTTGTTGTTTTCTCTCTGATCACCTGTCATACAAGAGATATCCGCGCTATTACGCCACTATTCTGACTCTCTATACCTAAGGCAGGCACGCTCTACGCTCTGCAGATCGGGAATGACGGCCTCTTCACCTAAAAGTGCCACGTGCATTAGCTCCCCTGGGCTCAGGGTTTGCTCCCGTAGCACTAGTTCTTCCTGGGTCACCCTTACTAAACGCGGTGTCCCCTGCAATATAAGAGCAAAATAGGGCAGGTCTCCATCGGGGTTTCCGCTACTCAGCACCGCGATACGGGCATTCTCTGAGGTTCCGCCCAGTGCTTCGCCACGCATCACATCAAAAGACAACAACGGCAGGCGTTGCTCACGCCAAATGAGGTCCCCCAGATACCACTCAGGCACATCGTATGCCGCCATAGGTACCTGCATAGCGATCACCTCGGAAAGGCTTTCTACAGGAACCAACATCTGGCCCTGTTGTAGTGGCAACAGCAGGCTGCTCACCTCCTGGGGAACATCTAGCGGCAGCGCTTCAACTTCACTCATTGCCCACCTCTTGCATGCAATATTTCATTTCTTGGTATTCGCTCAACTGCCAACGGCCGAAGTGCCGGCATATTCTCGAATAGCCTCCAGCAATACGTCTTCCTGGTAGGGCTTACCCAGGTAGTGATTAACTCCGAGAGACATAGCGTGATCACGGTGCTTACTACCGGTACGGGAAGTAATCATCACGATGGGGATATCTCGCAAGCGACTACTGGAGCGAATATGCCGCGCCACTTCGAAGCCATCCATACGGGGCATCTCGATATCCAGAAGTATCAGATCTGGAACCTTATCCTGCAGCTGAATCACGGCATCCTGACCATCTTTGGCGGTACTGACCAGATAACCTTCGCGCTCCAGGAAGCGTGTGGTTACCTTGCGTACCGTTACGGAATCGTCCACCACCATTACGGTCTGCTGGCGCTCTTCCCGCTCGGGCTGCTCTTCTACCTGCAACTGCAGCTGTGGGATATCCGGGCGTGCTAACTGGGTTGCCTGACGCCGCAGCAGGGCATGGGCATCGAGAATCACCACCACACTGCCATCACCAGTTACCGTTGCCCCAGAAACTCCTTGTACACCAGAAAACTGTGGACCAAGACTCTTCACAACAATCTCGCGGCTGCCGCGGATAGCATCCACTTGCAGGGCCATAGCGTGACCCTCGGAGCGCACCAGCAATACCGGTAACTGCATATCATCAACACTGAGCTTCGGTTGGGCACCAGACTTCAGCAGGGTGCCGAAGTAGTTCACCTCGTACAGCTCGCCCGCATATTCAAAGCGGGCATCGCTAGAGCGGTAGTAATGCTCCAGCTCAAAGGGGCTCAGGCGTACGATACCTTCAATAGTGTTGAGTGGCAGGGCAAACAGGTCTTCGCCAATCTTCACCATCAGTGCGCGGTTGACCGATACGGTAAACGGCAGACGCACTACAAATTCCGTGCCGGCACCCGCCTCGGAATTGATATGCACGCTGCCACCGATCTGTTTGAGTTCGGCGGAAACTACATCCATACCGACACCACGGCCGGAAATTTGGGTAACTTTTTCCGCAGTGGTAAAACCTGCCTGGAGAATAAACTGCAATATCTCGCTATTGGAGAGCTCCGCATCCGGGCGCATCAGGCCATTTTCCACAGCTTTTTCTCGCACGCGGATCAAGTTTACCCCTGCTCCATCGTCGCGAATGGTCAGCACCACCTCACTGCCCTCTCGAGCCAGAGCCACATCGATGCGACCGCGTTCGGCCTTGCCTGCCGCGCGGCGTGCATCAGGCATTTCAATGCCGTGGTCTACCGCGTTGCGCAGCATATGCTCCAGAGGTGCCACCATACGTTCCAGCATGGACCTGTCCAGTTCCCCTTCGACGTTGGAGAACACCAGCTCTACCTGTTTACCGAGCTCCGCACTCACCTGGCGCACAATACGACGCAGCCTGGGCACCAAGCGAGAGAAAGGTACCATGCGACTGCGCATCAACCCCTCTTGCAATTCGGTATTAACACGGGATTGCTGCAGTAACAGTGTCTCGGTATCGCGGGCTTTGTTATCCAGGGTGGAGCGCAGCTCCATCAAGTCAGAAGTGGACTCAAGCAGGGAACGGGACAGTTGCTGAATAGATGAGTAGCGGTCCATCTCTAGCGGGTCAAAATCACCATCCTGCTCGGCCAACTGCTCCTGGCGGAACAAGATTTGTGCCTCAGTCTCACGATCCAGGCGACGCAACTGCTCATTGAGGCGCAACAGGGTTGAATCCATCTCATCGAGGGCCAGGCCAAACTCGCTCATCTGCTCTTCGAGACGGCCTCGGGAGATTGCGGTTTCACCGGCGAGGTTCACCAGCTCTTCCAAAAGCTCAGCGGCAACCCGAACCATTTCCTGTGGTTGGTTCCTGGTGGGAGTCGCCACCTCATTTTCCACACCCTCGGGCTTGCGGATAAATGGCAGAACATTGCCAGCATCAGAAGATTGTAATGGCTGCGGCAATGACTCAGAGGGCTCTAGCTGCTGCTCAGATTCAGGACGCTCCTCGCTTTCTGCGGACAGTGACTCCTGTTTATCGACAACGATGGACTCATCAGCGACAGTCACAAATTCAGAATCAACACTTGGAGGTACTTCCTCCGTGATAGCTTGAGTGACAGGTTCAGACATATTGCCAAGCGGGTTCTGAATGTCGGCCCAATCTGTGGTGATCAGCTGAACAAAGGCCTCTAGCTGCTCACCTGCCATCCAAGCGCGAACTGTTTCTACTCCCTCGGCAATACGGTCATGTGTGAAATGCGCCTCGCTAAAGAATTGTGCAGAGGGTTTCACAATATCGCGCATGCCCTCAATCGCTGTTTCAAAGCGGTGAGCAACTTCACCAAGCCCCATAAGGCCGGCCATGCGGGCGCCGCCCTTGAAGGTATGCAGCACCCGTTTGAGCGCCTCAGCCTGCTCACCGTTCTCAGGAGTGTCTTCCCAAGCCTGAATCAGCTCTTCCAGCTCGTCAGTAAGATCGCCAGCTTCCTCCATAAAGACATCGACCACATCGGGATCAATATCCGCCAACAGGCGCTGTTGTTCGGCAATACTCAGCCCAGCCTGTGACTCTGACACCACTTCCAAAGTAGACGCTTGGTGAACAGACTCGACAGCCTCATTAGCAGGCTCTACTGCACTCTGTTCAGATTCAGCTGTCTTGTCAGCGCAGATGTCTGTCTCGGCCACCTCAAACAGTGCGTCATAGAGGTCATCCAAGACTGGCTCGGGTGAGACGTCCTCGGATTCCACAGCGCTCTTGTCTACCATCTCCACCATTGGAGCATCGACAGTTTCAACTTCCGTTGATTGCGCAGACTCTAACTCTACCTCAGGTAAAGTCGCAGAAACGGACTCAGCGGTGGGGGCAAAAATCGGCTCCAGTACGGAGGCTTGCACCTCGTCGACAGAAACTGAGTGCTCTTCAATATTTTCAGTTTCTAGACCAGAAACCTCTGTAACCTCTCCAGCTTCAGGGTCGAGAGTTTGTGCCTCGATACCCAATTCGCTCAGGTCGTAGTCATCCTCTGGTACATCTTCGCTCACTTCACCTTCGGCCAGATAGCGCAGAGCTTCCTCTACCGCCTCACTAACCTCAGGTAAGTCCTGGGCAGCGGCGACAGCATCCACTAGATCGAGTAACTCGTTGTGTCCCTGTTCAAGGGAAGCCCACAAGGCGGGTTCTTCCTCTAGCTGATCGGCCAATACTTTGCGATAAACCTCCAGCAGTAACTGTGCCAGCTCTGCCAATGTCGGTAGCTGAGCGCGACTGGCAGCCTCCTGCAGGGTATTGAGCTCTTCGGCAACTTCACTCACCTGAGATTTATCGGCAGGATTTGCACGCCACTGATTGAGCATCTGATCCGCATCCAGCAGGACACGCATACCGTCTGCCATCAACACTTCAAGAAGTTGAGGATCTACTGCTCTGGGCTCATTCGCTTCGCGCTCACGGATCAGGTGACCTACGGAACGTTCCTGCAACTCGGCAACACGGGCAAGGAATTGCTCGGCCCTCTCAACCTCAATGGCCTCTGCAGCGCGGATCTGTGCCAAAACCTGACGCACGTAATTTGCGCCATCGCCAATCAACTCGAAGATATCCGCATCAATGGGCACCTGGTAAATACGCAGCTCTTTTGCGAAGCGCTCCAGCGGCGCCATCATTTCGGCCACCACCTTGACCTCTGCCATATGCGCAGAGCCCTTCAGGGTATGCAGGGCTCGGTGCAGGGGGTCGCTGGGTACACCGTAAACCGGGGCCGCAGCACGCATGTCCGCAAGGTAGTCATCAACGACGCCCAGATGGGTTTCGGCCTCTTGGGCAAAGATCTCCCACAACTGTGCCCGCTCGTCGCTGCATTCTTCTTCCTCAACGGTTGCAGTAGCTGCGGTATTGGCATCTTCGACCAGCAGTTCCGAGGGGATATGCCCCTGGCTGAGCTGCTCCGCCCAGGCTTGTAACTGCAGGGTAAGGGATTTATCCGGATCGCTCTTGCGGAGACGAAATGCCTCGATCATTGATGGCAGCTTCTGATATACCCGCTCAATTAACAGCACATGGGCGCGCTGAGGCTTTATGCTGTCATCGATTACCCGATTAAGCATATTTTCCACGGACCAGGCCAACTCACCGATATCCAGCGCCTCGACCATACGGCCGGAGCCTTTCAGGGTATGGAAGCCACGGCGGAACTCCACCAGGGCGTCTGAGTTGGCAAAATTCGCGGCCCATTCCGGAAAATAATTGCCGATATGCGCGAGTACTTCGCTGGCTTCTTCGAGGAAAATTTCGATGATCTCATCATCGATCAAGCTCTCGCTATCATCGACTAACTCTTGCGATTCGCTCTCAACAGACTCTGAGGTTGACCCAGTTTCTGCAAGCGGCTCCACGTCGTTAGGTGACAACACATTTTCGCTGTCTGCTACCACAGCTACAGAAATTTCTTCTTCTGCAGTTACCGCCGGGGCCTCGGAAAGAGTCTCAGGCTCGACAGTACTTTCAACTGTTGAGAACCAGTTGTCTTCTTGTTCGTTAGCTTCTTCCGCAACAGGGGCTTCCACTTGCTGCAGATCCAGTGTTTTCTCCACTGGCTGTTCAACATTAGGGACGGATTCGGTCTCAGGCTCAGCCGGTGCAGAGACAACATTGAGGAGTTGCTCTTCACGATTATCTTTGTCGGTGTCTGCGCTATCGAAAAACTCCGGTGAAAATAACTCAAGTCCAGCGTTGTCCTCTTCAATCACCGCGCTTTCGTGGACGGACTCAGCCTCCTCCACAGATACCTCAGCATCAGTAAAGGAAATGCCGAGGTTCGCGACACTGTCTTCCGCCAGAGCCAGCAACATCTCAGTATCATCCAGGCCTTCAACTCGGCGTTCCAGATAGTATTCGACACTGGTGATCGCGTCGGCCAGGGTATCGAGCATTCGCCATTCCGGCTGCTCTGCCCGGTCGATCAGTGCATCGCTGATAAAGCGATTACAAGCGGCAATAATTTTGCTCGCACGCTGGTAGCCCACCATTTCAAGGCCACCACATACCTCTTGCAGGCGCTGGGGTACGCGGCTTAGATAGCTGATATCCCAGTGGCTGGCCACATACTCCATGACCGCCTCTTTAACCGCCTCCAGGCCCAAACGTGCTTCGCGCAGTACCGAATCTGTAGCATCTCCCATAATCGGCTGTTCGTTATCACCGCGCTTATTGCGGTCGACAGCGGCCGATAGGGCTGAGTCAAGCTGCACCAGCTCACCTGCGGCGCGCATCAGGTACTCTTCGACATCAGTGCCACGCGAAGCATCACGTAGGTACTCATAAATGCCGCGGGCACGTCCTCTTGGCGCTTCGAGACCCAAAACGCCGAGGGTGTCTGCAATCCGCTTGGCTATAGCAGCAGTCTCACTGAGGGGAGGAAGTTCGGAGGCTGCACCACTGGGTTCCAGCGCCTCACGCACCAGCTGCAACTCTTCACGCAGTGCAGTTATTGCAGTACCCAATGCTTCAGGCCCCATGGCCAAGACATCTTCTGTATCTGGGCGGGGCGTGCCCGGCACTGCCCTATCCAGAGCAAAGCGTTGGTACAGTTCCTGGCAACGGCTACCATTTGGACCGGCCAGATAAACGTAGAAGAGTAGGTTGCTCAGGAAGTCTGTATCCAGCTCGGCATCCAGTACTCTGGCACCGCGACCCTGCAGCAGGCGGAACTCTACATCGACCCGGCGCAGCAGATGGCGCAATGCTGGTTGCACATTGATACGGTGCTCCGCCAGGGCTTCCAGGATACCCAGTAATACTTCCCACAGAGACTGCCGCCGGCTACCGCTGTAGAGCAGCTGCAACTTCTCGACAATTTTCACCAGGTAAGAGAGGCTCTCACCACTGTTTACATCGCGGATTAGCCCCGCTGCGGCAACGTGATACATCTTGCGCAACTTGCCCACCAGCTCCTGCAGGCGCACATTGTCTGCAGTCAAAGGCTGGCGCTTTCCGGTGATGCGATTCGATGAAGTGAGGTCCGGGGAAAAGAGTGCGCCCTCGGTAATCAGGCGCTCGCGGCGCACCGCGCGCAAATCATTGAGGAGGGGCAGCAACAGCACCGCATTATCACGGCGCTGAAAAGAAACCTTCTCTAAATAGAGAGGTAATTCCAGCAGGGCGCGCATTATGAATTCGCGCGTTTCATCGGTATTTTCAACGGTGCCACCGGCCAGTGACTGAAGCAATTGCTCCATTTCCTCAGCCAGCATCGCCGCACCATTGAGTTGCGCCATATGCAGGCTACCGTGTACCTGGTGCACCAGGGACAAGCTGTTCTGCAGCAGGGTCTCACCGGCTTGCGGATCCGTTGCGAAAGTCTCGAGGAACTGGCGTGCCTGTGCCAGAGTCTCGTTAATTTCGCCTATCAGCCAGTCCAGGGCCATGAAGTTCGGATTGTCGTGACTCACGCCAAGTCCCCAATAATTCATTCTCTATGCAGGCGCTCTACCCGAAGCGATCCAGGGTTCGCAATCTTGCGGAAATTGCTCCGTGCGCCCTCTCCGCCCGGCAGCCAACGAAGGCGCCGGGCTTTATTTTGTGGGTTAGGCCAGAGCCCGGTCTTCACGGGACTCCAAGGAGTTGCTTTCCTCACTGTCGAGCGTGAAAGTTTCCGCATCCATCTCCGGCAACTCCACGTCGTACATTTCACTATTGGTTTCCACGCTCTCCTCTTGCGGCAGTTTGAAGCCGGCAACAGATTCACGCAGGGCACTGGCAGTCTGCGCCAGATTACCAATGGACTGAGCAGTAGCCTGTGTACCGGCAGAGGTCTGCGAAGTAATCTCCTGAATCACGTTCATGGTGTTGGAGATGTGGCCAGCAGAGGAAGCCTGCTGGCGGGCGGCGTTGGAGATGTTTTGAATCAAAGAGGCCAGGTTGCTGGATACATTCTCGATCTCTTCCAGCGCAACACCGGCGTCCTGTGCCAAACGTGCACCACGTACCACCTCTGTGGTGGTCTGCTCCATGGAGATTACTGCCTCGTTGGTGTCAGACTGAATCGCTTTTACCAGGCCTTCAATCTGCTTGGTTGCAGCGGCAGAGCGTTCCGCCAGTCGCTGAACCTCGTCCGCAACCACGGCAAAGCCTCGACCGGCGTCACCCGCCATGCTCGCCTGGATGGCAGCATTCAGTGCGAGGATGTTGGTCTGGTCGGCAATGTCATTAATCAGACTCACGATATCGCCAATCTCCTGGGAAGATTCACCCAGGCGCTTGATCCGCTTGGAGGTGTCCTGAATCTGCTCCCGGATATTGTCCATGCCCTTGATGGTGTTCTGTACCACTTTGGAACCATTGCTGGCGATCTGTACCGAGCGCTCGGCAACCTGAGCAGATTCGGAGGCGTTAGCAGACACCTGGTCAATGGTGACCGCCATTTCGTTCACCGCGGCAGAGGCTCCGGCAATCTCCTGAGCCTGATGCTCGGAAGCCTCGGCAAGGTGCAGGGCTGTCTGCTGGGTTTCCTGAGAAAGCCCGGATACTTCCTGTGCGGTGCCGTTAATTCGAGATACCAGCACACGCAACTGGTCGATGGTGAAGTTGATAGAGTCTGCAATCGCACCAGTAAAGGCCTCGGTTACCGTTGCAGAGGTGGTCAAGTCACCATCGGCGAGGTCAGCAAGCTCATCCAGCAGCTGCATAATCGCCTGCTGGTTGCGCTCATTGGTCTCGGCTTCTTCCATCAGACTGCGGCGGGTACCGGAGAAGGCCATTCCCATCATGGCAAAAATTAACAGCACGAATGCTGCAGCCAAAATGGTAATAGTCATATTGTTTGGCTGACGTTCATCGGCCAGGTTCACAATACGGTCGTTCAGAGTACTGAGAGCCTCAAGCAGCTGTGGCGAGGATGCAATAATGCCGTTGGTTGCCTGACGTGATGCAAACAGTGCCGGGGTTGCTTCGAAGATCTCGCGAACAGACGAACTTACAAATTCAAACAGTTCGGTAATTTCATCGAGCGAGCGGCGCGCCTCCTCATCGGTAATGCGGGAGATACCCATCACTACATCACCGCTCTTCATGCCATCTACCACTTTACCGAACAGGCTAGCATCGGTATTAAACTGGTCGGCTGCGCCTTCGGCATCGTCATCACCCTGCAGCATCTTGTCGATGTTTCGACCGATTCGCTCAGCCCGCCATACCTGTAACTGAGCCTGTTCAACCTGATTAGCGGGGGCATTATTAGCTAGCAGAATTTCCACAATATTGTTGTGCTCAGCCTGCAATTCCGGCAGGGAGTCACTCAAAGTGGTGGCAACATCGTTCAGGAAGATAATCGTTTCTTTGTTACCGGTAATCGTTTCCACCTGCTCGCGCAACTTACGCCAAACGGTACCGTAAGTCGCTAGCTCAGCGTCCAACGCCCTGCGGCTGCCTTTATCCATTCCCTGCAGCTGATTCCAGGCGTTAGCCATCTGCCCGGAAACTTTTTCCAGCTCGGCAAACGCTTCATCGTCTCCGGAAGTGGCCGCCGGTGCATAGGAGACCAGCTGATAGGAAAGTGCGCGAAGTTCAGCAACTTGCTGTAGGTACTCTTTATCGCGATCACTGCGGGTCTGCACCAAATAGATACTGACAATCAGCCCCGCCAGTACGGCGAGTACCAGCAGACCCAAACCCAGCGCAGCAGGGTTACTGCGAAACGCGGAAAAGGAGCTCTGGGAGCCTGTTTTCATAGTTTACTCCTAGCGGGCCCAAGCATTAGGCCGGTTTAATACCACTGAATATTTAACGCTTTAATGACAATGGCCCTCAGCCAGTGCGAATATCACTGCACCGCTTTAGGGGCCCCCCAACATCTCAAAAGCTGCGAGATGCCGAAAATTCAATCGGACCTTAATGAGTGGCAGCATCCATGAAATGAGGGTCTTTGAGCAGAGCCCGCATGTCGAACACCAGCCACCGGTCCTTTTGTAAAATAAACTGGCCATGCACCATCGGCGCAAATGGCTCAATTAAATCTGTTGGTGCTTCACGGGCATATTCAAATGCCAAATGCTGCATTCCGTGCAACCTGTCGACAATCAACCCCACGTAGGTTTTTTCCCGCTCCAACACCAGAACCCTGCGCTGTTGGCGCTGGCCCGAGAGGTGGCCGCCGTAAAAGGCTGCGAGATCAATCAGGGGTAACAGGCGGCCGCGAACATTAGAAACACCTTTTACCCAGGGCTGAACGCCGGGAATAAAGGTGTGCTGCGGCACTTCGAGCAATTCCACAACATCATCCATTGAGGCGACGAAGTTGTGGCCGAGTAAAGAGAAACCGATTCCGGTCCAATAGGGTTTGATTTCTCGGCGGCCGGGCAGGCCGGTGGCCTGCGCTTTAGCTCGCCGAGCGATATCAACAAGTGCTAGATAAGGAGTTTGTGACTGCACGCTGAGCAGCTGGCCGTCAGGCCAACACCTCCCCAATTGCACTCAACAATTTGCCCTCATCAACGGGCTTGGTGAGATAAGCTTTTGCGCCCTGGCGCATACCCCAAACCCGGTCGGTATCCTGATCTTTGGTAGTCACCATAATGATCGGTATCCCCGCGGTGTTGCCATCCTTACTCAGCTGGCGTGTGGCCTGGAATCCATTTAACCCAGGCATCACAATATCCATCAAAATCAGATCTGGTCGCTGACTGCGTGCAACATCCACACCATTTTCACCATTGGGTGCGGTGATTACCGAATGGCCATGCTTTTCAAGTATTGTGGTCAGCTTGTGTGTTTCGGTAGGAGAGTCATCAACTATTAATACTCTTGCCATCATTTCCCCCATGACTTCTTCGAATTGGCAACTGCTCAATAAATGACAGTGCTTGGCAATTTGTTGTATTTATTTTGATGGCATGTGCCAAGTCTGCACTTACTGCCAATGCACTGCCAGACTACAGAACCTTCCACCACAGGCAGATGTGGTGAACGGTATGTCTGTTAATTCATCCCCCCCAAAGAGCGAAGGGGTCGGTCCAAAAAATCAGACCCTTTTTGTTAGTGATTACTTAGGCTGCGTGGTGCGGCTTTGCGTGAGCGGAAATTGCTCCCAACAGCTCGCTTTTACTAAATGGCTTTGTCAGATATTGATCACAACCAACAACGCGGCCTTTCGCTTTGTCGAACAAACCATCTTTACTCGACAACATCACTACTGGAGTGGAGCGGAATTCACTGTTGTTTTTAATCAGCGCACAAGTCTGATAGCCATCCAGGCGCGGCATCATGATATCGACAAAAATAACATCGGGACGGGAGTCCGCGATTTTCGCCAACGCATCAAAACCATCTGTAGCAGTGACGACCGTGCAACCTGCTTTTTGTAGCAGAGTCTCGGCAGTGCGGCGAATTGTCTTACTGTCGTCAATCACCATTACAGTCAGACTTTCCCAGTTAAGCTCCATAGTCTTTTTTGAATCCCCTGTTTACTTATTTTCGGGCACGCGAAAATTTTTATCTGCACCCTTTTTTGAGCCGCTTGCGGGGCCTGGGTGTCTATCTTTGCCAAGATCGCACACTGGGTGGAACTTTTATCACAGAACCCCAGGTGAATCTAGCCGCGCTGAAGCACCGCAGACCTTATGGTGCAAATAATCACCACTTTTTATTGTCAATCCAGACAACTTATCTAATTAAGTTGCACCTAGACGAAGCTGCTCTTACCTTATCCACCCTACAAGTTGGCAGTGGCAACATTTCAATCAGCCACAACCACCGCGGCGCGGGATCAAAAATCCCTTCAACTACGGAAGCTAAGATGAATTACTCCCTCGGTGTGGTGATGGACCCCATCGCCCAGATCAATTTTAAGAAAGATACGACACTCGCACTGTTACAGGCCGCACAAGACAGCGGTTTCCAGCTGTTTTATTTTGAGCAAAGCGACCTGTATCTGGACAATGGCCGCGCCATTGGTAAGGGCAGACCACTGAGGGTATTTGACGATGCCGAGCGTTGGTTCAGCCTGGAAGAAGCCAGGGAGATGCCCCTTGGAGAACTCGATACCATTTTAATGCGTATCGACCCCCCCTTCGATAATGAGTACATTTACTCCACTTACATCCTTGAAGCGGCTGAGCGCGAAGGTGCATTAGTCGTTAACAAACCGCAGTCTCTGCGGGACTGCAATGAAAAAATTTTTGCAACGACTTTTCCCCAGTGCTGCCCGCCTGTATTGGTCAGCAAGGATATGCAGCGCCTGAGGGAGTTTCATAAAACCCATCGGGATGTCATTTTCAAACCCCTCGATGGCATGGGTGGCGCAGGTATTTTTCACTGCAAACCGGACGGCGCTAATTTAGGCGCCATTCTGGAGATGCTCACCCAGCACGGCCGCCAGCAAATCATGGCGCAGCGTTATATTCCCGAAATTAAAGATGGCGATAAGCGCATTCTGGTTGTCGATGGTGTAGCCGTACCCTACTGCCTAGCCAGAATTCCCGAGGCGGGTGAAACTCGCGGCAACTTAGCCGCCGGTGGCCGTGGTGAAGCGCGGCCACTGACTGATCGAGATCGATGGATCGTAGAACAAGTCGCCCCCACCCTGAAGGAAAAAGGACTACTTTTCGTCGGTCTGGATGTTATCGGTGATTACCTCACGGAAATTAATGTCACCAGCCCAACCTGTGTGCGTGAGATTGATGCGGCCTACGATACTTATATCGGTGCGCGACTAATGAGCGCCATCACACACCGTCTGGCACAAAAGCGCTAAACTGCGCCTTTAACTTGAATGACTCCCACCAGTGAACGGGCCGGATGGGAATGCCGAGCGTAACGCTCGGCAAGATATAAGCAGTAACCGATAATAGATAATGAATTCCACCGCCAACACGACGCCAAATTATGCAGACCAGCGCGAGCGTTTTACGTTCTCGCTGTTTCTCGCTGGCGCCATTCACGCGCTTTTGATTTTTGGTGTGGCTTTTGCCGAACCTGAAGGGCGGCAAGCCGCACCAACCCTGGAAGTTACTCTGTCACAATATAACTCGCCACAAGCACCGGAAGATGCCGACTACCTGGCCCAACACAACCAGCAGGCCAGCGGCACGGCAGATACCCCAAAGGAGCTGTCCAGCAATCGTCGCGCCGAATTTGCTGATACGCAAATTCACGATGTTAATCCTCTACCACAGCAGCAAGCCGCACGGCCTGCTGACCAGCGCCGCCAGTTGATCACCACGATCGGCGATAGCCCTCTGCAGGCCCCGGAGCTACCCGCCGAAGACAAGTTTTCCGAAGAGAAGCGCGGCGATGCTCCAAATGATCTAGCCAGGACAAATCCAAAGATTGCCAGCCTGCAAGCGCGCCTGGATAAAATTCGCCAAACTATTGCCCAGCGCCCGCGAGTGCGGCGCCTGACCTCAGTGGCAACCAAAGCCTCTGCAGATGCCGCTTATCTGCACGAATGGCGCCAGAAGGTGGAAGCAATAGGTAGCGACAACTTCCCCGCGGAAGCCCTGCAGCAGAAAATCACTGGCAGCCTGCGCATGATGGTGCGCTTGCTGCCTACAGGCGCGGTGGAGGAAGTAATGATTCTGGACTCTTCGGGAGAGCGAATCCTCGACGATGCCGCCCAACAGATTGTACGCCTGGCAGCCCCCTTTGCGCCTTTCCCAGCAGAGATTCGCAAGGAGGCTGACCGCCTCGAAATTATCCGCACCTGGCGCTTCGATTTAACTGGCTTCTCCACTACCGCAGGTGAGCTGCCCGAGCGCGGCTAAACTTGCCTTGCACGCAAGCGACCTAGAATACAACTATGCCCAATTCGAACATTGACAGCGACCTAACCCATGGCAGCTTGCGCGGCCAATTCCTACTGGCCATGCCCGGCATGGAGGACCCGCGCTTCAAGCACAGCATCGCTCTAATTGTTGAGCACAGCCAAGAGGGGGCTATGGGCATAGTGATCAACGCCCCCAGCAAAGTGCACTGGCGAGAGATTTTCGAGCAGTTGTCACTGAAGGACTCCAGCCAACGTGGCGATGAAACTGTCCTGCTGGGCGGGCCTATTTCTCCCGAGCAGGGCTTTGTCCTGCACGGTGCCGGTGTACATTTCGACTCGACGAGCGAAATCAATATGGAAATCAGTCTTACCGCTTCCAGGGATATTCTCGAGTCACTGGCCTCAGGACATGGCCCCGACGATGTGCTGCTAGCTTTGGGCTACGCCGGCTGGGGGCCAGGACAACTGGAGCAGGAACTGGCGGAAAACGCCTGGCTGACTCTACCGGCAGAACCCGAAATCCTGTTTGCCACCCCAGTGCAAAAACGCTGGCAAAGTGCCGCCGCTCGACACGGTATCGACCTCTCAGGGCTCGGCTCACAGGCCGGACACGCCTAGCCCTTCCCGGTTATCATTCGGCCCAAGATTGATCCCTCTAATACCGGATGTTCCCTCTGATGAGTAAACCCATTACCGCCCTCGCCTTCGATTTTGGCACCCGCTCCATCGGCCTCGCCTTTGGCCAGAGCCTGACTGGCAGCGCCAAAGAGCTGCCACCACTGCCAGCAAAAGATGGCAAACCCGATTGGGATAAGGTCCAACGACTGATCGACGAGTGGAAGCCACATTATTTGCTTGTGGGTTTACCGCTGAATATGGATGGCAGTGAGAGTGAATTTGGTGCTCGTGCACGTAAATTTGGCCAGCGCCTGCACGGTCGCGCCGGGCTACCGGTAGAAATGATTGATGAGCGCCTCAGTACCCGCGCAGCCAAAGAAGAGGCAGCGGAACGTGGCCACCGCGGCAGCTATGCCGATAATCCAGTGGATTCCATTGCCGCGCGTATCATTCTTGAGGACTGGCTGCGCACACGCGCCTGATATCCGCTCTCAGAATCTGTGCCAGCTGAGCCATAGCTGCCAGCGCTCTGATAGAATTACCCGCCCACACAAATGAGTGATCGAGCCCAATGCCCATTTCCCGTATCCGCATCGCTACGCGCGAGAGCGCCCTGGCCCTATGGCAAGCCAATTATGTTAAGGATCGCCTGCAGCAGGAGCACCCTCAGCTGGAGGTAGAGTTGCTGCCAATGACCAGTCGTGGCGATCAGGTGCTGGATATCCCCCTAACCAAGGTGGGCGGCAAAGGGCTCTTTGTCAAAGAGCTGGAAGTGGCCATGCTGGAGGGACGCGCGGATATCGCCGTACATTCTATGAAGGATGTGCCGATGGAATTTCCTGAAGGCCTCTACCTGCCAGTTATTTGCGAGCGCGAGGACCCGCGTGATGCCTTCGTCAGCAACCGCTTTGCCAATTTGGAGGAACTGCCACAAGGCGCAATTGTGGGCACTTCGAGCCTGCGCCGCCAGTGCCAACTTCTGGCGCAGCGCCCCGATCTGGAGGTCAAGTTCCTACGCGGCAACGTAAACACTCGCCTGGCCAAACTGGATGCGGGAGAGTACGACGCTATTATTCTCGCTGCCGCCGGGCTGCTACGCCTGGAGATGCGTGAGCGCATTCGCAGCTTTCTCCCCTCCACTGTATTGCTGCCCGCCGGCGGCCAGGGCGCTGTCGGCATCGAAGCCCGCAAAGACAGCGAGCTGGAAGCCCTACTGCAACCACTACACTGCCATGAAACCGCCGCGCGACTCAGTGCAGAACGCGCACTGGTTAAGCGCCTGAACGGCGGCTGTCAAGTTCCCATCGGCTGTTATGCCGAGCTGGAAGGCGACGCTCTGTGGCTTCGCGGCCTGGTCGGCAGCCCCGATGGCACCCGCATGATCCGCGCCGAAATCCGTGGTGCAGCCATTGATGGCGAAGCTCTGGGCGTTCAACTCGCTGAACAGTTGCTGGAGCAGGGTGCCGACAAAATTCTCGACGCGATTTAAGCCCAGGACAGATCCATATGGCCAAGCGCCTGCAAGGCAAGCGCGTACTGACCACGCGCCCCGCCCATCAAGCCGACACCTGGGGCGCGCTATTGCGCGCTACGGGCGCGGAGGTTGACACTATCCCTATGTTGGCTATTGAGCCCCTCATTGATGAGGCTGCTCAGCAGGCCATTAAAAAACGGATTCTCGATTTCGACCAGGTGGATTTTGCCATTTTCGTCTCCCAGAATGCGGTGTGCTACGCCGTCGACTGGCTGGAGGATTACTGGCCACAGTTACCCCAGGGGCCACGATACCTTGCTATTGGCGCGGCCACGGCTAAAGCATTACTGATGCGTGGTATACCCTGCGAGCACAGCGGCGAACACATGACTTCCGAGGACCTGCTCGCCCTGCCCACCCTACAAGAGGTTTCAGGACTTCGGGTACTGATCTTCCGCGGCACTGGCGGACGCACTCTTATTGGCGACACCTTGCGCGCACGGGGTGGGCGTGTGGATTACTGTGAACTCTACCGTAGGTCCCTACCTGCAGGTGCCCCAGCGGATTTGGCGGGATATTCTTTCACCCCGGATGCCATCACGGTCCACAGTGGCGAGACTCTCGCGAACCTACACAGCTGCATTGAGCGTGCAAATTGCGCGCACCTCCTCCTGGCTGCCCTTATCTGTCCCAGCGCGCGCGTCGCGGAGCAAGCCCGTGCTCTGGGTTTTATCTATACCAGCAGTGCTCAGAATGCCGGAGACAGCGCTATGCTAGAGGCACTGCTCAGGGCGCTAAACTGAATTGCTCTCGAATTTGCTGCCCTATTGGGTTAAAAATCTCAAAACGACGCCACCGGCGCTATTATGGTCGGTGCCACTCGCTATAATTCGACGACAATTACCAGCTGCGCCCCAAGCCCATGACCAACGAAAAACCCAAGGACAATCCTTCCACCCCGGCTAACGAACTCACTTCCGATGCACTGGACAAGGGGGGGAGCAAGAGCAATTTTGCCAAAGCAGCAGAAGGCAAAACTGATAAGGCCGCTAAAAATGTGATGCCTAAAAAGGGCGGGGGGCATTGGTGGTGGCTGGTCTTTATTCTGCTGCTTATCGCTTTGATCGCTTTTGCCTGGTACAGCTGGCCCCAACTGCGCAACCGCATCGCACAGCTGGACTTTTTCCCTGCCAAACAGACTGTGTCCACACAGAAAGCCGAATCACAAGGTGAAGTCACATCGCCAAATATTTCTACCGAGCCTGATACTTCCAGCCAAGCCCGCGAAAGGACAACTTCTACTGCACCCGCTGCACAATCTACTGCCGAACCTCCTTCCATAGAACCCCAGCAGGCAGAAGCGCCGAGCGTCTCCCCACAGAACCAGCAGCTTGATCAACTTAAACAGACAGATACTGAGTTACGCAATCAAATACAATCGCAAACGCGAACTATTTTGCAGCTACAGCAACAGCTAGCGGCTCTTCAGCGCAGCCTCACCGCCCAGGGCAACCGGCTCAGTGAGCTGGGTAATGTGAGCCGGGAGGACTGGCAGCTGGCCGAGGCCGACTACCTATTGCGAATGGCCAATCAACGGCTGATGCTTGAAGACAATAGCCGCGCCGCTCTGGGCCTGGTTGAAAAGGTCGACACCATTTTGCGCCAAGTAAATCTTCCCGATCTCTACGGAGTGCGCCAACAGTTGGCACGGGATATCACCGCTTTGAAACTCGTGGAAAATATCGATCGAGAAGGCCTCTATTTACGCCTGCGCGCCCTGGAAGAGCAGTTGATCCGCGCCTCTATACAGCCGCAATTCGATATGACCCAAACTCCAAGGGAGGTGGCAAAAGTAGAGCCCACGCCTGATAACCAATCCGCATGGGAGCGCAGCTGGCAAAATTTTACCAACTTCCTACGCGACTCTGTTCGCCCCATCGATGGCGATATCAACCCGGTAATGCTTTCCCCTCAAAGCGAGGCACGCTTTCGCCAAACCCTGCGTCTAAATATGGAGCAGGCACAACTGGCTCTATTGCGCGGCGATAGCACCGTTTACAAGGACGCTCTTGATAGCGCCCGCGAGCTGCTTCTGACTTATGGCACAGCCAATTCCCAGCGCAACACACTCGCGCAACAACTGGCAGAACTCAGCAAACAGCCCATTCAGGCGCAAATGCCAGACCTGAATGCCTCACAGGTGGCTCTCTACAATTACATTGAGCGGCTGCACAAAACGTCAGGGTATGGCACCGGCACCGCCGAGGAGGTCAGCCAGTGAGAAAGGTCCTTTTTGCTGCTGTCGCCCTATTGCTTCTCGGTGCCTTACTGCCGCAGATAAATCAGAATTACCCCGGGTATTTGGTAATCGGCTTCGGTGGCGAACTCAACAAAGGCTATGAGATGAATCTCTGGTTCGCCATAGTCGCGCTAGTTGCCCTTTTGCTCGCCCTGTTTCTTCTCACCTGGATAAGCCGCAGTCTCTTTCGCGCTGTGCGCGGCAGCGTCGATCGCCTACGCTTTGGCCGCCAGCGGGTCGCCCGCAGACGTCTCACTAGTGGCCTGGTGGAGTTTATGGAGGGCAACTGGTCACGTGCCCGACGACAACTTTTAAAAAGTGCGCCGCGCTCCGAGGCGCCACTGATTAATTACCTGGCTGCCGCGCGCAGCGCTCATGAGCTTGGATTTCGCGAAGAAGCCAATGAGTTGCTGGCAAAAGCCGAAGCCTGTGGCGATGACACTGGCTTGGCAGTGGCTTTGAGTCAGGCCCGTATGCAGCTACAGGATAAACACTACGAACAGTGTATCGCCAGCCTCAAGCGAGCCAAGCAATTAGAACCTAAGCACCCGGCTCTGCTACAGATGCTCAAGCAGGCCTATTACGCTTTGGGGGACTGGAGCAACCTGAGAGAACTTCTCCCTGAATTAGAAAAGCACGCCAATATGTCCGAAGAAGACCGACAAAAACTAGAGCGGGAAGTCTACGAACATCAACTCATCGAAGCCGCAAACCGAAACGACAGAAAGAAACTACACGACATCTGGCACGGCCTGAATGGCCGCTGGCAACGCAACGTAGAGCTTCGCAGTCTCTTTGCCCGTCTGCTGCACCAAAGCGGTGATGACAGTGCCGCGGAAAAACACCTGCGTTGGCTACTAAACCGAGAGTGGGCTCCCAAGCTGGCCGATCTATACGGCCGCCTTACCGGTGCCGACGCAGCGGCTCAGCTCTCTGCTGCAGAGGGCTGGCTCAAGGAATATGGTGAGAGTGCCGACCTGCTCACCTGTCTCGGGCGTCTGAGCTTACGCAACGAACTGTGGGGAAAGGCACAACAGTATTTTGAGAAAAGCCTGTTGTTACGTCAGGACCCCGCAACCTCTGCAGAACTGGCACGGCTATTTAAAGCACTCGGCGAGAAGGACAAAGCCTCGCGCTTGTTTGAGGAAGGGCTGATGCAAGCTGTTCCAAACTTACCTCCTGTATCCATGCCCAGTCAGGACAAACCCCTGCTCGGGGTACACGCCTAACCGTTTCTCCAAGGGTCCAGATAATCTGGGCCCTTTTCCTATTATACTATTTACCCCATAGTAAGCCTCCGCATCCTTTTTGAGGCTTGCTCCATGACACCGTCACAGCAATATCTCTCATCCTTCGCTATTTTATTTTCCATTCTCTTATCACGGGTGACGCTGGCTGCTGACAACCCAATCCAGCCACAAGATAAGCTGCTGAGTGACTACGAGTACCCCTATCCGGTTAAGACTCTAGAGCTATCCAAATTAGGCCAGCCTGTGGCCATGGCCTATATGGATATTATTGCGAACAAGCTTGTACGCTCTAAGGGAACAGTACTGCTTCTGCACGGTAAAAATTTTTCCGGCGCCTACTGGAAAGATAGTATCGCCGCGCTCACAGAACAGGGCTACCGTGTTATTGCTCCAGACCAAGTTGGCTTCGGAAAGTCCAGTAAGCCATTGATGCAATACAACCTGCACGGTATGGCTACAGATACCAAATTTCTGCTCGACAAACTCAAAGTGGATCAGGTTTCTGTAGTTGGTCACTCCATGGGAGGCATGCTGGCTACACGCTTTTCTTTAATGTACCCGGAGATGGTGAGAAAGCTCGCCTTGGTAAACCCAATCGGCTTGGAGGACTGGAAGCGCGTCGTACCATACGAACCCCTGGAACAAGCCATCCTTAGGGAGCAGGCACAAACACCCGAAGGGATTAAGAGCTATATGTCCAGGGCCTATTTTGATGGGAAATGGAGAAAGTCCTACGATTCCCTGCTCGATATTCAGGCCGGCTGGTCACTGGGCCCTGATTCTAAGCATATAGCCAAGATTGATGCCCTCACTTCAGAAATGGTTTTCACACAGCCGGTTATCTATGAATTCGCAGATCTCACTGTGCCTACCTTACTGATTATCGGTACCCGGGATCGCACCGCGATTGGCCGCGCCCGCGCTGCCGAACCCATTAAAAAGACTCTGGGGCGTTATGACCTATTGGGTAAAAAAGCGGCTGCCATTATTCCAGATGCGAAGTTAACCGAACTTGATGGGGTCGGGCACATACCGCAGTTCGAGGCCTTCAATGATTATTTCGAACCCCTGAGCCAGTTCCTTAATGAGGAGTCTCAGCAGGATTCCGATTGAAAAATTCCTTTCAACCTAAATCATCCCCACATGACTGAAATAGCCTCAATGGAAAAATAAAAGCTTTCCAGACAGCAATAAAATTCTCTAGCTTGGGGATTTTCACTAAATCTATACCGTAAAGCAGCGAAGCTTCTGCTTACCTTTACACCAGAAAAAAAGAAAAATTTATAAAACAGCACCACTTAGAGGGAGAGATAACTTGGATCAGGAACAGAAGACATCCGTAAAAAAGCTATTTGAAAGCTACCTGACCAAGCTGAATAAGAAAAAAATTGCCCGAAGCTATTAGATATTTGCGAACATACCAGCAAAAAGAAGCATCGCTAGGAAAGTAATTATTCCCTGCAGAATCGCAATAATTATTGCTTTCAAAAATCCAGTACCCAATACCAACATATAGGCAATAGCCGCCAGTGGAATAGTCAAGAGAACCCCGGCGCTGTCACTCACACCGGGCAACATGCCGCCCACTATTCTCTGTACAATTAATGCCAACAATAAAGCAAAAAGACAGTGGAAAACTCCTGTATTTCTCGCCCCCATCATGGCAGCAGCCATTTTTAATGGCAGGACTAAGACTGCCACCATAATGATTACAAAAAGAATCAATTCCATTTATCACCCCTCCCTCATATTGTAATTATTTGCCCTAATCCCCAGGACCATCATGAAGTAATTTGTTTATCGACCACTAAATGCCAGACAAGAATGTCATCAAATGTTAAATATATTGGTCGACTGCATAATTAACATGCAATATAGCATCGAAGTATAGAAGAGATTACATCATACTACCTAAGTCACATTTGGTTGAATTAGACGCACAAAAAAAGCTGGCAGAAGAATCACTACCAGCTTTATTGCAAGAAAGAGTGATATACAGAATTGATTGATTTGACAGTTTACTTACGTACTAGACGCATACTCGAAGGCTTTAGAGCTCCATTTTCCATATAGCTCTCTGTACGGATGATCCCTTCACTCTCCAACCACTCAAAGCCCAAACTATGTTGGTGATTGGCTTCTAAATCCAAAAGATTGGTAGCATCTTTGAAAGAAAATACCAGCTGTCCTCTTCCACCACTTGAACTAAGCTGCAAACGGGGCTGATTTCCTTGAGGGCAATAGTGGGTTGCCAATAAATTGCCATTATCCATATGATAGATAGTGAGCGAATGAGATTTACCCTTATACAGCCAATTCTCTACCAAAACAGAGGCTCCGGCAGTCTGGGAAAATTTAATATAAAAATCCCCCCCAGTATCGCCTTCCTTTTCCAGTCTCCGCTAAGTGATTTTATTCGTTCGAAAGCTTCCTTACTCTTCAGGTTAGTCTCTTCTGCATTCACCATAAGTGGAAAACAACACAGGACGACTGAAAGAAATTTAATTATATCCTCTTTGGCTCTAATCATAATTGGTACTCCTTTTCCTATAGTGAGAGAGCTCAACCCAATGATACCCATTGGAACTTCCTCAATCACCGAAAAACCTATTAATGGATTTTGAGAAATTTCAGATAAAATCTTGATTATTTTATCTTATTTATGATTATTATATTTGCACTAAGCGCTTGGCAATATGCCTCATCGCCTCGGCTGACTTACTATCCATACCACGGTTCATTAGTATAATAAAGCCATCCTTACGGTCTGGGTCAAAATACATAACAGTAAAAACCCCCAGATCTGACCCCATATGCCCCACAAGCCCATCGCGATCTCTCCAAAAAAAGCGTTGCGAATCAGAAACCGATTTGGGCAACTGCAAACGAAACATTTCTTCATACATGGTATCAGACAAGAGTTTCGCCCCTGATTTATCCCGGTTATGAAGGACTGCCAGTAGGAAATCACTAAGGTCTGCAATACTTACGCGAACACCACCATCCGGATACTGTGGATTACCATTGTGAGGATATGGATGAAATTTTTTATATTCGAAAGGTGGCTTAATAAACCTTCCCACAAAATAATTTATTTTGCTTGATTCATCATCAGTACACAGGCCGACAAATGGTACACATTGCTCTACTTTATAAGGCACAGCTATAGAATTCAGATCCATCCCATTAAGTTTCCAGCTTGCACTTTCCATTTCCAAACGGTGAAAAAGGGTATCCTTGCTATAGTCAGCGAGGGTTTGGCCTATTGCAGACTCCACTAGAAGGCCCGCCAAACCTGCAGATAAATTGCTGTATTGCCGTCTTTTCCCCGGCATAGATTTCAGATAATGGTCTCCATTATTGTACAGACTACCTTCCTTAGTAAGGAGAGCACGGAGGTGTTGCTCAAGACTAATTTCTGGGTCTCGGTTTTCAGAATAAGTGGCATAGTCATAGTAATCCGCAATACCTGCAGTGTGACTTGCCAGATTTCTTAAAGTAATTTTTTCACCCCTTGTATGTGGATTATCCACCTTAAATGGTAAATAGGTATTGATATCCCGATTGAGCTCCAAATTTCCATTATCGACCAATTGCAATAACGTTACGCCCATAATTGGTTTGCTAATTGATGCGATATTAAAAGGGGTATTCTGGGTAACTGCCTCACCAGATTCCACATCCGCCATTCCGTAGACTTGCTGAAAAACAAGCTTACCGTCTTTTACTCTTGAGACGGCCATACCAGGAATAGCCGCCTCTTTCATAATTGTGGGCAGAAATTCTTCAATATTGGTAATCTCGGCGCTTCTCTCCTGCTGGCTTGGCAATATAGCCCAAAATCCGAAAACGCCAACAATCATTAAGCTGACAGCGTAAAGTACTCTCATTTAAATATTCCCCACAATTAATCAAAGACGGCCATAAAGCTAATACCGAGATTTGACGTTATCAGCTTTATCTATAGATGCGGGAATATGGAAAATGGTTAAATGCTAAGAAATTAGCAACTAGAGCGCCTCTTGGGACGCCCTATGGAAGAACAACTAAAATAAAGTAGGACCAGTAATTATTCAAAACCTAGTTTGGACCAGATTTCATCGACTCTCTGGACCACCTGTGGATCTTTCTCGATAGGATTACCCCACTCTCTGTTGGTTTCTCCCTGCCATTTATTAGTAGCATCAAAACCAATCTTCGAACCCAAGCCAGAAACTGGCGAGGCAAAATCCAGATAATCAATCGGGGTGTTTTCCACCATCACCGTATCACGCGCGGGGTCCATACGGGTTGTCATAGCCCAAATTACATCTTTCCAATCTCTTGCATTCACATCATCATCGGTAACGATAACAAACTTGGTATACATAAACTGGCGCAGGAAAGACCAGACTCCCATCATTACCCTTTTGGCATGACCGGGATACTGCTTTTTCATAGTTACTACAGCTAGCCGATAGGAGCAGCCTTCAGGTGGCAAGTAAAAATCGACAATTTCAGGAAATTGTTTCTGTAAAATAGGCACAAATACTTCATTGAGTGCCTCGCCAAGGATCGCGGGTTCATCCGGCGGACGGCCAGTGTAAGTACTGTGATAGATGGGGTTTTTCCGGTGGGTGATTTTCTCCACGGTAAACACCGGGAAACGGTCCACCTCATTGTAATAGCCCGTATGATCCCCATACGGGCCTTCATCGGCCATGTCATCGGGGTAGATAAAACCTTCCAACACATACTCAGCACTGGCGGGAACCTGCAGATCACTGAGCAATGCACCAGTTACTTCGGTTTTATCTCCACGCAATAGCCCGGCAAAGGCGTATTCCGACAGGCTATCAGGTACCGGGGTCACTGCTCCCAGTATTGTGGCCGGATCTGCGCCAAGTGCTACAGCTACAGGATAGGGCTCCCCGGGGTGCTTCCGGCACCAATCACGGTAATCCAACGCACCTCCCCGGTGGCTGAGCCAACGCATTATCAGTCGGTTTTTACCGATTAACTGCATGCGATAAATACCCAGGTTTTGGCGCTTCTTCTCTGGCCCACGAGTGATCACCAATGGCCAGGTTACCAATGGAGCCGCATCTCCCGGCCAGCAGGTCTGAATTGGCAATTTGGTGAGGTCTAATTGAGCTTTATCTACTACCACCTGCTGACAGGCTGCACCCTTGACCACCTTCGGCCCCATATTGAGCACTTGCTTGAAAACCGGCAGTTTTTCCCAGGCATCGCGCAAATTCTCAGGCGGTTGAGGTTCCTTGAGGAAGGCGAGTAATTCACCCACCTCACGTAGGTCATCAATGCTCTCACGCCCCATCCCAAGCGCTACTCGCTCAGTGGTGCCAAACAGATTGGCGAGCACCGGCGTATCAAAACCGATAGGATTTTCAAAAAGTAATGCAGGACCTCCCGAGCGCAGAACGCGATCAGAGATTTCTGTCATTTCCAGATTGGGGTCTACAGGGAATTTAATCCGTTTGAGCTGGCCACGCTTTTCCAACAATTGGATAAAATCACGCAGGTCTTTGTATTTCATGGGCTGCCGGTCAAGAAGAAAAATCCAGCGCGCAGTGTAAAACAGAAATTACAGAATGGGGAACAGCCCCCAGGATAGGGTGCCAATTGAGAAAAGGAAGAAACGACCCGCAAACAAAATGCTGCGGGTCGCAAAAAACTTAAGCTAGCCGTAGCTTAGAAGCGAGGGCGACGCGGACGATCTTCGCGAGGCTTAGCTTCGTTCACGCGGATGTTACGGCCAGACAGAGGCTGGTCGTTCATCTCTTCGATCGCTTTGCGCGCTTCGTCGTCGTTAGGCATTTCTACGAAACCGAAGCCCTTAGAGCGGCCAGTCTCACGGTCAGTAATAACAGTAGCCCGAGAGATTTCTCCGAATGCGCCGAAAGCTTCGTGCAAGTCGTCAGAGGTTACCGCGTAGGCCAGATTTCCAATATAGATATTCACAAAAGGTTCTCACTAGATGTGTGGGCTGTCGTGCAGTCACAAATGAATAACCAGCTCCACCAGATTATCCATTTGAGATTGGCCCTTTGCGGGGTTATCCCTGGGCCAATTCGGTCGGGCGCCAAACTATAAATTTCATACCCAGCGCCACGATGTGGAACTTTATATGCCTTATAGCTCGCCTTTTCAACATTAATTCGCGCAAATAATCACTTTGTGCAAACCAGAATATAAAAGGCGCCGATATGGGCGCCTTTTATATAAAAAAATTATTTCCGTTTCATGGACAGGAAGAATTCGTCATTTGTCTTGAAGTCTTTCAGCTTGTCCACCAGGAATTCAGTTGAGGCTACATCTTCCATATCATGTAGTAACTTGCGCAGGATCCATACCCGCTGCAGCTCGCCCTCAGGCATCAGCAGCTCTTCTCGACGTGTTCCCGAGCGTCGAACATTAATTGCCGGATAAACACGTTTTTCCGCGATCTTACGATCCAACTGCAACTCCATATTACCCGTGCCTTTAAACTCCTCGAAAATCACCTCGTCCATCTTCGAGCCAGTATCAATCAGTGCAGTAGCAATAATAGACAGACTTCCGCCTTCTTCAATATTCCGTGCGGCGCCGAAGAAACGCTTAGGTCTCTCGAGGGCGTGGGCATCCACACCACCAGTCAATACCTTACCGGAACTGGGTACCGTGGTGTTATAGGCACGCGCCAGACGGGTAATAGAATCCAACAGGATGACCACGTCTTTCTTGTGCTCTACCAAGCGCTTGGCCTTTTCGATAACCATCTCGGCAACCTGTACGTGACGTGCCGGAGGCTCATCAAATGTAGAGGCAACCACTTCTCCGCGCACCGAGCGCTGCATTTCGGTAACTTCTTCCGGGCGCTCATCGATCAGCAGGACAATAAGGTGGCACTCCGGATTGTTGCGCGTGATAGCCTGAGCCATATTCTGCAACATAATCGTTTTACCGGCTTTTGGCGGCGCCACGATCAAACCCCTCTGGCCCTTACCTATCGGCGCAACCAGATCAATAATGCGGCCAATCAGGTCTTCGGAAGAGCCATTTCCACATTCCAGGGTTAAGCGATCGTTGGGGAAAAGCGGGGTGAGGTTTTCAAAAAGAATCTTATTGCGGGCATTTTCCGGTTTATCGAAATTAATTTCGTTAACCTTTAATAGAGCGAAATATCTCTCACCCTCTTTTGGTGGGCGAATTTTTCCGGAAATTGAGTCACCCGTGCGCAAATTAAATCGACGAATTTGGCTGGGGGAAACATAGATATCATCCGGACCCGCGAGATAGGAGGAATCAGCGGAACGCAAAAATCCAAAACCATCCTGAAGGATTTCCAATACGCCATCACCGTAAATATCTTCACCGCTTTTGGCGTGGCGTTTGAGAATATTAAAAATAATATCCTGTTTACGCGACCGGGCCAGGTTTTCCAGGCCCATGCCTTTGGCTATTTCAATCAACTCTTCAATGGGTTTGGTTTTTAATTCGGAGAGATTCATACCAATTGCTTATTAAGGTTTCTGTTGTCATTGGCGCGGACACGCCGGAAATAATTTGAGGAGGGGTTTGAAAATCAGAGATTTGCTCGTTTATTTGCCCGGTACTCCAGGACTCCATGCCTTTCAAAAGCGTAATACTCATTGGCTTTAGCTTTCCAACACTAAACGTTATAGGGAAAGCCGTCTCAATTAAGCTCAATTCGAGGAATAAATACGCCGGGAATAGTCAGGGACCTATGGGGGGGCGTTTTCTTCAGCTGGTCGTCACTGGATTCACAGCTGACTGAACTATTACAGAATTACAGCCAGTATAACGGGTGTTTCCCATCCTGCAAAGAAATTTGCCTTCTTTGCAGGATGAATTAACCGGGATTAAAGCTGGCTATCGATAAACTCGGTCAACTGGGCGCGAGACAGGGCGCCAACCTTAGTGCCTTCCACATTGCCACCTTTAAACAGCAGCAGGGTAGGAATACCGCGTACATTGTACTTTGCCGGGGTTTCTTTGTTGGCATCCACGTCAACTTTGACGATTTTCAATTTTTCTCCATAGTGACCAGAGAGGTCTTCCAGGACCGGAGCGATCATTTTGCACGGACCGCACCATTGCGCCCAGAAGTCCACCAGCACCGGACCTTCAGCCTTGAGAACCTCGGCTTCAAACTCAGCGTCGGTTACGTTGATGATTGCGTGCTCGCTCATAATGCTTTCCTGTTCTTTAGTTACTCGATGCGGGGACACCGCAGGCGCATCATCTCACGATGCCGGCTGTGGTAATACAGCTGTACTGCGCCGATCAGCCCAGATTTTGGGGCATTAATTCCGTTTTCAAGCCCTGCTCATATATCAGGCCTGCTCCAAAAACCGCTGAAGAATCTCATCAAGATAGTCAAAGCCAAAGGCACTGGCAGCAATACGGCGCTCCAGCGGCTGTACCAGATCCATAGCCATCAGCCCAGGCCAATGTCGCTGCAGGGCCTCCAATGATAGGCCGGTATAGCGCTCAAAAGTATCTACCGGTACACCCTCGACCAGGCGCAGGGCGTTCATCAAGAACTCAAGGGGCAAATCGCTAAACTCTATTGAATCAATATGGGGCTCAGCCAGTGCGCGCTGCAACAACTCCCCCCCCTGGGGTGCAATCGATAGGTAGTCTCTTGGAGTTCGCGTACGGCGACTGCGCAATACCTTCCCCTCTGCAGGCAAGCTGACTTTGCCGTGGGCTCCGGCACCAATGCCCAGGTAATCGCCAAAGCCCCAATAGTTGAGGTTGTGGCGCGACTCCAGTCCCCTGCCACTGTAGGCGGACACCTCGTAGCGAAAGTATCCCTCCGAGGCAAGGAACTCGCGCCCGTGGCTCTGCATACTGGCGATCAGCTGTGACCCCGGTGTCGAGGGGGGAGCGCTGTAGAACGCTGTATTGGGTTCAATGGTTAATTGGTACCAGGAGATATGTTCAGGCGCCAGGGAGACAGCGCGCTGCAGGTCTTCCAGAGCCTCAGCCTCTGTCTGTCCAGGCAGACCATGCATCAGATCGAGATTGATATTATCGAAGCCGGCCTTCCGCGCCATCCCTAGGGCCTCACTGGCCTCTTCGCCGCTGTGGATGCGGCCCAGATTGTGCAACTGGCTACTGCTAAAACTCTGCACGCCAATCGAGAGTCTATTAACCCCTGCGGCCCGATAGCCGGTGAATTTAGCCTGCTCGAAAGTACCCGGATTGGCTTCCAAAGTTATTTCAATATTCTCACTGAAGCCAACCAGCTCCTCAGCCATTATCAGGATCTGGCCGATTGCTTCGGGAGAAAACAGGCTCGGGGTACCACCACCAAAGAAAATCGAGCGCAGCTTGCGTCCCTGCACCCAAGGCAGCTGGCTGATCAAATCACGGCGCAATTGCGCCACATAGTCCGCCTGTGGGAGAGCATACTCCGTATCCGTATGATCTCTGCTCGCCTGGTGGGAGTTGAAATCACAGTAGGGACATTTACGCACACACCAGGGGATATGTACGTAAAGGCTAAGCGGCGGTAACTGCAAACTATGGTTTCTATCCTGCAAGATCGGTACCCAGCATAGTTTCCTGCCACATCGTTTCAAATGCCACCACTGCCTGGGCGCGGTGGCTAATGCGGTTTTTCAGCTCTCTCGGCATCTGCGCAGAGGTCATTCCTTCCGCATCCACAAAGAACAGGGGGTCGTAGCCAAAGCCCTGCTCACCGGCAGGCTCATTGAGTATACGGCCGCGCCACTGGGCACTACATACTAGGGGGACCGGGTCATCAAAACTGCGTACAAAGGCTAGTGCACAGTGGAAACTGGCACCACGACGCACCTCTTCGATCCCTTGCAAGGCCTCAAGCAGCTTGCTGTTATTGCCTGCATCCGTAGCACCCTCGCCGGAATATCGCGCCGAATAGATTCCCGGCGCACCACCGAGCACATCCACTGCCAACCCAGAGTCATCGGCCAGCGCCGGGAGGCCGCTAATGCGGCTGGCGTGGCGTGCTTTGATCAGGGCATTTTCAATAAAGCTGAGCCCGGTTTCCTCTGCATCACTCACACCGAATTCAGACTGTGGCAGAACCTCGATGTCCCAGCTGTTGAAGAGTTGGGAAAATTCTCGCAATTTGCCGGCGTTACCGCTGGCCAAAACAATTCTTTTTAACATGCCATATCAAATAAAAAACGGGCTCTGGGCCCGTAAAGGATTCAGTTTAATTGAGAAGTCTTTCTTGATCACACAGCTTGCAGCCGTATAAACAGAGAGAATCGCTCACTCAGATCATTCACCATTGCCGCTAGAGCTTGCGACGGAAGGAAATTGTCTGTTTCTTGCCATTGGGCAGAGTCACATCCACATTGAAGGTGAGAGTTTCCTCTTTTTCAAAGCGCAAGGGTGCCAAATAGTAAACCGCGTCGCCTTCCCGAATTTCTTTAAACTTCAGCGGTCGCGACTGCTGAATCAGGTTTGTCGCATTGCCGGACATCTCCGCACTGAGGCCCTTGGTACCACCATCTTTTTTCACCACAGAGACATTCACGTAGGCGCGGTCTTTAGCCCTCACCAGTTGGTACTGTTGGGCGATGTCCGGCTGGATAAAGTCACTGTTGAACACCGAGAAAATCACCCGGTAATCTCCGAAGTCCTCGTAATTCTTAATAACACGGGCCTGTTGTGCCATGGCACTAGTAGTCAGGAAGAGCAGCGTAAGAGCGGCAGCGACATTAAAGATGCGGTTCACGGGTCACCTCCAATTGTTATGAGCGCCCTTTCAACTGAATAACCGGGCAGACCCGGCGGTTTGGCCAGAGCGATAATCACCCATATCAGCAGTTTGCCCCAGAGACCCGGAACAAAAACTTGGCGCAGATATTAGTTTAGCGAGTCAGGTGGTATATCGCGGTCTCACCGAATAAATTTGGCAAAAAGTCTTTAAAGACCACCCCTAATTTCGACTCAGATACTACCTGGCGGTGCAAAATAGTCCAATCGTTCTGCCCGCACAGCACCTCGAAGTCTCGAAAAGTACAAAAATGAATATTGGGTGTGTCATACCATTCAAATGGTAATAAATCGGAAACCGGCATACGCCCAGAAAAAGCCAGGTGCCAGCGGGCCTTCCACTGGCCGAAGTTGGGGAAGGTGATAATACAGTCGCGCCCAACTCGTAACATTTCACCCACCACTAGATGCGGGTGCCTCAACGTTTGCAGGGCCTGGGTCATTACCACGGTATCGAAACTGGCATCGGCGAAATTGGTAAGCCCCGCATCGAGGTTTTGCTCGACGACATTGACCCCACGCTGCACACAACGGTGTATCTGCTGCGCATCTATTTCCAGTCCGTAACCGACAACGTCTTTGTTCTTCTGCAACTGTTCCAGCAGTTCACCATCACCACAACCCAGATCGAGTACTCGGCTTGCGGGTGCTATCCATTCCTGGATTACATTGAGATCTATACGCATGCGGGCTGCCCTGCTTTGTGCTCCAGCGCTACACGCTGCATGTAGGCACGAAAGACGCCCTCGTAGCGCTTATTTGGCAACAGGAAAGCATCGTGTCCCATGGCGGACTCTATTTCTGCATAACTCACCGCCCGATTGGCGTGCATCAACGCATCGGCGATTTCCCGCGAGCGGCTGGGGGCGAAGCGCCAGTCCGAAGTGAAGGAGATCAACAGGAAGCGGCAACGCGCATGGGCAAAAGCCGCTACTGGGTCGTCGTTGTACTCCCGTGCGAGATCAAAAATATCCAGCGCTCGTGTCATAAGGATGTAGGTATTTGGATCGAAACTGCTGGAAAAGCTATCACCCTGGTAGCGCAAATAACTCTGAATCTGGAACTCCACCTCTTCGTCAACGCCCTGCTGGAAGCTGCCGGAACGCAGTTCACGACCAAATTTATGCGCCAAACCATCATCGGAAAGATAGGTAATGTGGCCAATCATGCGCGCGACAGCCAAACCTCCTCGAGGCAGTTTCCCCTCCTCCAGATAGCGCCCTGCACAGAAATCCGGATCCGAGGTTATCGCCTGACGTGCGGTCTCATTGAAAGCAATATTCTGCGCCGAGAGTTTCAACGCCGAAGCAATCACCACGCAATGGCGCAAGCGTTCCGGGTACTCCAGAGACCAACGCATGGCCTGCATTCCCCCCAGGCTGCCACCAATCACTGCGGCCCACTGCTCTATGCCAAGAATATCTGCCAAGCGCGCCTGGCTGTGTACCCAATCGCGCACTCGCAAGGAGGGAAAATCCGGGCCCCAGGGTTTACCCGTGGCGGGATTGATAGAGACGGGTCCGGTAGAACCATGGCAGCCGCCCAAGTTATTGACCGCCACCACAAAAAACCTATTGGTGTCGATGGGCTTACCGGGACCGATATAGTGGTCCCACCATCCTGGGCGCTTGTCCTCGGGACTGTGCCTGCCCGCAGCATGGTGGTGACCGGATAGCGCATGGCAAATCAACACCGCGTTACTTTTATCGGCATTCATTTCGCCATAGGTTTCATAGACTAGGGTGTAGTCCTGTAAAACACGCCCGCAAGCCAACTGCAGAGGTTCACAAAACTTGTGGCTCTTTGCTGTTACAAGACCTACAGAGCCGTGATCTGCTGTGCTGGGTGCCTCGCGGGAGGGGCTGGGGTTTTCCGTGGACAAAGTAATTGTATCTGTCGGGTTATTTGGCGGTTGGTTATTGTCACTGCAGCAAGTGTACGGGAGTGCTGCAACTTATGACAATTAGCAACCGCCGGCGAGAGTGTTAAGTCGTCAGAGCTGGTTTCAGTGGGGTGACATTGTGCGCGCGCGGCGCTGGCGCCAAAGGCTGTGGTGCCGAAGTACTGTAGCGCAGCAAGTCCTCCAGTGCCGACAGGGCCCGATCATTGCGCAGTACCTCATCCTCTAGGGTACGCAAATCGGTGTGCCGACTTCGGGTTTTCTGCTTCAGCTCGGTCAATTTGATCAAGTGCCGATTCAAAAGATGTTTTTGGTATTGTGTATGTTGTTTGAGTGGTTCCAGCGCCTGCTCAAGCCAGTTTTCTGCCGCGGCACCCATTTCGCTGTACAGGCGTCCTACCTCACTGGCCAGAGTCGTAACAAAACGCTCGCTCAAACGGTTGCGCCGCGCCAGTAAAAGCTGTGGGGAGCGTCGCAGCTGGGCCGCCTGGCGGTGTAAGCCGCGCAGGGTGATACGGAATTGGCGAATGGTGAAGTACTGTTCGGCACTGTCCACCTTCTTCAGGCTGGAACGCTCAAAAATCGCATCCAACAGTCGATTCGCCTGATCCACTTCCCGCTCTAAGGTGGCTAGCTGGCAATCGACTCCCTCCATAAAAGTATCGATGGCCTTGGCAAGTCCCATGGGTGTCCAACGCTTATGCAGCGCCTTACTGGTTTCATCAACCAACCGTTGCAGCTGCTGAATGGTAATAGGCGCGAGTAGGGCCGTACTCTGCCGCATTAGCATGCGCTGGCTAGACTTCAGGGTGAGTAACTCCTGATGGCAGAGCTTATGTTGCTCACGCACAGTCTGCTGCAACTGGCCCAACTCGGTCAGTTGCTCCTCAGTGCTGGCACTATTGCGCTGCAAATGCATCAGCGCCGCACGGCCGCTGTTGAGCCTGCGCTTGAGCAGATCGCGGGTATCCGCCATCAACGTCAGGGCCTGGTGCAGAGAGCGGTGTTCCGCTACTTTTTGGCGGTGCTCCAGCAAACGTTGAACCAACAGCTTTTCAAAATCAGTAAAACAGCTGTTGCGCAAAAGTTCGACATCCTGCTGTTGACGCGCCAACAGGGCCATTTTTGCCGAGACCCCGGTGACACTCTCCTGTGGCAGGGACAGTAATTTTGCAACCTGAGAACGCATGCGCCGTAGCAGTTGCTGCGCATCTTCATCTGGATCATCCCAAAGCACATCCACTTTATTCAGCAGCGCCATAACCGGAGTGCCGCGATGTTCACGCAAAGGAGCCAGGTGGGTCTCCCACATATTCATATCAGTGCCACTGACACCGGCATCGGCGGCCAGCAAGAATGCCACGGCCTGGGCGCCAGGCAGTGTGCTCAGAGTCAGCTCCGGCTCATTGCCCAGAGCATTGAGTCCCGGTGTGTCAATAATCCGCAGGCCTTGATCTAACAGTGGATGCGGCAGGCAGATCAGCGCATATCGCCAGGCGGGAATTTCCACCAAATTGCCTTTGTCATCCAGATGGCGGCGATCGAAGCCATAACGCGCAGCCTCCTCCGGCAACACCGATTTGGTGGCGGCCACTTTTAGCAGAGCTTCGCGGGTCGCATCGGGATTATTGGCGTCGAACTCGTGCGTGACCCACTTCTGTGGAATTCGCCGGAAGCTCTCAAGGCTGGTATTGGTCGCCAGGGTCTCAATGGGCAACAGGCGCAGGCTGGCGCGCTCTCCGCCATCGCTAAAGATCTCCGTTGGGCACATGGTGGTGCGGCCGGGTTTGGAGGGTAGCAGCCGCTGACCGTAGGTCTGTGCCAAGAGGGCATTGATCAGCTCGGTTTTGCCACGGGAAAATTCTCCCACAAACACCAAGGTGAACTGATCATCGCTGAGAAGCGCACGGGCCTGTTGTACAACTTGGCAGGCGCCGGCAGAGTTGGGGAAATGCTGCTGTAACCACTGACTGAACTGGGCGAATTGTCGATCCAGATTCTTTTTCCAGCGATCGTATTCAGAGATATGTTGGCGTAGGAGTGCGTCTTCCATTTCACAGTATTCTTGTAATTTATACTCTGCGGGCTACCGACCCAAAACACTCAAAGCTGAGTTGGTCCAGTAGCCGTTAGTATAAAAGTCTAACACTGCGCCAAATGCGATCCAGTGCGCGCGGTGGAAGAAAAGCGCACAGTAGTCAATTTAAAAACCGGGGATATGCCAGAAAAGGCTATAAACAAAGCGCGGCATATTGGCCATACTGGCAAAGCCTAATAGCAACTTATCCGCCACAGTAAGTAAAATAAACACGAAGATAGGGCTGATATCGATCACCCCCAAAGGCGGAATCAAGCGGCGTACCGGTGCGCAGAAGGGCTCTAGCAACTGGCGCAGTAGCATCAGTGCTGGGTGGCTGCTCTGCGGAGCGATCCAGCTGAACACAATGGAAATCAGCATTCCCACAAACACGACCGCGATCACGGTAGCGACACAGCCGATCAGAGACCACAGCAGTGCACTCAGGGGATTGAAAAGACCAAATCCGGCAAACGCACCGCAAACCAGTATCATCACTAGACCCACCAGCAAGGCCAGCACTACCGAGGCCATATCCACGCCGAAGAGACCCGGCACCACCTTGCGTAGTGGCAGTAGTAGCGGATTGGTAACTTTAACGATGCCCTGAGAAATCGGGTTATAGAAGTCTGCCCGGGCCAATTGCAGCAAAAAACGCATCAATACCGCAAATAGATAGAGGATACCCAGGGTAGCCACCAGGAAAACACCGATGTTGCTGAAGGTACTTGTCATTGAAAATCCCTAAAGAGTGATCAACTCGCGGCGCAGCCTGCACCATTTATTGTGTTGATAAGTTTATTGGTCCAGTTCGCGAGCCATCTCTGCAGCGCGCTCGGCACAATCGCGCATGGCATCGGCCACCAACTGCGGCAGGCCGCCCTGCTCAAAGCGCTGCACAGCGCGCTCGGTGGTACCACCCGGCGACATCACATTGCGCTTCAACTGGGCTACATTTACATCACTGGTCATGGCCAGTTTGGCGGCGCCCAGGGCAGTTTGCAACACGAGGCGCTCGGCATCGGCGCGGGCAAAGCCACTGGCTGCGGAGGCGTCGATCATCGCCTCCATAAACTGAAAGAAGTACGCCGGCGCCGACCCTGCCACAGCGATCACTTGGTCGATACCCTCTTCTTTATCCACCCATAGGGAGATACCTACTGCGTTGACTATGCGCGCAGTAATGGCGCGGTGCTCCGCAGTTACCGCCTCATCTGCAAACAACCCGGTCACCCCACTCTGCACTAGAGCCGGCGTATTGGGCATAGCGCGTACAATCGGCAGATGCTCGCCCAGCCAACGCTGGTAGGCAGCCAAGGGAATACCTGCGGCCAAAGTAATAATCAGCGGCTTGCGCCCTTTCAGGTGGGGGCTCAAATCCATGCACAGATCGCGCATTACCTGGGGCTTTACTGACAAAACGATGACATCTGCGCCATCAATCGCATCGATATTATCACTGTGCACCACGGTATTGTGGCGCTTGGCAAACGCCTCAAGTTTGAGGGGATCACGCCCGGTAGCCACAATTCTATCGGCCGGGTATCCCGCCGCCAGCAGGCCACCGATTACCGCACCGGCCATATTTCCGGCACCGCCGATAAAAACAATTTTGGGATTTGTTGCAGTCACTTGGGTTACCTCGGCGAGCATTCGCCTCATTCTCTGTGAGTTTTACTGGCTGTTATACCCCGCAGGGATTCCGATAATATGTGGTCGCTCAATTCCAATAACAAGAGAAGCGCGCCCCAGCGCGCTAGCCAAGGAGAACACTATGTTGAAATGGCGCTATTTGGTGACCGCCGCAATGCTCAGCGCGGCTGCTGTTGCCCATGGAGTGGAGACCCGCACCGAGAACAATGGCCAGCTGCAGTTACACGACATTCCCCCAATTCCAGCGAGCCTGGTTGAAGAGCTCGACCGCTACCAGAATGTGCGCTCAGCCAGTTTTCGCGGCTGGGATATGCAAGGCAGCGGTATGTATATCAGTACCCGCTTTGGCGAAGTAAACCAGCTGCACAAGGTAGAGCGCGCTGGAGGAGCCCGCCGCCAGCTGACTTTTTTTGACGAACCCATTGGGGAAGTACTTACCCGCCCCCAGCACCGACAGCTGGCCTACACCATGGACGCCGGCGGCAACGAATATGCGCAGATTTTCCTATTTGACAGTGCCAACGGTAAGAGCAAGATGCTCAGCGATGGCGAATCTCGCAATGGTGCCATTCTTTGGAATAAGCAGGGCTCGGCCCTGGCTTACCAAAGCACCCGCCGCGATGGTAGGGCCAACGATATCTGGCTGACTATGATTGGCGACAAGAAAAATGAAGATCGCCTGATACTAAAATCGGAGGATGGTAGCTGGTGGGGACCCAGTGACTTCTCTCAATCCGGCAGCCAGCTACTGGTTCTGCAATATATTTCTTCCACCCGCTCTAAAGTTCACCTTTTGGACCTGGACAGCGGCGAAATAACATTGCTCTCCGGTGATGATGAAAAAGACTCTCGCAACTTTCCCGCCGGCTTTAGCTACGACGACCGCTCCATATACCTGGTTAGCGATAAAAATGGCGAGTTCACCCAACTGATCCGCAAAGATCTAGCCAGCGGCGATGAGAAAATTATTAGCGCCGGTATTCCCTGGGATATCAGCAGCTTTGTCCTTAGTGAGGACGGCCGCCGCGGTGCTTTCGTGTCCAACGAGAACGGCATGTCGGCACTGTACTTGTACGATCCGCGCAATGATCGCTACCGCAAAGTCGACACACTACCTATTGGTGTGATCGGCGGTATCGAGTTCAACCCCAGCGGAGACAAGTTAGCGTTATCACTGAACACCCCCAAAACCCCCACTGATACCTTTGTTTTGGATCTGGGCCGGCGCCCCCTATCCAGTGGCGATCTGAACCGCTGGACATTTAGTGAGGTGGGCGGCCTGGATACCGAGCAATTTATCGAGCCCAAGCTGGTGCACTACCCCACTTTCGATAAGGTAAATGGCGAGCCACGCAAGATTCCCGCCTTCGTCTACAAACCACGCGATATAAAGGCGCCTGTGCCGGTCATTATTTCCATTCACGGTGGCCCCGAAGCTCAGTACCGCCCACTGTTTTCCAGCAAGTACCAACTGTGGTTGGAGAAATTGGGGGCTGCAGTGATCGCTCCTAATGTGCGCGGCTCCGCCGGCTACGGAAAAAGTTACCTGGCCATGGACAACGGCTACAAACGTGAAGATTCGGTGAAAGACATTGGCGCGCTATTTGACTGGATCGCCACCCAGCCGGACCTGGATGCCAAGCGGGTTGCCGTCTTCGGTGGTAGCTACGGCGGCTATATGGTACTGGCCAGCAGCGTCCACTATTCGGATCGCCTAAAAGCAGCCGTGGATATTGTCGGCATCTCCAATTTCGTCACCTTCCTCACCAATACCAAGAGTTATCGCCGGGACCTGCGCCGTGTGGAATACGGTGACGAACGCGATCCGCAAATGCGCGAATTCCTGGAAGGTATCAGCCCCAACAACCATGTGGAAAAAATCCAGGTACCCATGTTTGTGGTGCAGGGACAAAACGACCCCCGCGTCCCCGTCACAGAAGCGGAACAGATCGTGACGGCACTGCGAGCAAGCGGTAATCAGGTTTGGTACATGAATGCGTTAAATGAGGGGCACGGCTACCGTAAAAAGGAAAACAATGATGTCTTCACCCAGGCTACCGCGCTGTTTTTTGCCGAACACTTGCTCGACGAAACACAGAAGGAAAAACTGACTTTAGTTGAATAGTGACAAAGGCTCTTCTAAATCGTAATGCTTAATAAACGGCCCTGTGGGCCGTTTATTTTTTAAGGCCTTAAACTCAATGTTTCCACAACAGCGATCAGGTTGAGCGCTATGGCAAGTATCCACAACCAGTGCCGGCTCTCAGGCCACAGGGCCTGGGAGACGGTGCGGTCTAAGAAATTAGTGATCAGTGTGACCTTAGGTAGCGCAAAGGAAAGCAGGCAAAGAAAAGCCAGCCATTCCAAGGCCATCCAGGTCACCAGCAGGGTGTGCGCCATAGACAGGGAAATCACTGCGCATAGCGTCAACCCCAGCAATATCACTTCGAGAGTCCCTGAGCGTTTCATTTGTCTCTTACACTTTCCCCACAAACTCAGCCCTAGAACTTCGGGCAAGCGTTCGGATCAAAATAGGATCTTTCATTCAGAGTAATTGCGCGCGCCAAAAATATCTGTGCCGATGCGCACAATGGTCGCACCGCAGGCAATCGCCGCCTCCATATCGGCAGACATACCCATGGAAAGTGTATCCAGCTCCTCGTTGGGAAATAACTCTTGCAGAGAATGCAGCAGGCGCGCCATCTCTAAAAAAGGTTGGCGTTGCGCCTGTACTGTCTGTCGCGCCGCGGGAATCGCCATCAAACCACGCAGGCGCAGCCCCGGCAATTGCACTATTTCCCGCGCCAGTGCCTCCAAATCCTGTAGAGCTATGCCAGACTTGCTCTGCTCATTATCGATATTGACCTGCAGACAGATATTGAGGGGAGCCAAATTAGTTGGCCGCTGGGATGATAGACGCTGGGCGATCTTCAGTCGATCCACCGTATGCATCCAATCAAAGTGCTCGGCTACCGCGCGAGACTTATTCGACTGCAATGGCCCGATGAAATGCCAATGGATATCCAGATCTTGTAGGGCATCCTGTTTTTCCAGGGCTTCCTGCAAATAGTTTTCGCCAAAGTGTCGCTGACCGGCCGCATAGGCGATACGCAAATCCTCCGCTGGGCGGGTCTTGGAAACCGCCAGCAGAGTGATTTCTGCAGGATCGCGATCGCAGTTGTTGCAGCAGGTCACAATCCGCTCACCTACTGCATTCAGGTTTTCGACGATTGTCGCTTTGCGCATATACTGAGGCCCTTACCGAAATGAGTGGCGATTTTACCTGAGCCCAAACAAGAACCATAAGGTAGCAGTATGGATATCACTGAACTCCTCGCCTTTAGCGCCAAACAAAACGCTTCGGATCTGCACCTCTCCGCAGGCCTTCCGCCGATGATCCGTGTGGATGGCGACGTGCGCCGTATCAACCTGCCGGCCATGGAACACAAGCAAGTGCACGGCCTGATCTACGAGATCATGAACGACAAGCAACGTAAGGACTACGAAGAATTTCTCGAGACCGACTTCTCTTTCGAGGTACCTGGTGTAGCCCGCTTTCGTGTGAACGCCTTTAACCACAACCGCGGTGCCGGTGCCGTATTCCGGACCATTCCCTCCAAGGTTTTAACCATGGAGGATCTGGGCATGGGCCAAGTTTTCAAACAGATCTCCGATACTCCGCGCGGCCTGGTCTTGGTCACAGGGCCCACCGGCTCCGGTAAGTCCACCACCCTCGCCGCGATGATGGACTATATCAACGACAACAAATACGAGCATATCCTCACCATTGAGGACCCCATCGAATTCGTTCACGAATCCAAAAAATGCCTGGTGAACCAGCGCGAAGTGCATAGAGATACCCACGGCTTCGCAGAAGCATTGCGCTCGGCCCTGCGTGAAGACCCGGATATCATTCTGGTGGGGGAGATGCGTGACCTGGAAACTATTCGCCTGGCATTAACCGCAGCGGAAACCGGCCACTTGGTATTCGGCACCCTGCATACCACTTCCGCCGCCAAGACTATCGACCGGGTAGTGGATGTGTTCCCGGCACAGGAAAAAGCCATGGTGCGTTCCATGCTATCGGAATCCCTGCAAGCAGTAATCTCACAGACACTACTGAAGAAAAACGGCGGTGGCCGTGTCGCTGCCCACGAGATCATGCGCGGCACTCCCGCAATCCGCAACTTGATCCGCGAAGACAAAATCGCGCAGATGTACTCCGCCATCCAGACTGGTGCCAGCGTTGGTATGCAGACCATGGACCAGTGCCTGGAAGACCTGGTGGCACGGCGTATCGTCAGCCGCGAAGTCGCGCGGGAAAAAGCCAAGATGCCAGAAAACTTCTAAGCATTAGCGGCCCCTCTTCAGTCAAAAAATAATACGCGGTAACAATCATGGATATAGAAAGACTCCTACAGCTGGTAGTAGAGAAAGGTGCATCGGATCTGTTTATCACCGCCGGCGTACCGCCTTCCATCAAACTGCACGGCCGCGTGGTGCCTTGCAGTAGCAGTGCCCTCACCCCAGAAAAAGCCCGCGAGCTAGTAGTGGGCACCATGAATGAGAAACAGCGCCGTGAGTTCGCCGAGAAGAAGGAATTAAACTTCGCCATTGCGGTACGCAACGTGGGCCGTTTCCGGGTGTCGGCTTTCTTCCAGCGCAACTTGGTGGGTATGGTGCTGCGACGCATCGAAACAAAAATCCCCACCATTGACGGCCTCGGCCTGCCGGATGTACTCAAAGATCTGGCCATGACCAAGCGCGGGCTGATTATTTTTGTAGGTGCCACCGGTACCGGTAAGTCCACCTCCCTGGCCTCAATGATCGGCCACCGCAATGAGAACACCAAGGGTCATATCATCACCATTGAGGACCCGATCGAATTTATCCACCAGCACCGCGGCTGTATTGTGACCCAGCGCGAAGTGGGCCTGGATACCGACTCCTTCGAAATCGCCTTGAAGAACACTCTGCGTCAAGCGCCAGATGTCATCCTGATTGGTGAGGTGCGCTCCCGCGAAACGATGGAGCACGCCATTGCTTTCGCCGAAACTGGTCACCTGTGCCTGTGTACACTGCACGCCAACAATGCCAACCAAGCCCTCGACCGGATCATTCACTTCTTCCCGGCAGACCGTCACCAACAGCTGTTTATGGATCTGTCCCTGAACCTTAAGGCCATGGTTGCCCAGCAGCTGGTACCAACACCGGATGGCGATGGCCGCCGCGCCTGTCTGGAAATTATGATCAACACGCCGTTGATGTCAGACCTGGTGCGCAAAGGCCAGGTGCACAAGATGAAGGAGTTGATGAAACGCTCCGGCGAACAGGGCATGCAGACCTTCGACCAGGCGCTGTATGAACTCTACGATCGCGGCGAAATTACTTACGAGGACGCCCTCGCCCATGCCGACTCCGCCAACGACTTGCGCCTGATGATCAAGCTTAAGTCTGAATCCGATGCGGAGTATTTAAACAGCGCAGCCGGCGAGTTGAGTCTACAAAATGACTCTGAGTACGGCGATGGTGGGCCGCAACTTTACTAAGGTTGCTGCTTAGCTATCCAAGAACCGTTTACAGAAAAATCAACGCCCTAACACCTGTAAACGGTTCTCATCTGAAAAAACCGCTTTTAATTTCCCGATAAGTCCACAGCAAGCTGCGCTCAATAATTTACGAGCTGCTTTATTCCAAGATACTCAGGGCCCCAACCTACTATTTGACTTGGGGAACAATATTTCCTTACCCTTCTCCTCCCCTCACCGAATTACTCACTTCATCGCGGCCATAGAAATGAAAAATAAAGTTGCCTTGATAACCGGAGGCAGCCGGGGAATCGGTGCCGCCACAGCAAAACTACTGGCTCAACGTGGATATCAGATTGCCATCAGCTATCGGGAACGAAGGAAGCAAGCGGAAGACCTAGTAAATGAACTTCAATCTTTGGGCGTTACTGCAATAGCGGCACGTGCCGATATCACTTCAGAAGATGAGGTTGTCCGTCTATTCGAAAAGGTTGACCAAAATCTCGGCCCGATTAACAGCCTGGTAAACAATGCCGCAGTCATTAAACCGCAGATGCGTGTTGAATTAATGGATTCTCAGCGTATCAACGAGATTCTTCGGACCAATATCACCGGTACATTGCTCTGCTGTCGCGAGGCGATTAAGAGGATGTCAACAAAAAGCGGGGGCAGCGGAGGAACTATTGTCAATATCTCATCCGCCGCCAGCCGTTCAGGGTCACCTAACGAATATATCGATTACGCGGCTAGCAAAGGTGCTGTAGATACTCTAACCATCGGACTCAGCCAAGAAGTCGCCGGTGAGGGGATTCGAGTGAACGGTGTAAGGCCGGGTTTTATTTACACGGAAATGCATGCTGATGGCGGCGAACCAGATAGAATTGAGCGAGTAAAATCTGCAATTCCACTCAAACGTGGCGGGCAAGCCGAAGAAGTGGCTAAGGCAGTGGCCTGGCTTCTCAGTGACGAATCAACCTTTACAACCGGCTCATTTATTGATGTCGCAGGTGGAAAATAAGATAAGAATATATGTTGGAAGCACTTTTTTCCCTTGTTGCGGCAACAGCTCTGCTACTTGGCTCCCCCGGTCCCGCACCACTTGCGCTGGCCGCTTCTGGGGCAACTTTTGGGATCAGGAAAAGTAGCCATTTTCTTATCGGTATCCTACTGGGGCTAAGCGTTGCAATTATGGGCGCAACCGCCGGGATAGCGGCCCTGCTGGCAACCTGGCCCGAGGCGCGCTTTGCCGTACAACTTTGCGGGGCTTTGTATATTGGCTATATCGCCATAAAAATTGCCACAGCCCCGGTAATGGAGAAAAACCCATCAGCGGAAACTCAAGCGCCATCACTGTTGGATGGGTTTATTTTTAATCTACTCAACCCAAAAGCTTATGCCGCCTTCTTTGCCATCTTTTCCCAATTTTTACTGCCAATTGAAGAAAGCAACTTAAGTTACATTGCTACTGGAATGGTCTGTTTGATAGTCGCGGCTGTGGTCGATTTTATCTGGCTATGTTTGGGAGGAAGTTTGCGACCGGTTTTTCATAAACCTAAACAGGCACGAATAATCAGAGTTTGCTTTGCCCTTCTGATGGTAGCAGCTGTGCTAATCGTGTTCCTGCGCGGAATGGTTTAACTACTAGCAAATCTCCGTGATCAGGTTTTTTACCGAAGACAGCATACGCCGGCTTACCAATGGGGCTTGTGTTACCCCTTCCAGCTCCACCCGATAATTCGCTCCGTCTCTGCGTAAGCCTGTAATAAATGCTACTGCCACCAGTGCACTGCGGTGCACTCGAACAAAGCGCTCGGCAAATTCGCTTTCCAACTCTTTTAATGACTCATCAAGGATCGTCTCACCGGCAGGGTGATGGGCCACCACATATTTGCTGTCAGCAACCAAACAACGAATGCTGTCCACTTCCAATAGCTCGACCCCCATACGGCTCACCGCTTTGATACGGCTGCGACCGCGATCCTTCTCGTCACCACTAACAAGTTTTTGTTGGGGTTTATTGAGGCACTGCACCTTTGCCAGCGCTTGGCGCAACTGCTCCACGCTGACAGGCTTGAGTAGATAACCCACCGCGGCGGTGGCGAAGGCCGGCAGGGCGAACTCATCGTGGGCAGTGCAAAAAATTATCGCGGGTGGGCACTCGCGTGTGGAAAGCTGCTGGGCCAATTCCAAGCCGCTGCCGCCGGGCATTTCTATGTCGAGCAATACCAGATCTGGGTCCAGTATCTGCACCTGTATCAACGCAGATTCAATATCCGCCGCTTCACCAACAGGAATACAATTTTCGATTGTAGACAACTGCCGCTGCAGCCGCGCGCGGGCCAGGGGTTCATCATCGACAATCAGGACTCGCAACTGGGTCACTCCATCACCTCAGTATCTCTACTGGAATTTATGATCGGTTTTGTTTCACGCTGAACCACCTCCCGGGGGAACAAGGGTAGTTGTAGCTGCACTCGGTAGTGGTCCCCCACCCGACCGGCGGTAAACTTGAAGCGATCACCGTAATAGGCGGCAAGGCGCTGGCGAATATTCTCCACTGCCATCCCGTTGCTTTCCCTGGTGAAATGCACAGTTTCTGCCGGAAGTGGGTTTTCAATATCAATGTACAGAACACCGCCTCCAGTTTTCACGGCCACAGTAATTGTGCCGCCCTCACGCAGCTGTGCCACACCGTGTAAAACGGCATTCTCAAGCAATGGTTGCAACAACATGCTGGGTACTTGTATATCCTCCAAAGTACCCTGCTGCTGCCATTGCTGCTGCAAACGCTCGCCCAGGCGCAGAGCCTCAATCTCCAGATAACGTTGGGACAATTGTATTTCCTGCGACAGCGGCACTAGCTTTGGGTCGGCGAGGCTGGCCCGAAACAACACGCACAAATCTTCCACCAAACGCTCAGCGCGATCTGGGTCTACCGCGATCAGGCTGGCCAGGCTATTCATGCTGTTAAACAAAAAGTGCGGTCGTATACGCGACTGCAACGCCTCGATACGCGCGCCCAGTTCCGCCTGTTGCTGGTTGTATAACTGCTGTTGTAAATAGGCGTAGCGCAATACCACCCCGGCGCAGATAGCCCCAAGGAGACAATCACTAGCCAGTCCCCACCAATCGAAATCCGCCTGCAGCAATAGAGCACGCACATAGCGCTGAACCCCCATTACTAATCCAAGCACGCCCAACACCGCGATAAAGCTGATAGCGCCGGCATGTTTGTGGGGTAACTTGGCTAGATAGGGGCGCAGCCGGCAAAGCACGGCGGCACAGGGCAATATCACCCACTGAATCACCAGGGACACTAGGCCAAGGCGCTGCCAACTGAAGTCGCGCAGCCCGTCCAAGGCGAGCACCAGAACCAGGGCCAGCAATTCCCCCATCAACACCAATGCGGCCAGGGCGGTGACACTGCATAAATCCGGAAGAAAAGGCACCTGCCCGCAAAGCGCAGAATCCTTGCTATCAGTGTCAGTTTTTCGAATTTTCTGCGATATAATGCCCGACGGCCTGGGAAATGACATGCAGTTGTTATTCTTGATTGTCCCTATATTCAAAGCGCACGATACCACCAAGCTCCCCGGCCTTTCACCTCACTGCAGCCAGGAAAACCATGAGCAACGACAAACCCGACTCCTCCACTAATCCCGCCGCCAAACTCTGGGGCGGCCGTTTCAGCGAAGCCACCGACGCTTTCGTAGAGCGATTCACTGCCTCTGTCACCTTCGATCAGCGCATGGCGCTGGAAGATATTCAGGGTTCCCTCGCTCATGCACAGATGCTATCCGAGGTTGGGGTATTGAGCGGTGATGAATATCACCAGATTGCCAATGGCCTGAAAGAGATTGCAGTAGAAATTGAGGCGGGTGACTTTCCCTGGTCGGTGCAGTTGGAAGATGTGCATATGAATATCGAGGCGCGCCTGACCGAACGCATCGGTGCCACCGGTAAAAAACTGCACACTGGCCGCTCCCGCAACGACCAGGTCGCCACCGATATCCGCCTGTGGCTGCGCGGCCGCATCGACCGGATCGGCGCCGAATTAACCCGACTGCAAACCGGGTTGGTAGACCTGGCCGAACGCGAAGCCGATACCATTATGCCCGGCTTTACCCACCTGCAGAGTGCGCAGCCAGTGACCTTCGGCCACCACCTGCTGGCCTGGAATGCCATGCTCAGCAGGGATTTCGAGCGCCTGATGGATTGCCGCAAACGAGTCAATCGCTCGCCCCTGGGTGCCGCAGCACTGGCCGGCACCAGCTACCCAATCGACCGCGCGCGCACTGCCGAACTGCTGGGCTTCGATGCTCCGACCGAGAACTCCCTGGACTCGGTGAGCGACCGAGATTTCGCCATTGAATTCTGCGCCTTCACCGCCCTACTGCTCACCCATCTTTCCCGCGCCAGCGAGGAACTGGTGCTCTGGGCTTCTAGCCAGTTCGACTTTATAGACCTACCGGATCGCTTCTGTACCGGCTCATCAATTATGCCGCAAAAGAAAAACCCGGATATGCCCGAACTGGTGCGTGGCAAAACCGGCCGTGTGAACGGCCACCTGATTGCACTGCTGACCCTGATGAAAAGCCAGCCCCTGGCTTACAACAAAGACAACCAAGAAGACAAAGAGCCTTTATTCGACGCTGCCGATACCGCACTGGACTGCCTGCGCGCCTTTGCGGATATGGTGCCCGCACTCAAGGCAAAAAAAGAAAATATGCTGGCGGCAGCCGCCAAGGGTTTCTCCACTGCCACCGACCTGGCGGATTACCTGGTGCGCAAAGGCATTGCCTTCCGCGATGCTCACGAGATCGTCGGCCAGTCGGTTTCCTTTGCCATTGAACAGCAGAAAGACCTAGCGGAGCTGAGCTTAGAGCAGCTGCAGCAATTCTCTGCTGATATCGGTGCGGATGTCTTTGAAGTGCTCACCCTGGAAGGCTCAGTAGCCGCTCGTAACCATATCGGCGGCACCGCTCCCGATCAGGTTCGCGCTGCCTGTGCACAAGCACGAGTGCAAATTGAAGGGCGTCATTAAGGCAGGCCCCAGCAGGACTAGGAGCCCGTTTTTTGCATCCGGGCGCCTAGGGTACGGCCGATCAGTAAACCGGGATTACTGCGGTAATCCCAGTTCGACCGATTCACCCTGCTGCTCGCTCAGCACGCGATTGAGCAGGGTCGGTAGATTTTCCTCGGTGGTACTGCATTTCCAGCCGGGCGCGGTAAACGAGAGGTGGTAACCGCCCGACTTGGCAGCTATCCAAAGTTCCTGATTGGCGGATTGCCGGGAGAGAATAACCTGACTTCCATTATCCTCCAGGGTCAGGGTGAGCACGGCACCACTGCGCTCGTAATCGATATCCCAGTCACAATCGTCCAGGGCATCCTCAATCGCCATCAGGGTATGCTCAATGGCCGCTTCATATTCCGTTTGGCTCATCTTTTATTACTTCTGTTACCGTCTACTGTGTTCAATCTATTGGCTCGCTATACTATCAGGCTTTTGCCGAAGACCGCTCTAAAGCCCGAGTGCAGGATGTCACCCATGCCAAAGAAAATGCTCTACCCCCTTTGCGCCCTGCTGAGTGCATCTGCACTCCTCAGCGGCTGCGGTCAGAAAGGACCGCTGTACCTGCCCCAGGCGCCGGCCGAACCCGCGCCTGCTATCACCACAGGCCCGCCCACTACGGTGCCCACTAGTAGCACGGCGGTGGAGCCGGATGAGCCGGTACTTGTTCCAGCCGGAGAAACTGTTGTACCGGAAGGGTACTCCGAACCAAACGACTATTCAGAACCCGGGGATTACTCTACGCCAGAAGACTACCCGGAAGAGGGCTACCCAGAGGAGCAAGCACCGCAGAAATGAGTGAGTTCAGTTATCGCCAAGGCAGCCTGTGGGCAGAACAGGTATCACTGGAAGAGGTCGCCGAGCGTTTCGGAACCCCCACCTACGTCTATAGCCGCGCCCACTTCGAGCGCCAATATCAAGCCTATGCCGAAGCACTGGGCAGCCACCCCGGCCTGATCTGCTATGCGGTGAAGGCCAACAGCAATCTGGGTATCCTGTCGCTTTTGGCCCAGCTTGGCGCTGGGTTTGATATCGTCTCCGGGGGCGAACTCGAGAGGGTATTGCTGGCGGGAGGAGATCCCTCGCGAATAGTATTTTCCGGTGTGGGTAAAACCGCAGACGAGATACGCCGTGGCCTGGAAGTGGGTGTGCACTGCTTCAATATCGAATCGGAGGCCGAAATGCGCCGCCTCGAGCAAGTAGCGGCGGAGTGCGAAGCTGTTGCCCCAATCTCACTGCGGGTCAACCCAGATGTAGACGCACAAACCCACCCCTATATTTCCACCGGCCTCAAAGAAAATAAATTCGGCGTCGCCATCAACAGCGCTCTGGATGTGTATTTATACGCAGCGCGCTCACCTCACCTGAGAGTTACCGGGGTGGATTGCCATATCGGCTCCCAGCTCACCGAGGTGGCCCCTTTCCTGGATGCTCTCGACCGGCTGTTGATGCTGGTGGACACCCTCTCCGCCGAAGGTATCCAGCTGGAACACCTGGATCTGGGCGGCGGTCTCGGGGTCCGCTACCGGGGTGAAGAGCCCCCAGTAGTTGCAGACTATCTGCAAGCGGTTCTGGAGCGTATCGGCGAACGCCAGCTGGGCCTGATACTGGAACCCGGTCGTTCGATTGCCGCTAACGGCGGCGTTCTATTGACTCGGGTTGAATACCTGAAGCACACCGAAGGACACAACTTCGCCATTGTCGATGCCGCCATGAACGACAACCTACGCCCTGCCCTTTATCAGGCCTGGCAGGATATAGTGCCGGTTACTCCGAGCGACGGTGAGGACACACTCTGGGATATCGTTGGCCCCGTTTGCGAAACTGGTGACTTCCTCGGCAAGAACCGCGCCCTGGCTCTGCGCGAGGGGCAATTACTGGCCATGCTGTCCGCCGGCGCCTACGGCTTTACCATGAGTTCCAACTACAATAGCCGCCCGCGTGCAGCGGAAGTGCTGGTGGATGGCGAGAATAGCTATTTAGTGCGCACACGGGAAACTTTCGACGACCTGGTTCGGGGTGAGACCCCGGTGCCTGAAAAGGTCTAACGGTTTGTGTCACCCTTGCCTCTTAATTACCAACCAACAGAATTCCGGGGCGCCAGCAATGCCAGCGTCACCGGTGGCGAGCACCCCTAGGATGGCCCGCTCAATCAGTTTTACAGAGAAATGGAATGCGCGTTAAATTCAGCAAGATGCATGGGCTCGGCAATGATTTTGTAATGCTCGATGGCATCAGCCAGAGACTCAAGCTGTCACCAGATAAAATTCGCCGAATCGCCGATCGGCGCCTAGGCATCGGCTGTGATCAAGTACTACTGGCAGAGCCGCCACGGGGGCCAGAGGCAGATTTTCGCTATCGAATCTTTAATGCCGATGGCGGCGAGGTGGAGAACTGCGGCAATGGTGCACGCTGTTTCGCCCGCTTTGTACGCGAACGCCGCCTGACGGGAAAAAAACGGCTCAAGGTCGAGACTGCTGCGGGAATGCTGCACCTTCGTGTACTGGATAACGACCAGGTCAGTGTCGATATGGGCGCCCCCGTTTTAGAGCCGGAGAAGATTCCGTTCAATGCCGATCGCCGTGCGGATAGCTACCTGCTGGAAGCCAGTGACGAGACCTTTACCATCGGCGCAGTCTCCATGGGTAACCCCCACGCCATACTGTTGGTCGACGATATTCACAGCGCCCCGGTAGAGACCCTCGGCCCTTTAATCGAGGCACATCCCCGCTTCCCCCAGAAGGTGAATGTGGGTTTCCTGCAAGTCGAATCCCGCAGCCAGGCACAGTTGCGTGTATTTGAGCGCGGCGTAGGTGAAACTCACGCCTGTGGCACCGGTGCCTGCGCAGCCATGGTGTATGCCCACCTGCGCGACCTGGTGGATGAGCAGGTGGAAATCCGCCTTCCCGGCGGGTCCCTGACAATCCACTGGAGTGGGCCGAATCAGCCGGTTACTATGACCGGGCCCGCGACTACAGTTTTCCACGGGCAAATCATTGTTTAAATAATTTAGCGGGCGAGCCTCAGCTCTAATTCCGATAGAGCACAGGATTCACCACGCGCCCGCGCCAATGTGAACAGAACACGATGGAACACACAGACGCCAATCAAACTTCTGATGAGATTGTCGCCGGCAACCACAGGGAAACCCAGCGCGATGACAAGTTGCTCGCGCGCCAGGTAGCTCGCTACCTAATGCAAAACCCTGAGTTTTTTGTCGAGCGCATGGACCTGCTCGAAACCATCAAACTGCCGCGGGAAAATGGCAAGACCGTGTCGCTGATGACACATCAGACCAATCTGCTACGCGAGCGCAATATTGAGATGCGGCAACGCCTCGACCAATTACTGCACAATGCACGCGATAACGATCAGTTGTTTTTTAATAGCCGCCGTCTGATCCTCGCCCTACTGGAAGCACAGACCATTGGTGAGGCCACCACGGCTCTGTACAACAGCTTTTCCCATGACTTCAATGTGGAATTTACCAGCCTAACTCTATTTGGGCCGCTGGGCGTGTCAGCCGACAAGCTCGGTGAAGTGCGCACCAGCACACTCTCCAGCGCAGAGACGGCCATTGGCGCCATATTGCGTAATGGCCGCCCAATATGTGGAATTTTGCGCCCCGGGGAAAGAGAGTATTTATTCGGAGACCAATGGCAGGAAATTGCCTCCGCCGCAGTGGTCCCGCTCGGCAATCAGCTCGGCATGCTGGCAGTTGGATCATCCGATCCCCAATACTACCGTTCCAGCCTCGGCACTCTGTTTCTCTCTTATATTGGCGAAGTTTTGGAGCGCCTGCTGCCCAGGCTACTGAATCCCTGAGGCCAACAGGCTTCGGGGTTTCCTGCAGAAAAGATTTTGCCGCCAACCTGATCTCAGGGGCGGCAACGTTGAAAAGCACTAAATAGGTCGACTACCGTATTTTGGCTGCGGTTTCCGTGGCGGGTCGGCGGTGACGTCTGGATCGACTTCATTAATCGCCCCGCCACCGGCTAGAAATTCCTCAACATCAGAACTCAGCTGGCTTCTGGCGCGTTCACGGGAGGTAATGGAGCGCTCTTCGGCAAATTCCTCTGTATCCTTGCTGCGAGCGTTCTTACCCTGATCTTCATAACTATCTTTCATAGCAAAACCCTGTAACCCTTACTCCTGTTACAGAGGGAGTACCTCTGTGCCGCCCCTTCCCGCGGCGCCAATGAAATTGAAAGCCACCGGAGTAGCAATCGCCCACCGCATCAAAAGCGGCGATTAATATATAGGCACTTACAATCTACGCTGCCAGCTGCAGGCACCGGAGCCCGTAGAGTTTTTTGTTGGGAAAAAAACGAGGAGATATTGCAGTTTGTTATGGCGATTTAAGTGACAGGTAGGGAGAAACCTTCTAGTAGGAGACGATCAGGGATCATTTTTAGGGGATAAAGTAAAGCAAAAGCCCCTTACGGGGCCTTAAACATACTGGGCATTATTAATAGAAGTACCCTGATTAATCGGCAAACATTACACCGCTTCGCTACCAGTTTCCCCAGTACGGATTCGGATCACTTCCTCCAGCGCGGTGATAAAGATTTTTCCATCACCGATTTTTCCGGTTTGCGCCGCTTTGGTGATAGCTTCTACAGCCGCATCCACCATGCTGTCATCGACGGCCAGCTCCAGTTTAACCTTGGGCAGAAAGTCCACCACATACTCCGCACCACGGTAGAGTTCGGTGTGGCCCTTCTGGCGGCCAAAGCCTTTCACCTCTGTTACCGTCATTCCCTGGACACCGACCTCGGAAAGGGCAGTGCGCACATCGTCCAGCTTGAAGGGCTTCACTACGGCCGTTATTAATTTCATCTTGTGTTTTCCCCTGGTTTATCTTCTTTGCGGGAACCTCAATGCGGCTATCTCCCCAAAACTGAGGCGACGCCACTACCGAGCGACTATTTGCTCATAAATTCCGGGTAAGCTTCCATTCCACACTCGGCCAAGTCAACACCCTCCATCTCTTCATCCTCACTGACACGGATACCGGTTGCCAACTTGAGCAGGTACCAAACCGCCAGGGAGCTTACGAAGACCCACAGGAAGATAGTCAAGGCGCCAACCAACTGACCCGCAAAGGTGGATTCCTCATTGGTGAGGGGCACCAACAGAAGGCCGAGCAGACCAACTACACCGTGCACGGAAATAGCGCCGACCGGATCATCAATTCTGAGTTTATCCAGAGTAATGATGGAGAAGACCACCAGAACACCGGCAAACATACCGAACACAGTCGCCTGCAGCGCGGTAGGAGTAGAGGGCTCGGCAGTGATTGCCACCAAGCCCGCCAGAGCGCCATTGAGCAGCATCGTGAGATCGGCCTTGCCGAACAGCAAACGGGCGGTAATCAGTGCGGCGATAGCACCACCGGCTGCAGCGGCATTGGTATTAACAAACACCATAGCTACAGAATGCGCACTGGCGGCATCGCCCAGTTTTAATACGGAACCACCATTGAAGCCGAACCAGCCCATCCACAGGATAAAGGTACCGAGTGTGGCCAGTGGCAAATTGGCACCGGGAATCGCATAAACCTGGCCATTGGGTCCGTATTTACCTTTACGTGCGCCAAGCAACAGCACGCCAGCCAAAGCGGCGGCGGCGCCGGCCATATGTACGATACCGGAACCGGCAAAATCGGAGAAACCGAGGTCACCCAGGCTAAATAGACCAAAGACATCCTGGCTACCCCAGGTCCAGGAACCTTCCATAGGGTAAATAAAGCCAGTCAATACCACCGCGAAAGCAAGGAAGCTCCACAGCTTCATACGCTCGGCCACGGCACCGGACACGATGGACATAGCGGTGGCGACAAATACGACTTGGAAGAAAAAGTCAGAAGCACTCGAATAAACGGAATCGCCTTCAAATCCATTACTGGAGGAATCGGCCAGTACAGTGTCAAGGCTAAATGCCTCAATGCCAGATAGCATCCAGTTGCCATCATACATAATCGCGTATCCAGTGAGCAGGTACATAATGCAGGCTATTGCAAACAGCGCAACATTTTTGGTGAGGATTTCTGTAGTGTTCTTTGAGCGTACCAGGCCGGCTTCCAGCATGGCAAAACCCGCAGCCATCCACATCACCAGGGCGCCCATTACCAGGAAATAAAAAGTATCAATTGCATACTGCAACTGAAATATCTGGTTTTCCATGTTTCTCTCCGTTCAAGTCTGTATATTTTTAAAATTATGTTTGTTGCTATTGAGTTAGATTGCGTCTCTGCCGGTTTCGCCGGTGCGTATGCGCACTACCTGCTCCAGGTTGGCAACAAATATTTTTCCATCACCGATTTTTCCGCTGTGTGCACTGGAGCCCAGTGCCTCCAAAACTTTGTCTAACTCAGAATCCTCTACGGCAATCTGCAGCATGGTTTTCGGCAAAAAGTCCACGACATACTCAGCGCCCCGATACAATTCGGTATGGCCCTTTTGCCGACCAAAACCTTTCACCTCAGTTACAGTCACACCATTAACACCCACTTCTCTGAGGGCATCGCGCACGGCATCCAACTTAAAAGGCTTGATAATTGCGGTGATTAATTTCATGGATTCCCCCCCAAAAAAAATGCCCGCGAAATATCGCGGGCGAATTGATTACCAAGTATAAGTAGCACCAACTACCAGGGTTGGCTCACACCAATCGGTATCCCAACATTCCTCTTTACTGACATCGGTACCAACGTAAGCCGCACTCAGGTTCAAACCACCGAAGCCTCTGCTGAGCGTTACGGAGTAATCGATATAATCATCGTCCTCATAAAGGAACTCACTACGCTCCATAAAAATGTTGTAACCAACATGAAAATCCAGGCTCAGATCTGCTGGCAGTGAGAAACTGTACTCCGCAAAGGTGTAATAAAATTCGTCGCTCTGCGCCCAATAGTCGGGAGAGTAAGCAACTCCGAGGGTCAGATCTGAAATACTGAGGTTGCCGTAAATTTCCCAGTAATCTTCATCCTGGTCACTGCCGTGATAGGCGTAATAGATATAGCCGACGTCGTAACTAATGGAGTCATTGAAATCCGAGGAGAAACCACCGTAAAAATCCTGCTCGTAATCGGTTTCATCAAACCCATAAGCAAAATCCACCTGCGAAGCCCAGGTACCCACGTAAAAGCCATTGCCAAAATCCAGATCCAGACCACCCTGAATTGCGGGATTTCTATCCTTTTGGGAAATGCCTCGGAAGCGATAATCTGAAACCATACCCAGGTTGGCGCTGAAACTGATGCCCTCTTCCTGAGAGCTGCTGGAAGAGGTATTTTCTTCAGCATTTGTTAGATTGGCAGTGCCCAACGCCAGTAAAGCGCCAGCGAAAATAGTGGCAATTTTATGCTTTTTAACTTCCACTTTATTTCTCCTAAATTTCTATAGGCTGTATTTCAAGAGCTGTAATGGCGCCGCCTGCAATCGGTCCTGCACTGTCGGGTATGACAGAGGGTCTCTTGCGTCTTGTGAACCGCTACTTTCCCAGACTCCCAGTGATCGTAAATGGCACACCTGCCTTTTCACTGCAGACTTGATGCCAGGACAGCAATATCCAATGAAATCAATAAGTTAACGGGAAAGCAGACAACCGGAATAAATACGAACAATGAGCCCACAAAGTCTCACGCACCAAGATGGAACTGTTTGTCATCGCGTGCACAGAAGTGGGGAATCTTGCAGAGGCAGTGATCAGAATAGTGCACAAAGAGTCAGCTTTTGTGGCTATAGGGTGTGGGTTACAATCTGGTGCCATTAAATAAGATTTTGACAGCAAGGAGTTGCCCGTGGCTGCGGACAAACTGCAACAACTCTTAAAAGAACTGCAACAGCAGGGCACAGTAGTTACCAATGACCTGCGCAGTGCGCTGGAGGTTTCACTGGATAAATTGCCGCTGGTCTCCCAGCGCGAGTTCGATACTCAAGTGGAGATACTGAGGCGCACCAGAGAAAAATTGGCTCGCCTGGAAGACAAGGTGGAAATACTGGAGCAGGCTCTCGCACAGAGAGAACACAAACCCGAGGATTAGTTCTTCCACAAGCCGCCGCATCAAGGATGAAAATGTGAGCCTGTCAGTTAGCTACACCCGTGCCCAGCTGGGTGTTAACGCCCCACTGGTCACCGTTGAGACCCACCTGGCCAACGGGCTCCCCGCCTTTCATATCGTGGGCCTGCCCGAAGCTGCCGTGCGCGAGAGCCGCGACCGGGTACGCAGTGCCCTAATTAACAGCCACTTTGAATTCCCCCAGCGGCGTATCACCGTTAATTTGGCCCCCGCGGACCTACCCAAAGACGGCGGGCGATACGATCTCGCCATCGCTATAGGCATACTCGCCGCCTCCGGCCAAGTGCCTAGTGAGCCTTTGGAAAGCTACGAATTCATCGGAGAGCTCGCCCTTACCGGCGGAATACGCCAAGTCAGCGGCGCACTCCCTGCAGCCATCGCCAGTGCTGCCGCTCAACGCCTATTAATAGTGCCGAAAGAAAACGGCAGCGAAGCCGCCCTGGCTGGCAGCGAAATCGCTAACGCCAACTCGCTTCTTGAAGTCTGTGCAGAACTGCATGGCCGGGAAAAATTACCTCGCGCCGAGCAGCAATTAGAGCGAGTAATTACTCACACAGCAGACCTCGCTGATGTTCGTGGCCAGCTCAAAGCGAGACGGGCACTGGAAGTCGCTGCAGCAGGAGGGCACAACCTTTTGTTCTATGGTCCACCGGGTACAGGCAAGACCATGTTAGCCAGCCGTTTGCCCGGTATATTGCCGCCTCTAACCAGCCGTGAATCTATAGAAGTGGCGGCTGTGTACTCTAGCGCTGGATTACCCCATCAGAGTCACAGGCCCTTCCGCGCCCCCCACCACAGCGCCTCCCCAACCTCACTGGTGGGCGGCGGCAGCACACCGCGCCCAGGAGAGATTTCCCTGGCCCACCGCGGGGTCTTATTTCTGGATGAAATGCCAGAGTTTCCCCGCCATGCCCTAGAGATATTGCGTGAACCGCTGGAGAATGGCGAGGTACGTATTTCTCGCGCCAGAGCGCAAGTCACCTTCCCCGCCCACTTCCAATTGGTGGCCGCGATGAATCCCTGCCCCTGTGGTTATTTGGGGGAAACTCGTTGCCGGTGTACTCCGGACCAGATAGACCGCTACCGCAACAAGCTGTCCGGACCGCTGTTGGACCGTATTGATATGCAGGTGGAAGTTGGCGCAATGAGTGCAATACAGTTACAGGACTCTCCTCCCGGTGAGTCATCTGAGAGTGTACGTGAGCGAGTCTGTAATGCCCGCCAACAGCAGTTACAGCGACAGGGAACAATCAATAGCTTATTAAAAGGGGCATCGCTGGAAAACCACTGCGCCCTAGGCGATACCGAAAAACTGCTACTGCGACAGTCAGTAGAAAAACTTGGCCTTTCTGCACGCAGCTATCATCGAGTGCTTAAAGTCGCGCGCACTCTGGCGGACCTCGCCAAACAGGAAAGAATTGGTACAGCACAAATTGCCGAAGCGTTGGCTTACCGGAATCTAGACAGACGCCAGGCAAGCGTTCATACACATTAGAAGCTCTTTACGCCCTCTAAATCTCGAATATACCGCCAGAGTGAATTCTCATTGCTACAGCGCCATCAGCTGTATATTGCACTGATATTTGACAGGTCAAAAACTATAGTTATCATGGTAACTATATTATACGCTGCTGAGTTAACCTTATGAATAATCACCTATTCATTATTGCCAGAATTTTCCCCAAGACAGAATTCTTTGCGCAAGCCAAACAGGCCATCTTATCCATAGTGCCAAATACCCTCGAAGAGGAGGGCTGCCTGCAGTTCGCAGTGCACCAGGATGGGGAATGCCTATTTTTATACGAGGAGTGGCGCAGCCAGGAAGACTTAGAAAAGCATTACACCATGCCCTATATCGCTCCAATATTCGAAGCCTATCAAGAGTGGCTAAAAGAGCCGGTGGAGATCAATAAGCTCAAGAGACTGGCCTAATGTTTTTCCTCAAAGATCTTCCCTCGCAGCAAATGATTGAAGGATATGCCAAACGTTTTTCAGTAAAAGATCCCACAGCCGTTCAGGGCGCACTTACCATGATGCGGGATGCAAGCCTACTTTTACGAGAGCTGGAGAGCTATTTTACTGAGCACGGAACCTCCCAGCTGCGTTTCCTAGTAATGATTGTTATCGACCGGGAGCCACAAAGAGACAGCTTACTAGCTTCAGAAATTGCAAAACGAATTGATGTTTCTCGGCCGGTAATGACACGAACCTTGAAAAGTATGGTGGAAGATGAGCTTATCGCTATGGAAGCAGATTCCAGTGATGGCCGAGCAAAATGTATAACACTCACTAAGAATGGAAAAAAATTTTTACAGAAAATTTTGCCTGGGTATTTTAAGACAATTTCCAAATTTATGGAGGAACTGAAAAAATGAAGGGACCGATAGTACACGCCCTGTGCATATGGGCATTGGTTTATCCCATTGTTACTCTATTACTTCTGGGGATGCAGGCACTGGAATTGCAAATTGCAATTGGTTTAAAGGCTTTAATAATGACCGCCATTCTGGTCCCACTAATGTATTTCTATCTTGTACCAAAGGTACATCGCTTGTTAGAAGCAAATTAAAAAAAAGGGCATATTAAAATGGAGAAAACATACCCCAGCTTGGCAATCAAGCTGGGTATTTTTTAACAAATCTAGAACCCCAAAAATATTACACCCGAATAAAATTTATTACCTATCATTAATTGGAATCATTGACTAACATTTTCCCCTGCTTCACGCCAATGTAAATCTTATCGAGAAAACCTAAATCCTCTAGAGGATTGCCCTCCAACACTAAGAAGCTACCCTCAGCACCTTCGGCAAAGGTGCCTAAATTTCGCTCCGGAAACATCCACTTCGGAGTATCCATGGTCAAGGATTTAAGTAATACTTCTCTCGGTGTAATATCTAGAGAGTCCAAGTAGCGCATTTCACGAAGTACCGTACCGGAAAAATTATCACTCCCCATTAATAAAGATACGCCAGCATTACGTAAACGGGTAAGATTATCTCTCTGAATCTTCTGTATCTCACTCAATTCACCTTCTGAGTATTTGTGTCCAGTGGGCACACTAGCTGTTGCAATCAACTTTGTACCCTGCTCAGCAGCTAAAGCTATAGCAGTATCGCTCAAAACATAGTCCTGAATATCGAAGCCTTCGTTTCTGGCAATTCTATATCCGGGCAAATGACCCAAAACATCGACACCGGCTTTTATCGCTACCATAGCATCGTGGGCTGTATCTACATGGGCTACCACTGGAATTCCAGATTGGTGAGCACGCTCGACAATAATCGGCACCAATTTCGGATTTAGGCCATTAACGCCAAGATACTTCTTATCTCCGTGGCGCTCTTCGAAATTCTCACTGCCAACGAGAACAATTTTGAGAAATCTTGGCGATTTTTTTATAATTCCAGGCCAAACTCGGTCAAGATCTGACAAACTGTCAACGATTAGCAAGCTACTTCTACCATCCTGAATCTCTTTCTCAGTGGGGTTTGATCGATCCTTAAAATAAAAAGCAATCGGGTGACCATCCGAAGCAGTCATGCAATCTGACGCATACAAAACATCCATGGTATCTATACTACTGAACTGCGCCTTAATTTTCTCACCAAAGCTGCACATCTGCACGCTATAAAAAACTCCAGATTTGATCTGCAGAGGCCCAAAATTCTTGATACCCCAAGGGTTTTGTAGATTGTGATTATGTCCTTCAGCATAAGGCGGCACTACATACTTTCCACTGGCATCAAAGGTATAATCAACTTTTTGTGGTTTGGTCTTAGTCAAAGAGCCATTCTCGTCAACAAACCAAGTAGCTTCCTTAAAATCCGTCCCATCAAACCATTTACCTCCCACCACGGCATATGTAGTTTCACAAAAAGCTTTCTGAGAAAAAATAATTAAAAACACCCCATATAAAAAACGACCAATAAAATTTACTGAAACACCTTCAAATGATTTTGCTTTAAACATTATTAACTGCTAACTCTATTCATATGAGAACAATTCGAATTAATTTATTTTAAATAACTCATATTATTTACAACAAAAAAATCATTACTTCTAACTATTTACGTAGTTGTTGTTCAAATTTTTCCGAAGCTGCATCGGAATATCCTTTACAGCCCACTCTTACTTTTCTGGTAATAGTATCCTGGAATACCCACCCACTTGCAGCCGGGTGAGGCGTAATGAGTAAATCACAAGGTAAATCGCGTACACGGGCGAAGCTTGTGCGGAAGTCCTCTACGATATTGGGGTAGCGGCTATTATCAATCAGTTGATAACCCGGCGCTGTAAGGCTATCCACATAAGCGATATCTGTAGCTTTACCATCAGCTACATCTTCCCAGGTCCAGGCCATACTGCCCGGTGTATGGCCTGGGATAAAATGTACGCGTAAACGCAAATTTCCCAGCACCACTTGCTCGCCATCATGAAGAATACGATCTGCCTTTACTGGGGGATATAAAAGTTCGTCGGCAAAGTGAATATCATTGGCACCACCGCGAGCCATCAGCACTGCCGACTCGGCATTGGTTACTACCTGTGCACCAGTCACGCGTTTTAACTCAGCTAAGGAACCTACGTGGTCTGCATGGGCCTGACTGTGCAAGATTAGCTTGAGATCCGAGGGGGCGACTCCCAACCTGCGCATATTCTCCAATAAATGCTCAGCCGTCTGCTCCATGCCACCGTCAATTAGAATCGATCCCTCTTTGCCTTTTAATAACAGTGAGGTAATTCCCTCTGTACCTATTTGCCAGGTATTATCTGCTATTTTAAGAGGCGCTACTGGCTGGCGCCAGGATTCTGGCACTTTGTAGTTTTCCAGTTGCGGCAATACGGAGAAATTTTCAGCCATTGTAGTGCTGGAGTAAACTGTCATTACTATCGCGGCTAGCTTGGTTCTTATATTCATCAATTGCTCTCTATTTTCTTTACACCGGATATACATCTGGGTGCTCCATTAAGTAAGGTATTTTCTATCCATCTAGCAACTCGTTCAAAAACCTCTCTTCGGTGATTCACACCATCGGTATCTGTCATATAGTGATCGTAACCGGGATACTCCCAATAAGATAATTCACATCGCCCCGCATTTGTATAAGCATCACGCGCTGCACGGCCGGAGCTGACGGGAGAGGACTTATCTTCTGTACCCTGAATCAATAAGACAGGGACATGGCTATCTAATAAGTCATTGACTGGTACCCGATCTACAACATCGGCCCACCAGCGCATAGAATTCCCCCCCCAGACTTCTACACTTTCAGGATTCGTCCGTGCGTAAGCGAGTTTGGCATCGACTTCTGTCGCTACGTGAGGAGGAACCAAGGACTTAAGTACCTCAGCAAAAGATTGCCCGAGGCCACTAGAGAAAACTACAGCCGCATCTGGATTTAATTTGGGGGCCAAACGGGCAACAACATCACCGCCCTCTGAGCCACCAAAGAGAACCAGCTTACCATTCCACCAGTCGGCTCCCTTTAACTCTTCGACTATTTGCACGATATCCCGGGTGCGCTGCTCAACGGTATGGTTCGTCACATAAGCCTGTGAGCAATCTTTAAATTGGTCATTGGGGCCATCCGCATGGGTAACCCCGTATTTCTCTACCAATAGCACGGCAAATTTTGGGGCAATCTTCTTAACTTGTTGTACTGTCTTATTCTTAATGGCAGGAAGACAACCTGAGCCCTGAGCGATCAGTAACAAGCCGTGAGACTCGCTGTGGGCAGGAAATTCTAGAGACCAGTAAAGAGTTGAGGTATCCGGACGTTTACTCGTATTTTTTATGAACTCCGCATGAGCCATTGGCAAACTGAATAACAGCAGAATATTTATAAGGACAGCTTTTATTGCCTTTAAACGAAACAGATTCATCATAAAACACCTCCATTTGCTTTTGTTTCTTATGTTTATTGAGAGTGCTGTTTATGACGCAAGTACATTAAATAGGTTCCATTGAATAGCTTAAAGACTATCTATAATTTTAATTTAAACCGCTTAATAGGATTTCCGCCTATCTGCTCCCACCAGGTATCAAACGAGAGCCGATACAAACAGTGAGGCCGCAGGGGGCTATTTTCCGGTACCAGTGGATGATCAAAGATTGAGGCGTCACGACTCATACCCAGGCCATGCATCATTCTTTGTGAAGGAAGATTTTGTAATGCGGTACACCCCACTACCTCAGTAAGATTTAATTGTTCGAATGCTACTGCAAAGACAGCCTTGGCCGCTTCACTGGCATACCCCCGCCCCCAGAAATCCCTGATGAAGCGACAACCAAGTACCACACTTGGAGAGAAAGGCAACTCAGCCGAAGCATGTTTAATACCAGCGAAACCAATAAATTGTCCATTCTCTTTCAATTCCACCGCCCAGTACCCCCACCCGTATTCATCGATATGTTCCTTAAGGGTATTTAGTAGCTTATTACTTTTAGTTCGGTTCAGAGTGCAGGGAAAGAACCGCATAACCCGAGTATCTGCATTTAAATGAGCAAAATCACCACGATCCTCTTCTCGCCATTGGCGAAGGACTAATCGCTTTGAATCAGTCTGAATCAATCTGGCCATAGTCTGGGTAGCTACGCGCTGAGAAAATTTCTGGTAACACCTACACCGTTAAGACCATTTTGAAGTAATGAAAGTCCAGTCAATTAAAAAATTATTAACTTAAATTTGGCGAACTTTTTCTGCCTTCATAAAGCATCAAATGGACTAAAAGAAATACAATCCGTTCTATAGGTGTATGTATTCCTGTCCAGCAGAAAACACACACCCTACGAAACATCAGATTGCGGGAAAAATTACCAGGGAATCACTCAATATTCATGATGCCCCTGGCTTTCAGAATGGTTCTCGAGAAGGCGCGGCTTCGCAGGAATGTGTAAGCCTTTCAAAACGTCATAATACAGAATGTGAGTCACATAGTAAGCTGCGCAGGAAGGATCTTGAGGCCGCAAATGAATACGAAACTAATCCGGGGCCTCTTTTTCAGCAAAAGAGAGCACTCAGAGTAGATAAATTATTTGACTGAATGCTCTCTAGACCATTCATCAGCATTGATACGATATAAACAATGTTTTAACAAAGGGCTTTCAGTTGGAACCTGCGGATGTTCAAAGACAAGAGAATCCCGCCGCATACCCAACCGCTCCATCACTCGCTGGGAGCGAAGGTTCTGTAACGGTGTAAAAGAAACGACCTCACTGAGGTTCAAGGTATTAAAAGCTACATCCAAAGATGCTTTTGCGGCTTCAGTGGCATAGCCTTTTCCCCAGTGGGGAAAGGCCAAGCGCCAGCCAATCTCTACCGCTGGAGTGAAGGGCAAATCTTCGGTCACATTTTTCATGCCGACAAATCCAAGAAGCTCTTTAGTCTCTCTCAGCTCCAAGGCCCAAAAGCCCCAGCCGTATTTCTCAATATGCGCAATACTGCGATCCACACCGGCGTCGCTCTGTTGTCGCGTCAGCAATGAGGGGAAGAACTCCATCACCCTGGGGTCGGCATTCATTTCCGCAAGTACAGGCTTATCTTCCGCTCGCCACTGGCGCAGCTGTAAGCGCTCTGTCATAGGTTGTATTAATTCAGGCATGGAATATTCGCTATTCAATATTTTGTTTCTGCTGAAAATCTACAGACGGTGCGACCATAAAATCGCACTGATCCAGCCATTTTCGCTGCCCTGGGTAAGCCGCTTCCTCAAAGCCCAATTTCTGGTAGAGAGTCCGTGCCGCTAGATTAGTACGCAGGACAAATAAAGAGCACTCGATTGCATCCAGGGCTCTGGCTCCTGTTTGCGCAAGCTGTACTACCAGCGCACGCCCTAATCCGGCTCCGCGATGATTAGGCGAGACAATCAAGCGACTTAGGTGGCAGCGGCCCAGGTGTTGGTAATACTGCCCAAAAGCCAGCACGTCACCGCTGCTATCCTGAAGCGCGTAGCTGGGCAACTCCGGCCAACGACAATCCTCCAAGAAGGACTTCCCCTCGAACGGAAACCTGAAATCAGGCCCCCCCCACTGTTGGCACTGCTCCCTATTAGGTAGCCAGGACATCAATGTTGGGAATTGCCACTCTTCCATTGGCTTTAGTCTCAAGTTCTCCACGGCAATTCTCCTTAAAGTTACTTGCGACTCTTTGCCAGCCATCTATCTAACTGATCGGCAAAAGCTTTGCGGTCGGCCTGGCTAAGGGCCGGTGGTCCGCCGGTATGCACACCGCTGGAGCGCAGGGTATCCATAAAGTCCCGCATATTAAGACGCGCGCGGATATTGGCTTTGGTATAGCGCTCCCCACGGGGATTAAGGGCTTCAGCACCCTTGTCGATCACCTCTGCTGCCAGGGGGATATCGCTGGTAATAATCAGATCCCCCGCCTCGCAGCGCTGCACTATCTCGTTATCCGCCACATCAAAACCCGCTGTCACTTGCACGGAGCGAATATAGCGCGACGGCGGCACCCGCACCGCTTGGTTGGCCACCAAAGTCAGTTCTGTGGCTGTGCGCTCAGCGGCGCGAAACAGGATTTCCTTGATGGCGACCGGGCAGGCGTCGGCATCGACCCAGAGTTTTGTCATGGCTATACAACCTTTTCGAGCGTATCGGGCGGTGCGCCCTCATCGCATTTCTTGCAATTGAGCTGGAATCCCAGCATGGACTCGCGCCCTTGTTCAGTGATCACCCAGGGCCGGTTGGTCCAGGGAGGATTGTGGCGTACATGTTGGAAGTGGCCACAGGCGAGCTCCGCCACCCAGTGATTCTCTTCATCCAGGTGGTAGCCGGCGATGGGTTGTTGCATGGGGTTACACAAGCAGGGAATAAGGCGCAGTTATAGCCAATCCCAAGGGCAAAGTATACGTATGGCCGGTGGTTCGCACTGGTACTGGGATGATTCGAGCCAAGACTGCTAGAATCTCCCGCTTTTCCGCGACGCGAAGATGCAGCCCCATCTATGACCCAGCTCAATCCCCGCCAATCCGAAGCCGTGAAGTATGTCGATGGCCCCTGCCTGGTACTGGCCGGTGCCGGCTCCGGCAAGACCAGCGTAATCACCCGCAAGATCGCCTACCTGATCGAGCAGTGTGGCTACGCCGCGCGCAATATCGCCGCCCTCACCTTCACCAACAAGGCGGCACGGGAGATGAAAGAGCGGGTCAGCAAGCTGCTGGCGGGCCCGGATGGCAAGCGCTCCAAAGCGAGTCACGGCCTCACCGTATCCACCTTTCACAACCTTGGGCTGAATATCCTGCGCAAGGAATACCGCGCCGCCGGCTTTAAGCCCGGTTTCTCCATCTTCGATGCGGAAGACGCCCGCGCCCTGATCAAGGAGCTGATGCTCAGGGATGGCGACCTGGATACAGACCTCTTGGATCGGGTACAGAACCAGATCTCCAATTGGAAGAACGATATGCTCACCCCGCGCCGTGCCCTGGAGCAAGCACAGAGCCCCGGTGAGCAGGCCATCGCTATCGCCTACGATCGCTACTGTGAAGCCCTCAAGGCCTACAATGCCGTCGACTTCGACGATCTGATCCTGCTGCCGGTACAGTTGTTCGACAAAGATCCAGAATTGCTGCAACGCTGGCGCAAGAAGATTCGCTACCTGCTGGTGGACGAATATCAGGACACCAACAACTCCCAGTACCTGCTGGTGAAGCTGCTGGTGGGCGGGCGCGGCGGCCTCACAGTGGTGGGAGACGATGACCAGTCTATCTACGCTTGGCGCGGCGCGCGCCCAGAGAATATGAGTGCGCTGAAGACCGACTTCCCCAACCTTCGCCTGATCAAACTAGAGCAGAACTACCGCTCCACCAGCCGCATCCTCAAAGTGGCCAACCACCTGATCGCCCACAATCCCCACGAATTCGACAAAGCATTGTGGTCCGATCGCGGTCTGGGTGAGGAGATCCGCGTACTCAAAGTGGCCAATGAAAGCGAGGAAGCGGAGCGGGTCGCCAACGAGATTTTTCTGCAAAAGAGCCGTCGCGGCTGCAAGTTTATGGATTTTGCCGTGCTCTATCGCGGCAACCACCAGGCGCGCCTGATCGAAATGAAATTGCAGGAACACCAGGTTCCCTACCAGATGTCCGGCGGTACTTCCTTCTTCGCCCGCGCTGAAATCAAGGACGTAATGGCCTACCTGCGCCTGTTGGTGAATCCGGATGATGACAACGCATTCCTGCGCATTATCAATACCCCGCGTCGCCAAATAGGTACCAGCAGCCTGGAAGCTCTGGGCAACTACGCCAAGGGCCGCGAGATCTCCATGTTCAAAGCCTGCTCGGAACTGGGCTTTAAGGAGCATATCAACGAGCAGGGCTACGAGCGCCTGAATCGCTTCGCCCTATGGCTCGAAGGGGTACAGCGCAACTGTCGCGATACCACCGCCAATGGCGCCTTGCGTGAAATGCTGGAAGATATCGACTACGCCGGCTGGCTCTCGCAAAACGCCAGCAGCGAGAAGGTCGCCGAGAAGCGCATGGAGAATGTGTTCTGGCTGTTGGAAAGCCTCAACAAGATTATGGAGGGCACCGACGATGAGCTGGAGCAGGATATCCGCCTGGAACAGGCCATCTCCAAACTGATTCTGCGGGATATGCTCGAGCGCCAGGAAGAAGAGGAAGCCACCGATAAGGTCAGCCTGATGACCCTACACGCCGCCAAGGGCCTGGAATTCCCCCACGTATTTATGATCGGTATGGAAGAGAACTTACTTCCCCACCGCAACAGTATTGAAGACGACAACATCGAAGAAGAGCGCCGCCTCACCTACGTGGGTATCACCCGCGCCCAGCGCACCCTCACCATGACTTTGGCTGGCAAGCGCAAACAGTTCGGCGAAACCCAGGACACCACACCCAGCCGCTTTATTGACGAATTGCCGGAAGAAGATGTGTTGTTGGAAGGATTTGGTAAAGCGACGCCGGAGCAGAATCAGGCGAAGGGAGAGGAAACTTTAGGGTCTTTGCTGAGTATGTTTGATTAATCTCTTTTTGATTAAATATTTTCAAATATTGCCGTACCAGCAAAAACAAATATCCAAAATAAAAAAGGCCGCTCAATAAGCGGCCTTTTTCCAATAGTGAAACAGCTTACTTACTGTTATCCACCATATAATCAACCGCAGCCTTCACTTCGTCATCGCTACAATCCATACACAGGCCCTTAGGCGGCATGGCATTGATACCATTGATGGCATTGGTGTAAAGAGTGTCCATGCCCTTGGCAATACGCGGTGCCCAGGCAGCGGCATCACCAAACTTAGGCGCGCCCGCTATACCGGCCGCGTGACAGGTAGTACAGCTCTTGTTGTAGATATCTTCACCACTGCGGGCGCCGCCACTGGCAGCTTCCGGGGCAGCCGCTACTGCCGCCGCACACTCCTCGCCCTTCATACAGGTCTCACCCGCCGGAGCGATACGCTGTTCAATTTCCTGGTCAACAGACTGGGCCACTGCCGCAGCCGCACTGACGGCCAGTGCCGCCACAATACCCAAAATGCTCTTCATGCTATTCCCCCAAAGGGCCGAAGTGAGTTGGCCCGTAGACTATCGATTTACTGCCGCAAACTTCCACGCCGCGCATTATAAGCACTGTGCCGCCCCCTGCCAAAGCCTGTGTAGAAGCGCCATAAGTCCTTTCACCCGCCCCCACCCTTCTGTATAATCCGCCTCCCATTGGCGCAGATAGCCAAAACCGCCCGTAGCTCAGCTGGATAGAGCGTCGCCCTCCGGAGGCGAAGGTCAGAGGTTCGAATCCTCTCGGGCGGGCCATATACAAAGAAGCCCGCATAAGCGGGCTTCTTTGTATATGGTTCGAACTCAGGTTCGACTCGGAGGCAGCAAAGCTGCCGTAGAGCAGCGAGCCCAAAGGGCGAAGCTCATCCTCTCGCACACTCCCCGCTTATGCGGGCTTTCTTGTATATGGCTCACTCCCAGGCTTCGTTCGAACTCAGGTTCGACTCGGAGGCAGCAAAGCTGCCGCAGAGCAGCGAGCCCAACGGGCGAAGCTAATCCTCCCGCACACCACCCGCATAAGCGGGCTTCCTTATATATGGCAAGCTCCCAGGCTTCGCTCGAACTCAGGTTCGACTCTAAGGCAGCAAAGCTGCCGTAGAGCAGCGAGCCCAAAGGGCGAAGCTCATCCTCACGCACACCACCCGCTTATGCGGGCTTCTTTGTATATGGCTCACTCTCGGGCTTCGTTCGAACTCAGGTTCGACTCGGAGTCAGCAAAGCTGCCGTAGAGCAGCGAGCCCAAGGGCAAAGCTAATCCTCACGCACACCACCCGCTTATGCGGGCTTCTTTTTTATATGTGGCTCACTCCCAGGCTTCGTTCGAACTCAGGTTCGACTCGGAGGCAGCAAAGCTGCCGCAGAGCAGCGAGCCCAAAGGGCCAAGCTAACCCTCTCTGATTACATCAACTTCAGACAAACTTTCTTAGATAGACAAATATCGGCTCTGACCATCCACAAAAGTCTATTAGCAGCCCTACCCCAACGGCACCCCCAAAGGCTCAATCACCACTTGCTCCCCAGCTTCTACACTGCCGCTATCCCGCGCTAAAACGATAAAGCAGTTAGCAACAGCCAGACCGGAAAGAATATGGCTCCCCTGGGTACCAACCGGTTCAACTACCAATACCCCATTTTCATCACTGCGATAAATACCCCGCTGGAAATCGGTACGGCCGGGCTTTTTCTTTAGGGGTTTTAACAGTTTTGCCTGTAAGGTCTGCGGGCCAGTCCACTGATCGCCTTTCATCACACTCAGGGCCGGCACGGCCAGCTGGTAGAAAGTAACCAAAGCGGAAACCGGATTGCCGGGTAAGCCAAAGAAAGGGGTTCCCTGCAGGAAACCAAAGGCAAAAGGTTTGCCTGGCTTCATCGCTACTTTCCAGAAGCCGATCTCTCCCAGCTCCTCCAACACTTCACGGGTGTAATCCGCTTCGCCAACGGAGACTCCACCGGAGGTAATAATGGCATCGGCCTCTTGGGAAGCGCGTTGTAAGGCATTGGTGATGGCCTGTTTGTTATCGGGCAAAATACCCAAATCCAAAATTTCCAGATCCAACTGATCGAGAGCAGCCAATAGAGCGATGCGGTTGCTATCGTAAATATCGCCCTTGCCCAGGGCTTCGCCGGGCTGGCGCAGTTCATCACCAGTGGAGAAAAGTGCGATTACTGGTTTGCGCACTACTGCCACTGTGCCAACACCGGCAGCGGCGAGCAGGGCGATATGGGGAACGCTAATACGCTCTCCGGCCTTAAGCAGGCTAGCTCCTTCGGCCACATCTTCACCGCAGCGGCGAATATGATCTCCAGGGCGAACTTCACCGTTTATACGTATCGACTCTTCCTGGGCATCGACATTTTCCTGCATCACCACCGTATCCGCACCGGCGGGCACTGCAGCTCCCGTCATAATACGCACGCAAGTGCCCGGGTTCACCACACCGTCAAAAGGTGCACCGGCAAAAGATTTGCCGATCAGCTCCAGCGGCAAGCCACTGGCCAAGTCTTCAAAGCGCAGGGCGTAACCGTCCATTGCTGAGTTATCGCAGGGGGGCAGGTTAACGGTGGAGATAACATCCTCAGCCAATACCCGACCGGAAGCTTGAGCCAGGGGTAATGTCTCGGTGCCACTGATTGGGCTCAGTGCTTCGAGAAGTTTTTCGCGGGCACTTTCTATGGGCATCAGACCCGGTTGGCTACAGCAGTCGATAGTGGGCATAGAGAATTTCTCTTACTTCAGTCCTTTGCGATTGGGGCAGAGTGATCAGTGGTTTCGATCCTGGAAATCAGGGCGCCTTTGATTGACCATCCACACAGCGGCTTCCACACGGGAGCGCATCCCCAATTTCTTCAATAAGTGTTTAACGTGCACCTTCACTGTTGCATCACTAATATCTAATTCGCGAGCAATTAATTTGTTACTCAGGCCATCGGCGATTAATTGCAGTATTTGGTATTCACGACTTGTGAGAGAGGAGAGGATATCCGCTCCGGAGTTATCCGGTTTGCGCAGTGCCGAGGCGAGAATTTCCGTGAGACGCTGGCTGATTGCAAGTTTGCCATGAGTAGCCAGAATGACTTGTTCAAGAATATCCTCGGGCTCCATATCCTTGAGCAGGTAGCCATCGGCACCGGCGCGGATACAAGACACCACGTCGGCATTATTATCAGAAACGGTGAGTATCACGATACGTGAGGAAACATCCGCAGCGCGCATTGCGCGCAGTGTATCCAGCCCATCCATACCGCGCATATTCAGGTCCAGCAGAATAAGGTCCGGCTCGTGTTGCTTGGCCAGCACCAACGCTTCCTCTCCACTACTGGCCTCGGCCACCAGCTCCAGGCCGGGCTCCATTGCAAATAATTGTTTAAGACCTTTGCGAAATAGCGGGTGGTCATCGACCATCATTACCGTAGCAGAAGAAATCATAGAGAGCCCCGCTTCAATTTGAAAATTGGTTTAAATCTGTACAGTGACTTTACCATAGCGTCCCACCTCGGCACTTACCCCCTAAGAGGTAGCTATTACTCAAGGGCAAAAGGGTTACTTCCTGTTGGTAATTGAGTAGGCTCAAACCCCGGCCCATAGTGGCTGTACGAATCATTTCGAGGAGGAGTGGCCGCCGTGTCTGACATCTACGAGTGGGCCCCGGAGGACAGCAAATTCTGGCAGTCCAAGGGCAAGAAAATCGCAAACCGGAATTTGTGGATATCCATTCCCAGTTTGCTGTGCGGCTTTGCCGTGTGGCTCTACTGGGGCATTATTACCGTTCAAATGCTGAACCTTGGCTTCCCCATTGCCAAAGCCGATCTGTTTACCCTAATGGCCATCGCCGGCCTCACCGGCGCTACCCTCCGAATACCCAGTAGTTTCTTTATTCGATTGTTCGGTGGGCGCAACACCATTGTATTTACCACAGCCCTGTTGATGATCCCCGCACTCGGCACCGGTATCGCCCTGCAGAGCAAGGAGACTCCACTGTGGGTATTCCAATTACTGGCGCTGTTGTCTGGCATCGGCGGTGGTAACTTTGCCTCTTCCATGTCCAATATCAGTTTCTTTTTTCCCAAGGAAAAGCAGGGGCTGGCGCTTGGCCTGAATGCAGGCCTGGGGAACTTCGGTGTCACCACCATGCAGATCCTGGTCCCGCTATTTATGACCTTCGGTGCCTTCGGCGCTGCTGGCGGCGACCCCATGATTCTGGTGAGCAGCTCTGGCTCACTGATAGGCAAGATACCGGCCGGCTCTGAAGCGTGGATTCAAAATGCCGGTTTCGTATGGTTGCTGTTCCTGATTCCGCTGGCCTTTGTGGGCTGGTTCGGCATGAACAATCTGCGCACCGACGAAGTCACCCCGGATGTGGGCAGCTCGCTCGGTGCCATGATGAAGATGACCATGATGTTGGGAATCGGCCTCTTCACCGCAATCACAGGCCTGTGGCTGTTGCTTCCCGAAGCGGCCAATGGTTCAGGCTGGGGTGTGCCCAAGGAAATTGTGCTGGTGCTGGTAATCACTGCCACCGTGTTCGGTTTGAAACTGCTGCCCGGTGAGATCAGAACTAGCCTGCAACGCCAATACCGTATCTTCAACAACAAGCACACCTGGGTAATGAGTGTGATTTACACCATGACCTTCGGCAGCTTTATCGGTTTCGCGGCAGCCTTCCCCCTGGCTATCAAAGTGATCTTCGGGTACAGCCACGTGATGGTGGACGGGGTTATGACTCACGATACCATCAACAACAATGGCCCCAGCGCCCTGATGTACGCCTGGATGGGTCCGTTTATCGGCGCCCTGATTCGCCCGGTAGGTGGTTGGATCTCCGACCGTATCGGCGGAGCCCTGGTTACCCAAATCTGTGCTGCAATCATGGTGGCTAGTGCCCTAGGTGTGGCCTATTACATGAAGGCCGCCTACGGCTCAGCCACGCCGGAAGAGTTCTTCCTGCCCTTCTTCCTGCTATTCCTGGTGCTGTTCGCCGCTACCGGTATTGGCAATGGCTCTACCTTCCGCACCATCGCCATGGTGTTCCCGAAAGAGCAGGCGGGTCCGGTATTGGGATGGACCTCAGCAGTTGCCGCCTACGGCGCCTTCTATATTCCCAAGGTCTTCGGCGAGCAGATCAAAGCCACCACTCCGGAATACGCCCTGGCAGGCATTGCCATCTTCTACGCGGTTTGCCTGGTGGTTAACTACTGGTTCTACCTGCGTAAAAACGGGGAATTCTATAACCCTTAATTCAGTTTCACTCACGGGATACCGTTGCTTCGGGGAGGTTTTCACCTCCCCTTTTTTATGATGCACTGGTGGAGAAGCGATACCTTTTTCCACAGCCATTTCGAACCTCCATATTCCGCAGAAGTTTTCAGTACAAGATTATTCAAAGAGAAATAAGAGGCTTACAAACCGGCAAGACTACCGGCCTTAAACTGGGCAAAGTAGGTAGTGCCTTCACGCAGTTCTAGGCGCTCGCAGGAGAGACGGGAAATATCTGCGTAGAATACCTGATCAGCAGCGGCTAACTGTAAACGAATGCGGCCATCGGTAAGCTTCTGCTTAGCAACTAAAGTTACCGGCAGGCAATTGAGAATACTGGACAGGCCCGGCTTCTCTACACTGAGGCTGATATCTCCAGCTTCCAACAGAAAAGCGGCGGTATCGCCTTTGCGATAATGGCCTGTCACCCTATCTGCAAAGATGGAAATCCCCCCTAAATCCAAAGTGAGCAAACCATCGCTTAGGGCTTCCACTCGCGCTTCAATCCGGCTGCGACAGCTATCCCCTACGCCGTAGCTATCCAGGCGCTGGGCAACTTCAGGTAAAGGAAGTGGCGCGGACAAATTGGAAGAATCCATCCACAAACAGCGCTGGGCCAGCAGCTGGACTTCATCAAAGTCGTGACTAGTCCAGATTACCAGCGCCGGATATCGGGCCCAAAAATCCCGAAGGGTCGGCAATAGGCGTCGCAGTACCTGGGCACGGTCAACCGCTGATAGTGGCTCATCAAATAATTGCAGCTGCGCGTTATTAAAAAGCTGGCGTAATACAGCCACTCGCTGGGCCTCTCCACCAGACAATAGCTCTACCGGCTGATGAAGCAGCGCTTCAATACCAAAAGCCTTTAACAGCCGACCACACTCTTCCTCGGGCAGTGGCCTGCGGCTGTAACGGCAGGCCAGTGCCAGGTTATCTGCCACTGACTGGCCGGCAAACAGGCGGCTGTCCTGAAAGCCCAAAGAAAGCGTTCTTTTATGGGTAGCCAGGGCGCGGCGTCCGCGCTGCCAAACCGTATTGGCAAAAGTGATATTGCCACGGCAGTATCGCTGGCCAGCCAAAGCAGCCAGTAATGTGCTCTTGCCGCTGCCGGAAGGACCGGTAAGGCCAAAAACTCCAGAGGCAGGCAGCTCTAATTGCCAGGGAGTCGCAGCGTTAAGTGAGGTCACCAGCCCAGCAACGCTCAGTCCGCTGGAATCAGAGGTGGTAGATGCAGTACCGAATAGGGGTAAGGTGATTTCCATTAGCCCAGCACCCCCATTACCGGTTTAGCGCGCTCACTATTTAATCCACGCGGGGCCAGACTATGTCCCACCCAACGGGCAGCGAGTAGCAGTACCGTAGTAATCCCCATCAACATCAAAGCCAGCCGGTGCGCCGCACCGTATTCCATCGCCTCCACATGTTGATAAAGAGCGATAGAAACCACCTGGGTCTCACCGGGAATAGCGCCACCAATCATCAGCACTACCCCGAACTCACCCAGGGTATGGGCAAACGTTAAAGCGCAGGCACTCACAATAGCGGCGCGACTCGCCGGCAAAAGAACTTTTAATAGTGCCGCCCAGGGCGGTATACCCAGTGCTGCGGCAGCCTGGGTCAGGCGCTGGCCATTGGCATTAAACGCGGCCAACAGAGGTTGCACCATAAACGGCAGGGAATAAACCACTGACGCAAACACCAGGCCGGTAAAGGAAAACACCAAGGGGCCATCAAAAATGTGTGACAACCACTGCCCGGGCTCATAGTTAGGGGAAAATAAAAGCAGTAAATAAAAACCCAACACCGTGGGTGGCAGTACCAACGGCAGGGTAATTAATACCTCTATGCCATGGCGCCAGCGGCTCTGCCATTGGCTCAATTTCCAGGCCAAGGGCACGCCGATAATAAACAGGAGTAAGGTGGTTAAGCCGGCCAATTTTAAAGTTAACCACAGGGCCTGCCAGTCGGCAGCAGCGATATTCATAAGCCGCTCCCTCCATCTCTACTTCGATCTTGAGTCGGCAAAACACCGTAGCCCAAGTGCTGTAGTTGCACCTGCACTTCCGCTGAACGCAAATAGTCAGCGAGGGACTGTGCCTCTTTAGGCCGGCGGCTCTGGGTGGGAATCAGCAGCTGCTGTTCAATGGGTTTGTACAAATGCTGCGGCAGCAACCAGTAGTTATCGCGGCCGGCTGCTTGCATCTGGCTGGCGGCGACAAAGCCCAGCCGGGCATTGCCGGAATCCAGCATTAAATAGGCTTGGCCTGCATTGTGGACCCGGGCCAATTGAGTTTGTTTTTTCTTCCACAAATCCAGGCTTTGCAGCGCTTGCCGGGCGGCACTGCCGAAGGGTGCTACTTTCGGATCGGCTAATACAATTTTATCGGGCCAGGTTTGCAGTAGCTTTTCGATATTCGATTCCGATTTTGGGTGCCAGAGAGCCAGTAAACCCAGAGCGTAAGTCTGGCGACTGCTACCCAGTGCCCCACCCTGCTTTTCCAACAGTTCGGGGCGCTCTCGATCGGCGGACAGGAATAAATCGAAGGGCGCGCGGTGCGCTATTTGTTGGTAGAGCACCCCGGAGCTGCCACTGCTGATTTGCACCACACAGGCATGGCGACGCTCAAATTCCGGCAGCACTTCTTCCAGTGCCGGGCGGAAGCTGGCCGCTACCGCCACCCGCAAGGTGCAGTTATCCGCATTAACCGGTAGCGCGATGGCCACCAGTAAAGCGGATAGCAGCAGGCTCAGCCGGCGGACCACTTTTCCATCTCCGCAGCATCACTGGCCCGAGCTTCGACCCAGCGCTCTGAAGACTTACCGGACTCATCCACAACCGCTTCGCGCTTCCAGAAAGGCGCCTCAGTTTTGAGGCGATCCATAATGTATTGGCAGGCGGCAAAGGCAGCCTGGCGGTGGGGGCTGGTAACGCCGACAAAAACAATCTCGTCGTTGATCTGCATGGGGCCAACCCGGTGGACGATAGTCACACGACCCAGGGACCAGCGATCGCGGGCATCATTGATAATCCGTTGCAGGCTTTTTTCGGTCATGCCCGGATAGTGTTCCAGGGCCAGGCCGCAGACATCACTACCGGCATTGAAGTCCCGCACCGAACCCACAAACAGGGCGCAGGCACCATCACCACTGTTGCCTTGCAGCGCAGTATATTCAGCCGCTACGTCGAGGGGCGTTTCACAGACTTCGATACGATCAACGGCTGTCATATTAGCACCACTAACCGCCGGTAACCGGTGGGAAAAATGCAACTTCATCCCCAGCCTTCACCTGGGCTCCGGTTTCTGCCAGCTCCTGATTCAGGGCTATACGAATGTCATCCCTTTGCAGGTGCGGGCTCCAATCCGGGTGCTGTTCACATAGGGTTTTGCGCAACTCGCTGAGACTGCCGGAAAAGTCCTCCAGGGTAGTCTCGCCCATGCCCAATTGCTGGCGCAGACGCGCGAAAAACAGAACCTTTACCATCGCTTTACACCTCTGAAATTTTTACGCCTTGTCCGCAGCATCGCCGCGCCAGTGGCCGCGCTTACCGCCGGTTTTTTGCAGCAGGCGGGTCGGGCCGATTTCCATCGCCGGGTCCACGGCTTTGCACATATCGTAAATGGTCAGCGCCGCTACCGAAGCTGCGGTTAACGCTTCCATCTCTACCCCAGTGCGCCCGGCCAGGCGGCAGAGAGCGGTGATATGCACACTGTGTTTTTCCGGCTGCAATTCGAAATCCACCGCTACTTTGGTCAACGCCAGTGGATGGCACAGGGGAATTAAATCCGAGGTTTTCTTGGCGGCCTGGATGCCGGCGATACGAGCTACAGAGAGCACATCGCCTTTTTTGTGCGCCCCTTGGCTCAGCAGTGCAAAAGCCTCTGCACTCATACTGATGCTGCTCTCGGCCAGGGCGCTGCGGTCAGTGATGTCCTTCTCGGTAACATCCACCATGCTGGCTTCGCCGCGCTGGTTTAAATGGGTTAATTGGCTCACAAATTACCCCCGGCTCTCGCAGGGCGCGCTGGCAAAGCGCACATGGGGGATAAAGTTACAGGGCTTGTGGCGGGCATCCAGCTGCTCCAGCAATATGCCTTCCCAAGCCGTGCGGCAGGCTCCGGTGGAGCCGGGCATACAACATACCAGTGTGCGGTTTGCCAAGCCCGCGAGCGCCCGGGATTGCACGGTGGAGCTGCCGATATCCCCCAGGGAAATATGGCGGAACAGCTCGCCGAAGCCGTCGACGGTTTTATCGAACAGCGGGCTCAGGGCCTCCGGCGTGGAGTCGCGATCGGTAAAACCAGTACCACCGGTCACCAATACCACCTGCACTTTCGGGTCGGCAATCCAAGCGGAGACCACCGCGCGCATCTGGTAAACATCGTCCGGGGTAATGCGCTTATCCGCCAGCTGATGGCCGGCAGTTTTGAGGGCTTCCACCAGGTACTGGCCAGAGGTATCAGTCTGCTCGTTGCGGGTATCGGATACGGTAAGTACCGCGATATTGAGCGGTACAAATTCTTTGCTAGCGTGTGCGGACATAATCAGTGGTCTCTCAAAAAACTGTTTTCTGGAGTTTTATCCGGCGTACTCAAGCCGAGATAATCTGCCGGCGTATTGATATTGCGATGCCAATCGCCGGCACTTTTTATGGGTATGGATTTGGCCCCCAGGTGACGCAGCAGTGCGCCGACAGAATTGCGCGCACTGCCTTCGACGGCACGGCGCAAATAATCCAGGCAATCGCCATTTAAAGGCAGCCACAGGGGAAAAAAGAAGTTTTCAAAATAACAGGGCCGGCCACTTGTCTGCCCTTCAGCCAATAACTCTGCGAGGTGCTTCCGCCCGAGTAGAGGCATATCTACCGGGATCACCAGGGCCGCATCAGCACCGGTTGCCAGGGCTACCGAATATAGGCCGCCCAGTGGACCCCGCTCCGGCACCAGGTCTTCAATCGCTCCGGGGCGGGCGCCGCTGGTGACGACTTTTGCCAGCGGAAGCTCACTCAACAATGCCTCGGCATGCTGCAAAAAATTGCCCTGTTGGGGGTGGGCCAGCAGGGCCTTGTCGCGGCCCATCCGGCTGGAGCGGCCGCCGGCCAGCACCACGCCGATTGTCGATTTACTAACAAGAGCCCTGGCCATAACCCTAGCCCCCCAGCATCGCCAGGTTGCGGGTAGCGCCGGTAAAACCTTCGTGCAGCTGGTGGCCTGCGGTCTTATCCACAATCAACTCGCGGATATGGGCCGCCAGCGCCTCGCTGTCGCCATCGGCGATGATTTCGCGCATATCAAAGCCCTGGTCGGCGAACAGGCATAGGTGCAACTTGCCCTGGGCCGATACCCGCAGGCGATTGCAGCTTGCACAGAAGTCTTTGCCGTAAGGGGTAATTAGGCCGATACGGCCGGCGTAATCCGGGTGGAAATACTCCCGCGCCGGGCCGGCATCGCGGGTGCGGATCACCTGCTCCCAGCCTTCCCGCAGCAGCAGGGTTTCTATATCGTCACCGGAGACATGGTTACTGGCGAAGAACTCGCGGTTATCGCCGGTGCGCATCAATTCAATAAAGCGCAGGGTCACCGGAGTCTCGCGAACCCAGGCGAGGAAGTTATCCAGCTCGGCCAGGTTGTACTGGCGCATCAGCACCGCGTTGACCTTGGTATCGATACCCAGGGCTAGGGCGCGATCCAGGCCTGCGAGGGCTTTATCCAGGCGGTTGTGGCCGGTGATATGGTGGAATTGAGCCGGGTCGAGGCTGTCGATACTGACATTCACCTGATCCAAGCCCGCGCGGTGCCAGTCGTCAATCTGACTGGGCAGGCGGTAACCGTTGGTGGTGATGGCTAAGCGGCGAATCTTATCGCTAGCACGCACGGCTTCGAGCAGCGGCACCAGGTCTTTGCGCAGGGAGGGCTCTCCGCCGGTAAGGCGTACCTTTTCCGTACCCAGTGAAGCGAAAGCGCGCACTAATGTGCCCACCTCAGCGACTGAGAGAGGATTTTCCCCTTCCAGGGAACGTCCGCAACCGATGCCCTCAGGCAGGCAATAGTTGCAGCGGTAGTTGCAGATGTCCGTCACGGACAGGCGCAGGTAGTAAAACCTACGGCCAAAATTGTCTTGTAACATTAAACGCCTTTCCAATGTCGGGAGGCCGCGCAGTTTCCCGCTAGACCCTGGTGGCCGGTACGGCCACGGTCCCGGCACCTTGCAACGTCAATAAAAAACGGCGCTGTTTAGGTAGCGGGACTCGGTGTTTAAACTGATGTCAGTGTATCAAGCTGGTTAATTTATGCTTGGGGCAAAGGTGGTACTCCCTAGGTACTCACAGTGATGCCAACCGGTAAGGGAAATAACATCACAAAGTGGAAATTCAGTAGGCAGAATGGCTAAAAACCGAAAAATTCCCCTACAGAAATTAGTCGGTTTTTATAAGTAAAACCCCGGCCAGAGCCGGGGCCTCGCTATGGAGCGGCTTTATTTAATTAGAAATTGGCGGTAACCATTAACCAGAACTTGTCGGTATCCACGTTGTGATCGTCAGCCTGGTAAGAGGCGTATTTCACCAGTGCAGAAATATCCTCTGTCAGCTTGCGGCCGTAGCTGATATTCCACTCATGGCCATAATTTGCGGAACCTTCATTCGCATCAAAATTGTGATAGGCCATATTCAACTTGCCACCCACAAGTTTCATAGCACCGCTGATATACATATCTTCAATGCCTTCACCTGGAGTCACCAAGAACTGGTCGGTGAAACCTTGGAATTTATGCAGGGTAGCCAGCGGCGTTTTGAACCCAACGCCATTATCAGAACCCAGTACTTCATAACCGAGTTTTGCGGTTACCGGGCCCAGGTCTGCGCCAACTTCCGCCAGATAGTAGTCGGCATTGTAGTCGAAGGGGTTGTCCCCGGTATCGTCCTGGCGCGCGTAGCTTAGATTAGCTTTTACAGGGCCAAAACTTCCTTTGTAATCCACCCCATAGGTGCGGCTGGAATTATTCACGAAATTTTCTAAATCCAGGCTGTAAACAAAACCGCTGACTTTATGGTTTTCGGCCACCGGGTAGCTGGCATGGAGTAGCTGGATATTGCCTTCAAATTCGGCGCCGGCGCTATCTTCACCAAAAACCCGGTTTACGTTGTACACGTAGCTGTAGTCCAGCTGAAGGCTGTCGGCGCTGCCATACTGATAGCGTATGCCGTCGTAAGTCTGCTCGTTCTGCCTCCAGCCAACACCGCCAACAAAGCGCTGGCCATCGAGGTTAATACGCTGGCGACCAGCAGTAATTATGGAATTTTCTCCGTTATAACGGATATAGGCCTGGTTAACCTCTGTGCCATCTGGATCGGCCACTATCGGGTAATTAGTTTTACCATTGACGGTGGAGTTGTAATTGTCGTTACCGACTGCAGTAACATCGTCCATCTCAAGAAAACCGCTGAAGCCGCGATAGCTGCCACTGCGCCAGTTGAGGCGGGTTCTCAGAGTGGACGCGAGTGCATCCCCATTAATACCATCCTGGTCATAATCTTCCTGGTCGACGATCTCCACGCGATAACGCAGATTCAACCCGACTTCACCGGATTTAAGCGCGTCGACAAGAGTGGCATTTTCACCATCCTGCGCAGCGGCCTGCAATGCAACTGTGCTGCAGGCCCCCAACAGTAAAGCACCGAAAATTTTGGGAAATCTGGAAATGGTCATTACGCTTTTCCTTTGCAACAACGGAGTGACAGTGACAAATTACAATTTTTCAGACGTGGTTGAAACCACAGTTTTTCTCGGTAGAAAAAATAAATACTTCCTACCCTTTACACACACATAATTCCATTTTGGTAGTGGGCGCTACCTATCCGGCAAAGCCGCAGAGTTGCTCGCATCCTCATGCAAAAAATTATTTTGCCTGGCGAAGGCCAAACGCTGTTGATATTGCTCCCTCTGGATTGCCAGGTACATTACCAACATACAAACTGCCAGTACGCCGTACAGCAACATAAACGCTGCACTGTGAATACCCACTAAATCCTGTGCGATACCAAACAGCACAGGCAGAGTAAAACCACCCAGCGCACCGATTGTGGCTACAGTGCCACCGACACTACCCATATGTGCCGGAAAATTATCGTGTAACGCCTTGTAAACTGAAGCGCGACCAAACCCCTGGGCAATACCAATCACCAGCAACAGCAGGGTAAACAACTCAATGCCCACCTCGATATTTAGATGCACATCCCGTTCCACCCCGTGAATCGTCATACTGGTTGGGGGGTAACTGAGAAAAAACAGGCATACCAAGCAGGTCCAGAAAACACTCCAATTCACCGTGCGCGCACCATAGCGATCTGCAAACCAGCCACCCAACGCACGCAGCGAACTGGACAGGGCCACAAACAGCAGGGTCAGCGCCATCGCCACCTGGGTACTGACTTCGTACACCGCCAGGTAGTAATTCGGCAGCCACAGTAAAAGTGCGAGAAAGCTGCCGAAGACAAAATAATAATAGAGCCCATAACGCCACACCTTGATCTGCATCAGTGGCCTTAGATGGTGATGAATTTTTGCCTTGTTGCGACTGCGCATATAGCGGGTTTCTTCAGGTGCACAAAATTCGAATAACACCACCATAAGCAAAATACCAACCGCATAAATCGGCCCAATCCATTCTCGCCCCAGCCAATTCTGGATCGCTGGCGCCAGGGCCAGGGTAATCGCCGCCCCGGCATTGCCTGCACCAAAAATGCCCATCGCGGTGCCCTGCTGCCTCCTTTCGAACCACGGAGTGATATATCGAATACCCAACACAAAGGAGACCCCGGAAATCCCCAACCACAAACCGGCCAGTAGATGCTCACCGTAACTCTCGATAAACGGCAAGAGTAAAAGCACCGGCAGCAGCAATAGCATTTGCAGGAGGATAAGTTTTTTTGCCGAGAAATATTCCACCAACAAGCCGGCGGGAAAACGCAGTAACGCACCGCTCAGAATCGGCGCGGCCAGTAAGATGCCGTACTCTGTGGCTGAGAGGTCTAGCTGCCCGCGGACTTCCACTCCAAGCACCGCATAGAGTGTCCACACGGAAAAGTTCGCAGCAAACATGGCCGAAGCAAATATCAGCACACGCCCGGCGAGTTGCTGGGTATATTGCACCGCGGGCTTCTCCTATTTTTTCAGTTTTCGGGAAGGTTATTTGGTCACCACATCGGCTGCCCGATCAATACGCACCGGCTGCGCCGCCACGAACGGATTAAAAACAGCAGTATTGGTAAAGGCCACCTGCCAGCAAGATGCATAAAAACTTCGGTAATCACAATTACTCCCAAAAACTCTCCGCTCACAAGCCGATTTTTTATGGCTACTCAACAAGGGGTAAACCTTATTTAATAGGCAGCAGCTCCCCTTAAATGGCACTACCCCAAATGGGCTAGCACCAAGCTCCAAAGCCTTTATTCAGTACCCAACTACCCCCTTTGTGTACTTTCCCTATAGCGCTGCTCAAATACTATCGGCCATGACCCTATCCACCTCTAAGTTGCTGTGAAGCCGGAGAAAATAGTCATGAGTCAATCCAGCGGCCTCAATTTATTGAATTGGGGCGATCCCAAAATAAAGACGCTGCACGTTACCTGGTTTGCGTTTTTCCTGACTTTCGTGGTGTGGTTCTCCCACGCTCCGCTGATGGTCTTTATCAAGGAAGCGTTTGACCTCACCAGCCAGCAGGTAAAAGCCCTGTTAATCCTCAATGTGGCACTCACCATCCCCGCCCGAATCATTATCGGTATGCTGGTGGATAAATTGGGGCCGCGCCTGGTGTACAGCGGTCTGCTGATGACCTCATCTTTAATCTGTTTAGGCTTCGCCACCGCAGACAGTTATGAGTCCCTGGCCCTGTTCCGCTTCCTGCTGGGATTTGTGGGTGCCGGCTTTGTCATTGGTATCCGCATGGTGGGTGAATGGTTCCCAGCCAAACAAGTTGGCCTGGCAGAAGGTGTTTACGGCGGCTGGGGGAATTTCGGTTCTGCTGCCGGTGCCATGACCCTGCCCACCATCGCCCTGCTGTTCGGCGGTGAAGACGGCTGGCGCTATGCCCTGGGCCTCACCGGCATCATCGCCGGCCTGTACGGCATCATCTACTACCGCGTTGCCCGCAACACTCCTAAAGGTTCCACTTACTTCAAACCGAAGAAGAGCGGCGGCCTGGAAGTGACCAGCAAGCGGGATTTCTACTTCTACCTGCTGATGAATGTGCCCATGTACCTGGCACTGGCAGCGCTGGCTTACAAACTGTCTCCCAGCGGCGTAGCCCTGCTGAGCCAGAATGCCACCTACGCAATGTGGGGACTGCTGGTAGTACTGTTCGCTTTCCAGACCCGCATGATCTGGAATGTAAACAAAGACCACCTGCGCGAAGGTGTGCCCGAGCTGGAGAAATACAACTTCAAGCAGGTAGCCATCCTCGACCTGGCCTACTTCGTCACCTTCGGCTCAGAGCTGGCCGTGGTTTCTATGCTGCCCCTGTTCTTCCTGGAAACCTTTGAAGGATTGAGCCCGGTGAAGGCCGGGCTGCTCGCCTCTGGCTTCGCCTTTATGAACCTGGTGGCTCGCCCAACTGGTGGATACTTCTCTGACAAACTGGGACGCCGCCGCAGCCTGATGTTCCTGATCGGCGGCCTGGCAGTGGGTTACTTTGTACTGAGCCAGATCAACGGCGGCTGGTGGATTCCCGCTGCGGTAGTTGCCACCATGTGCTGCTCTTTCTTCGTGCAAGCCGGTGAGGGTGCCGTATTCGCCGTCGTACCCCTGGTGAAGCGTCGCATGACCGGGCAGATCGCCGGTATGGCCGGAGCCTACGGCAACGTGGGTGCGGTTACTTTCCTTACCGCCCTGTCTTATGTCAGCTACAGCCAGTTCTTCCTGATTATCTGCGGCGCAGCAGCGGTGATCTTCTTCGCCTGCCTGTTCCTGGAAGAGCCCAAAGGCAATATCGCCGAAGTGCTACCGGATGGCACAGTGCAGCTGATCAGCGTGGAGTGATCCGGAAAGGGTGATCTTAAAGCAGTTATCCAGCAACAAACGCAAAGGAGGGCCAATGGCCCTTCTTTGTTTTTCGCCGTTGGTCTGAGGGGACGAAAAGAGAGTGGAGAAAGCTGTGAGCGAAACCAATTCCGGGGTGCAAACAGAAACCGAAGCAAACCCCGAAGCCCAGACACCGCGATTGAGCCACGGCCTCTGCACCAGTGCCGGCATCAAACCGCAGAACGAAGATGCCGCAATCTATCACTGGCCAGACAACCCGCACTTGCAGGAATACCTGGGCGCAGTCGCCGCGCTGGCAGACGGCGTCAGCTCCGCCGAAGCCGGCGCCCTGGCCAGCCACACCGCCACCGAGCAATTTGTGCGGGACTATTACAAGGTGCCGGATACCTGGTCTGTCGCCCACGCCGGACAGAAAATCCTCGCCTCCATTAACAGCAAGCTATACCGCAAGAGTCACGACTTTCCCCAACAGGAAAAGGGCTTCCTCTGCACCTTCTCTGCCCTGATTTTTAAATCCCGCACTGCCCACTATTTCCATATCGGCGACAGCCGTATCTATCACCTGCGCGGTGACAACCTTAAATGCCTCACCCGGGACCACAACATCACCCTGGCCCATCGCCAGCAGATGCTATCCCGCGCACTGGGCATGGATACCGGCCTGCAAGTGGATTACGGCCAGCTCAGCCTGGCTAAGGACGATGTACTGCTGATTACCAGCGACGGTGTGCACGACTTTATCAAGCAGGATCTGCTGCGTGAGCTGCTGGCAGAGTCCCAATTAAGCGAACAGGAAACAGCAGAAACCCTGGTGCGCCTCGCCGAGGAAAACGGCAGCGACGATAACCTCTCCGCGTTAGTGGTAAAGGTAAAGGCACTGCCACAAACCACTCTGGACGACTACAGCCGCCAGCTTACTCGTCTGCCATTCCCGCCGGAGTTGGAACCGGGCATGGTATTGGATGGTTACCAGGTGGAACGGGAGCTGTTCTCCTCCCAGCGCAGCCAGTTGTACCTGGTGCGCGACAGTGCCACCGGGGAAATTCTGGTAATGAAAACCCCCTCGGTAAATTACGAGGACGATATCCACTATATCGACCGCTTTATTCAGGAGGAGTGGATAGGCCTGCGTATTCGCAGCCCCCAGGTAGTGCGCCTGCACCGCCAGACCCGCCCGCGCACCGCGCTCTATTACCTGATGGAGTATGTGCAGGGCAGCACCCTGGAGCAATGGATCACCAATAATCGCTTTCCCAAACCGGCGGAAGCGTTTCGTATTCTTAAGGAAATTGCCACCGGGCTGCAGGCCTTCCACGATCAGGAAACCATTCACCAGGATTTGCGCCCGGCCAATATCATGATCGACAGCGATGGGCGGGTAAAAATTATCGATTTCGGTTCAGTCTACGTAGCCGGCAGTGCCGAGATTTTCCGCCCCCTGGAGCACCCGGAAGCGCTGGGCACCGCCAGCTACTCCGACCCTCACTATATCCTCGGGCACAACAGCGGTATTCGCGGCGATATCTATGCTCTCGCCACTATTGCCTACGAAATGTTTACCGGAGAACTACCCTACGGCGAGGAAATCGAAAACTGCCGCTCCCACGCCGACTTCGAACGCCTGCGCTACCGCACCGCCAGCCAATTTAATCCGGTAGTCCCCATCTGGTTCGACCGCGCCCTGGAGCGCGGATGCAGTATCGACCTGGAACAGCGCTATTCCACCCTAACGGAATTTATGCGCGACCTGGCCAATCCGAACCCGGATTACTTAAAGGAAGATCCTACTGAAAAAGGGGATGCCTCTTTGTTCTGGAAGATTCTTTGTGGGATTTGGGTGGCTACTTTGTTGGCGGTGGCGGCGTTATTTTCTTCTAGTGGTTGAGACTAGGGAGGTACGGTAGCCTCACTTAAGAACATGCTGACCCAGAATACCTATAAAGGGCTCTAGTTTAGCAGATAGTTTTGGGCGGATATCATCGATCACACTTACTCTGTTCCACTTTGATATACAGCACTACACTTTACGATTACATATTTTGTTATGAGTGCAGATCAAGAGTAGCTGCGTAAATTCATAGTAACGGATGCGCTTGCATATTGATTTTTAATAGTTTAATTCTTTAAAAAAAACGAAATATAGTACAGCCGTAATATGTCCACTAAGGTAGTTTTTTGCCGATGCTGGCCAACCTGCTGAATGATATGTCTTTTTCTGGTTAAGGTGGCTTCCCATTCTAGAAGTATGTTAATAAGTGATATGATGCAGCTTCTTTTGAATACGCTGTTATAAATCATTATGAGTACCGAAGAAATATTTAAAATAGCTGCAGCAATTATCGCTTCATTAGGCGGCAGTGCATTATTACTTGGCGCTTTCTCTCATTGGTTAGGAAGCTTATGGGCTGAGCGAATGCTGCAAAATGAAAGAGCAAAGCATGAAGAAAGCCTTCAAAAATTAAAAGCTAAGAATGAGGCTACCTTAGAAGATTTGAAAGCTCAAATAGACTCTCTGAAACAAAAAGAGTTGAATCGCCACTTTGATAAACTAGCGATCTATAAAGATGTAATTCATATTGTTTCAGAAATTCTACGAGAAATAGAAGCTGTTGCTACATCAAAGCAAGAATCTATCAGTTCAGAAATTGAGCATTCTTTTTCATTAAATCGAAATAAAGCTTATGGTTACATATCGCTAGTTTCATGCCAAGATGTTTTGGATAGATACAATGAAATGATCGACTTCTTTTTACCTTTGCTTTACGAAGGTGGGCAGGCAACATGGGCTGAATTGAGAGAAAAGGCTGATTCTATGTTAAATGCCATGCGTGTTGACCTTGGAATAAATGAAGGCGAAGTCATGTACAGAGGTACAAGATGATTTAAAACAAGTACTCGGACACAATTTATGCTGCGCTTCAATTTACTCGGTGTTCCGGGCGTTAAGTGTCTAGAGCATTAATATGATTTCGAAGCCTGATCTGATAAAGATGTTATGGGGTATCGCAGTCCACAATAGCTACTAGATTGACTTAAATATCAAAATTGTTGGCGACGGTGGAGAAATTATTGCAAAATAAGAGCAGTATTTTGCACGTAAAATTGGAATTAACTTTCTACAAGTTAAATCCGAGTTAAATAAATTTAGTGTGAATAGTAGTATTGATATCCCAGCTATAGTTTTGTCTAGAAAGATTCCAAAAATTTTAAAAGGAACAAAGGCGGCCAAATATCTAGATATTTGTATTGAGCAAACAAGGCTATTTAGAAATGAAAATAATTAACAATTTTATCAACGAACGTCACTGCGTGGTTGGATAGCCGATGGGGTGGCCTTGCCCGCATACTGCCCGTTATAAGACAATATGTGAATGAGAAAACATGATGAAAGTAGCGGCTTCTATATTAATTATATTATTTTTAGGGAGTTGCTATCTCATTTGGCTAGATGATCAAAATTGGAGAGACATAATACCTATAGAATTCGATCTAGGTAGCACGCTTCACAGTAACAGTGATTTACAAGGTATAAGAGAAGCTTGTGGTGTTCATATATATGAGCTTGAAGAAACAACTTTAGATAAAATCAAAGCGGAGGGTCTTGAATTTCTCAATACAGCCAAACAGGCACGAGGGCATAGCAGATTTTATTATAGCTATGGAGAATGGATGCATACTCCAAGAAAGGATTGGAAAAGACCTGAAAACTGGGCCTATGAACTGATGTGCGCAAAGATGCCGGTAAAACTACAAGGGATCATTATTGATAGTGCAATAGCACCAGGCTCTTTTTACTCCCACGGACAAGAAAAAGTTCTCATGGTAATACCTGATCACAAAATCTTGGTCTTAACACACAATGGCTAAACTTTAATCACAAAAGATTTAGGCAAGCGGACAAATTACTCCGTTTTCGGCTCCGTAATTTGTCGCTCTTTCGAACGTTCCGCAGTCGCGTAAATTTTTTACCGATCTCCGTTTCCCAAGTTAGACCCTTTCTGTAAGCGAATATATATTTCCTCACGGTGAACAGGTAAAGATTTGGGAGCACGTATTCCTATCTTCACCTGATTCCCCTTAACTTCCAATACAGTGACTGAAACATTGGTCCCAATCCTTAAGTTTTCACCAGTCCGGCGCTTTAAGATCAACATAGTTATTTCCTACTGATACTCAAACCATGGGTAGACCTTCTCTGATGGAAGGCTGAGAAAGTAACGTTGTGAGGAAATAAGAGGTGGTGCGCGGGAACGGTAGGCATAGAAGAAGAAAAGGCAGGCACAACGCTTCCAGAGCTTGAGAAATCGCCCCAAGCCGCTGAATGTTATCCACTTTATTGAAGACGAGCGGGTTTCTAGCGTATGATCCATATAGCCATTTTGATAGGTAGATTATCAATTTGGTCAGCTGGCCCCTGGTGTTGCTGCACCTTGGGTCAGCGCCTTTTACTGTCTCTTACGTCACGCTACCGTTCTCCTGTGAGAAGATGGTTCTTTAGAAAACTCTTAGAAGTCTTGATTCTCTCGAATCCCTTTGGACTTTGGTCATCGGCCTACAAAAGGCCACCCAATTCCGGCAAAATACCAATAAATATCTTTCGATTTTACGCAGCTTTGACACTGAAACAAACTGAATAAAATCCAATAAGATCATTTTTGTGCCTATATTTTTGTGCTCCTTAGCTTAGATAATTTGCGTTATCCATAAGAGTGATGGTTTAGGTGGTTGCTCCTTACTCGCTCTCACGTGAGAAATAAAAGCAATTAATCATAAAATCACCACTCCGTGTGTCATTCTTGTGTCGATAGAAAAGATCCAAATAGTCTAAGGCTTGGAAGTATTGCAGTGAGACATGGAGAGTTGTTCACTTTTAGTCGCGATGCCATTTTCATAAAGTACTTAAAGCCCTGGTTAATCTGTACGTATGTTCCTATCTATGCATTGGTGATTTTTCTCCTGTACTGGCTAACTTACCGATTGATATATCCGCTCTGAGTATAGTCGTTTGCCATTTTGGCATTGGTCGACAAGTGATATTATGCAGCTTCAGTTGAGCACACTATTAAAGCTCTTTGGCAGGAAAGCATGAACTATAGAAATCTACTGTTAAAAAGAGGGTTTGGTTTCCATTAGCAATTCATAGCTAATGGAGATCCATATAGGGTATTTTCGACACCCTAAAACTAAGAACGAGATGAAGCAATACTATGCTTCGTTGGAAAATGAACTAGAGATCCCAATAAAGATTAGAAACCGTCGTCAACCAAAATGTTTACCAAACGCTTGGGATGACTATTTTCCTAGTAATATCTCTAATCGTAATTGGAAGCTTTTTCGAAGGAACCAGTGGAAGGGGTAGTTATCCACTTTAACAGGACGCTCCTGCTGAAAATCATAAGCTCCAGCTTTGACTCTACTTATGTTTTCAGCAGAGCTTGGTGTTGTATACAACCATGATTCAATTTACGGCGACAGCCACCTTGGGCACCATGAACTGCCCAAGCAAATCTAGAAACGGGATCAAACTTTACGGCATCTTACCAACTAAGAGAAAATAGCTCTTCAAATATAGTGGAAATATTTTGATTTAAGTATAGGAAATACTATGGAAGATTCAGCTTTTCACAATTACCCTTCTGTTATTGGATACTACCAAGCGCTCAGGGAAGAGGTTTGGTCTATTACACAGGAATCATGGCCCCAGACATCAATAAAAGGCATTAGTTTGAAGACAGCAAGACTGGCTGACTCTTGGAAAGAAATGAGAGGATCTAATCTAAGATCTTCGAGAGCCAGTTGGGACTGGGAGCCAGAATTTAATGCATATCAGAAGAAGCCAAAAAGATATGAAATGTCAGTTTGGTTTGAGAATCAACTTTGCGGGCTTTGTTATGGATTTGCATCCAAGCATGGTACAAAGGTAAGAATGAACCTTATCGAATCTACACCGGTAAGACCAAATCCCTTGGGAGAAGGTGTCTTTCCAATATTATCTTTTGGAGCTACGGTTTATGCCAACTTGATTAGTGCTGACGAGGTTTGGGTGTTAGACCCAGTAAAAGGTGCAATTGATTACTACGAAAGCCAAGGATTTTCAGCGCCTGAGATTTACCACGGAAAAAGAGTCGGAATGAAAAAATTATGAGTGGCTATAAATTCTCACAAGAAGAGAAAGATCGAATCAATAAGATTCGATCAAAGATGAAGAAACATGCTGAAGAAGTGAAAAAGAAATCAAAGGATACAACAATAGAAGAACCATCGGGAAAACAAACGAATCCAACTGAAATTGACCGTATGAAAGATCGAAAAAATGACGATTAAAGACAAACAGATTAGCAAGGAAGATATTAGAAAGTTTGTTGAGAAAAACAAATCTAAAATATTGAAAGAAGCTAAAGAGGTTGAAACAGCCATAAAGTCAAATAGATTAAAGAACCAGCAGAAACTATGAATCTTATACATAGTAGCTCTAGTTAATCGAGAAATAGAAGAGGCTGAATCTTCTGGACCACCTTTAAATCCGGTAAGATCTAAGGATTGATTTTATAGCTAGCTATCGCAAAGATTAGAATCTGTTTCTTATCCATGATTACTTATAAATTTCCTGAAGAAAAAGAATACGCGGAATTTTACGCGAAAAAGTTAGATGATGAACTTAGCCTGCAATTCCTTCAAAATGGCATTATTTTAAACAAATCCCAAGCCGAACATATCTGTCGTTTCTTTTGGGTTATGGTAGATACATCAATTGAGGACGAAAATAACGGAGTAAAGCTTCAATGGAATGAAGGAGCTTAATTTTGGAACGAAAAAATAATGAACTCCATTTCGGCACACCTTGAAGCCTTAGGCTATGAAGAAGAGTGGGAAAACGAAGTCGATAAGCAATAGGCATAGCTAGGAAGGATAGAGCGCGCGGCCGCGATCTATCCAGATGATGAACGCCATCAGCCCATCAAGACGACAGCGTCTATGAGTATTAATGATCTTCAGAACAATCAAAACCTTGACGATATATATGCTAACTAAATGAAGAAAATATCGATATCATTTTTAGTGAAGTTAATTTTTTATACGTAGTGAACATCAAATGGAAAAGCGCAAGAAATTACTTTGGTTCAGCCTTCTTACTGTCTCTCTAATTGGAATCGGATTCATACTTGGCATGTTTGGCAGTGCCCTAAAGCCTCCAGTAAATGCTGGTGAACTATCTCCTAGTATTGATATAGCTGACCTGGAACCGGGTGAAATACTTACTCGAGATGTAAATTATGAGGCGGGAGGGAAGTGGGGTTTTAGATACATAATTTATAAAAACTATGAGTCCGAAATCACAGTTTTTGGCGTTCCCCTCAGAGAAGGCATGGTAAACATGCCAGATATAAAGTGGTGGAGGTGGGGCACAGAATGTAGGAATTTTGGGCCGACCATGAAAAACGGTAAGGTAGTCCCACAAAGCCAGTTCAAATGTCATGATCACGAATTAAATACGTGGTTCGCCAAAGAAAATGTCTGGGATCTTGATGGGAATAACCTCGGCAAATATACAGAAGACATGGAAAAAGTAAGATTTTCAATAAAAGGTTTTGACCTTATACTACATATGTATTATTAGAAAATAAATCTACCCAGTCTGTCATAGAGCTTTTTAATGTCTGACCCGCTTCATTATGCGAGAAGTACAATTAAAAACTAATATGGGAAGAACAAATTATTTAGTATGTAGACTTAGTATCGCGATGCTATGTAGGTTCATCTCATATTTGCTGGTAGCGACCTTTCCAGCTCTTATTACCCTAGAACTAGCAAATTTTTATAGAACACTAGGGATGTATTTCCTTTATATAGCCGTTGCTCAATTAGCGGGGTTGTTATTTGTGATATTTAGGAGCAAGCGAGTACTGAATATCACAAATAGTCTTAACCTTGATGTGCTTTATACCTGTAATAATTTACTTTATAAAGATAGCTCCAGATGGCCTAAACTAATAAAATTGGTACGACCGAACCTTTTCTGCTGAACAACTGTTGCTCTGCTGCTACAGAATTTACTGTAAGTCTTGAGTATTCCATTGGGAGGGCAAAGGTACTATTATCCAAATAGATCCTGTTAACGGTTGTATGTAATGAAAGCAAAATTACAAGAATTAGTAAAAGATAAACCCATAGAGCAAAGCCCTCATTATCTTCTGAGTCAAGAATTAGAGTTCGAATTTTTAAAGTCCATTTTGACATTCGCTATGGCATTTATAGGCGGTATTGTTACTCTCAAAACCGCTCTTGGCATTGATAAACCTATTAATGAAGGGTTAACCTATTCTTTAGCCGCCGTCGTATTATCAGCTGTATGTGCCTTTCACGCACAACAAGAATTAATTAGTGACCTACGTAAGGGTCGGACAGCTAGTAAAATAAAACGTCTTTTCAGACATTTTCCCGGATTTTCCCTCCTTGGAATATCTATCAGTTATGCCTTTAGCTATTTCGAAAGCTCATTGCACTAACAGTACAAACTTAATAAATTTTTTAAGTGCTCCTATACAGCCGTTGCTCAAATAGCAGGGTTTTTATTTGTGATATTTGAGAACATGCGATTCCTGAATATCGCAAACTTGGCTTTAACCTTGATGTGCTTATACTTTTAATAATTTTTTTGTGAAAATAGTCCCAGATGGCCTAAGTTAACAATATTGGTACAAACGAACCTTTCTTGCTGAACTACTGTCGCTTTGTTACTAGATGTCTTACTGTAGGTTTTGGACATTCCATTGGACTGGTAAAGATACTATTATGTAAATTGATCCCATTGACGGTTGTACGTAATGAAAGAAAAATTACAAGAGTTAGTTATTAATAAACCCATAGAACAAAGCCCTCATTATCTTCTGAGTCAAGAATTAGAGTTCAGATTTTTAAAGTCTAATTTAACATTCGCTATGGCATTTATAGGCGGTATTGTTACTCTCAGAACCGCTCTTGGTATTGATAAACCTATTACTGAAGAGTTCACCTTCTCTTTGGTCGCCGCCGTATTATCAGCTCTATGTGCCTTTCATGCAAAACATGAATTAATTAGTGACCTACGTAACGGCCGAACACCTAGTAAAATAAAACGCCTATTCAGACGTAACCTCGGACCTGCCCTCCTTGCAATATCTATCGGATTTGCCTTTAGGTATTTCGAAAGCTCATTGCACTAACAGTACAAGCTTAATGAATTGATTAAGCACTCCGTTTTAACCGAGTAATTAAGATAGGGGGCATGGGGAATATGATAAAATCTTTGATCCCCATAGGCTGAGGTACAAAGAATATTACTGGTTAAGATGTTAGTGGTGTCCAGAACTGTAGGGCTACGAAGCTGAAGACTTTATACATATAGCCAATGATGCCTAAGAGAAGGTCACAGGAGAAGAGTCCCCTTATGACCGCTTTATCTCATGGCAAGCATTATGTTCGCACAAAACAATCAAAAAAATTAGCCACTTGGTAATTTAGCTATCATGCGAAGAAAAATGGATAAAAAGTTATTCGGCTTGCTCCCTGGTATAGGTATCTATGTCTATATCCTGGCAACTCAAGAAACTTTAACAGCCTCCAGCGTATTTGGATGGTTGGCTTACTCTATAGCCATTGGCTCTATGATATTCTTTGTCATGTTCGCCCCATATGGTAAGCAGAGCTCGTTCACAGTCTTTGGCCGAGAGCAACGTTATAGGACTCCAGTACCCATTATCCCAGTGAAAGTAGCACTCAGTATCCTTGGGGCTATAGTAGCCTCTTTTACAATCAGTTTCGTTCTCTACCATGTCAGCCAATAGCCACTTAATAAGGCTTATAAGCGAGATAATTCATTGCCTTTCCCTTTGCTAGACGTTATTCACTATGACTGAGTTCTTACATAAGTTTGCATGCTTCGATTGTCAGGTCGCCTTTAAGCGCCACGCTATTGAGGATGCATCATCTGGCTCAGCACACCAGTCTGATTCGAACATCATCCATAAGTGTCCAAATCGCGGTCCTCTTTACTGCCACCTGGATACCAAAGGTTTGAGCTGACCCACTTGCGCATCACAGAGCGTTGGCCCAAAGCCGCTATAATCAAACTCGCGAGATAGGCTCCGCCTAGTTTGTTATATTTTTTGCGAGCTGCATGACAGCTCGGTCAACCTTAGCGTTAGACAATGGTAGATGTCTATCCATGCGTTCGACCACAATCGGACGCGAACGGAGAAGAATTGAAAAATGAATAGTGAACAGGCCGAAGCTTTTCTGGATGAGATGGCCAAAGCGGTATGTGATCCAAACGCTGATTCTAAGGTCACCGACCGCTACTTTACCGAAGACTTCGTGCAGGTTATCGACGACACAACGATTGGGCGATCGCAACTCGATTCGCGTATCAATTTGCTCCGAATGGAGTACTCGGCCGTCAGGTTCGATTACCTTTCCGTAATTGGCGAGGGCGATCGGATAGCTGATATGCATCTGGTGCGCGCGAAGGCGAAAGATGGCCAACCGCTCACAATCAAGGTAATCAGCCTGTACACGCTAAGAGACGGTCGGATCTCGCGCGCCGAATCCCTTAGCCGCCTTATCGAAGGGACTGCGGAAGACCTGCAATTACTCGTGCGTGGTGAATGAGGCGATCGGACTGCGTGGACCTTGGTTTCATTGGAGACGATAACGCAAACCGCCTCCGGGTCTCGTTTTGGGGAAGTCCTCCAACTTCCTCTCGAATTGCTTGATCAGCTTAAGAGTCGCCCAGAGATTCATGGTCATCGAAGGCAACACCCAAGTGCAGACCGAGGTGCCGCTGTGTTCTACCATTTTTTATCCCCAAGATGGTAGTTAGTGGGTTGGGCCTTCTTATGAGTCAAGCTTCATATCAGCAGGTTACACAGATCTCACCTGATAAGGGTGTGACTTTCACCACACAATTTCATCATTTACTCTACCCATTAGATCACATGGCTTCAGTGCCCTTGACCACCTCGCCTCCAGGCTAAGCATTAAGTGATGTTTCTATTCGTCAATTCGTAGTTTTGCCAGCGGCCCCCTCCCCCTAAGATCTCACCTTGTTGCAGTTGCCATTCGCTGGTAGTTAGCATTTAATGGAATGCCATTAAATGATGATCTTCCTACAGGGGAGTTTCACCCTATTAGTTCACGCCTATGCTGGGCGTACCAAGTGCAAGCAATCTGATCTGCGGTTGCTGTCACCTTTTTTGCCAAAGCTCTGAAAAAAGGCGCCAGTAGCCTCCGGCAATTGAGGCAAGCATATCTTTCATCGTAATTGGCACTAATTATTATGCTCTTTAAGGGATCGTGTAAATGTAAGCATTGGCGGGTTGAAGTTCAGTTAGCTGGACCACTCGAAGGTTTGAATCCGCGCATTTGCGATTGTAATTATTGCCAAGCCAACCCGTCACGTATTATTAGTGATCCGAATATGTCAGTGGTTTTCATTGGTGATGGGATTTTAACTAAACAAAATGGCGATCAGCTTGCTAATTTCTACCATTGCAAAGCTTGTAATGAACTACTAGCCGTAGGCTGCAATATAAATGGTCGGCTTCGCGGAGCAGTAAATTCCAATTTATTACAAGACGTGAATCAACTTGGCAACCCTATTCAAATTCAGCCAAGACTATTGAGTGCTGATGAAAAGCTTGAACGCTGGGATAAGTTGTGGGGTGTCCTTAATGGGTTTTGAAACTTAAAATGTTAAGGCTTTCGAACGCTTCGGTCCGCAGCTTGAGGCTTTATGAGTCAGGGAGAAAAAACAGCGCCGATAACGCCTTGGCATTTATACAGGAACTGATATGACTAGGTCTGATAAGTTCTGGGATAGAAAAGCAGAGGAGTATGCCAGGAGCCCTATTTCTGACGAGGCAAGTTATCAGAAGAAGCTCTCAGATACTCAGAAATTCTTTAAGCCTGATATGAATATTTTGGAGTTTGGTTGCGGAACAGGGACTACAGCGATTTGCCACGCTCCACATGTGCAACATATTGAAGCGGTAGATATATCTGAAAATATGCTTGAGATTGGTCGAACTAAGGCCAGGGAAGCCTGCATCGATAATATTAGATTTACCAGAGGTACATTAACCGAATTCAATGCTGAGTCTGCAAGTTTTGATGCAGTATTGGGTTTAAATGTTATTCACTTATTACCAGATAGAAGAGATGTTTTGGCAGAAGCTGCTAGAATCCTCAAGCCTGGTGGCGTTTTCGTGAGTAGTACCGTTTGTATGGGTAATTCCTATATACGGTTTATTAAGCTCTTAACACCTCTGGGAAAATTCATGGGCATAATGCCCGATGTCTTCATCCTAACAAAAGTAAAATTAGAGAAAGAAATTCAAGACGCTGGTTTTACCATTGAAGTTATATGGCAGCATGGAATGCATGACATGGTAGTTTTCATTATTGCGCGTAAAATATGAATGATATTTCTATAACTTTGTTATGTCTCCAGAAATACAAACCATACTTAGATACTTAACAGTGAGGATACTCAAATGAATACAAATGCAGTTTGTTGGTTTGAAATTTATGTAAATGATATGGTTCGTGCAAAGTCCTTTTATGAAGCTGTTCTCAAGCAGGAGTTAACTCGACTAGACAATCCTGACGAAGCAAAAGACTTCCCTCAACCCGAGATGTGGGCATTTCCAATGAAACAAGAGCCGGGTGCAAGTGGAGCAATTTGTAAAATGGAGGGTGTTGAAGCAGGAGGTAATAGCACTCTAGCGTATTTTGATAGCGAAGATTGTTCTGTTGAACTGGCCAGAGTCGAGCCAGCAGGTGGGAAGGTAGTAGTGCCTAAAATGTCTATTGGAGAGCATGGTTTTATCGCAATAGCGCAAGATACCGAAGGAAATAATATCGGTTTTCATTCAATGAAATAGCCAGTTATCACCTGCAAACATTAATTCACACAACTGGTTGCTTAAATATCGTACATTGCCTTCATCAAGGCACTAAGTTGTGCTCAAATTAAGCCGGCTTACCCTATTGATGAAATTAAAATTAGCGTGGAATAGCTAAGGCTAGCAATTTTGTGCAGTTAACGTTTTTGGCTAGCCTTACCAAAGTAGCCCAATACCATCCCGTATCCAAAGTGCAATTGACAAAGCCAATACACACTAAAGAACCATTTATCACAGTACAAGAGGATGAGTTTTGAAAGGACTTATAATTCTGACCTCCACTTTATTTCTACTCACCAGCTCTATCGCTTTATCTAGTAGCATTAGCGTGCAAAAAGTTTCTGAACACCTATATATCTTGAGTGGAAAAGAGTACGGAACGAATATTGGCTTAATAGCAATTGAAAAGGGATTGGTACTCATTGATCCTATGCCAGGAAATAATCAGTTAAGTGCGTTAGATCAAGAAATTCGGTCAATTTACGATAAGTCTATCTCCTTCATCTTAAACACACACGCGCATTCTGACCACACCGGTGGAAACGCGCACTTTGAAAAGCAAGGTGGAAAACTGATAGAGAGCAGCTTCAATTTAGATGGACTCACTCACATTAAAGTCAAGTCCCATACAACAATCGACAATATCTATTACCATAAGGAAAGTAATTCTATATTTGTCGGTGATGTATTCGATACCAGCTGGCATCCAACATTTTATGCTGGCGGAATTAAAGGTTTTAATGAAGCCATTGAGGCCATTTTAAATCTGGGCGATGATCAAAGTTTGATAATACCGGGGCATGGCGCTACAGCAAACAAGTTATCTTTGCTTGAATTCAGGAAAAATACTTTTACATGGATAAATAAAATTCAAGAGCTTCATAAAAAAGGATTGGGTGTGGAACAAATAATGATTGATGCACAAGTTAAGGATATTTTGGAAAAGTTCAATATAAATAATAAATCCCCATTCCTACCCCAAAAAGCTTATAAAAGATTTATAGAAAGAACTATTTCAGTGATTAATGATGAGAAGAGTATACGAAATACCGGCTCTCATGGTATTAAATATCTATCAGAATAATATATGAAAGTAGATACAACAAGCAAAAACGATTATTTAACGCTGATTGAAATATGGGAGGCTTCTGTTCGAGCTTCTCACGATTTTTTGCGGGAAGAAGATATTGTCATTCTTAAATCGCTCATCTTAGAACAATACTTCGACTCAGTAGATCTGATATGTGCAATGAATGAAGATGAAAAGATTCTTGGATTCTGTGGAGTTCTTCGCGAGAACATTGAGATGCTTTTCATTTCACCTGAATTAGGAGGCTCAGGCGTTGGAACTTTTTTAACTAAGTATGTCATTGAAAATCTAGGTGCCACAAAAGTAGACGTCAACGAACAGAACCTAAAAGCCTTAAGGTTCTATAAACATTTAGGCTTTACGGTAGTAGGTAGATCTCCGCTAGACGGTCAAGGAAAACCGTATCCTCTGCTGCATATGGAGCTGGACAATAATTAATAAGTTTAGGTGGGCGTAAAAATCATTTCAATCGTTTAATTTACAATTTCTAATGACGTTTTTGTTTTATGAAATTTCTTGTAGCTCTTTTTTTTCTACTGATTAGTCTGAATACACCAGCCTGTATAATTACCCCTGGAACAATTGCTCTTCATAACCCTAAGAAAGCTATTAAACATTCAAAGTCTGTATTTAAAGGGAAACTTTTATCTTTAATGTATGTTCCAACACATCTGCAGGTCGTTAAGTTTGAAGTGATAGAAATGTATAAAGGGGAAAAGAAGAATTTTATTTCAATAGTACATGACTATAATACCAGTTGCACATCACCAATACTGAATAACCAAGTTGGGAAAAATTACTTTGTCTTTATTACAGAGGGTTCTGGTGAAAAAGACGATTTATATACTCTTATTTCTACAAAAAAATTTGACCTCATTGAACGCATGTTCGTTTCAAAACCTACAACTTAATAAGGCTCTTGCTCGAAGCACGGTAATGATTGCGCAGGAATGGTCTTAGACACCAATAGGTTATGCAATTATCTAAATATATTTCAGAATGGACTGTTTTCGTTCAACGATTAGGTCCAGAGTTTTCCGGTACGGCAATTATATTTACGAGCTATTCATAATAGGTACTGCCACGACAGATGGAATTAGAACAGTTACTATCATTTTACTCTACCTTCTATATAAACGGAACTTTATAGTTTTATTTCAAGAATATATTTTAAGGTGTTATGATTCGTTATTCTTTAGAATACGCTGTTAGACTTTAAAAGGGAGCGATTTTGGGTATTTCTACTAGTTTCCATCTTACAATACTGAACGAAGACAAAAAAGAAACAGTTGTTTCAACAACCAACCCATGCGACGGTGTAGCTCGTATGCTATACACTGGAAACCCTAATTATCGAACCGGGTTTAATATTTTCAGTAAGATTTCAGACGAAGAAGCTAAATTAATTAGACCTACCTACACTAAAGATAGTGAAAGTGTTTTAGACGAATATGAACCTTTTAAACCAAACATAGTTGAACCTTGGCAGCTTCGCTCTGTATTAGTAAAGTTACGTAGTGAATTAATACGTTTCTTAAAAGAGGAGATTATAAATTCAGAGGGTTTTGATGAGTCAAAATGGTCCCAAGATAACAAAACGATTCGTGAAACAACTTGGGAGCTAATTTCTATATCGGAAATAATAGGCGCCCTCTCTATAGCGGAGGAGCAAAAGAGCAAAGTATATCTTGGACTATGTGATTCTTAAGATATATAAATATTTTCCAAACTCAGGCGTAAAAAACACTTACAATTCTTTGCTGTCAATTGTAGCCAAGCTTTTACGCCAGTTAGCTTAGGCGCTTTAATGTAAATAATAATTTTTGTTATTTTTTTATAGAATCGATATATTAATAGTTCCAGAAATTCATTCTGAGGTTGGTTCATGTAGGAATTCATATAAATATACGTGAATATATTTCCTTAATCTCTTAATCGGATTCAGCTTCTTATGCGGCCACGCATTCAATCCATTCTTTTCTCCTTCTTAGTAAGTTTCAGCTTTAGCTAGTTTCCATTTATACTGTGGTTGAAACACTATCTTCAATACTTGATTTTTAAGTACTCAAGAACTTCAAGATCAGCCTATTTATCTCCTACTGATGCTCAAAAATTAGATTGGTCTTTGTAACAGGTTATCTCCTCATTAATAAGCTACCCCTAGCTCATATTGAATCAGTATTTTACGTTCTTGAGGGTATTTTATCTCGTTGTTGGAGTAATTTTTGTATATGAAAGCACTATCGGTAACCCCATTCTTGTTCTGAAGATCTCTGTATTTATCATGCTAGGGATTCAGTTGCTGTATCTTGCTCTCAGTGTAGTATTGGGAGGCAAAAATAATATAGCCATCCATAAGGCTAACTCACTATTGAGGCTAACTGTATATATGGTTACACCCTTTACACTCTGAAAAGAAGCGGCAGTATCGCTCCCCCTACCCGATGCTGGTTGCCATCGACTTTAACAGATGCGGAGTAGATGTAGGGACTGAATTTCTGAGAGTATTTAAACGTAACAGCGCTATTTATATTCAACGTCTAGTACGGGATAAAGAAGTTAAAACTCAACCCTCCTCCTGCACCCCGCTATTAATATGATAAATCTCTGGCACTTGCCCGCGATCGTCTATCCGCATACCCAGGTATCGAATCAGGCCATTGCGAATATCGCTGATCCAGCCGTGCAAGCTGAGACGCTGACTGCGGTCTCAGCCCTGCTGCATTATTTTTATCATGGCCAGGTTTTACACCTGCGCCATTACATTTAATTTACCCAGTCGCGATTGCGTGCGAACAGTTGGCGAATCTCTACCACCTCAGTGGGCTTCCCCCGATAAATCTAAGCCAGAGATTTGTGCGGCCTGCACCATTTTTTGCAGGTAGTCGCTAGTCATCTGGCGGCGGCGTTTTTCGGTTAAGTATTCCTCGATTCGCTCCGAAACATATTCGTATTCCAGCGGGCGGCCCGGTTCACAGTGTTCCACATAAATCAGGTGTACTCCGTAAGGGGTCTCCACGGACTCTGCTACCAAGCCGGTGCCCTGCTCGAATACTGCGCGCTCGAAGGAGGCGACGGTATCACCGCGCCCTACTTGGCCGAGGCTGCCACCGGCTTCGGCGGAGGAACAGGCGGAGTGGGATTGGGCCAGCTGAGCGAAGGCTTGTAGCGGATTGGCATCGTTGCGGATCTGCTTGAGCATATCCTCGGCAGCGGCGCGTGCTTTAGCACAGGCTTCAGAGTCATCCGGTGCGGCTGGGATCAGGATATGGCGCACTTCGGCGAGGGGATCGGAGCGGAATTTATGTGGGTGGGCTTCGAAATAGGCGCGGCACTCGGCTTCACTGGCCGGGGGCACTTGCAACTCACCTTTCAAAAGATCTGAAACGGCGTGATCGAAGGCCTCGCTGTGCAAGTCTTCATCGGCCGCGCAAAGCCCCTGCCCTGCGGCCTTTTCCCGTAACAGCCAACCGATAACCAATGCCCGTGCAGCGCGGTAAATTGCTTGGCGCGGGGAGTTGGCGGTCTGGTATTGCATCTCCTGGTAAATCAGGTCTGCGGGAATTTCACTGCCGTTCACGGCCACGGCTTCAGCCAGTTCGAATTCATGCCCGGCGGCGTCGGAAGCTAGTAATGCACTCATGACTCTTCTCCACACAAGGCCCACACTTGGCGGGCCTGTTAAACGATTGCTGGGATTAGCGCGCGGTTTTGGCACGCACTACCTGGTAATTGCGGCGGAAGTACTGCACTGGAACACTCCATACGTGCACCAGGCGGCTGAAGGGGAACAGCAGGAACAGGGTCATACCAAGGAAAATATGCAGCTTGTAGATGATATTTACGTTGGCGATAGCCGCTGCGGCTGCGGAGCCATCGAGGGTGACAATGGACTGGGCCCAGGTCATCAGTTTGAGCATTTCGGCACCGTCCATATGGCCGGCGGAAACCAGGATACTGATCAGGCCGAGGATTAACTGGGCGTAAAGCATCAGCAGGATGGTCAGGTCCATTTTGGAAGTGGTGGCGCGCACTCGCGGATTGGTGAGGCGGCGCTTAATCAAAATGGTGAGGCCGATAAAGCAGATTACCCCGAAGAAACCGCCGATCACCATTGCCATCATCTGCTTGGTGGAAGCTTCAATGCCGAGTAAGTGCCACACCGCTTTGGGCGTAAGCAGGCCGACAAAATGGCCTGCGAGAATAGCGATCACCCCGATATGAAACAGGTAACTGCCGATGCGCAATTGCTTGTGCTCCAACAACTGGCTGGAGCCGGTGCGCCAGGTGTATTGGTCGCGGTCATAGCGGATCAGGCTCCCCACCAGAAACACCGTGAGGGCGACGAAGGGATAGATGGCAAAGAGCAGCGTATTCAGATAGTTCATCTTGTTACTCCTGTGGTACGGGCTGGGCAGAATTCTGCGCGGCATCTTTGGCACTGGAGGCCCAGGTTAGGGGCTGGCCGTCGCGCAGCTGCGCAGCGCTGGGCCGCGCTATGGACTGGTCACAATTGTTGGCGCCGGTAAAGCTGACCACCTCTTCCTCCCAGATCTTGTCCAGCGCCTCGGGGGTATCGTCGCGCTCCTCATTGGCGACTTCTTCTTTGAGTGCGGTCAGATCTACAAAGACTCCGGCCATCTGCAAGAGCGCATCCATCAACAGGTGATAGGGGCTCTCGCGCTTTGACAGGCGCGCGCTCAACAGGGCAATCACATGGGTGATATCGTGCACCCAACCGTAGGCCGCTTCACCTTGGGTGGCGCAGAACTCTAAGTAGGTGGGCAGGTAATCTGGCAGTTCGCGCTCATTCAGTTCCAGGCCGGCGGCTCGGTAGCGATTCATCAGATCCACCATGGCCTGGCCGCGATCGCGGGATTCGCCGTGGATATGCTCGAACAGGTGCAGGGACACAGCACGGCCGCGCTCAAACAAACCGTCGTATTCACTCTGCCAATCGAGCGCATCCATACGCTCGTAATGAGAGATAAACGCCAGCAGCAAATCGCGCAGGGGCTTGTCCAGGTCTTCGGATTCCGCCACCCAGTTGGTTAACTCATCCAGGTGCGCCACCAGCTCATCGGACGGGTAATCCAGCAGGCGGGCGATCAGGTTTAATACTTTCATCGGTACTCTCCCCTCGACCTCAGTCGACCACTTTGGCCGGTATCACTTCGCGCACTGCATTCTGCTTGCCGCCGAAGATATTGGTGCTGTCGTTGCCCGTGCTGCAGCCGTTGCCGAAGCTGAAACCACAGGAGGACTTCATGTCGTAGGCGTTCTCGGCGTAAGCCTTGTGGCTTGAAGGCACCACAAAGCGGTCTTCGTAATTGGCCAGGGCCATATAGCGGTACATCTCTTCTACCTGGGCTACGGTCATCCCGGCCTCTTCCAGCAACTCGCGTTCCTGCACACCGTCTACATGGATGCCGCGCATATAGGCGCGCATCACAATCATGCGTTCCAGGGCGCGAGCCACTGGCTTCTCGTCGCCGGCGGTGAGCAAGTTGGCGAGGTATTGCAGCGGGATACGCAGGGTGGAGAGATCGGGGATCTCGGCACCGCGCCCCACGGTGACGGTTTCCACTTGGCCGGCCTGCACTGCATTCTGGATCGGAGACAGCGGCGGCACGTACCAAACCATGGGCAGGGTGCGGTACTCCGGGTGCAGTGGCAGGGCGATCTGCCAATCGATGGCCATCTTGTACACCGGGGATTTCTGCGCGGCTTCGAGCCAGGCTTCGGGGATACCCTCGGCGCGGGCAGCTTCCTGGACTTTGGGATCGCTGGGGTCGAGGAAAATATCGCACTGGGCTTGGTAGAGGGCTTTTTCATCTTCTACCGCAGCGGCTTCTTCGATGCGGTCGGCGTCATAGAGCAGCACACCCAAGTAACGGATACGGCCCACGCAGGTCTCGGAACAGATAGTTGGCTGGCCCGCCTCAATACGTGGGTAACAGAAGATACACTTCTCGGATTTACCGGTTTTCCAGTTGTAGTAGATCTTCTTGTAGGGGCAGGCAGACACACACATGCGCCAGCCGCGGCATTTATCCTGGTCGATCAGGACGATGCCGTCCTCTTCGCGCTTGTAGATGGCACCGCTGGGGCAGGCAGAGACACAGGCCGGATTGAGGCAGTGCTCGCACAGGCGCGGCAGGTACATCATAAAGGTGTTTTCGAACTCACCGTAGATATCTGCCTGGACCTGTTCGAAGTTCTTGTCCTTCTTACGCTTGTCGAATTCGGTACCGAGAATTTCTTCCCAGTTGGGGCCCCACTCGATCTTCTCCATACGCTCGCCACTGATCAGCGAGCGCGGGCGGGCCACCGGCTGGTGCTTCTGCTCCGGCGCCTTGTGCAGGGTCTGGTAGTCGAAGTCGAACGGCTCGTAGTAGTCGTCGATTTCCGGCATATCCGGGTTGCCGAAAATATTCGCCAGTACCCGGTGCTTGCTGCCGATCTTCGGCTGTAACTTGCCGTTTTTCTTGCGGGTCCAGCCGCCGTTCCACTTGTCCTGGTTTTCCCACTCTTTGGGGTAGCCGACGCCGGGTTTGGTCTCGACATTGTTAAACCAGGCGTACTCGACCCCCTCGCGGGAGGTCCAGACATTTTTACAAGTAACCGAGCAGGTGTGGCAGCCGATACACTTATCGAGGTTCAGCACCATGCCGATCTGGGCTCTAACTTTCATTGTTACACCTCCTCTCGGGTCGGCTCTTTGACGTCTTCGCCATCCAGCCAGTCGACCTTGTTCATTTTTCTTACCACCACAAACTCATCCCGGTTACAGCCCACAGTGCCGTAGTAGTTGAAGCCGTAGGACTGCTGTGCGTAGCCGCCGATCATATGGGTGGGTTTCATCACCGCGCGGGTTACGGAGTTGTGGATACCGCCGCGGGTGCCGGTGGTTTCCGCTCCCGGTGTATTCACGATGCGCTCCTGGGCGTGGTACATCATCGCCATGCCGTCTGGCACCCGCTGGGACACCACCGCACGAGCAGCAATGGCGCCGTTGACGTTGAAGATTTCGATCCAGTCGTTGTCTTCAATACCCGCCAGCTTGGCGTCGTTCTCACTCATCCACACGATGGGGCCACCGCGAGACAGGGTGAGCATCAACAGGTTGTCGGAGTAGGTGCTGTGGATGCCCCACTTCTGGTGCGGGGTGATCCAGTTCAACAGGATCTCCTTGTTGCCGTTAGGCTTCTGGTTCAGCACCGGCTGTACGGTCTTCAGGTTGATGGGCGGCTTGTACACACACATGGTCTCGCCGAAGTCGCGCATCCACTCGTGATCCTGGTAGAACTGCTGGCGGCCGGTGATGGTGCGCCAGGGAATCAGCTCGTGCACATTGGTGTAGCCGGCGTTGTAGCTCACATGCTCATCTTCCAGGCCGGACCAGGTGGGTGAGGAGATGATCTTGCGGGGCTGCGCCACGATATCGGCGAAACGTATCTTCTCGTCTTCCTTGGGCTTGGCCAGGTGGGTGTGATCGCGACCGGTAATCTTGCCCAAGGCTTCCCAGGCCTTCACCGCTACCTGTCCATTGGTTTCAGGGGCCAGAGACAGGATCATCTCGGCAGCATCGACGGCGCTGTCGATACGGGCGCGGCCATCGCGGGCGCTTTCATCATTCCAAGTGCGGTTGAGCTTCTTGAGGAAGTCCACCTCGTCATCGGTATTCCAGCTGATGCCCTTACCGCCGTTGCCGAGTTTTTCCAGCAATGGGCCGATAGAGGTAAAGCGGTTGTAGGTGTTGGGATAGTCGCGCTCCACCTCGATCATGCTCGGCGCGGTAACGCCGGGGATCAGGTCGCACTCGCCCTTCCACCAGGCCTTCACCCCAAAGGGCTGGGCGATTTCGGTGGGGGTATCGTGGTGGATTGGCAGGGTTACCAGATCCTTTTCCACCCCCAGATGGCCGTCGGTGAGTTCGGAGAATTTCTTCGCCACACCTTTGAAGATGTCCCAGTCGCTGCGCGCTTCCCAGGCCGGATCCACCGCTTTGGTGAGCGGGTGGATAAAGGGGTGCATATCGGAGGTATTGAGATCGTCCTTCTCATACCAGGTGGCCGTTGGCAGCACGATGTCGGAGTAGAGACAGGTGGTGGACATACGGAAGTCCAGTGTCACCAATAGATCGACTTTGCCCTCACTGGGGGTATCGTGCCAGGCCACATCTTCCGGTTTCTTGCCGCCGGCTTCACCCAGGTCCTTACCCATCAGGCCGTGCTTGGTGCCGAGCAGGTGGCGCAGCATATACTCGTGGCCCTTACCGGAGGAACCCAGCAGGTTGGAGCGCCAGATGAACATGTTACGCGGGTAGTTCTGCGGATTATCCGGGTCCTGGTTGGCGAACTTAAGCGCGCCGCGCTTGAGTTGCTGTACGGTGTAATCCTTGGCGGACATACCCGCAGCGGCGGCATCTTTGGTCAGTTGCAGTGGGTTCATACCCAGCTGCGGTGCAGAGGGCAGCCAGCCCATACGCTCGGCGCGGCTGTTGTAATCGATAATGGAAGCCTGCCACTTGCTCTTGTCGGCCAATGGCGAAACCACTTCGTCCATCTCCAACTTCTCGTAGCGCCATTGGCTGGCGTGGTTGTAGAAGAAGGAGGTGCCGTTCATATGGCGCGGCGGGCGCTGCCAGTCGAGACCGAAAGCGAGCGGGGTCCAGCCGGTTTGCGGGCGCAGTTTTTCCTGCCCTACATAGTGGGCCCAGCCACCGCCACTCTGGCCGATACAACCGCACATCATCAACATATTGATGAGGCCGCGGTAGTTCATATCCATGTGGTACCAGTGGTTGAGGGCGGCACCCACAATCACCATGGAGCGTCCACGGGTTTTGTCGGCAGTGTTGGCAAACTCGCGTGCTACCTGGATAACGTTCTCGCGGCGACAGCCGGTAATCTTTTCCTGCCAGGCGGGTGTGTAGGGCTTGTCTTCGTCGTAACTGTGCGCACAGTTGGGATCGTCGAGGCCGTGTTCGACGCCGTAGTTGGCCAGGGTCAGGTCGTAGACGCTGGCAACCTTGAGCACCTCGCCGTCTTTGTTCTGCACAAACTTCACCGGCACCTTGTAGTCGATCACATCGCTGTGGTCGGTGTGCTGGAAGTAGTCGTGTTCATGTGTCTGGCCACCGAAGTAAGGGAAGGCCACCTGGGCGATTTCATCGGCGCAGTCTTTCAGGCTGAGTTTCAGCTTTACTTCTTCACCTGTAAGGCCATCGCGCTGTTCGATGTTCCACTTACCGCGCCCATCTTTCGCTGATGGCTCTCCCCAGCGATAACCTACGGAACCCTGGGGTGACACCAGCTGGCCATCATGGTTGACGGCGATAGTCTTCCACTCTGGGTTGTTGTCCTGGCCGAGGTTATCTGCCAGATCGGAGGCGCGCAGGAAGCGGCCCTGTACCATCTTGCCGTCGCGCTCTTCCAAGGTCACCAGCATCGGCATATCGGTGGTGGTGCGCACATATTCGGTGAAGTAGGCGCTGGGCTTGTCGACGTGGAATTCTTTCAAAATCACGTGGCCAAAGGCCATCGCCAGGGCTGCATCGGTACCCTGACGTGGTGCCAGCCAGGTGTCGCCAAACTTGGAACACTCGGAGTAATCGGAAGTGATTACGCAGGTCTTGGCACCCTTGTAACGCACCTCGCTGAGGAAGTGCGCATCCGGGGTACGGGTCTGCGGCACATTGGAACCCCACACGATCAGGTAGTTGGAGTTGTACCAGTCGGCAGACTCGGGCACGTCGGTCTGCTCGCCCCAAATCTGTGGAGAGGCGGGCGGCAGGTCGCAGTACCAGTCGTAGAAGCTCAGGCAGTTGCCGCCAATCAATGACAGGTAGCGGGCACCGGCGGCGTAGGACACCATGGACATGGCGGGAATCGGCGAGAAGCCGGTTACCCGGTCGGGTCCGTATTTCTTGGTGGTGTATACATTGGCAGCGGCGATCAGCTCATTGGCTTCATCCCATTTGATCCGCACAAATCCGCCCATACCGCGGCGCTCTTTGTAGGACCTGGCCTTGGCCGGGTCCTCGACAATGCTGGCCCAGGCATCCACAGGGTCGCTGTGTCTCAACTTGGCTTCGCGCCAGAGTTTTACCAGGCGCTTGCGGATCTTCGGGTACTTGAGGCGGTTGGCCGAGTACATATACCAGGAGTAGCTTGCGCCACGGGGGCAGCCTCGGGGCTCATGATTGGGCAGGTCCGGGCGGGTGCGCGGGTAGTCGGTCTGCTGGGTCTCCCAGGTGACCAAGCCGTCTTTGACGTAGATCTTCCAGCTGCAAGAGCCGGTGCAGTTCACCCCGTGGGTGGAGCGCACAATCTTGTCGAACTGCCAGCGGCGACGATAGCCGTCTTCCCAGCTGCGGTCGTCGTTGGTCTTTTCCCCATGTCCTCCGGAAAAAGGCTCTTTTTGTTTCTTCAGATATTTCAGTCGGTCCAGGAAATGGCTCATGCGGTACTCCCAGGGCATCGAAATGCGGTTAAAGCATCGGTTTAGCTGGGAATATAAAAGCGCTGTAAAAGAGGATCACCTGACCAAAAAGGGGTAGAAAAGCGCTGAGCTACCCATGAGTAGGTAAGAAAATGGCGCCAGTTAATGGTTGAGGTTGGGCGTAAGTCCCGTAATGACTTAGGCGGTATTTAAAACACAGGCAATAGGTTAAATTTTGTGCAAAACTGGCACTCTTTGGTGGTACTCACAAATTTGAGCGCTTGTAAGCGGCACAATAGAGGCTATCCAACAGCGGCCCGAGATCGAAGTGAACTGATATGTTGAATCGAATCCGACAGTCCATCGTCTATCGAATCGGCACCCTGATGCTGCTCACAGTGTTAGTCGCGCTGAGCTCCATGGTGGCCTCTTACATTATCTCTGACGCCGCGGAAAACGATGCCGCCGCAGTGAACCTGGCCGGTTCCCTGCGTGCTATGAGCTACCGGCTCGCAGCGACAGCACCCTCTGGTGATTTGGAAGCCACCGCCACACTATCGAACGAAGTGACTTCGCGCCTGAGCCGGGTATTGAGTATTTCCGACTTCAGTGCCAGCGATAACCTGCGCGCGGCGCACAACTACCGCAAGGTGATCGGCAGTTGGGAGGAAGAGATTCGACCACTGTTGGAATCCATTGCCGCCGGCCGCACCAGCATGGATTCCCTGCAGTTGGCCACCCACCTGGAACCATTTATTCACGATGTAGACACCCTGGTACTGGACTATCAAACCATCGCCGAGGAAAAAATCAGCCTGCTGCGCCTGGTACAGGTGGCTTCCCTGTTCGCCATAGTGGCGCTTGTTTACCTGTCCCTGTACATACTCCATCGCTCCGTGGAGCAACCGTTGAAGCAACTCATCAGCCGCTCAATGAGCATCGCCCAGGGGAACTTCAACCAAAATCGCCTGGAGATCGACAGCGAAGACGAGTTGGGGGTTCTGGCACGCACCATCAATTATATGAGCGACGAGATTCACGCAACCCATCGTGACCTGGCCCACCGCGTCGAACAAAAAACCGCCCAGCTACAGAAGAGCCACGAGGCACTGGATTTCCAATACCGACTGGCACGGCGTATTAGCGAGGGGCCCCTGGCCGGGTCCGAGCTGGGGCAATGGCTGGGCGAGTTCGCCAATGTCGCCGACTTGAACAACCTGGACCTGTGCCTGATGACACCCGAAGGCGAAGCCCCCTACGAACATCTGGTACAGGGGTTTGGCAACAGCCAGTGCAGCGGCAGTGACTGTCGTGTTTGCGTGAGCACATGCGGTCCCTCCGATGAGGGAGAGTTCCGCGTGTACCGCTTCCCCCTGGAAGTGGATAAGCGCAATTACGGCGTACTGATGTGTACTCTGCCCAGAGGCAACAGCCTCGATGAGGAACAGCAACAGCGCCTGGCCACCTTTGCCGACAGCGTCACCGCCGCCATTGCCATCAACGAGCGCGAGGCCCAAGAGCGCCGCGTTGCCCTTCTGGATGAGCGCGCGATCATCGCGCGGGAATTGCACGACTCCCTGGCCCAATCGCTGTCCTACCTGAAAATCCAAGTCACTAGGCTCAATCGCGCCAATCGCAGCGAGCAGGTGGATAAGTCCAAGGTGAAGGAGATTATTACCGAGCTAAAAGAGGGATTGGACTCCTCCTATCGCCAGCTGCGCGAACTGCTCACCACCTTCAGGCTGCAGATAGGCCCTGGCGGCCTACGCAATATCCTCGAGCAATCCATCCTCGCCTATCGCGAACAACACCCGCAGATCACTATTTTGCTCGACTATCACCTCAATGAAGTGCCGCTCACTCCCCACGAGGAAATCCATCTGCTGCAGCTGGTACGCGAAGCTACCCAGAATGCCGTATACCACTCTCAGGGCGATATGGTGCAAATCAGCATGATTCAGGCTAATAACCAATCGCTCAATGTGCGCATCCGCGACAACGGTGTGGGTATCAGCAACGCACCGGAAAAACGCAACCACTTCGGTATGTCAATCATGCAGGAGCGCGCCAGTAATCTGAATGGAAAATTGAATATTCAGCGGCGTACGCAGGGGGGCACAGAGGTACAATTTAACTTTATTCCCCTTTATGCCCGGGAGCGGGAATTGGTTTGGAAGGATGCGGGATAATAGCGCCCCATCCTCGATAACAGAGTCACTGGGTACGGATGAGCAATCACTGTATCCAGTATTTTAAATTTAGCGAAAATGCACGTTAATAATTTTTTTCGATAACCCTAATTTTTTTCTGGCTGCATCCTCCCTATACCCATCGCTTCATTTGAAGCCGGATATCCCGTTTCCACGAATTCCTTTATTCCCCAAGATACCCAGTAAAAAATACTGTCTCCAAAATTGGCCCTAAGCGGCCAGAACCAAGCACATATGCTACAAGTAGTTATCGCCAGCCATCCATGATCTACACCATTCTTCATAGTGAATATGAGTGCTATTAAGCGTCTGGCATTAAATTTCTCGTATAGGTAATAACAAGATCGACTCAATATAGAGGAGAGGTTTATGAAACTCAGTTCATTACCCAAAATCGCTTATTTAATAATGGCGATGTTTTTACTGGCCTATTCCACTTTCACCACTGCAGATAACCACAATAAAAAAGAAAAAGACTCACCAACTGCCAAACATGGATCTGGCGAGAAAGCCTGGTCCGATGCCGGAGATGACAAGCGGTTTACCATTTTTAAGGCTGACCTGACCACCGCTAACGAAAATATGCTCGGTAAAAAGGTAAATCCACAAACCCCTAAAGATGCGGGTGGCTTCTTTATTGGCGCCTACAACAACCAGACACATATGCTGAGTTTTATGGTTGGCTACAGCGATCTATCACCCGGTGGGGTAGCCATGTCGCATTTCCATATGCAATGCGCTGGCGATGGCAAAGAGCCGCCTATCTGCAAGCCCGGCAAAGCGAGCGGTCCGATTATCCAAACTATCTGTGGAATGCCGACAAACCCCGGCATGGTTCCCGATTGGCCCAAGACCAAAACCGATAAGGATAAACACGGACTGGAAAAGAAATGCTCCGAGGGCACCAGTGGATTTATTATGGGTAAATGGATGGTGGAAGAGCCTTATCGAAAAGCGCTAATGGATGGAAAGGTCTTTATTAATATGCACAGCAAACTAGACCCCAAGGGTGAAATCTCTGGATTGCTAATGAAAGGTAAATAGCATTCTTGGCAATGCCTTCCAGACCCAGCTTCGATGACCCTATGGAGAACGGTGATGTCCAACTACACTACATCATTTTTTAGCCCAAGCTCCCGGGAAGATGCTTACAAGGCAGTAACCGAAAAAATGTCCCAGTGGTGGACTCCGGTAAGCGCACCCTTCCTAAAGGTCGGCGACATCGCCAAAACCGGTTTCAAAGGTCAATCTTACTGGGTCTTTCGCGCCAAAATATTGAAGCCCGAGAAATTGATTGAGCTTGAATGTACTGAATCCAATATGGTTTCCGATAACGTAGATGACCCCGAGGAGTGGAAAGGCAGTACTCTGCGTTTCGAATTTTCTGAGGAGAATACGGGAACTCTGATTAAATTTACCCATATTGGTCTATCTCCAGAAATGAAATGTTGGGATATGTGTAAAAGTGGCTGGGATTATTACCTGCAGGAAAGTCTTCAGGATTACCTCAAAGATGGGGCCGGCAAGCCAAACAGCTACTAGCGATATAGACGGCCCTATAAGGACAGATTTCACAAAAAATCTGGTGAATTCTGCCGTTACCGTTGCAATAGAATATTAACTTAGGGCAATGAATGCCTAAAGATGTAGGGCATCTCAATGCCCTTTTACCTACTGTTGGCACATATTTTTTCAATTTTTACCGACTACCTCTCGCCACTAACCCTCATCCTCTTACCAAAAACTGATAGCAACACCGATTAACTGACACAAAGAAACCACTATTAGCCATTCGTAAACATGGGACACTGGTGTGGTTTCAGAATGTTATGTAAGCGTTTCGCAGTTTCGATAAGCTCTTTCTCTTGGCCTTTAAGGCCGATCAGCTGTGCTCCGATCGGAAGCCCGTTTCCATCAAATCCTATTGGTAAGGTCACAACTGGATGACCCGTAAGTGAAATCGGCGTTGTAAAGGCTGCCATCGCATCAAAATAATTTACCGGTTGCTCATTGATGTACATAGGGAGGGCGTAATCACGCACACCATTGCGATCGCTGGTTGGTGCCATATGCTTAAACACCGAAGTCGCCGTAACGGGCAACACCCATACACTGTTATCAGTCAAAAAGGCATCAATAGCACCAGACAATATCTTTTTTTCATCAATTGCATTGCTAAGGCGGCTTTTATTGTGGCGATAACCAAGCATGACATTCGCGATAAATTCTGGTGAACGGCGCGCGCTTGCACGCCCAAGAATGCTGGAAAGAAAACGTACAGGCGCCGACATTAAAGCGCTTGTTTCAAACCCCATAATTTCACCAAATGCACGACGTGCCCGTTTAAAATCGAAATCTTTTGGTTGAGCCTGTACTACGTGAACCCCAGATTCTTCCCAAGCGTTTTTCGCACTTTCAAAACATTTAACGATGCTCTTACAAACTTCAATCCCGCCGCTATCGACACTCCAGTTGACCTTTGGCATTTTAAACTCTTTCTGCCCAACGTCTGGCTGGTTATTCATATGTGTCCATACCAGGTCCAAGTCATCGCAAGTTCTGGCAATCGGCCCCATGCGCGCAAAATGCTTCAGCGGTGCAGCCTCGTTTGGCATAGTCCCATCAATGGGAATGGCATCCTCGCTCGGCAAAAGGCTAAACACACCACAAAATGAGGCGGGGATACGCAAAGACCCACTCAAGTCTGTACCAATATCGACAAAGCTCATCCCCGCCGCTATCGCAGCTGCGCCGCCACCACTACTCCCCCCCGGTGTGTATTCTAAATTCCAAGGGTTGTTAGTGGTGCCAAATAGAGTATTACTGCACTGAAAGTCCATCGAGAGGGGCGGGAGGTTCGTTTTACCCATAACCTGTGCACCAGCATTCAGCAGTCGTTCCACGGCAGATGCGGTTTGGGTAGGGTGGAACCCCTTGTAACGTTCCGACCCGAATGTGCAGGCCATCCCTCGATAGTAAATTTGATCCTTCAGGGTGATGGGCAAACCCGCCAACGGACGCATGTTACTTGTAGGCTGGTTTTCATTAAGTGTTACAACGGCATTGATCACCGGGTTGAGGCGCTGTATACGTTCTAGCTGGTGGTGTATTACCTCTTTGGCCTGGATATCCCCTGCCGACAAGGCTGCACAAATCTGGGTGGCTGGGTATTGATGAAGTTGCATGGCTTAATCCCGAACAATTTTGTTCCGGACGAATTTAGCAAGTAAAGTGGAAACCTGCTGTTCCTATCATGCTTTTCTGAGTGGAATATAAATACGAGTGAGTTGTTTTGCTGGGTCGATGTAGTTCGGTGTTCCCGAATAAGCTTCGAACGGAAATTCATCACGTAGCCTATAGGCTGTCTGAGCAAGCCAGTTGCGATAAATCTGGTTCCAAGTTTGGTAGAGGAATTTGTAATCCCCCCAGTGTTCAAAGACCGCCCATGTTCCAGCGTCGAACATGTGCCAATTATAGCTTTTGTTGTTGTTCGGGCGTTCTGAGTAGGCTCCACCGTACCAAACTGTAACGGTATCATCATTGAGCATCTGGGGGGTGTTAGGAAAACAGCTCATCAAGAATTGATCCGGCGGCACTATCTCTTTCAGTAGCGCTAAAAAATATGCACCAATATCTAAATCACTCTTGTGGAAAAATTGGCCTTCATAGGTTCCTCTCGACTGCTGAAACCGAAAATAAAATGGTCGTAGAGTGACGATCTCGACTGGCTCAATCACCTGGCGCGGCGGCTGATTGATCAAATACGGGCGGCCCTGTTGCACCCCTGTTTCTGCGGCTTCGGGAGAGTTGCGAAAAGCAGAGGGGCTTATTCCGAACTGTTTTTTGAATGCCCGAGAAAACGCGCTATGGGTTTGAAAACCGCAATTAAGTGCAAGCTGCAGTAAGTTGACGTTTGGAGTGTTGGTGAGTTCCAATGCTGCGGTCTCCAGACGGCGCACCGCAATATAGCGATTCACAGGTTCTCCCATATAGGCAAAAAACAATCGTTGAAAATGAAAAGGCGACAGATGAACATGATTAGCAATATCGGTAACTTTCAAATTTCTATGAAGGTTTTCCTCAATTAACTGCGCTGCTTGAGTTACTTTCGTTCTATTTTTATCCAACTTTTTCATCGGATTATTTTAATTACCCTTGAACCGATTTCTCATGAAAAATCTACAGCCAGTATTTATATCTTCGTCCAGCTTATTTTCCTGCACCCATACGTATTAACGTCGACAAAAAATTCTATTTGGAAAAATCTAAAATGGTTTTTTTATTGTAGACACAGTGTTCAAAGCATAATTTGCTTACTCCACTGGTCAACAATAGCGGTGACAATACGATTTGAAAGGCCAGACTTTTACGGCCTGCACGAATAGTTTTAATAAGAACCGGCATTCCCAGTCATAAGGACAAAGTAAGGAAAGTCCGCAAAATCTGTCTGCAGCCCTTCCCCTGAGCACCGTCTATCTTAGTCACTGCCTAAGTCCTTAAAACTCAAAGCTTACTTGGTAGCTTGCTACCTTAAGCTGTTGGACGCAGCTTCACCAAATCATTAAGCACGCCTTCTAGGCCGCCATAAACTGATATTTTATCGATGCGTGTACTGACTTTTTCTAAGGATTCCAATTCTTTTAGACGCAGTAATGTAGGATTGTTATCCATCATCTTGGCAGTGTTATGCAGGGAACGCATAGCCTGGGTCTCTTCACGACGCTTTATTAAATTCGCTTCAGACTCCTTCTGAGCTTCCACTACCTGATTAAGAATCATCTTCATGTCGCCTGGTAAGATAATATCTTTCACTCCGACACTGACAATCTCGATACCATAATGCGCTAGTTTTTTATGGATAGCCGTTGCAATAACAATATTCAGTCGATCTTTATCTGCTAATAAGCTATCCAGAGTCTGGGTACCCACCGCTTCACGCAAACTTAGTTGTAATTCACGATAAATATGGTTTTTATAATCACTGAGCTTCAATGCCACCCGCTGTGGATCTGTAATCTTGAAACTGCCACTTAAGTTGATACGCAGGCTAACTCTATCTTTGGTTAGAATTTCCTGGCCACTCACTTCAATAGTTTGCAGGCGCATATCTATCAATTTCACTGCGATAGAGCGATTGTATTTCCAAAATCCATAACGACCCGGCTGCAGCGCTTTCTCCAACTTTCCATTGACAACTAAAAGACCCACATGCTCATCGGGGACTTCGTTATAGCTTACTGCCTGAGCAGCGATGCGTATTTGGCTTGCGCAGGCACCGCGACCGAGAAGCCCCAGTACATTGTCATCAATGGTGTATTCCCTGGAAATATCCACAATACCTACACGAACGGTTTCCCCTCCTTTCCATACGGCCCGGTATGAACCAGGGGGAAGGATATCTACCAGGTTACCATCCCGATAGAAAAGTCCGACTTGTTGATCAGACAATTCGTAGGACTGCAAATATTCACCTAACACTTCGCTATAAGTATTCAGCAGGAATTTTGCTTTAATCGCATCAAAAACCACCTCAGTAATATCATAGGTCTCCACCCGTACATCACCTGAGAGCAGCCAAATACGGTGACGCCCTGGTGGCAGCACCCTTTCAAATCGGCTGCGGCGAAACAGTAGTGCTCGCTCGTTATCAGCCACATTGACAATCTTCCATATTTTAAAGAGAGACTTCATTTCTCCGATCTCTTATCATTTTATTCCTTTAGGGTGGGGCCCACTTGATCTCAGAGTGGCCCAACGCTTATACACAGAGGGTGCAAAATACAGCGGTTCTGCAAAATTCTTCTTGCACCCATCCTGGGTAACGAAGCCAACATCCTTGGCCAAAATAGAATCAATGCGAATGCTGTAATCCACACACACAGCGTAAACCCACGCAAGGCGACACTGCCGCCGGCGTGCCTTTATGGCTAGCTATTGCTGCAATTCCCAATAACCGAAACCATAAGGCACTGTAGGCCCCGGATAGATTTCAACAAAGAGGGCTTCTTTGTGGGGACTCGAACCCCAGGCTCTCGCCTTCCCTTAAAGTCGCTTTCCAGGCGACGTGACTTTGACAGGAATCGAACCTGTAACAAACCGATTTAACGGTTGCTCTACCAATTGAGCTACAAAGTAGGCGTTTGAAGATTGCCCCAGTGGGTACACCTACCGCCAGCGTCGGGGGTGCCAGGCCGGCATACAGAACCGGCTCCGCTGACTGGAACACAAACATTCAAACTTGCTTGCGGAGAGCCTGCCCTTTAGGCATAACTTCCGACATTCCTCACTATTAAACGCCTTATCCCTGGCCGGTGCTAACTATCCTTTGACACAGACTACCTGCTTGAGGGTGTAAACGATTTCCACCAAGTCTTTTTGTGCTGCCATAACCTTCTCAATAGGTTTGTAGGCCGATGGGGTTTCGTCGATCACACCTTCATCTTTACGGCATTCCACGTCGACAGTAGCCGCGCGATGCTCTTCCAGGGATACCAGTTTTTTCGCCTTGGTGCGGGACATCACCCGCCCGGCACCATGGCTACAGCTGCAGAAGCTTTCCTCGTTTCCTAACCCCCGCACAATAAAAGACTTGGCCCCCATACTTCCGGGAATAATGCCCATTTCATCAACACGCGCCCTTACAGCGCCCTTGCGCGTTACCAGTACCTCCTTGCCATAGTGTTGTTCGCGGGAAACGTAATTGTGATGGCAGTTTACCGCCTCCATGCGCGCCTCAAAATCCATACCTAGTGCCTGCTTCACCGCGCCAATAGTGCGTACCATCATGACTTCACGATTGATGCGAGCAAATTCCTGCGCCCACTCCACCGCCCGCACATAGTCATCGAAATGCTCGCTACCCTCGGGGAAATAGGCCAAGTCACTATCGGGCAAGTGGATATGCCAGCGTTCCATATCCCGCTTGGCCTTTTCGATAAAGTAGGTACCAATACGGTTACCCACACCACGAGAGCCGCTGTGCAACATCAGCCACACGCTGCCTTGCTCATCCAGGCACATCTCAATAAAGTGATTACCGGTACCAAGCGTTCCCAAGTGATTGATGTTATTGGTATTTTTCAATACTGGGTGCTTCTCTTTCAGCACCTCAAACTGCGCTGCCAACGGCGCCCAGCCGGCAAGTGCATCGTCCGGCGGATTCTCCCAGGCACCCTTATCCCGACCCCTACCCCGGTGCCGACCAGTGCGGCCGTGGGGCACGGCGCGCTCAATGGCACTGCGGACGCCCGCCAGGTTATCTGGCAGCTGTGCTGCAGTGAGGCTGGTGCGGACTGCCATCATGCCACAGCCAATATCCACACCCACAGCTGCGGGGATTACCGCTCCCAGGGTGGGTACCACACTGCCAATGGTGGCGCCTTTGCCCAGGTGTACATCGGGCATTGCCGCCACCCACTTGTGGATAAAAGGCAACTGCGAAATATTTTTAAGCTGAGCCCTGGCTTCTTCTTCAAAGGGCACACCTAAGGTCCAGGACTTAATCGGTACCCCACCTGCCTGCATCACTTCATACGGCAATGGCTTCATCTCTCGCTCCTTTAAGAATCTCATGAAACCGCGTTACCACTTCACGCGCTTCTTTTGCCATTGATATAGCGAATTGAGTGCCAACTTTTGCAGAAACTTTCCAAATTTCTGTAACTCATTGTTTTTTAAGAAAAAATTATTTTATAGGTAGCATTCTAAGGGATGGTTAGCCCAGTACGATGTTTATAAAATCTATCTTTTAAGATAGCTATTTATTATTTTAGATAGTATGAAAACAGTAGCTATCAGTATTCTCGGCACGACTAAAGACCGGCGCGGTAAAAATGACAAGCGTTGGGACAAGTGGCGCCCCAATATCTCTATGTGCCAGCACGATGACCTGCTGATCGATCGGCTGGAGCTCCTTTTCGACAACCACTCGAAAAACCTGGCAGACCAGGTCACTGAGGACATTGCATGCATTTCCCCTGAAACCAACGTGGTCCATCACCGGGTCAACTTCAATGACCCCTGGGATTTCGAGAGTGTGTACAGCAACCTGCTGGATTTCGCCCGCGATTACGCTTTTAAGCCGGATCAGGAGCAATACCTGGTACATATCACAACTGGCACCCACGTGGCCCAGATCTGTCTCTACCTGCTCACAGAGGCCGGTTATTTCCCTGGGCGCCTGCTGCAAACTTCTCCTGCACAGAAAAACAGTAATTTGCCGGGTCAGTACCAGATTATCGACTTGGATCTATCCAAGTACGACCAGATTGCCTCACGTTTCCAGCGAGAACACCAGGAGGGCACTACCTACCTGAAAGGCGGTATCGAAACCAACAACCAGGCCTTTAACCAGATGATCGAGCAGTTAGAGCAGGTCTCTATTCGCTCCGATGCGCCCATTCTCATTACAGGACCGACGGGGGCAGGAAAATCCCAGCTGGCCCAGCGTGTCTATGAGTTACGTAAACAACGCGGAAAATTGGAAGGAGGCCTGGTAGCAGTAAACTGCGCCACCCTACGCGGTGAGAATGCCATGTCCGCCCTATTCGGCCACCGCAAAGGGGCCTTTACCGGTGCCACCACACACCGCCCTGGGCTATTAATGGAGGCGGATAAGGGTCTGCTATTTCTGGATGAGATTGGCGAGTTGGGACTGGACGAACAGGCAATGCTACTGCGGGCCATAGAGCACAAGCGCTTTATGCCCTTTGGCTCAGATAAAGAAGTGAGCAGTCACTTTCAGCTGATCGCTGGCACCAACCGGGATCTAGTACAGCTCAGTCGCGAGGGTAAGTTTCGTGCAGACCTGCTGGCCCGTATCGACTTATGGACCTACCGCCTACCCTCTCTGCGTGAGCGTATTGAAGACCTGGAACCCAATATCGACTTTGAGCTTGAAGCCTTCTCCACAAAATCTGGCCACCTGGTGAGCTTCAATAAAGCGGCGCGGGAGAGGTACCTGAACTTTGGCCGCTCGGTAGAGGCCAGCTGGTCAGCGAACTTTCGCGATCTTAACGCCAGTATCCTGCGCATGGGCACCCTCGCCGACGGCGGGCGTATCACGACCCAGGTAGTGGAGGAGGAAATTCACAGATTACAGATTAAGTGGCAAAGCCCACAGAGTAAGTCATCACTGCCCTTTGCCCGTATTGAAATGTTGTTGGGCCGTGACCGCATCGAACAGATGGATTACTACGAGCAGATCAAGCTGGCGGGACTGATTCAAGTTTGTGAGGAGTCCAACTCTATGGCGGCAGCCGGGCGCAAACTGTTTCAAGTGAGCCGCACAGCAAAAAAATCCAATAACGACTCTCACCGGATACGCCAACTTTTAGATAAATACGGTCTTAAATTCGACCAACTGAATGAAACATAGAGACCGCCTGGCACCATTTTTTGTTAGTCTCATTCCTAAACCCTGATGCTGGATCATGGAATGAGATCTATCTACTTTTTCCCGCTTATTTTTTTACTCAGTGCCTGCGAGCCAACTCAGTTTGCAGGCGGAACCGCCTTGCCAGATGGCTCGGTATACAAAGGCGATATGTTAAACGGCCTGTTTCATGGGCAGGGCCAACTCGAATGGCCCAATGGCAGCCTTTATCGTGGAAACTTTCGAGAAGGCCGCATGACGGGCGAAGGCGTATTAACCGGAAATGATGGTTGTACTTATGAAGGCGAGTTTCTCAATGGGGAGCCCCACGGCAAAGGTCGCTATACCTGCAATGGAACTGTGTGGATAGGTGAATTCCTTGAAGGGGAGCTAAAAAACGGTACGTTAAATTGGGATGACGGTGACATTTACAATGGCGAATTTTTGGCTTTTGACCCTCATGGCGAAGGCAAACTCAGTACCGATGATGGCAGCCTTTATCAGGGCACTTTTGAAAACGGCTATTTAATACAAGGCAACTACTCGGATAGCGATGGCTATCGTTATACCGGCGGCTTTGAGTACGGCTCATACTCTGGCGAGGGTGAACTCACTCAGCCTGACGGCACTGTGATCCATGCCACATTCAGCTATGGGGAAGCTGAGGGGGAAGGTAAACAAATTAGTACGGATGCTGAAGGCAACATTATCGAGAAACCTGGCTATTTCTCCGAAGGTATTTATTACCCTAGCGAAGCTGCTTGGCGCGCACTGGCGAATATACCCGCCGCCCAAGCGGAAACCCGCCTCTACAGTGAGAGTGAACGCTTACGAAACGCTATAAACGCACTGCCCCCACAAAGACCCGGCATCCGTGATATTTACACACTACTAGTAGGTGGTGATGGTACCTCTCCGGTATTTGCAAGGGAGCTGGAGTGGGTGGCAGAACGCCTTGATGAAGCTTTTGATATCGACCAGCGACTGCTGCGCCTTAGTAACGGTGGCGGTTACGGTTTTCCCTTGGCCACTCGAACCAGTATCCAGGAAAGTCTAACTGCCTTAGATCAACTGATGGACCCCAAAGAAGATCTGCTTCTGGTGCACCTTGTAAGCCATGGTGCTCGCAATGGAGACTTCAAAATTGCCGAAGGTGAAATACCACTTAACGACCTATCTCTAAAAGATGGGCAACAGTGGTTAGACAATATTAACGCTCAGCACCAATGGATCATAATTTCGGCTTGCTTTTCCGGACAGTGGATAGAAGCTTTAAATAACCCCAACAGAGTAATCTTTACTTCAGCCGCTGCCGACCGTAGCTCCTTTGGTTGCAGTGACGACTCTCAGCGCACCTGGTTTAGCTCAGCCCTTTACGGTGAGGCCCTTAACCGAGGTGTAGACAATCCTGAAGCCTGGTTTGAAGCTACAAAATTAAAAGTAACCGAAATGGAGCAGGAGCAGGAAATTAGCAGAAGCCGTCACTCTCTGCCCCAGTATTCAGTGGGAGAGGACTTCCTGATGTGGTGGCAGGGGAAAGAGAAAGCAAATTAGATGGGTATTTCCTCGTCAGAAATAAGTTATTTCTTATTAGTTTGGCGGGGAATCTATAAATGCTTCTTCCTGTAAAAAATATTCAGGCTTTATTAGCTAATAAATCTAACAGTAAGCGAAAGGAGGTATCTTTTTGGATTTCGCTAGCTTCTCTACAGAGTTATTACTTATCTTATTTTTCGTTGCTATTATTGCCGGCCTACTCGACACATTAGCAGGTGGCGGCGGCCTGATAACCGTTCCGGCCTTAATCTTAAGCGGTGTTCCACCACTATCTGCCTTAGGTACCAATAAATTACAAGGCAGTATCGGTACAGCAACAGCCACTTATATGATGATTAGGGGTAAAAAAATAAGCTGGGATGGGATTAAGAGGTTGATGCTATCCGCCTTTATTGGAGCCGCTATTGGAACCATAGCCATACAACTTATCAATACTGACATCTTATCTTTTGTCATCCCTATAGTACTGTTATTTATTGCTATTTACTTTCTGATTTCTCCGGCTATAGCCCAGAATAATGATGAACCAAAATTATCTAGCAAGAAATATCAATATGGGGTAATTCCATTTATTGGATACTACGACGGCATGTTTGGGCCTGGGACTGGGTCATTTTTCACTTTGTCGGGCATTGCTTGCCGAGGACAAGATTTATTGACAGCCACCGCAATGGCAAAGCCTCTTAACTTCTCCACCAACGTAGCCTCTTTATTGGTCTTTTTAGTTGCAGGGCAAGTGGTGTGGGTTATAGGTATCCTGATGATGGCTGGACAAGTCATAGGTGCATGGATAGGGTCACACTGCCTTTTTAAAATCAACCCCACCTATTTGAGAGGAGTAGTCGTACTGATGTGTAGCGGAATGCTAATAAAATACGCACACGCTATGGGATGGATAGGTTTTATCTGAAAACAAGCTGCTTTACCGCTTGTATCAATAATTTGCCGGTTATACGCTGGCTTATTCTGGCAATCCCGCCCTAACAATGAAGAGCGGGATTGCAAAACAAGACACTTTAAGAGGCTTTCTGCTCCGCAATAAACCGTTGCATCTGCTCTTCCAACATGGAAAGCGGTAGGGCTCCATTTTTTAACAGTGCATCGTGGAAAGCACGCAGATCAAATTTTTCTCCCAACTCCTTTTCCGCTTGAGCGCGTAACTGGCGGATCTTAATTTCTCCCATTTTGTAAGAGAGGGCTTGGCCCGGCCAGGATATATAACGATCCACTTCTGCGCGTACATTCGCGGGAGATAGCGAGGTATTACTGGAGAGGAAATCGAGCGCCTGCTGGCGAGTCCAGCCCTGAGAGTGAATACCGGTATCGATCACCAAACGTGCCGCACGCCACATTTCATAGCTGAGACGACCAAAGTGTTCATAAGGCGTTGTATATAAGCCCATCTCCTTGCCAAGGCGCTCGGAGTAAAGCGCCCATCCTTCACCAAAAGCACTTAAGTAAAGTTCTCGGCGGAAGTCCGGTACATTCTCCAGTTCCTGAGACAAAGCACCTTGCAAGTGATGACCGGGTACCGCCTCGTGTAAAGTCAGTGCAGGCAGTTCATATAAGGGGCGCTGATCCAGGCCGTGTGTATTCAGCCAATAGGCCCCACCACGGGTGCCACCGATAGCGGCAGGATTATAGGAGGCCGTGGTGTAGTTGGGCGCGATTTCGCTGGGTACCGGAACGACGCCATAGGGGGTGCGTGGCAGCAGATTAAAGAACTGCGGCAACACATAGTCGATTCGCTTAGAGATATAGGCAGTCTCCTTTAGCAGCTCTTCCGGCGTTTTGGCATAGAACTGGGGGTCCGTACGCAGAAAGTGAGTAAATTCCGCAAAGCTACCTTTAAAACCAGATTCCTTTATTAACGCTTCCATTTCCGCACGAATACGCTTCACCTCGGCCAAACCTGTGCGGTGAATTTCCGTTGGATCCATATCCAAGGTGACGTAATAGCCGATGTTGTAGCGATAGTAATCCTTACCACCACGCAGCTGTTCAGCCCCAAGGGTCTCACTGGCGGCTTTCAGGTAATCCCCTTCCAGGAAGTTTGCTACACGGTCAAAAGCCGGAATAGCGACCTGTTCAATGGCTTCTTTGCCGGCATTGCGCAGGCGCTGCTGCTCTTCAGTAGTAATTGCAGCAGGCATCTCCGCAAATGGCTTATACAAGCTGCTTTTAGTTGGGTCTTTATAAACCTGGGCTCGCACCGTAGGGGCTATGCCTTGCACCACTATTTTGGGCAAAACAAAACCTGTGCGAATACCCTCGCGCATATTGGCAATATTCTCATCGAAGAAGCGGCCAAACTCGCGGATACGAGCGATGTAATCCTCATAATCCGCAACGCTGGCCATCGCCAGGCCACTATGCGCATCCAGGGCCGTGCCGAAAAAACTAGAGAAGGTATTGAGCGGTATACGCTTCAAGAATAACTGATTGGCCTCGATGGAGTTTTCCAGTACCCAGGTGAGCAACTCCCGATTAACCTTGTCCGAATCCGCTAATTCACTAGCGTCTATCGTTTGCAAGCGCTGCAGCAATTCTTGCTCGGACTTCAACCGACGCGCTCTATCCTCAGCAGTCACCCCCGGCAACTGACGGTTATAGTCCGACACCCCCATACGTCCCGCAGTAATTGGATCCTCGCGCAGACGATACTGCCAGTGGTCTTCGATCACATCCTGGAGCTGTTCTGTTGCCGTTGTGGCCCAAGATACTGGGGTTAGTACACAAGTGGCCAAGATAACGCCAGATAGCCGCTTAAAGTGTTTTGCCAGGGCCTTGCCGGATTTCACGCTGCTCTCCATTTAATCGCTAAGTTTATGCTCATCGAAATTGATATTCGTTATGATCGGCCAACCTTAACATGAGTGACACACTGCAAGATTGTTTTCCGTGACTCTGAAACCGAGATAGTTCGTGACTTGAGGACGAGGTGGTTGAAGATTGATTACATAAAAGGGTGTGAATTGAGAGGACTGTGGGAGCCGCAGTGGCTGCAACTCCCACACTATCGGTGACTAATTAGCCCCTGCGCGCATAAGAGCGAATAGCAAAGCCACCACTCAAACCGGCGGAATACATGGACTGATACCAGAAGGATTGGGTAAACCAATTAAAGAAAGAAGCGCGGGATTCAAACCAGAATTCGCCAAAGTTCGGATCAAAGAAGGCGATGTCTTGCGCTACCCAGGCAGCCATGGTGTGACCGGCGAAAGTGCCATCCAGGCTGATTTTTTTATAGCAGCCCGCTCCGCCCGTTTGATCGAGAATAATTTCCCGAGCCAAGGCATTGGGAGAGAACAAACCGCTCTGCCCATTGGCTCTACGCGGATTATTAATACCACGAATCGTATTACCACCACGCCCATTGGGGAAAGCCCCCCCAAAAATATTCTGACTGACAGGATACAGGTTTTGCACCCCCAACCAAGCTTCGGTAATCCGATCCTGATCATCGTGCATGCCTGCCTGTTGTAAAGTCATCACATGATAGAGATGGCGCTCATCGAGCGTGTTATTGGGGTATAACCAACTCCACAAAGTACCGCCTTCAGAGTGATACTTTATCCAAAAAGCCGAGAGGGATTCACACACACCACCAGCAGTATCTTCATGCATGGTGATCAACCCCTTCACCGGATCGAAGCATTGGCTAAAGTCCTTGACAATTACTCCATTGTATCTGGGCACCGCCTGTTGCACGGGCTGTACACGTGTACCAGTTACGGTAAGAATGGTTTTGTCGACCCAAATAGGCATTTTTATTCTCTCACTTCTACTAGGCAAGAAAAGCGCTTTTAAAATCCCTTTTAAAAATTTCGTGGAATTTTTCTACGCCACTTATCAGATTGGGCCGGCATTGAAGCAGAAAAGTTTCAGCGCCAACAGGAAATAGAAAAGCTTTTTAAATCGACTCTGGCACTCTTTTTCCAGGCCGCATAAATGCTTATTTTGAAGGGAGGTTTTAAGTGGTGCTGGCCAAATTTTATTGGCTATAGTGGTATTTTTTTGTTCAACCACGATAAAAACAGATAGTAAGATTTTAAAAATTACTGCTGAAATTTTAATTGGTAGGGCTTTCCCTCGGAATTACCATTTCTGCTAAGACCATATACAAAACCACCCAGTTTTTTAATTGCTTAAAAAGTATAAAGAAAAAATGGAGAGGGAAATTTTTGCAGAAAACTATTGAGAACTTTCAGTAGCCATCCCCCTACGAAACTGGACCTACACTAAAAAGAGCTTGTTAAACCAATATGGGGTTCACCCTATCCAAAGTTCGCCTCAAGATAAGTGGGGCTAGCAAAGTGCGAATTATCATTCTGTTACATTTCATTCTCATTATCAGGTTTTAGCTTTATCAATACTCCGTAATAAAACTGGAGAAAAAGGAGACCCTTAGTGAAAAGCCTTTGTGTTGCAGCAGTGCAAATGGTCAGTGGCGAGAGCGTTACAAATAATCTCTCACAGGCCTACAAACTACTTGTGGAAGCTGCCGGGCACGGCGCGCAACTGATACTACTGCCGGAAAACTTTGCGCATTTCTCGGATAAAGGTAGTTTTTCCGTGGCCGAACCTTTTTGCATTTCTGGTAAAGCCAACGCAGATAGACAACCCATTCAACACGCCCTTGCAAATTGGGCAGAGGAGCTGGGTATCTGGCTGGTCGCAGGCTCGATACCCTTACTGGAGCGAGCCGACGGTAGCCCTACTGAGGGGAAGCGCAGCCGCTCAGCGTGCCTGCTATTCGACGATCAAGGCGCTTTGCTGGCTCGCTACGACAAAATACATTTATTTGATGTGGAAGTTGAGGACGCTACCGGCAGCTATCGTGAATCCGCCAGTATTGAACCCGGCAACGAGCCCTGTGTGGCGACATCGCCCTGGGGGGCTCTGGGGCTCAGTATCTGTTTTGATCTGCGCTTTCCCGAACTCTACCGCCAGCTAGCCATAGCCAGTGCTGAGATTTTTTTGGTGCCTGCGGCATTTACCCACACCACAGGGCGGGCACACTGGATGACCCTGTTGCAGGCACGTGCGATTGAGAACGGCTGCTTTGTAATTGCAGCCAATCAGGGGGGGACCCACTCGGAGAAAAGACGTACCTGGGGACATTCCGCGATTATTGATCCCTGGGGTGAAATTCTGGCCGAAGCCGGCGAGGGTGAAGCAGTCATCACTGCCACACTGGAAGCTGAAAAGTTGGCCAATATACGGCGGCAAATGCCATTACTTTCCATGCGTCGGCTTGGGGTCTAACTAAAAGCAATCTAAATAAAAGGTGTCTAAATAAAAAAGGGCCACCTAACGGTTGCCCCTTTTTTACGACATAAACTGTGGCAAAAAGGTGATATTAAACCTTCTCCACTGTCTGCTCGATACGCCCAAAAATAGACTGACCTTCACCATCGAACATCTCGATAGCGATAGTGTTGCCGAAATCCATAAACGGTGTACTAGGTGAACCATTCTGGATGGTTTCGATCATGCGGATCTCAGCGATGCAGCTGTAGCCAACTCCACCCTCTGCTACCGGTTTGCCGGGACCGCCATCCAGCTTATTGGATACGGTACCGGAACCGATAATAGTACCCGCACAGAGTGGGCGGGTCTTCGCCGCGTGGGCGATCAACTGGCCAAAGTGGAAGGTCATATCCACACCAGCATTGGGCTCACCAAACTTCTCACCGTTCAGTTGTGAGACCAGTGGCAGGTGCAATTTGCCCTCACGCCAGTTTTCACCCAGCTGCTCTGGAGTTACGCATACCGGTGAGAAAGCACTGGAGGGTTTGGACTGGTAGAAGCCAAAACCTTTAGCCAACTCCGCAGGAATCAATCCACGCAGGGAAACGTCATTCACCAACATTACCAATTTGATATGGGAGAGCGCATCCTCGGCGGATAATCCCATGGGTACATCGTCAGTGATTACGGCGATTTCCGCCTCGAAATCGATACCAAAGCCCTCACTTTGCGGCATGGTCACCGGCTCGCGCGGGGCCAGGAAGGTATCGGAGCCCCCCTGGTACATCAGCGGATCGCTATAAAAGCTCTCAGGCACCTCGGCACCACGGGCTTTGCGCACCAACTCAACATGGTTCACATAGGCACTGCCATCGGCCCAGTGATAAGCGCGCGGTAGAGGCGATGCACACAGGCTCTGATCGAATGGCTCACCAGCAATCTCGCCGTTGTGCAAACGCTCGTGCAGCTTCTCCAGCTCACCATTGACGGCTGCCCAATTGTCCAACGCACTCTGCATGGTGGGGGCAATATCGCCGGCCGGCACCATACGGGTAAGATCATCGCTAACAACAACCAGTTGGCCATCGCGGCCGGATTTAAGGCTGGCTAACTTCACTGTGCCTCCCCTTCAGTTTTTTCCACAAATTCTTCTTCCCCATGCATCCAGGCGGCGTGCCTTGGGGCTTTTTTAGTACGCGACCACTCTTCCAACATATCCTCAGCAACCCGCTTCAGCTCTTTGTGCATACCAGGCTTGGCGGTATTAGCGGCCAGCTCGATACGATGGCCGTTGGGGTCGAAGAAGTAAATCGACTGGAAGATAGTGTGATTGGTAGGGCCGAGTACGTCGACCCCCGCCGCTTCCAGTCGCGCTTTGGTCGCGAGCATTTCTTCCATGGACTCCACTTCGAAAGCGATATGCTGCACCCATTTGGGTGTGTTCTCATCGCGCCCCATCTCCGGGGAGTTGGGAATTTCGAAGAAGGCAAGCACATTCCCCATACCCGCGTCCATAAAGACGTGCATGTAAGGGTCCGGCTCACCGGTTGAGGGTACCTCGTTTTCGGCAATGGCCAGCTGGAAGTCCATACCGAGAAGATCGCGGTAGAATTCCACCGTCTCCTTGGCGTCCCTGCAGCGATACGCCACGTGGTGAATGCGCTTAATGCCCATTGAAGCCTCCGATTGTTATTCCTTTTCTTTAATGACGCCACGCTTGAGCTGGTCGCGCTCAATGGATTCAAACAGGGCTTTGAAGTTGCCCTCACCGAACCCTTCGTCTTCCTTGCGCTGGATAAATTCAAAGAATACCGGGCCGAGCATATTGGCAGAGAAAATTTGCAGCAGCAGACGCGGCTGACCGCCCTCAGTGGTGCCATCCAACAGGATGCCGCGGCTTTGGAATTCCTCGGTAGGTTCGCCGTGCCCTGGCAGGCGCTCTTCCAGCATTTCGTAGTAAGTGTCCGGCGGCGGGGTCATAAACTCCATACCGCGCTCTTTCAGGCGATCCCAGCAGGCAATTAAGTCATCACAAGCAAAGGCGATATGCTGGATACCCTCGCCGTTGTACTTCATCAGGAACTCTTCGATCTGGCCGCCGCCACCAGCTGCTTCTTCGTTCAGCGGAATACGGATCTTGCCATCCGGTGCAGTCATCGCCTTGGACAGCAGGCCGGTGTATTCGCCTTTAATGTCGAAGTAACGGATCTCGCGGAAATTAAACAGATCTTCGTAGTACTTGGCCCAGTAATCCATGCGGCCGCGATACACGTTGTGGGTGAGGTGATCCAGAGTGTGGAAGCCGCAACCTTCCGGACGACGGTCAACGCCCTCTTCCCAGATAAAGTCGATATCGTAGATGGACTCACCATCTTCGTAGCGGTCGATCAGGTACAGAGTCGCACCACCGATACCCTTGATAGCCGGCAGTTTCAGCTCCATAGGGCCTGTCTGTACATCTACCGGTTGAGCGCCCTTGCGCAGAGCTTCTTCGTAGGCAAACTTGGCATCTTTCACCCGGAAGGCTAAGCCACAGGCAGAGGGACCATGCTCCTGGGCATAGTAGTAGGCGTGGCTGTCGGGCTCGTAGTTGGTGACAAAGTTGATATCACCCTGGCGCCACAACTCCACGGCTTTAGAGCGGTGGCTGGCCACCTTAGTAAAGCCCATGGCGCTAAACACAGTCTCGAGAATGCCTTTCTCCGGCGCAGTGAATTCTACAAATTCGAAGCCATCCAAACCCATCGGGTTCTCAAATAAGTCGGCCATGCAGTCCTCCGTCTCTTATCATCGCGGCGCCATTTATCGGGGCTGCGCGCTGGTTAATTTCTAGCGCAAAGGAAGTTAGTTGCAGATGTAACTAATGTCAAGGGGGCCAGGAATACGTACCCAAAGGCAGTATTCAGTCACTGAACATGAGGGGATTATGCATTCACGTGAATTGTAAAAAGGACCGCTAGATAAGCGATTCAGGTGAGAATGAGAGGCGCAGCACAGGCTTGTACCGCACCCTCAGCAGCAGATGCTATTTACGAGCGCACTTGCCGGTATCGGTGCGGCACATATGCTCTTTATGAAACTTGCCGCTCATCTGGTCGCACTGGGATTTGGTAACATCCCCGGCGCAGGCACTTTCTGCATGCTGGCAGCACCCGGTTTCAGCAGTGCCCATACCGCCTTTGTCCATGGACTCTTCCTTTTTCCTCTGTTCACAAGCGGAGAGGGTCAGCACCAGCGCAGCCGCCAGTATTCCGATTGAAGCTTTGAATTGCATATAGGCCTCCTAACTAGCCGGCGAGTGGCCGGTGACATGGATGTCGCGGAATCCGCCGCCCATGGCTCTGTGCGACCCGCGTAAACATACCCGACATCTCCACCAGCTGAGCGGGCTTCGCACCGGGGCACAGAGCCTCTCAGCCATCCCGTAGATTTACCGGGCCATGCATTGACTGTAGCCCACACTGGCAGCGGAACCATCTGACTGGCGGGACACTTTCGATTTTTTACAGATATCGCGCCTACCTTTTCAGCAATTCACTGATTGTGACGCCGAGAGCCGGTACAATCGCTGACCGTTTGTCGGGCCATGCCCCAATCCGCCTGTATCTTTTGAGGACTGCCTATGCTTCTCGCCGCTCTCGCCATTATCGCCGGCTTTATTGTGCTGGTCTGGAGTGCTGACCGCTTCGTGGAAGGCGCCGCTGCCACAGCCAAGCACGCCGGTATGCCCACGCTGTTGATCGGCATGGTGATTGTCGGTTTCGGTACTTCTGCCCCTGAGATGGTAGTTTCAGCCATTGCCGCGCTGGATGGCAGCCCCGGCCTGGCCCTGGGCAACGCCTATGGTTCCAATATCACCAATACCGGCCTGATCCTTGGCCTCAGCGCCCTGATAATTCCCTTGAGCGTACATTCGAAAATTGTGCGCAAAGAGCTACCGCTATTAATGGCCATCACTCTTCTGAGTGGCGCCTTCCTATGGAATGACAAGCTGGAGCGCTGGGAATCAATCATTCTGTTACTGGGTTTCTTCGGCTTGATCGGTTGGAGTGTATTCTCCGCCCTGCGCGGCAAAGGCGATAATCTGGAAGGTGAGGTCGCTGAAGAGCTGGAAGAACACGCCATGCCCCTGGGCCGGGCTCTGTTCTGGGTAGTCGCCGGCTTGGTACTTCTGATTATCAGCTCGCGGTTGTTGGTTTGGGGCGCAGTGACCATTGCCGAATCGCTGGGCGTTAGCGACCTGATTATCGGCCTTACTATTGTCGCCCTAGGTACTTCTCTACCAGAACTGGCAGCCACCATAGTAGCCGCGCGCAAAGGCGAACACGATATTGCGATAGGCAACGTGGTGGGTTCGAATATGTTCAATCTGCTGGCCGTGGTGGGGATTGCCGGCACTATCGCTCCCATGTCCAGTGTGCCACCGGAAGTACTCACCAGAGACTGGCCCATGGTGATCGGCTTGACCCTGGCCCTGTTTGTCTTCGCCTATGGCTTTCGTGGCCAGGGTCGAATCAACCGCTGGGAAGGCGGTGCTCTTTTGACAGCTTACCTTATCTACACTGGCTACCTCATCACCACCATTACTAAAGCCGCACTTTGACCGTACTTGGGGTGGCTTCACACCACCCCAAGTTTACCGCCTGAATTCGCCATAATTTGCCCCCAAAAAGCCCGTTCTTCCAGACCAGTGCCAGCTAGTATTGGCAGCACCTCAAGGGAAATAATGACGGAGATGCTTTTATGAGGCGGAGCTTTTTTGCCAAAGTTGGCATGTTGGGTTCTTTATTCGGCTTTGGAGCTATTTACCTATTAAATGCTTCCTGGTTGGCTCCAACACCCCAGGGCGAGCCCGTTCTTATTTCCCATCGCGGTGTCTACCAAACCTACAATCGCGATAATCTAGGGCGTGACGATTGTACGGCTATTCGCATATTCCAGCCTGAGCACCGCTATCTTGAAAACACAATTCCCTCCATGGAAGCAGCATTTGCGCATGGCGCGGATATTGTCGAACTCGATATCCATCCCACAACCGACGGTGAATTTGCCGTATTTCATGACTGGACTTTGGATTGCCGTACAAATGGAAGAGGCGTCACTCGGAAGCATGCCATCACTGACCTAAAGAAGCTCGATATCGGCTATGGGTACACCTTCGATGGCGGAAAAAGCTTCCCTTTTCGCGGCCAGGGCATTGGACTACTACCCACATTGAAAGAAGTTCTGCAACACTTCCCAGATCGACAATTCCTGATCAATATAAAAAGTAATGACCCCAATGAAGCAGACCTACTCAATAACTATTTACGCCAACACCAACTACTCTCCGATTCCCGCTTAATGGTCTACGGCGGCCCCCTCCCAATCGCAAGAATACGGGAGTTAAGGCCCAAAGCTTTGGCCTTCAGTAGGGACAGCGCAAAAAGTTGTGCACTGGGATATTTGCTGATTGGGTGGAGCGGCTATATCCCCGAGGCTTGCCGCAACAGTATTGTTATGGCACCCAATACCTGGCACTGGGTACTCTGGGGCTGGCCGAACCGATTTATCGAGCGGGTAGCCCAAAGCGGCAGTTTAGTCATAGTGCTAGATCATCGAGACAAAAAGGGCGGCCTTACCGCTATCTACCGACCAGAGGATTTAAATTTCCTGCCTAAGAATTACAACGGTGTTATCTGGATTGAGAAAATTGAAGTCATTGGTCCACTGTTACAAGCCAGCCATGAATAAATACTAACGTTTTCGCCGCTGCTCTAATCGCGCCAGCTGCGCTTGTAACCGCTCTATCTCTTCGAGTAATTCCAGCGCTAGCGCAGCACCGGCAAGATTGACCCCAAGATCCCGCTCCAGCGTGTAGACACGGCGAACCCTGCGCACGCAAATACCACTAAAGCGCCAGCGGGGTTTGCGCGCACGCGGCTCGATAATACCTTCCTCCACCAGTGCCAATATACGTTCAGCAGGAAGCTCACAGGCGCGACACAATTCGCTCAAACTCAGTTCACTCTCTTCATCAAGCAGCACACCGGTGACCTGTTCGGCCTTTCTAACTCTCATTATCAGCTCCCCATGGATTGGCGCGGATTAAAGTCAAAGGCCTTACTGAATTGGCGATAGGCCTCGCGCTGAGCATCGCTAGTGGCAGAGGGGGTAACTGTCTGCAGCACGATGTACATATCACCGGGTTGTTTGGCGGGGATTCCACGCCCCTTGAGGCGAAGCTTCTTGCCGTTATCACTATTGGCAGGGATGGTAACTTTCAGGGGCCCGCTCGGTGTTGGTACCTGTACTTTGGCCCCCAAGGCCATCTCCCAAGGGGCCATGGGTAAGTCCAGATAAACCGTTGGGCCCTCAGTATGATAGAGACGGTGAGAGTTGAACATGATCTCGAGGTAAAGGTCACCGGGTTTACCGCCGCCAATGCCTGCTTCACCCTGCCCGGCCAGACGAATTTGCTGACCTTCAGTAATCCCTTTTGGAATCTTGACGTTTAGTGTGCGCTCCTGCAGTTGCGGGCGCCCATCCTCCCCCAACACCGTGTGTTTAAGGGTAATCTGCCGACTGCTGCCGCGATAACTGTCTTCCAGATCTATGGCGATTCGCGCATAGGTGTTTTCCCCCTGAGCACTGTACTGGCGCCGCTGCCTGCCGCCATAGCCCTGACTAAATCCGCCTCGCCCAAATAAGCTCTCAAAGAAATCGCTGAAGGCCTCACTATCGGCATCGGTATAACCACCACCGTGAAACTCAAACCCCTGATCCCAATTAGGGGGCGGCCGGAAATCCTGGCCGGACTGGAAGCCACTACCTAACTGGTCATAGGCCGCACGTTTCTCTGGATCCTTAAGCACTTCGTAGGCCTCATTCACCTCTTTAAAGCGCTCCTCGGCATCCTTCTCACTACTGACATCGGGGTGGTATTTACGTGCCAACTTTCGATAGGCACGCTTGACCTCCGCCTGATCAGCGTTCCGCTCAAGACCGAGAATCTTGTAATAGTCCTTGTATTCCATGGCTTTAATAAAAGCCGATGATGAGAGGGTTCGCCACGTATTTAAAGTGAGAAAATCGACGCGACTATTATCTGATTAAGTAGATATCCACTGATAAATAGAAGCGCCGATAGAACAATCGGCGCCGTACTACTAACTTAATGCCCGGTTTCGTACCACATGTTGGCTGTTACATATTCGATACTTCCATCCTTGTAATGGATATAGGCCTGTGCCTCGTTGGATGAATAAGCTCTGACTGTCACACCGCATGAGAGCCCAGAATTACAACCTTTTATCCAATGGACCCGATCAATAGATTTAGAGATATTGGTAATACTCCAACTTCCAGAAGTGGAGCTTCCAAAACTGAAATCTATTCCATTACAGTGGGAAGTACCATTTCCAAACACTTGGCCGCCAGATTTGACATTTAGTTGGCAAACAAGATTGGCAGAAAAAGCCGGAACGGCTAAAGAGGAGGCAAAAATTAGGGAACTCGCTAATAGAATTTTTTTGATAGTCATTTTCCTAACCTAGTTATTTTTATATATTAGTTGTCGCAGCAAACCAAATTAGCGACCTTAATCAGGTTAACATCCAGATTTTAATCTTCAAAGGCGCTTCCAGAATCCTAACGAAAAAAATTGAGAATCTTTTATCAATTTTATGCAATTTTTTTCCATTACCAATAGATCAGTTTATAAAATCCAAATACGGATAATTTAAATGTCGATTCAGCCTTTAAAGACGACATCAAAAAAAGAGTGTTGATGCGCCATTCCAATTAGCGACTTAAATAGCACATAAACATCAACTACTCAGCTAAAGGAAACAAAAATGAATCATGCTCCCAGAGTAACATCACTACAAAACTGGTAATTATCGCTCGGCAGAATAAGGATCTTCCGCGGTCAAATAGGCAAGAATATCTGCTTTCTTTTCTTGGGAATGTAACCACTCTCTAATTTCTTTTACTTTGTCATATAGCTCTTCGCCAAATCTGCTTCTATAAACCTCAGAAAAAGTCTCTTGTGCCCTAGTATCCCTAACCTTTTTCTGCCACTCATGGGTAACCAATGAGTTCAAAGAAGCAGCAAGCCCCTCAGCTCTCAGAAGCTCCCACTCTCCCTTATCCAGCCAAATACCCCCAACTGTCGGGCTATAATCTAAACGGTGCTCACTACCCGCAGTAATTTTTAACTTCTGCATGATCATGCCTGTTACCGGACATAAAATAGCTTTCTTGGTATCTTCGGCCACGATTTCATTTAGCACAGCTATATTATCGGAAAACTGGTACTCAGGATTTTTTCTTTTCCAAGTCAGATAGTCTTCAACCAAAATCCAGTTCCCACCACAACTTGAGCAGGTATGTGCACGAAACAACTGCTCAATGACAACTGGTTTGAGCACACCTTTTTTACAACTGGTACAGCGTTTCATAATTTCTTTTCCATAAAAAATAACCCAGATCTTTTTTAAAGACCTGGGTTGCGAGATTAGAGTTTTTATCAGATAAATAAAGCCCGAATATCGTTTATCTACCAAATCTGAAAAATATTAACTCTCTGTCTCAACGGGCTTACTTAAGTTGCCAACACCCGCTTCTTTCAAGAGAGAATCCACTAAGGGAGCCATCGCACGGTGCTTCAGAGCACTGCCGACTAAAGCTTCCGGCAGGCTTTGGCCTTTAGATTCCGATTCTCCATCCAGAATTCCACTAGATGCACGACCATCCACACCATTTAACCCTTCAACAGAAATAATTTTCATGCCATCAATACTTTCCATCGGTTTAACACTTTCACGGATAATATTGGGCAGATTCTCATGCAGGCTCAGCACCTTCTTCAATGCAATCTGAGCTTCACTGAGACTGTTGTATGCCTCGTTCATCAGACGCTGACCTTCAGCATCCACTGCGTATTTCTCGCGATCTGCTTCAACCTTAATACGAATTGCCTCTGCCTCTGCAGAAGCCTGCAAGCGAAGTGCTTCAGCTTTATCTTCTGCAGCCGACTTCTCCGCTTCGGCCATTACTTTAATACCGGTAGCCTGACGCTCAGCCACTTTCTGGGCTTCGATAATCTCGATGCGCTTATCACGCTCTGCCACTTCCACGTCCTTGGCAGTGCGCACCTGCTCTTCCGCTTTTACCGCTTCAGCCAGTGCAACGTTGGCCTGCTGGTCTGCCTGGGACTGCTCTTTGGATTTTTCCGCAACGGCAATTGCCCGCTCCTGCTCCGCAATCTCTACAGATTTCTCTTTGGAGATACGCTGCTCATCGAGAATACGCTCGCGCTCAATTTCCTGCTCTCTCAGGCGGCGCTCCTTTTCAATCTCCAACAGTTTAGTCGCCTGCTCTGCAGCAATCTGGGATTGGCTAACTTCACGCTGGGCTTCAATTTCTGCCTGACGCGCAGCCCTGTCTTGTGCGGCCAATTCACGAGCAATATCAGCTTTTTGTGCGGCTTCGCGATTTTCCAGCTCGCGTTGTTGCTCCAAATGGGCGTAACGTTTTTCCTTATCAATTTCCAGTTTTTGGCGCTCGGCTTCGAGGTTTTTCTTCTCGATCTGCACCATAGTTTCCTGTTCGACGTCGTTCACTTCCTTGCGGCGCGCTTCAATGGAGCGGGTCATGCTGGCAAGGCCTTCGGCATCGAAGACATTATCCTGGTTAAAAAACTCTTTGTGAGTCTGGTCCAAACCGGTCAAAGAAACAGACTCCAGTTCCAGTCCGTTTTTCAACAAATCCTCGGAAACTACCTGTTGTACTTTTTGTACAAACTGACTGCGTTGTTCATGCAACTCTGCCATTTCCATTTCGGCGGCCACAGAGCGAAGCGCATCGACAAATTTGCCCTCAATCATTTCCTTCAAGGCTTCTGGGTCCAGAGTGCGTAGGCCCAAAGTCTGTGCCGCATTGGCAATCGCCTCGGCATCGGGCTTCACGCGCAAATAGAATTCCGCAAGTACATCCACACGCATGCGATCCTTGGTAATCAGCGCCTGGTGCTCTTTGCGGGATACCGCAAGGCGCAGGGTATTCATATTCACCGGAATAATTTCATGTAACACCGGTAATACCAGTGCACCACCATTCATAATGACTTTTTGCCCCCCCATACCGGTACGCACAAAAGAGCGCTCTTTAGAGGCACGTGTATAAAGCCGTGCAAAAATAGTCCCAATAACAATCAGGGCCACTAATATAGCTCCGGCAATAAATACCATAATCGGAAGGTTTCCTATCACTGCTAGATTCTCCATTTAGTTATTCTCCATAAGATGTATACTGCTGGGGCGAGTTACTCGAAAATGTGCTCCCAGCTCTTCAACCAGCAACACCTTATCCCCCTGATTAAATATTTCACTCTCATCCGGCTCCACCATTACATAGTGTGTGGTTCCGTATTCATCACTAAAACGCGCCTCTGCCGGTGAACCGATTTCTGCTCTGCCGATCGTAATAATCGCTACACGGCCAATAAAGGAGTTTCTCTCAACTGCCTCAGATTCATCACCCACAGCAAAGCGCCGCATGATATTGCCAACAAAACGTACCTGGGGGAGAGCCAGGAAAAGGACTCCGACAGCAAGTAAACCGCCCGGCAATAGATACCCAAAGAATGACTCCATGAGTATTTGGATTAATAAGCCCGTTACTCCAAAACCAACCAAAAAAGTAACTAACAGGATAAGTGCAGGCACCTCCCCAAAACGTAACCATCCGAGTAGTTTAGTCATCCCCCCAGATAACCCTGTGTCTGGTACGTCAACATTAAAATCTGGTAGTACGTTATCCAGTAAGTCTGAAATACCAACACCAATCAATGTCATCACGCCTTCAAGAAGCGCTATCATAAACATTAAAAGTAGCGCGCCAGTGAAGATCAGGTTTTGATCTTGCAACAAGAATATCATCAGCCCCCCGATTTAATTTTGGCTAAACGTTCTTTCACACGATTATTTCGTGCAAACTCCTCAAGCTCTGCTAACTTACTGGCATCTATTTCGGAATCAAATGTCGATATAGCTGTACTACCTATTACTCGATTAAATGCATCTGTAGCTTGTTCTACCTGGGCTTTCGACTTTCTATCCCTACCATATTCATCAGTAACAACGCTACCTCTTGCATTTTTATTGACTGCAATAAATTCCTGTAATTGCTCACGCATTTCACGCTTCTTACCTTGCAGAGCAAGAATATAAGAACCTAGTTCCTTTATTTCTATCTCATTTTCACTGATCGCTTTCTCTAAAATTGGAAGCTGCACCTCAATATCCATTTGCTTGGCAATGGCGACTTCAGCCAAATCATCACGACCTTCATTTACAGCGATGGTAATTTGTTCAGCTAAACGTTTATGACGTGTTTTTTCTTCGTTTAACGTTCTACTATTCAGATACTTAGATGCCTCTGCTTTTCCTAGCTGATCTCGCACATCCTTAATCGCATCATCCACATCCCGGATTGCCTGTTCCATCACTGACTCTGGCGCAGCGGCTTCAACTGAGTCCACAACTGCATTCGCAGACACAGAGATTAAGCGTGAAATGCGCTTAATTAATCCTTCTCTCAAAATTTTCTTTCCTTTTACTATTTCAATTTTCACCAAAGCCAGACCAAGTCCCTCAAAATCTGACAAACTTTATTAAGTACTTACCACAACAGGCTGCTAAATTACCGCTTTTTTTCAACAGTAATTCTGCCGCTTGCTTAACCATAAAGCCCATTTGTGCAGATACTTATTCCACAGTTTCACTTTCAAGGCGTTCACGAATTCTCACGGCGGAATCACGGTGAATGCTGCGTGGACTGCTCTGTTGTGACAACAGCAACATTTTTTCCAGGAAAGCCTCGACACTTGGCAACAAGTCTTTCTCCAATTCCGGTGCCATTGGCTCTTTACCGGCCACATTTTGAATAATGGCGGCACCTTCTGTGAGCAAGTCCATTACCGCCTCAATCAACAGGCTCCGCTGGTTTTCCTCCAGATAACGAGCCTTCAACGGCAGCATGACCTCTGCAGAGGAGAGATAGCTGCGGGAAAGACAATCCCCGCCAATAGACTCTCTCGCCATTGCAATAATTTCGCGTACTTTTTCACTTTGGGTGACCGCCCCATTGCGATCAATCGACATCAAATATGCATAATCTTCCGCCGATAGGCGTGCCGATATAGATTGTGTTTTATTGAGCATAATGATCCCTTGCTTGCCATGTATACAAAAGTACACACCACTATGTGTAGTGGTCAATTAAAACTCGCATGACCTATTGGTACGACAGAACCAGTCGGTGTGGAAAAATAATCTTTTGTTGATTGTGCTATCTATAATTCAGGGGATTTTTGTAAGGATTTGTTCTGATTACCGCCAGTTGTTTTAAATTACACATCCTTACAGGGATAAATTCCCGCACAAATATTTTTGTTTTCATACCCAGAAACAGGCTTTTGGCGACACATCTATAGTTCCATCGCCAACTGACGGATGTAATGTCGATAGAAAACCTGATTCTCAATGTCGATAGCTATAAAGCCAGCCACTACCTGCAATATCCACCAGGTACGGAATTTATTAGCAGCTATATCGAGTGCCGCGGCGGGGAATTTTCTGAAACGGTATTTTTTGGTTTACAAGCTTTTATTAAACAGTACCTACAAAGACCTATCACATTTGCCAATATCGAAGAGGCAGGAAAGCTACTCAAGGCCCACGGTTTGCCCTTTAATCGCGCGGGCTGGGAACATATCGTCAGTAAACATCGAGGGCTGCTGCCTTTAGAGATTTGTGCTGTAGAGGAAGGAGGCATTATTCCTTTACACAATGTTATGGCACAAATTGTTAACACCTGCCCATCCTGTTTCTGGTTGACCAGTTATCTTGAGACCGCACTGGTACGCGCTCTCTGGTATCCGTGTACTGTCGCCACACAGAGTCGGGAAATCAAAAAAATCATTGCACATTATTTACAGCAAACGGCCGACAGCCAAAAGAGTCTCCCCTTTCAATTACACGATTTCGGTGCGCGTGGGGCCAGTAGCTTGGAAAGTGCCACGTTGGGCGGTATGGCTCATCTAGTGAATTTTTACGGAACAGATACTCTCTCAGGAATATTAGGTGCGAGAAATTTTTACCATGCCGATATGCCTGGATTTTCTATTCCGGCTGCGGAGCATAGCACCATTACCGCCTGGGGCCGGGATGGGGAAGCATTGGCCTATCAGAACATTCTGCAACATTTTTCCGGAAAAAATAAAACCGTTGCGGTGGTCAGTGATAGCTATGATTTATGGCATGCAGTGGAAAATATCTGGGGTGGCCAATTAAAAAACACGATTCAAAACAGTGGTGGGACCTTGGTTATCCGCCCAGACTCCGGCAACCCTGTACAGATTGTTGTCGATTGTATAGAGCGATTGATGCATATATTTGGAGCTCACACCAACAGCAAAGGTTACCGTGTTTTGCCTGAGTATATTCGTGTTATCCAAGGAGATAGTATCTCCCGCTTCACTATCCCCAAAATACTGCAGGCAATGCAGAAGCATAAGCAGAGTGCCGAGAATGTCGCTTTCGGTATGGGCGGCGGACTGCTGCAAAAAGTCGACAGGGACTTAATGAGCTTTGCCATGAAAGCCAGTGCTATTCGCATCAACGGTATCTGGCGAGACATCTACAAGGACCCGCGCACAGGGCCAGAGAAAAAATCCAAGCGCGGACGCCTGGCCCTGATTCAATGCGAGAATGGCGACTTCAGAACCATTCGTCTGGAGGATGTAAATCATTACAAGAATTTTCTGATACCAGTGTTTCGTAACGGCAATTTGCTTATAGAAACGACTTTTGCTGAGGTGCGCCAGCGCGCAGCCATCTAGCAACTTGATTCATCCCCCTCCTCTTTCCGTAACCATTTGCCCCTAGCAAACCTCATTTCACCGAACCAACACTTTACAAAAGCAATCATGGCCTGTTACCTGTATAGGTTTGTTGTCTGGACAAGGCGCCCGGCCGGGCCTCTTGTATGTATCGGGCACAATAACAATAAGCACACCCCCAAACCCTATTGGGGGGATAAAGGTAGCCAATGGAAAGAAGAAAATTCCTCAAGATCGCCGGCGTCGGCTCCAGTGGTATTTTATTACCACTGCAGGGCATTCAGGTCAGCGCCGAGCAACTGCTCAATGAGGGCATGCACAGCTCGCACAAACGACACCTGGCAGATGTCGCTCTGAATACGGCGCGCAAAGCCGGTGCCAGTTATACCGATGTGCGCATCGGTCGCTATCTCAACCAGTACGTTATGACCCGCGAAACCAACGTGGAGAATATCGTCAATACGGAATCCCTCGGCGCCGGTATCCGCGTAATCGCCAATGGCACCTGGGGTTTCGCCGCCACCAACGATCTGACTGCCGACGGCGTTGCCCGCGCCGCACGCCAGGCGGTTGCCGTTGCCAAGGCCAACGCCAAATACCAGACCGAGCCCGTGCGCTTGGCACCGGTTAAAGGCGCAGGCGAGGTTTCCTGGCAGACACCGATCAAACAGAATGCCCTGCAAGTGCCCATCAGCGAGAAAGTCGATTTCCTGATGGATGTTAATAACGGTGCACTCAAAGCCGGAGCCAGCTATATCCGCTCTTCCCTGTATTTAGTCAATGAGCAGAAATACTTTGCCTCCAGCGACGGCTCCTATATCGATCAGGATATCCACCGCCTGTGGGCGCCCATGCAGGTGACCGCTGTGGATAAGCAGAGCGGTGCTTTCAAGACTCGCAACGGTCTCAGTGACCCAGTGGGGAGAGGCTATGAATACCTGGCCGGTCACGACAAAGACAAAATTCGCGGACAGACCACGCTCTACAAAGCCTCCTACGATATGGCCGAGGATGCCGTGCTCGCGGCCGAGCAGGCCAAGGCCAAGCTTTCGGCCAAATCCATCGATCCGGGCAAGTACGACTTGGTACTGGAACCCTCGCACCTATGCCTGACCATCCATGAATCTGTGGGCCATCCATTAGAACTGGACCGCGTGCTGGGCTACGAAGCCAACTATGCGGGAACTTCCTTCGCCACCCTGGATAAGTGGCGCAGCGGTAAATTCCAGTACGGCAGCGACAAAGTCACCCTGTTTGCTGACAAGGTACAACCGGGCTCCCTCGGTGCCGTCGCCTATGACGACGAAGGGGTTAAAACCAAGCGTTGGGATCTGGTGAAAGATGGCATCCTGATGAACTACCAGGCCACTCGCGATCAGGTGCATATGATCGACCAAAAAGAATCCCACGGCTGCAGCTACGGCGATAGCTGGTCCAGCGTGCAGTTCCAGCGCATGCCCAATGTCTCCCTGGCTCCGGGAGAGAAGAAGTACTCAGCCAAAGACATGATCCGCGATGTGGAAAAAGGCATTTACATCGTCGGGCGCGGCTCTTACTCCATTGATCAGCAGCGCTACAACTTCCAGTTCGGCGGACAGCTGTTCTATGAGATCAAAAACGGTGAGATCGTCGGCCAGGTTGAGGACGTTGCCTACCAGTCCAACACGCAGGAATTCTGGAATTCCTGCTCGGCGATATGCGACAGCAGCGACTACCGCCTGGGCGGAACCTTCTTCGATGGTAAGGGCCAACCCAGCCAGGTAAGTGCGGTATCCCACGGCTGCTCCACCACCCGTTTTGACAAAATTAATGTAATCAATACCAAGCGCAAGATTTCCTGAAGGGCGCACAAGAATAAGTAATTGGAGAAAAGGCAATGGCAATTCTGAGTAGAAGTGAAGCGAAGCGTATTCTCGATAAGGTTTTGAAATACAGCCGCGCCGATGAAGCCAGCGCACAGCTGGCCGGCAGTGAGACAGGCAATATTCGCTATGCGCGCAACAGTGTTTCCACCAGTGGCATCGTCAACGATATCGAGCTGGCGGTAGAGGCCCGTTTCGGCAAGAAATCCGGCGTAGCCACCATCAACGAATTCAGCGATGCCTCCCTGGAAAAAGTGATGCGTCGCGCCGAAGAGCTGGCCAAGCTGTCCCCGGAAAATCCGGAAGCCATGCCGATGCTGGGCCCACAGAAATATGTCAGCGTGGACGGCTTTGCCAAGTCCACCGCAGATATCACCCCAGACCAGCGCGCCAAGGCAGCCGCAGATTCCATTATTGCGGCCAAGGAAAAGAAAGTGGTTGCCGCAGGTTACCTGGAAGACGAGCGTTCTTTTGCCGCGGTCGCCACCAGTAAAGGCCTGTTCGGCTACCACGCCTCCACTTCCGCCAACTTCACCGTAACCATGCGCACAGAAAATGGCCTGGGTTCCGGTTGGGCTGAAAGTGATGTTACCGATTTCGGTGCAATGAATACCGGCAGTACTTCCTCTGTCGCCATCGACAAGGCGGTCCTGTCCCAGGAAGCCCGCGCCCTGGAACCGGGCAAGTACACCGTGATCCTGGAGCCCAATGCGGTGTCCGGCCTGGTGGGTTACATGATGAGCGGCTTTGATGCGCGCAGTGCCGACGAAGGCCGCAGCTTTATGAGCAAAAAGGGCGGCGGTAACCGCACCGGCGAGAAGATGTTCGACAAGCGCGTAAATTTCTACTCCGATCCCACCAGTCTCGATGTGCCGGCTCAACCCTGGACCGACGGTGACTTTATGCAGCTGGGGCGAACCGAATGGGTGAAAGACGGCGTAGTGAAAAACCTGGCGCGCAGCCGCTACTGGGCCGAGCAAAGCAAAGGCGAAGTGGTCCCCGAGCCCAAAAACCTGATTATGATCGGCGGCGATAAAACCACCGAAGAACTGATCAAAAATACCCGCCGCGGTATTTTGGTATCCCGCACCTGGTATATCCGTATGGTCGATCCGCAGTCCATGCTGCTCACCGGCCTCACCCGCGACGGCACCTTCTATATCGAAAACGGCAAGATCAAATACCCGGTGAAGAACTTCCGCTTCAACGAGAGCCCGGTAATCATGCTCAACAATATCGAAGATATGGGCGTCCCCCAGCGAGTGGGTATGTGGGGCATGTCCGCCATGATTCCCGCACTGAAAGTACGCGACTTTACTTTCAGTAGCCTTTCTGACGCCGTTTAACCGCCAGCACCACTTGAGGATAACGAAATGGATAGAAGAAAATTTCTCCAGCTCAGCGGTGCCGGCCTGGGGGTTTCCATGTTGCCGCTGTCCGGCAATCTGGTAGCCGAGAGCAAACTGACGCAAAGCGGTATTGATCTCTCGGTAAAAAAAGAATTTGCCGATGTAGCCCTGAATACCGCCACTAAACTCGGCGCCACTTATGCCGATGTGCGTATTGGTCGCTACCTGAATCAATACGTAATCACCCGCGAGATGAAAGTGCAGGACGTGGTGAACACCGAATCTATCGGCATGGGCATTCGGGTTATTGCTAACGGCACCTGGGGCTTTGCTGCCACCAATGACCTGACCGCCGATGGCGTCGCCCGCGCCACCCGTCAGGCAGTAGCCACGGCCAAGGCCAACTCCAAGTACCAGCAAGAGCCAGTACAACTGGCCCCGGTGAAAGGTCATGGCGAAGTCAGCTGGCAGACACCGATCCAGAAAAACGCTATGCAGATCCCCCTGGCCGACAAGGTGGATCTGTTGATGGATGTAAACAAGTCTGCCCTGGATGCCGGCGCCAGCTATATCAACTCCATGTTGTACCTGGTGAATGAGCAAAAGTATTTTGCCTCTACCGACGGCTCCTATATCGACCAGGATGTTCACCGTTTGTGGGCGCCCTTCTCGGTCACCGCAGTGGACAAGAAAACCGGCGGCTTCCGCACCCGCCAAGGCCTCAGCCAGCCGGTAGGACGCGGCTTTGAATACCTGGATGGCCGCGCCGAAGACAAGATCCAAGCGCAGACGGTGCTCTATCGCGATTCCTACGATATGGCCGAAGATGCACGCCTGGCGGCGCAACAGGCCAAGGAAAAGCTCACCGCTAAATCGGTAAAACCGGGCAAGTACGACCTGGTGTTGGACCCAAGCCACCTCTGGCTCACCATCCATGAATCCGTCGGCCACCCACTGGAGCTGGACCGCGTACTCGGTTACGAGGCCAACTTTGCCGGCACCTCTTTCGCCACTATCGATAAATGGCGCAGCGGCAAATTCCAATACGGCAGCGACAAGGTCAATCTGTTTGCCGATAAGGTACAACCCGGCTCTCTCGGCGCCGTCGGCTACGACGATGAAGGCGTGAAGACCCGCAACTGGGATCTGGTAAAAGACGGTGTGCTGGTGAACTACCAGGCCACCCGCGACCAGGTACATATGCTGGGGCAAAAGAAATCCCACGGCTGCTGCTACGCCGACAGTTGGTCCAGTGTGCAATTCCAGCGCATGTCCAATGTTTCGCTGTTGCCCGGCAAGGAAGAGCTGAGCGTCGACGATATGATCAAGGATGTGGAGAAAGGCATTTATATTGTGGGTGCCGGTTCCTTCTCCATCGATCAGCAGCGCTACAACTTCCAGTTCGGTGGTCAGCTGTTCTACGAAATTGAAGACGGCAAGATTACCGGCATGGTGGAGGACGTCGCTTACCAGTCCAACACCCAGGAATTCTGGAATGCCTGTTCGCAGGTCTGCGACAAAAATGATTACCGCCTGGGTGGTTCCTTCTTTGACGGTAAGGGACAGCCGATGCAAACCAGTGCGGTATCCCACGGTAGTTCCACTGCACGCTTCGACGGTATCAATGTGATTAACACCAAGCGCAAGCTGGGCTAATCACTGATCCACGCAGGGGTCAGGCCGGATAACCGGTATGGCCCTAGCGTTATGATTAAAGGAAAGCAGGCACTTCACTCAAGACACGCTGTTAATACGTCCCTGTACGCTCGTAATCGGCATCCATGCCTCATACGGTCTTGAGTGAAGTACCTACTTTCCTTTCTAGCTAACAATAAACCAACGCAGTAACAGAGTTATCCCGTGTCCCTCACCCGCAAGGCTTTTCTCCAGCGCCTGATCCTGGGTAGCTGCGCCGCAGCGCTGCCGTTGGACACACGCGCACAAAATACCGCACCGGGTAGTGCGCAGGAGCACTACGATTTTTATTTCACCCGCTTGATGTACGAGTCTGGTGACTGGGATGTGGATCAGCGCATGCCTTCCAACCTGCTCAATTCACTGGTGGAATACACCAATCTCAGGGTTGATCCCAAAGAGCACATAGTGCCGCTGGCCGATAAGAAAATGCTGCTGGCGCCTTTCTGCTACCTGGCCGGACACAAGCTGGTGCAATTCACCACGGAAGAGGCAAAGAATTTTCGCGATTACGTCAATCGCGGTGGTTTTGTATTTGTCGACGACTGCAACCACGATATCGACGGCCTCTTTGCCAAATCCTTTGAAGCGCAGATGGCCGAGCTGTTTGGCGAAGACTGCCTGCAAAAGCTCCCTGACGATCACGACCTCTACCGCTGTTTCTTTCAATTCGATGAACTGCCGGTAACCAGCTTTGAATTAAATGGCTGGGGTGATGATCTGGTACACGACTACCTGAAAGCCATTGTTGTTAACGGCCGTATCGCCGTGCTCTACAGCAACAAAGATTTCGGCTGCGAATGGGACTACGACTACCGCAACAAACGCTGGCTCGCCATCGATAACACAAAATTTGCGGTGAACATTGTTATTTACGCACTGACGAGCTGATTATGCTGACCACCCTGGAAAATAGTATCGAAGAACAACTGCACAGCCTCGACAATCTTCAACAGGAGATTGCACGGGTGATTGTCGGCCAAAAACCCGTGGTGGAGCAGATGTTGATCTGCCTATTGGCCGGGGGCCACGCGCTACTCGAAGGGGTGCCGGGGCTGGGTAAAACCCTGCTGGTAAAAACCCTCGCCGATGCCAGTGCGCTGGATTTTAAGCGGGTGCAGTTCACCCCGGATTTAATGCCCGGAGATATTCTCGGCAGTGAGATCCTCGAAGAGGATCACAGCACCGGCAAGCGCTTTTTTAAATTCCAGCAGGGCCCGGTTTTCACCAATATCCTGCTCGCCGATGAAATTAACCGCACACCACCGAAAACCCAGGCAGCCCTATTGGAGTCCATGCAGGAAGGCTCGGTAACCGTGGGCGGTAAAACACTGAAATTGCCCGATCCCTATTTCGTACTGGCCACACAAAACCCCATCGAGCAGGCGGGCACCTATCCCCTGCCGGAAGCTCAGCTGGACCGCTTCCTGTTAAATATTCATATCGACTATCCCGATGAGTGGGACGAAGTTGAAATCCTGCGCTCCACCACCGGTGCCAGCAGGGTCAAACCCAGCCCCAGCCTGGATGCGGAGCAATTACGCGAAATGCAGCAATTGGTGCGGGAAATTCATGTCAGCGACGATTTATACCGCTACGTGGCGGCACTAGTGCGCGCTACCCGTATGGAAACCAGCGGCAGCGATACCCTGCAACAGTGGATCAAGTGGGGCGCCGGCCCCCGCGCGGGGCAGGCTCTGATTCTCGCCGCCAAGGCACGGGCCCTTTTGCAACGACGCCTCGCCGTCACCCGCGAGGATATCCGCAGCTTGTTACTGCCGGTACTGCGCCACCGGGTGCTGCTCAGCTTCCAGGCACAGGCCGATGGCGTGCAGATGCCACAGCTGATTGAAGAATTACTCGCAGCGGTGCCGGAACCGGGCCGGGACTGATCAGCGTGGAATACCTGTCCCCCAAAACCCTGGCCAGCTGTCGCGATCTGGTATGGCTATCGCGGCATATTGCCGAGGGCGTGATGCTCGGTGTGCAACACAGCCAGCGCCGTGGCACCGGCTTGGAATTTCACCAATACCGAGGCTATCAAGCGGGTGATTCCATCCGCCATATCGACTGGAAACTGTTTGCCCGCAGTGATCGCTACTATGTGCGCGAGACCGAGCAGGAGAGCCGCATGCACGTGTGCTTTGTGCTCGATACCAGCGCCTCCCTGGGCCAGGCAAGCTTTGTCGAGCCCAGCCTGAATAAACTGCATTACGCCAAGTGCTGGATTGCCAGCCTCTGCTGGCTGCTCAACGCCCAGGGAGACAGCTTTTCTCTATTGGCGTTTAACAGCAGTCGGACGGTTTATGTACCCGAAGGCCAGGGCGAGAGCCACCAGCGTCAAATCGCCCTTCAGCTACAACAACTCGACGCCAGCGACCACTGGCCAGATCACACTCAACTGGCGCCGCTGTGGCAATACTTTGAACGCCCCTGTCAGGTGGTGTTGCTGAGTGATTTTTTTCAACAGGGCAATGAGATCGGCGATTTTGCCGCACGCCTGCATGCCGCCGGCCGCCCCTGCCTGCCACTGCAATTGTTAATTGAGGCAGAACAGACTTTTCCTTTTGGCGGAGAGCTAAAGCTGCTCAATCCAGAAGTAAGCGCCAGTACTCCCGCAACTTTAGAAGTGGACGCCGAGCGGCAACGCCAGTCTTACCTGGATGCTTTTGCTCAAGCACAGAGCGAGTTAAAAGCACGCTTTGCCGCACAGGAGTGTTCACTACAGACCGACCTTATCGAGCAGCCTGTGGAAAAGTCACTACGGCAATTTATTCAGCTGCACGGCAGGTTGTGCTGAGATGTTGTGGATAAATAACTTATTTCAATCCCCACAATGGCTATGGCTATTCACAGCCCTGGTTATCCCTGTCGCCATTCATTTACTGCGCCGAAGTAATCCACAACAGGTCTCCTTTGCTGCGCTGCAATGGGTACAAAGATATTCACAGAGTCGCGCGCGCCGCCCTATTGTGGATAACAAGTGGTTGCTGCTATTGCGCCTGCTAATCGTCGCCCTACTGGCAAGTTTATTGGCACAGCCGCTGGTTAAACGGGAAATTTATCCCCAAGAGGGCGTGATACTGGTAGACCCCAGAATTGGGGCGGGCGAAGCGAATACATTTATCCACAGTTCACTGCCGCAGCTTGTGGGGGAAGGTAATAAAGTGCTGTGGTTATCCCCAGAAACACCTTCCGTAATCTCACCCCCACCACAAAATGTGGACCTGTGGAAAACTCTATCGGCACTATCACGCCGGGCGGATTTGCGCAGGGCTCATATCCTGTTGATAAACAACGGGGTTCCAGCATCCCACCAGGCACTGAGAGTCAGTCCCCATTGGCAGTGGCACGGCCTCGATAAAGCATCCACAGCTCCGAGCCCGGTAGTACCGAGTATCGCTTTAATGGGCAATGCGCCCAGCTGGTGGGCACCAGTGCTGGAAGACTGGCAAAGTAATATGCCGGGACTATCGGTGCATATTCAGGAACAAGAAGAGATACCCAATGCCGAGCAGGCAGATTGGTTGATCTACACGGGCCCCGCTCCCCTGCCACAAGTCGTGCTGGAATTTGTTACAGGCGGCGGCCTGTTAATCACCGACAACAGTATCCCCCCTACCGATAATCTCAACTTCGTTGCTGTGGATAACAGCCAGTCAGCTCAGGCGGCCTCAGTGGGACGGGGAAGTTGGTTGCGCTACGAAAGTGACTGGTACAGCGAGGTGTTTTATCGCCGCGCAGATTTACCTGAACGCTTATGGCAGCAGTGGTCTGGGCAAGACTGGGATCTGCAACACCAAAATCGTGGCTATTGGTCTGCCAATAAAAAAGTTGTGGCAAACATAGCCGGGGCAGGCCTTCCTGTAGAAGACAGCGAGGTAGAAAACCGTCGTATTGAACAACTGCAACCCTGGTTAATAGCCGCCCTACTGTTACTTCTGGCTTTTGAACGCCTAATTGTCCTATCGCGACCTGCAGTCATTATGGCAACCGATAGTAACGGGGAGGCCGACCATGGATAAGCGTGAGTCCACCCTTAACGCTGTGCGCAGGCGCTGGCAACTGACAGCCCTGCGGCCCTATCTCTGGCTTGCCACTGGCCTCAGCCTTCTGGCTGGCTTGGGCATTTTTGTATTCGGCTGGCCACAGTGGCTATTGCTCGCCTGGCTCGGAATTATTGTTGTAGCAATTCTATTGGATCGCAGCTGGCGCCCAAGCCCTGAAAGCCTATGTCGACAGTTGGATGGACAATATCCACAGCTGCAAGACAGCAGCCAGTTGCTTAGCCAACAGAAAACCAACCTAAGTCCATTGCAGCAATTACAGCGCGCGCGTATCGAAACAGAGCTGCAACAACTGCTGGAAAGTGGCGACCGGTCGCCTTTCGGTCCAAAAAAACTCCGCAGTGCCCTGACAAATGCTTTTGGTGCCTGCCTGGGACTATTGTTATTTGTACTGAGCGATTCTCACTTCACCGGGGATAAAACTGAGACCACGCAACAAAATACAGCTATTCCCGTTGCCGAAAGACTCGCCATAACGCGCGCGGCAACCCATATCCAGCCGCCCGCCTACACTGGGCTCACAGCCGAAAGCCAATCCCTACAAGTCGATGTGCCGGAGCAGTCCAAGGTCGAGTGGCAACTTGAATTGAATCAGCCGGTGCAAGGGCTGGAAATGCTGGCCGAGGCTGAGCGCTTCGCCTTTTCTCCACTAGGTGATCTACCCAGTAAAAAATGGCAATTACAACGCACTATCGCTAAGGCAGACTTTTACCAGCTCTCAGTGCAACTCGCGGAAAGCCAAATACTTTTGCCGGAAATCCATAATATTCGGGTGCAAAAAGACAGTGCCCCGGAGTTTACCTTTGAGGCACCCAGCCTGCGCGTCGATACCATTCAAGGGAGCGCTCAAAGTATTCCCGTGAAAGTAATCATTAATGATGATTACCAGGTGAGTTCTGCGGATTTATTGGTCACCCTCGCCAGCGGCACCGGGGAAAATTTACGCTTTCGGGAAGAGCGTATTGCACTCACCAGTTTGCAATCCACTGATTTATCAACAACCCCGTCGGAAGATAAGAAAGCAGCTCTATACGACTTCACCCTGCCCATCCACCAGTTTTCCATGGAAGCGGGAGATGAACTCTACTGGTATCTGGAGGCCAGGGATAACCGCGAGCCCAGCGCCAACGTTGCCAAGAGCCAACACTTTATCTTGCGCTGGCCGCAAGAAGAGATTTTCGGGCTGAGTGATAGCGAGGGGATGGCGATTAAGATATTACCGGAGTACTTCCGCAGCCAACGTCAGTTGATTATTGACACCGAGGCCCTACTAGCCGAGCGAGAGCAGCTGCATCCACAGGAGTTTCGCAAACGCTCCGAGGGTTTAGCCTATGAACAGAATTTGCTGCGCATGCGCTACGGCCGCTTTCTCGGCGAAGAGGATTCGGAAGCGGAGCACTCTGGCGCAGAGAGCGAGAAGCACGATGATAAAGAGGAGTCCGAACACGGCCATAGCCACGATCATACAGAACAAGGTGAGCACCAGTCACATGGCGAAGAAAATGCCACTCCCTTTGCACAGCGAGACTCCCATTTCCAACAGGCAGAGCGCATAGCTGCTTCTGCCGGACACCGGCATGACAGCTCAGAGCATGCCACCCTGTTCGACCCCCAGACCAAGGAGCTACTGCGCAATGCGCTGAATGCCATGTGGAGTTCCTGGCGCGACCTGTCGGTTATAGAGCCCCAGGCCTCCCTGCCCCACCAGCACCGGGCGCTGCGCTTTATCAAAGAAGTACAGCAGGCTTCGCGTATTTACTTACAGAGAGTCGGCTTCGAGGCGCCCCCCATAGACGAAAGCCGCCGGCTTAGCGGTGAACGGGAAGACGTAGTGCCAGAAACCGTCGACAGTGCATTTGAACAAATACAAAGAGCACAGGTGCTCGCCCTAATGGCCCAGGTAAACGCTGGCACCGAACTCGATACCGATCTACTGATGCAGATAAATGAGCTAGCTGCAGAGCAATCACCAGAGCTCGGCCTGGAGCTGTCCAAACAGCTGCGTTTATACCAGCAGCGCCACCAGCAACCGAATTGCATTGATTGCACAAACTCCCTGAATCAGCTGCTCTATCAGCTACTGCCAGCACCGGAATCTGCGCCTTCACTGCCTTTGCAAACTGAGGCCGACGGCCATTTCAGCCGTTGGCTGCACCAGCAAGGGGAGAAGTCATTGTGATTGATTTCTTGATACCCGGCCTGTACCTGTTGGCCTGTTTAGTATCACTCGTTCTGTTGCGCCGCCGTGGCGCCAAGCCGTTCGACTATGGCCTGCAACTGGCGATTTGGTTGAGCGCCTGGATACTTTGGCAGCCGCCGGCAATCATTCCCGCCGAGCGCAATATCTCTATCGACAGCAAACAGCTGGCGAGCTCACATCCAATAAATCTCAATGGTGTGGAAAATATCTCCCTCAATGGGGAGCCACTCGGCCGCGACAAACTGCGAGACCTGGCACCAGTGCGCCTGGAGTTATCGAAGATCCAGGAATCTGATAACAGTTGGGAATTCGACTGGCAGCGGCGAATTACCCTGGGTGATCCTTTAAAGTTAAAGGTTCACAACATCCAGTCACTGACTGAAAACTTAAAAATTAGTCTGCTCAATCCCTACGGCCATATTGAAGACAGTCTTGAGCTGAAAGTAGGAGAAGCAATTCAGGCACAACTCACAGCCACCCCAAAAATCGCAGGCCCCCAGCTATACCGAGTACGGACGGAAAGCGAAGCCGGCGAAACCCATACAGATCCTTTACCCATCCTGGTGCGAGAACCGCTCCAACCCAAGTTGTTACTGTGGCTGGCACGCCCCTCTTTTGAGACAGCCGCCCTCTCCCGCTGGCTGCGTCAATCCGGTGTAGCGGCACAGGTGATGACCCAGTTGGCACCTGAAATTAGTAGAAAAGAGACTCTCAACGGCCTTCCACTTACCGAGTCTGCGGATCTACTTACAAAGGAAAGTCCCTTCGATTTAGCCATTCTCGATAGCAGTTTGTGGGCACAATTTTCTGCTCTGCAAAAGCGTCAGCTCAACGAACTGGCCACTACAAAGTCACTGTTATGGTTAGTCAGTGGCGATAGCTCCGAAGAGTTTCTCCAATACGCTGCAGCCCAATCCATGCCTCTGCAAAGGGGAGAAGCACCCCATTTACACTCCGGCTTTGGCTACCAAAAAGCGGCCAATGCGAAGATTCCCCCACTGCGCAATTCTGGCTTTATAGCCGTGCAGCCCAGCTCCAGTGACTTCTTACTGGATAATGAAGAAACTCCCCTTTTCTGGGGACGTTCCACCCAGACGCAGCACTTGGGTTTTATTCTATTTAGCGACAGCCACCGCTGGCTAACCAGTGGGTTTGCTACTGAATTCTCCAGCCTGTGGAAGTCGATTATTGATTACCAACTCAAACACTTGGGAAGTCAGCAACCAGTAACCCTCTCCAGTGAGTTACCGCGGACTCAGGAACGCATCACCCTATGCAGCCCACTTTTTTCTGATCAGAGACCAATATTATTAAGCTCCCAAACTGAGTCCCAATCCATTGGCGGGATTGCTGTAAATACTAATACCCAGGGCCAGTGTTACAGCTTCTGGCCACAGGGTTCTGGCTGGCATCAGATTAAGACTGATATGGATGGGGATCCGGTATTAAACTTCTATGTCTTTGCTAAACAGGACTGGCCCAAGTGGCAACGCTCCCTAAATGCCAGGGAGACCCGACAAATGGCCGCCGCACGCTTGGGGCCAGTTGATAATCGTCACTCAGGCAAAATGCCTATTGAGCGCCAATGGCCGGCTTTGATTTTGCTGTTATTGGTCTGCACAAGCTGGTGGAGGGAGCGCAGAATCTTGAACAGATCCTTATCTTGAAGACTGCGCGGAGGGTTTATTACCCGGCTGCGCCTCCTGCTTGGGGAAAATCAGCTGGTCGACAGGATAACCCATCGCCTTAGCTTTCTGTAAAAACCGCTCCAGAACATCCTTGGGCATAGTCGGGGTGCGGGACAATATCCACAGATAGGATTTGTTATAGCCGGAAACCATCGCATATTGATAATCGCCTGCCAGGGCAATCACGATATAGGAAGAATAAAAGGGCCCAAGGAAAGAAACTTTCAAGTGTCCTACATCTTTTGCGCCAACAAACTCAGCCTTCCCTCTCGCCAATTGCCAATCATCACGCGCTTGTGAATAACCGGTATTCACCACTGCAACAGAACCATCGGGGTTGAGGCTGTAGTCCGCCGTTACCAGGGTCAGGCCCCGCTCGAAAGAGTGATCCAAGCGGGCTATCTCATACCAGTGGCCTAAATAGCGCTGCAGCTGGAAATTCTGTACGGGCTCAACCCCCTCCGGCACTCGTGTACAGGCACCTAGCCACAGGAAGGAAAACAGTAGTACTCCCAGCGAAAACCGCGTCATCTATCCACTCCCAGCAAATTCACCCTCGAATCAAAATAGAAGGTAAGGGTTTCACAAGGTCAGGATAGTTTCGAGCGTTTGTATTTCACCCATAAAAAAACCACCCTCAGGGTGGTTTTTTTATGGGTGGACAGGCCAACTTACTTTTCGACGAAAGCGCGCTCAATCACATACTCGTGCGGTACCCCTGCGCGGGTCTCCTTGAATCCCCAGTCATCTAGGATATTGGTGAGATCCTTCAGCATTGCCGGGCTGCCGCACAACATAAAGCGGTCTTCCTCGACATTCGGCTTGGGCACATCGAGATCTGTAAAGAGCTTACCGGTCAGCATCAAGTCGGTCAGGCGGCCGGTATTACGATAAGGCTCACGAGTTACAGTGGGGTAGTAGAGCAGCTGCTCACGCACCATCTCACCAAAATACTCATGCTCAGGTAGCTCATTCTCGATCTGTTCCTGATAAGCCAGCTCAGAGACATAGCGCACCCCGTGGGTAAGAATCACTTGGTCGAAACGCTCGTAGACAGTAGGATCTTTAATAATGCTCATGAAAGGTGCCAAACCAGTACCCGTAGACAGCAACCACAGACGCTTGCCAGGTAACAGGTGATCCGCAACCAAAGTACCGGTGGGCTTCTGGCTCACATAGATCTCATCGCCCGGCACAATCTTCTGCAGACGAGAAGTCAGGGGACCATCTGGTACCTTGATGCTGAAGAATTCCAGCTCATCTTCGTAGTTGGCACTGGCAATGGAGTAGGCACGCAGCAGTGGACGGCCGTTGTCCTGCTGCAGACCGATCATCGTGAAATGTCCGTTCTCAAAGCGAAAACCCGAATCTCGGGTGGTCTTAAAGCTAAACAGCGTGTCGTTCCAGTGATGGACATCCAACACCTTCTCTATATTCAATTTGGACATAAACTTAAAACCGGTTATTCCACGAGTCTCTTGATAGTTGAATTTTAGCTCTGGAAGATCTATTGGCAAAGTGGGATATTTCGATATTCCTTATCTATTTTAACGATTAAGTGGAGAATTCCCTTTGCGCTATACCTTGCGCCAACTGGAGGTATTCCTGGCCTGTGCCCACCACGAGAATGTGAGCCGCGCGGCAGAGAGCCTGAGCATGTCCCAGTCTGCCGCCTCCACCGCCCTAAAAGAGTTCGAACAACAGTTTGAGCTGCGCTTATTCGAGCGCACCGGCAAGCGCCTGCGCCTGAATGAGCTGGGTAGGCAACTATGGCCCAAGGCGGAGGAACTGCTGGAACGGGCACAGGAATTAGAACAGAGCCTGGCCAGTCATCGCGATCTGGGCCGCCTAAAAATAGGGGCAACCCTAACCATCGGCAATTACCTGGCTGCGAACGTAATGGCGCGCTACATGGAGGAGCAACCCGGCACACGCGTGGAGCTGGAGGTCGCCAATACCTCGGCAATTACCGAGCGGGTGCTCAATTTTGAGCTGGATCTTGGACTTATTGAGGGTGAATTTAATCACCCGGATCTGGAGATGATTCCCTGGCGTAGTGATGAATTAGTCGTCTTTTGCGCCCCCTCTCACCCCCTGGCCAAACGCAAGCGCCTGACAGACAGAGATCTGCTCAAAGCCACCTGGATTACCCGGGAGCCCGGTTCCGGTACACGTCAGACTTTTGAGCGTGCAATGGTCGGACTACTACCAAAACTCCATATTTTGTTGGAGCTTCAACATACAGAGGCCATTAAGCGAGCGGTGGAAGCTGGGCTCGGTATCAGCTGCCTATCTAGAGTCTCTTTAGCTGATGCCCTGAAGCGGGGCTCATTAATCGAATTGCCGGTATCACAGAGAAATTTTCACAGAGAATTTTATTTCGCCCTACATCGACAAAAATATAGAAGTTCGGGGATTGAGCGATGGTTGGAGTTATGCCAATCCATCGAAATCAATTAAATGAACCCTCAATGAGATTTAGTTTTCCGAGCACTACGGTATCAACTGCTAAATTTTAGCTTTTGACGGCAATATACATTTGTCAGTGTCGAGAAATTTAAAGATGACTGATGGGTATAAAATGAATATTGAGTTCCGCTATATTACTTTTCAGTGAAAAATCCTCTGTCCTAAAGTTCGTTTAACCACTATTGTCAGGCTTTCTTATCTGGTAAATTATCGCGCATGAAAATTCGACAATTTATCAATTTGGCTACATCTGTATACTTCCTGGCAGTTGTAATATTCCTTTGAGGCAATATGAATATCAGCAGATTTAAAGTCGTACTAGCTGGTACAATTTTAAGTATCTCTTCTTTAGCAATGGCAAAAGATGTCATTAAGATCAATTCAGCAGCTCACTATCATGATGAGAAAGTAATTGCTGCCAATATACTTAGTGAATGCCCGAATCTCGGCTCGCAGTTTTCTAATTCGACCCAGAAGTTTCTTAGTAAATATGGATACTATATCTCTTCAACGTCTGAACTAAATCCTCAGTCAGAGGGCTATATTCTCAAACTAAGTATTCTAAATGCCCTGAGTTCTGGTAACGCTTGGTTAGGACATAGAAAGTCGGTATCTATTGAGGCGGAACTTTACAATAATGGAAAATTAGTAGACAGTTTTACTAATACTAGAAATTCTAGTGGTGGATTTGGTGCAAATTTTAAAAACTCTTGCCAAGTACTCCAACGCTGTGTTCATACACTTGGTAATGATGTAGCGAAGTGGATGAAGAAAAACCACGAAATTTGATCCTAAAACTACCAACAGGATATTTAAATGAAAAATTTTAAGAAAATATTATTCTCTGCGGCTTTTGCATTAACTCTCTCTGGCTGTACCAGTAATCCAGTGATGAATATCCAAGATAGAAGTATTCCTGACCGCCTTGATGGTTCTGCACAAACCCAGGATACCATTAAAAAATCAATTATCGCGGGATGTATAGCAAGAAACTGGACTTGTCGTGAGGTCGCCCCTGGACAAATAATCGCTTCAATTAACGTTCGCAAACATCACGCTGAAGCAGACATCAAATACGATATGGATAATTATAGTATTACTTATAAAGATAGCGACCTGCTTGATTACAATGAAAAATACTATACTATCCACAGAAATTATAATCGCTGGGTACGTAACTTGAATGATGCGATTATTAAGCAGTTATCAATTTAAAACTTAAGCATTCTCCCAATGATATCTATCAATGGGAGAATACGAGTATTTTTTAAAGCCTTATGCCAACATTTAAGACAAATGGCATATCTATACCATCATTTTCATCAAACAAATTAGCATTTGAAAAGTGCTTCCAAGATACCATTAGTACCAGATCCTCCTTTTTCCTCCAGTTAATTCTTGCGCCATAACCCACCTGCGCCTGAAAAGAAAAGTTGTTCTCTTGGCGTCGATCGCCTAAATGGTTACTGGATATATAACTGGGGCCCAATGCTCGAACAAAGAAAAAGGGTTGCCCCCAACTTCTTTGCCTTGGGTACAGATTTAACTGCGGGTAAATGGAAAAAGCCCTTATGCGTTTATTTTTATCCGCACTAGTACTAATTTCTGTGTAACTTACACCTATATCAATATGTTGCCGATAACTCTTTTCAAACGTTTTAAAGGAGTAGTCTAAACCAAAGGTCTTGTTATTTTGTTTTGAATCCGGCTGTGGTCCACCACCAAAACTTAACAACAAATCGTCAGCTAATACTGGCTGAGCCAAGAAAATTATTGAAACTACAGCCAACATCCACTTCATCTGTTATCCCTTATTTAAAGGTCACTCATCTATTAATTAAGAAATTCTTTTAAATATTAATGAAGTATTAATTCCACCAAAGGCGAAATTATTACTCATGATATATTCTGTATCGATATGCTTACCAGGGCCTTGGATAAATTCCAAGTCAGCACAATCAGCATCAACCTCTGCCAAATTCATTGTGGGATGGAACCAACCATTGCGCATCATCTGGATACTTGTCCAAGCTTCCAAAGCGCCGCAGGCACCCAGAGTATGGCCGGTATAACTCTTGAGGGAACTGATAGGCACAGCACGACCAAACGCATTGCGAGTCGCATGGCTCTCGGCGATATCTCCTCGGTCCGTGGCAGTACCATGTGCGCTGACATAACCTATCTCACTAGCATCTACGCCAGATTGAGCTATAGCTTGCTCCAGAGCCACCTGCATAGTCCCCGACTGGGGTTGAGTAACATGGCTACCGTCAGAATTTGTACCAAAGCCAACAACTTCCGCATAAATTCTGGCTCCACGTGCAACAGCATGCTCATACTCCTCCAGAATCAGCGTGCCAGCACCTTCACCGATCACCAAACCATCCCGGTTTCTATCAAAGGGACGCGGGGTCGCTTCAGGAGTATCATTTTTTGTGGAGGTAGCATAAAGCGTATCGAAAACTGCCGCCTCAGTTGCACACAGCTCCTCTGCACCACCGGCGACCATAATAGTTTGGCTACCATTGCGGATCGCTTCATAGGCATACCCAATTCCCTGGCTGCCAGAAGTACAAGCAGAGCTGGTGGTGTAAACCCGCCCACACAAACCAAAAAATACTCCGATATTGACCGCAGCCGTATGAGACATCATTTTTATATAGCTGGTGGCATTAAGGCCGTCGGTGCGGTGATTTATCAACATATTGCCGAAATCAGCCACTGCTGACGGAGTGCCTGCTGACGAGCCATATGAAACTCCGACAGCTCCACTTTTGAGAATGGGGTCATCCAACAATCCCGCATCCTGAAGAGCAATTTCACTGGCGCGAACCGCCATTAATGAGACGCGCCCCATGCTGCGAACGCGTTTGCGATTGTAATGAGATGGCTTTTCAAAATCTTTTACTGGGGCACCAAGGCGAGTTTCAAGTCCCTCATACTTGTCCCAGTCCTCCATATAAACAATTCCGGAACGACGGCTCTGCAAAGACTCACTAACCGACTCCCAATCTTGGCCGATAGGAGATATTCCGGCCATTCCTGTAACAACAACACGCTTCATTAGCAGAGACCACCATTTACGGAAATAACTTGACGGGTAATGTAAGCAGCCCGCTCATGCATTAAAAAGGCTACAGTCGCTGCGACTTCTTCAGGCTTGCCCATTCTGCGGGCTGGAACCATTTTTAAAATGTCTTCAACCGGCAAATCTTCATCCAGCATATCGGTATCAATAAGACCCGGAGCAACACAATTAACGGTGATTTTTCGTTTCGCCAGCTCCAGTGCGAGCGCTTTACTCGCACCAATCAAACCAGCTTTAGACGCGGAATAGTTTACCTGTCCTCGATTTCCAGCGACGCCAGAGACCGAAGTCATCACAACTATTCGACCGGGAGCACGGCGTCTAACCATGGGCATAGTCAGGGGATGCAAGACGTTGTAGAAACCATCCAGATTTGTGTGAACGACTGAATCCCAATCCTCGGCAGGCATTGCGGGAAAAGCATTGTCAGCAGTTACACCTGCATTGCATACAACCCCATAGTAACAACCGTGTTCATCGACATCTTCTAGCAAAACATCTTTAGTTTGGTTCCGATCAGAAATATCAAACTGAAGAATTCTACTTTTACTTCCTAGCTTGGCAATTTCCTCTGCAACCTCTTCAGCTTGGTCACGGCGGCTACGGCAATGTAAAACGATATTATAACCATCTTCAGCTAACTGAAGGGCAATTGCCCGACCTATACCACGGCTTGAACCCGTAACTAAAATCCACTCAGACATTTAATTTCTACCCTTCAAATACTGTTCCACGTTGTCCGGTTGATATACATTTAACCGCGCGCTTTGCTCGATGGAGGGGCCCTTTATTACACACTCAAATGTCGCCATGCCATTCTCAGCCTGCAGCAAACGCTGGACTTCAATCGTCAGTTCATCGCCACAGCGATAACTTTCAACATTTGACACAAATTTACGGGTACCCAATAAAAAGCCCAGGCGAACCTCTTCGCCCCGTTCCTTGGCGTGGTAACCGGAAAATGCCGCTATCGACTGGGCCATATACTCAATTCCCACATAGGCGGGAACACGACCGTTGCGAGAAAAAATTCCATCATCTCGGACCCGCAATTTTGCCAGCAGTTGTTCCTCATCTACTGAAACTACTTCATCGAGAAGTGACATATTTCCACTATGTGGAACCAATTCTCCAGCAGTATATTTTTGCATATATTTTACCTCTGACTGCCCATAATTACCGAGCAGTTACTCCCACCAAACGCGAAGGAGTTACTCATTACGTAGCGCAATCCTCCAGCAGCTTCTTGGCCCTGGCAAAGGTTCAGCCGCACAATCTCCGGATCATAATGCCCATCATACTGATGGGGGGGGAGTTGATCATTTTGCAGGGCAAGCCAGCAAAAGGCCGCTTCAAGTGCACCAGCAGCTCCCAATGTGTGCCCGGTTAAAGGTTTAGTGGAAGAGCAAGGTAGTTGGCTTCCAAACACCCTTTCAACGGCTAAAGCCTCCATAGAGTCATTTTGTGGTGTGCCCGTACCATGGAGATTTAGATAATCAATATCGCTTGCATCCAAGCTCGCATTTTCCAGTGCTCTGCGCATACAGGCCTCTGCACCGCGCCCCTCTGGATCTGGAGCCGACATATGGTGGGCATCAGACATGGCAGCAACACCGGATAGAATCACAGGCCCAGGTTCTTTGGTCATCACAAATATTGCGCCAGCTTCCCCAAGATTAATACCATCCCGATTAATGCTGAGGGGGTTGGTCTGGCCCGCACTAAGTGCCCCCAGGCTATGAAAGCCACGAATCGTCATGCCACAAAGAGAATCCACACCACCAACAACCACAGCATCACAAACATTGGTAGAGAGAAGGCGCCGGGCACTGGCAAGGGCATTCGCACTGGATGAACACGCTGTAGAAACTGTAAGTTGTACGCCTTGCACACCCAGATACTTTGCGACAAAAGTACTAAGTCCTGCCATTTGCTGTTGAAGCCGGTAATTGTAACCAGTGTCTTTTTTACCACTGAGGTAAGATTCACCAGAATCGATCCCAGAAGTTGAAGTTCCCATAACCACTCCAACTCGGCTTGTACCATATCTTTCAACAAGACTACCGATCTCTGATTCGATTTGGCCCAGTGCAGCCAAAGCCAGCTGATTATTACGGCAGTGATAGGCTTGTAGCGAACTCGGTAATTCTGGCAACTTCTCCTGCACAATACCCAGGTTTCCCTGATAGTTTAATAATCGGTTTTCATCCGGTCGCATAAAAGAGCTATCACCGCTAAAAAGGGGTTTAGCTACCGATTCAGCAGAATTTCCCAGGGTACAGATGATGCCCATATGATTAAGATAGAAATTAGTCATACCTAAAAATTCCTGATGCTTAACCTGTAACCAAGTCGTTTGTGCTCAAGCTCAACCTGTGCTTCCCAAATATCATTAGTACTGTAGCGCGCCTCTGTACTTATTTCTCCATTGTGGAAGAGCTGACGGATATAATTCCCCTCAACTACGGACTCTTGCAACTTCCAACCAACAGGTAATTGTTTCTGTAGCTGAGTAACTGGCCAATATACAAACTGAATGTCTGCTAACAGTTTTTCAGGTGGCAGACTTGCCGCTCTACGCATGTAGTGATGAGTGCTGATCTCATTACCATCATATGCAATATCTAACAAACTCATACCTTCAGGGCTGAGAAGCGAAACCCTCATGTTCTCTGAAGAGAGCAAGGTGGCCGCAATCACTTCGTACACATTGTTTTGATAAACAATACGCAAATGTTGATTCATCTGACGCGGTTGCTCAGCTAAAAGAGGCGCCAAAGACCAGCCTTCAGACTTATCTTTTTCTACCCTTGGGGAAATACAACCCACCAGAGTAAAGATACTAAAATAAAGCACTAACCAGCGGAGCATATTTCCACCAGTGTATTCAATCTACGCTCTGCAGCAGCAACAAAAGGATTTTTATTATCCCAGGCATAACCTGCCAATATTGAGCAAATCATTCCTTTAATTTCTTTTTGCTCAGTCTGATAAAAAATCACATCCTGAAAACGACCATCATACCAAGCCTTTACATACGTTTTAAAAACTTCAACACCCTGCTTTAAAGGCACAGAAAACTCTTTGTCCCAATCAACGCTCTCTCCAGAGAGTTGACGGTGTAAACATTCAGCGGCTAACTCTGCAGACTTCATTGCGATGGTAACGCCTGAAGAAAATACTGGATCAAGGAATTCACCAGCATTTCCCAAAAGAGCAAAGCCTGGACCTGCCAGCTTGATTACATTGCTCGAATATCCACGAATACGTTGAATCTCGGTATCAAATTTTGCGTTGTGTAAAGTTTTTGCCAACTCTGGTGCGGCCGAAATAGCACCTTTCAGGATCTGTTCTGGATCCTGTCCCCAAGCCGCGATCTTTTCCTTCTCACCAACAACTCCAACAGAAGCTCTGCCATCGGCGAAAGGTATCAACCAATACCAAATATCTCTCTCATTGGGATTGACTGTGATAAGTATTTTATCTCTGTCAAAATTACTATCAGTAATATTGTCCTCTACATGTGTGAATACTGATTCACGTACAGGAAACTCTGATGGACGATCCAGGTCCAGTAATCTTGGTAGAACTCGTCCAAAACCACTTGCATCCAGAACAAAACGGCCCTGGAAAGCAAGGTCTTCGCCATTGTGTTCAGCAATCAGTTCCGCACCATTTTCGGTAATATCAGCTGATACAATAGAATGACGATAATAAATCTTTACCCCCTGGCGCTCGGCTTCATCGGCCAGTATTTTGTCAAACTTGGCTCGCTGTACCTGGAAAGTTGTGCCATGCCCAGGTGTGAATTTTTCACGAAAGTCAAATGCAGTACGGGCACCATTCCATTCAAAAGCAGCACCATTTTTAAACTGGAAGCCTGCGGATTTTACTGCCTCCAACATATCTGCGTTTTCAAGAGATTCCATACACTGTGCCAGCAAACTCTCGCCGATAGAGAAGCGAGGGAACATCTCTCGCTCAACGATCGATACACTCCAGCCATTTTTAGCCAACAAAGCACCGGCTACAGCTCCAGCAGGTCCGGCACCAATAATAACAACGTCAGACTTAATTTCTTTCATTGGCTAATATCCCTTACCCCGTGTACAAAAAAATAGAAATGCCAACAACAAAGTTAATACTGTGCCCACAGCCAGCACTAACCCAAAATTTGCAATCGCCGGTGTGCCAGACAATGCTAGCAAACCAAACCCTAAAAAAGTTGTTAACCCAGCCATAGCTATCGCCAGCAGGGTATAATGCTGCTCTGCTTTCCGGCTTGTATGGCTAAATATTGCGTAATCTATACCAATTCCAAAGACAAGTAATAAAGCCGCAACATGAAATAAATTAATTGCTGATCCCTGTAAAATCACTATCGCCAGGGTGCCTAGCACTGCGCTGGATGGAAGTGCAACTATACTTAAGGCTTGCTTTATTCCTGTTTTAGTTGCAGTTACCAGAAATACAACAATGAATATTAATGGAAGTAATTGCAGCAACAGATCACGCTGTTGTGACATCACATTAGAGATACTTCTGGTAGTATCGACATAGGTTACTCCAGGCAGTAACTCTAAAGATGACAAATCTTCTTTTAAACCATAAATACGAACCACAGAATAACAGTGATTATTTTCACAACCCAACCATAGTCCTTTATATTGCCGACCTGAAACTGGCAACCATTCAGAGAAGTTAAAGGTAGTGAATGGCTGTATTTTAGAACTTAACTGCTGGTTAATATCTTGTGCAGAATAACCCAATTGCTGATAAAAAGATCTGACAGCATCCCCACTGTAAAACTTCGACAATAACTTCCAGTCAGCTTCTTGAACCTCTTTTGGAGGTACCCGGTTGGTTACCCCCTGAAAACCACTAATAATTTCCTTTTCTACTAAATAGTCCAGTTGATTTCTAAGTTCCCACTCCCGTGTTAATACTTGTTGCTCATCTTCACCAAAAACCAGAAAGTAACGGGAATCCGGCCGGGATCTAATCAGAGAATTTAGATCTATTTCATCTTGTGTAAGAAATTCTGGAGGCTGGTAAAACAGTTTTAGATCATCATTAAATTGAATTTTCTGAAGTGCCGCAGCTCCAAAAATCAACAGCCCAATCAATGGAAACAGGTAGTACTTAATATTGAGTTTAGGAAACTGACTGGAAAACGATAAAGGCCTATGCTTAATATTAATCCAGCCTGGGAATAGCAGGATTACAGTCAACCAAGCCCCTATTAAACCACAGCCGACAAAAACCCCTATTTGTTGTAAAAGCGGAAAGGGTGTTAATGCAAGAGAGAAAAATGCCAAGCAGCTTGATATCAAGCCCAGCAATAGCCCAGGTAATATATCCTTATCTTTTGGCTTGCCCAGCCGCAATCTATTACAAATAAAGTGAAATGCGTAATCGATTGCCAATCCAGAAACCGTTGTACCAAATACAAAAGCCAGTATATGAATTTGGCCCAAAATGATAATGACGCCAGATATGCCACTGGCCACGCCACATAGAATTGCGAATGTACAGGCTAGTAGAGGTTTTAATGAGCGAAAGACAACAATACATAGACAGCAAATAGCAAGGATCGAAAGGGAGCCAATCAGGCGTATTTCATCCTGTGCCATAGCAGCAGCATACTCTGTGTGCAGGGGGGCCCCAGCTACCAGCAGCGAATAACCATTTTTTTGGGCCCATTGTTTTAATTCTGACTGTAAAGAAAGAAGTGATATACCGCTCTCTCCAGCCAAATCTACCGGTGCGGCCAGTGTATAAAGCAGGGTAAAAGCTTTATGCCCCTCTGTATGTACCGGGATTCCATCAAAGACTTGTGGAGTAACTCCAATATCAGCGGTGAAGTAATTGAGAAAAGTTGAGAAAGTATCTTTCTCCAAATCAATTCCAGCGCCGTCAGGCCCGTATAATTTACTCAATTGACGCTGTATAAGTTCCTCTGGCGTAGCGTCTAATAACGCCCTATCTTCAGGGCTGAGTAGCTGTTGGCGCAGAGGAAAGAGCAGCTCCCACTCCTCTTTATAGCTTTCAGAATCGGCCCAACGATATTCAACAGACTCTAAAGATTTAGTGGCCTTTAGTTTCTGCGCCAACTCTTGGGTATGCCTGGCCAGACGTTGTGCTTCTTTTCCTTCAGAAACTAAAACCCAAATTAGACTTCCCTGTAATTGCTGACTGACTTTTTTCTGGATGCCAGCACTACTTACCGAGTCGGAGTTATTATCAGCTAATAACAAAATATCTGTTTGTAGCCAGCTAGATTGATAGCGTAATACAGTTATCCCAATAATTACACTAACAAAAGAAAGCCAAATAACAACTCGACGTGACATGAGATTATTTCTGGTTATCTTCTGAGAATTCACTCAGTAGTTGACTGTTATTAGCTTCAACTGAATGTAAATTCATAATATCTATTTCAGTAATTGCCATGTTGGCTTCGGCTAGTACTATTTTCCGAATCTTTTTGTCTCCCACGACTTCTATCGATTCAATAACCTTTCTAAAAGCCTCTTGTTTGGGAATTAAGTTAATTCGCCATTGCTCTTCTGCGATCTGTGGCCCCACCGTAAAAGTCTGATCCAGCTCGCTAAAATCACCATTGATAATCTTTAATAGAGGATCAGCTACATGATTTCCTACAATATTGCTATTGACCCGATTTCCGGAATCAACATCATCTAGTTTAAATATTCGATGGGATTCTATTGGATTCTCTATTCGCCAGCTTAATCCTAACTCTTCAGAAATAGCCAGGACGCCTGAAGAAACCAGAGGCCTGGGCAATTGGGGCAGCCTCTTTGTCTGGGAAAAAGTGCCAAGCATCTGTGGAGATGACACAATATTTTTCTCTATCTCCCGCAAAACCGCCTGCTGCTCCAAAGTCAAAGCAGAAGTTACTATGGAAAATAGAAAACAAATAAAAAATAAAACCAAACGCTTGGCAGTCATCACTAATTTACCCCCAATTTTTCCAGCAAAATTGGAGGCGATGCAAACAGCATTTCGGTACTGCTTATTTCGACAGCTACCTGTACGGTATGTCCTTTTGTTAAGCGTACACCGGTATCTCTATCGGTTATCGTATAATTGATCTTAAACCGATTTTCATATTCAGAAACCTCAGCGCGAATAACAATCCACTGCTGAAATCGCAAAGGCTTTGCATATCGTACACGCAAATCTATGACCGGCCAGGCAAAACCTGATTCCTTCATCTGCTGGTAGTTATATTCCAACTGATCAAACAATGCACATCGGGCTATTTCAAAGTACTTTGCATAATGCCCATGCCAGGCTATTTCCATCATATCCACATCGTGGAAAGGAATTTGTAGTTCAACTTGCGCCATCCATTTTTCAGGGCGCATAGGTTTATTAGTTTTCATATAAGCGCCAATGTCTTTGCTGAATTAATGAAACGAATTTTCTCAATGGCTGTTCAAGCTCTCTATCTTCCTCCAGAAAAGAAAATTCATCTCCTATCTGCCTGATTGTGGTATTAAGAGCGGTAGATAATTTTTCCAAATCCACTCCCCCACTACGAACTCGAAGCTGAATGCCCTGCCAAGCAACCATCAGTGCCGCTGCGGTCGTTTGCTCCGTTAACTGTAATACCCTGTTACAGTCCCTGGCAGCAATGGTGCCCATACTGACCTTATCCTGGTTATGACACTCCGTTGATCTGGAAAAAACACTTGCGGGCATGGTCTGCTTTAGTGCTTCAGCAGTCCAGGCACTCGCACCAATTTGAACAGCCTTAAAGCCGTGGTTAATCGATCTTCGAGGCCCGGTTACACCTGAGAGGTTTGCCGGGAGCCCATTATTGAACTTAACGTCAACCAGTTGGGCTATTTGTCGATCCAGTAAATCAGAGAGATTTGCTACCGCATTCTTCAGGCTATCCATGGCGAAGGCTATATGCCCACCATAGAAGTGCCCACCATGAAGCACCCTCTCGTTTTCACCATCGATGATCGGGTTATCATTAGCACTGTTTAGTTCGTTATGAATAAACTGCTGGAGCCAGGGCAGAGAGTCCTGTAATACACCCACTACATGGGGAGCGCACCGAAGTGAATAGCGATCCTGCAATCGGCTATTTTGTCTTGGAGCGTCACCAACATTGAGATCGTCGTGAATCCACTTTGCAATCTGGTTTTGACCGGGGTGTGGCTTCACTGCAAAAAGCGCGCTATCGAAATGGTAGGCATTGCCATCCAACGCAACGCTCATCATGGAGGTAATACGAGCACTCAGCTGTGCTAGATACTCTGCCCGTTTATAGGCTAAGCACGCTAAGCCAGTCATTGCGGCGGTGCCATTCATTATCGCCAAACCCTCTTTGGGGTACAGCTTTAATGGCTCAATCTGTAATTCATCGAATACCTCAGCAGTATCTCTCTGATGGCCTCGGTACCAAACTTTGCGCTCCCCGCACAAAACCGCAGCAACATAAGACAGTGGGGTCAAGTCGCCACTGGCTCCCACAGACCCCTCTTGGGGAATTACCGGAATAATGTCTTTCTGAAGTAACAGAACCAATTGCTGCAACAACCGAAATCGGACCCCTGAACTGCCCTTTGCAAGGCTGGCAATCCGGGCTGCGACAATCGCTCTACTCTGCTCAAGAGTAAAGACTTCCCCCATTCCACAACCATGGAAGGTAAATAATCGATGAGGTAACTCTTCCACCAGATCTGCAGGAATACTTTCGGTACAAGAATCACCATATCCAGTGGTTACTCCGTAGATCACACCTTCCTTCTGCCAAAGGCTATCTAGGAACTCGGCACCGCGATTTATCCTTGCGACAAAGCTCTCTTCATCAGATAGAGAGATATCGCCACGGCCAGCTGCAATGGTATTTACCTGATCAATAGATAGATCTGTGCCATCAAAGACTATTTGGGTTCGTTGTAGTACTGCTGAATTCATTTTTGTTGATCCCAGAACGGGTAAAAGTTATACCATTGCAAAGGTGCTATATGACAATAGCGCTCCAACCGTCGTGCAAACTCCTCGACAAGAGAGCGAATATGCCCTTCTCTGTCACCGCGTTTCATCACAACGCGATCGCAGAGTTTTTCCATATAGATATCGTATCCGGAAGTACTGCGCAGACAGAAAAGTGTGTACACCGGGCATTTGAGCAGCGCAGCAAGAATATAGGGCCCCTGGGGAAAAGGCGCTTTTCGCCCTAGGAATTCTGCCTCACAAGTGCGTCCCATAGAGTTAATCGGTGTTCTATCACCGACAATAACAACCAGCTCCCCAGCCTCAACAGCCTCGGAGAGTCGCATCGCTAAAGCGGGAGTTACTTCTGTCACCTGGATAAGCCGTACTTGACTCAGGGGATTGAGCATCTTCATCATGCGATTAAATTTCACCGCATGCTTTGTATGCACCAACACATTTACCCGTACCTTTGTCAGGCTGCCAAGTGCCCTGCAAACCTCCAGGTTCCCAAGGTGAGAGCCAATAATTAATCCACCCTGGCCACTAGCGGCCAACTGGTGAAGACCCGCTCTTTCTGGGAAATTTACCTGACTATCCGGGATACCCACAAACCAAGCTTCAAGCTTTTCTCTAGCACTGTTAGCAAAATTAAGGAAAATTTTAAATCCGGTTTTCCAATTCGGTTCTATACCGCTAGATGGGTAGCGTTTAGTGAATAATTCCAAGTACTCCTGGATCGAATTGCGGCCACTCTGATTTTTTAGGTAGTAGCATAAAACTACCGGGTATACCGCAACTTTAAAGGCAATCGGACCCAACCAGTGATGCAACCAGAATAAGAACTTGATACCCAGGAAAAAGCCTTGTTCCCGGTATTTTGACCAGTGTAAATTACTCACGCTTTTCGCCCTACTGTCGAAATACGCAGAGTTCTGGCCAACATGCCAAAAAATAGACGGGTGTGCATTGCCGATATATGGAAGTTATCCTTAAATCCCCGGAAATGGGAAACGCCATCTATTGGGTAGCTCACATTTACAGGTACCTGGCAGAGACCGCCTTTGCTCCAATACCACCGTACCAAGATCTCTGGATCAAAATCCATTCGATCACCGGTATACTCGTTATCTAACAAATCTACAGTTCGAGATAAGGGATAACAACGCAGCCCACACATGGAATCCTTAATCTCCAGAGAAAGAGTATTAATCCAGATCCATACATGAGTTAGATAGCGTCCCCACAAACGAACTTTAGGTACTGATTTATCGTATTGCGGATAGCCACAAATCAGTGAATCAGGGCACTTTCTGCTTTTCTCTAGGAATTGAGGTATATCAGCAGGGCTGTGTTGACCATCGGCATCGACTTGAATTCCATGACTATATCCAAGCGCTTTCGCAGCTCGCAGACCACTTTTTACCGCAGCACCTTTTCCACCATTAGCCTGGCGAACAACCAAGTGAACCCGCGGACCGTAGCCCTGCTCTAAGCGTTGTAGTTCAATTCTACAGGGTTCATCACAGCCATCATCTACCAGAATGTAAGGCAGGTTAAAGTCATCCAGAGATGCTAGCGTCTCTGCGATTGCCCCCTCATGATTATAAACGGGTATTACAAAACAAAAGTTAGACATGGCTGAAGCACAATCTACCACTGCTATATTCTAAATTGCCATCTTGAGTGTTCCGAAAAGAATAATTTAATTTGTTCTTTTCCTGGCTGAACTCCAAAGATAAAGTGACAGCATCACCGGGCATCATTAATTGCTTAAATTTAATCACTTCCATTTGGGTAAACGTACTGCCGGCTTTTACAAGTGGGCGGCCAAAATGCATAGCCCAATCCAGCTGTACTACTCCCGGCACTACCGGTGAGCCTTCAAAATGACCATCCAAGCAAGGCAAATCGTCATTAACCGTAAAATTAACTTGACGAGCATTATCTAATATTTCGCTGCTAATAATCTGTGGCACCATTGCTGCCGGAATTTCATCAAAAAGTTGCATTAGCAGGTCTCTCGTTATTTTTCCCTGTAAGTTAGCGGGGATTTCATCAACAAAACGCCAAGAACGTGGCACAGCCACGCCATCAAGATCCTTGGCCAGGGTTTCTCTAAGTTTACGAACAAGAGAAGCCTTTCCTTTCTTTTGTAATAGTTCTTTCCCGGATTCCGTTAGTGTGGCAACAGCGGCAACTATTTTTCTTTTACGCTCCAGAACAAGTGCATTGGCTTTTACAATATATGAGCTTCCAACTAGTAGGGACTCAACTTGTGTAAGAGAAATTCTTTTCTCTTCAATCTTAACAATGCGATCAGCTCGTCCTTTGAGTTCGAACATACCATCTGTACTTATTTGTACTTTGTCCTGACAAATAAACTCCTTGGGCAACCACGGAGAAGAGACTTTGAGTAACCCATCGCTGTTTTTTGCAATGTTCACTCCCTTTAGTGGACTCCAACTTTTCTGACGCAATTGATTACGCCAGGCAATCCCCCCCGTTTCAGTGCTTCCATAGACCTCTATGGGCTGGATTCCACACAACTGATCAATCGCCTTTGCATCTACTTCCAGTAAAGGCCCCCCAGAAGAAAAGATATCTACTAAGGATTTTCCCAACGCCCATGGCCAGGAAGAAATACGGCGGCTTAACTGTGCAGGGCTTGCAACCCACACGGCAGGCCCCCACTTGTGGGCGTCTTGGAGTAATCCCACAATATCCACATATGTCTTACTAACAAATCGACGCCCGCTGGCTAGTGGCCACAGTAATTTAAACAGTAAGCCATATATATGCTGATGGCTTACAGTTGCCAAAGTAGTTGTATTAGCTACCCGGGGTGACCACTTAAGATTATGGGCCTTAACCTCATTGAGCAGTTGATATAAGGTTTTATCAACGGTTTGTGGTTCACCACTGCTTCCTGATGTGAATAATTGAATACCAGCATCAAAACAACTGGGAACAGAAAGCTCCTCTCTACATTGATCCGGAATATTTATACTAAATGCCGAGCTATCTTCCCAGCTGCCCAGTAATAGGGTTTGCTCACCCAGTTTTTGCTGGGTAAATCGCTTATTATTTGCCGGTATAACAACGACTTCACAACAAGACATAGCAGCAAAAAAGAGCAAGCTAAACTCGTAACTATCTTCACAGAAAATGGCAGCTCTTTTGAACCCAGTTTCGTTTAGGGATTTTTTTAGCTTTCGCTCAATAAATGCCAATTCACGTTTAAATTGGGCGAAAGAAATTTCCCCACGACTTGAATAGCTAACTATTGCTTGGTCATTCGAGTAACCAAACACTTGTTCAAACTGTACTTTGTCCACGACCTTAACTCACACCTTATTTTGGACACGACAACGCAGTAGCCATTCACCGCCCATCATAGTTCCCATTAGCACATATGAAACAAGGCCATTGTAAAGAGTCCAGACTTTCATATCGCCGTTTAAAACAGTTGCCAGTGCGAGGCTTCCATTAATTAAAAAGAATAGGCACCATGCCTTGGTAACCTTTCGTGTATATAGAATACCTTCAGGTGGTAAATCTGGAGTCGTAAGGCGAGCAAGCCGTTCTACTAATGTTTGTGGTTGACTCAAACTGTATAAAAACAGTGAAAATAGAATCAGGTTACAAAGTACTGGATACCAAAGAAGTCCACTTGAATCGCCCCTTAACCAGGAGACGCCAACAACAAAAGCCAAGGCCACGGCCATTAGCTTGGTGCCAATCGCCTTATTCGCGCCGCCAAACAATACCCTTGAAACCGCAACAATCAACAGCAGTAACAGAATACTACTTAAAGACAAGTATTCTATGCCAAAATAAATTGCCACAGGGTACAGTGTCAGAATTATGACCAATATTAGCTGCGCGAATCGACTCACTTCTCCGCCATTACCTTTTCAATTGCACCAACTACATCTCCAACAGTTCTTACACTTTTGAATTCTTCAGGTGCAATTTTCTTTCCAGTAAGCTCTTTTAAACGAACTATCAGGTCAACCGCATCAATGCTATCTATATCCAGATCATCAGCAAGGTGGGCTTCTTCTGTTATATCCTCTTCATCAACCTCAAACATCTCAACAAGGATTTCGGTCAATTTTGGAAAAATGTCTTCTCTATCTTTCAACATACATATCTCTCTTACGCGCGGCTACCATCAACAAATTTTGCCAGGCTGTTCACACTAGCAAAATGTGATTTGGTATCTTCATTTTCTGCATCGATAGATATGTTATATTTCTTCTGCAATGCCAGACCTAGCTCAAGCGCATCAATGGAATCCAAACCTAGACCTTCACCAAATAAAGGCTCATCTGCGATGATTTCCTCTGGTGTAATATCCTCTAGGTTTAGAACCTCAATAATCAGTGTCTTTAGCTCTTCAACCAAATCATTCACGCAGCACACTCCTCAGTATAAAATGCTTTTAATTCTTGGGTAACTTGCCTGGCTACCAATGGGCTTTCGCTTTTTTCTTTCATCTTGAGAATCTCCCAAGATTCAGAGACATCAAATTCAAAATGTGGCCGCGATAACGGAATGCTGTACCACGGGATATTTTTCATCAGCATTGGCGGGTTGCAGCGAATGGTAACCAGAGTCGGACTAATACCAGAACGAAGTGCCATATAGGCAGCCCCCCGCTGGAACTTGAATGGTTTCCCTGGCACAGAGCGGGTTCCTTCCGGAAATAAAACCACTGACTCCCCTTTTTTCAAAGATTTTGAGGCAAGCTCAATTATTTTTTCCGGGTCATCATTGGGAATATAACCCGCAGTCATTACAGCACCACGCATAAAGGGATTTCGAAATAGACTCGCCTTTACAATACAGTTTGCATTAGGTATTCGAGATATAAGAAAAACGACATCAATAAGAGTGGGATGATTAGCCAGTATTAATTGGCCGGGCTCTTGCAGTTTAATCTCATCCTTGAAATCATAAGTATATATCCCTGTTTTGTGCATAAATCCAATAAACAAACGGAAGGCATGATGTATGATTAACCTAGCCTTACGCATACGTACATTTGCATTAGGGTATAAAATTCTGAGAGGTGGAAATAAAATAAATCGAAGGATCAGACCACCAAAACCAAATAGACTAAACGCAACGGCAGTGGCTATCAGCCTAAACCAATACCGATCATACCTCTTGCCAGACTCCAAATTAGTTTGCATTGATTAGTAACTCCCACCCTTTGGCAACAGGTACTTTTCCTGAGTTTTTAATAAGCGCGCTTATCAGAGGTAGCTGATAATCAGCCTCTTCAAATGCCGTTTTTAGTCTGACGCTCGAAGAATTTAGCAAAGTCACTCCAGTACCCTTACTTCCCTCAACTGGTAAGGTTAAGAGTAAAGCTGTAGCACAAACACCTGAGGGACTTTGGGTGCTAGGGTGATACATTTCTGGCAGGGGTTCCTCACAAAATATCAGCAGTATTTCTTTTGCACCTTCCCGCAAAATACCGGTAGCTTCCATTAAACCTGCCAGTAATGGATAGTCACCACCGGCTAAAGCGAGAGCTGGAGATCGTACTTTATTCGCTATAGACAATTGGCCGGCGATCGCATTGTGTACTGATAAGCCAAACGCCGTAGGGGATAAATCTTCTTCCGCAGCAACCCCCTGTAGAAGAGAGTAAGTTCTCATCGCCTCTCCGTGCACAGAGCAACACAGCAGGGGGATATCTCTCTGCTGCAGAAGTGGGTAAGCACTATTAAATACGGCTTTAGACAATGGGCTCAGGCGGCGCCTGAGCATCGCCGGAAGAAAGGAGACATCAGCCAGGGTATCTTCCTGCAGTTCTAACTCGCCACTGTGCCATCGATGCCAGTCCGCAGGTTCCGAAACCCCCGCATACCAAGCTCGCCAATCGGAAATTACAAATTCAATAGACAAACTACTCTTATGGAGCTTGGCTCCAACCCTCAATATCAAGCCTTAGTATCCAGCCAGCTCTACCATTGTTTTTAGGTGGCTTTTTGAGCTTTTCGTGACCGGCAACAGGGCGGGAATGGTACACAAAATGATCAATTCTCGCTAGCAAAAGAACCTTCAATTGGGACTGGTGAGTTTCTTTATTACACCTAAATACACGAGAACTATTCCTTAGGACATTTCTCGTATACTAGCGCCCTTAATTTCACTGGCATAAGGTCAACTTAAGACTTCGTGAGCCTCTAAAAATGATAAAGCTCTCACCAAGAATAAAATTCCCTTAAGGTGACAACTTAAAGGAAAAAACTCTAAACTTAAGAATGATCCTTAATTACCCAATCCGGTATTTATGGTCTATTTCTGAGGCAATTCTGAAGATGTATGTACCCCATCTTTTCCTCAACCATTTACCATGAGAGCCGTTCTGCTATTCAGCTTTGTTAGTGATTACAATCTAAGTCTGAATCGATAGATAAGACTTTATGCTTTATTTTACTTGTTCTTCATTCAAAAATTGGCCTGAAGATTGGCAGGCGAACTCATCTTTCTTATTGAGTGGCACGGAACATTTACGTTTAAAAAACATTCGCAACCAGAATCGGAGGATGCAATTTTTAGCCGGGCGCCTACTCGCGAAAACCCTTATTGCTGAACGGTTCGGATATCCCCCTTCTGATCTAGAGATTGACCCTAAGAACCCTACAGTTGCCAATTTCTCAGGAACCCCTATTGTCAACCTCTCAATCAGCCATACGGCAGACTACCTTGCAGTCTCCATTGGAAAAATTCCGGTTGGTATTGACTGTGAAAGAGACCATCCCAAAAGAGATTGGCTGGCAATAGCCCAGAATTACTTTAGCTCCTATGAGGTGTCCTGGTTACAAAGCTTACCGATAGCCCTCTTAAAGCAAGAGTTTATAAAATCTTGGACCATAAAGGAGGCGCTTGCCAAGTGCAGTGGTGATCCACTCGGTAAGCTGCTTAAAGTCTCTTCACTGGTCGGCCAAGAAGAAAATTGGCCTGAACCCTACTCTGAATACCGATGTTGGAGTGGGCAGCCTGAAGAAGATATCTACCTTTCACTTGTAGTTAGGCCTAGGCCCAATTTTACTTCTAAAGAGGTAATAGGAACTTACCGCAATAGTTTTAAAGGCCCTGCAACTCGAGAAATTCGGCTGAAAGCATCATGACCTGGAGATTCCCTGCTCAAATTAGCCAGGTATCGAGGGAATCTCCAATAACCACTAGTGCACGTTAACTACTGGCTAAACAGGTCCCCAAAGAAATCTCCCTCATACCATGAAGGCTTATCCGCAGCATCCGCCACTTCCCTAGCAATTAGATAATTAACTTCGGTAAATTGCTTAGCAGCTGCATAGCTCACCCCAGCATCAGGCGCATCTCCGGGTTTGTGATAGCTCTCTTTCAGGAATGCCACTTGTTTAGCGGTACCATCAATATTCGGGTCCTGAGCTTCGCGCCCAGTAATTAGGTAAATAGAGGGCACACCGCGGCGAACGAAATTATAGTGATCACTACGAACAAAGATCACTTCTTCTGGCATGGGATCAGGGCTCAATTTTAAACCGCTGAGTTTTGCCGCATGCTCCGCAATCTGGCCAAGGGATGAATGCTCGGCACCAAAGGCAATAATATCGCGGAATGGGTAGAGCAGCATGGGCATATCCAGATTGATATTGGCCACGATGGACTGCAGAGGTACGGTAGGGTATTCGGCAAAGTAGTCCGAGCCGAGTAATCCTTTCTCTTCCCCGGTCACCGCAACAAACAATAGAGAGCGTCGCGGTGCTTGGCCAGACTCCGCAAACAACCGTGCGGTTTCCAGCATTACTGCGATACCTGCGGCGTTATCTTGAGCTCCATAATAAATCTGGCCATCTTCTTTTTTACCGATATGGTCCAGGTGTGCAGAGAAGACCACATATTCATTTTTAAGCACCGGGTCGCTACCCGGTAATACAGCCACAACATTGGGGCTACGCACTTCCTGATGCTTAGAGCTTGTACTCAGGGCAGCACGGTAAGGCAGCGAAAATCCACGGGGATTTTGACCTTTTTCCATAATGCTGAAGATAGCTGCGAGGCTCTGTTGGGCACCGTCGAAGAGTTTGCTCGCCGCATCGATATCGAGCAATACACCAGGATACAAACCGGGGATAGCGCTGCCCGGCTCGCCTTTTCGGTTTACCCAGTCGAAAGTCTCATCGTGACGATGCTCCGCATAGCGCACGAAAGGGCGGCGCTTCTCACGCTCGGGGGTATAAACGGTGATATAACCCACCGCACCATGACGAGCAGCGGTCTCACTCTTGTTGCGGCTTGATGCATAGTGAGCCCCCACTTCACTGGGCAGACTCTTCGGGCGACCACTCAGTATCACTGCAATCTTACCCTTCACATCCAATCCGGCATAATCATCAAGGCCATAGTCCGGCGCTTCAATTCCGTAGCCAACAAACACCAGCTCGGCCTCCAAGCGTGCCTGCTCACTGGACGCAGAAGGCGAGGTGATAAAGTCCCCCCCGAAGGCAAAGCCGACCTCACCTTTGCTCCCCTTTAAAACAAAAGTCGGCTCAGTGCCATTCCAGCTGGCACTACGGAAAGGTACATCCTGGAAATACCCCTGCTCGCCAGCCGGAGCGAGCCCCATGGAGTGGAACTGCGCGGCCACATATTGCGCTGCCTGGAGGTAACCTTCGCTGCCTGTGTCTCTTCCCGCCAGTTCTGCAGAAGCCAGGTAATTCACATCCCGACTGATATTGTCGATATTCGCGCTTGGGGCTGTGCTGGTGGAAACTGGCATACAGGCCACCAGCAGCAACGACAGCAGGCCGCTGAGCAGGACTTTTCTTTTCATCGGATTACTACTTCTCGAATAAATCTTTGCGGTCTGCCAGACAGAACCAACACCGCACCAAAAAGGAGCGCAATCTTACCACGTTCAGACTTAGTGCAGAGCACCAAGATGTGAGTGATCACTTACTTGAAAGGGTTAATATATAGAATTCAGGCGGCCTTGTAGAGCCCAGGAAAGGCTCGGCTTATTGCTGCGGTCACTTCCTCATGGGCCCGATCCGCACAAAACTCTCCATGGGCTGCCAGAAAGTGTAGGAAGGGCAGCTGTAGCAGGCGCTCAAAATCCTCCTGCAGCCAACAGCGTTGGTCCCGGCCTTCAGGAGTCATCCGTGTTCGCCAGGCAGGCGGTACCTGCATCCCCGAGCGCATACCGGACAGTCGCAGCAGATTTCGGCCAAACCAGCTACAACCGCTCCACTTCCCCCAATACTGCAGAGCATCACAGCCCAGCAACAGGCCGTCATTGAAGGGCAGCCACCAGAATGCCTCTGGGTAACGGCTGTAACGCAGTTCCACGAAGCGACTGCCGGGTATTGGACAAACACCACCATCCCTCACCAATCTATCGGCACTAGGTGGATAAAAGTTCGAGCCGGTCTGCCGCCAAAAAGTCAGATCAAAATGGTCACGGTAATAAAGATCATCCTGGCCGTGATGGTAGCCAAGACGCACTGCATGAGCTATTCGGCCGAGATCCTGCAACTTCTCTTCTTGCGCTGGACGCAGGCGTATCGGGTTCACCAGTATCAGCTCTTCCTGCCAACGCACAATGGCCATGTTGCGGTTAATGGTAACCGCCGGAGCCAGTTTTACGGTCCCAGGGACGAAGAACAGGTCTGGTAGTAGTTGGCGAATCTCGCCGTGGGGCTGGGGTTCGGGGTAATTAATACGCACTGGCAAGCGCTCAGGTGTAATACACCCGATTACTGAGCCCGCGTAAAAGCTGTAAGGCTCGCTGCGCGCTCTCTTCAGGGACAAAGACATGATCGTGACGCAGAGCATTTACCATATTGGCCACTATGCCCGCATCAGCCAGCTCCCTGGCGACTGTAGCGGTAAGGCCCACCGCACTGAGACCGGAAAAGACCTGCAGGGTAATTTGTCTGAAGGGCCCGCTGGAAGCAATCCCATACTGCTGTGCCAAGCATCTGGGTAAGATCGCACTCATCCCCTCGCCTTCGCGGAAGATACACAGGCTTTGAGTCAAGACTTCTTCGAGCCGAGCATCCGACACCTGGCAAAACACGTAGGTTTCCTCATGTAACTTTGGGCACATATTTCTCAGGATATTTGCGAGGGAAACTTCTGCAGTCATATCCGGTTTGCCGTTGAAAAAACCTGCTGTGAAAATACTCAGAGAATGGGTGCCAGTCAGAAACCACCTAGTGTAATTATCCAGAGGGAACATTTCCCACAGGTAGAACTACATGGCCATAAGACTTGCTGGATCATCACGTTCTATTAATGGATGACAACACCACTGTCTCAGTGGTTTTTTATTTTAATTTCGCTGACGGGTTTTCACCCTCTTTTTATTGGTTTTTTTCAATTCCTCTCCTTCTAGCTCTGGCTCGCCCGGAGCTGGTGCAGTATTCACCTCTAAATCGGGGGTATCTTTCTTTTCCCAGCGTTGCAACATTCTATCAATCGCTTTTTCCAGACGCACACGAGGGAACTCGGGACAGGGAGCACCCTTGCCAGGATCATGCCAGGCAGATAATGGTGCAACAAAAACAATCAGAGATTTATGCAAGCGATCCCGACCGATACTCACTTCCGTCCAGGTAGTCTGCCAGGCAAATTTACCTCGCACTGAATAATCGCTCTCATAGGATTTTAAAGTGAGAAAATAGGGATATATTTTTCCTCTGCGGCAAATGATTCTACGACCGGTTTTTATATTGGCCATTTGGGTGAAAGGATCAAAATACCAGTGGATATCGTAGCCAAAAGCAAATTGCATTTTTCCGTCATGTGGGAGAAAAGCGTAGGAGCGGCCAGTACCATCGGGTTTTAGACTCCATACATGGCGGGCCTCCCCATCTCTGGAGATTAGCCAGGCACCTACCCACTGGCTGGCATTCAGCTTGGATTGAGCGTGCCAGCCCGCATTGCGCTGCTGTGTCTGTTCACTCTGTTTTTCTTTTTTTTTCTGCTCCTCCTTGGCAAAAGCTGAAAATGCTGTGAGCAAAAATACCAGAGTCAAAACCAAGGACTTTTGCATCACAGCTCTACTCCAATATTCGGCGCTCCCCTCCCTGAGTGGAAAATTCCTGTTTTTTTCTTACTCGGATACATAAATCAGCTGGCAATGTTGGGGCAGTTACTACCGGCTTTAGGCGTACTCCAGTCACTCAATCGGCGCTGGAAACTCAGTAACCCACCGCCAGCCTGCAGCCAGTGCCGCCCGTCTATTACGGCAAATAACAGAGTGGAGCGGCTCCAACCACGAAACGCCACCGAGACCACACCGCCCTTACAGCTAACGGAAGCACCGGTGCGGACCCGCACACGATCACCATCCAGTTGCCAGTTAATGGCAAAGCCATGAGTCAATCTGCCACCGGAGTTAAAGCCATAGGCATAACCGGAGCCATCGGCATTGAGTTGCCAAACCAGTTGGTCGTCACCTTCACTCACTACCAACCAGTTGCCAGCCCACCTTTGTTGAGCTGATTCCGCCGTTGCCATCGAGGGCAATAACAGGAACAGCATTAAGGCAATGGCACAACTCTGTCGTATGGCGACAAACACAAAATTCGAAGGGGGATTACGCAAATACTTCATGCGCTGCTCTACCGTAAGTGCTCCACGGTAAGAACCGCGGAAAGGGGTTGCTGTAAACGGCGGCTAGCGTCACCGCCAATTTTCCTGGCCGGTTACGGCCACAGGCCAAAAAAACCGGCGTGAAAAATCGCACAGGCGCTATTTTTCACATCCCTTGCTTAGTAAGGCTAGACGCTAAATCCCACAGTGGCATTAGAAGCATTAAAAATATTTATTGAGGCGCCACTATGGGGGAGTGGAATTAGAAAGGCTGTTAGATAGGGCTACGAGCAATCATTATTTTGAGTGAGCATCAGACAGGTTTTTATCCGCACGCCACACACGGTATTTCAATTGGACGCCCTCCGGCAGATACACCACCAGGGGCTGGCTACTTGAATAAGGCAGTATCAGGCCGTTACCGCGCACGCGGATAAAACGGCGCGATTCGGAATCGGACCCGCAAACTTTACTGGTACCTTTGGAGGGCTTTGGTTCTGCCAGCACATAATAGGGGTAACCCCAACCCGGTAGAACCTGGCGCTGTAAGGGCGCGCTATAACTGCGCAAGTTGCAATCGGCCAATGCATTCTTGCCTGGCACTAACTCAACCATAAAGCGGCTCTCATCGACCACCTTGGGCAACTCAATAACATGGCGCCGCTTACCCTCAACTTCTGCAGGAAAGGCATCTAGCGGTTCGGCCGCCTGAAGCGGCACCACACAACAGAGAATAAGAGCGGAGAATAAGGATCTTGCCACGGCGACTTCCTCACGGCTGATCAGCTGATTTGGCGCACAAACCCTTTAAAGTCTAGACCGCTTTCTCCAGCGCAGTCCCCACCAAAGTGACACCCCCAGTGCTAGTGCCAATGCAAAGAGCAATGCCGCCCATAAATAGCTGATGTGTCCCCCCGGCATTGGTTCCAGGCGTGCTCTGGCTCTTCCCAGCAAGGTGCCTAAATTTTGAATTGAAGCGATCACATCAGTATTGGGCGCGTTTGAGAGCACTTCTCGGCGCAATGTTTGCCATTGGGCTTGTAACTTGCTGTACAAAACCCGGTCGCTCATTTCAATGGATTGCTGTAACGGCTTATAGCCCTCTCGATAGGCAAGCATCAATTTGTGATAAGCACCGGCATTGTCACCGCCTCGATAAGCGGTTTCCGCCAAGCTTAGTAACCCCTCTGCGCGAGTAAGGGGGTGTTCGAGGGAGCGGATCAGGTGCGGGTGGCCCCGCCACCACAATAAGGCACTCCTGGCATCAGTGGGCAACTCAATCGGTCGGGTTACCGCCATACCCGGCAGACTGATCAGTGCTGGATAGCGCTCGGCAAGATCGGCGGAGGGTGGCAGCTGATTTTTTACTGCAAAAGCGGCCACCGTCACCGCGAGAGCCCAGCGCTGGCGACTATTTAAGTCGCCATCAACCCGCTCGCTATGCACGCTATCCACGTTGGGGTCGAGAGTATTGTAGAGGTCATAAAGACTGAAGCTCGCCATCCGCCTAGCATCGCGCAGATCGGGCAGGGCTCCATCACCCTGGCCCCATCTACCGTGGCAGCTGGCGCAGCGCTGTTGGAAAAGGGGAGCAGCCAAGCTGGCTGAAGGCAGTGAGTGGGCTGGTGAACGCTGCATTTGATAGAGAGCCGCCAATCGGTCGGCTATCTCATTGGCGCGCCTTCGCACTTTTTCAGCATCCTCGCGTCGGCTCAAAGCCTCCTGTAACCCTGTCATGCTGTTTTCCAGGGCTGAACGGCCCGGTTTATCTGGCAAGTTCCGCACCAGATCCAGCGCCTCGGCAGCATGGTCTTGCTGGAGTTGATAGAGACCTGTATCGATGACTTGGCCTTTATCGATAGCATCCCCGTAACCCACAGCGATATAGGAAAGCAGGTTGCTCGCGCGCGCGGCAAGCTTGTCATTTTCCGCGACCTGCTGCGCCCAAAGAGATTGAACTGAGAGGGCCAGCAAGAGTAGTAAAGTCCATGAATTTCGCAAAAATGACTTCCTGTTACTGGCAGATAACGAATGGGGTGGTAGTCGTTAATTGTGGCAAACGCCTAGATACAAAAAACCCCGCACTGGGCGGGGTTTGTTTTCAGCTGGACTGTTAGCCTCGATCGGCGCGCTCCTTGGCGATCAAGTAATCCGCTACCTGCAGCATCAATTCCTGACCATTGCTCTTGCCCTTGTAACCCGGCAGAGAGGAGCTGATACGGTACTTACCAGCCACAACCACTTCAGGTGTACCAGTCATTTTATAGGCGCGCTGATTGGCGACACCCTGCTTGACCTTGCTGTTGATGGCGAAGGAGTTCATCAGCTTGGCCGCTTTGGCACCATCGGCGCCATGCTTGTTAAATAAGGCTTCAATAGCAGCCAGGTCGGGCTTAAAGTTGCGACCTTCACGAATCGCCAGCATTTGGCGCTGGTTGTAGATGGTGTTGAACAGCGGAGTGTGCATTTTTTCCAGAACACCCATGGCATCAGCCACGTAGAACAAGCGGGCGTGAACATCCATCACTGGCTGCCAGATAGCCGGCAGCTTCACCAAGGAGACATCACTGGGCATTTTTTCTTTCCAGCGCTCCAGCGTCGGTTCGAAATGAAAGCAGTGGGCACAGCCATACCAGAACATCTCGGTCACTTCGATTTTATTGGCGTTTTTTTGCGCTACCGCCTGTGGCAGCACTTGGTAGTGTTGGCCCGCCTTGAATTCACCGCCTTCTTGGGCGCAGGCGACTAGGCTGAACAACACAGCCAAAACCATCGTTATAGGGGCGAGAACTGCTCTCATAAGTCTTCTCCAGCTTGTACATTCGTGGTTCGAGCGCCTGATTTGGCGGCATACTGTCGGGCCACTGAGGACACAATAGACAGCGCAGATTATTTAAGTTCCCAGCGCCAGGCGCAAGGAAAGGTCGCAAAAGTGGCAATACTTTACCCAATTCCCGCCCACTTGAGCGAGCGTCGGGCACAAAAAAGGCCGGTGTGTGACCGGCCTCTCGTTACTGTGGCTAACCCTTTTAGTCGGTCAGACCAGCGATATAGTTGGCAACCGCCTTGATCTCTGCATCGGAGAGCTGCTTGGCAACGGTGCGCATGGTGCGGATCTCACCATCATTGGCACGAGTACCCGCACGGAAGGCTTTCAGCTGCGCTTCAATATACTCCGGATACTGACCGGACAGGCGCGGATAACCCGCCGGGGCATTGCCCTGACCGGTGGGAGAGTGACAGCCCATGCAAGCCGGTACGCCAGTTTCTTTATTGCCTGCGCGGAACAGCTTGCGGCCAAGGATTAGGCTATCGACACTGTCACCGCTATTAAGCATCACCGGGAAGGCTGTGGAGCCAGTCAGCTGCATTGGCTGGGAGGCGAAGTAGGCGGCGATATCCTGCAGGTCTTGGTCGTTAAAGTTATCCAGCTGACCGATCATCTGCGGTATGTCGCGAGTTTTGCTCTGGATGTCTTGGAGCTGCTTATAGAGGTACTTTTCACCGAGGCCAGCGATTTTTGGGAAAGCTGGTGACAGGCTGTTGCCATCAGCACCGTGACAGGCGGCGCACTGGGCGGCCTTAGCCTTGCCCGCAGCAGCATCGCCAGAAGCCATTGCAAAAGGTACGGCCCCCAAGCCGAAAACCAAACCGAGTGCCAGAGCAGTGTTCTTGATAATGCTGTTCATACGTCGTCCCGTTGCGCGCTGAAATATGGCGTTTCGTGTCGCCCCCGATAGTCCTGCGACGCGAAAACCGCGGCATTATATACTTGCGCGCCAAGCGAGTGTACTGAATCAGCAGACTTAAACGATGCCAATTAACAAATTTGAAGCCCAACCACAGAAACTGAACTATCGTTCCATACGATTTCTCACCAGCGCCCCCACTCTGGCACAGTGTCCTGAAGACATTGGCGCCGAGGTGGCCTTTGCCGGCCGCTCCAATGCGGGCAAGTCCAGCGCCATCAATGCCCTGACCAGCAACAACAAGCTGGCGCGCACCTCTAAAACCCCCGGGCGCACCCAGCTGATCAACTTTTTCAGCCTGTCAGAAGACCAGCGCCTAGTAGACTTACCGGGCTATGGCTACGCCAAGGTAGCCCGTGCTATGAAAGACGAGTGGCAGCGCCATCTGGCCGAGTACCTGGAGCAGCGCACCTGCCTGCGCGGCCTGGTGTTATTGATGGACATACGCCAGCCTCTCAAGGAGTTCGATCTGCATATGCTCACCTGGGCGGTAGAGGCAGGACTGCCCGTGCATATCCTGCTTACCAAGGCCGATAAAATGAAAAATGGCCCGGCCAACAACGCCCTGTTCGCCGTGGAGAAATCCCTCAAGGAGCAAGGGTTGAGTCGCGGCGTTACCCTACAGACCTTTTCTTCACTGAAAAAAACCGGCCTCGACAAGCTGGAGCGCAAGCTAAACACCTGGCTGGCGCCCCAGACCGATACTGAAGTGCCAACCGAGACTGAAAGCTAAAGCAAACTCTGGGGGAGACGGGATCCAGTTACGCCTTGGCACGCGGTTCTGCTCAGTGAACATCTAGCCAAAGCCACCGGCCTGCAAGTCAAAGCGATGATCAAGGAAGTCGGGGGCTCCAAGATCACCCTGTCAGTTCCCGCCCGGCGAAATGTTCTCTCCCCCGGGCAACAGCGAACGCAGTAGCAACTCGCGCAGACGACGTCGCGCTTGGGGGGTCGCACAGTGCAGCGCCTCTGCGCAAAGGGCACGCTGTGCTAACAGATCTACCAGGGTATCCTCGCAAATAGCAACGGTGAGCAGATGCGAGGATTTTTCGACCTCTGCTGCCGCCTCCCCTTTAGTGCAACTGCAGGTTCGCCCCGTCATGGGATACGAGCTTTCCCCCGGCAAGTAAGGGTGCCGGCTCGTCGTCCCCATCCGTATAGAGTGCGCTGATGCAGTCAGCGGCAAGCCGCTGTTTATCGCGATCTCCCAGTTGGCGGGCGAGAACAGAACTGGCTCCAACAAGGAGGTAGTGGTGGTGTTTTTCATCTCCCTGCTTCCGGTAAGCCGCCATTAATTGAGCGGCACATTCACTAAAACGTGTTGCAGATACGGCATAGCTGGGCCACTCGCTTGTGAGCAGCATTCCCGCCACATCAAACGCGCAACCCAGATAGGGAATCGCCTCACTATGATTTCCCTCTTCGCACAGCATCCTGCCGCGCTCCATCCAATCCAACCACGCCTGTTCCGCACGATCGTTATTCTCAATCAGCCACTGGCGGTGATTAGCACATAGGTAACGTAAATTCACGGTAACCCCCCTGTTAGGTTCAAATTAAAGATAATGAGAAACATTATCATTTGCAAGTGCATTTAATTGAAAGAGACAAATGAAAAGACTCTTAGGGAGGTATTGAGAACAAGGTATAAAAAAAGCCGGCAGATGGGGGCTGCCGGCTAGGGGTCAGTGCCCTTGGGGTGGGGCACTTGCCAGACGCACCCAGGGGGACGGGTACGTCTGAGGGTTCCTCTACATATGCAAACACCTTGCATATTGGAAGGTTAGGCTGGCTCAGATTCGTTTCCCAGCCAGTAAACACCACGATCAGAGGTGCGCGAATACTATGCCCTTTAATCACTAATTTCCGGAAATAGGTTCCAAAGACACCAATAAATCAGCAGCTAATGAGAAAGGTCCAGAGAGGCGGAAAACAAATCCTCCTGCGCGCAGACAAAAAAAACCCCGGGTTTGGGGAATTCCGGGGTTAAAAAGCTGAACGCTTTGGGGTTAGGGAGCAACAATGATCTGTTTTATTCGATAGGACATTTGCCCGATTTGTTCCCATTGCTTAAGTAAATAAATGTAAATGCGGCTCAGGGGCGGAAAAAATAACGCGTGATAGGGATGGAACGGATTCCAGAGGAGTATTTATGCGCCAAAATTGCGTAAGACAGATGTGAAGCAGAGAGTTACTTTGTCGATAAGACTAATTTACTGAAAAAATTAAAGTGTAAGCTCACTCACCGGACCACAATCATGCAGGCGCCGAATCGCTTCCGCCATCAATGGGGCGCAGTCGAGTAGATGGAAACTCTGTGGCAAATTTAACTGGGGTAAAGAGTTGGTCACTGCCACCGCCTCCAAGGGTAGTTGTGACAAGTTTGAGAAAGCATCGCCACTAAATTGGCCGTGGCTGGCCAGTGCCAGGATACGCTGCGCCCCGCCTCCATGGGCAGCTTCCACCGCCCGACAGAGCGTTGCACCACTAGCGATAAGATCATCCACAACCAACACGACCGCCCCCTGCACTTCCCCCACCAAGGTGCCCCCGCTGATTTTTTCTCCACTGCGATACTTCTCGACGAAAGCGCAACCTACTGGGCGCCCCAGACGCTCACTCAGGGCCTCGCGCAAGGCCTCCGCGCGCTTTATACCGCCCTCATCCGGCGATAAAACCGATAGTGGTCGCGGCTCCGCCAACAGCTGACTCAGCGCAAACTCCAGTAACAGCGATTCCGACAGCAAATGTAAGGTGCGGCAGCGAAAAGCATTCTCGAACGCAGCCAGGTTGTGGGCATCGAGAGTCACGACCACCTGAGTCCCCACGGCCTCAAACAAGCTGGCCAGATAGCGAGTCGGCAGTGGATCGTGTAATTTGGTGCGGCGGTCTTTGCGTCCGTAGCAAAGGTAGGGCATTACTGCGGTAATACGTGCCGCCCCTGCATCGCGCAGTGCGCCAATGAAGAACAAACAACGCAGCAGTTTTTCATCGACACTACTGCAATGGTCCCTGTATAGGGATTGCACCAGGAAGACATCCGCCCCCTCGACATCATCCAATGGACGCACTTTATGCTCACCATCGGCAAAGCATCGCTCTTCGTGGCGAGCTAGTGGTTCACCCAGGGCTGCAGCCACACGACCAGCAAAATCGGCGCCGGCATCCAGACTAAATAGTTTCAGTCTACTCATAGTAAACTCGCACGAAACCAGCGCTCGGTCATGCGCACTACTTCATCCATGGCACCGGGTTCCTCAAATAAATGACCGGCGTGGGATATCAAGTGCAAGCGGGGCTCATTGACCATATGATTTAGGGCCTCTTTATTTAATTCCAGCACCTGCTTGTCATCACCGCCTACCAACAACAGCGTGGGCGCCTTAACTAGGGGGAGATCGGAACCGGCCAGGTCCGGTCTGCCGCCCCGTGAAACCACCGCACCCACCAGGGACGGACGCTCGGCGGCGGCAATCAACGCTGCCGCAGCCCCAGTGCTGGCGCCGAATAGTCCGATGTGCAGAGTCCGGGTAGTTTCCCCATGTGCGGCCCAATCGATCACTTCCACCAGACGCCGGGCACTCAGGTCGATATCAAAGCGGTATTCGCTGGTGGCCTCATCTGCACGGGTTTCCTCTTTGCTGAGCAGATCAAATAAAAGTGTGGCAAATCCATCATCGTTCAGACGTCGAGCCACGGCGATATTGCGCGGACTGTTGCGGTTACTACCACTGCCATGGGCAAAGATCACCAGCGCACGCGCCTCCTGGGGCAGCGTGAGAGAAGCCTGGAGAGTTTTGTGCTCCGCTGCCAACGCTATAGTTTTGTTCTGCATTGATGGCCCTCTCGGTAACCAGGGGACAAGGGCAGTTAATAATCCTAGCCGCCCAGACGTTATGGCAAACGAATGAAATCTTTGTAGTGCTCAGACTAGACCAGATGAACGCCAGCGGGCCTGCGGGAATTACTTGTGTCGCTTAATCCATGAAAAAGCGAGAGCTGTAGAAGGGTTTAATTTGAAGGCAAAAAAAAATGCCCCGGACTTGGGGGAGTTCCGGGGCAAACATCTGACTTCCTTGGGGGATGATGACGCATTCCAACGATCTTGCCTTTTTAGAGGGGATGTCGCCGGAACAGTTCCACGATTTCGCGCAAAGAATGCAAAAACGCCGACTTAAACACACTTATTGGCACTTTTTTCATCAAAAAGACGCCTATTAAGCCATCTTGTACCGGCGTATCTCATTGAACTGGCTCTTTTACTTAATGGATGAACCAGTCGCTTAAATTGAGAAACTCAATGCGCTTCATCCCAGCTCTTGCCGCGCCCCAGATCCACAATCAAAGGCACATGCAATTGGGCAGCGCCCTGCATAATCTCCTGTACACCACTGGCCACTGTCTCAACCTCATCCTTAGGCACTTCGAGTACCAGTTCATCGTGTACCTGCATAATCAGTTTTGTCGACAGCTGCTGCTCTTTCAGCCAGGCATCCACGGCTATCATGGCGCGCTTGATAATATCTGCGGCGGTGCCCTGCATCGGCGCATTGATCGCGGTACGCTCGGCCGCCTGGCGTTGCATGCCGTTGCGCGAGTTGATCTCCAGCAGATACAAGCGACGACCAAACAGGGTCTCTACGTAGCCCTTTTCCGCCGCCTGCTTGCGGGTATCCTCCATATAGCGCAACACACCGGGATAGCGTTCGAAATAGCGGTCGATATAAGTCTGCGCATCGGCGCGTGGGATATCCAATTGCTTGGCCAAGCCAAACGCTGACATACCGTAGATCAGGCCAAAGTTGATGGCTTTGGCACGGCGGCGCTGTTCATCACTAACTTCATCCAGCGCCACTTCAAAGACCTCTGCAGCAGTGGCGCGGTGAATGTCGGCTCCGTGGGCGAAGGCATCCACTAAGCCCTTGTCCCCAGACAAGTGCGCCATGATGCGCAGCTCAATTTGTGAATAGTCCGCCGCAATAATTTCACTACCGCCATTAATGCGCGGGTCCGCAGTAAAGGCACGGCGGATACGACGCCCTTCCTCAGTGCGGATGGGAATGTTCTGTAAGTTGGGGTCACTGGAGGACAGTCGACCGGTGGCCGCCACCGCCTGGTGGTAAGAGGTATGCACCCGTCCGCTGCTGGGGTCGATCATTTTCGGCAGCTTGTCGGTATAGGTATTCTTCAATTTGGCCAGACCGCGATACTGCATGATCAGCGCTGGCAGCTCGTGATTGTGGGCCAGTTCCTGCAGTACCGCTTCGGCAGTGGATGGCGCCCCCTTGGGGGTTTTCTTGATCACCGGGATCTGCAGTTTCTCAAACAGAATGACTCCCAGCTGCTTGGTGGAACCCAGGTTGAATTCCTCACCGGCCACCTCATAGGCCTTTTGCTCCAACGCTCGCATCTTCTGTTCGAGTTCGGCACTCTGCTCGGCGAGCATTTTCGCATCGATATAGGCACCGTTACGCTCCATAAGTGCGAGTACCGGCAGCATTGGCATCTCGATTTCATCGAGTACCTTTTGCAGCGTCGGCTCCCTCTGTAGGCGTGCGCTCAACTCATTGTGCAGACGCAAAGTGATATCCGCATCTTCAGCAGCATAGGGACCGGCTTTATCCAGCTCGATCTGGTTGAAGGTAAGCTGTTTGGCGCCTTTACCGGCGATATCCTCGAAATGAACTGTGTGCTCGCCCAGGTATTTTAGTGCCAGGCTGTCCATATCGTGGCGGCTGCCGGTGCTGTCCAGTACATAAGACTCCAACATCGTATCCCGTGCGATACCACGCAGCTCAATGCCGTAGTTGGCCAGGATATGACTGTCGTATTTAAGGTTTTGCCCCACCTTTTTCTGCTTTTCGTCTTCCAACAGAGGTTTCAGCTTGGCGAGAATCTCATCGAAGGGCAGTTGCTCAGGTGCGCCCATATAGTCGTGGGCCAGAGGCACATAAGCGGCTCGATAGGGCTCGACTGCGAAAGACACCCCCACTAGTTTTGCCTGCATATAGTTAAGGCTGGTGGTCTCGGTATCGAAAGCAAAGATCTCAGATGCCTTGAGCTGTTCAAGCCAGGCGTCGAATTCAGTCATCTCGGTAACGATGACATAATCCCGCTCAACCGCCTCAGCCATGGCCTCTTCAGACTCTTCACTGGTCAGCTCTTCCAGCCAGCCGCGAAATTCATTTTGGGTGAACAGCTCTATCAAGGCATCGGTATTGGGATCCGCATTATGAAGATCCTGTGGGTGATAAGGCATCTCCACATCGGTCTTGATGGTGGCCAATTTGTAGGAGAGTTCTGCCGCCTCGCGGTGTTCTGCCATTTTCTTGCCGAGAGTCTTGGCGCCGCGGAATCCCAACGGTGCAATGGCGTCCAGGTCTGCGTAGATATTTTCGAGGCTGCCGAGATTTTGCAGCAGCGCCAGCGCCGTCTTTTCCCCTACTCCGGGGACACCGGGAATATTGTCGGATTTATCCCCCATCAAGGCGAGGAAGTCGATAATCAACTCCGGCCCAACGCCGAACTTATTCACAACCCCTTCGCTATCCATCTCCGTGTTGGACATGGTATTGACCAGAGTGACGCCGGGGCGCACCAATTGCGCCATGTCTTTATCACCGGTGGAGATAATCACTTCCTGGCCCTTACGCTGGGCTTCCAGGGCCAGGGTGCCGATCACATCGTCCGCCTCGACCCCATCTACCACCAGGCGCGGTAGCCCCATGGCATCGATAATGTCGTGGATCGGCTGAATTTGCTCGCGCAGGTCGTCCGGCATGGGAGGGCGATGGGACTTGTATTCGGCAAACATCTCATCGCGGAAGGTTTTTCCCTTCGCATCAAACACCACTACCACTGGGCTTTGCGGATGCTCCTTCAAGTGGCGGCGCAGCATGCTGATCACACCACGCACGGCGCCGGTGGGTTTGCCCTGGCTGGTGGTCAACGGCGGAAGAGCGTGAAAGGCGCGGTACAGATAGGAGGAGCCATCCACCAGGATCAGCGGGGCGGCAGGGGTGCTTTGTTTACTCATAAATCTCGGGATTCTGTTATTTGTCCTGTCGGGCGCTCGCGGCGCTGGATTGGCCGATAGGATACCCCCCTTTGCACAGTTTTTCCGCTCGCTAGCACCAGGCAGAACATTTACCGCCACCACAGCCCCTGCGGCAAAGCCAACTCATCTCGACGCTGGGTTACTAACAATCGACGCAGCAATCTCACCAAATGCTCAGGCTTGTCTAGTCTTGCCGGTAGCGACTTTCATTAATCGCCAACTCCCCGGAAACAAATGCCAATGGCCGCCCACAGGCGGCACGGGGCCTTTTATTTCCGCAAAAAAGTTACCCACAGATGTACAGGAAGGATTCTTATTATGAGAGGAGTGATGTACGCCGCACTGCTATTTACCGCCTCATTTCTAGCAACGCCAGTAGCCGCGGTATCTGCCTGCCAAACGGAAAAGTCCCAGCAAACGGTCTCTGCTACAGCAGATTATCCACAGATACCAAGTCACGAGCTGATGCTGGAAGAAGCCACCAGGGAACAGAGTGAAGCGTTATTTCAACGCCAGATGCGTCAACTGGAAAAGATGCAGCGCAAGGCCGAGCGAGATTCAGCGCGCGCAGAAAAACTTCTGCAATTCAAAAATAAATCCGGTAATGCCGGTTAAGCGGCTCTAATAAGGTATGGTTACAAGGTATGGCCCGCGCCTCTACTGTCGGGCCATCTTTTTTTTCCCACATTGCCTGGGGCCCAGTTTACTCCTCTGCTTCATCTACACCGCTGTCGGGTATCTCACTAAGACAGCTGCGCGCTTGTACCAACAGTGACTCGATCAAGTCGCGATAGCTGGCATCGGGCCCCAGCTGTTCGCCGAGGGGGTCCAGAGCGACATATTCCAGTCCCAAATGCTCTGCCACTTGCCGGTCCCTAGTATTTTCTGGGACTTCTCCAAACAGGCAACCTCGCCCCATCCCACTGAGGTTTAACATAGCGCGTGCACCACGACCGCTACCGCTACCGCTTCCATTGCTTAGAGCACGGGTATTCACCCCAGCGGAGCCAAAGAAATGTCCATAAGCATCATGGGTCACCACTATAGGTACATCGCGGTAGGCCCATAGGGCCCTGTCCAGCACTTTCTGAAGGCTGGCCATAGATTGGGAAAAGTCGCGGGCGCGACTGCGATACAGCTCAGCCTGTTGCGGCTGCAATTGTGCCAGGCGCTCAGCGATCAGGGCCCCAGCCAATGCCGCATTGCGCGGACGCAGCCACAGGTGGGGATCGGCTGCATTGGCCCCCTGGTACTCAAATTCAGTTGCGCCCAATAATTGCAATTGCCTTTCCTCGGGTAGCGAATTCACCTGCCCGGCCAGCAGCCCCTCCATCTGCGGCCCCAGCCAAATCATCAATAAGGCGCGCTCCAGACGTGCCCGCTCCGCAACACTGGGGGCGTAATGGTGGGGATCGACCCCCTGGATTAATATTTTCACCGGCAGGTTATCACCGGCAATTTCCCGTGCGATCAGTGCCAGCGGGCGCACGCTCACCACCAGCTCTGTGCGCTCAATGGGCTGAGATTTACCACAGGCCAGCAGGCTGAGGCAGAACAACATCAGGGCAGAAAAGGAGAAAACACGCGAAGAGGGAGACATCGGAGACATTTGGCGAAGAAAAACTGCGATATAATCACAACCGGCTTCACGCCGCCAGCCCAACTGGCAACAGGCTCTCTTTTTGAGTCCTCGCTTGAAAGCCACAAACATACAGTTTTTCACACCCGCCCCGGAGATTTTGTCCTGAACCCTTCCCCGCCGCTAATTACCGCCGATCGCGTCGCGCTACAACTCGCCGGCCGGCAATTACTCCGGGACATCTCCGTGGAGTTGACTCGGGGGGAGATTGTCACCCTGATCGGCCCCAATGGCGCCGGCAAGACCACCCTGCTGCGACTACTACTGGGGCTGACCAAACCCACATCTGGCACCGTCTGGCGCCAACCGGGCTTGCGAATCGGTTATATGCCCCAGCGTTTACACATAGACAACTCTATGCCCATGTCCGTGCAGCGTTTCCTACAAATAGGCCAACCGGGAATAAAGACCACTCAAGCGCAGGCCGCACTGGATAGGGTGGGTGCCGAGCAACTGTTACAAGCCAGCCTAGCAAACCTCTCTGGCGGGGAGATGCAGAGAGTACTACTCGCACGCGCCGCCTCCCGCAAACCGCAATTACTGGTGCTGGATGAGCCCACCCAGGGCGTCGATGTTGGCGGGCAGAGTGAGTTGTATCAATTGATAGCCACCCTTCGCGATGAGCTGGGCTGCGGGGTGTTGCTGGTGTCGCACGATTTACATCTGGTGATGGCCGCCACCGACAGGGTGCTGTGTCTCAATCAACACATCTGCTGTCACGGACACCCGGAACAGGTGAGCAAAGATCCCGCCTACCTGGCGCTCTTTGGCGATACCGTGGCTCCCTATACCCACCAGCATAACCATCAGCACAAACTGAGTGGCGATATTGCCGGAGAGTGCAATCACTCTGGTACAAAGTCGAACGGCAAAAATAGAGAGCAATATTAAGTGGTCGAATTCGGCGAATTACTGCACAGCCAATTTCTCTGGTATGCCCTGGGTGCCGGTCTGCTAGTCGCATTAGTTAGCGGCCCACTGGGCTGTTTTGCCGTCTGGCGGCGCATGGCTTACTTCGGTGACACACTGGCACACTCAGCCTTGCTCGGTGTCACCCTCGGCTTTGTACTACACATCATGCCCACCCTCGCCGTTGGCGCAACCTGCTGTTTGCTGGCAATTCTACTGGTGTACCTGCAGCGCAGGCAGAAGTTAGCCGTGGATACTCTATTGGGGATTCTCTCCCACTCGATGCTCGCTCTCGGAATCGTGACCGTCAGCCTGTTCGAAATTAAGGTGGACCTACTCTCCCTGTTACTCGGCGACTTACTCGCCGTAGGCAGCCAAGATTTGGTGCTGATGTCTGTTACTGCCGTGGGCATCCTCGCTCTGCTTTATTGGCTATGGGAAAAATTATTAGCCTTCACTCTGCACGAGGAGCTGGCCTCGGTGGAAGGTGTGCCGGTAGAGAGAATACGTATGGCGCTAATGCTGATGCTAGCCCTGCTAATTGCCATTGCCATGAAAGTGGTTGGTGTGTTGCTGATCACCGCCTTGCTGATTATTCCCGCTGCTGCAGCACGCAGGCTCTCCCGCACTCCAGAGCAAATGGCGCTGCTGGCATCCCTGATCGGCTGCCTCGCCGTAGTGCTCGGCTTGCTCGCCTCTATTTTATGGGACACGCCAGCCGGGCCCTCTATTGTCCTGGCAGCGGCTGTGTTTTTTCTCTGTAGCCAACTACGTCCACTTCAAAATTACTAGCGTTCCTTTTGACAGTCTTTAAGCGCTGCCACAGCTTCTAATACACTGCCTTTAGTAGTTTTGGCGTTTATTTCATCCAAAAAAAGCGACTTACTTCACCCATTTATCCACAGGGTCTTTGCCCAGCTCTGAGCTAATTGTTTCAGTTTTCCGCCATTGCTAGTGTTGCTCGACGACCAGCCAATTTGGGCCAGTCATGGACTATGACAATAAAAAAGTTGAGCAATAAACATGGAAAAATTCACTCTCCGTCGCAATGTGTTGGCCTCTGCCATTTTGGCCGCGGCCGCTTCAACAACCCCGCAGGCTCTCTTCGCCGCCGAGGAAGGTGCTATTGAAGAGGTCACCGTTGTCGGCTCCCGAATCAGCCGCAACTCTGAATTTGAAAATGCTACCCCGATCCAGGTAATGGACCGCGAAAGCATCGAGAAATCCGGTTATACCAACCTACAGCAGCTGTTTGAGAAAAACCCCGCTGCGGGTAATGGCACATTCTCCACCCGCGGCAACAACCAGGATTCCACCGCTAACGGTGCTGCTGCGGTGAGTTTGCGCGGTATGGGAGCTGATGCAACTCTGGTGCTAGTTAATGGCCGCCGTGTCGCTATCAGTGCCTTTGCCGAAGGGATAACCACCAACTTCGTCGATATCAACAGTGTTCCGTTGGCCGCTGTTGAGCGTGTGGAAGTCTTGAAGGATGGTGCCTCCGCCATTTACGGCTCTGATGCGGTAGCCGGTGTAGTCAATCTAGTGCTACGCAAAGATTTCGAAGGTACTGAAGTTTCTATGGACTACGGCAGTGCAGATGGCTATGACGAGCAGTCTTTCTCGGCTGTTTGGGGCATCAATGGGGAAAACTCCAATTTCACCGTTATTTTTGATCATCATAAAAATAGCCGCCTAGCAAGCACCGAACGTAGCGGCTTGGGTACGGCCAACCAGTCCGGTAATGGCGGCCTGGACCTTCGTTCAGGTCGTGGTTATCCGGGAAGTTTCATCCTGCCAGGGGCCACTAAAACAATTGAAGATCCTAACTGTCCAGAGGATCGCATAAAAGTAACCGATAATGGCAATGTATGTGTTTACGATTACGGCCCTTGGACACTACTTACTCCCGAAGCGGAACGTACCGGGTTAATTATGCTTGGTCATAAGCAGTTAAATGAGGACATAGAGTTTTTCAGTGAAATCGCTGTGCAACATAATACTTCTGTAGCCCAGGGTGCCCCAACCCCCCTAGATGCTGATGCAGGGCTTTATGTACTGGCCGACCACCCCAATAACCCCTTTGGCGAAGATGTCGATATCGCCTTTTACCGCACTGTAGATGCTGGGGCACGCCAATGGGATATAGAAACCGACAACTTGCGTGGCGTTTTCGGCCTACGAGGTTCTATCGCCGATTGGGATTGGGAGACATCCATTCAACGCTCACGGAGCGAATCAGAACAAACCGGGAATAAATCCCAAGGTTGGGTACGCACCGACCTATTGCAAGAACAGATTAATGCCGGGAATTACAATCCCTTTGGCGGCGTACAAAATCCGGACTCTGTAATTGATGCCATCACCACCAATCTGGTCCGCCAGGGTAAGTCTGATCTAACAAGCTACAATTTCTCAATCAATGGTGATTTATTTGATACCTCCAATGGCACCATTGCTATGGCTGCTGGCTTGGAATACCGTGAGGAAAAAGCCTCCGATATTCCCGACGATCAATTCCAGCGTGGCCTCATTTTTGGTACTGAGTCTGTATCAGCCAGCGCCAGCCGTGATATCTCTTCGGCTTATGTCGAAGTAGCCATCCCTCTTCCCGCTAAATTCGACCTCACATTGGCGGCCCGCTACGACGATTACAGCGACTTTGGCAGCACCACTAATCCCATGGCCAAGCTGTTGTGGACTGCCACTGAGCAACTATCCTTACGCGCCTCCTGGGGCACCGGTTTTCGTGCGCCATCTCTTGCGCAGATAGGTCTTGGTGACTCACAAGAATCAAAATTTTTGACAGACTATTATGGCTGTGAAGCCAATGGCATAGATATTAAAGATTGCACTAAGCTCGATTACACAATTATTTACTCTCAAAACCCGGATTTAGAGGCAGAGGAGTCTGAGTCCTTCAACATAGGTGCCGTTTACGAGCCTATTGAGAACCTGCGTCTTTCCCTGGACTACTGGAATATCACCCAGGAAGGAAAGATCGATGACATTCCATATACCGGCATCTATAGTCTTCATTGTAACGATCAAGACAGTACCGTCTGCCGACGCAATGAACCACTTGCAGGCCAATCTTTAGGACAGCTGCAATCCCTGCTTAGTAGCTATACCAATATTGGCGAACAAGACGTATCTGGAGTCGACCTTAGCGCTGTATACAGTGGGTTGGAACTAGCCGGTGGAGAGTTAAACCTACGTTTGGACTACTCCTATTTAACTGAGTTTGAGCGTGTGGAGCTCAACTTAAACGGTGATGCACTTATGACCCATGATTTAGCAGGGAAATACGAGTACCCACAGCACCGTTGGAATGCCACAGCTGATTGGAACTTTGATACCTTCGGTATAAGTGCCTTGCTCAGCTATATCGGTGAATTTGAGGATACCCCAAATATCTATGGAAACCTTGATTATGGTGATAATGCTTATCGCACAGTGGATTCATTCCTCACTTTAGGTATACAGGCTCGATATACCGGCTTTGAAAATATGGTTTTAAGTCTCGGCGCCGACAATGTCTTCGACGAAGAGCCGCCTTTCGCTATTGGTAATCAAGATGGCGATCTTTATGGCTATGTACAATCTCAGCACGACCCTCGCGGACGCTTTATCTACGGAAAAATGACTTATAGCTTCTAATCAAAGGGCTTTCGCAAACAAAAAGGGAAGCCATTAGCTTCCCTTTTTATCTTATAGATTTTTTGAAATTATTTAATAGACTTATTCTTCTTCGATCGATCTCCAACTGGCTCATAACCCGCCTTATGGAATTCATAGATAGTCAGCCCTATCCCCATTAAGATACAGATAGATACGCCAATTCCTATTATCAAAATTAATGTATCAGACATAGCCTTTATCTTCTTGCCAGAAGAGCTGATACTTTAAAGTAGATGCCAAAACTTAAAATACTGGGCACCCATAAGGCAGTAAAAATACCCTGTTCCTTATAGCCGTTAAACCATAAGTACCCAGATAAAAAAAATGAGATCAGAACAGCTAATAAAATAAAGAAATCAGATGCCTTCAACATTGATTTAACCGCCAAATTTAATCATAGTCCCAAAACCCTACCGCAGCTAATAACAATCCTGATATTGTAATCATCGCGGGAATACCTATCCCTTGGATCCCAAAATATTGAATCATTGATGGAACAATATTTAGCACACCTGCCAATCCCCAAAGAAAAAATGGCATAGCAATTAAAAGACCAAACCAACCAAGAAAAAGCCGCGCTTTCCTCAGTCGATGAAACATACAAATTAATCTCTTCAAAAGACCTGTGTTCAGGTTCGACAGTAAAATTTATAAAATTGCTAAAAGCATAGCTCACCAACTTGAGGGCAATGTCTAAATCAGTGCCTTTGTGAAGTCGCATACTCTTCATTACTTTGCCAGACTCTCAGTAGATTACCCCCGAGGATCTTTTTGATGTCTTCTTCACTATAACCTCGTTCAAGTAAACCAAAGACAAGGTTTGGATATTCTGAAACGTCTTTCAGCCCAACAGGTAAACTGTCACCAACACCATCAAAATCTGAACCTATTCCAATATGGTCAACACCAACTAAATCGCGAATATGATCAAAGTGATCAAGTACATCACTTAAATCGGCATAGACAAACATATCCTGATGTAACGTTTCTGTATATTTTTCAACTTCCGGACTATGTATATCTAAGTTATTTTCTTTAATATATTTTTCAGTCAGCCTACTAATTGAGTTATAGGAATCTCTAGATTTAGCACTAATAAACGTTGAGCCAAAATTGACCATAATCAACCCTCCCTGTTTTGCAAGCGCAGTTAACATTGCATCACTCATATTGCGCTCAAAACCTGGGGTGAAATGTCTCGCTGAGGAATGTGAGGCGATTACAGGAACTGATGAAATTTCCATTACCTGCCAAAAGGCCTCATCAGAAATATGGGACACATCAATCATAATACCTAGCGCATTCATCCCTCTCACTAGATCCTTACCAAACTCACTTAATCCTTTCCACGGCCTTGACTCATCATAGGAAGAATCCGAGATATGATTACTCTTAGAGTGGGTTAGGGTAATATAGCGAACCCCGCGGTTATAAAAATGCCTTAAATTATCTAAGCTTCCGTCAACACCTGCACCATTTTCCATGCCCAGAGGCAGTGAAATTTTACCCTGCTCAACTTGAGCTTTTAATTCTTTTAAAGATTTAGGAATAGCAAATTTTTCGAGATGCATTTCTACCAATGTCTCGACATTAGTAATCAGCTGGTCTGCATAATCTTTAGCAGTTCCATCAATTTCCTTTTCGGCAGGTATGTAGATCGACATAAAAGGAGCGTTTAAACCACCTTTAATGGCCCTATGATAATCAAAGTCTCCACCTTCTACGCTGGAACCAACATCAACATTTTCTTTCGACAACCTATATGGAACATCTATATGACCATCCACTAACATATTTTCCAGTACAAGTTTTTTCGCAAGTGCATGGTGATTTTCAACATTCCACTCATCACAAGCCGACAAGAATATCAAAATAAAAGCCAAGCATTTTTTCATAAGAATCTCCCAATTAAATAGTAAACGTGAATAAGATCTGCGGTAAAAACTTGAACATTATCAGTACGCTTCAACGTATATCTTGGTTAGATTATTATCACTTTTCAGTTTTAAGTAGGAAGAGGATAAGGGAGTAATAACATATGAAATACATTGACCGCCCAGTGAGCCATCACACAAAGCCAAAAATTTCTACGTAAATACCAGAGAATTGCATAACAAAAAGAGGCTAAACCAAGTAGAATAATTGCTGAAGTATCTGCAGACCACCCAACATGAAGCATGGTAAAAATAACTGTGACTATTGGAACAGAAAGCCATCGCCACTCAGCAAGGGATTCTTCTAATCCTCTTTGTAACACCCAGCGAAAAAAGCCTTCCTCACTAATACATACGACTAAAAGATTGATAACTGCTGCTATTAATATTGTATTAGATATTTTTACCGAAGGGCCATACAAAACCAAACCAATAGCGATTGGAATAGCAATAGTAATTATTAAAAAAAATAAATCGATAGATCGTACGGTTTGTTTTTGACGAAGCATAAAAGCGAGCAAGCCAATAGCAACTAATGCTTTACCACTATTGAAGCTTACATATATCAAATTCCCTGCACTATCTGAGTAGGGAGTAAAAATGTGAATTCGCTCACTACCAGGAATGATATTAAAGCCGGCCAACAGCATAAGCGCAATACAAACAAAATATAAAGCCGCACGCCTCCATCCTCGGCATATTTCAAGTGTGGTTAAAGCGATCCAGGTAAGAGGTGCAAGAAAGCCAGCCCAGCCAAAAGGAATAATACATAAGGATAATATAAGTGGTGCACCCCAAGGGACTTTAGAAACATCCGTTGAGTGAACCTTGTCAAGGCTTTTCAACTGCACTTTACTTCCTTACATCTAAGTATACACAGGTCAAAGAGTAATTTATGAGAATACTCCAATATGTAAATTAACCATTAAAAGTGGCACGAATTGAACGATAGGTTAATTTCATTTTTGCCGGATCCAGTGGGGCTCTAAAGAAAGCATGGTAATGTCCAAGGGGATTTATTAATACAACTTGAGAACCATGATCCATCGTATAATCATTATTATCTAGAATAACTTTATTAAAAGGAACATTAAGTTGACTAGCAAAACGCTTTATTTCTATGAAATTGCCAGTAACACCGAGAAAATCATTATTAAAATATCGAACATAATCATGTAAGATCAGTGGTTTATCTCTGGCAGGATCAACCGAAACTAAAATAACATCGGTATCTGCACGAATATCTTCATCAAGGAGTTTATAGAAACTATTGAGACTCGACAGAGTTGTAGGACAAACATCGGGACAATGGGTAAATCCAAAGAATATGAAAGTCCATTGGCCTTTCATATTTTTTGTTTCAAATGCACTGCCTGTATCGGCGATTAACTGAAAATTATCTAAAATTCTTGCTCGCTGTAATTTCACGGCACCATTTATGCGAAGCTCAGAATCACTTAATATCCTTGGCTGACTTAACTTATGAACAAAGCCAACCAAAACTGCCACAATAAACATCAGTAAAACGGTAATCGTTATACGAACACCACGCTTTTGGCGTTGTATGAATTTAGGCTCAGCCATCTTATGAAGATTAGTCATTTTTTACACCGATATTAAATAGTGATCCAACAACATAATGCAAAATAAAGCCATCAGATAAATAATAGAGTACTTAAAGGTTTCAATTCCCGCATTGGGGTCTCGACCCCGTAGCATTACCAAACTCCAATATATAAACCCAAGACCTAGCACCACCGCCCCAAGAAGGTATAACCAACCTAACATTGCAGTTGCAAAAGGAAGTAAGCTAACTGCAAATAAAATAAATGTATAAAGTAAAATATGCAGATTTGTGTATGGCACACCGTGAGTAACTGGTAGCATAGGAACTTTTGCTCTGGCGTAATCCTCTTTCCTATGCACTGCTAGTGCCCAAAAGTGCGGAGGTGTCCAGGCAAATATGATCAGTACCAGTAACAGGGCATGTGGATGAATTTCATTAGTTACCGCTGTCCAGCCGAGTAGTGGCGGTGCTGCACCAGCGAGTCCGCCAATGACAATATTCTGAGGTGTGGCATGCTTTAAAAACATAGTGTAAATAACAGCGTAACCAATCAGAGATATCAGTGTTAACCAAGCGGTTAATACATTCACAAATACCATTAACACTGCCATACCAAGAATACCCAGCAACAGAGAAAATAGTATGGCCTTGCGTGGCTCAACTCTTCCTCTTGCGACTGGGCGATTGCTAGTACGCGCCATTTTTGTATCAATGTAACGATCAACCAGATGATTAATCGCTGCAGCGCTACCAGCACAAAGGGCAATACCTAAATTACCCAATATTAAAATTTCTAACGGAACCATTCCTGGAACAGCTAACAACATACCAATCAGAGATGTAAGAATCATCAGCATGACTACTCTGGGTTTAGTCAGTTCATAATAATCACGCCAGTTAGTGAAGCTCAATTTAGCAGTTTGTATAGCCATAATATTCTTCTTCTCTAATTCTTCCTTGATAAGACATAGATCATTACAACTCGGCAGCCAATTCTGAATCTTTTATAATTCTATTTTTTTTAGAATTATTTTCTCGTACTTCAATAGAGCCAGCTGAGTAAATACGATAACAGAAAGTTAAAATACCTAATAATAGAAATGCGGCACCGGCATTATGAGCAACAGCAATTGATAGTGGTAAAAACATAATTACATTTGCGACACCCAAACTTACCTGCATCCCTATCAAAGCAATCAATATAAGGGCCCAACGATACTCACCAGCTTTCCAGGAAAAAAATGAAAGGCTAAGGACTAGTCCGGTCACGATTAAAGCGCCGATACGATGAATAAAGTGAATAGCCGTACGTGCATCACTTTCCAAAGCACCACCTAAATAATTTGGCCCAATTTGTTGGAGGATATTAAACCCTTCCTTAAAATCAGCTTTAGGAAGCCACTCTCCATGACACGTGGGGAAGTCTGGACAGGCAAGTGCAGCATAATTTGAACTCGTCCAGCCTCCCAAGGCTATCTGAACAACTACTGCTATAGCAGTCAAAACGACAAGTGGTAATAAATTATGAAGTTTACGGTAATTTTTAAATTGACCTGATAATTTGTCATATCTCATTCTTTCTACGAGTAACCACAGCATAGATAATGTTGCCATTCCTCCTAGTAAGTGCGCAGTGACAACCTGAGGCCATAACTTCAAGGTGACAGTCCACATACCGAAAGCCGCTTGCAAAGTAATCAGGGCCATCAAAAAATGTATCTGTTTAAAAGTGCGTTGTTTAGGATTACGCCAGGATATGTAAACAAGTGAAGCGACTAATAAAAGCAGGATGCCTGCAAAGTATCTATGCACCATTTCAGGCCAAGTTTTGCTAGTATCTACAGGCGTATCTGGAAATGCATAGTTAGCCGCTTGAATTTCATGATTTTTATCTGGCCAAGTAAGATGGCCGTAACAACCAGGCCAATCGGGGCAGCCCAACCCAGCATCAACAAGCCTAGTAAATGCTCCTAAAGTAACAACAATTATGGCTAAGACACATCCAGCCAATGTTAACTTCAAACGCCAACCAAATTGCTCTTTTATAGGTTGCTTTATTTTCTTTTTTTCTGACGATTCCATGTCACTCTCCATTATTTTTCATAGGAGTACTTCAACAGGCGTTTGATATCTTTCAATAGTTGATTACCACTATGTTGGTTGTCATAGATCATCATTGCGAATCCTTCCTGATCTATTAATATTGCTTTAACAGCATCAATTTTTTTATGGTCGGTCAGTTCATGTAGCGTATTTACGCTATTGTCATTCAATCTGAAAATCTTTAGACGAGGATGTTCTAACTGTAGTTTTTCTTTTTTTTCTTCAGTCATGGAATGATGAGTTGCAAGAAGCCTCTCAACTCGGCTGGCTTTCTCACCCAATCGGATATGCACTTGGCGACTGGTATATAATAGTTTTTCACAGTCCTCACCACAGTCTGAAGGACTTATAATGAGATATCTCCACTTTTGGTGTTCCCCCCCAATTAACTGTGTCTCCTCTTCAAGTGAAGATATTTTTAAATCATTAAAATTAATCGGTGGTTGAAGTAACTCACCTTGATTAGTTGTTCCATCAGGTATTCCTACTCCCGTATAAAACACTATATAAGCCGCAACAATCGGTAGAAATACCGATGCTGCAATAGAAAATATCTGTATTTTTTTTGAAGAAGAATTTGCTTTTTTTTCTCCATTTTCTTGCAGAGTGGAGGACCCTTCTCTTCCTTCCATTATCATACCCCTAATTATTTATTTTATTTACTTTTATAAAATTGGTAGCAGTAAAAAGCCAAAGAAAAAATAAAGCTGCAGCCATAGCAAACCATTGAATCGCATAAGCGATATGTCGATCCACGCTGCTATTTACTAATTGCCAATCCGTTATGAGTGCTGATTCTGAGTCAGCACTTAACCTAACAATCCAGTTGTTATTACTGAGCGTCATATTCTGAACAATTTCTTTATTAACAATCTGTATTCTTCGATTTATTATTTTTTCTTTAGTCTCTTTAGATTTTAAGTTTTCAACCGGGTATAAAAACCCATTGATTTTTATCTTATCTTTAGGGTAGTTAACTTCAGGCATTACATCCCGACTAGCTGAAAATGGAATCCAGCCTCGATTTATTAGCCATCTCTGTTCACCAGATATAAAGACTTGAAGAACCTCATACCCTACCTTTCCAGTGCGAGTTCGATTATCCAATAAGAAATATTCATCAGAATAATTTCCATCTAATTTTACAGGCAGGAATTTTTTTAAATTCGTAACTAAATGTAGATTTTCTGGTTGGGATGACAATCTTGAATTGATTTCTAAATCTATGATTCTCTTATCATCAGCTCTACCGAGCTGCCAAAATCCCAACAACACAAAAACTGGAATAAACCCAAAAGAAAACAGGGTGATCGACCAGTTACGAATCAATGATACACTGGTATTATCTGAAGAAACTGATGGTATCTCTACTGTCATGTGCTACTACATAAAATAATGGAAAATAATTATATGTGGCTCAAAATCGTTATAGTCGTTCTTTTTCTCGCGATACTGGTGAGCCTATCCAGTGCTTTATTTTTTCTACTGCGAGATATGGGTGCTCCCCAGTCTAAACGTACTCTTTATGCTTTAGGTATACGGATTTCTCTTGCCGCACTTCTTTTATTAGCCATCTGGTATGGCTTCGAAAGCGGCATTTTGGCTAATACTGCTCCCTGGACAGATAAATATTAGTTTATATCGCCTCAAGTTAATTCAACCTGAGGCGAATCCTATGTACTTATAAATTATGCACCTAGCACATATACAAAAATAAATAAGCCAACCCAGACAACATCTACAAAATGCCAGTACCAGCTTGCTGCTTCAAAGCCAAAATGATCATTGGGTTTGAAATGATGTGCGATTACAGAACGTAGCAACATTATAAGCAGCATTATCGTTCCCAGAGTTACATGAGCTCCATGGAAGCCCGTCAACATGAAAAAAGTTGTGCCATAAATGCCTGACTCTAAAGTGAGTCCAAGATGTTGATAGGCTTCATAGTATTCTTGCGCCTGAAGATATAAAAATATGAAACCTAGAAGAACAGTTCCTCCCAGCCACAGATTAAATTTTCCACGCTCACCTTTTTTAAGAAACACATGAGCGAAATGTACGGTAACGCTGGAAGATAAAAGAATTATTGTATTCCAAAGAGGTAAATGCCATGGATCAATAACATCTTTAGGTCCTATAAATTGTGCTGTATCGCCATGAGCTGCTGCATCCGGAGTCACATAGAGAGGCCAAGTATTCTCAAACCCCTCCCACAACATGTTGGATATTCCATTATCGCCTTCCCCAGCTAACCAAGGAACAGAGAAATTTCTTATGTAGTATAGGGCCCCAAAAAATGCAGCAAAAAACATAACCTCAGAGAAAATAAACCATCCCATTCCCCAGACATAAGATCTCTTTAACTGTTCACTGTTCAGACCAGCCATATTTTCTCTGATTACCGCTGCAAACCAGAACCATAAGACTGCTGCCAAAGCCAGCGCACCGGTAAAGAAAATATAGGAGCTACCACCGTTGATCCAATTCGCAGCACCAAAGGCAATTAAAAACAAACCTATAGTGGCAAATATCGGCAGCTTGGATTGTTCTGGAACATAATAACTGCTTTCACTAGCCATGAATTTTATCCCTCTCGCTCGGGCTCGTTATTTTTTTCGATATTTTTAGAAATTCTTTCCGTAACATCGAACAGCGTGTAGGAAAGGGTTATAGTATTTACACTGTTAGGAATCTCGGGATCAACGATAAATCGCAATGGCAACTCTGCCTTTTCACCCGCTTTTAAAATTTGCTGATTGAAGCAAAAACATTCAGTTTTGTGAAAGTATTCCGCGGCTTTAAAAGGAACCAAGCTGGGAATGGCCTGACCGATCATATCCCTTCCAGTAGGATTGAAAGCGATAAAAACGGTATCCATAACCTCACCTGGATGGACTTCCACCGACATTACACTGGGAGAAAACTTCCAAGGCATATTGTCGTTATTGCTTGCAATAAACTGGACGGTGATAGACCTGCTGGTATCGATAGCAGCAGGGACCGCTTCGTAACGCCCGCCAGTTTTACCATTCAAACCAGTAATCTCGCAGAAAGCATCATAAAGTGGTGGCATCACGAATATGGCGAACACCAGCATGCTGGCGGCAAGCGCCAGCAATTTCGCAGAAACTTTAGTATTTTCGCTAAATTTCATCGGCACAAGAACCAGAAATTAACGAATAACCGGAGGGGTACTAAAGGTGTGATAGGGAGCCGGTGATGGCACCGTCCATTCCAACCCCTCCGGGTTATCCCATACTTTATCAGTGGCTTTTTTGCCACCCATGACTGTACGTACCACATTAAAGAGGAATACCACCTGAGCCGCACCGAAAAGAAATGCCCCCATACTGGCCATCTGATTAAAGTCAGCGAATTGTAGTGCGTAGTCTGGAATTCTTCTGGGCATACCCGCCAGACCGACAAAATGCATCGGGAAAAAGGTTAAATTCAATCCGATGAAAGCTAACCAGAAATGCACTTTCCCCATAGTTTCGTTGTACATATTCCCTGTCCACTTAGGCAACCAGTAATAAACCCCTGCCGTAATGGAAAAAATAGCCCCAGGAACCAGTACGTAATGGAAATGGGCAACTACAAAGTAGGTATCATGATACTGGAAATCTGCTGGAGCAATGGCCAACATCAATCCTGAGAATCCGCCAATGGCAAACAGAATAATAAAAGCTATAGCGAACAACATGGGAGTTTCAAATGTCATGGAGCCTCTAAACATGGTAGAAACCCAATTAAAAATTTTCACACCCGTGGGTACTGAAATCAGCATAGTGGCATACATAAAGAACAGCTCGCCGGCTATAGGCATACCCACTGTAAACATATGGTGAGCCCACACAATCATGCTGAGGAATGCAATTGCAGCTGTGGCATAAACCATGGAACTATATCCAAATAGTGGTTTACGCGTAAAAGTGGGAATGATCGCCGAAATAATACCGAAGGCAGGCAAGATCATGATGTATACCTCTGGGTGCCCAAAGAACCAGAAAACATGCTGGAATAGAACTGGGTCACCACCACCTGCAGCACTGAAGAAACTGGTACCAAAGTGGATATCCATCAGCATCATCGTCACTACACCAGCTAGTACTGGCATCACTGCGATTAGAAGATAAGCAGTGATCAACCAGGTCCAGACGAAAAGCGGCATTTTCATTAAAGTCATGCCTGGAGCACGCATATTCAGAATGGTCGCTATGATATTAATGGCTCCCATAATGGAAGATGCACCCAGAATATGAATGGAAAATATAAAAAACGTGACGCTCGGTGGTGCATATTCTGTCGACAAGGGGGCATAGAATGTCCAACCAAAGTTAGGTGCTCCCCCTTCCATAAATAAGGTCGATGCCAACATTGCAAAACCGAAAGGTAAAATCCAAAAGCTCCAATTATTCATCCGTGGTAATGCCATATCCGGAGCGCCGATCATCATCGGTACCATCCAGTTTGCTAGCCCGACAAATGCCGGCATTACCGCCCCAAAGACCATGATTAATCCATGCATGGTCGTCATTTGATTAAAAAATTCTGGCTGTACGATTTGTAGTCCAGGCTCGAAAAGCTCAGCACGTATAATGAGCGCCATACAGCCACCCAGGAAAAACATTGCAAAGCTGAACCAAAGATACAAAGTACCAATATCTTTGTGGTTTGTGGTGTATAGCCAGCGTTTCAAGCCAGATTGAGGTCCGTGTGCCATGTTAAAATCCCCCAGCGCTTACTGCTTATTCTTAAAATTAAGGATATCAACGGGCTGAACCGTATCGCCCATTTCATTACCAAAGGCATTGCGTTGATAGGTTATCACTGCGGCTATATCCACCTCAGATAACTGTTCTCCAAATGCTTGCATGGCAGGGTTTACCTGTGATCCATCAATGACTATATCGAGATGGGTATTCAGGGGACCTGTCGCAATTTTTGATCCGGCAATCGCTGGAAATACGCCGGGAACCCCTTTTCCATTTGGCTGATGACAGGCTGCACACATGCTGTTGTAGACTTTTTCCCCTTGTGCAAAAAGCTCATCAAAAGTAAAAGTTTTTCCCGTAAGCTCGCGCATTTTTACTGCAGAGGCTACTCGCCCATCCAGCCAAGCGTTGTACTCTTCTTGGGGAACAGCTTTTACCACGATCGGCATAAATCCATGATCTTTGCCACAGAGTTCTGCACATTGCCCACGATAAATTCCAGGCTCTTCAATACGTGTCCAGGATTCATTAATGAAACCTGGAATAGCATCTTTTTTTACAGCTAGGTCAGGTACCCACCAAGCATGAATCACATCATTGGCAGTAATTAAGAATCGAATTTTTTTCTTAATAGGAACAACCAAGGGTTCATCAACTTCCAATAGATAGTTTGGGCTTTTTGGCTGTTCGTTATTAATTTGGCTGCGTGGGGTTGAGAGATTTGAGAAAAAAGTAACATCCGAACCAATGTAGTCGTATTTCCACTTCCACTGATACCCCGTAATCATGATATCAAGATCCGCTTTATCGGTATCATAGATCTCATAGAGGGTTTTGGTCGCAGGAATAGCCATGAGAATCAAAATGACAGTGGGAATTATTGTCCACACCAGCTCCACAGCTGTACTTTCATGAAACTGTGCAGCCTTGTACCCCTTACTCTTACGATGACGCCACATACTGTAAAACATGACACCAAATACAAGAGCACCAATGGCTACACAAATCCAGAAAATCAGCATGTGTAATTCATAGGTCGTTTGGGCAACTTCTGTCACCCCTTTGGGCATATTGACCCCCCAGCGCTCAACAGCCTGCTCTTCCGCCATTACGGATTGGACAGATAGCGAAGCGGCCAGCAAGGCGAACAGCCGATCAAAGCCTCTCAACATCGCCTACAGATCTCCGTGGTTGCGGGTTTCCTTCGAAAACCCGAATTTTATTTTTGGCCGCCGGCCTTCACGGATAGCTGAAATAGCCCTGTCTATGTACTGTTACAGGGTTAAATCCACTCAATAATTTTGGACATACTGTAGTAACACAAGACTACATACACTGGACGAGGTGACATCCCCGCATTACTGCCGTCAGTGCAACTTGTTATTTTAGTAAAAAAATTTTTACTTCAGATGTCGTCGCCCGGAAGGTACAACCAACAACCTGTGTTTCTTTATTTGTCGCAACTACTGCAGGTACAACAGGAACATATTGTCAATGAAAAGTCAATCAGGCCTTATAGCGATAAATTATGCTCAAACCAGCTTCCTGCATAGGAAATTTCAAATAAATTTAATCATTATTTGATGATATAACTCCTATTTTGCAATAAGCTCAAGTTCTGTTGTCCCGGGACGATTAATTTGTATTAAAAAGATTATTTGCGTTGTGCATTCACACAGACTCTCCACTTCAGTACCACTTTATTGCTTGTATAAAATTGCTCTCCTTTATTGCTCCCTTCTGTCCAATCCTGCCTTCAACAATCATCAAATTGAACAATAAGGTATAATCGACAGCTTAGTAACAGATGATTTATGCGCCAAAACGATACTAATCCCTCTTAAAATACATCAGACAAAACTCCAAACTGATACGTTTTTTTTCTTACAGTTATTAATCATAAGTAGCCCCTATGAAGTACCTAACAATTGATTCAAGAAGCATGAGTCGGGTTTGGAATCTTGCCTGGCCTATGATTCTTAGTAATATTTCAGTTCCTTTACTTGGGGCAGTAGATACCGCAATTCTCGGTCACCTTTCTTCGGCCGTTTACCTCTCTGGAGTAGCCATTGGCGCAAGTGTTATGACAATGCTGCTTTGGGCCTTCGGTTTTCTTCGCATGGGCACCACTGGTGTCGTTGCACGCAGTCAGGATGGTGGTGTTGAATGGTTGCTAAGAGCAATACTATTGGCAATGGCATTAGGGATACTACTTCAGATTATTACCTATCCTTTGCTAGACAATATTGTTGGTTGGATGAATGCCAGTAGTGCAGCCAGCCCGCATGCAGTGGCTTATTTACAGATTCGTCTGATAAGTGCTCCTCTTGCACTAGTTAACTTTGCCATACTGGGTTTCTTTATAGGCCGACAGGATAGCCGGGCTCCACTATATATTTTGCTAGCAGCAAATATACTCAATATCCTTTTGGATTTTCTTTTTATTCTCGGTCTTGGTTTAGGGGCAAAAGGCGCTGCGATAGCCACAGTTTGTGCCGACACTTTCGCCTTGCTGATGGGATTGTTTTTACTTAAGCGTGTTAATCCTAAAATTTGGATAGCATTAAAAAAGTGTCTTCAAACCCCTCAATTTCAACCATGGATAGAGTGGAAGCCTTGGTTTGAGTTACTACAAATCAATACAGATTTATTTATTCGCACCTGCCTGCTGTTATTAACATTTACATTCTTTACTGCTCAAGGGGCCGCCCAAGGAGACTCCACCCTTGCAGCCAATGCAATATTATTACAACTATTAATGATGACTTCTTACGCGCTGGATGGCTTTGCCCATGCAACTGAGGCATTAGTAGGTGAATCAATAGGAAAAAAATCAAAAAAACTATTTCAGGAAATGGTTAATGCCGCAGGCATTTGGGCTTTAGGAAGTGCACTCTTTATTACTCTATTGTTCCTATTTTGTCAGCCAATAATAATAAAGTTGTTTACAGATCTCTCTAGTGTGATCCAGCAAGTAAATAACGTTTATTGGTGGCTTTGCGCTCTGCCGCTATTAGCCGTATGGAGTTACCAACTTGATGGTGTTTTTATTGGCGCCGGAAAAAGCCGACAAATGCGCAATACTATGTTTATAGCTACTATTCTAATTTTTTTCCCAAGCTGGTGGTTAACTCGAGATTGGGGAAACCATGGTATATGGTTTAGTCTTTTTTTGTGGATTGGCGCACGATCTTTAGGCCTTGTTGCTTACTTTCGATACTACACTGTAACCGACACATGGATTAAGAAATAATTTAATACTTTTATAAATTAAGTTTTAGAGGGTTTCTGGCTTGTAATAAGCTGAATTATTCAGCTGAATACAGAATAGAGTAGTATGATACTGAATTTATATCGGAGATGATGTACAAAAATTGATTAGATTGAAAACCATTAGAAATCAATGTCTAAAAATTTTTCCGGAGTTTTGTTGATCTATGAAACTCATGGTTTCAGGAAATAAAAACAATAATCTCAGGATGACAAATATTGAGCGGGAACAATAATGTATTAATACCCGCTCACAATTTTTTAAAACCCCAAAGCTCTTATCTGCTTACTGACCAAAATCTGAGTGTAGTTGGAAAAGAACTCGCTTTCTCCTTGTAAAATTGCTCGATTCAAAATATCAATTTTGCTTCTTAGAGAGCGATCATAAAAATAAAGACTGCCACTACGCACAGTGTAAGCTTTCGGATTTTCGGCCATCAACTTATAAAAGGTTGATAATCTTTCAAGATATACATTGGCATTATTAAGTGAAAAATCCCCTTTCTGATAATAGTCCAGAATTTCTGTGTTTATTTGTTTTTGAATAAATGCTTTTTCTTCATCAGAAAATCTATAAACTTTCATCTGAGTACTTATATCACTGCGTAAATCTTTCAGGTATCTATCCGCTGCCTGTGCTGACTCTCTCAGTGCACCAATAGTTTTCTTACGTTTTCTCAGTGACTTTCTACTTTTAAACGTAGCAGCATCTGACATTTCAAATGAAGCGAGGTCGGCTAGCGGTCTGAAAATAGTAATATGTTGTAAATTGCTATTTCTTGTTAATTTATTACAGATATCGACAGCATACTCCCATTTCTTAAAGGATTTTCCCTCTAAAATCTTTTCCGGTAGCCCTTCGACACTCTCATTAAGTGATCGCTGCTGTTGCAGAACAAAGCCTGGATTCTTGTGCCAATCATTTGCCTGTAAACGAAATAGGCTGAGAAGTCCTTGGTTGACGCAACTGGCCAATAGATGTGAGGTCTGCTCCAGTTGCTGTTTCTGAATTTTTCGATAATGATTTAGGCCGTACAAGCCAGCAATAATTGCAATGGCAAGCACGGCTATAACTACAATTGCCTTTTTCACTACTTATTTTTTTTGGTAGGTTGAATAAATTTTATCGGTTCTTCACTCGCCTCTTTTCTCTGCCCAGTACTAACCCGGGTTAATAGCTCAGAAGACGCGGACTGCAGGCGTATTTCATCTTTAAATCCGCAGGAAACACACTCACGAAAATTTTTTCCATCCTCCTGGTAATTGACTATACGATCTATCTCGCTACAGCGTGGGCAAACAGCGCCAGCAATAAATCGTTTTTTGGACTTTTTGGAATGCCCACCGGAATTTTCCTGATCGACCATAGTTACTGCTCAACATGCATGACTTAACGGCCTTTTCAGGCCGGGCTGATATTTAATTCAAGCTGCTCAATACCTGAGTGACGCAATAGTGCATCAACATCGGGTTTTCTACCTCGGAATTCTACAAACAGGTCTAAAGCATCCCGGCTGCCACCCTGTTCGAGGATAGAATGCAAAAAACTCTCGCCAGTAGCACTGTCAAAAATACCCTTTTCTTCAAATAGTGAAAAGGCGTCTGCTGAGAGCACCTCTGCCCACTTATAGCTGTAATATCCTGCAGCGTAGCCACCGGCAAAAATATGGCTAAAACCATGCTGGAAGCGATTTTCCTTAGCCACGGGAACTACAGCCACCTCGGTGCGTACCTCTGACATTAGCTGCTGAATTTTCTGCGTATCCATCACTTCTTCACTGGCGTGAAGTCGAAAATCAAAAATTGCAAACTCCAGTTGTCGCACAGTGAACATGGCGGACTGGAAATTCTTTGCCGCAAGCATTTTTTCTAGTAATTCTGCAGGCAACGGCTCTCCAGTTTGGTAATTAGAAGAGATCATGGCGATCGCCTCAGGTTGCCAACACCAATTTTCCAGGAACTGGCTAGGCATTTCTACCGCATCCCAGGCCACACCATTGATACCCGAAACCGCCGCTATAGCAATTTGCGTTAGCATGTGATGCAGGCCATGGCCAAACTCGTGAAACAAGGTAGTGACTTCGTAATGTGTTAGCAGAGAGGGCATATCTCCCGCTGCGGGGCTAAAGTTACACACCAAATAAGCGATGGGCAGCTGCAAGCCCTCTTCACCTTGGCGACGTGTGGCAACAGTATCCATCCAGGCACCCCCACGCTTTTTCTCTCGCGCGAAGGCATCCAGATAAAAGCCCGCAATACGTTCACCATTGCGATAGAGCCAGAAAAACTGTACATCTTTATGCCAGGTTTCCACAGAAGTGTCTTCCTGCACAGCAACTCCAAAGAGCTTTTCCACTACGGCGAATAAACCTTCCAGAACCTTGGCATAAGGGAAGTAAGGGCGCAGCTCTTCTTGGCTAATGGCATAACGCTGCTGCTTGAGTTTTTCCGCAACCCAAGCAATATCCCAAGGTTGAAGCTCTTCTAACTTATACTCTTCGCGGGCAAATAAGCGTAGTTCAGCCATTTCCCGCTCGGCTGCGGGCTTGGCTCTCTTCGCCAGGTCATTGAGAAACTCCAATACGCCTTCGCAATCTGGCGCCATTTTACTGGCCAGAGACAACTCGGCGTAATTAGCCATTCCCAATAGCTGGGCCTGCTCTGCGCGAAGTGCCAAGATAGATTCCATCACTCCTGAATTGTCGAACTCTCCAGCGTTGGGCCCAACCTCAGAGGCACGGCTCACAAATGCGGTATGCACCAACCGGCGCAACTCTCGGTTCTCCGCATGAGTCATTACCGCCAAATAGCTCGGACCCTCTAGGGTGATCAACCAACCACTTTTGCCTTTTGTGTTTGCCGAACTTTTCGCCGCCGCTATAGCGGTTTCCGGCAAGCCAATTAAATCTGCCTCATCTTCCGTATGCCAGGTCCAGGCATTGGTAGCATCCAAAACATTGTTGGCGAACTGGCTGGAAAGTTCAGCCAGGCGCTTGCTATTGGCTGCAAAGCGCTCCCGAGCTTCACCCTCCAGGCCGACCCCACTTAATTCGAAATCCCGTAAACCCAACTCTACAGATTTCTTTTGCGGCTGCGGCCAGCTCACAAAATCAGGCGATGCCGCCAGCTGTTGATACACCTCGTACAATTCGCGGTTTTGCCCCTGCTCAGTCCAATAGGCAGTTACCTGAGCAAGCGCCGCTTCATAGGGCGCTCGCCATTCACCACTCAGTACACTGTTGAGATGACTGATCGGAGAGAAGGCCCGGTTGAGTTGATCCTGAACCTGTTCAAGTGGCTGCAAGGTGCTCTCCCAGCCAGGGTTCTCTAAGCCTCTTTGTAACTGCCCTTGGCAGTCTCCGATGAGTTTTGCAATTGCAGGCTCAACCTGCTCGGGCTGCAGCTGGGTGAACGGTGGCAGTAGAGGGATATTCAACAATGGATTGGACATACGGGACCCTGTGCTCGAAATAGGATACAGCTATGATAGAGGATTCATTGTACAGGAGCTTCTTTATGTCCCCACTGCGCAGCCACAACGATTCTGCGAGCGAGAAATCCCCGCAACTTGGCCATCGTGTTTTTGTTGACCCACAGTCAGCTGTGATTGGCGATGTCACGCTGGGTGATGATTGCTCCGTATGGCCAATGGCGGTGGTACGCGGGGATATGCATCGGATTCAGATAGGTCCCCGCACCAGTGTCCAAGACGGTGCAGTATTACATATCACCCATGCTGGGCCGTTTAATCCCGAGGGGTGGCCGCTGACAATCGGCGAAGACGTCACAATTGGCCACAAGGCCTGTCTGCATGGCTGTAGCATCGGCAACCGGATTTTGATCGGTATCGGCGCCATAGTACTCGACGGTGCGGTTATAGAAGACGAGGTCGTTTTAGCAGCCGGCGCGTTGGTACCACCAGGAAAAACCCTGGAGAGCGGTTATCTCTATGTGGGCTCCCCCTGCCGCAAAGCCCGCCCGTTATCCGACAAGGAAAAGGCGTTTTTTAGCTACTCTGCGCAAAATTATGTGAATCTGAAGGATCAATATCTCCGCCAGGATATTGAATAACTCATCGCCGGACGATTCGACACTCATGCTCAATCTGAATACTGATCAATTGCATACTTTTGTACGCGCCTGCGAGCTGGACTCTTTCTCCGCTGTTGCCCGCGAACAGGGGCGTGCTCAATCCTCGGTAAGTGCCTGTATTCAGAATCTTGAGCTGGACCTGGGACTCGCCCTTTTCGACCGTAGCGGAAAATTCCCACACCCCACAGCTGCGGCCATGGCCCTATTGCCGCTTGCCCGCCAAGCGCTGGGGCAGCTGCAGCGTTTTCAGCAGGCCGCGGACTCCTACCAGCGCGGCGAGGAACCCGTGCTGCGTATCCTGTTTGAGGAGTTGGTGATGCCCGATCGCCTCAACGATGTACTGGCAAGCTTCAGCCAGCGTTTTGCCCACACCCAGCTGCAACTGCGCAGTTCCAGTCATCATCAGGCAGTGCAAAGTATCGCCAAAGGCGAAGCCGATTTTGCGTTTGTGACAAGCGGCGGCAGCTACCCGGGCGCACTAGAGTTCAACACACTCGGACGCCAACAAATTCTCTGCCTGGCCACACCGGACCATCCACTGGCGCATCAGCAGCCTAGCTCTCTGCGTGAGGCCGCGCGCCACCGGCAAATAATCGCAGCCATGGAGGAGGGCCAACAACGCTGGCAGCTCTCGTCGCAGGTCTGGGTCTGCGACTCCCTGCTACAGGCCCTGGATCTGGCCTGCAAAGGCATAGGCTGGGTCAACGCGCCCTATGAGTTGGCTCGCCCTTTCCTCAAAAGTGGAAAACTGGTGGAGCTGAAACTCACCAGCGCACTGAGCGCCTGGAGCCTGGATGTCGACCTGTTGTGGTCGGCAAAAACAGCTCAAGGCAAAGCCGGCCTTTGGTTCGCCCGGGAAGCTCGGCGTCTGTACGGTAATTATTACAGCCCACCTATCGATAAGTCCGATGGTTATTAATTTTTATCTAACATCAATACCGATAAAACTTGGCTGCGGGACCGAGGAGGTCCGACTTTCTATCACCGGCAATAGGAGCCATAGAGATGACAGAACAGCAGCAGCTGCAAGAAATGGATGCCTTCTCCAAGAAATATCGCTACGACATGGAGTATCTAAAAGAGTTTTTACGCTCGTCTCCAAAGGGCTTTGAAAAATTTGTACAGTTCCAGCCCCTGTCGATGCACCGGGAATTCTTACCGCTGGAGGTTTTTTGGGTGAGCAAACTGGCCGCCATGCAGGTGGCGGACTGCGGTGCCTGCCTGCAATTGAATGTGCGCATGGCGTTGGAAGCCAATGTCGCTCCGCAATTGGTGAAGGCCTGCATTCAGGGCGGCAGTAATTTACCGGAGCCTCTCAAGGATATTTTTGACTTTGCCACCGCGCTGGCCAGTTACAAAAATATTGATCCGTTGTTGGACCAGCGGATCTCTGAGCAGCTGGATAAAAAACAGCGAATCGAGCTGGGCGTCAGCGTCGCCACCGCCTCTGTATATCCCACTATCAAGAGAGCTATGGGCCACACCCAGAGCTGTAGCCTTATCGAAATTGAGTTTGAGGCCTGATTGGAGCAGCCGCCGCAGTCACTTGCGGCGGTGCCTAACTGGCCTCAGTTACTTTACTTACCCTGTAGTCGCAGCAGCGCGGATGCGGCAATACCGCCAATAGCACAGGCGAGAACGATCACTAGCGGAGTCATAGTTCCCAGCACAAAAGCGCCATAGTCATAGCCACGCTGGGGCAGGAGGTAGAACAGCAAGAAAGCGGCAGGTAGCAGTGATAATAAAGCACCGCGCAATAGCCAAGCATTGCGCCAGGGGAGCAAGAACAACAGACCGCAGAGCCCACCCCAAACGATACGCTGGTATAGATAAGCGTTACTGAGGTGCGGTGCCAAGTCTACCCCCAACCAGCGGGTAAACCCGTAGCTGCCCATAGCCCACAGACCCAGGGCATAACAAAGGCCGCCGAAACAACCCACCGCAAAGCACATAGAGAGATTACGCAACCACTCGCGCACAACCAGCATCCTCTTAATTTTTGTTGTTATAACTTCAGCCGCATTAATCAGGCTGTTAGTGTTCGCCGCAACTGCGCCAACACCGGCTCAACACGGGGCTTCACCCCGCGCCATAAATAGAAGGCTTCCGCGGCCTGCCCCACCAGCATGCCGAGACCATCGGCTGCTTCAACCCCCAGTTCACGGGCCCAGTGTACAAAAGGCGTCGGCTTTGCACCGTAGACCATGTCATAGGCCCGACCAGTGCTTGTAAAAAGGTGTTCAGGCAGGGGGGGCAACTGGTTACCCAGGCTCGCCGAACTGGCATTGATAACCAGGTCAAAACCTCCACACAGCTGATCCAGTCCGCCTGCAGTCATAGCCCCATAGTGGGAAAACTCATCTGCCAACTGACAGGCTTTAGCGGCGGTGCGGTTAGCGATATGTAGCTGTGAGGGATGCTCAGCCAGCAGCGGCAATAGGGCTCCGCGGGCGGCGCCACCGGCCCCCAGAAGTAACACCCGCTTATCCTGAATTGTCCAACCCAGATTGTTGCGGATATCTGAAACCAAGCCGGCGCCATCGGTATTGTCGCCCAGCAGATTTCCACTCTCTCCGTATACCAGGGTGTTCACCGCACCGGCAGCGGCCGCGCGCTCGGTAAGCGCATCAGCCAGCTCGCAAGCTTCAAGCTTAAATGGCACTGTCACATTGAGGCCGCGCCCACCCTCGGCAAAAAAGGTTTGTACCGACTCAGTAAAACGATCGAGAGGGGCAAGTATCTTTTCGTATACCAGGTCCTCGCCGGTCTGGGCGGCAAAGGCGGCGTGAATTTGTGGAGACAGGGAGTGGTCGACGGGATTGCCTACCACTGCATAGCGGTCACTCACGACTGGGCCCTCTTGCGCGCCCTGACCGCCTCGCGGATCTTGGCACTTTCATCGACCAGTACTAAAGCGTCGACTTTAAGGCCCTGCTCGGTATCAGTGAGCAGGTAACGTGTGTGTGAACTGTAGAGTTCGAGGGTCTTATCGTCTTCTTCTCTGTGATATAACAGGGTCCAGCGTACACTGGCCAAGCTGCTGTAATCATTCAATTCGATGATTTCAGTGACAGTGCCGAGTATCTGGCATACCTCCAGGCGCTTATAAGCGTTGAGCAGCTTCTCAACCTGCTGCACGAAGGCGCCGCGATCTACCGCCAGTTTGTTGCCATCTTCACGGTAATAATGCAGAGGAAAACGGTAATAGTCCGCTATCTGTTCCGCATCCCCGGTCTCAAAGTGACGCCTGTAATCCAAAAATAGCGAGTTGATGGCTTCCAATCGCGTTTGTTGCACAGCGAACCTCCGTAGTGCCTGATCTGGGGTTATACCCAGTCCCTATGCGGCAGAAAATCCGTGTAGAGTTTTTCCTCCGCCGAACCTGCTTCTGGGTGCCAGTCGTATTTCCAACTCACCAGCGAGGGCAATGACATAAGGATAGATTCGGTGCGCCCACCACTCTGCAGGCCAAACAAGGTGCCGCGATCGAATACCAGGTTAAATTCCACATAACGGCCGCGGCGGTAAAGCTGGAAATCCCGCTCGCGTTCGCCGTAAGACGTATCCTTGCGCTTTTGAATAATGGGCAGGTAAGCATCCAAATAACTGTCACCCACGGCGCGAGTTAGGGCAAAAGCGTTTTCAAAACCACCTTCGTTAAAATCATCGAAGAAAAGGCCGCCTACTCCGCGGGCCTCATCGCGATGCTTCAGGTAAAAATACTTGTCACACCACTGCTTGAAGCGCGGATAGATCTCTTCACCAAAGGGCGCACAGGCGCTCTTTGCAGTATTGTGCCAATGCACCACATCCTCTTCGAAACCGTAGTAAGGAGTGAGGTCATAGCCCCCACCAAACCACCAGATCGGCTCGGCGCCAGGCTTTTTGGCCACGAACAGGCGCACGTTGGCATGACTTGTGGGTACATAGGGGTTGCGCGGGTGGATCACCAAAGAAACCCCCATCGCTTCGAAAGAGCAGCCAGCCAACTCTGGGCGGCTGGCCGTGGCAGAGGGCGGCAGGCCGTCACCATAGACGTGCGAGAAATTGACCCCACCTTTCTCGATTAAATTTCCCTCTTCCAACACCCGGGTTCTACCGCCCCCGCCGCCGGGCCTCTCCCAGGCGTCTTCGTGAAACTCCAGGCCGTCCTCGCTACCCAGCGCGCTGCAGATTCGATCCTGTAGATCCAGCAGGTAGCCCTTTACTTCCTTGGTATCAATATCACTCATTGGGAAACACTAACTCGTTTTAAAGAATTCATCCGCCCGCCCGCAACTGCTCTCCGCTGAGCAGGTCGCGAATCTCACTAGGGGAATTTCGGCCCCCGGTGGAACCACCGCCGACAAAGTCGAGGGCATCACCAAAATAGCGAAGTACCTGGTACTTGTGCCGGGCAGGTTGACACCCCGCCGGATTGGCAGAAGTGGATACGATAGCACCGCCAAAAGCCCTTGTTAACGCAGCGGTAAAAGAGTGGTCGGTATGACGCAGGGCCACTGCGGGATGGGCGCCACAGACCCAATAGGGTATGCGGTCGCGATGGGGCACCAGCCAGGTCACGGGTCCAGGCCAGGTTTCCCGCATCTTTTCGCGCTGCTCGGCGCTGAGTGGGTCGAGCAGCTGACTAAAACTTTCCTCCTCACCGGAAACCAGGATCAGACCCTTTTCCAGTGGGCGGTTCTTCAGGCGCAGCAGGCGCCTTACGGCCTGCAGATTATTTGGATCACAGGCGAGGCCCCACACGGACTCGGTGGGGTGCGCGATAACACCACCCGCCGCAAGAGCACGGGCAGCCTTCTGTACAGCAAGCGGAGAGTACCTCATGACAGTATCGCTGCTACTTCGCTTCGCACTGTTGAATGTCTAACTTCTCCTGTACACCGAAGGCGGCTTTCATAACTGGCAGATCGGGGCCGGCCCCCATCAGGATCGCTACAAAAGGCTTGCTCATTTCAACTCTCTCAACTGTCAAAGTAGGGACAAGCGCCAAAATCTAGCGGATTGCGCAGCCGCGCACAAGATGTTGCCAAACGTCTCCACAGAAGCTGTGGTTTATCGACAACCCTTCTTTAAATGATCGGTAATGAAACTTTTGCCCAGCTCACAATGCGGCTTTAACACCAGCAGCATAATCCGGATGCACCTTGTGAAACTCAGTCAATTGTCGCTGTACTATCTCATCCGGAACTCCGGCCATGGCTCTGGCAATATTGCCAAAGAGTCTCTGTTTTTCGGCGTCATCAAAAAGATTGAAAAGCGCCCGCACTTGGCCGTAATTATCGTTGCCCTCGCGATGATCGTAGCGATCGGCAGCACCGGAAAGCTTTAGTGGCGGCTCCTTGGCACTGGGGTCTTGCTGCGGGCCGTTGAAACTGTTGGGTTCGTAATAGGCATCGGGATTGCCTGTGCGAATCCCGCTGGTATTCATCTCGCCGTCTCGATAGTAGTTATGCACTGGGCATTGAGGTGCATTTACCGGAAGACTCTCATAGTGAGTACCCAAACGGTGGCGATGGGCATCGGCATAGGAAAACACTCGTGCCTGTAGCATTTTATCTGGGGAGAAACTAATGCCCGGTACTACGTTTGAGGGAGAGAAGGCTGCCTGTTCCAGTTCGGCAAAATAATCCTCGGGGTTGCGATTCAACTCCATTTCGCCAATCTCAATCAGCGGGTAATCCCCATGTGGCCACACTTTGGTGAGATCGAAAGGGTTGTAATTTGTCTTGGCAGCATCGGCCTCGGGCATTACTTGTAGCTGTAGACTCCACTTGGGATAGTCACCCTTCTCAATCGCACCAAACAGGGCTTCCTGATAACTCTCGCGAGTGCGGCCAATCACTGACTCCGCTTCGGCATCGGTATGAAATTTGTGCCCCTGGCGGGTCTTGAAATGGAACTTCACCCAGAAGCGCTCGCCGGCACTGTTCCACAGAGAGTAGGTGTGGGAGCCGTAACCATTCATATGCATAGGTGAAATTGGCAGGCCGCGATCTGAAAACAGGATCGTAACTTGGTGCAGGCTCTCTGGAGATAGCGACCAAAAATCCCACATGGCTGTAGGGGAGCGTAAATGCGTGCGGGGATGACGTTTTTGCGTGTGGACAAAATCGGGAAACTTATAGGGGTCGCGTACAAAGAAGACCGGGGTGTTATTGCCCACCAGATCCCAGTTGCCGTCTTCTGTATAAAACTTGAGGGCAAAGCCGCGCACATCGCGCTCGGCATCCGCCGCCCCCAACTCTCCGGCTACAGTGGAGAAGCGGGCTATCATTGGTGTTTCAGCACCGGGCTGCAATACCTTGGCGCAGGTGAACTTGGCAATATCTCCGCTAATCCGCAGAGTACCGTAAGCTCCCCAGCCCTTGGCATGTACCGTGCGTTCGGGAATCCGCTCACGATTTTGATGAGCGAGCTTCTCCAGCAGTTGATAATCCTGCATCAATAGGGGGCCACGCGGTCCGGCGCTAAGGCTGTTTTGGTTATCCGCGATGGGTGCGCCAGCATCCGTGGTGAGCTTGGAATTATTCGCCATGACTTGCCTCCTGTGTTCGAGTCCACAGAGTATTAACGCAGCGCTTTGACTTCGCGAATCGCTCGGCGGCTGGTCCTTCAGGGGAGGATTCAGGTGGCCACGCCTTCTTTCTGGAGACAACAGGCTGCTCCCTGAGCCGTCAATTGATACCCACCGGGCAGCTGCTCCAATAGCTCTAGCAACTCCATTTGCAATAGCAGCGCCATCAGTTCACCCGCCGGCTCCCCAGTATCCACAGCCAACTGCTCGATACTGCGAAGCCCTCCCTGCAGGGCTAATAACACTGACAGCTGGTGATTATCCAGCGGGGTATTGCTTAGGGGCTCACTATCCGCAGGCTCCGCTAACAGCCCCCCCAGTTGCCCGGCGATATCTGCGCTGGTCTCCACCAATGTTGCCCCCTCGCGAATCAGGTGGTGACAGCCCCTGGCCATCGGGTTGTGGATGGAGCCGGGGATAGCGAAAACCTCTCGATTTTGCTCCAACGCCAGCCGCGCAGTGATCAGCGACCCCGATCGCATCGCAGCCTCCACTAGCAGCACTCCCATAGAGAGCCCACTGATAATCCGGTTGCGACGCGGGAAGTTTTTCGCCTCAGCGCTACTGCCGAGTGGAAGTTCGCTGACAATGGCGCCACCCGCGCTCAGGATTTCTTCCGCCAGGGCGCGGTTCTGACGCGGATAGACGGAGTCGACACCGCTGCCCAGCACCGCAATCGTGGCTCCCTGTCCCCGCAAAGCACCCTGGTGCGCGGCCGCATCTACCCCCAGTGCTAACCCCGAGGTGATGGCAAAACCGGATCCGGCGAGCTCCATGGCAAAACTGCGGGCGTTATCCAGGCCAGAAGTCGTGGCGCGACGCGCACCGACAATAGCGATTTGGGGCAAGGTGAGAGCAGCAGCTTCGCCCCGCACATAGAGTATTGGCGGTGGTCGCGAGATCTCTGCGAGCAAATTCGGGAAACCTGCATCACCGTGGTACAGCAGCTGCACGCCGATTTGTGCACAGCGGGCGCGCTCGGCTGCCACCCACTCCAACAATTCGCTCTGGAGGCCAAGACGACAACAATCACGCCACTGGGATTGGGCCCGCGGCGGTAGTTTGCTCAACAAAGTTGGGGGGAATTGCAGTAGGGCCCGATCGGGGCTGCCAAAATGCTCTAGCAGCTGCCAGTAGCGGGCGGGGCCCAGGCCCTCTAAACGCAGCAGGGCCATGCTGGCGGTCAACGCATCCATGCGGGCTCACCATTTTGTCTGTTTTACAGGAAGGGTTGTTTTCAGATTTGCGGCGCTCCAAACAGCAAGAGGCACCGCTCGATTTCAATACTTATTTAGGGGTTGCGCACCGAGTCCATCACCGCCAAAGGGCGATCAGCTTCGAGAATAAGCGCCAGGCTCATCTTTTCAAAAGTGCGGAAAACCATCATCTCACCAGCGCGCTCATCCGGCAGTTTCACGCTGTCTCCGGCGATACGATCGCGCACTAAAGAACCGCGCTTATAAACTGCCATCACATTGCCAGGCACTATGCCATCGCGCTCACCCAGGTTGAGGATAACTACGTCGAATTTACCAATCTGAGTCACACCCTCATCGACACCAACAATCAAGCCATTCACTGTCACGGCCGGGGCACTGGGGTGAAAGAGTGCATCGATAGAGCGCTCTTCCACCGGCATCAAATGATCCTCGAGACGGATCTCGCGGGCGGTGCTGGCCACGCCCAGGGTGGCGACGGAGAATCCAGGGCGGTTATCCGGGTCCAGCTGTAGCAAATCCACTTCACCTATCCCAAGAGCCTGGCGTCCTAGAGTCTCATTGCTGACGGGGTCCACATACACCGGGCCCGGGCGGTAGAGACCGTAGGAGGCCAGGGGCACTTCAAAATCACCGCGTGCGTAGATGGTATCGCCGGCACCCATCAGAATGTGGTTATCGGAACCGGACACAATATAGGGCGTACCCTCGAAGGCATTGGGCTCGACGATACGGGTGCGCGAGAGGAAGGCATTGATGGCATCGAGGGGAATCGCCGGAATCGCATCCTCCACGGCTTCGCGACGGATCTGCGGCGTTAAGCGGTTACCATTAACACCGGGGGACAATTGATAAGCCCGCGGGCCGCGCTGCAGCTGCAGTTGCGGTTGGCCATTCACATACACCAGGCGCAGGCTGTCGCCGGGGTAAATCAAGTGAGGGTTTTCAACCTGGGGGTTTACTTGCCAGATCTCCGGCCAATACCAGGGCTGTACCAGAAATTCACTGGAGATATCCCAGAGGGTATCGCCCTTTTGCACAACATAGGCATCCGGATGGCTGGGGTTCAGGCGCACCTGATCCTGCGCTTGGGTGCCAAGGGCGACCGCCAACATCGAGACGGCGGCCAGGATTATTTTTTTCATGGAAGCATTCCTATGCTCTTTATCGCTATAATTCTCAGCGCCGAACCACCCTTCTATAGGAAATGTGGCCGACCTCGGGCGCAAGGCGCCAGCGAAAATCGGGGTCCACTCGGTAAATATTGAGCGCGATCATAATGTTATCAGCGCACGTTCAACGAATACTAGAAGTTTGTCACAGGTGTTATGGCTAAACTCGAGATACTGGAATTTCCCGATCCGCGCCTGCGTGAGATCGCCAAACCCGTCGCAGAAGTTACCGACGCGCACCGTCAACTGCTGGACGACATGTTCGAAACCATGTACGCCGCACCTGGCATAGGCCTCGCCGCCACCCAGGTCAATGTGCACGAGCGCGTCGTGGTGGTGGATATTTCCGAAGACAGCAGCGAGCCGTACGGATTTATCAACCCGGAGATCGAAGTACTGGACCCGGAGATCCACCAGTACGACGAGGGTTGCCTGTCGGTACCCGGTTTCTACGAGACGGTAGAACGCCCGCGCAGGGTGCGCGTCAAGGCGCTGGATCGCAACGGCGAACCTTTTGCCATAGAGGCAGAGGGGCTGCTGGCAGTGTGTATCCAGCACGAAGTTGACCACCTGGATGGCAAACTGTTCGTGGATTACATCTCCCCACTCAAGCGCAACCGCATTCGCTCCAAGCTGGAAAAGTCCCAGCGCCGACGCGCCTGATCTATAAGAACTGGCCGCCGGCTGGCCCGGCGCCATCTCCACCCCTCGATCTGAGAATCCGCCAGTGAATATCATTTTTGCCGGCACGCCGGACTTTGCCGCCGTGCACCTGCAGGCGCTGCTCGACAGCGACCACACTGTCATCGCCGTTTACACCCAACCGGACAGGCCGGCGGGGCGCGGTAAGAAACTACTGGCCAGCCCGGTCAAGCAGCTGGCCCTCTCCCACGATATCCCCGTTTATCAACCTCAGAGCCTGCGCGACCAGGCAGCTCAGGAAGAGCTGGCGGCACTCGGCGCCGATATCATGGTGGTGGTGGCCTATGGACTGATCCTGCCGCAAGCAGTGCTGGACACCCCGCGACTGGGCTGTATCAACGTACACGCCTCCCTGCTACCGCGCTGGCGCGGCGCCGCTCCCATTCAGCGCGCCGTCGAGGCGGGAGACAGCCACAGCGGTGTGGCAATCATGCAAATGGAAGCCGGGCTTGATACGGGTCCGGTACTGGTGGAGCGCCGCTGTGACATTACTGAGAAAGATACGGGAGGCAGCCTACACGACAAGCTCGCCGAACTCGGTGGCCCGGCTCTGATTGAAGCCCTAGCGCAGCTAGCCTCAGGCGTCGCCAAGCCGGTGGCTCAAGATGATGCTACAGCCAATTACGCTAATAAAATCAGCAAAGAGGAAGCGCGCATCGACTGGCAGCGCCCGGCGCAAGAACTGCAGCGCCAGATCCGCGCCTTCAATCCCTTCCCGGTGTGTTGGACTACCTATAGCGAAAGTAAAGGCGAGCAACGCCTGCGTATCTACAGCGCCAGCCTGGAACGCGGCTGCCACAGCGATACGCCCGGTACCATTCTAGCCAGCGATGACGAAGGTATTCTGGTGGCCTGTGGTCGCGAAGCCCTGCGTCTGCAAGTACTTCAGCTACCCGGTAAAAAAGCGCTGCCCGCAGCGGAAATTTTGAAAGGCTACCGGGCGCTGTTCACTCCCGGAGCACAATTGGGATCACTATGAATAGAGATGTACGCGCCGAAGCAGCCCGAGTAGTAGCCGCACTACTGGAAGCGCAAGGTTCACTGGCACGCCTGTTACCTAAAGCCGAAGACAAGGTTGAGGAGCGCGACCGCGCCCTGCTCCGCGAGCTGTGCTACGGCAGTGCTCGCACCGCCCCGCGCCTGCAACTGATCGCTACCAAGCTACTGCGCAAAACCCCCAGCGATAGCCTGGTGAGTGCACTGATCCTGCTGGGCCTGTATCAACTGGAATACACCCGTATCCCCGATCACGCTGCTATCTCTGCCACGGTCAATGCCGCCCGCAGTCTCAAGCTGGATCGCGCCACTGGCCTGATCAACGGCGTACTGCGCAACGCTTTACGCGAACGCGAGCGTTTGCAGCGAAAATTGTCCGGCAACCCCCAGTTCAGCTCTATGCACCCCGCCTGGATGCAACAGGCGATCAAAGCCGCCTGGCCAGTGCAAGCGTCGGAGATTTTTCGCGCTAACAATACCAATCCCCCCATGACCTTGAGGGTCAACAGCGCGCGCATTTCCCGCGAGGATTACCTGCAGCAGCTCGACGAGACCGGTCTGTCCGCCGAGGCCTGTACCCTCTCTCCGGTTGGCATCACCCTGCTCGAAGCAGTACCTGTGGGAATTCTGCCCGGTTTTGCCGAGGGCCTGGTGAGTGTACAAGATGAATCCGCCCAGCTGGCAGCGCAACTACTGGCACCCTGTGAAGGCGAGCGGGTGCTGGATGCCTGTGCCGCGCCGGGAGGCAAAAGCTGCCATCTATTGGAGCAGCAGCCCGCTATAGAATTGAGTGCCCTCGATATCGAGGAGGAGCGACTTGATCGGGTGCAGGAAAACCTCGAACGTTGCGGCCTCTCCGCACAGTTAATTTGCGCCGATGCGGCTGCGCCGGATGCCTGGTGGGATGGACAGCAGTATGACCGTATTCTGCTCGATGCACCCTGCTCTGCCACCGGGGTGATTCGCCGTAACCCGGATATCAAACTGCTGCGCCGGGCCGAGGATATCGCCGAGCTGGCCAAGCTGCAGGCAGAAATTCTGCGCGCCACCTGGGCACTGCTCAAACCCGGTGGCAGTCTGTTATACGCCACCTGTTCAGTGTTACCAGCCGAAAATAGTGAAGTTGTCGCCGCCTTCGTTGCGGAGACCGACGATGCGAGCGACAATACCCCGCAACTGCTGCACGGTAAGTCCTGGGGTGAAAAACAAGTTGCTGGAATGCAACTGTTACCCCATAACGGTGGCGGCGACGGTTTCTACTACGCTCTGCTCAGCAAGGCCGAATAACAGCAGCGCTAGCCGCGAGTCTCATCCGATATGAAAATTGTCATTCTCGGCGCCGGCCAAGTGGGCGGCTCACTGGCGGAGGCTCTGGCTTCCGAGCGCAATGATATTGTGCTGGTGGACAGCGACGAAAAAACCCTGCGCGAGTTGCGTGATCGCATTGATATTGGCGTGGTTAACGGCCACGCCTCCCATCCCGATGTGCTGATGAATGCCGGCATTGAGGATGCCGATATTCTGGTGGCGGTCACCAATAACGATGAAACCAATATGGCAGCCTGCCAGATTGCCCATTCATTGTTCCGTGTGCCCACCAAGATCGCGCGTGTGCGAGCCTCTTCTTATCTGCAGTACCCCGAGTTATTCGACAACCAGGCGATTCCCATCGACGTTTTGATCAGCCCCGAGCAGCTGGTTTCCGAATATATCGCACGCCTGATGGAACACCCCGGCGCGCTGCAGGTGCTGGATTTCGCCGGCGGTCGTGTGCAGCTGGTCACTGTATTGGCAGTTCAGGGCGGTCCTCTGGTAGGCCATCAGCTGCGCTATCTGCGCGAGCACATGCCCAAGGTGGATACCCGTGTGGCGGCCATCTACCGACGCAACCGGCCGATCATTCCCCAGGGGGACACGGTGCTCGAGGCCGGCGACGAGGTATTTTTTATCGCCGCACGCGCCGATATCCGTGCGGTAATGAGCGAGTTGCGCCGCCTGGAACACGGTTATAAGCGCGTGGTAATTGCCGGTGGTGGCAATATTGGCCTGCGGCTCGCAACCAAATTGGAAAACCGCTACTCGGTTAAAATTATTGAGCGCAGCCATGAACGCTGCGTATTTTTATCCGAGGAGCTGTCTCACACCATTATCTTGCACGGCAGCGCCTCGGACCAGGAGCTGTTGCTGGAAGAAAATATTGAGGACACCGATGTTTTCCTCGCACTCACCAACGATGACGAAGCTAACATCATGTCATCGCTACTGGCCAAACGCCTGGGCGCGCGCAAGGTGATGACCCTGATCAACAACCGCGCCTACGTGGACCTGGTGCAAGGCGGTGAAATCGATATTGCCATTTCGCCCCAGCAAAATACTATCGGCAGCCTGCTCACCCATGTGCGCCGCGGCGATATGGTTAATGTGCACTCCCTGCGTCGCGGTGCCGCCGAGGCGATCGAAGTTGTCGCCCACGGCGACGAGCGCACCTCCAAGGTGGTGGGAAAGAAAATCGAGGATATCGATCTGCCCGAGGGCGCCTCCATCGGTGCCATAGTGCGCGAAACAGAAAATGGCAGCGAAGTTTTGATGGCGCACGACGATGTAATTGTGCAAAGCGACGATCACGTGATTGTATTCCTGGTGGATCGCCGCCAAACACGCCATGTGGAGCAGTTGTTCCAGGTTGGCTTCGGCTTTTTCTAAATCATATTTTTTATTGAATAGTCCGGCGATTACAAACTCCGCCGTCCATATATATAAAGTAACAACAGATAACAGGCTGACAGGCGCCAATGCGAATTGCGGTAATTGCGCGAGTTTTCGGAATTCTCCTCACTGTGTTCAGCCTGACACTGCTGCCACCGATCGCCGTGTCCCTGTGGTATGAGGACCATACCCACAACGCCTTCGTTATTGCCTTTGTGATCACTCTGGTGACCGGCTTGTTTATGTGGCTGCCGGTGCACGACCTGCGCCAGGATCTGCGCACCCGCGACGGCTTTGTGGTGACTTCGCTATTCTGGCTAATCCTCGGCAGCTTCGGCTCCCTGCCGTTTATTATTAGTCCGCAGCCGGACCTGAGTATTACCGATTCTATTTTTGAATCGATTTCCGGGCTCACCACCACTGGCGCCACCGTAATTACCGGCCTGGACTCCCTGCCTCCAGCCATCCTCTACTACCGCCAGCAGCTGCAGTGGTTTGGTGGTATCGGCGTAATTGTTATTGCACTGGCAATCCTGCCCATGCTCGGCATCGGTGGTATGCAGCTGTACAAGGCGGAAATACCCGGCCCAGTGAAAGATACCAAGCTGACACCGCGCATCGCCGAGACGGCGCGGGCACTGATCGTAATTTATGTAATCCTGACCATTCTGTGCGGCATCGGTTACTGGTGGGCGGGCATGACCGTGTTCGATGCCGTGGGACACGCTTTCTCCACCGTGGCTAACGGCGGCTTTTCCACCCACGATGCCAGTATGGGCTTCTACGCTCACAACCGGGCCATTATGGTGATCTGCATTATTTTCATGTTCACCGCGGCGATTAACTTTGGCCTGCATTTTTATGCCTTCCGCAATAAAACCCTCAAACACTACTGGCGCGATTCCGAATTTCGTTTCTACGTAATGCTGATTTTGGGGGCCGGCCTGTTGATCAGCTGTTATCTGTGGATTCTGAATATCTTCTCACCAGGCAACAGCCTGCTACACGGTTTCTTCCAGGTGGTTTCTATCAGTACCACTGCCGGCTTTGCCTCTGAAAACTTTTCCGCCTGGCCGGTATTCCTTCCCTACGCATTGCTTCTTCTGGGTATTCTCGGCGCCTGTGCCGGCTCTACCTCTGGTGGTATCAAAGCGGTACGCGGCATGTTGATTATGAAATCCGGTATGCGCGAATTAAATCGACTGGTGCACTCCAATGCGGTGATACCCATTAAGATCAACCGCAAGATCGTACCCGATCGGGTAACCGATGCTGTGTGGGGCTTTTTTGCCGTCTATGTGCTGTCGTTTTTTATTCTCTCGATTATTGTGATTGCCACCGGCGAAGATTTCGTCACCTCTGTGACAACGGTGGCCTCCTGCCTGAGCAATATCGGCCCGGCTCTGGGTGAGGCAGCATCTCACTACGGTTCAGTCAATGAGGTGGCCAAGTGGTTTCTGATCCTCGCCATGCTGATGGGACGCCTGGAAATTTTCACCCTGCTGGTGCTCTTAACTCCCGCCTTTTGGCGCCACTAATTTGGCGCCAACGCCGCAAGTCAGATCGAATAGCAATATTTTTTAGTTTCTGCCACAGTTGTTCTTTACAGGAAGTAATCAATAAGAACATGGCTGTATGAGCAGAAACACCAGTGAGCTGCTCGGTCAGTTGAAAATTGACCGGGATACGGCTCCCAATGATTTACCGTCATCGCCCCGAAAAACCCTACTGGCGGCTTCCTCCGGTGCAGTCGCCGGCCTGCTAGTTGGTTTTTTTGGCGCCTCCCTCTTGGCCGAAGACCCACCCGCAAGCCCTAACACAATCCCAACTCCCGCCAACACACACACTACGCCATCTGCCCCCTCCAGCGCACACCTGGAGACGGTGTTGAATGCCTCCGGATATATCACCGCCCGACGCATGGCTACGGTGTCAGCAGAGGTGATGGGACTGATCAGCAGCGTGGATGTCGAGGAGGGTATGCAGGTACAGGAAGGTCAAGTGCTAGCCCGCCTCGACGACGTCAAAGCGCGCGTCAGCCTGGCATTTGCCCGTGCGCAGATTCAGGTACTGCAAGCCCAGGAAGCCAGTATTCTCGCCAAGCTAAAAGAAGCAGAGCGTCAGTACCGGCGTTTCGCTGGCTTGCGTGAAAAAAACTACTCCAGCAAAGCACAACTCACCCAGAGTGAGGCCACTGTTGAAGGCTTGAGAGCCGATTTAAACAGCGCCCGGGCAAATATTGAGGTGGCTAAACTGGAAGCCGAGCGACAGCGGGAGCGCTTGGAGGATCACACGATACGCGCGCCCTTTGCGGGAATCGTTACACAAAAAAATGCTCAGCCCGGAGAAATTGTCGCACCCAGCTCCGCCGGAGGCGGTTTCACCCGCACCGGTATCTGTACCATTGTGGATATGAACTCCCTGGAAATTGAAGTGGATGTCAATGAGGCATTTATCGGCCGGGTCTCCACGGGTCAAAGGGTAAACGCGAATCTTGACGCCTACCCGGAGTGGGATATTCCCGCCACGGTGGTGGCAATTATTCCAACCGCCGATCGCGCCAAAGCTACGGTGCGTGTGCGTATCGGTATCGATCAAAAAGACGCCCGTATCCTACCGGATATGGGGGTGAAGGTCGGCTTCCTGGCCGGGGAGGAAGTCGCTCTTTAACGGCACAGACTACGGCTCTAATTATTCATTAAAAAAGGAAATTACAGATGTCTGAAGATGTGTTGTTTCAGTTAAAAAATGTCGGCAAGAGTTTTATCAAAGGTAAAGAGAAAATCTCTATTTTTGACGATCTCAATATGAGTATTGAGCGAGGAGATTTTGTCGCCATTATGGGGCCTTCCGGCTCCGGAAAAACTACTCTGTTAAATATGCTTGGCGGTGTCGATCAACCCACCAGCGGGGAAATTTGGTTTGATGGCACCCGTATAGACTCCCTCAATGAGAGCGCCCTAACCCGTTGGCGCGCGCAGAATATTGGTTTTATTTTCCAATTCTACAACCTGATGCCAATGCTCAATGCCCAACGCAATGTAGAACTGCCGCTACTGTTGACCAAGCTCTCCAAGGCACAACGCCGCAAAAATGTCGAAACCGCCCTCGCTTTGGTGGGCTTGAGCGATCGCGCCAAACATATGTCCAGTGAAATGTCCGGCGGCCAGCAACAGCGGGTGGCCATCGCCCGCGCAATTGTCTCGGATCCAAAACTCATTCTGTGTGACGAGCCCACCGGTGATCTCGACCGCGCCACCGCCGATGAAATCCTGGAGATGCTGCAACTACTCAACCGCGATCACGGCAAGACCATCGTCATGGTTACCCACGACCCGGCCGCAGCCAAATACGCAAAACGCACCCTGCATCTCGACAAGGGACAATTTGTGCAAAGGGAAATAGTGGCATGAACGATCTCTATTTAATTTATAAAAACATGACGAGGAAACCTCTGCGGTTATTTCTCACCTGCTTTGCAATTTTTATCGCTTTTTTAATTTTTGGCGCAGTGACCAGTTTGAAATCTGCACTCAATTCCAGTGTGGAGTTGTCCGCTGATAATCGCCTGGTAGTTTTTAACCGAATCAATTTCACCCAATCGCTACCCATCTCTTATTTCCAAAAAGTCGCTGCGGTCGAGGGAGTAAAAGATGTCACCCACCTGAACTGGTTTGGCGGTTATTATCAGGAACAAAGTAGGCAAATTGTCTCGCTGGCTGTGGACCCCGAATCCTATTTACGCGTTTACGAAGAAATAGTGATTCCGGATGAGCAAAAACAGGCTTGGTTTAACAATCGTCAGGGCGCGCTGATAGGTGAGAAACTCGCGCAAATATATGGCTGGAAAATTGGTGACCGGATCCCTATCTCCTCAAATATATTCACCCATAAAGATGGTGGCTATACCTGGGAGTTTGTAGTCTCAGGAATTTTTAAAGGGGATACCGAGCAGTACGATACTCGCCAAATGTTATTCCATTATAAATACTTCATGGAAACTCAGACATTTGGCAATGACTGGATAGGATGGATGGCACTCACTACTGACGATCCCTCTCTCAATGAGAAAGTAGCCAAAACCATTGATGACAGTTTTGCCAATTCGCAAAGTGAAACCGATACCAGTACGGAAAAATCCTTTAATAAAGCTTTTATCGAGCAAATTGGCAATATTGGTTTGATTATTTTCTCGGTGGTTTTCACCGCGTTTTTCACCATTCTGATTGTGGTTGGCAATACCATGGCCTTGGCGATTCGCGAGCGCACCGGCGAGATTGCTGTACTCAAAACCCTGGGCTTTTCCAGCGCACGCATTTTTCGCATGGTGCTATCGGAATCCCTGTTGGTCGCATTTATCGGCGGTCTCTCCGGACTCGCTGCGGCCTGGCTGTTAGTTGAAGGAATAAAAACCTTTCTCGCCCGTTTCCTGCCCAACTTGATTCTCGATGGCGATATCGCTCTACAGGCGCTGTTTTTTATGCTGCTGCTGGGAATTATTACCGGCTTGTTACCGGCTTTTAACGCGCTGCGATTGAATATTGTCTCGGCATTTAATCGTCAGCCCTAAATACATCGTATCGAGTTCCTAACAACTGTAGGTGCCCGATTGATCAAGCCCGACCGGAGGACAGCCAATGGGCTCTCTAATTGCACAAATTATTTCAGTGACCCTGATGAACCTGGGCAGCCTGCGCCGGCGCCTGTGGATGTCACTGGCGATGGTACTGGCCTCGGCGGTGGTGGTGGCAATACTGTTGGCATTTCTCGCCATGGCCAAAGGCTTCGAAGAAACTATGCGCGGCGCCGGCTCCAACCAAATCGCCATTCTGATGCGCGAGGGTTCCTCTACCGAGCTCAACTCGGTGATCCTGCAGGATCAGGTCAACCTGGTTAGCGAATCTGCAGGAGTCGCCCGGGACGCCAACGGCCCACAGGTTTCACCGGAACTCTATGTCATTGTGGATGGTATCAAAAAGTCCAGTGGTACCGAGGCCAATATCCCCCTGCGCGGACTCAACCAAACCGGTATGGCCATGCGCACCAACATGCACTTAACCGAAGGCCGTATGTTTGTTCCCGGAACCAATGAAATGATTGTCGGCGAGGGTGTCCTGCGGGAATTCAGCGGTTTCGAGATTGGCAAGGAAGTGCGCTTTGGTAAAAACCTGTGGACAGTTGTCGGAGTTTTTTCCACAGGGGGCAATATTTTTGAAAGTGAGCTGTGGGCAGATATCAAAACAATCCAGAGCCATTACAACCGTGGCAGCAGTTATCAGTCCATTCGCTTGCAATTGGACAATGACGACGGCCTGGCATCGGTCAAGGAAACCATTGCGCGGGAACCGCGCCTTAATCTCGAAGCGCAGACCGAGCGAGAATACTTCGCTAGTCAGGGTAAACAACTGCAGTACATCGCCACCTTTGGCTGGATTATCAGTGCGGTGATGGCCCTCGGTGCCCTGGCCGGTGCACTCAATACCATGTACACCTCAGTGGCGGACCGTGCCAAGGAAATTGCCACCCTACGCGCCCTCGGCTTCAGTAATTTTTCCGCTTTCTGCGGCACGATTGCTGAAGCGATGGTACTGGCGGTGGCCGGTGGACTACTGGGGTCATTGGCCGCCTACTTGTTCTTCGACGGCCTAAATACCTCAACCCTGGGCGGCAGTTTTACCCAGGTGGTGTTCAGTTTTGAAATGTCCCCAGACCTGTTCGTGCAGGGCGCCGTGTTGGCGTTGGTAATCGGCTTTGTCAGTGGTTTTTTCCCCGCCTGGCGCGCCGCGCGTATGCCGGTAATTGTGGCATTTCGCCACGCGACGTAAATTTTACCTAGATGCCGATAGACAAAGGGGCCGCTCAGGCCCCTATGTTTGTTTGCGGTAAATTTTACTCTTGCCTTCCGGCTGTCTGCGAAAGCGCTTGTATTCCCACTGATACTGCTCCGGCGCCTGGGCGATGCAGGCCTCCACACCGCGGTTCATCGCCGCCAGGGATACTTTTTGCTCTTCGCTGTAAATCGCTTTTTCTGCGGGGACAAAAACCAGCTCAAAACCGCCTTCTACACGCTTGCCAAACCCAAAAACCACATGGCACTTGGTGCGCTGTATCAGATTGTGCACCAGGGTCATCGTCAGGGCCGGGCGCCCAAAAAACGGGGCAAAGTCACCGCCCATATCCGGTTCCTGGTCGGGAAGAATCAGGGCTAAATCTCCCGCTTTCAATGATTTAAGCAGCGCGCGTACACCGTGCACATTGGTGGGCACCATCTTGCCGCCAGTTACTTCGCGCCCGCTGCGAATCACCGGGTCCAGGGCTTCTATTTTAGGAGGCTGGTAAAGTACAGCACAGGGGGACAAGGTACCCACATACAGGCCGAATATTTCCCAGTTGCCAGTATGTGGCATTAACACAATGGTGCCGCGCCCATCGGTCTCACCGGCGTTGAGTAACTGCTGATTGCGCACACGAACAATGGCCTTTTCATTTTTTGCCCAGGGCGTACTCCACAGTGACGCCATCTCAAAACCCGCCATAGCCGTGTTGATCACACTCTCCCTCGCCAGCTTTTCGCGCTGTTTGGGGTCCATTGCCGGATAGCAGAGTTTGAGATTAATGCGGCTCAGGCGCAGGCCTTCGGAACGAGTCCACACAACCATTTTGCCAGCAAACCAACCCAATCGCCGCGACCAGTGCAACGGCAATTTGCCGATGATTTTCAGTGCCCCTACAGCAAGGCGCCCCTTAATATCCACTCACTACTTCCTATACAAAAACCACTTTAAAGTGGTCGTGTTGCCCAAGTATGGCCATTGAAACCTCTTGACGCGGCTATAGCGCTTTAAGCGCAGCAGTCGCTGCCGCTATAATTGCGTCCCTTTGCCCACAGCAGATACTGATCCGGAGATAGCGGTGTCCAAGCAATACGATCTCAGTACCTTCCAGGGACTTATTTTTGCCCTACAGGATTATTGGGCGCGCCAAGGGTGCGTCATTCTACAGCCTCTGGATATGGAAGTGGGCGCCGGCACCTTTCATCCGGCCACTTTCCTGCGCGCCATAGGCCCGGAAAACTGGAACGCGGCTTATGTACAGCCCTGCCGCCGCCCCACCGATGGCCGCTACGGCGAGAACCCCAACCGCCTTCAGCACTACTACCAATACCAAGTAGTGATGAAGCCATCCCCGGACAATATCCAGGAATTGTACCTCGACAGCCTACGCGCTATGGGCGTAGACCCGGCTATCCACGATATCCGCTTTGTGGAAGATAACTGGGAATCCCCAACTCTGGGCGCCTGGGGCCTCGGCTGGGAAGTTTGGCTGAACGGTATGGAAGTCACCCAGTTTACCTACTTCCAGCAGGTGGGCGGCCTCGAGTGCTACCCGGTTACCGGCGAGATCACCTACGGTCTCGAGCGTATCGCCATGTACCTGCAGGGGGTCGAATCTATCTACGATTTAGTGTGGACCCGCAACCCGGACGGCAGCCCCGTCACTTACGGCGACGTTTTCCATCAGAACGAAGTGGAAATGTCCCACTACAACTTTGAACACGCCGATGTGGAGTTCCTGTTCGCCACCTTCGATCACTGCGAGCGCGAGAGCACACGCCTGATTGAGCTGGGCCTGCCGCTCCCCGCTTACGAGCAAGTTATGAAGGCCTCCCACGCCTTCAATCTGCTGGATGCGCGCCACGCCATCTCAGTGACCGAGCGCCAGCGCTATATCCTGCGCGTACGCACCCTGGCCCGCGCTGTGGCACAGGCTTACTACGATGCGCGCCGCGCCTTAGGCTTCCCCATGGCAGATGAAGCACTGCGAGCAGATATTTTGGCGGAAGACATCGAGCAAGAGGAGAAGCAGTAATGGCTCAGGATTTTCTGGTAGAACTGGGCACCGAAGAGCTGCCACCCAAGGCGTTACACAAATTGATGAGCGCTTTCGCCGATGGTATTACCCAAGGCCTCAAAGGCGCCGAGTTGTCTTTTGGCGAAGTGAAAGCCTACGCAGCCCCCCGCCGCCTGGCCGTAGCGGTATTCGGTTTGGCGGATAAGCAGCAAGACAAACAAATTGAAAAGCTGGGCCCGGCCGTCAAAGCCGCCTTCGATAAAGAAGGCAAGCCCAGCAAGGCCGCAGAAGGTTTCGCCCGCAGCAACGGCGTAACCGTTGAAGAGCTGGGACGCAAATTGACCGACAAAGGCGAGCGCCTGGCCTTTATCAGCGAGCAAAAAGGCGCTGAAACCGAAACCCTGTTAGCGGGCATTGTCGAGAAGGCATTGGCTCAGCTTCCTATTCCCAAGCGCATGCGCTGGGGTGCGCGCCGCGAAGAGTTCGTGCGCCCGGTGCACTGGCTCGTCATGCTATTTGGCAACAAGGTCGTAGATGGTGAAGTACTCGGCTTGAAAGCCGGAAAAACCAGCCGTGGTCATCGCTTCCACTGCAATCGCGAACTGGAGATCCACTCCGCCCACGACTATGCACAGGTTCTGCGCGAACCCGGCTACGTAATGGCAGATTTCGCCGAGCGCCGCGAAGCCATTCGCGCTCAAGTTATTGCCGAAGCCAATAACGTCAATGGAGAAGCGGTCATCGACGACGACCTGCTCGACGAAGTCACTGCGCTGGTGGAGTGGCCTGTCGCCCTTACCGGCCGCTTTGAAGAGCGCTTCCTGGAAGTGCCCGCTGAAGCCCTGATCTCCTCCATGAAGGAGCACCAGAAGTATTTCCATGTAGTCGATGAAGATGGCCAATTGCTGCCGTTCTTTATCACCGTGTCCAATATCGAGAGCCAGGATGCCGCCCAGGTTATCCACGGCAATGAGCGCGTAATCCGGCCGCGCCTGGCGGATGCTGCCTTCTTCTTTGAGACCGACAAGAAGACCAGCCTGGAGTCACGCCGTGAGAAACTGCGCCAAATCGTATTCCAGCAGCACCTGGGGAGCGTCTACGACAAGACTGAACGGGTAGCTGCCCTGGCCCGCACCATCGCTGAGAAAACCGGAAGCAACGGCGACTGGGCCGAGCGCGCCGGCCGCCTGTGTAAATCGGACCTGGTTACCGAGATGGTGTTCGAGTTTGCCGACATGCAGGGCATCGCCGGCTACTACTACGCCGAAAACGACGGCGAGCCGTTGGATGTGGCCAAGGCCATGTACGAGCAGTATATGCCCAAGTTTGCCGGTGACGAGCTGCCCGCCAGCGACACCGGCACTGTAATTGCCCTGGCAGATCGCCTGGATACTTTGGTCGGCATCTTCGGCATAGGCCAACCCCCCAGCGGCTCCCGCGACCCCTTCGCCCTGCGCCGCGCCAGCCTGGGCATCATCCGCATCCTCGTCGAAAAGCGCCTCGATCTGGACCTGCGCGAATTGCTGGAATTGGCCCGCGACAACTACCCGCGCACTGCTCTGGGTGAATACGACAAAGTGGTAGAGCAGACTTTGCAGTATGTCCTGGAGCGCTTCCGCGCCCGCTACGAGGATCAGGGTATCGCCACCGAAGTATTTATGTCCGTTGCCGCGCGCAAGCTGTCGCGCCCGCTGGATATCGACAACCGTGTGCACGCGGTTAACGCCTTCAGCCAACTACCGGAGTCCGGCGCCCTGGCCGCCGCGAACAAACGCGTTTCCAATATCCTTGCCAAGCTGGATGGCACAGTGCCCAGCAGTGTCGATGAAGCACTATTGCAGGAGGAAGCGGAGAAAGCCCTGTTCGCCGCAGTACAGGTTGCCCGCACAGAAGTTGAACCGCTGTATAGCGATGCGCTTTTCGCCGAAGGACTCGCCGGCCTGGCGGGCCTGCGTGAAACCGTGGACAACTTCTTCGACCATGTGATGGTAATGAGTGACGACGAGCAACTGCGCAACAACCGCCTGGCCCTACTGGCCCAGCTGCGTGCACTGTTCCTCGAAGTTGCCGACATCTCCCTGTTGGTTCCAGCCAAGTAATAGCGACTTGAAGCGGGGCTCTGCGCCCCGCCTCAACGAAACAGGCGAATCGACATGGCAATAATTCTTCTTGGCCGCGATGGGGTCATTAATCAAAACCCCAACCAATTCGTAAAATCCGCAGACGAATGGCAGCCCCTGCCCGGCAGCATTGAAGCACTGGCTGCGCTCAGTCAGGCTGGCCACCAACTGGTGATTGCCACCAACCAGAGCGGCCTGGCCCTGGGCCAGTTTGACTTGGATGACTTGGAGGCGATACACGCCAAGATGCGTTCCCAGGTAGAGGATGCAGGCGGTGAAATTGCCGCGATTTTCTACTGCCCCCATGGGCCCGAAGACAACTGCCGTTGCCGCAAGCCCCAGGCGGGCCTGCTGGATGCCATCGAAGCGGAATTCGACACCAGCTTGCATGGCTGCTATCTGCTCGGTGATAAACTGGCCGATTTACAGCTGGCCCTGGTCAAGGGGTGTAAGCCGGTACTACTAAAAACCGGTGCAGGCGCAGAAACCCTGCAACAGCTAGTAGAGAGCCCCGATCCGCGTCTGGCGGAAACCGCTGTGTTTGCCGACTTAGCCAGTTTCAGCCTGTTTCTAGTGGGCCCCTGAGCCCACTGATCTCTCTTTTACAGCCCTCTAAATTTAATGAGCTTTTCCAATCTCGCAGAAAAGCGTCATCAGAAACCCTCTCCACTACTGCGCCACCTCGCATTTGTGACTTACGTTTTTTTCTTTCTCGCCAGTTAGCAAAAATAGTACAAAACAATGACTATGACGCCAGTTTATTGAGTCCTGCGACACATTACTTTAAAAGCGAGTCACAGGTCGGGTGGCTTTATCCCAGTGAAAGCGCGCTCTGCCAGACCAAGGATGGCTTGTTGGGTGTCAGTGACATTGGATAAACAGCGCACTTTCTCTCCCACCTCTACCCGCCTGTTAAAATAAAAAATGGGACAACTCAATGAAAAGAAAAATAATTTCCTCGCTTATTGCGGGCCTGCTGTGCTCTGGCAGTAGTTTCGCAGCCTCAGTAGCAGACACACTCACCCCCGAAATCCAAAAGAATAAAAAGGTCTATATCGTACAGCTCGATGGCGAGCCACTCTCCACCTACAGCGGCACAGTCGCGGGCCTCTCCAGCGCTAAGTCCAATGTACGTCGCAAGGCTGACCCGCGCAGTAGTAGCTATCGCCACTACTCCGATTTTCTCAAAACACGTCGTCAACAGGTGCTTTCCGCGGTGCCCGGCGCACGCAAAGTGCATGAATACAAGGCGGCCTTTAACGGCTTTGCCGCAGTTATGAGTGAAAAGGATGCCGAAGCACTGCGTAGCCATAAAGATGTGAAAGGCGTCTGGGAAGATCGCCTGCTGAAAATGCATACCGATTCCACTGCAGACTTCCTCGGCCTGACAAATACACCCAGTCCCTGGCTCTGGGGAATCACCGGTGAGGATGTGGTCGTGGGTGTAATCGACTCGGGTATTCATCCAGAACACCCGAGCCTGATGGATGTTCCAACGCCACGGCAGGGTAATCGTGGCGTCAATATTTCCTATGGTCCGGTGCCTGAATCCTTTATCGGTGAGGGCTGTGAGTTTGGTAACACAGACTTTAACCCCGGTGACGCCGCCTTTACCTGCAATAACAAACTGATCAAGGCCAAGTCTTTTTCAGACGCCTTCCTCTCCAACAAGACTCTGGCGGATTACGAGTTTCTCTCTGCACGGGATGCGGACGGACACGGCACCCACACCGCCACCACTGCCGCAGGGAACTACGGTGTAGTGACCCCAGATGGGAAAACCCTGACCGGTATGGCGCCGCGTGCCCGTATCGCGGCCTATAAGGTGTGCTGGGATGCCCCAGACCCGGACGATAGTGGCTGCTCCTCGGCAGACTCCATGGCTGCTATTGACGAAGCCGTGGCCGACGGTGTGGATGTCATCAACTTCTCAGTGGGTGGCTCCAGTACCGTTTTCACCGGTGCCGATGAGATCGCCTTCCTGTTTGCCGCCGATGCGGGCGTTTTTGTTGCCACTTCTGCCGGCAATAATGGCCCAGGCCCACAAACAATGGGCACGCCTTCCGGTGTCCCCTGGATTACCGCAGTGGCGGCCGCCGAAGACGACCAGAGCTTTGGCACGGCCCTGCAGGTGGATGCCCCTGAAGCGGTTGTGGGCACCTACGATGCCCGTGAAGGCAACGGCCCGATCACTATGGAAGATGTAGGTCTACTATCGGCACCTGTTGTTGTGGGTGCCCCTCTGGAGGCCTGCTCCGCACTCACCAACTCCGAGGCCATTGAAGGCAAAATCGCGCTGGTGAAGCGTGGGGGATGCTCCTTCAGTACTAAATACAACAATGCTGCAGACGCCGGCGCAGTGGCCATTGTTGTCTATAACGACGGCAGTGCTGTAGACCGTATGGATCCGATCGTTATGTCGGCACCGGATACTACGATCCCAGGTGTGATGATTCGCCATGCGGATGGCGCCATGCTGGTTGAGAATTCGGGGGTCACGGGCACCCTGGATCCTGAGCTGAAGATTTCCCGCGAAGACCGCATCGCCAGCTTCTCTTCCCGCGGCCACAACGTGGGTGCGACGGATATTATCAAGCCGGATGTGGCAGCACCGGGCGTAGGCATTCTCGCCGGTACTTCACCGGTACTGAGTGGCGGCAACCTATTCGCCGCCAAAAATGGCACCTCCATGGCCAGCCCCCATGTCGCCGGTATTATGGCCCTGTTAAAACAGGCTCATCCGGACTGGAGCCCGGCCATGGCCAAATCCGCACTGATGAGTACAGCGCGCACCAACCTTCAAAAGTCCTTCGGACCCGAAGCCGCTGATCCCTTCGATATTGGTGCTGGCGCTATAGTGCCCGCCGCGGCTTTCGACCCCGGTCTAGTCTACGATGCCGGTTTCAACGACTATCTAGCCTTCCTCTGTGGCGCAGAAAATCAGCCGCAGATTATCGAGGCCAGTACCTGTGAGGGACTGGTTTCCGCTGGCTATTCTATGGATTCCAGCGATCTCAACCTGCCATCAATCGGCATCGGTGAATTGGTTGGCACACAAACCATCAAGCGCCGTGTCACCAGCGTCGGCCGCGGCCAGAGATGGTATTGGGCTTCTGTAGAGGCACCCGCAGGTGTCGAGGTCAGTGTTAACCCTAAAACCCTACGCCTTAGAGAGGGAGATAGCGCCGAGTTTGAAGTTACCTTTACGGTTACCGAAGAAGCGGCCATGAACGAGTGGGTATTTGGCGAATTAAGCTGGAAATCTGTTGGTTTACGCCAGGAAGTACGCAGTCCTATCGCTGTACGCCCGGTTCCACTATCCACAACTCAGAAGATCAGTGTCGATGGCAGCGATGGTGCAGTAAACCTGCCCGTACAATTTGGTTATAACGGCAACTATCAAGTGGATATCAACGGCTTGGCGGAAGGCGTACCTTTCCCTGGTAGCGTTGAGGATGGAGAAAACCAGCTGATTTTCTTCGATATTCCGGAGGGTACAAAGCTTGCCCGCGTAGCCTTATTTGATGCGGATGTGGGCGATGGTAGTGGCAGCGACGACTTGGATTTACAAGTCTACGGCCCCGGCCCCGATTTCCCAGAGGTGGGCACCAGTGGCTCACCGACTTCCGCTGAATCTGTCGATTTGGTCAATCCCACCGCAGGTCAGTATGCGGTATTCGTAGTGGACTACGCCTCTGCGGAGGGCCCTACGCCATTTACCCTATTTAACTTTAACCTGAGTGGAGACAACGGCAATACCCAGCTCACAGCTCCGCCGAAGGCACAAATAAATAGTAGTGGCACTATCAATCTGGAGTGGCAGGATCTCTCCCCAGGTACCCGAGCCTTGGGAATTCTCAGCCACGGTAACGGTGAGACGGTATTTGCCGAAACCGAGGTTATGGTGAATACCCAATAGAAAGCCATTCCCTCCAATGATTGACAGAGAGGGGGGTATTTTTAGAAACCGGCCGAGCTATTGGTCTTGGCCGGTTTTTTTATTTACAACGTAATTTACCCTGTTGCCGAATAAAAGCTTCAGCAATATCCATTGAGATACGACCAAAATCCCAAAAAGCTTTTGTTTTACGATTGATATTTACTGCCACTGACAAGTTGTGATCCGGCATAATCATCAACCAGCTTTGACTGCCGCGGCTGACACCACCATGATTAGCATGGCGCACAATTCCCAAAGACGGGATTTCTTGTTCACGGTACCGCCAACCCAACGCATAGTGCTGCTCGTTCACTTCTCCATTGGCAAGCTTTTGCGGTGTCCAAAAAGCTTCTCGGGTTTCAGCAGCTAAAAAATTGTTGTCGAGATAGTGTGCACCCAGCTTTACCAGATCCGTAGGTGTGGAAATAAAACCACCACCTGGTAGACGATGACTTAAATCCACCGGTCGCCATTCACGTAGGCGAAGTTCGTCGCCGCTTAACCCATTACTCTTATAGAAACGGGCAATATTTCTTTCCATATTGCCATTTAATGGAGAGACCTCAGTATTTTTCATTCCGGCAGGAATAAAGACCTCGTCTTCCATCACGTCCAAATAACTTTTTTGCTCTGCACCAGCCACAACCGCCCCTAGAAGAACGGTTCCCAAGGTGCTGTAATAAAAATTTGAGCCTGGCTGGAACAACAATTCACTACTGTCAAAAATTTCCAGAGCCTGATACATACTGTCGTAATGACGGTCCAGTGCCAGTGTTTTATACAAGCCAAGCCAATCAGAATTCTTCTTATAATGTGGTAAACCCGACATATGAGAGGCCAGCTGGCGTGGGGTGATCTCTGCCCACTCTTGATTGGGTAATGCTTCCAAATAGTGAGTTATTGATTTATCAAGATCAATACTCCCCTTCTGTACCAAACGCGCGAGAGCTGTTCCAGTCAGAGCCTTGGAAGTACTACCAATACGAAAACGTGTTTCAGTGGTAACAGGTATTTTGTTTTCCAGGTCTGCCCATCCAGATGCGCCAGCCCAGACAAGCTTGCCACAAGCCGAAACTGCCGCAGAGATTGCTGGAGAACCAATCTCCTGGCGATGCGTTTCAATGGCTTTAAGTGATTGATCTGCTGCCGGTTGCAGCTCTTTTTGGTATAGCTTTTGTGTCGATGGTGTCTCGGTGGCTAACGCCTGCCAACCAAATGGACTAAGTGGTAACGAATCCAGAGACCAGGCATAAAATTGATAAACCGGCCAGAGCAAATAGCCAATACAAGACAGCAGGGCAAAGATACCCAGCACAAACTTTTTATTTTTCATCTGATCTATCTATTAGCCCCTAAGCCATATCTGTGAGATCTAACGGTTAACACGTACCCAAAAATTTTGAACCTAGAATTATTACATTGCAGCTATTGGAACAAGAGACACACTTACGACGAATTCTGACATTTTAATTGGGGAGCAATCTAAGAAAGTGTTTTTCCCATACTGTAACTATTCATCTTTTTTAGTTGAAAAAGCAGTCATTCAGGAGAATTAAAAAATTATCAAAAGGCCAATAATTCATTTAATTCTCAATTGAACACAGCCGAACCCAAAAAAATATTATTTCTCGATGGATTATGAGTTTGCCCTTGTAGTTTTATTTAATGAAAACGCCGACGAAACTCACTGGGAAGTATGCCTTTATGTCTTCGAAACGTGCGTCTCAATTGCTCCTGGGATTGAAAGCCACAGAGGCAGGCTATTTTTTCTTGCGACAGGTTTTGTTCAGACAATAATTGGCAGGCTTTTTCCACACGGATATTTTCGACAAAGCGCGCTGGGGTCACTCCCAGCTCCTTGAGAAAGCAGCGAGAAAAATTACGGGGACTCATAGCAGATTCCTGTGCCAATTTTTCTACTGTGAGAGACTGATTTAAATTTTGGTAAATCCACTCCACAAGCCTGGCAAAGCGATCACTCTGTTGCTGATTCATCAAGTGGCTGCTGTATTGCCGCTGGCCGCCATCCCGCTTCAGATAGAGGACCATTAGTTTGGCGATTGCCAGTGCCAAACTACGCCCATGATCTTCCTCGACTAACGCCAGAGCGAGATCAATACCCGCAGTAATACCGGCCGAGGTATAAATATGATCATCACATACATAAATCGCATCAGGGTCTACTTCAATATCGGCAAACTGCCGTAGCTCATCCACATTTGCCCAATGGGTAGTTGCTTTATGACCAGCCAGTACCCCAGCCTTAGCCAAAATTAAAGCACCATTACATATTGAGCCCATCCGCTTAACCACCTGTTTTTGTTCACACAGCCAGTCGAGAATGTCTGTTTGGGAATAGAGGGCTTTATAACTTCCAGGCGGCCCACCACTCATCAACAAGGTGTGGATATCTTTCACCTCACGATATCCACAATCCGCATACAGCTTTACACCCGTGCCCATCTGTACCAGCCCGGATTCTTCAGCCAATAACTGGATTTTGTAAAAGTCAGAAGGGTAACGCCCCTCCTCACGGAGGAGATGATTGGCCAGAGCAAAAACCTCCAGTGGCCCAGTCACATCCAAGCTGGAAGCGCCCGGATAGATAAACATGGCAATTTGAATAGACTGGTCCTGAGTCAATTTCATTGATAGAGTTTTCCACAACGCCAACAAGGCACAATTTTATCTTGGCGGTAAATTCTGCCGATTAATTCGCACTTTACCAACCATTTCTGCTAAATACCCCTCCTTCTGCAGAGGTTGTGACTACATTTATTGTCGAGAATACATTATGTTTGTAAGTGCTCACATCCTTAGTAAGCTACTCTGCTTACTGGATATCTGAATTCCTGTGGGTTATCCACAAAATGACCCAGTAGCTAGTTATTCATACTTTTACTCGTACTTTGCTCTTTGATCACTGCACATCAATCCTGTTTATCCACAAATACTCGAAATCCTTGACCTATCCCCCGAGCCAAGCACAATTGCCTCCGCGAATCACCCCAGCTTACGGAGACCCCAATTGGCGGAATTAATATTGAATCGCGGCGCAGAGCGCCGTTTAAAGCGCGGCCACCTGTGGATATATAGTAATGAGGTGGACACCAAGCGCTCCCCGCTGAAAGGCTTGGAAGCGGGGAGCCAGTGCCAGGTTCTGGATAGTCAGGGTAAACTTCTGGGCACAGCCTGGGTCAACCCCAGTCAATTAATCTGCGCCCGCCTATTGAGCCGCAAGGACAATTTTTCCGAAGACGACATTGGTGAGCGCTTACAAACCGCATTGCTACAGCGGCAACGCTACTTCGACCACCCCAGCTACCGTATGGTTTACGGAGATTCCGATGCCCTACCGGGGCTGGTCGTTGATCGCTTTAACGATCATCTAGTCGTACAGGTCAGCAACTGGGGTATGGATCGCTACCAACAGGTGGTTGTGGATAAGTTAAACGAGCTGACTCAACCTACAGGAATTTTACTGCGCAATGATCACCAGGGCCGTGCAGTTGAGGATATGCCCCTCATTAACCAGATTGCTTACGGAGAAGTGCCAGAACTAGTGCCCTTTGAGGAAAATGGCGTTCCGCTTTTGGCGCCAGTTCACCAGGGGCAAAAAACCGGTTGGTTCTACGATCACCGCGAAAACCGCCGCCTGTTAAACCGCTGGGTACGAGGGAAGCGTGTGTTGGACCTCTTCTCCTATGCGGGCGGTTGGGGAATCCAGGCTCTGGCCAACGACGCCAGTCACGCGGTTTGTGTAGATGCCTCGCAACAGGCCCTGGACTGGTGTCAATTGAATGCACAGCACAACGGTTTTGCCGACAGACTGGATACGGTGCAAGGTAAGGCGCTAGAGGTTCTGAAGGCCATGGTGGCCGAGGGCGAGAAGTTTGATGTCATAGTGCTCGACCCCCCCGCGTTTATTAAAAGACGCAAAGATCACAAGGCCGGCCTTGCCGCTTACCACCACATAAACGAACTGGCTATGCGTTTATTGTCGGAGGACGGCTTGTTAGTAAGTGCTTCCTGCTCTATGCATCTACAATCGGAGGAACTGCTCGATTGTGTACGCGGTGCGGCGCACCGATTGGGCCGTAGAGCTTCAATACTCGCCAGCGGTGGCCAGGGCGCAGACCATCCAATACATCCGGCAATTCCTGAGACCAACTACCTCAAGGCCCACTTTGCCCATTTGGGCGGCAGCCGCTGGTAGCGTGCACTTATTCGCTATAAATGAAACCCCGGCGAAAGCCGGGGTTTCAAATTGAGCGCTCTGTCACTCTGTGGGATTAGAAAACGTATTTCATACCCAGTGTGGCGGTGCGCGGCCGGTTGGCGCGGGCACCATCGGGACTGCGGCTGATAATCACCTGCTCATCAAACAGGTTATCCACTTTCAGGTAACCGGTCAGGTCTGCGCTGAAATCGTAGTGCGCAGCGGCATCCACAACCCACAGAGACTCTGTGTAATCGAATTTATCGGTATTCCCCCGGTTACAACCGGTATTCACACACATCTCGTCCTGGTAAGCCGCGGTCAGGTTTAAACGCCAGGCTGCACCGCTATCGAGGCCGGCAGATACGGCAAACACATTTTCAGGCAGATATTCGAGATTATCGCCGGCAAGCAGGTCATTGCCGTCACTATCTTCACTGATTTCTGCATCAGTAAAGGTATAGGTTGCCCGCACCGGTAGTATCCAACCATTTGTGAGCACCCACTCACTTCCAAACGTAGCTTCCAGTCCTTTGATTTCTGCTTCACCCAACTGGTAGGTTCCACTCTCGGCACCATTGGGGCATTTCACCGCCACCGAGCAGTTTTGCACAGCATTTTCATAGTCACTGTAGAAGGCGATCAATTCAGCATTCAGCCTGCCGTTATCGAAGCGAGCGCCCCATTCATAGTTTGTGGATAACTCCGGCCCCTGGCCATCGGCTGCACCTGCGCCGGGAGGGGCGAAGCCACGGTGCACACCTGCCAGCAAGCTCCACTGTTCGCTTGCCTGGTAAACAAGTCCCAAACCTGGCAGCCATTCATCCACTTGATTGGAGCGATAACTGCCCTTCTCGGTACGCTCTGCGTCGTTATAACGCTGCTGCTCGGTCTCTATATCCTCGTAGCGAAGAACAGCAGTGAGAGTCAGCTTATCGTTCAGCTGGATATCGTCGTAGATAAAGAACGAAGTTGCCTCAGCTTCTTCAACACGGTTATTGCTTGAACTTGGCAGCTCAACACGTTCGTATACCAGCTGGCCATCGGTCTGATTAAAAACTTCTACGGGCTGATATCTGTCGACTTCATCCTGATGTTGACGTATACCGAAGGCTAATTCATGAGCGACGGTGCCAGTGCTAAAGCGCCAATCGGCACTGATCTGCAGGCCCTTGGCCTCGTACTCACGGTTGTTGTGCTTAACACCGAAGGTGTAATCCTCGGTGCCATCCAATACCGCCTGTGGGTCTAGAACTCCATCAACACTGCCGCCGGTATTAACAGCATCTATCAAGTCACCCTCGCTGACTTTAAACCAGTCGCGCTTAAACTTGTTGTAGTAAGCCTGGGTATGCAGGCTAAAGCTGTCACTCAGTTCGATACTGTGGTTCAGCTGGATAGTGCTGTGGCGATTCTGCATTTCATCCAGGGCGCTGATACCGTATCGACGGTTCGGATCTTTCTTAAAGTCGGCATCCGTTAGGCCCAGATAACTCATGCCAGACTCCTCTTCGGAGTACTGCAGCTTGATATCCAACTGCTGGCGGTAGGTCGCATCTGCATTGGATTGCAGGCGACCTTTCAGCAGATAGTCTTCTTTGGCGATATCTGCACTGCCAGATCGATCAATTTCGCGGAAACCGTCGGCATACTGTTGCTGGGTCTCCAGTAGCCAGCCGGTATTTTCTGTGCTGGTGCCATAGTGTGCGTGCACACGGGTCTCACCGTATTCACCGGCTTCCAGCTGCACCATCCCCTGGCTGGAAGTGGGAATAGGGGTACTCAACATATTTACCGCACCACCCACGGTGAATGGGCCGTATTGCAACGCAGCGGGGCCCTTCACTACTTCAATGGCATCCATGCGGCCGGCACTCGGGAAGTAATACGCTTCCGGTGCCGAGTAAGGGGCCGGAGCCACCAGGACTCCATCTTCCATCAAGGAAATTTTGGCGGAGCGCCCACCCTTGGCACCGCGAATACCAATATTCGGGCGCAGGCCGTAGCCATCCTCCTCAAGGATGTAGACCCCCGGAACCGATCGCATCATGCGGTTGATATCCACAAACTCGAATTCTGCCAGCTCTTCGGCATCCACCAGGTGCGCGGAGCCCGGCAGCTTGGAGATGGAATCGGAGCTACCAATAACGGATATGCTCTCCAAACGTTCCTCAGCGAGGCTGGGAGCTGCGGCAGCAGCCGCCAGAGCGATAGCCATTGGCGACAGGAAAAATCTCTTCATGAACCCTCCAATGAATCTAAGTAATTTGTAATTGTTTTTGTTAATAAGAATGATTGTATTTTACCACTTAGAGGGGTGGGATATGACAGAACATTTTTTTGTTTTTTGGCGCCTTTACGAGGAAAAAACCTCTTTGTTTTTAGTTTCTATCCTAACAACTGGATGTTTCCTAGGATCTACTCTTTGAGCTGACTAGCATTGGACCCATGTATCCACTTTGGGAATGCCCATGATACGAATGGCAGAACTCAAAGAGTTGGATAGGCTGGAACAGCTCTGGCTACACGCTGTAACAAATTCACACCCTTCGCTTCCCCGTCAGTTCTGGTTGCAGCGCCGTAGTGAATTTCGTAGAGACTGCCGCCGATCCAACCAATGCCTGGTCTTTACCGGCCGCCACAGCGCCGTTGCAGAGGCTTTTATTACCCTGGTGGACAGGGATAACATCGCCCACCTCTGTGTTAGCCCACTGTTCACCGGCTGTGGTATTGGCGCCACCTTACTTCAGGCTGTTGCCAGGGGATGTAAACAACTCCAGGCTCAAGTATTTCGTGAAAACCTGCGCACGCGTTATTTCCTGCAAAAACATGGGTTTGTAGAAACACAGCGTGGATACAATGCCGAATATGGCCAGCATCAGATTTTTATGTCCTGTGGAGGTCCTCGTCCCTGAATTCATAACCTAAAATCCGAGGTTCAACCCATTACTTATAACCGAAGCTTATTGATTCACTCCTTTTTATTGTTTCTACGCGACAAGCTATCCGGGTAGCATGACTTCCATTCTAGTTTTCCAATGCGCTGATTTTTATGGGACACAACGCTTCCAGTAATGCCCTGCAGCCTTCGAGAGGCCGCTTCTTTCATCACAATGCCAACCTGGCAGTATTGAATCAGACTTTTGCTGAGGCTAAACCCAGCGAAATCATGAAATTCACCATGGAAAAGGCCCAGAACCCGGTAGTCTTTACCAACTTCCGCCCCCTTGCTGTGGCCTTTCTGCATCTTGTGAGCAGAGCCAAGCCGGATATTCCGGTGATCTGGGTGGATCACGGTTACAACACTCCTGAGACCTATCGCCATATTGAAAATGTGGTAAAACAGCTGGGCCTCAATCTGCGTACCTACTCTCCAAAGATGTCCGCGGCACACTACAACGCTGTATACGGTGGTATTCCAGCCCTGGATACTCCCGAGCACGACTTCTTTTCGCGTACGGTCAAGCTCGAGCCGTTTAACCGCGCTATGCAGGAATTGAAACCGGATGTGTGGTTAAACGGCATTCGTCACGATCAGAATGCACACCGTAAAAACCTGGATGTTTTTACCCAGGGGAATCACGGCACCATTCGCGTAGCGCCAATGTTTCATTTGAAAGAGATTGATGTAGAAGAGTACGTTTACGAAAACGAACTGCCGGACAATGATGTGTATTTCGATCCGACCAAGGGTGAAGAACATCGCGAGTGCGGGTTATTACTGGAGAAATAAATTCATAGATCGGCGGGGGAATTTTTTCTCCGCCTTTTTTCTAAAAACTTTCTTTTTCCCTTAGTTTTTCTTCCGCGATCAAATAGTTCTTATTTATGCAGATCTAGTAATTCATAATTTTGGCTTTTGTCAGATTTCTCTGCAAAAAATATTTTTTTTCTTTGCTTTTTTCCCATTCCCTTCTGCTTGCTGATAGCAGAAACAGAAGGGCTTATAAAACTATATTCTTAATATTCAGCCAACTAAGCAGCGGCCTCACCGGTAAGATGCCGGCCTTTTTCCAAATGATTTTTTAGGTCTTCCAACATTTTACCAAACTGTGTGCCCGTCATTTTTTTCACTACCGGGCTCAGTACGACACCAATGGCACCCAGCTCCATGTTCGCAGTGAAGCTCACCCTTGTCCCATTTTCGGATAAAGCCTCTAATTTAAACTGCGATAAACTTTTCTTCACCGGAAATCCTGGCGGTGTGTTCTTGGTTTCTACAGACACATCCAGCTCATGCTTTTTATCATCAAATCTTGTGATGGTTTCATCGGCGACAAGACCATTGGGGCCTTTATTTGTCAGTACACAGACACGCCCTTTTACACTGGCATTGCCAACCGGTGTACCCTCTTTGGCAAAGGAATGCGGTATCAGCGTCATCCATTGGTAAGCGGTATCAAAATCCACAGCAAGCACTTTCCAGACCTCCTCAATCGGGCGGTCTATGGCAACTTCTCTCTTAACTTGAACGATTTTCATTGGATTCTCCCAGGATGTTCGGTGCAATAAATATTGACGGGAGACAGATTAGCTGGACACTATTTGCAACGGAATATAACAAAATAGGACACTGTGTTGCATAAAGGATCCATTGAATGGACTGATATTCAGTTCTTTATTGCGGTTGCCAGGAGTCATAGTGCCCGCAGCGTTGCTGAAGACCTTGGAGTGAGCCACTCCACTGTATCCCGCCGTATTGACGCTCTTGAAGAGAGGCTTCAAGCCAGACTGTTTTACCGTAACTCCAAAGGTTATCAACTAACCGAAGATGGAGAAGCCATGCTCGGTTATGCCAAATCCGCAGAGCAGTACCTCGACGCGGCACAGAAGCACTTGCAGGGTGGTAGCCATCGGCTCTCTGGTGAAATACGCGTTACCATGCCTGATGTCGTGGCCTCCCATCTTGTGATTCCGCACCTCAATGAGTTCACCAACGCCTACCCACAGATAAACGTTCAGCTCCTAGTGACCAGCCAGGTGCTCAGCCTCGAGAAACACGAGGCGGATGTGGCTTTGAGAATCCTGCCCAAAGGTGCAGAGGTACCCGAAAGGTTTATTGCCCGTAAGCTTACCAACCTACCTAGCTGCTGTTACGGCTCGCCAGCCTATATTGCAGAATCACTACCAGAGCACGGCCGCTGGCTCGGCTGGAGTAATGAGGATGGCAGGGTGAACTGGGCCCAAAACACCCCTTATCCGGATTTGCCCTATCAACATCAGATCAGCCATGGCCTGATACAGCTAGAAGCTGTGAGAAGTGGACTGGGCTTGGCCAGGCTTCCCTGCTTTCTCGCCGATGGGGTTAATGGCGTTATTCGCTTACCCGGCGGGAACCCTCCAGCCTGCACGATCTGTGGCTGGTCTCTACACCGGAACACCGCAATGTGCTGCGCTTTAAAGTCTTTCGAGAGTTTGTTGTGAGTCTATTCAGGCGCCTTGAGGATAAGTTGGAAGGCAAGCTGGCGGGGTGATTTCGATCGATATTTGCCTGGAGCGGTATAAAACCGCCCCAGGCAATCCATCTATTTTTAAGCGCAAGAGCGTCTGGAAGACTTAAACATCCAGGTTTTCTACCGCCAAGGCATTGGTCTCGATAAAGTCACGGCGTGGCTCTACCTGATCGCCCATCAAGGTGGTAAATATCTGATCTGCTGCGATAGCATCTTCAACAGTTACCTGCAGCATACGACGGCTCTCTGGGTCCATGGTAGTTTCCCAAAGCTGCTCCGGGTTCATCTCACCCAGCCCCTTATAGCGCTGGATACCGTAGCCTCTGCGGCTCTCGCCCATCAGCCAGTCCATCACTTCAGGGAAGCTGCCAACAGGGTGCTGCTTCTCGCCGCGTTGGATAAAGGCACCCTCTTCCAATAGACCCACCATTTTCTCACCCAGAGCGCAGATAGACGCATACTCGGCAGAATCGAAGAACTCGTGGTTAATCAGGTAGTCACTGCCGACACCGTGGGCCACGATATGGATATGGGGCAGGAATAGGCCGCGCTCGGTGTTCTCCTGAACCGTCACTTCGTGACGACGGGTTCCACCACTCTCTTCATCGCCGAGTTTCTCCTGGAGCTTCTCACTCCAAGCCGCGACTTTGTCCTGGGACTGCAGGTCTTCCTGAGACAAGCTGGGCAGGTAGATCATGCTGCGCAGCACCTCTTCTGGATACAGGCGGGACAGACGATCAATAGTAGCCAGCACACTGCGATACTCGCCCACCAGGCTTTCCAGGGAAGCGCCAGATAGTCCAGGGGCATCCGGGTTCACAAATAATGTGGCGCCTTCTAGGGCGGCGTTGGTGAGGAACTGAGTCAGAGCACCCTCATCTTTTAGGTACTGCTCCTGCTTACCCTTGGAAATCTTATACAGTGGCGGCTGGGCGATATAGATATGGCCACGCTCAATCAACTCCGGCATCTGGCGGAAGAAGAATGTCAGCAGCAATGTGCGGATATGCGCACCGTCCACATCCGCATCAGTCATGATGATGATGCTGTGGTAACGCAGCTTATCGGGGTTGAATTCGCTCTTACCGATGCCACAGCCCAGTGCGGTGATCAAGGTGCCCACTTCGGCACTGGAAAGCATTTTGTCGAAGCGCGCTTTTTCCACATTGAGGATTTTGCCCTTCAGCGGCAGGATCGCCTGGGTACGACGATCGCGGCCCTGCTTAGCAGAACCACCGGCAGAGTCACCCTCCACCAGGTAGATTTCCGACAGGGCTGGGTCTTTCTGCTGACAGTCCGCCAGTTTGCCGGGCAGTCCAGCGATATCCAGGGCACCCTTGCGACGGGTCATCTCACGCGCCTTGCGCGCCGCCTCACGGGCTTTCGCCGCATCGATCATCTTAGTAACGACGGACTTGGCTTCCTGGGGGTTCTCCAACAGATAGTCGTTGAAGTGGTGTCCCATCTCCTGCTCAACAGCGGGCTTCACCTCAGAGGAGACCAGCTTGTCTTTGGTCTGCGAGGAGAATTTCGGGTCCGGTACCTTCACAGAGATAATCGCGGTAAGGCCTTCTCGGGCATCGTCACCGGTGGTGTTGACCTTATCCTTTTTGCCCAGGCCCTCGCGCTCAATATAGGTGTTCAAACCGCGAGTCAGCGCCGCGCGGAAGCCCGCCAGGTGGGTACCACCATCGCGCTGGGGGATATTGTTGGTGTAGCAGAAAATGCTTTCCTGGAAACTGTCATTCCACTGTAGCGCCACTTCTACGGCGATGCCGTCATCGCGCTGGCTCTGGAAGTGCAACACCTTGTTGATGGGAGTTTTGTTTTGGTTAAGAAACTCCACAAAGGCACTCAAGCCGCCCTCGTATTCATAGACCTCTTCCTTACCACTACGCTCGTCCTTCAAGACAATACGTACACCGGAATTGAGGAAGGACAGCTCGCGCAAGCGCTTGGCCAGTACATCGAAATGGAATTCGATATTGCTGAAGGTATCTGCAGAGGGCTTGAAGTGCACGGTGGTGCCGGTGGTATCACTATCTCCCACCACCTCCAGTGGAGCCTGGGGCACACCGTGATGATAGGTTTGCTCGTGGATCTTACCTCCACGGCGAATAGTCAGCTTCAACTCTTTTGACAGCGCATTTACTACTGACACACCCACGCCATGCAGACCACCGGATACCTTATAGGTATTGTCATCGAACTTACCACCGGCGTGCAGCACGGTCATAATTACTTCTGCTGCAGAAACCCCCTCTTCTGGGTGGATTTCTGTTGGAATACCACGGCCGTTATCTGAGACAGAAATCGATTCATCCGGATGGATGGTTACGCGAATCTCATCGCAATGGCCTGCTAGTGCTTCATCGATGGAGTTGTCGACCACCTCGAACACCATGTGGTGTAGGCCGGTGCCATCGTCGGTATCACCGATATACATTCCGGGGCGCTTGCGCACCGCATCCAGGCCTTTGAGTACCTTGATACTGCTCGAGTCATAGCTTTGCTGCTCTGACATTTATTCGCTCCATTCAACTTATTATGCAGCCGATGCATCGGCGCTGATATTCCCATGTTCCACGTGGAACACTTTTGGGCAATTCCAAGGGGCTTCCAATTGTCGCCAGGGGCGGCTTGTAGTGCCCTCATCTATTCCGGTTACCAGTACCTGGCTGGCACAACGACCAACCCACTGGGCAAAAACTTGCTGATTGTGATCATCCAGCTCTGCCGGAAGGTCGTCCACAAGAAATACCGGTTTCTCTCGGTGACGACAAACCAACTGCGCCATAGCCGTGCGTACGGCGCATACCAGCATTTTCTGCTGGCCACGGGATAAAACATTGTGTGCAGGCTCACCTGCAACGGTAAAACGGAGATCTGCTCTGTGAGGCCCAGTGCGGGTATGTCCCTGACTGAGATCACTATCCCGAGACTCTCTAAGCGCCTCGGCCAGTTCAACCTCTTTTCGCCAACCGCGTCGATAACTCATATCCACCCGATTTAGCAGGCTGGGAGGTAACTCTTCCAGTAGCGTTGTTACGGCCGCACGCAATTGCTCGAATTGACTGCGACGCAGGGTATCCACCTGTTCGCCACTTTGGGACAACTGATGCTCCCAAATCCCGATCGCGTCCGGATCGATTTTACCACGTCGCAACAAGGCATTTCGCTGCTTCAGTGCGATTTGATAGTTTTTCCATTCCTGAGCAAAGAGATGTTCCACGTGGAACACTGTCCAATCCAGAAGTCGCCTGCGCACTCCAGGGCCGCCATCCAGGGCGGAGAAACTATCGCTGTTAATCAGTTGTAAGGGGAGACAGTTAGCAAGCTGTGAACTGGACTCAGCCGCCGCCTGGTTGATACGCACACGGCCACCGCCATCAGCTAGGCGCTCGACCCCAAGATTGAAGCCCGTATCCAGCTGGGTAAAAACCGTGAGCCCTGAATGATCATGGCGGATAACCGATTTGTGCTGGCGAGACCGAAAAGAGCGGCCTGTAGCCAACATATGAACAGCTTCAAGAATGGAAGTCTTGCCACTGCCATTGACGCCACAGAACAGGTTAACCCCAGTGTCCAAAAGCAGATCGGCGTGAGAGATATTTCGAAAATTAGAAATCAGAAGGCGGGTCAGCGCCATAGACCCCTCGCCCCGCTGACTGGGAAAATTTCAGCGGCAATATTCAGAAAAAATAAAGGGACCGCCTGTTGATAATACAGTGCGGTCCCTTCTCGATTGTGAGCCAAATGCTTACTAACCAGGGCTTACAGACGCATCGGCATAATCACGTAGAGGGCATCTCCGTCCTCAGGTTGCTGCAGTAAAGCACTGCTGTTGGCATCCGCCAGACTGATGCGAATCTGGTCGCTGTGAATAGCACCAGTAACATCGAGCAAATAGGAAACGTTAAAGCCTATTTCCATGGGCTCCCCCACGTAATCCACCATCATTTGCTCTTCGGCCTCCTCCTGCTCGGGGTTATTGGCCACAATCTGCAGCAAACCCTCGGAGACCTGCAAACGTACCCCACGATATTTTTCATTGGAAAGAATCGCTGCTCGGGAGAAAGCCTGACGCAGGCCTTGACGGTCGGCATAGACCACGTTGCCGGCACCACGTGGCAGAACGCGCTCATAATCCGGGAACTTGCCATCCACCAGCTTGGAGGTAAAGGTGAACTGGCCACTCATCACACGGATATGATTGTTGCCCAGTACTACCTGCGCCTGCACGTCGCTATCTTCCAACAGGCGGCCCAATTCCAACACGCCCTTGCGCGGTACAATCGCCTGAATGGGTGCCGTTACATTCAAGCCCGGAGCATCCCGGTCGCACAAAGCCAGGCGGTGACCGTCAGTGGCGACAGCGCGCAGCTGCTGTGGGCGGCACTCCAGCAGTAGGCCATTCAAGTAATAGCGCACGTCCTGCTGGGCCATGGCAAAGCTGGTTGCCTCGATCAGACGGCGAATCTCGCGCTGAGAAATATCGAATCGAGTCTGGGCACTGGCTTCCTCCTGATTGGGGAAGTCCGCTGCGGGTAAAGTGGATAACTGAAAACGGCTGCGGCCACTGCGCAATACCAGGCGCTCGCCATCGCGCTCAAATTTTAATTCAGCGCCATCAGGTAATGAGCGACAGATATCCAGCAGCTTGCGTGCTGGAACAGTTACTTCACCTTCCATTTCCACGCCATCCACCGGCAAGCGGCCGACAATTTCCACTTCGAGATCAGTACCAGTCAGGGACAACTCCTGACCTTGTAATTGCATCAATACATTGGCCAGGACCGGCAGGGTCTGGCGTTTCTCAACGACACCGGCTACCAGTTGTAGGGGCTTCAGCAGGGCGTCCCGGCTCACATTGAATTTCATCGGTAGTTTCGCCTTGTTTGTCAGTTATTCGATTAAGTGGTCAACGACCGTGTCAGTAACTTTACGTCCTCGCGGATATCCGCATCAGACTCCTGCAATTCGCGAATTTTGCGGCAGGCATGCAAGACCGTAGTGTGGTCACGCCCGCCAAAGGCATCGCCAATCTCTGGCAAACTGTGGTTGGTCAACTCTTTAGCCAGAGACATAGCCACCTGACGCGGACGCGCGACAGAGCGGCTGCGGCGCTTGGACAACAGGTCGGCCACCTTGATCTTGTAGTACTCGGCCACCACGCGTTGAATATTGTCCACACTCACCAAACGATCCTGCAAGGCGAGTAGATCCTTGAGAGCCTCGCGCACCAATACATCGTCAATGGCACGGCCGGTAAATTGGGAGTTGGCTATCACACGGCGCAGGGCGCCTTCTAGCTCGCGCACATTGGAGCGGATACGCTGCGCGATAAAGAAAGCGGAATCGTGGGGTAACTCTACACCGAACTGCTCCGCTTTCTTCATTAATATGGCTACTCGCGTCTCCAGTTCAGGCGGTTCCACAGCCACAGTCAGGCCCCAACCAAAGCGGGACTTGAGGCGCTCTTCAAGGCCGTCGATCTCCTTGGGATAGCGGTCGCAGGTGAGGATAATCTGTTGGCCACCCTCGAGAAGCGCATTAAAAGTGTGGAAAAACTCCTCCTGAGAGCGCTCCTTACCAGCAAAGAACTGAATATCGTCAATCAACAGCGCATCCACAGAACGGTAATAGCGCTTAAAATCGCTGATGGCGTTGAGCTGTAGAGCCTTCACCATATCAGCGACAAAACGTTCAGAGTGCAGGTAGACCACTTTGGCATTGGGATTGCGCTCTAACAACGCATTGCCCACCGCATGCATAAGGTGCGTTTTACCCAGGCCCACACCACCATAAATAAAGAGCGGATTGTAGGCGCCACCAGGGTTGTCGGAGATTTGCTGCGCAGCAGCCAAGCCCAATTGGTTGGATTTGCCTTCAACAAAAGATTTAAAAGTGAAGTTTCGATTGAGGGAGCTGCCGTGCTTAATGGCACCCTCAACCTCAACCTGCCGCGCGGGCTGCTCCGGGATAGAACGCACCATGTCGTTCATTACCGCAGGACGAATATCGGATACCGCCTGCTCCCCCTTGCTGACCTGTCTGGAGTTGGTCTCCTCTTCCAGTATTGAATGAGGATTTACACCAGGGCCACCACCAAAGCCGCCACCATTCAGCGGCTGATTGGAAACAGGAGCCTGTGGCTCCGCATGGCTCATAAACCCCTGAGAGACAGAGGGAGAAACCACACCAGGTGTTGTGGAAAAATCCACCGAACCCGATGAAACAGAAGGGGCTGGGGAAGTTGTAGGTGCTATCGGCGGCGGCATAGCACTGGCAACCGGAGCCGTAGGGGGCACGGGAGCCGGTACAGGTGCCGCTTCCATTGCTGCGCGACTACGCTGAAAACGCGCGGGGCGACGAGCAGTGATCTCCAGCCCTACTTGAAGTGGCTGTCCAGGAGAGAACTGGTGGACCAGCTCGCGGATACGATGAAGGAATTTACCGCCAACCCAGTCCAGAACAAAGCGATTTGGTGCAACCAGTCGCAACTCGCCCTCTGCACACGCGGGATTGACGCGCAGCGGTCTGATCCAGGTATTGAACTGCTGAGATGGCAGCTCATCCTGCAAACAGCTCGCGCACTGCTTCCAAACGGATTCAGTCAAGAAACCCCCCAAAACCCCAAAATGGTAAGACCACGGAGACAACGGCATGAAAGGACTGGAGTGCCCTAGCCGTCAAATAAGATCGGCGCAGTATACCTTTCCATCGATGGGTTATCCACAAGAAAGCGTAGCGCTGTTGAAAAAATTGCGCAAAAATGTCCATGCAATCAGGTATTTGCGTAACAATTAGACAATTGAAGCCTACGCCTTTGGAACTTTATCCACAGCCGCCTGTGCATATCTTGGGGTCAATCGGTGGGCATCACGAAATACATCAGGTAGCTCAAGGGCTTGTCTAGTAGCCGTTATTTGGTATCAGTGATTTAGTGGTAAACAAGCCGAATATCTCCCGTCTGTGCGTTGCTTTCACTGTTGCCTTTCTATACAATCCGCGGCCTTCGCAGCGCGTAGCTCCGTCTGCCCCGGCTCTGTGCCGGACCGGAGCCCAGGCCGCGGCCGGGGATGGTCCCGAGAAATCTTGAACACAAAGTCTCAGGTAGCAAGACTATGAAACGCACATTTCAACCCAGCAACTTGAAGCGCAAACGCACTCACGGTTTCCGCGCTCGCATGGCAACCAAAAACGGCCGTAAAATCCTGGCCCGCCGCCGCGCTAAAGGCCGCAAAGTACTGTCTGCATAATATCTCTTCTTTTTAGAGATTCTCCCTATGCAGCAGGTGCGCAGCAGCTTTGGATTTGCCAAGACTCTGCGCCTGCTTAATGCGGCGCAGTATCGCAAGGTTTTCAATGAAAACGTTGTGCGCGCCGCGCATCCCCACCTCCTGATCCTCGCATGTCCCAGTGATTCTGAGCATCCGCGCCTCGGCTTGGTAATTGCCAAGAAGCATGTGCGCAACGCCTCCGACCGCAATCGAATCAAGCGAATTACCCGAGAAACCTTCCGCTTGCAGCAACACCAGTTGCCGCCGCTGGATGCTGTAGTATTGGCTCGCCCGGGGGTTGCAGATCTGGATAAGGCCGCACTGGCGAAGACACTAAACAAGCTCTGGCGCAAGCTGGCCAAGCGCGCGCAACAGCCACAATCGAAGTCATGAAGTGGCTACTGATCAAGCTGATACACGTCTACCGCTATCTGGCCAGCCCATGGGTAGGTAACCAGTGCCGCTTTTACCCAACCTGCTCGCGATACTCCGAAGAGGCGATTGAAACTCACGGAGCCTTAAAGGGGGGTTATTTAACTGCGCGCCGCCTTATAAAATGCCACCCCTGGCACCCTGGTGGACTGGACCCGGTTCCCCCCACCAAACACAAGAACACGCTCTAGGTATTAAGATGGATTGGCAACGCTATACGCTGCTAGGTGGAATTCTCGCGGTTCTCCTCGCACTTATCTTCCAGTGGAATGCATTTCAAGAGCAGCACACTCCTGAACTCGACCGCGAAACCATAGTTCACAACGATATACAGAGCGGCAGCCAAATCCCGGCGCAGACCAGCGAAAACGGCAATGGTGATGTCCCCCAACTGGAGTCCCAAGCGCCAGCAGAGACAGGCACCGATAGCGGCCAACGCACGCTCATCAATGTCACCACCGACGTCTTTGATCTGCTCATTGATCCTCGTGGCGGTGATATCGTAAAAGTGGCCCTGCGACAGTTCCAGGAAAAGCTGGATACGCCTGACCAGCCCTTAATCCTGTTAAACCAGACCCGCTATCACACCTATATCGCCCAGAGTGGTCTGATCGGTAACAACGGTACCGATAGCGCCGCTGGCCGCCCCCTGTTTAAGGTTGAAAAGACCAACTACGCCATGGTGGAAGGGCAGGATCAGCTGATTGTGGACCTGACCCTGCAGCAAGAAGGTGCAAATATCACCAAACGCTACACCTTCAAGCGTGGTGACTACCTCGTTCAGGTGGCCTACCTGGTAGATAACACCAGCTCCAAGCCCTGGTCCGCCGCCATGTTTGGCCAGATCAAGCGCGATGCCAGTGAGCCGGTGACCGATACCGGTTTTGGTATGTCACCCTTCCTCGGTGCCGCTCTTCACACCAACGAAGAAAATTACTTCAAGCAGGATTTTGAGGAAATCGCCGAGAAACCCACCCGCACCACAGTGGAAGGCGGCTGGGTAGCCATGGTGCAGCACTATTTCCTTAGCGCCTGGATTCCCCCACAGGATGAACGCAACACTTTTGAGCTGCGCGAATTGTCCAACGGACTATTTCGTATGGGCTTCACCGCCCAGCCGGTACAAATCCCCGCCGCGACTCAGGGCGAGCTGAGCGCTTCCTTCTATGCCGGCCCCAAGGATGTCTACCGCCTGGAGGAGATCTCACCCTATCTTGACCTGACCGTGGATTACGGCTGGCTCTGGTGGATTGCCAAGCCGCTGTTCCGCGTACTGCACTTTATCCAGGAGCATATTGTCAGCAACTGGGGCTGGGCGATTATCTTGCTCACCGTCTTTATCAAGACACTGCTGCTGCCGCTGTCCGCCGCAGGCACCAAATCTATGGCGCGCATGCGCAAGTTTGCTCCACAGATGAAAAAACTGCAGGAGCAGTACAAGGACAATCGTCAGAAGTTGGCGGAAGAGACCATGAAGCTCTACCGCCGCGAGAAGATCAATCCCATGGGGGGCTGCCTGCCGATCCTGCTGCAGATGCCGGTGTTTATCGCCCTCTACTGGATGCTCACCGAAACCGTAGAGCTGCGCCATGCGCCCTGGATCTTCTGGATTCACGACCTGTCGGCGAAGGATCCTTATTTCATCCTGCCGGTACTGATGGGCTTATCCATGTGGTTTATGCAAAAGCTGAACCCGGCGCCCACCGACCCGACCCAGGCCCGTATCATGCAGCTGATGCCGGTGATGATGACGGTGTTCTTCCTGTGGTTCCCGGCTGGCCTGGTTCTGTACTGGATCGCCAACAACCTGATCACCATCGGTCAAACCTGGTATATCAACAAGCAGGTGGATGCCGGAAAATACTGATCAAGTATCCACAGATCACAAACAACAAGGGCCGCAACTGCGGCCCTTTTCCGTTATGTCGAGTACACTCAGCCGATGACACAAAAAAGCCTTAATCGTGACACCATCGCCGCCGTCGCCACCGCACCAGGGCGCGGTGGTATCGGTGTAATCCGCCTCTCTGGCCCCAAAGCCCTGTCCATTGCCCAGCAAATCTGCGGGGATAAACCGCTCAAAGCGCGCTATGCCCATTACCGAAATTTTTTCCACAGTGAGCAACTGATCGACCAGGGACTCGCCCTATTCTTCCCAGGCCCCAACTCATTTACCGGAGAAGACGTGGTGGAACTGCAGGGCCACGGTGGCCCGGTCATTCTCGATCAACTGCTGAAGGCAACGATCGAACTGGGAGCACGCCAGGCACGTCCCGGGGAGTTTTCTGAGCGCGCCTTCCTCAACGATAAAATGGATCTCACCCAAGCCGAAGCCATCGCCGATCTGATTGATGCCGGTAGTGCCCAAGCGGCGCGCAACGCCATGCGTTCGCTACAGGGCGCTTTTTCCGACAAAATTGAAGACCTTGTGGAAAGTCTTACCCACCTGCGTATCTACGTAGAAGCCGCCATCGACTTTCCCGAAGAGGAGATCGACTTTCTCGCCGATGGCAGGGTGGCTGGGGATATTCAGGCCCTACTGGCACAAATGGCTGGCGTGGAAGCCCAAGCGCGCCAGGGCGCCATTATGCGCGAAGGTATGCGGGTGGCCATTGCCGGGCGTCCGAATGCCGGCAAGTCGAGCCTGCTCAATGCCCTCGCGGGGCGCAATACCGCTATCGTCACAGATATCGCCGGCACCACACGGGATATTTTGCGGGAAGATATTCACATTGACGGGATGCCCCTGCAATTCGCCGATACCGCCGGCCTGCGGGATGCGCCAGATAAAGTAGAGCAGATAGGCATCGAGCGCGCCTGGGAGGAGATTCACCAGGCGGATCGCGTGCTCCTGGTAATGGATGCAGAGCAACTTCACTCACTGGACCCGGCAGAGGCCTGGCCGGAATTTACCAACCAGCTACAGGACTTAGACAAGCTCACACTGGTACTGAACAAAATTGATCTCAGCGATTACAGTGCCGGGCTCCAAGCTCACACTGAAGGAGTGCCGGTTATAGCCATCAGCGCCAAGACCGGTGCGGGCCTCGAAGCACTGAAGGAGCATTTGAAACAGTCTATCGGCTTCAGTGGTGCTGCCGAAGGCACTTTTAGTGCGCGTAGACGCCATTTAGAGGCTCTTGAGCGCGCCCGTGCCTTTATTGAGCAAGGTTCCCAGCAGCTCCACAGCCATGGTGCCGGTGAATTACTCGCGGAAGACTTACGCCAAGCCCAACAGGCGCTAGGGGAGATCACCGGTGCAATGAGTGCGGACGAGCTGCTCGGAAAAATTTTCGGCAGCTTTTGTATCGGAAAATAAGAAGGTGTGGAGTTCCACACACTTATCCAATTGGGGGCGCTAGCTAATAGCGTCCTCTTCTCTTCCCTCCAGTACCTCCCCACTCTCCTTCTTCTTATTCTTATTCTCCTTCTGGCACAAGTTCCACACCTCTTGCTCACAGGAAGAGCCCAGATCTATCCTAGGTTGTTAAAAAAGTTCTATTTAATCCCCAGCTTTCCCGCATATTTTCCACGAAATAGGTGAGAAATAAGCTTGAGATAGCTGTTTAAATGGCTCTTAAGGGAAAGAAGTTATACATGTCCACGGGGATTTCCCGTGGATAAGCTTATTGGCAGTTATCTCACCATTAACCCACACCCATTCAATGGGTATATGCACAGATTTATACATTGCGTTCGACTACTCACAGGTATCCCCCAGAAAGTCTGGGTAAAGCACCACAGCCACTAGTCAAAAAAAACTGACTGTGGGCAAAAGAGGGGATAAGCACCTGCAAAATAGAATAATCGTATGATGATAACTTCCTAATAAGAGTAGATAGGGCAAAGTTGTCCCAAGTTTTCACAGCCTCATACCCCGGTTACCCCTGTGTCCACCAAGGGTTTGTCGGCAGGGTTTTCATCTTTATAACCTATTGTTTTTAAAGGTTTTTTTGTGCTTATACCGGGTTGCCGCAGGTCTAATAAAAACAATAAATATAAAAAAATACTCTTTAAGATATACATTTATTCATTAGTAAGAGTATTTAAGAAAGCAAGACAGTGTTTTGAAATTCATTCGATCAGAAGTTGATATTCAGGAAGGGGAGAGAAAGACAAAGGCAGAGCTTTCCTAAACGGCTTGAATAAAGCCAATTGCTGAGGACACTTACTGACTATAAAATGTGCGCCCCAAGTTGTAACCAGTAGCAGCCAATATGGAATTCCCTAAGACCTATGATGTGATCGTGATCGGCGGAGGCCATGCAGGTACCGAAGCCTCACTGGCAGCGGCACGTATGGGAGCTTCCACTCTGCTACTGACCCACAATATCGAGACCCTCGGGCAAATGTCCTGCAACCCGGCCATTGGCGGTATTGGCAAGAGCCATCTCGTAAAGGAGGTCGATGCCCTCGGTGGCGCTATGGCAACAGCAACGGACCTGGGCGGAATTCAGTTCCGGGTCCTCAATGCCCGCAAAGGCCCCGCAGTAAGGGCAACTCGTGCCCAGGCCGATAGAGCCCTGTATCGCGCCGCTATCCGTTCAATCCTGGAAGCACAGGAAAACCTGGAGATCTTCCAACAAGCGGCGGATGACCTGATTGTCGAAGGTGAACGGGTTGTGGGCGTTGTCACCAATGCGGGGGTGCGCTTTCGCGCCAAGACAGTGGTACTAACCGCCGGGACTTTCCTCGGTGGGCGTATTCACATCGGCTTGGATAACCACGCCGGCGGCCGCGCCGGAGACCCACCCTCGATTGCCTTGGCGGATCGTCTGCGCGAACTGCCTTTCCGTGTCGACCGCCTCAAAACCGGCACCCCTCCCCGTATTGATGCCCGCTCAGTAGATTTCAGTGAGTTGGAGGAGCAGTGGGGAGATAGCCCCACACCGGTGATGTCTTATTTGGGCAGCCGCGATCAGCACCCGCGCCAGGTCTGCTGCTGGATTACCCACACCAATGCCCGTACTCATGAAATTATCCAGGGGGGGCTCGATCGCTCGCCTATGTATTCCGGCGTGATTGAGGGGATTGGCCCGCGCTACTGTCCCTCCATCGAGGACAAGGTGCACCGCTTTGCGGACAAAGATAGCCACCAGGTGTTTATCGAGCCCGAGGGGCTGACTACCAACGAGCTGTACCCCAACGGTATTTCCACCAGTCTGCCCTTCGATGTGCAGATTGAGCTGGTGCACTCCATCAAGGGCTTTGAAAAGGCGCATATCACCCGCCCGGGCTATGCGATTGAGTACGATTTCTTTGATCCGCGCGATCTTTTGCCCTCCCTGCAGACCAAATTTATCCAGGGGCTCTACTTTGCCGGCCAGATCAATGGCACTACCGGCTACGAAGAAGCGGCCGCCCAGGGACTCCTGGCTGGCACCAATGCCGCCCTACAGGCGCAGGAGCGCGAAGCCTGGTCCCCGCGTCGGGATGAAGCCTACCTGGGCGTGCTTGTAGATGATTTGATCACCAGTGGCACCAAAGAGCCCTACCGCATGTTTACCAGCCGCGCGGAATATCGCTTGCTGCTCCGTGAGGACAATGCTGACCTGCGCCTGACCGAAAAAGGTCGCGAATTGGGCCTGGTCGACGATACCCGCTGGGCAGCGTTCAGTGAAAAGCGCGAGGCGATCGCTCAGGAAACCCAGCGACTGCAAGAGACCTGGGTGCACCCAAAGACATCCCAGGCCGCCTCCGTAGAAACCAAACTGCCGCAGCCATTGGCGCGGGAATACAGCCTGATGGACCTGCTGCGCCGTCCGGAACTGGGCTATCAAGATGTGGCGGGCCTCAAAGGGGAAGCGGTAACCGACGAGCAGGTTGCCGAACAGGTGGAAATTTCGGCCAAGTACGCCGGTTATATCGATCGCCAGCGCGAGGAAATTGAGCGCTTGCAGGCCTACGAAGATACCCCGATCCCGGCGGACTTCGACTACAGCGATATTTCCGGTCTGTCCAATGAGGTCAAGCAAAAGCTGGGAGAGACCCGCCCGGATACCCTGGCGCGGGCCTCGCGGATACCGGGCGTGACGCCCGCATCCATATCCCTGCTGCTGATCCAGTTGAAAAAGCGCGGGCTGCTGAAGCGCAAAAAAGCGGTATAAATCGGTTTTCCACAGGGTATCCCGCGAGGCCCTGCGGGGTTTGAGTTTCGCGGGACTACTGGGGGATAGACCCATTTCTCACTCAATGGAACAGTTTCGTCCGCGCCTGTTAGAGGCGGCGGCACAGATGTCGGTGGTACTCAGTGACCGGCAGCAGGATCAGCTACTGGAATACCTGGCGCTTTTTGCCCGCTGGAACAGTGCTTACAACCTGTCCGCCATACGCGACCCGGAGCAGATGCTGGAGCGCCATATTATCGACAGCCTCAGTGTGGTAAATCTCTGTGGCGAAGGCTCTTTGATCGATGTGGGTAGCGGTGGCGGCCTACCAGGGATTCCTCTGGCAATTGTGCATCCGGAGCGCGCCATCACCCTGCTCGACAGCAATGGCAAGAAGACCCGCTTCCTATTCCAAGTGGCCAGCACCCTGCCCCTGCCCAATATCACGGTAGTCAATGAGCGGGTAGAAGCCTTTGTGCCAGAACAGCCTTTTGCCGGTGTGGTGTCCCGCGCCTTTGCCTCCATCGAAGATATGGTCAATGGCAGTGAGCATATGTTGGCACCCAGGGGTCGTTTTTATGCCATGAAGGGCAAGCTGCCTGAGGATGAGTTGAGCGCTCTGCCAAAAGGCATTAAGGTCGAGCAGGTGCACCGGTTGTCGGTGCCTGGCTGCGACGGTGAGCGACATATGATTCAGCTCTGTCGCACAGAATAAGATGATAGTTTGGCGGGTTTGTCGCCCGCTCAATCCTACTCCCCTGTCGTGGGGCACAACAGCCGCCGCCCGAAGCCGAGCCGGCGTCGGGGCAAACGCACCCGGAAACAACAAAGGACAAGAATCTTGAGCAAGATATTTGCTGTGGCCAACCAGAAAGGCGGGGTTGGTAAGACCACTACCTGCGTCAACCTGGCCGCATCTTTGGTTGCCAACAAGCGGCGCGTATTGCTGATCGACCTGGACCCCCAGGGCAATGCCACCATGGGCAGTGGTGTGGATAAAAGTGACCTGGAGATGTCCGGTTACGATGTGCTGGCCGCTGAGTTACCCGTTGAGCAGGCCATTGTATCCACAGAGAGCGGTTTTGATTTGATCCCTGGCAACGGTGACTTGTCTGCGGCAGAGGTGGAGTTGCTGAATCTGGAGGGGCGCGAATCTCGTCTGAGCCGCGCTCTGGCAACGGTGAGCAATCGTTACGATTACGTGATTATCGACTGCCCGCCGTCGCTAAATATGCTGACGGTAAACGCCCTCTGTGCAGCTCACGGCGTATTGATTCCCATGCAGTGCGAATATTATGCCCTGGAGGGACTGTCAGCCTTGGTGGATACGATCACCCAGATCCAGCAGACTGCTAATCCGGACCTGAAAATCGAAGGCATCTTGCGTACCATGTACGATCCGCGCAACAGTCTTACCAGCGAAGTATCGGCGCAGTTGCAGGAGTATTTTGGCGATAGCCTGTATCGAACTTGTATTCCGCGCAATGTGCGCTTGGCGGAAGCGCCCAGTTTTGGCAAACCGGCATTGGATTACGATCGCCACTCCAAGGGCGCTATCGCCTACCTGGCATTGGCTTGTGAAATCAATCGCCGCCATCCCGCCAATCAATCTACTAAAAAGAAAAACCGCCCTATGGCGGAAGCGGTATAAGGGGTAATAACTATGGCCGCCAAACGCAAAGGACTGGGCCGGGGTTTATCCCACCTGATCAGCAGTAAAAACAGCACCGCGATCGCCGAGGCTACCGGTGAAGCTGAAACCGCCGTGGTCGACGGTGATTTGAAAGAATTGCCGATCGAGTTTTTGCAGCGGGGTCGCTACCAGCCTCGCCGGGATTTTCCACAGGAGTCCCTGCAGGAGCTGGCGGACTCGATACGCGCCCAGGGCATTATGCAGCCGATCGTTGTGCGCGGTATCGGTGAGCAAAGTTACGAGATTATTGCCGGTGAGCGGCGTTGGCGTGCCGCCCAACTGGCGGGATTGGAGAAAGTACCGGCGCTGGTGCGCAATGTTTCCGATGAAGCCGCCATCGCCATGGCATTGATCGAGAATATCCAGCGTGAAGACCTGAATCCGGTCGAAGAAGCTGTGGCCCTTAAGCGACTGCAGGATGAATTCAAGCTGACTCAGCAGGAAGTGGCCGATGCGGTGGGTAAATCCCGAACTGCAGTGACCAACTTACTGCGCTTATTGAGCCTCAGTGAAGAGGTGCGCACTTTCCTTGAGCGCGGTGACCTGGAACTGGGCCACGCCAAGGCCTTGCTCGGTCTCTCCGGTGCCACCCAGCGTTCCGCCGCACGTCAGGTTGTCGAGCGCACTCTCACCGTGCGCCAGACGGAAGCGCTGGTGCGTCGCCTGCAACAGCCGGCCACGCCGAAGCAGGAAAAGCCCAAGCCCGACCCCAATATCCGCCGCCTTACCGAGCGCCTGGCGGAAAAGGTCGGAGTGCCCGTCTCTATCGATCACAACGAAAAGGGCAATGGTCGCCTGGTGCTGAAATTTACCACTTTGGAAGAGCTGGACGGAATCCTTGCCCACCTCGGTTACGCCGAGGATTAAAGCCGTGGCGAAATGCGCGTCCTAGTGGCGCGCGCAATAACTGTTGGCAATTACTCACTGCGCCGAGTAATTCCGCGCAAAACCTCCCGAAAATCAAATAAGTTGGCGACATTTGCCGGTTGAATCGGCGATGCTGTTGCAGCATAATTCGCACGCCCAAATTTTGGGCGGACAGCGCACAGAAGTCGGCTTATCCCGTCTATGAGAAAACCCCCGGTATTACGAATTGCCGCGGTACAGCTTCTGCTGATATCGGTGGCCAGTGCGGTACTGCACGTGAGTGGCAAACCGGTGACGGCGCTTTCCGTATTTATCGGCGGTGCCCTATGTGCACTGCCCGGAGCATATTTCGGCAGGCGCGCCTTTCGCGATAGCGGTGCGCGCGCGGCCCATCGCGTGGTAGGCAATTTCTACCGCGCGGAAACCGGCAAATTTATATTGACCATGGCGGGTTTTGCGGCAGTTTTTGCCACCGTCAAGCCGCTGAATGCGGCAGCGCTTTTTATCAGCTACGTCTTCTGTGTGATCGTGCAGTGGATTATGGTGGCGCGCATGGTCCGCTAGCCGGTGGATAAGAAAAAAAGAATTCTTACTTTTACGATTGTTGAGGAAATATGGCGGGCGAAGCTCTAACTGCGACGGGGTATATCCAACACCACCTGCAAAATATGACTTACGGCAAGCTGCCGGCCGGGTACACCCGCGCCGATGGTTCTGTGCTTAGTGAGTCCACCTGGACTATGGCGCATTCCTCTCAGGAAGCCGCGGATATGGGCTTTTGGGCCCTACATGTGGATACCCTGGGTTGGTCTATCGGCCTCGGCCTGATTTTCTGTTTCCTGTTTGCCCGCGCTGCCAAAAAGGCCAGTGTGGACAAGCCCACCGGTTTCCAGAGTTTTGTGGAGCTGGTCACCGAGTTTATCGACAAGCTGGTTAAGGAAACCTTCCCCCACCGCAACACCATGGTTGCCCCGATGGCGCTGACCATTTTTGTGTGGGTATTCCTGATGAACCTGATGGACCTGGTGCCGGTGGACTGGTTGCCAATGGCTGCCGCCAAGATTTCCGGTAACGATCACCTCTTCTTTAAAGTGGTTCCGACTACCGACCCGAACGCCACTCTGGGTATGGCCCTGGCGGTGTTTGCACTGATGATTTTCTTCAGTATTCGCGAGAAAGGTGCCATCGGCTTCCTGAAAGAGCTGACTCTGCACCCTTTCCATACCGGCAAACTGTTCTTTGACATCCTGCTGATCCCGGTCAACTTCCTGCTGGAAGCAGTATCCCTGATCGCCAAGCCGATCTCCCTGGGCCTGCGTTTGTTCGGAAACCTCTACGCCGGTGAAATGATCTTTATCCTGATCGCGATTGTCTTTGGTGTTGGCGTCCTCGGCTTTATTGGTGCGGGTCTCCTGCACATGGGCTGGGCGATCTTCCACGTACTGGTAATCGTGCTGCAGGCGTTCGTATTTATGGTATTGAGCACCGTGTACATGGCGATGGCACACCATCGCGACGATGAGCACGAGCACGATCAATAAGTTTTTAACCCTTTTTTCGACCTTTACAACAACTCTTTAACTTTGATTTGGAGAACACAATGGAAGCATTAGGTCTGGTTTACATCGCAAGTGCACTGCTGATCGGTCTGGGCGCCCTGGGCACCGCTATCGGTTTCGGTACTCTGGGTGGCAAGCTGCTGGAAGGTTCCGCTCGTCAGCCTGAACAGGCTCCGGCTCTGCAGGGCAAAATGTTCCTGATGGCTGGTCTGCTTGACGCGGTTCCGATGATCGGTGTTGGTATCGCTATGTACCTGATCTTCGCCGTAGCTCCTGGTCTGGTTTAATTACGCCGTTCCAATTGCCCTTAACCCTATTTAAAGAGCAAGAGGTGTCGGTGTGAATATCAACCTGACTCTAATCGGCCAGTCGATTACTTTCCTGTTTTTCGTCTGGTTTTGCTGGAAGTTTGTTTGGCCGCCGCTTTTGGGCGTGATGAAAGAGCGTGAGCAGAAGATCGCAGATGGTCTCGCTGACGCCGAGCACGCGCAGAAAGATCTGGAACTGGCCAAGCGCAAAGCTGCCGAGCAGCTGAAAGAAGCCAAAGATCAGGCGAGCGAGATTATCGATGGCGCCAACAAGCGCGCTAATCAGATTATCGATGAAGCAAAGCAGGCTGCGCATGCCGAGGGCGATCGCCTGAAAGCTGCGGCTAAAGCTGAGATCGACCAGGAAGTGAATCGCGCTAAAGAGCAACTGCGCAGCCGTGTGGCAGACCTGTCTGTCCTGGGTGCGGAGAAGATTCTCGCGGTCAATATCGACGCTAAAGCGCACGATGACCTGATCGACAAACTGGCAGCCGAGCTGTAAGCGAGGAACCCCATGGCGGAACTCAGCACACTGGCCCGGCCCTACGCTAAAGCTGCATTTGCCTATGCGCAGCAAGCCTCCCACTTAGGTGGTTGGAGCGCTGCGCTGGAAACTGCGGCGGCGGTCAGCCAGAACGAAAAAGTGCGTGAGCTGCTGGATAACCCACAGCTCACCAGTGAAGAGCGCGCAGATAAATTCCTGTCGATCTGTTCAGACGAGCTCGGCGAGCACGGAAAAAATTTCATCCGGTTGCTGGCGGAAAACCACCGCCTGCAGCTGCTGCCGGAAATTTCCGAGCTGTTCGAAGAGCTGAAAGCGCAGGCGGAAGCCACCCTCGAGGTGGAAGTTGTTTCCGCGCACGCCCTGAGCGATGCACAGGCGCAAGCACTGGGCCAAAAGCTCAGGGCGAAGTTTGAACGCGAAATACATCTGCACAGCTCGGTGGACGAGAGCCTGCTGGGCGGCGCGATCATCCGCGCCGGTGATACAGTCATCGACGGTTCCGTACGCGGCCGTCTGGCCAAGCTCGCCGAGGCGATGAACTCCTAAATTACTCTCCCCGTCGGCGTCAGCCGGCGGGGGACTTGAGGAACAGAGCATGCAGCAACTGAATCCCTCTGAGATCAGTGAAATCATCAAGAGCCGCATCGAAAATCTCGATGTGAGCACTGAAGCCCAAAATGAGGGCACCATTGTTTCCGTATCCGACGGCATCATCCGCATCCACGGCCTGGCCGACGTGATGTACGGTGAGATGATCGAGTTCGAAGGCGGCGTTTACGGTATGGCGCTGAACCTGGAGCGCGACTCCGTTGGTGCTGTAATCCTGGGCGACTACAAATCTCTGGCCGAAGGTCAGAAGTGTCGTTGTACCGGCCGTATCCTGGAAACCCCGGTTGGTCCGGAACTGCTCGGCCGCGTTGTAGACGCGCTGGGTAACCCGATCGACGGCAAGGGTCCACTGAACAACAAGCTGACCGACGCGGTAGAAAAGGTAGCGCCTGGCGTTATCGCCCGTCAGTCCGTTGACCAGCCTGTACAAACCGGCTTGAAAGCGGTTGATACCATGATCCCGATTGGCCGTGGCCAGCGTGAGCTGATCATCGGTGACCGTCAGATCGGTAAGACTGCTGTGGCGATCGACGCCATCATCAACCAGAAAGGCACCGGCGTTAAGTGTATCTACGTTGCCGTGGGCCAGAAGCAGTCCTCTATTGCCAACGTAGTGCGCAAGCTCGAAGAGCACGGCGCTATGGACCACACCATCGTAGTGGCCGCTGGCGCCGCCGATCCGGCAGCGATGCAGTTCCTGGCTCCTTACGTCGGCTGTACCATGGGTGAGTACTTCCGCGACCGCGGTGAAGATGCCCTGATCGTATACGATGACCTGACCAAGCAGGCTTGGGCCTACCGTCAGATCTCCCTGCTGCTGAAGCGTCCGCCTGGACGTGAAGCCTACCCCGGTGACGTTTTCTACTTGCACTCCCGTCTGCTGGAGCGCGCTGCGCGTGTAAATGCCGACTACGTAGAGAAATTCACCAATGGTGAAGTGAAAGGCAAGACCGGCTCTCTGACCGCCCTGCCGATCATCGAAACCCAGGCCGGTGACGTATCCGCGTTCGTACCGACCAACGTGATTTCCATTACCGACGGCCAGATCTTCCTCGAGACCGATCTGTTCAACTCCGGTATCCGCCCTGCGATCAACCCGGGTATCTCCGTATCCCGTGTAGGTGGTGCAGCGCAGACCAAGGTGATCAAGAAACTGTCCGGTGGTATCCGTACCGCTCTGGCTCAGTACCGCGAATTGGCGGCATTCTCCCAGTTTGCCTCTGATCTGGACGAAGCTACCAAAGCCCAGCTGGATCACGGTGAGCGTGTAACCGAGCTGATGAAGCAGAAACAGTACTCTCCGCTGTCTATCGCGGACATGGCTGTTTCCGTTTACGCCGCCGACAAGGGTTACCTGAAAGAAGTAGAAGTTGCCAAGGTTCTCGATTTCGAAGCCGCCCTGCTCGCTTACATGAACAGCGAACACGCAGAGCTGATGGAGAAAGTGAACGCGACTGGTAACTACAACGACGAAATCGACGCAGCTTTCAAAGCCGCTATCGAGAAGTTCGTCGCTACTAGCAGCTGGTAAGAACTCCCTGGAGAGCGCGAAAGAGCGGCGTGTCCGCTCTTTCGGAATCTAACTTCCAGCGAACAAGGTAAATCACTATGGCAGGCGGAAAAGAAGTACGCACAAAAATTGCCAGCATCAAGAGCACGCAGAAGATTACTGCCGCAATGGAAATGGTTGCAGCCAGTAAGATGCGCAGGGCTCAGGATCGCATGGCACTGGGGCGTCCCTACGCCCAGCGCATACGCGCAGTGATCGGCCACGTCGCCAACGCTTCGGCCGAGTACCAGCATATTTACCTGCAGGAGCGCGAGGCCAAGCGGGTCGGTTTTATCCTGGTATCCACTGACCGCGGTCTCTGTGGTGGCCTGAACATCAACATGTTCAAAGCGGCCATTCGCGAGATGCAGGCATGGTCCGAAAAAGGCGTTGACGTAGAAGTCTGCGCAGTAGGTAACAAGGCGGCCAGTTTCTTTAACGCCATCGGCAGCAAGGTTGTCGCAGCAGTTCGCGACCTGGGCGATGCGCCCCAGGCCAACAAGCTGATTGGCTCAGTTAAGGTAATGCTGGATCGTTACGCAGAAGGCGATATTGATCGCCTGTTCCTGGTATCCAACGAGTTTATCAACACCATGTCACAGAAGCCGCGGGTTGAGCAATTGCTGCCGCTGCCGAAAGACGAAGATGAAAAACTCATGCACGAGTGGGACTACCTCTACGAGCCGGATCCGGTTGAATTGCTGGATGGATTGCTGGCTCGCTATATCGAGTCTCAGGTATACCAGGCAGTAGTTGAAAACAAAGCCTGTGAGCAGGCAGCGCGTATGATCGCGATGAAGAGCGCCACCGATAACGCCGGTGAGCTGATCGATCAGTTGCAGCTTGTCTACAACAAGGCGCGCCAGGCGGCCATTACCCAGGAACTGTCCGAAATTGTCGGCGGTGCGGCGGCGGTTTAATCCGCTGCCCCTAGCAGTAATGGTCAGCCTAGAAAGAATTTAAAGCTGAGGATCCGGAAATGAGTAACGGGCAAATTGTGCAAGTGATCGGAGCGGTCATCGACGTGGAATTCCCACGCGATTCTGTTCCGAATGTATACGACGCACTGGTGGTTGAGGACAAGAACCTCACCATGGAAGTGCAGCAGCAGTTGGGTGACGGCGTGGTACGCGCTATTGCCATGGGTTCATCCGAAGGTATCAGCCGCGGTCTGCCCGTGCGCAATACCGGCGCTCCGGTTTCTGTACCGGTAGGCCTGGAAACCCTCGGTCGCATCATGGACGTGCTCGGCAACCCGATTGACGAGTGTGGCCCTATCGGTGAGAAAGAGCGCTCCTCTATCCACCGCGCTGCACCGACCTACGAAGAGCAGTCCAGCTCTACCGAACTGCTGGAGACCGGCATTAAGGTAATCGATCTGGTTTGCCCGTTCGCCAAGGGTGGTAAGGTTGGTCTGTTCGGTGGTGCCGGTGTAGGTAAAACCGTAAACATGATGGAACTGATCAACAACATCGCTACCGAGCACTCCGGTCTGTCCGTGTTTGCAGGTGTTGGTGAGCGTACCCGTGAAGGTAACGACTTCTACTACGAGATGGCTGAATCCGGCGTTGTTGACCTGGAAAACAAAGCCAACTCCAAAGTGGCGATGGTTTACGGCCAGATGAATGAGCCGCCCGGCAACCGTCTGCGCGTAGCCCTGACCGGCCTGACCATGGCGGAAAAATTCCGTGATGAAGGCAAAGACGTACTGTTGTTCGTCGACAACATCTACCGTTACACCCTGGCCGGTACCGAAGTATCCGCACTGCTGGGCCGTATGCCTTCTGCGGTAGGTTACCAGCCGACCCTGGCGGAAGAGATGGGCGTTCTGCAGGAGCGTATTACCTCCACCAAGACTGGCTCTATCACCTCTATCCAGGCGGTATACGTACCGGCGGATGACTTAACTGACCCGTCTCCGGCGACCACCTTCGCGCACTTGGACTCTACTGTAGTACTGAGCCGTGACATCGCCGCCAAAGGTATATACCCGGCTGTTGACCCGCTGGATTCCACCTCTCGTCAGCTGGACCCGCAGGTAATCGGTCAGGAGCACTACGAAGTGGCTCGTGGCGTACAGTCTGTATTGCAGCGCTACAAAGAGCTGAAGGACATCATCGCGATCCTGGGTATGGACGAACTGTCTGAAGAAGACAAGCAGATCGTAGCCCGCGCCCGTAAGATCGAGCGTTTTCTGTCTCAGCCTTTCCACGTTGCGGAAATCTTCACTGGTGCACCAGGTAAATATGTTTCCCTGAAAGAAACCATCCGTGGCTTCCAGGGCATCCTGAACGGTGAGTATGACCACATGCCTGAACAGGCCTTCTACATGGTGGGAACCATCGACGAAGCCGTGGAAAAAGCCAACAAGACCAAAGGCTAAGCCAGAGAGGCATATACTATGGCCATGACAGTACATTGTGACATTGTCAGCGCCGAGCAGTCTCTCTTCTCCGGACTGGTGCAGATGGTGATTGTGAGTGGTATCGAAGGTGAGCTGGGTCTCTCCTACGGCCATGCGCAACTGCTTACCGCCCTGAAGCCCGGTCCGGTACGCATCATCAAGCCCGGTGGTGAAGAGGAAGTACTGTTCGTCAGCGGTGGCTACGCCGAAGTGCAGCCGAACATGGTTACCATCCTCGCGGATGTAGCCGAGCGTGAAATTGATGAGGAAGCCGCGCAGAAGGCCCGCGAAGAAGCGGAACACGCCCTGCACAAAGCGCCTTCTGAAGTTGATTATGCGCGTATCTCAGCCCAGCTGGCCGAAGCCGAGGCGCGTCTGCGCACTCTGCAGGCAATCCGCAAGGCGGCCGGCAAGTAAGTAGCGCTTACATTTGTGTAAAGCGCCTACTTCAAGGCGATAAAAAAGCAGCTTCGGCTGCTTTTTTTGCATCTTGAATAAGCCTCCCTGTAATTATCCCTATTCTTGTTTCTCTTCTCCGTGCCTTTTCTATACTGGATATTGGCCTAATTAGCCAAATGTATTCATTCAATTTAAAGTGGCGCTGATTTATGGTTTTCAATAAGTTGTATCAGGCCTCATTTCGAAAAATTTCGATTTTTCTGACATTTTTTTTATTGTTCTTGGGTGTAAATAGCCACTCTCAATTTTATGACGCCCCCACCCTCGCCGAATATCTCAGTAACACCAAGCCTTTTTATATTCCCGGTAATATTTTTGTCACAGGAATTACTCCTGAGAAAAATAGGGTGCCAAGCCACCTAAAAGAATTTGGGTTTTATCACTCTGGTTGGGATGAAGATGATATTCCTGAAGTCGCAAGATTCTCTACTTTCGTTGATATTTGGTACTTCGATAAAGACCTAATGGCAATTGCCAGGAAGCATGGGTTAAAGATCTGGGTGGCTTTGGCCCCTATTTTTTTTAAGGATTTTGGGAAAAGTAAGCAGGAGGATTATCTGGATAGATGGGAAAAAGCCAGGCAAGAGTTGCTGCCTTTTAAAGATATTATTTACGCTTTTGATCCGCTAGATGAACCCTTCCAAAGATCTCTGTTACCGGATAAAGATTTGAAAAATTACCTTGAGGAGATTGGAGAATTGATAAGGAGAGATTTCCCTAAGGCAAAACTTGCTATTACATTTACACACAACACTGTGAGTCAGGCTAGATTCCAGCTAATCGTACCAGAGAACTACAATTTATTCGGTGTTGATCACTATGTTGGGGTGAACTTTCAGGACGAAATTGTTGAAAAATTGATGCATAAAACTCAGCATATGGATGCTAAATATTATTTAATTCCGAGAGGGTTCAAGACCACTAATCGAGATTATGGAATTTTATCAGAGGCACAACTTATTTCTCGAGCTCGACAAGCTTATAACTTTGCTATTTCAAATTCCAAGGTGGAAGTGATGTTTCCTTTTCATTGGAAAGGATTTGCCGAAAATTCAAAAGAATATATTGGCGCCGAGAGTATGCCCAAATTACTCCAACAGTACGAGAGAATTGGTAGAGCAATTTCCAGGAATCGATAGAGAGGGTGGAGGATTAGTCGATGATAAAGAATCCTGATCATGTAACCATCGCTGTCACCAATTTGGAAAAAAGCCAAAAATTCTTTGAATTATTAGATTTTGAATTGGAGATCACTGATGTTATTTCAGGAGATAAAATCTCTAAATATCTGGAGGTCCCCAATGTTCAGGCAGACCATTTAACAATGGTTTTGAAGAATGCTGAGCCAAGATTTGAAATTCAGTTGTTACACTTCCGTACACCAAGGATATTTTCTGATTCCAATTTATTAAATCTGGCAAGACCTGGCTATAACCATCTTTGCTTGAGGGTTGATGATATCGAGTTTTCTGTGGACTACTTGAAGAAAAATGGAGTTCATATTCGTGGTCAGGTTATAGAGTATTTGAGCAGAAAGCTGGTATACATTGAGGGTCCTGAATACATCACGATAGAGTTGGCTGAATGGCTGTGATGAAAAAATAAGCCTTATCACCTTTTTACAAGATTAATTTTTTACAAGTTTATTCTAATCCCGCAACAAGAACTTCCCTACTGGCGTAAAAATCTCTCGAAAAATAATAGTATTAAAATAAACTATTCTCTCCGTTTTCAGGGAGAGAATCATGTCAGATCATTTGATTTTATATACTAACCCCCAGTCCCGCGGATGCATAGTGCGCTGGATGCTAGAAGAATTGGGCTTATCTTATCGTACAGAGGTACTTGAGTACGGTGAACCTATGAAGACCACCGAATACCTTACCATTAATCCAATGGGTAAGGTACCTACTCTGGTTCATGGTGAGAGAATTATTACAGAAGCTTCAGCTATTTGTGTTTACTTAGCGGAAGTATTCCCTGAGGCAGAATTGGCGCCAATGAATGACGATGAGAGAGCGAACTTTTATCGCTGGATGTTTTTTGCGGCTGGCCCTATGGAATCTGCCATTGTGAATAAATATATCTTTGGGGAAGAGGCCGGTGCAGACAAGCAGCTAATGCTCGGTTACGGTTCCTATCAGTTGGCATTAGACACACTTTCTAAGGTGATTAAGTCCGGACCCTATATTCTCGGTGAGCGTTTTACTGCAGCGGATGTTTATATAGGTGCCCAGTTAGAATGGGGGCTTCAGTTTGGCACTATAGAGAAGCGAATAGAGTTTCAGGAGTATGTTGAGTGCTTATCTAAACGTGAAGCTTTCCAGCGAGCGCATGCATTGGATAAAGCTCTAATAGAAGAGGTTAATGAAGTTTAGTTATCACTTTTTGAGATTACTATGTAAAGCCTCGCTGTACGAGGCTTTTTAATGCATGAGTGTTAAAGTCTGGAGACAAGTATTGGGTGTATTTGAAGTTCACCTGTAATTATTTAGAGTGAATAATTACCCCATATTTTATGATTTTTTTAATTTAATGGCGAGGCTAGTTAGGGCCTTGTTCAAGTCCAAAGCAGCTATCCTGAATGCTGTGTCGCGTCTTCCCATGATGTGATTTTTATCATCTCCCATTCTGATTTTCTATGAGTATCAATAGCGATAGACCCAAGAGTGAACGGGTGGTTTTGTGTGGACAGATGGATGCCAGCCTGCATGAATATGAACGTGATAGTCGCTCTCTGTTATGGTCATCTATTGCTGCGGGATTGGAAATTGGTTTTAGTTTTTTCTTGATGATAGCGCTGTTTAGCAGTTTTCATGAAGAGCTGGATAAATCGGCGTTACTCCTTGTGTTGTCGATGAGTTACCCGGTTGGCTTTATTTTGGTCATTATAGGACGCACGGATCTTTTTACCGAACATACGACATTGGCAATTTTACCAGTTACTAATAGAAGGCAGCGTTTGCGTAATCTGGGGCGTATCTGGGGATTCATTTATCTCGGCAATATGATTGGCACTTTTTTATTTGCGTTGATACTGGTGGGTTATGTCTCAGTCAGTCAAAACATTGTTTCAGCAGGTTTTGATTACTATGGTCAAAAGCTGATTAGTACGAATAATAGTGCGTTATGTCTTGGTGTAATTTTGGCTGGGTGGCTAATGGGTTTACTCGGTTGGCTGGTTTCATCCAGTACTGACACCATTAGTCGAATAATGGTTATTGTAATAGTGACCTTTCTAATCGGTCTGGGCAGTCTGCCGCATTGTGTAGCAGGAGCCGTAGCAATATTTAGTGCCTGGATAGGTGGTGATGGCTCGGTAGGTTTGATGGAAGTACTGCGCTTTCAAATCTTAGCCACGTTGGGTAATACCTTTGGCGGGGCCGTATTTGTGGGTCTTTTGAAATATGGCTATATCACCAATAATTTGCTCTAGCCGAAAACCCTCTTTAGTAGGGTTATAAGAGATAGGTAATTGGGCGCTTTGATAGTTCTCCGCGCCCTAGAAGTTGTATCCGGCGGAAGCCACCGGATACAAACTAAGACTCTGGGAATTAATGTACCCAGTGGTGGCGTTCCATTTTCTCTTGTACCGCCTCTGCCGTAGGAGCGGGCATAGCGCTGATAGGCAGGCGTTCGTGGAAGAATGCCAAGCGTTCGCCAGCACCGACTTCGTTCATGGTTTCTGCCTCGAACACACGGCCATTAATTACCGTGTAGGTAATGTTCTCTGACAGACGCAGGTTATCCAAGGGGTTGCCGTCAACCACGATCAGGTCAGCCAGCTTACCAGTCTCAATGCTGCCAATATCACCGTCCATACCCAAGTAGCGGGCACCATCGATGGTACCGGCGCGGAAGGCTTCCCAGGGGGTAAAGCCGCCCTGCTCCATCATCCACATCTCCCAGTGCGCTCCAAGTCCTTCGCGCTGACCGTGGGCGCCGATATGTACGGTGACACCTTCGTCGCGCAGCTGCTTGGCCTGACGGGCCACATTAAAGTGGTTGTAGTGGGCATCCGGCGCAGTGGGGCGACGGATAGAGCGGGGGTTAACGATAAAATCGGGGGTAAAGCGGGTCAAGCGCTCGTTCTTCCATACCTCGGTGCGGTCATACCAGTACTCCTCACCCCAGAGGCCGCCGTAGGCCACAACGAAGGTCGGTGTATAACCCACTTGGGTTTGGCTCCACAGTTGCTCCACATCGCCGTAGACATTGGCGATCGGCAGTGAGTGCTCGATACCGGTGTGCCCGTCCACAATCATGTTCATATTGTGCTGGTACTTACCGCCGCCCTCGGGCACTACCATAATGCCGGCTTCGCGGGCTGCCTGCAGCACTTGCTGGCGCTGGTCGCGGCGGGGCTGGTTGTAGCTCTTCACCGAGATGGCGCCCATTTCCTTGAGACGGTTGACGTGGAACTGAGCGTCCTCCAGGGAATTGATCTTGGCTTTGTAGCCTGGACCTTTGGCGCCATAGAGGATGGTGCCAGTAGAGAAAATACGCGGTCCGGTAATCAGACCGGCCTTTTGCATTTCTGCGGCGGAGAATATCTCGCTGCTGTCATTGGAGGGGTCGTGAATCGTGGTCACGCCAAATGCCAGACTGGAGAACAGGTTCCAGTTTTGCTGCGGGATAATTTCTTCGCGACCCTGAGCGCCGTGGGCATGAGCGTCAATCAGCCCTGGCAATACAGTTTTGCCGGTGATATCGATACGCTTCGCCTCGGCGGGAATTTCAACTTCTGCAGCTGGGCCCACCGCGACAATGCGGTTGCCTCGGAATAGAACCACGCCATCCTCGATAATTTCGCGGGTGTTCTCCGCATCGCGCATAGTGACGACTTTGCCACCGGTGAGGGCAACGAGGCCAGCGCGATTGTCGAAGGACTGCTCAAAGCTCAGGTCGATGCCTTCAGAAACCGGCTCTGGTAGTTCCTCCGGGGCACCGGCGACAAATTCGAAGGCGTCTTTCAGTTCGCGCTCGAACAGCTTGGGCCCGTGTGCCCAGCCTAGGGTGTCACTATCGGCGGACCAGTGCAGGTTTTCACCGGCGCGCTTGGATACCTGGGTGACTTTGACCGCTTTGCTATCAGGGCCGATCACCTCGGACTTGCCGGTGTGCATAAAGGGCGCGACGAAAGCTTTGAAGTCCTGGGTAAAGGCGACCCACTTGCCGTCCGGGGACAGGCGGAAGGAGGTAATCTCAGCGCCGTGCAGGTGCTCACGCTCATCTTTGCCTTCCAGGTTGCTGCTCTTCAATACGCGCTTGCCGCCGCCGGCGTGTTGGTACTCGGAGAAATAGATACGGTCCTCGCTGGCGCCAAAGTGCGGCTCATAGCCGGACTTCACAACCCGGCGTTGCCAGTTGCCGTCGACGTCTGCCAGGTAGATACCCGGTTCTAATGAGTACTCGGGGCTGAGCAGGTAACCGCCGGTAAAGCGGCGGTAGGCCACGGTGTCACCACTGGGGGAGAAGCTCGGCTCTACGTAGAGGCCGGGCTGTTTGGTGATGTTCTTGCCGCGACCGCTGCGGGCGGATACTACACGCACATGACCGAGTTTTTGGTCGTCCCAAGAGACATAGGTGATCTCGCGACCATCGCGGGACCAGCTGGGATAGAATTCAAAGTGGTTTTCCTGGCGGGTCAGCCGGCGGCGCTCACCACTGGCGATATCCTGAATATAAATCTTGCCCAATGCCTGGAAAGCGACCTGCTTGCCGTTGGGGGATTTTTGCGCCCAGCGAATCATTTTCACATCGAAGGTGTCCGGGGCTACTTCCACAGGGAAGCGCACCGCATCCGCGACCTGTTTCTCGACCTTCACATGAGCCGCAATCGGCGCAACGCTGTCGCCGTTGATGGAGATACGTAGGAATTTACCGCCAGTCCAAACGACCAATGATTCACCATCGGGCATCCAATCGTACTGCACATAGTTGCCGTGCGGGCCGAAGATTTCCTGCAGGTCGCGCTCAAGACCAGAATAAACCGGGGTTTCGAGGCCGGTGTTAAGGTCTTTCAGAAATAGGGAAGTCTGGTTGTCCTGGCGTCGGATAAAGGCCAGCTTGCTGCCGTCTGGAGAGGGTACAGGAGCTACTGCACCGCCGGGGCCGGAGATAAAGGTTTCCTCTTCACCGTCCTGCAGGTCGTAGCGCTTGATCGCAAAAATTTCCTTGGTCGAGTTCTTATTGTATTCCCATACGGTACCCGGTGTGGTGTCGATGGAGTAATAGACGTAGCGTCCATCTGGGGAGAAAGCCGGGTCGGCAATGTTTTTCTGGGCGATATCGCCACCGATACGCTCTTTCAGTTGGCGGCCTTCACCCCCACCATAGTGGTACATCCAGATTTCTCCGGCGGGAATACTGCGGCCGGACATAAAACCTTTACGTGCTACCAGGTACTGGCCATCGGGGCTCCAGTTGGGCGAGTGCAGCAGATTTTCCTTCTCTGTCGTGAGCTGACGAAGGTTGCCGCCATCGCGATCCATCAACCAAATGTTGTCGGCGCCGTCGCGGTCACTGATAAATACGATGTTCTTGCCATCCGGGCTAAAGCGCGGCTGCATATTCCAGGCGATTTCATTGGTCAGGGCTACTGCCTCGCCGCCTGCTACCGGCACTGTGTAGATATCGCCAAGCATATCGAACAGGATGGTTTTGCCATCTGGGCTGATATCCAGGTTGCTCCAGGTGGTCTCGCGGGTGTCCAACTGGATCGGTTTAAATTCGTAGGGCGGCTTGTTGATATCCCAAGATTGGGCTTCCGCCTTATCTCCTTCTTGTTCTTCAGCGCCTTCAGCTTCTGCTACGGCTCCCAGAGGCAGGGACAGCATAAGCGCTGCCAGAGCCAATAAATGGCGCCGTGGTTTTTTTTGCTCGATTGTATTCATGGACAATTTCCCTCCACCGCATTGTCTGCGTTGGCTCTGACTGTACTGTTGTAATGGGCAACGTATTGATCTTCAGGAGGCTAAATTACCGGGATCGCCGTCCGGCGGCAATCATGATGAGTTAAGCGACAAGCTGTTACATCGGGTTGAGTTACAACTGACTAGTAGCCACAATGCTGACAAATTTAAGGAGTTAGTGAGATTTCAGACCATTATGACTATTGACGTAGTAATTTTGGCTGCGGGCAAAGGTTCCCGTATGCGATCGGACTTGCCCAAAGTGCTGCACCCGATTGGCGGAATTCCCATGTTGGGGCATGTCATTGAGACGGCGCGACAGTTGCAGGGTGTTGAAATTACCGTGGTTGTCGGACACGGCGCAGACCAGGTACGTCAGCGCTTTGCCGATAGTGGTGTGAAGTTTGTTGAGCAGACGGAACAGCTGGGCACCGGCCACGCTGTGGCACAGGCTATCCCTCAGTTCCGCGAGGGTGCCACCGTGTTGGTACTTTATGGTGATGTGCCATTGGTCAGGGCGGGAACTCTACAGTCCCTGCTGTCGGCTGCGGATCATGGCCCAGCCCTGCTCTCGGTAGAAATGGCCAATCCGGCCGGTTATGGGCGCATAGTGCGCGATACGTCGGGTCGGGTGCGGGCGATTGTAGAAGAGAAAGATGCGGATGCCGATACACTGGCTATTAGTGAGGTGAACACCGGTATCCTGGCGGCGCCGGCAGATCTGCTGGCTCGTTGGTTACCTGAGTTGTCTTGTGAGAATGCCCAGGGCGAGTATTACCTGACCGATGTCATCGCACGTTCTGTGAGTGAGGAGATCGCGGTGACGGGCGAGCGTGCCAGTGACACGCTGGAAGTCGCCGGTGTCAACAGCCGCGCCCAGCAGGCTCAGATGGAGCGGGCCTTACAACATACCCGCGCAGTGGCACTGATGAATGCCGGTGTCACTTTGCTCGATCCAGCCCGGATCGACATCCGTGGCAGCCTCGAATGCGATACCGATGTATCCATTGATATCAACTGTATCTTCGAAGGTGATGTCTTACTGGGCAAGGGGGTACAGATTGGCCCCAATTGCCTGCTAAAAGATTGCCGTCTGGCGGATGGCACCCGTGTAGAGGCCAATTCTGTCATTGAAGGTGCCCATGTGGGTGAAGCTTGTACCATTGGTCCTTTTGCTCGCCTGCGCCCTGGCACCGAGCTGGCTGACGGAGCCAAGGTGGGTAACTTTGTAGAGACCAAAAAGGCCAAAGTGGGAGTCGGCAGCAAGATTAATCACCTCTCCTATGTAGGGGATTCAGTCGTGGGTGAGTCTGTGAATATCGGTGCCGGCACCATCACCTGTAATTACGATGGTGTGAATAAGTCCCTTACTGAAATTGGTGACGGCGCCTTTATTGGTTCCAATACCGCTCTGGTTGCTCCGGTGAAAGTTGGCAGTGGTGCCACCATAGGAGCGGGCTCCACCATTACCCGGGAGGTGGGTAGTGAAGAGCTGGCCGTTGCGCGGGGCAAGCAACGCAATATCACCGGTTGGGAACGTCCCATTAAACGAAATTAGTTTTTACCCTTCCTAAAAGGGGAAACCCGCTGGAAAATCGAATTCCGGCGGGATTTCACTCCTCCCACCCGGTGGGATATCTCCTTTCCATTAAACTTGCGCTTCGGGAACAAAAGGAATGGCCCGATGCACAAGCCCAGAATGCAGCTGCTCGCCAGCTTTGATATCGCTTCTTTACAGTATCTGGATGAGTCAGGACAGACTACGCAGGCGCTGCCCGATTTCGCTACCCCGGATACTCTGGTTTCCCTATACCGGCAAATGACCCTGGCGCGTATGGTCGATGATCGCGCGGTGAAGATGCAGCGCACCGGTCAACTCGGTACCTACCCATCCAGTCTTGGGCAGGAAGCGATCGGTGTGGGCGTCGGTGCCGCCATGGCAAAAGAAGACGTCTACTGCCCCAATTACCGGGAAACCGGTGCTCTTTTGGAGCGCGGTGTGCGTATAGAGGAAATCTACGCTATTTGGGGAGGAGATGAACGCGGCCAGAACTATCGCCACGTATGCGAGGATCTACCGCTAAGCGTACCTATTGCCACGCAAATGTTGCATGGAGCCGGCGTTGCCTTTGCGCTCAAATATAAACACGAGCAGCTGGGGGAGCCTATACGCGCGGCGGTTACCAGTGGCGGTGACGGCGCCACTTCCAAGGGAGACTTCTATGAGGCCATCAACCTGGCAGGGGATTGGAAGTTGCCGCTGGTGGTGGTGATCAATAATAACCAGTGGGCCATCTCCCTACCCCGTTCTGGGCAGACTGCTTGTAAGACCCTCGCGCAGAAGGCAATCGCCGCCGGTATCCCCAGTTTACAGGTTGATGGCAACGACGTTATCGCTGTGTATCAGGCCGTGTTGGAGGCGCTGCAACTGGCCCATGAAGGTGGCGGGCCTTCAATGATTGAGGCGGTGACTTATCGTCTGTGCGATCACACCACTGCGGATGATGCCAGCCGCTACCAACCACAAGAGGGCGTCAAAGAAGCTTGGGGTAGGGAGCCGCTCAGGCGGCTGAGAATCTATTTGGAAAGCCTGGGTATCTGGGGAGATTCACAGGAAGAGGAATTACAGCGGGAGTTGAAGGAGATGCTGGAGGAGGCAGTGCGGGTGTATCGGCAAACTCCTCGAGATAAGTCTACGGCTATTTTCGATCACCTCTATGGAACCTTGCCCGAGGCCTTTATCGAGCAATACCAACAATTGCAGGGGGACAGCTGATGGCGCAAATTACCCTGGTCGAAGCGATTACCCAGGCGCTCGCTTTCGAAATGCAGAGAGACCCCAAGGTGGTTGTTTTCGGTGAGGATGTGGGACTGAACGGCGGCGTTTTTCGTGCTACCGATGGCCTGCAGGCGCGTTTTGGCCATGAACGGGTACTGGATACTCCGCTGGCGGAAAATATGATTGCCGGGATTGCGATTGGTATGGCGGTGCAGGGCCTGCGACCGGTGGCGGAATTTCAGTTTATGGGGTTTATCTATCCCGGTCTCGATCAGATCCTCAGCCACGCCGCGCGCTATCGCAATCGCACTCGCGGCCGTCTCTCCTGCCCGATTGTCTACCGGGCCCCCTATGGAGGCGGAATCCATGCACCAGAGCATCATTCGGAGAGCACTGAGGCCCTGTTCGCCCATATTCCCGGATTGCGCTTAGTGGTGCCTTCCTCTCCGGCACGGGCCTATGGATTGTTACTGGCGGCGATCCGCGATCCTGACCCGGTTGTCTTTCTCGAACCCAAGAGGATCTATCGTGCTGTGCGCCAGGAAGTCGTCGACAATGGTGAGGCTCTGCCGCTGGACCGTGCCTTTGTCTTGCGAGAGGGCAGTGATATCACCTTGATCGCCTGGGGAGCTTCGCTGAAGGAGACCCTGCAGGTTGCCGAGCAGCTCTCCACTGAAGGCATCGAAGCGGAGGTGATCGATCTCGCCACTCTAAAACCCCTGGATATTCACACCATTATTGATTCCTTGGAGAAAACCCACCGCTGTGTCTTGATACATGAAGCCGCACGTTTTTGTGGTCTGGGTGCAGAGGTGGCTTCACAGATCAATGAATACGCCTTCGATCTATTGCATGCACCGGTACAAAGAGTAACGGGGTTCGATACGGTGATGCCCTATTACCAGCTTGAAGATGTCTACCTACCCGGTGTGCCGCGAATTATGACGGCGGTGCGGGAAGTGCTCGAATACGCAAATGGAGGGGCGGCATGAAAATTTTTACCCTGCCCGACCTCGGTGAGGGGTTGCCGGATGCAGTAGTGCGGGAATGGCATGTACATGAAGGAGATGAAATTATCGCCCACGAAAGCCTGGTAACCGTTGAGACCGCCAAGGCTCTGGTAGAAGTTCCAGCTCCATGGGGAGGCAGAATAGAGAAGCTGTTTGCAGAGCCGGATCAAACCGTCAATGTGGGTGAGCCCTTAGTGGGCTTTGTCGCTGAAGGCAGTAGCCAAGAGACATCGCAATCAGCAGTGCCTGCTGAAGCTTCTTCCCCCAAAGAGTCTGTCATTCAGGAAGAACCTGAAAAGGAAAAAGTGTGCGGCGCATCGGCACCTAGTCGGTCGCGGGCCGACAGTGGAACGGTGGTTGGGAAGCTCGAACAGAGTGAAGATGTCCTCGGCGCCGAGCAGGGCCTTACTGAGGGGCCTAAACGGCTGGCAACACCCTCGGTTCGTGCCCTAGCTCGGCGCCTGGGGGTGAATTTGGAAAAGCTCTCCACGGACGGGGGAGTGATCACAGCTGCACAGGTGCGCTCTGCCGCGGGGGCAAAATTTAGTGCCGCGGAAATAGCTACCGGTCAAGCTGAGCAAAATACAAGGAAGCCTTTGCCTGAGAGGGATTTGGTAAAAGCTCAAGAGCCTGGGGAAATTATGTCCCCGGCTCGGCGTGCCATGGGCCTATCCATGAGCCGCGCTAGGGACCAGGTGGCGCAGATTACCCTATGTGATGATGCGGATATCTCCAGTTGGTGGGGCAGCGAACCGGCATTATTGAGACTGATTCGCGCTGTGCAGTCTGCCTGTGCTGCGGAGCCTACCCTCAATGCGTATTTCCAAGATGATCAGCTGTCTCCTCAACAGCCCGTCAATATCGGATTGGCGGTAGATTCCCCGCGAGGCCTATATGTCCCTGTGCTCAAAGATGTAGCCACGCGATCAGATGAATCACTGATGGCCCAGGTGGCCGACTTCAAGCATCAGGCCAGGGAGACCGGAATCGCCCAGAGCGATTTGCAGGGCGCAACGATTCTCTTGTCCAACTTTGGTGCTATTGCCGGGCGCTATGCGACACCCGTTGTGTTGCCCCCTACGGTGGCCATTGTCGGTGCGGGCAGGGTTTGCCAAGGAGTCGTCGTCATAGACCGTTGGCCGGCTATGCGGCCACTGTTGCCGCTTTCTATTAGTGCTGATCATCGAGCGGTGACCGGCGGTGAACTGGCGCGCTTTCTCCAGGCGATGCTAGCCGCGCTTTCCACCTGAGTAGCGGCATCATTTCTGCTGTTTCCCTGTTGGGACTCTGCCTTTTTGAAATTCCTGTGGGAATTTATCTTTCATTTTGCTATCTTTAAGTTTCGAAATGAAAGTTAGCATGTTATGTCGAAACGCAATACCCAACAGCGCCGCCATGGGATTATGAGTCTTTTGAATGAAACTGGGGAGGCCAGTGTCGAAGATTTAGCAAGGCGTTTCGAAACTTCAGAAGTTACGATTCGAAAGGACCTTACTGCGATGGAAAACCACGGCCTGCTGCTGCGTCGGCGTGGTGGTGCCATACCGGTTCCACGAGAGTTGGTTGTGGAGGATGGGCCATCGGAAGTGAAGCGTGCTATTGGCCGTGCCGCAGCGGCCTTGATTCCCGATCATCATCGCATCGTGATCGATTACGGCCGCACGACTGCGGCGATGATTCCCGAGCTGGAATCTAAGCGTGGCCTCGTGGTCATGACCAACTCTTTGCATGTGGCTAATGCCCTGCGGGAGCTGGAAAACGAGCCAACCCTGTTAATGACAGGCGGCACCTGGGACCCCCACTTCGAGGCCTTTCAGGGCAAGGTGGCAGAGCAGGTTTTACGCGATTACGACTTCGACAGAGCTTTTATCGGTGCCGATGGCATAGATCTGGAGCGCGGCACTTGTACGTTCAACGAGCAAATAGGTCTTTCCCGGGTGATGGCGGAAGTTGCACGGGAAGTGGTGGTGTTGGCGGAATCCAGCAAGGTTGGCAGGCGCATCCCCAACCAGGAACTATCCTGGTCACAAGTCGATGTACTGGTGACGGATTCTGGTTTGGAAGAGAGTGCCCAGGAGAAACTGAAGGATATGGGCGTGCGGGTGATTTGTGCATCCCCAAAACCTGTTGCCGGTGACTAGCGAAAGAATAAGCAAAAGACTTTTAGGAATTTGAGAGGAAATCGATATGTGTGGGATTGTTGGGGCACTGGCCCAGCGTAATGTGACGGGCATTCTTCTTGAGGGCCTGCGCCGCCTGGAGTACCGGGGCTATGATTCTGCGGGCGTCTGCCTTCGCGATGAAGATGGCCAGCTACAGCTGCGTAAGAGCTTGGGCAAGGTCGCAGACCTGGAGGCCAAGTTATCGACCGAGCCTGCTGAGGGCCTCCAGGGAATTGCCCACACTCGCTGGGCAACCCATGGAGTGCCTTCCGACGAAAATGCCCATCCCCATATGTCCGGACATATTACCCTAGTTCACAACGGGATCATTGAAAATCACCAATCCTTGCGTGAGGATCTTCAGGCTAAGGGCTATGAATTTGCCTCGGATACCGATTCTGAGGTGGTGGTTCACTTAGTTCATTCTTTGAGTACCAATGGCCATGGGTTAGTGGATGCAGTAAGCAAGGCTACCAAGATGCTTGAGGGCGCTTACGCGCTCGCTGTGATCAGTAGTGAGGAGCCCGAGGTCCTGGCCTGTGCGCGCTACGGCAGCCCCTTGGTTTTGGGGGTTGGCATTGAGGAGAACTTTATCGCTTCAGACCCAATGGCACTGCGCCAGGTTACCGATCGCTTTATTTTCCTCGAAGAGGGGGATGTAGCGGAAGTGCGTCGCAGCGGAATTTCCGTTCGCAATAAGCAGGGCGAAGAAGTTAGCCACCCGGTGCATAAGCTGGATAGGGGCCACGACGTTGCCGACAAAGGGCGCTATCGCCACTATATGCAGAAGGAAATCTTCGAACAGCCTGAAGTTGTAGCAGCGACTCTGGCTGGGCGTATTGGAGAGCGTACGGTCTTGTCCCAGGCACTGGGTAGCCTCGCCCAGGAAATTTTACCCAAGGTAGAACAGGTGCAGATCGTCGCTTGCGGCACCAGCTACCACGCAGGCATGGTTGCGCGCTATTGGTTGGAGGACTGGGCGGGAGTGCCCTGCTCGGTGGAAGTGGCAAGTGAGATCCGCTACCGCAAGACCGTTGTGCGTCCGGGTACTTTGTTTGTGACTATTTCTCAGTCTGGCGAAACTGCGGATACCCTGGCAGCTCTGCGTCAGGCCAAAAAACTTGGCTACCTGGGTTTTATGACGATCTGCAATGTGCCCAACAGTTCTCTGGTGCGTGAGTCTGAACTTTCGCTGATGACGGAAGCGGGCCCGGAAATTGGTGTGGCCTCAACTAAAGCCTTCACCACCCAATTGGTGGCCCTGCAGTTATTCAGTATTGCATTGGCCAAGGCCAACGGCCTCCCCAGTGAGCGTGAGGCGGAACTAGTTAGTGCGCTGCATCAACTGCCGAAGCTGATGGAAGAATTTACTGGTCTCGATGCACTGGTTCAACATACCAGTGAGGCTTTTGCGGAGAAGAACCATGCGCTGTTCCTCGGTCGTGGTGTCGAGTTCCCCATCGCCCTTGAGGGTGCACTAAAGCTTAAGGAAATCTCTTATATCCACGCAGAAGCCTACCCGGCGGGAGAGCTTAAACACGGTCCATTGGCGCTGGTAGATGCGGACATGCCGGTGATTGTTGTAGCCCCCAACAACGAGCTGTTGGAAAAGCTTAAGTCCAACTTGCAGGAAGTGCGTGCGCGCGGTGGACAGCTGTTTGTTTTTGCCAGCCCTAAGGCCGGCTTCACCAGCGAGGAAGGGATCACTGTGGTTGAAGTGCCGGACTCCCCAGAGAGCTTGGCACCTATCCTCTACACAGTGCCTCTGCAGTTACTCAGCTATCATGTGGCGTTGCTGAAAGGCACCGATGTAGATCAGCCTAGGAACCTGGCTAAGTCGGTGACGGTAGAGTAATTTCCCAAGGCCATGGATGGCTTATGAACAAATCCGCGCAGCGCTTGAGCTTTACCACGTCGGATGGGGTAAAGCTCAGCTATCTGTCTGCCGGGACTGGTCCGACCCTACTGATACTGCACGGTTGGTCTCAAGGGGCGGCCCTGTTCAAGCATCAACTTGCCGGTTTATGTGATCGCTACCGAGTCATTGCTCTCGATATGCGCGGCCACGGTCAGTCAGAAAAACCCTTGTATGGCTACCGTATTGCCCGCTTGGCGAAGGACTTACAGGAGTTGATCACAGCCCTGGACCCGGCCCCTCTCTATCTACTTGGCCACTCGGCCGGTGCTTCGGTGATCTGGAATTACCTGGAGATGTTTGGCGATACGCGAGTTTCCAAACTGATTTTTATTGATGAACCCGCCGCCTTACTTGCCCAGCCTTATTGGTCTGAACAAGAGCGTTTGCAGGCCGGTGCAATCCTCACTGCCGAACAGCTCTTCCAGTTTACCGGTCAACTGCGTAGCTCCCAGGGCGAGCAGGCAACCCGTGACATTTTGATGTCAATGGTGACTCCGGCAATGACACAGGATCAAAGGGAAGAGCTGGTTGGGGTCAATTTGCAGTTCCCGCGCGCTCTGGCGGCGCGCCTATTTATTGACAATGTTACTCGCGATTGGCGCGATTTTATCCCCAGAATTGAAAAACCCACTTTGATCGCCTTCGGCCGTGCCAGCCCTCACCCAGTAGAGTGCCAGCAATGGATTCATCAACAAATTGAAGGTTCTCGGTTGGAGATTATCGAGGCTGAAGATGGAGGCAGTCACTTCCTATTTCTTGAAGCGCCACAGAGGTTTAATCGGTTGCTGCGTGATTTTCTCGCCAGTTAGTCGGGTTTAAATAGAGGCCTGTTAATATTTTTCTGGCTGGATTGATTATTATCCGCTGGATTTCCACAGGTACTCTGTTACCTGGTCTATGTTCTTTTCCGGTGGGTAAGATAGGGAGTGTTATTAACAGGTTGGAGTTTTAAAATTTACCCTACGGCAGCCGGTGGCTGTTGATGTGGATAAGTATTCTTTAAAAGATTCCAGTTTTCCCAAAATTATGCACAAGGAACTCTAATTTATGAGAAAGACCGTCGGTTATTAACAATCTTTCCCTATTTTTAATAAATTCTCTCTAGAGAGTATCTCTATTGATGCCAGAGGTGCCTACGGGAACTTAATTGTTAGGTTTACACCGTTTCGGTTAACTCTTTTCCCTCTTGTGGGGATCTTTGTTTCTTAAAGCGTCTGTGATTTTGCTTTGGCGCTAAAGCCAACACTTTGAATGACTTTGTGAAGCCTCGGTAATCCTCTTTCCTATACTGGCGGAATGGCTGACCTGATAAGTCGGGTTGAAAATTGCAGTGCCGCAGTCTTTCAAAGGAATATGAGTGGGCGATGCACTATCTCGTTGTTGCTCTGCTGTTATTGCTGGTAGTGGCGCTCAGCCTGATTGTCGCTAGAGTTTTGCCTTTTCCTGTTCCCTTGCCTCTTATTCAAATTTTAGGCGGTGTTCTTCTTGGCACCGTGTTCGGCATAAAAATACCATTAGACCCAGAAATATTTTTTCTGCTTTTTATTCCACCTTTACTTTTTTTGGCTGGCTGGCGCATTCCTAAGGGTGCTCTTTTCAGGGATCTAGGTTCGATAATTACCTTGGCTGTAGGGCTGGTAATATTTACCGTATTTGGCATGGGGTTTTTTATTGCTTGGTTGTTGCCGATTATGCCGATCGCCATGGCATTTGCACTAGCGGCAATACTCGCCCCCACGGATCCTGTGGCCGTATCGGTTGTGCAGGGCACCAATAATATTCCCCCAAGGCTTGAGCATATTCTTGCTGGAGAATCATTATTTAATGATGCCTCTGGGCTGGATATCTTTCGTATTGCTTTGGCTGCGGCGATTACTGGCAGTTTTTCTTTTCCACAGGCCGTAACCGGTTTTTTTTGGGTTGCCATAGGAGGGGTTGCCATAGGTGCGGGGGTGGCATTTATCTGTGGCTATCTGTTGCGCTGGTTGGTGTACCTTCGCGGTGAGGATACGGCGATCCAGATTTTGGTAAGCTTATTGGTCCCTTTTGCCGCCTACCAAGCCGGTCAAAGTGTAGGTGTGTCGGGAATTCTTGCTGCTGCAAGTGCGGGAATTGCCACTCATTACACCAGCCTGCATGGTTCAGAAAAATCCGCTACAAGGATGGACCGTAGAGCAGTTTGGAATACCGTACAAACTGTGCTCGATGGCATTATCTTCGTGCTGCTGGGGGAACAGCTGGTGCGCCTTATCGATGTAGATTCGAGTTGGGCTCAGGATATTGGATTAGGTTGGATTGTATTGTATGTCCTGGCAATTTCTTTTGTTCTTTTGATGCTGCGTTTTATCTGGGTTTGGGTATCGCTTTATCTCTCGCGCTTTCGCCGCAACCTTCCCTCTCTCTCTACTCAATTTGCTCTGGTCAGTGTGTTGAGCGTGGCTGGTGTGCGTGGGGCTATCACTCTTGCTGGTGCATTTTCAATGCCTCTGTTAATGCCTGATGGCAAACCATTGCCTGGCCGTGAAGCATCTATAGCGATAGCTATGGGGGTAATTCTGATTTCATTATTGGTTGCCAGTATTTTCCTACCATTTCTTCTTAGGCGCTTACCGGATACGCCCAGTCTTGCGGCGATTGGCGATGAAAAGGGAGCAAGGGTTTCTGCCGCTAAGGCCGCTGAACATCGTCTGATCAATTTGCGTAAAGAAATAGATGTACACTGGAAAAATAAAGAGATTGCCTACGAGGCGATCGATCACCTGCTGGAGATATACCGTCGGCGCATCAACATCGGTGATGATGAAGCGGGCGAGACGGTATGGTTGAGGGCACGGGTGGAACGCCGTTTTCGTCTGGCGGCATTGGCCGCAGAGCGACAGCGTCTTTTGGAACTCCGTGTGAGCCGGGAGATTGATGATGAGTTGCACAGAAAGTTAGTGCTCGAAGTTGATCTGATAGAGGCCAGTATTTTGTCTAAGGAATAGAAGTTTTCCCGGATCAATATTCGCAATAGGTTGGGAAAGGTATGAAGTATATAGAGCTGCTAAGTGTTGATGGCGTATCTACCTTTAAAGAGCGGAAAATAATCCAGAAGAACCATCAGCCACTTGGAGATTATTCTGATCCCTATCAGGTGCGGCAAATATTTTTTCGCGAGTTCGATGAGCATCAGATTTTTGATTGGCACTGCGCGCCACGAGAGCAGTTTATTTTTTATCTGGAAGGTGAGGTGAAAATAACGACCAGCTCTGGCGAACAGCATATTTTTAGAGCTGGCGATATTTTATTAGCCAAGGATTTGTGTGGAAAGGGACATGTGAGTGAAACTCTGATACCAGGCCGGGCTGTGATCGCTGTGCTCGATCACAGCTCCGCAGTTGGCCACTAAGTCGCACTCAACCACATTGCGCTCAAAAGTTTGCGCCGTCAGCCAATACCTTAATCTGGATAAAAGCTATCTTGGCGCTATGTTCCTAAGTCTTTTATCGGCACAGGCAGTGGCCAATTAAGACCTTTCGGTCTCCACTTTCGCCTCTTCCCAGTAATGGTCCAGATGCAGGTCCCTATCGCGGCGGTCTTCTTGTAGAGCCTGCAAGAGTTGTTCACGATAGATACGGCTTTGCGCGATGTGCTGTGCCTCATCGCGCCAGTAGGGAAACAGTGCCTCCAGCATACGCTGGTCGTGCTGTTTAAACTTGCGTGCAGCGCGGCGCGCTTGCAAGGGGCTGAGTCCCAGCAGCTCCAGGGCCTTCTCACCAATTGCCAAGGCGGGATCGACGGTCTCGCGAAAAATATATTTTACTCCGGCTTCCATCAGCGCGTATTGGTGCATACGGCTGCGTGCCCGCGCGAGAATCTTTAAGTGCGGAAAGTGTTTTTGCAGCTGCGCGATGATCTCCAAAGAGGCGGCCTGATCACTCAAGGTGAGTATCACCAGGCGTGCCTGGGCGGCGCCGGCGGCGCGCAGTAGGTCTTCCCGCGTGGCATCACCGTAATAGGCCTCAATACCATAGCGACGAACTAAATCCAGCTGTTCGGCGTTGCGCTCCAGTAGGGTGGTGCTAAAACCACAGGCATTGAGCAGGCGTCCGGCAATCTGGCCGAAACGGCCGTAACCGATGATGATGACCGGTGAATTGGAATCCATCGGTGGTTCGTGTTCGACTGCCTGTGGGGCTTCCGGGCCGATAAGAAAACGCGGCTGAATAAACCTTTCAAATACCAGTAACAGAATCGGTGTGAGCGCCATAGTCAGGGCGATCAGTGCTACCAACAAGCTGCTGGCCTCGGCGTCGAGTACTTGGATTTGAGTGGAAAAGGACACCAAAACGAAGCCAAATTCTCCCGCCTGGGCCAGGGATAGAGCGAATAACCAATCTTCGCCCTTGGACATGCGCAGAAACCTTGCCAATAGGAACAGAACGCCAAATTTCACCACTACCAGGGCTACTACCAGGCCAAACAACAGCAGTGGGTTTTGCGCGATCTGCGCAAAGTTCAGGCTGGCGCCTACGGCGATAAAGAAAAGTCCCAGTAACAATCCTTTGAACGGCTCAATATCTGCCTCCAGTTCGTGGCGAAACTCACTCTCCGCCAACAGTACTCCGGCGAGGAAAGTGCCCAAAGCCGGTGATAGGTCGAGCCAGCTCATTACCGCCGCTGCAGCAAAGACAATCAGCAGAGCGGTAACGGTAAACATTTCGCGTACCTGGCTGCCAGCTACCAGGCGTAACAGCGGTCCCAGCAGATAGCGGCCGGTGATAGCGAAGGCGGCGATGGTGGCAATAACCGCAGCGGCATATCCCCATCCCTCCAAGCCGCTGGCGTGGGATTCGGCGGTAGTACCTGCGAGCAGTGGCAGCAGGGCGAGAATGGGGATTACAGCGATATCCTGGAGTAACAGCACCGCAAAGGCACTGCGCCCGCCTTGAGTTTTGAGAAGCCCTTTTTCATTGAGGGACTGTAAGACGATAGCGGTGGAGGACAGGGCCAGGATCAAACCGATCGCTACGCCGGTGCGCCAGCTCATGTCGAATAACCACAGCGCTATTGCCGCCACTGCAGCAGCGGTCAGGAGTAGTTGCGCGCTGCCGGTGCCGAGGATGGCGCCGCGCATTTGCCACAACTTTTTAGGTTGCATCTCCAGGCCGATCAAAAACAGCATCAACGCTACGCCGAATTCGGCCACATGCATTTCATCGCTGGCATCCCCCACCAGGCCCAGTGCGCTGGGTCCAATGGCCACCCCGGCCAGTAGGTATCCGAGTACGGAACCCAGGCCCAGGCGTGTGGCGATAGGCACAGCGATAACCGCGGCCCCCATAAAGATGACGGCTTCAACAAGGAAGTTAGAGTGTTCCATTGATCGATTATCGCTAGTTAGCAGTGTGTTGCTGATCGCTGGCGGGCGCGCTTTCCGGTTCGGCAAATTCGCGACTGCGGCGTATTAATGGCGCTATGGTAGAGCCCTGCACCACAATAGAAAAGAGCACTACGCCATAGGTCATAACCACCCATAGGTAGCGCAGGTCCTGCCCCTGAACAAAAGCACTGCCAGAGGGGATGGACATGGCCAGGGCCAGGGCCAGGCCGCCTTTGAGACCACCCCAGATCAATATCCGGTTGGTGTAAGGGTGGTAGCTGCGGCGCCTTTTCAGGTACAGGAAGGGCACCCCCACAGCCAGGACTCGTGCCATTAGTACGATGACAATCCCCGCCATCATTAGCAGGTAGTCCGCCGGGCGCAGATCGATAGTAATCAGGAACAGGCCCACCAACAGGAACAGCAGTCCGTTGAGGAAATCCTCGGTGATATTCCAGAAGTTATCCAGTTCGTGCTGGCTCACCCTGGAAAAGCCGCGCTCGCGGGTGAAGTTGCCGATAATAATTCCGCTCACTACCATCGCCAGGGCACCGGAGACACCGAGGATATTGGCCAATGAGAATCCGGCAGTTGGAATGACCAGAGTGAGCAACAGCTCCAGGCTGTGGTCGTCGGTGCAACAGATCAGCCAGTGGAACAGCCCTCCGATAATCAAGCCGAGCAGAATCCCCCCAATCGCTTCCAGCACGAATAGCTCTGCCACTGCCGGTACAGTTGGTTGCCCCCCTTCGAAAGCCACCGCGTAAATTACTGCAAATACCACAATACCGAAGCCATCGTTGAACAGGGATTCCCCTTCCACCTGAATGGAAACCTGCTCCGGTGCCTTGAGGTTTTTCATAATGGCCAATACGGCGATGGGGTCGGTGGGGGAGATCAAGGCACCGAATAACAGGCAGTAAATGAAGGCTACCGGCATATTGATCAACATGAGGAACCAATACAGTAGGCCGCCCACCGCAAAGGTGGAAATCAAAGTACCAACGATTGCCAGCAAGCCAATTTCCAGTTTTTGATTGCGCAATTCCAACAGGTCGATATGCAAACTGCCGGCGAAGAGCAGGAAGCCCAGCATTCCCTTGAGTAGGATGTCTTCCAGGTTAAGCAACGGCAGCAGTTGGTCGGCCCAGGTGCGCAACTCCACTATCCCCAATTTGCCCAGGCCGGTGACAATGAGCGACAAGGCCAGGGCCCCAGTGGTGATGGCAATTGTGGTTTGCGCACGCAGCACATACTGATTTAGGAAACCGAGAAAGACCGACACCGCGGCAAGAAAACAAAAGGTGTAATAGACTTCCATGCCGTGCGTGGACTCCAGGGATAAGAATTGCGGGGCCTTGCCCACCCCTCAAAAGCGATGCTTTTACGGGCGAAATTATCAGTTGCTGAGTGTGCCGTTAGTGTAGTCGCGCAGGGGCCCACTCGAGTTTCCCTGACAGGGCTCTGGGCACAGGGGTGTCAGGTATAGATACCGCCGGCTGCGCCCTGGTTGGGGGCGCGCAATTGTAACGGCTCCTCAGTGCGGTACAACCGCATTTTCTATTTATATCTACAACAACTTTTCCGCGCCTGCCGAAACTGTCATTCGTTAATTTCCGCCTCGTCTGACTCTCAATTGCGGTGCAAGTTTCTCTTAGTGGAATACATTGCTGTCGGCATCGCCCCCATTTCGATATGGCTTCCCAACTACACTGGAGGCATCAGGTAGAGCCCAATGTAACAGTTAAAGAAGAGAGAAGGCCGTGGCACATCATCCCCTGTTATGTGATACCTCTAAACTTGTCGGGCGGGTATTAATGTCCCTGCTGTTTATCTTTGCCGGCTGGAATAAGATCGGCGGCTACAAAATGACGGAAGCCTTTATGGTTTCCATGGGAATCCCCGCCCTGTTACTTCCCTTGGTGATTATCGTAGAACTGGTCGGTGGCCTGGCGATATTGCTCGGATTCTTTACCCGCTTTTCCGCAGTGATTCTTTTTCTCTTCTGTCTGGCTAGTGCCTGGATGGTGCATTACTCACCAGGCGATCCCGCAGAGATGACCAGCTTTATGAAGAACATCACCATTGCTGGAGGCTACCTGATTCTCGCCTGCGCGGGTGCTGGGCGCTTCAGCCTAGATCACTGGATTCGCAAAAAATAGCGCCTTGTGAAGCCAGTAGGCGCCTATATTGCCCGATGCCGCACAGTCCACTCAGGAGGGTCACCGTGAAACTCTTTTATGCGCCAGGAGCCTGTTCTCTATCCCCACATATCGTCGCCCTGGAGGCGGGTATTGATCTCGAACTCTGCAAAGTGGATCTAAAGACGCATACCCTGGAAAACGGCGACGACTTTTATAGAGTTAACCCCAAGGGCTATGTACCAGTACTGCAGCTAGAGGGGGGTGAGTTACTCACAGAGGGCGTCGCTATTATGCAGTTTCTCGCCGAGCAAAAGCCCGATGCCGGTTTGGCGCCACCGTTGGGCACTTTGGACCATTACCGCTTGTTGGAGTGGTTGAATTTTATTAGCGCGGAGGTTCATAAATCTTTCTTGCCCCTGTTTTGGAAAGGCACTGAGGAAGAAAAGAAAAAAGCTCGGGAAAGGATTCTACGTCGCATGGATTATATTGAAGAGCAGCTACAGAACGACTACCTGCTGGGGAATTCTTTATCTGTCGTGGATGCGTATCTCTACCTGATAAACCGCTGGCTCAAGGTGCAGGATTTTGATATGACACGTTGGCCCAGGTTACAGGCTTTTCAGGAACGTATGGCAGCGCGCCCGGCAGTTCAGCACGCCTTGCAAGAGGAAAATCTCAGTTAGATTGAGGGCCCAAGAGTATATTGCCGCCAAATAAACAGTGCATCAGCTCCGCTAGCGTTGGTCGAAGTTGTGGCTGTACTCACTGAAAGCATCTTATCCCGTTCAGGAATAGTCCTCGATTTATTTACTCCCTACACATATCTTCAGCCTTATCTGGACAGGCAAATTGTCGTTGGTACTGACCCGGAGAGATACCGAAAGCTTTACGGAAATGATGGCGAAGGGTTGCACTGCTCTCAAAACCAGAAACTTGTGCTGCATGATCAATGGTCTCACTGCCTGACTCCAGAGCTTTTTGCGCTACACGAAGCCGTTGTTGCGTTAACCATTCTTTAGGGGCCAGCCCCATGGATTGGCGAAATTTTCTATCGAAACTGCGACGAGAGAGATGCGCTTGTTTCGCCAAGTCGCCCACCATGATGGGTTTATCCAGGTTGGCAAGGGCCCAATCCAGGGCGCCCGCGAAATGATCGGGCCGCTTGGAAACTGGGGTCTCTACAAACTGGGCCTGTCCTCCCTGCCGATGAGGAGCCATCACCAGGCGCTTGGCTACAGAATTAGCCAATTCATAACCATGGCTACGCCGTAAATACTCTATACCCAAATCTATTGCTGCTGAGCTTCCTGCAGAACAGGCCAATTTGTCCTGCCAGACATAAAGTACATCCCCTACATACTCTACTTTGGGGAATCGCTTTTTAAAGGTATTCGCATAGCGCCAATGCGTGGTGGCTTGCCTTCCATCCAGCAAACCAATTTCGGCAGGTAAAAATGCGCCAGAACAAAAAGTCAGAATTTGCCGGCGTTCCGCCGCAAAGGCTTCCACAGCAGCGTATACAGATTGTAGGGAGCAGTCCTTGGTTTGTGGTGTAGTCGGCCAGCTGGGTACGACTAACAAATCGTAATCCATCAGGCTGCTAACTTGTCTGCACTGTAGGGATACCCCCCCAAGCCCCAGCTGTGCCTTGGCATTGAAGGAAACAACCTCTCCCTCATAGAGCGTATCGGTACAGGGGCGGGATAAACAGAACAGTTCGGTCGCGCAGCCAAGTTCAAATAAGGCAACCTGGTGATGAACCAGAATCGCTACGCGCTTTGCTTTTCCTTTATCCATCATGCCTTCCCTTGATTTCTCACTTCGATACCCAGATTGGCTCAAATTTAACGCTATATGGCTTTTAAGCCAATCGTTAAATAAATAGCCAGAGAACAGAATATATACACGACAAAGAGTGAGTGTTAACCAAGGAGATAGTTATGAGTTCTGCTGTAAGTCGTATTGCCCCAGCTAGCAGTCAAAAAGCCCTGCAACATTTCCAAGAACTGATGGCCTTTGAGACGGACTGCTGGGATGTTCATCATGCCCTAACCAATGGGCGCCAGGACTTCGTGCTGTTGGATGTTCGTGGTGAAGAAGCCTTTCGTCAGGGGCACATTTTGGGCGCTGAGTCCTTACCTTATCAGCACATCAATAAAGAGCTTGTATCTCGCTATCTAGATTCCACTTTGTTCGTCGTTTACTGCGCCGGGCCCCATTGCAATGCAACAGAGAAGGCTGCTGTCCGGTTGGCAAAATTGGGGCTTCCAGTGAAAAAAATGATTGGTGGTATAACCGGATGGATAGATGAAGGATTCAAACTGGTGGGAGAAAAGGAAACTATCAGCGCCTAAGGTCAAAGTGAGATTTTATCTCTCAAGACCGGAAATAAAGAGGGTGAAGATTGCACCCTCTACCAATCCATCAAATTTGGCAACAAATAAATGCTTATACGTAACGCAAAGCCTAGTGATATTCCCGAACTATTGGAGATGATGCGTGGGTTAGCTAAATTCGAAGGCTACTTAGATAAGTTCAAGGTTACTGAGGAAGAATTAAATAATCGACTATTTAAGCGGGCAGACTTTCAATGTTTAGTGGCCGAAGACAGCGGTGTAGCTATTGGCTACCTGGTTTTTTATGTCCTTCCCTTTACCTATGATTTAACTCCCTGGTTGTGGATTAAAGAACTTTACGTAGTTGGTAACAAAGAGTATCGCCGTAAAGGGGTAGGAAGGGCATTGATGGGGTATTTAATAAAAGAGGCCTATGAGCGGGGTAGTGCCAAAATAAAGTGGGAAGTTCTTTCTACTAATGTAGATGCACAAGCTTTTTATCAACAACTAGGTGGAGCTCCGGAACAGAAGTGGCAAATATGGTCCCTGAGTATTTAGCCAATATAGCCGGGCCGAAATACCCCCTTTTCAATAGATGAACACAAAACAGACTCCTCAACGCGGGGTAAAACGCCTGGTGATTGGTATATCCGAGTCGATGGGTTTGCGCGCTTGAGCAATTACCAAAGTGGAGAACAGGGCCACTACTGCACACCCAAACATGGATGCGGCAATAGGAACCAGGGTGCCAGTGTGCAGGCTGCTTACTAATCCGCCCAGCACACCGCCAGTGATAAAAATTGTGGCGCCATACAGGGCGTTGGCGCTGCCGCTGATTTTGGGAAAAAACTCCAGATAACAGGCGGCGGCATTGGGCCCAGTAATACCGATACAGCTCATTACCAATACCAGAGGTACCATCCACAGAGTCAGCTCTTTAATACCGGTCAAAGTGCCGAGTAATAGCAAACCACAGCCGAGCATCTGCAGGGTGACGCCAGCCAATAAAATATTGCGCGGCTGGAACAGATTGAGCAGGCGGATATTGACCTGCACCATACAGATCAGCCCCAGAATACAGGCGCCAAAGAATAGCGGGAAGCGGCTCGGACTGACACTGAAGTAGTCCATAAAGACAAAGGGTGCGGTGGTGATATAGATAAACATCGAACCACTGACACAGGCCTGGGCGCCGAGAAAACCGAGGGCGCGGCGGTTGCGTAGCACTTGTCCATAAGTGGAAATCAGTGAAGCTAATGGCATCAACTGGCGCCGCGCGCGGGTAAAACGCGATACAGTTTCTGGTAACAGTAAGCGCACTAATAGCAGCATGGCAGCGGCGTACAGTAGCAGGAATACAAAAATACTCTGCCAGCCACCCACTGCGAGCAGTAGAGAGCCGATTACTGGAGCGATCAGGGGGGCGATCAGCATGATGGTACTGATCATAGAAATAATTTTGGCGGCTTCACGCCCACTGTGCAGATCGCGCACTATGGCGGCGCAAATCACTGTAGCAAAACCGCCCCCCACGGCCTGGAAAAAGCGCAGGATAATCAGTTGATCGACATGGTCGGCAAACAGGATCAGCAGTGAACTGACGATATAAATGCACAGGCCGATAGTGCCGACCAGTCGCCTGCCCCAACGATCGGAGAGAGGGCCGCCGAAGAGCTGGCCTAGGGCAAAACCCAGTAAAAAGCTGGAGACCGAATACTGCACCCGCTCCACTTCGGTATCGAGCGCACCGGCCATGGCCGGGATAGCCGGCAAGTAACTGTCGATGGAAAATGGCGTCAGGGAGACCAGCGCCGCTAGCCATACCACCAACCAGCGCGGTGCTTTTTGCTCAGCGGATAATGCGGTGGATGTCATGGAATTGCTCTGGAACGGCTAGGGGCACTTGTTGGCAGTGGCAGTAGATTGCCGGATACAGCAGGCATGGTAGAGGGGCTGCGACACATTATCCAGTGCCGCATTCTTGCAAATTTCCCTCAGTGTTTGTCTTCCCGCAATGTGTACAGGCCCTGCTTCAGCTTTAGTAGGTGCTCTTGCAACTGGGGGCCTTTGCGCTGGGCAACGCCGATGGCGAGCACATCAATCACCACTAGGTGGGCGATGCGTGAGGACAGTGGTGTATAGATCTCAATATCTTCTTCCACATCCACTTCTAGCGGGATACTGGCCTGCTGTGCCACCGGCGAACCGCTGGGTGCCAGGCCAACCACCAGAGCGCCCTGCTCCTTTGCCATGCTCATGGAGCGCAGTAGTGCCTTGGTGCGGCCACTCTGGGAGATAGCAACGACTACATCGCCCGGCTGCATAGACATGGCTGACATATTCTGGATGTGGTGGTCCGAGTGGGCGGCGGTGGCCAATTGCAGGCGGAAGAACTTGTGCTGGGCATCGGCGGCGACAGCACCAGAGGCGCCAAAGCCGAAGAATTCCACCCGCTTGGAAGCGGCCATCGCAGTGACAGCGGCCTCAAGGGCGCGGTCGTCAATTCTATCGCGCACTTTTAGCAGAGTATCTACTGTTGAGTCGAACACCTTGCGTTTGTACTCGGCAATGGTGTCGGTCTCGGTCACCGCGATTTGGCCGAAGCTGGGGCTGGAAGCCAGCTGTTGCGCCAGGTTCAACTTGAACTCCTGGAAGCCGGAACAGCCCACGGCGCGACAAAAGCGCACCACGGTCGGCTCGCTCACCTGGGCCTCGGTGGCCAGGTCGACGATGCGCATATGAATAATTTCATCGGGATTGGCGAGAATATACTCCGCCACCTTGCGCTCAGATTTGCGCATGGATGACAGTTGCTCACTGATTCGTTGCGTTACTTCCGCCGGTTTCACAGGACTTCCTTCTCTATGCCAGTTGGCGCAGTTTAGCCGCTGCGCCCCCGGCTGGCGAGGGGCTTTGCATTGTCAGCCGGGGTAAAATCCTGTTTATTTACACAGGTCTTATACAGCAGCTCTGGTACAATCTTCGCCCATGGACGTATCTCAGATTTTAGACCCCCTCAACGACGCCCAGCGCGAAGCGGTAGCTGCCGCGCCCGGCAATCAATTGGTTCTGGCCGGTGCCGGCTCGGGCAAGACCCGGGTGCTGGTACACCGCATCGCTTGGCTAATGCAGGTGGAGGGCGCCTCGCCCTACTCCATTATGGCGGTGACCTTTACCAACAAGGCGGCCCGCGAGATGCGCGCCCGTATCGAAGAGTTGCTGGGGGTGAATACCTTTGGCATGTGGGTGGGCACTTTCCACGGCCTGGCTCACCGCCTGCTCAAAGCCCACTGGCAAGAAGCCAAGTTGCCGCAGAACTTCCAGATTCTGGATTCCGACGACCAGCTGCGCCTGATCAAGCGGGTACAGGCAGATCTGGGGCTGGACGATAAAAAGTGGCCGCCGCGGGAAACCCAGTGGTGGATTGGCGCGCAGAAAGATGAAGGCCTGCGCCCGCAATATATCAATGCCGGCGCCGATCCCTGGTTGCAGACCATGGTGCGCATCTACTTCGCCTATGAAGAGGCCTGTCAGCGCGGTGGGCTGGTAGATTTTGGCGAGTTGCTGCTGCGCGCCCACGAACTTTGGCTGAATAACGACAGTATTCTGGCCCACTACCGCCGGCGTTTCCCCCATATCCTGGTGGATGAGTTCCAGGATACCAACACGATTCAATACGCTTGGTTGCGCCTGCTCGCAGGGGAACAGTGCCATATCACCGCTGTGGGTGACGATGACCAGTCCATTTACGGTTGGCGCGGCGCCAAGATCGAGAATATCCAGCACTTTTCTACAGATCTGCGTGAAGTGCAGACGGTACGCCTGGAGCAGAATTATCGCTCCACCTCCACCATTCTGAATGCGGCCAACGCGGTGATCGCCAATAACAGCGGTCGTCTGGGCAAGGAGTTGTGGACCAAGGGGGAAGAAGGCGAGCCCATCGCCGTCTACGCCGCCTACAACGAGCAGGATGAGTCGCGCTTTATCGTCGAGCGTATCAATGATTGGGTGCGCGATGGCAATCGCCGCGACAGCATTGCCATCCTCTACCGCTCCAACGCCCAATCCCGGGTGCTTGAAGAGGGGCTACTGCGCGAACAGGTGCCCTACCGTATCTACGGTGGCCAGCGCTTCTACGATCGCCTGGAAATCAAAAATGCCCTGTCCTACCTGCGCCTGATCAGCAATCGCAATGATGACACTGCATTTGAACGGGTGGTGAATACCCCCACTCGTGGCATTGGTGCGCGCACGGTGGAAATGGTGCGCTCCTTTGCTCGCGAGCAGGGCTGTTCCTTGTGGCAGGCGGCCAAGCTGATGTTGCAACAGCGCGTACTGGCTGCGCGCGCCGGTAATGCTCTGCAGAGCTTTCTGGATCTGATCAACCAGCTGGCTGCAAATGCGGAAGATAAAGAGCTGGATGCCATTGCCGAGGATGTGATCGAGACTAGCGGCCTGCTGGAATTCCACGGCAAAGAAAAAGGTGAGAAGGGCCAGACGCGGGTGGAGAACTTGCAGGAATTGGTCACTGCTTGTCGCTCTTTTGCCGGTGTGGACCTGCCCGAGGGGGAGGAAGATGAGGAGGAAATCCCTCTTCTTAACCAGTTCCTCGACAGCGCCGCCCTCGATGCCGGTGAAGGCCAGGCGGATGAGTTTGAAGATGCCGTCCAGCTGATGACCCTGCACTCTGCCAAGGGCCTGGAATTTCCTTTGGTGTTTATGGCGGGCGTGGAGGAAAACCTGTTCCCCCACAAGATGTCTGCACAGGAGCCCGGCCGTATGGAGGAAGAGCGGCGCCTCTGCTACGTGGGTATCACCCGCGCCATGTGTAAACTGTATATTACCTACGCGGAAAACCGGCGCCTGTTTGGCAGCGAGACCTACAACAGTCCGTCTCGCTTTATCGGTGAGATTCCGCCAAATTTGGTGCACGAAGTGCGCTTGAAGACCGAAATTTCCCGTCCCCTCTACCAGGCGGATTATGGCAAGGTGGGCCAGTTTTCCGACCCGGCGCCAGATTTCGATGATTTACCACCATTGGCACTGGGTGGCCGGGTTGAGCATGTCAGGTTCGGCGAGGGCACCGTAGTGCAGTTCGAAGGTAATGGCCCCCGTACACGTGTACAGGTCAATTTCGATGATGTTGGCAGTAAATGGCTGGTAGTGGCTATGGCTAAGCTGCAGCCTTTATAGATTGTTTGCTTTGATAAAAACCAAGTCAGATTAGAAATTTTTTCTGCACTGATTTTGGTTTTTCCCAAAATCCCGACCATTTAAAAAAGATCATTTATCGATGATCAGCGCCTTACAAGAAAAAAGATAATTAAAAGCGATGAAAAAAGTTAACTGGTATCCCGCTATTATTTTGGGCCTTATCGCCCTGCTCGTTATTACCTTTGCTGCACTGGTCACTTCCCGTGTGGCACAGGGCCCTGCACAACATTTTTCCGATAATGGCAACAAAGAGTTGTTTGAGTGGAAGCTTGTTACCACTTGGCCAAAAAATTTCCCCGGCCTCGGCCAAGCCCCGGAGCGCTTTGCAAAAAACGTTGAGTTGATGTCCTCCGGCCGCCTCAAAATTAAAGTTTATGGTGCAGGTGAGCTGGTACCCGCTCTGGGTATTTTTGGTGCGGTATCTGAGGGCGCTGCACAGATGGGACATGGTGCCGCCTATTATTGGAAAGGCAAGATTCCAGCGGCCCAGTTTTTTACCGCGGTACCGTTTGGTTTAAACGCCCAGGAAATGAATGGCTGGCTGCACCACGGTGGTGGTTTGGAACTCTGGAAAGAGATTTATGAACCGTTCAACCTGATCCCCCTGGCCGGTGGCTCCACTGGGGTACAGATGGCCGGCTGGTTTAACAAACCGATTAACTCTGTTAAGGATTTGCAGGGCTTAAAAATGCGAATTCCCGGTCTGGGCGGTGAAGTATTAAACCGGGCCGGCGGTACCGCTGTGACTATTCCCGGTGGTGAACTCTATACCGCGCTGCAGACTGGTGTTATTGATGCGACCGAGTGGGTTGGACCTTATAACGATCTCGCTTTCGGTTTCCATCAGGTTGCCGAGTACTACTACTATCCCGGCTGGCATGAACCCGGCTCAATGATGGAATTTATCGTCAATAAAAAAGCCTTTGAGAAATTGCCCAAAGACCTACAGGCCATTGTGCGCGTGGCTGCCCGCGAAGCAAACCAGGACATGTTGGATGAGTACACCGCTCGTAATAATCGCGCCCTGCGTGAGCTGGTGGAAACACATGGAGTCAAAGTTAAGCGTTTGCCAGATGATGTGCTTGCCCATTTAAAGCAGATCAATACTCAACTGATGCAAGAGACCGCAAATAAGGACCCAGAATTTGCGCGTATCTATAAAGCCTTTAAGGATTTTGAGCGGGATGTGCGACCCTATCACCAGATAAGTGAAGAGGCTTATTACCAGGCGCGCGAACTTGATGGGGAAAGCAAGAAACAGGAATAAAAGGCAAAATTAATATCATAGAAGGGAAACTGGTTTAAGGCAGTTTCCCGAAATAGTTTTGTAAGTCGTTTCAGGGCAGTGGTCTGGTATGTCCTCTATCGTCGATAGCGACAAAAACAAACTCACCCTCAGTGACCTTTACCTGCTCACCAGAGTCCACCCGTGTCAGCCATACCTCAACCATTGTTCTAATAGAGGAACGCCCTACCTCTATAGCCTCGGCATAGCAGCTGACCGTAGAGCCAACCGGAACCGGGCGTAAGAACACCATACTGCCGACCGCTACGGTAGTTACCCTGCCGCGTGCAATGCTTTGGGCCAAGATTGCTCCAGCCAGGTCCATTTGCGACATCAGCCAACCAGCGAATACATCCCCCTGGGGGTTGGTATCACGGGGCATAGCCAGGGTTTGCAGGGTAAGCGTGCCTGTTGGTTGCGGGTTTTCATCAAGGGCTGAAAGTGCGGACATCGACTACTCACAGATTGTTAGAGTTATTGGTTTCCACCTGAGGGAAGGTGGCGCATTCTAGCACAAATTGAGTAGTATTTGACCAGTGCTTGTCTGAGTTTTTCCAACGAAAACGAGTGAAGTTTTTCCCAGCCACCCCCTAGGTGGCCGGGAAATTAGTGACAAGAGCCCTAAAGTGCCTCTATTGCCAACAGATTGTCGTCCGGGTTTTTGTCGATCATCTTAATATAGGGATCAAAGCCAGCAATGCTCGGTTTGCCCTTCACCTCAAATTCCAACAGGGTGGTCTCTTCACTGATCTCCTGTTTGGCCAAGTAGAGCACATTGTCTGAACTGGTGTTCTTGTCGGGATCTTCTGCAAAAATGGCAACATCTATCCAGTTATTGATGGGAATTTCTTGTTCCTGTCCATCCCCTTCGGCTTCATATTTGTGCGCTTCCAGCTCCAGTAATACGCGATAATTGCCGTTCTCCAACAGCTCATAGGTGGCATTTGCGACTTTGAGATCAAAGAGGACTACTCGCTCCAGCATATCGGTGATCAGCTCTTGCTGGGGGGGGGCGGCGTGGGCTCGGAGTCTTGCCACTAAATCCATGCTGGTGGGATAGGGATCACTGGAGAAGCCTTTTTCTTTTAATAGGGAAGCCAAAGCCGCATTGACGGCATCTTCACCCATCGCATCCTTAAGGGCGTACATCGCTAGCGAGCCCTTGTCGTAATGGATATAGGTCTGGTTTTCGTTGCGAGATAAAGGTAACTCCTCAAGCAACTCGGTACCCCGAGCGCTCAGGTAGCCATCCAGCTCATATTTGAGGAAACGACGCATTTTTTCAGGGCCGTATTCCCGCTCCATCACCATTAGTGCTGAGTACTGCGCCAGGGTTTCAGACAGTAGAGTCGCTCCCTGTACATTGGCGCCAATCAATTGATGCGCCCACCACTGGTGCGCCACCTCGTGGGCGGTTACATAGAAGACGTAATCAATCTCATCCGGGTCCCGCAGATCGGCGACAAAACCGATAGATTCAGAGAAAGGTACGGTGTTGGGGAATGCCTGGGCAAAGGATTCATAGCCTGGGAACTCGACGATACGCAGTTGGCGATATTGATAAGGGCTGAATGCCTCACTGAAATACTCCAGGGACTTTTTCACTCCCTCAACCATACGATCTATGTTGTAGTCGTGGGGCTTGTGGTGGTAGACCTCAATGGCAACGTCCTGCCATTTATCTTTGACCACTGTGTAGTCCGCTGAAAGGTAGGAAAAAAAGTTGTGAATGGGCGCGTCCATCTTGTAATGAAAGTAATGGCGCTCTCCCTCCTGCCAGTCTTTTTGTAGGTAGCCGGGGGCCAGTGCTATCTGTCCCAAGGAAGTACTGACGGTGGTTTCAAAGTTGATCCAGTCAGAGTCGCTGCGAAGATAGGATTTTCGGTAGTGCTCTTTGTCCTCCAGTTTGGGCATACGCTGCGGCGGCGGTAGATCGTGCTTTTTACGCAGGTGACGATCAGTCAACTCAAAATTGCTGTTGTAACCGATAAAGGGCAGCGCTTCGTAGTTATTAAAGAAGGTACCGTTCTGCACCAAGGTGGTGGAGGAGCCGGAGTTCATAAAGCCGCGATTGATCCTGCTCAGATCAAACTCCAGCGTGAGGGACTGGCCGGGTTCAAGTGGGCGATCCAGCTCGAAGAAATAGTGTCCGAACTGCTCGTCCTTTTCGCGTAACTTGGCCTGATTTAGGGATAACTGGTTAACTGTAAGGCCGCGATCCAGCCCTATAACTACCTCATCAATCGACTCCTCACGCTTGTTAACCAGGAAATAGCGGCCGCGCACTTCATAGCGGCGTTCATTGGGGAAGATATCCACATCCACTTTGACATCGGTGATATGTGGTGCGAGTTTATCCTCTAGGGCCTTGTATTTCTTCTCATAGTCTGCAGCTAGTCGTTCACGATCCTTGCTGGTTTCGTAGTGATTGAGAATATTGGTGTTGTAGTAAATAAAGGCGCCAGTGCCGATAAACAGTAGCAGGGTTGTGGAGGCAGTTAATCGACTGGAAAGCCCCAATTGGAAGCGCAGGGCTTTGACCCGGCTAGTTAGAGGAGCCAGGGTTCCGCGCTGCCAGAGCCCGTAACTCAAGATGGCCAGTATCAGGCTGAAGCTGATCCAATATAACGCAAACCAAGCCCGACCCTGATCAAAGTGACCATAACCATTCATGTCCGAGTAAGGTGCGGCGTTCCAGTCTGCAAATTGATAGAGGTTGTGTTCGAACCCAAGGCCATCAAGGACACTGGAGCTAATTAAGTAGCCCACCATCAGTAGCATGCCGAGGAATTTATTGCGGGTTATCACCTGGGCAAAGATAGATAGGACTGCCATCAAGTAAAACGGCAGCGCAAACTGATACCAGAGTCCGTAAAAATACAGTCCAGGCTCAAGCGTTGTATATCCCTTGCCCAGCTGTACAGCCACAGTGGTAAGCATGCAGGCTATCAGGATACCGGCCAGAACCACCAGCATTGCAATAAACTTGCTCGCTACGAAAATCCAGCTGGGTGTGGGCACGGCATCCATAATTTCATGGCAACCGGCCTGGCGTTCTCGCCACACCAATTCAGCCCCATAGTAGATCAGAATAATCAACATGATGAGGCTAAAAGCACCTTCTATCAGACTGACCATAGAACGAGTCACCGGGTATACCGAGGTGCCAAATACTGCCTCCAGGCTCAGGGATGCGCCCAAGACATTCAGAACACCCAGTGCCAGGATTACCCAAAAAGCTAGGCTTTTTACTACTGCTTTTACTTCAAAACCGCAGCGTATACGGAATTGTTGCCAAACCGTGGCTGCCCCAAAGTTTGGAGTAATTCGCGGTAGGGGCTTGATGTACCTAGGTATCTCACTATCTGCGGCTTCTGTGGTGCGGCGGCGCGACCAGAGAGATTTACGTTCGGCAAATGAAAAGCATTTATAGCCTAAGCCGATAAATAATAAGCTGACGCCCAGCCATAGTAAGCGGTTGATTAGAAAGTTTCCCTCTAGTGCGATCATAGAGGTATTGCGATCGAAAGCGGTCCAGTAGCGAGTTGTCTCCTGGAAGGCGGCGATACCAAAGGGGTCAGCCAGTGCGGCAGCACTTCGATAGGCGGGTTCATCCATGATTCCCTGGCTGGTGAAATAGAGTATCAGGAAGGCGATCAACCCCAGGTAAGTGGCCATCATGCTGCGAGTTATGGCTGCCAGGCTAAAAAACATGGCGCTGCAAAACAGCATGGTGGGAAAGATAAGTATGAATAAGGTTTGCAGGTAGTGGGATATTTGAGTGGGGCCCAAGCGCTCTGGGTCTAGCCAAGGCATCCATGAACCAAACAGCATACCCAGCGCCGTAGATGAGAAAGCCAGAAAGGCCACGGCGAATGATCCTGTGAAGCGCCCCAATAAATAATCACGCTTATTAATAGGGGTACTGAAGACAATACCTTCCATTTTCATATCGCGATCACGCAGCACCGGATTGGCTGCGAAGGCGGCAGTGATAAAAATACTGAAAACGCACATTACTAACAGGGTTAGCATAATCGCGTAGGGAGAGTTGATCAGGGTGCTACCTCCACCGCCGCCGATCTGTATATTGTCGACGGTCATAGCACCAAAAGTCAGTAGAAAAAATACCAGGCTGGTCACATAAAACAGTGGCTGGCGCAACTGGTAGTGAAATTCAAACTTAGCAACCGATAAAAACATTTAGAAATCCTCCCCCACCTCAAGCGGCGCTAGCCACTTGAGCTTTTTTATTGCTAAACAGGGTAGAGAAGTAGACATCTTCAAGGTCCGGTTGCAGCTGCTCAAAGCCTACTGCCGGTTGGGTATCTGCCAGCGCATGCACAACATGGCGCCCGGCTAATAAACGAGTGGAAATCACATCAAAATTATTGTGGCATTCTTCCAGCTCAGATTTATCGACGGTGCGCCGCCATACACGTCCTTGCAATTTAGAGATAAGTTCTTCGGGTTTACCTTGGGCCACAATTTGACCTGCGGCCAGGATCGCCATATTGGGGCACAGATCGGCAACATCTTCGACAATATGGGTGGAAAGAATTACCACTACGTTCTCGCCAATTTCGCTAAGCAGGTTGTGAAAGCGATTGCGCTCCTGAGGGTCGAGACCAGCGGTAGGCTCGTCGACAATAATCAGGCGTGGGTCGCCGATCAGGGCTTGGGCAATACCAAAGCGCTGGCGCATACCTCCAGAGTAACCGCTTAGGTTTTTTTTGCGATCCTTAAATAAATTGGTCTGGTGCAGTAATTCAGCCACCATTTCGCGACGTTCTTTGCGATTACTAATACCTTTTAGAACTGCCATATGATCGAGCATATCTTCGGCACTGATTCTCGGATAAACCCCGAAATCCTGTGGTAGATAACCCAAGGTGCTGCGAATTTTCTGAGGGTTACTGGCCACATCGATACCATCAAAAGTGATGGAGCCGCTGTCTGCAAATTGCAGCGTGGCGATAGTACGCATTAATGAAGATTTTCCGGCGCCATTGGGGCCGAGTAACCCGAACATTCCTTTGGGGATATCCAAGTTGACGTTTTTAAGCGCATGCACGCCGTTATCGTAGGTCTTGGAAAGACTAGTTATATTTAGCATTTTTTAAATCCTTTTTAATTTTTTATTCGTGCTTGGATATCGATAGCAGTATTTAATTCCTTTTGATGGGTCTATTTTTTTAAGGAAAGATATCCGCAGAGGTTTATTGATGGTCTGGCGAGCAAATTAAAAATTGAATGCCAATTTAGCAGGTGCTGGTGACTTGCCGTAGGGAATCAAGATGTGCCGATGAATTTAAGGGGCGAAGGGTTTATTAAGTTTCAATGTTAGTACGATCGTTTTGGGCTGGATCCAATCGGTAGCGATACAAGGTCTTATCACTACCGATCGTTGTCTTTTGGGTTAATTCTGAACCACCCCCGGCAACCAAGTCACCAGAGCAGGCCAGAGTGCTAGGAGGCACAAAATCAACAGCTGAATAGCGATAAATGGCATAACGCCGCGATAGATAGCGGAAGTGGCCACTGAACTTGGCGCAACGCCGCGAAGATAAAACAATGCAAATCCAAAGGGTGGAGTAAGGAAGGAAGTCTGCAAGTTGATTGCAATCATGATGCCCAGCCAAATCGGGTCCACACCCATCGCCAACAACACCGGCCCAACAATGGGCACCACCACAAAGGTGATCTCAATAAAGTCGAGAATGAAACCGAGCAAGAAGATCACCAGCATGACCAGCAAGGTCGCACCAATAACACCCCCAGGCAGACTGTGGAAAATACTGGTGACAAGTTCTTCACCGCCATATCCACGGAAGACCAGTGAGAACAATGAAGCACCAATAAGAATGGCAAACACCATCGCGCTTACCTGTAGAGTGCTGCGACCCACCTCCCCCGCTTGCGCCCAATGCAGAGCACCGCGACTGTAAGCCAGTAATCCCGCCCCCAGAGCACCTACGGCGGCGGCTTCTGTAGGCGTTGCGGCACCGGTAATAATTGAACCCAGCACTAATAGCATCAAAGCGATAGGAGGAAAAAGGCTACTCAGTAGCGGCCAAACTTCCAGAGGTTGCTGCTGCGCGGTCTTGGCCTTACCCGGAGAACGGCGCGCCACGAACAATAGATAAACAATGTAGGCTGCTACCAGCAATAGGCCGGGAATAATGGCACCGATAAAAAGGTCGCCAACGCTGACCGGCTTGGGATTAAAAATACCTGCAGATAGTTGTGCCTGCTGATAGGCGTTGGAGAGAGTATCCCCAAGAAGCACCAGAGCAATAGAGGGGGGAATAATTTGTCCGAGGGTGCCGGTGGCGCAGATGGTGCCAGTGGCTAGCTTTGGGGAGTAGCCCTGTTTCAACAGGGAGGGCAGGGACATTAAACCCATAGTCACTACGGTGGCGCCCACAATACCGGTACTAGCGGCCAGAAGTGCACCGACAACTACTACAGAAATGGCCATACCCGCCGGCGCACCCATAAATACTTTGGTCAGATTGACCAATAAGTCTTCAGCGATTTTTGCTCTCTCGAGAATGACTCCCATTAAGACAAAGAGCGGCACGGCAACCAGGGTGCCGTTTTGCATAATGCCGTAGAGGCGGTCGGGGAAGGCACGCAGTAGCTCGGCATCGAAAGCGCCATACACGATACCCAACCCGGCGGTGATTAGGGCCGTACCGGCGAGCGTGAAAGCTACCGGGTAACCGAACATCAGTAGCCCGCAAACGGCGGCAAACATCAATAGAGGTATCAGCTCGATCATGCCTCTGCCTCCTCCACCTGCTTGAGCAATCGTGGTTTCGCTACAGATTCGCTTACCGGGCTTGAAACCTCCATAAGCTGTAGCAGAGCACGAATAAACTGGGCGGTGCCGGCGAGACCGAGGGTTACTGCCGCGAGGGGAATCAGACTTTTCAGCAGGAAAACACCGGGAAGGCCGCCGGCATTGGCGCTCTCCTCAAGCACTGACCAACTATTCAGAGCAAACTGCCAGCTGCTCAGCAACATAAAAGTGCAGACTGGCAAAAGAAATAGCAGAAAACCCAGAGCATTAACCCAAGCCTTACCCCTGGGACCCATTCGCCGATAGAAGACATCGACACGCACGTGGGCGTCGGTTTGCAGCGCATAGGCCAGGCCCAACATAAAGGCGGCACCGTGCAGATAGATTACGGACTCCTGTAGCGCTATGGAGCCACTGTCGAACAGGTGGCGCAGAGCCACAACGCAGGACTGTATTAAGACCATGGCCCAGGTAAACCAGGCGAGCAGGTGGCCGGTGCGACTGGATAGACTCTCCAGTGCACGCGCTCCACGCATCAGAAATAGCATGGGGGCTTCTCTCTTTACATCTTATTGTTATCTCGTTTGTATGCAGGTTACCGCTTTGCCTGCCCGGGCACCAGCGGGGTAAATTTCCGGCTGTAACTTTTTTGTCATGTTTTATTCATAGAATCGTCATCCGTTGTTCCTAGCATCGCCGCGTGAAATAAAAAACACTCATCGGAGTTACACATGAACAAGCAAATTTTGGCTACTTCCCTGGCGGCATTGACCCTTGCCACCTCTCAGGTAGCCCTGGCGGCTCGCGACTACATCAGTGTTGTGGGTTCTTCCACTGTTTACCCTTTTACCACCACTGTGGCGGAGCGTTTCAGCCGTGCTACCCAGTTCAAGACTCCGGTAGTTGAATCCACAGGTACTGGCGGCGGCATGAAGCTGTTCTGTCAGGGCGTTGGTGAAAGCACTGCAGACATCACTGGTGCTTCCCGCCGCATTAAGCAGTCCGAGCTGGAAATGTGTAACGGCAACGGCGTTGATGTTGTGGAAGTACAGATTGGCTACGACGGTATCGTGCTGGCCAATGCTAAGAAAGCAACTCCTTTCAAGCTTTCCCGCAAAGATATTTTCCTGGCCCTGGCAAAAGAAGTACCGAACCCGGACGGTTCCGAAACGCTGGTAGCTAACCCTTACAAGACCTGGAAAGACGTAAATCCTGCGCTGCCCAATACCAAAATTGAAGTTTTGGGGCCGCCCCCCACTTCCGGTACCCGCGATGCCTTCGCGGAGCTGGCAATGGAAGGTGGTTGTAAGAAATTTGGCTGGATCAAGGCCATGAAGAAAAAAGACAAGAGCGCTTATAAGGCGATCTGTCACAACGTACGCGAAGACGGCGCTTATGTTGAAGCCGGTGAGAACGATAACCTGATCGTCAACAAGTTGGTTGCCAATCCAAATGCCCTAGGCATCTTTGGTTTCAGCTTCCTCGACCAGAATGCCGATAAAGTACAAGGCTCTTTGATCGAAGGACAGGCTCCGACTTTCGATTCTATCGCCGATCAGAGATATCCAGTTTCCCGCCCGCTGTTTATTTACGTGAAGAAGGCACATGCCGACGTAGTGCCAGGTATCAAGCAGTTCCTGGCGGAGTTCACCAATGAGCGCGCTTGGGGTGATGAAGGTTACCTGACTGACAAAGGTATGATCCCGTTGCCCCAAGAGAAACGCCAGAAAATTGCTACTGACGTTCGCAAGCTGAATGCCCTGAGCAATCTTGCTGCGAAGTAAATTTATCTTGGAGTAGTACAGTCAAAGGGAATTGACGGCCAAGCTCGAGAGGGCTTGGCCGTTTTTATGAAAGCCAAGTGGAAACACAGGGAAAAGTCGGGATAATGCCGACATCGACATTTTTAGCACGGTAATTCAATGCAAACCCCCACACTGTTCGCCCTTTTGCTGCTGTTGATTTTAGTGGCCTACGGTACCGGCTTTAGTCGTGCACTGAGTGCAGCGCGCAGCCGAGGAGGCCTGCGTAATCTGGCCTCACTGCCCAGCTATCACGGATTATTTACCGCGCTTTGGTGTGGTTTACCGGCACTTTTACTACTGGGTGCCTGGCTGATTTTTGACGATGCCATTATTCGCTCTATGGTGATGCACAGCATCGCCGATAAGCCCGATACCATTGCCGGGCAGAACCTGCTCTATGCACAAATTCAAAACCTTGCCGCTGGCCATTTGGTGGGAGAGTCATCTCCACAGTTACAGTCGGCTGCCGAGCACCTCAGTCAGTTGCGCAATAATTCCAATACTCTACAGGCCTTTTTAAGCCTGGTATTGGCGGTGGGCCTGGGGGCATTTGCACTGTTGCGTTTTTCTCCGGAGCTGCGTGCCCGTGAGAAAGTGGAAAAAGTCCTGAAGGCTATTCTGATTACCTGTGCCTGCGCCGCGATTTTTACCACTGTGGGTATTTTGTTCTCGGTACTGTTTGAGTCGCTGCGCTTTTTCCAGTCGGTGCCAGTGACTGAATTCTTGTTCGGCCTGCACTGGAGCCCGCAGATGGCCCTGCGCGCCGATCAGGTTGGTTCCAGCGGAGCCTTTGGTGCGGTACCCCTATTTACCGGCACCCTGATGGTTTCCGCAATCGCCATGTTGGTGGCGGTGCCTGTGGGCCTGATGGCCGCTATTTATCTGGCCGAGTACGCCAGCAAGCGCGTGCGCAACGTAGCCAAGCCTATTTTGGAAATTCTCGCCGGTGTACCCACCGTGGTATACGGCTTTTTTGCGGCACTGACTGTTGCCCCATTTATTCGCGACCTGGCCACCTCAATGGGTTTACAGGCCTCCAGTGAGAGCGCCCTGGCCGCTGGCCTGGTAATGGGGATTATGATTATCCCATTTGTCTCTTCATTATCTGACGATGTTATTAATGCAGTTCCGCAATCCCTGCGCGATGGCGCTCTGGGGTTGGGTTCAACCCAATCGGAAACCGTGCGCAAGGTGGTGATTCCCGCCGCCTTGCCGGGAATTGTCGGCGGTGTACTCTTGGCGGTATCTCGCGCAATTGGTGAAACGATGATCGTAGTGATGGCCGCGGGCCTCGCCGCCAACCTGACTGCGAACCCTCTGGATTCGGTCACCACTGTTACCGTGCAAATCGTGACGCTACTGGTCGGCGACCAGGAGTTTGACAGTCCCAAGACCCTGGCCGCATTTGCGCTTGGCCTGATGCTATTTATCTCCACTCTGGTGCTGAACTTTATCGCCTTGCACGTAGTGAAAAAATACCGGGAGCAGTATGACTAACCTCACCCAGACGCAGGTTCGTGAGCGCATCGAGAAGCGCCTCGCCAGCCGCCATCGCAAGGAAAAATTGTTTCGTGGGCTGGGCATTGCCAGTATCGCTTTCGGCATACTCGCGGTTGTTATTCTATTCAGCGATATTATCAGCAAGGGTAGCGGCGCCTTTGTGCAGACCGCCATTGAGCTGGAAGTGCACTACGATGCGCAGGTACTCGGTATTGAGAAGGTCGATGACGAGAGCCTTGCCTGGGCCAATTTCACCGGGGTGATTCGCGCGGCGTTGCGCGAGCGTTTTCCCTCGGTGACTGGCCGCAGTGACAAGCGTGAGCTCTATAGCCTGGTCTCCTCGGGGGCACCCTTTAACCTGCGTGATCGCCTGGCTGCAAACCCAGAGCTACTCGGTACGAGCGAGAAGGTATGGTTTGCCGCTGACGACGATGTGGATACTTTTGTTAAAAGTCTGAAGGATTCCAAAGAGGGCTTCCGCGGCCGCACATCCGAACAGAAAGCCGGCTGGATCGAGCAGTTGCTACAAAGTGGCGAACTGAAGAAGCGTTTTAACACCACCTTCTTTACCAACGGCGATTCGCGCGAGCCGGAACAGGCAGGTATCCGCGCCGCTTTGATGGGCTCGCTGTTTACATTGCTGGTGACTTTGGCGCTGTCTTTCCCAATCGGGGTGGCTGCCGCTATCTATTTGGAAGAATACGCGCCGAAGAATCGTTGGACCGATCTGATTGAGGTGAATATCAATAACCTCGCGGCGGTGCCGTCCATCGTATTCGGCTTGCTGGGGCTGGCGATCTTTATCAACTTTTTTGAGTTGCCGCGCTCTGCGCCTCTGGTTGGTGGTCTGGTACTTACCCTGATGACGTTGCCGACAATTATTATTTCCAGCCGTGCGGCGTTGAAGGCGGTGCCGCCTTCGATTCGCGAAGCGGCGATGGGTATGGGTGCCTCGCGTATGCAGGTGGTTTTCCACCATGTATTGCCGCTGGCCATGCCCGGTATGCTCACCGGTGCGATTATTGGTATGGCCCAGGCCCTGGGTGAGACCGCGCCCCTTCTGATGATCGGTATGGTTGCCTTTATTGTGGATGTACCCGGCGGAGTTACCGATCCGGCCACGGTATTGCCGGTACAGATTTTCCTCTGGGCCGACAGCCCAGAGCGCGCCTTTGTGGAGCGTACCTCTGCAGCCATTATGGTGCTGCTGAGTGTATTGATTCTTATGAATACCAGTGCAGTAATGCTGCGCAAGAAACTTGAGCGCCGCTGGTAACAGCGCGGATAATCGGAAAACAGGATTATTTATGAGTACCATGACCCTGGATGCCGCCGGACATTCTGAAGCGGCGCAACCCGAACTGACCGGTGAAAAAATGGCAGTGAGCCAAGCCGAGGTGCGGAAAACAGTGGGCCAGCCCTTCACTGATACCGCCAAGTTACGCATGCGCAATGTGAATGTGTTCTACGGTGAAACCCAGGCTATTCACAATGTGGGCCTGGATATCGGCCGCAATGAAGTTGTGGCGATGATCGGCCCATCCGGTTGTGGTAAGTCCACTTTCCTGCGCTGCCTCAACCGCATGAATGACACCATCGAAGGCTGTCGGGTGGAAGGCGAACTGAGCCTGGATGGCGACCCCATTTATGGTCCCAAGGTAGATGTTGTGCCACTACGCGCTCGGGTGGGGATGGTGTTCCAGAAGCCCAATCCCTTCCCCAAGTCTATCTATGAAAATGTGGCCTATGGCCCCAAAATCCACGGGATCGCCAGCCGCCGCGCCGACCTGGATGAAATTGTGGAAAACAGCCTGCGCCGCGCCGGCCTCTGGGATGAAGTTAAGGACCGTTTGGACAAGCCGGGCACCGGCCTCTCTGGCGGTCAGCAGCAGCGTCTGTGTATCGCCCGAGCCATTGCCGTGAGCCCTGAGGTTATCCTGATGGATGAGCCCTGCTCCGCCCTGGACCCTATTGCCACTGCGCGTATTGAGGAGCTGATCGATGAGCTGCGCGAGAACTACACTATTGCCATCGTGACCCATTCCATGCAACAGGCGGCCCGCGTTAGTCAGCGCACGGCTTACTTCCATCTGGGGCACCTGGTTGAAGTCAACGATACAGAGACCGTGTTCACCAATCCGGAGCACGAACTAACCGAAGCCTACATTACCGGCCGCTTCGGCTAAGCCAATCTTGCTCCGAGGGATAACTATGGAAATGCACTTCGATCAGCATATCTCCCGCCAGTTCAATGAGGACCTGGAGGGAATCAAGACCGAGATGTTGGAAATGGGCGGCATGGTCGCCCGCCAAGTAGCCGATGCCGTCGATGCTCTGTCGAATGCCGATAGCCAGCTCGCCGAGGAAGTCCTGCGCGTCGAAGAGGAAATCGACAAGTGCGAGATGGCCCTGGACGAGCACGCGACTCTAATCATCGCCAAGCGCCAGCCCGCCGCTTCGGATCTGCGTATGGTGATGTCGGTAACCCGAATCGCCCGCGACCTGGAACGTATCGGTGATGAGGCCAGCAAAATCGCGAAAATGGCGATTGCCCTGACCGATGAAGGCACCTCACCGCGCGGCTATACCGAGATACGCCATCTGGCAAATGCTGTACGCAAAATGCTCAACGACGCCCTGGATGCCTACACTCGTTTCGATGTGGAGTCCGCATTGCGCACCCTCGCCGAGGATGAACAGGTGGACATGGATTACCGCACCGCCGTCCGTGAGCTGGTGACTTATATGATGGAAGATCCGCGCAGTATTTCCCGCGTCATTAATGTGCTGTGGACACTGCGCTCACTGGAGCGTATCGGTGACCACGCCAAGAATATTTGTGAGCAGGTAGTCTACTTGGTGGAGGGGGCGGATATTCGCCACGGCCACGAGAGGAATTTGAATTTAAGGAAATCCTAAGTTTCCTCAGCCAAAGAAAGGTCGCTCATAGCGGCCTTTTTTATTGCAGGCAGATTTTAAGAACTTGAAATATTTAGGGGCTTGGCGATGAAATATATTTTTGAGGTTCAAATTAAGGAAGGTTTCACAGCGGAAGAATATGCCGATGCCTGGGTACGTGCGTCTCAGTTAATTCAGCGGGCACCTGGGGCTATGGGCACGGAACTTTTGCAAAAGATCGGTGACGAAAATAGCCTCATAGCGATAGCCACTTGGCACAGTAAAACAGAACGCGATGCTATGCAGGCTGAACATACGTTTGCGATTGATAAAATTATTCAAAGCGTGGCTCCTTTTGTGGGTATACGACCTTTAGGAGAGTTTAAAGAATTTAGAGAGGTAGTAGCTTCTTATGCTGATGATGATGAACTTTCTTAAGCTTGCCTCGTCAAAACTGAACAGAAGCTGAATAAATTAAATTTTTCAAAAATTAAAAAACTGTAAATTTTAATCGGTCTCTGAATGAGTATTTAAAATACTTGATTACGGATAATTACATCTAAGCAAGAAGCTTTAATTCTGTCTTTCCCCTGTTCTCATTCCCTTCGTCGCAAAGTCTTCTCAAACTGACTTTGTGTAATTAACTGTTGTTGCAGACAAAAATTCTTTTGTTACAATCCGCAGCCCAATTTGGATCCCTACGTTAACGAAGGATTTTGAAATGAGATTCAAGCTCGCAGCTCTCCCCCTGATGCTTCTTGCGGCTACTACAACTGCCGAGGAGTACAATTCTTTTACTAAAGCTAACTACAGCAATTTAGAAAAAGGTGATGATAGTTTTACTCTTGATAGTCGCTACTTCTTCAGCGGAAAAGAAACTCTAGGCCCACTGAAAGAATTTGAATATATAAACAAAGTTAGCAATGTTTACGGTGGCTTCTCTCATTTAAACGAAGGCAGTGAAGATTCCGATATTCTGACCATCGGTGGAGAGTATTTTGCATCCAATGGTCTGGTTTTAGGTGCTCAGTTAGCCGATTGGGGTGAAGAAAATATTGATACTTTATCAGTAGGTTATCTCTTCACACCTAACTTCCTGGTTAGCCTGGAACATGAAGATAACGACAGTGATAATGAGCTGTCTGTTAATGCTCGTTATAACCACCAGCTGAATGGAACCGATTATATCGGTTTCGACTTTTCAGTTGATGAAGAGTTTGATACTCGCAGCCTGTCTTCTAAGTACTTTACTCACCTGGGTGGTGAACAGTACTTAACGATTGATCTGGATTATATCAGCTACGATGAGGACGATGACTATTGGAAGTTGGGCACAGAGTACTTCTTTACTCAGCGCACCTCCGTCGGCTTTACTTTCGATGAAAAAGAAGAGTTTAAGCTGGGTATGAACCATTTCTTCAACCGCAACTTCGCTGTTGAAGCTGCTTATGTTTCCAATACTGATAGTGATATCGATTACGATATCTACCAAATTGGTATGACCGTACAGCTGTAAGTAAGAAAAGGGCTATCTTAGATAGTCCTTTTATTTTCTTAGTTAATTATTGGATGTTACCTAAACGTTTATTTCTTGTCGTATTGTTATTGTCTCTAGAAATAAAAAATAAATCCTATTAAAATCTTACAAATCAAATCTATAGTTGGAAAAGGATTTTATGAAGGGTTTTAAAGTATCAGTTGTTCCCCTGATGGTGCTTGCTACTGGCGTAACGGCGGAGGAGTATAAGTCGATAACTACTTTGAGTTATTCAGATTTAGAGTACTCATTTCATGACCATTACAATAGCCCAATGGGGTGGCCATATTTTCCAACGTCCGGTTATAATGCTAAAGAAGTAAAAAATAAAACCTCAACCGTTGGTACTACTTACTATTTTGGAGGGAAAGAAACTCTAGGGCCTCTAAAGGAGTTTGAGTACATCAATAAGGTTAGCAATATATCAGCACAATTCTCCCGATATGAAATTCGGAATGATTATTTGCGGAATGATCATCATCAAAATTCAATTTCTACAAAAGGTGAGTATTTTGTAGAAAATGGTGTGGTGCTGAGTGCTACTATAGAGGATCAAAAATATGCCAACATTTATGATCAATCGATTGGTTATTTTTTAACCCCGAATGTTTTAGTGAAATTAAACTATAGTAATACTGATTTTAAGTATTTTGATGAAGAAGAAGAGTTTTCATTAACCGCCCAGTATAGCCACCAATTAAGTGATACTGGTTATCTTGGTTTTACAATGAATGTCGCTGAGGAAACTGACGATCACATTTTATCTTCTAAATATTTCGTAGATTTCGGAAATGATAAGTATCTAAGTGTTGAAGCGAGTTATTATCACGGAAACGGAAGAATATGGGGGGATGCCTCGGAGTTGAGCGCAGAATTTTATTTTAATAAAGAGACCTCCGTCAATATAGCTTATGATGAAAATCATCGTTATAAATTAGGGTTTTCCCACTTCTTTAATCAGAATATTGCCGTTGACGTAGCTTACTTAGCCGCAGCAACAAATAAATACAATGGGTATTATGCAGAATTTGGATATTTGGAGTGTGATGATTGCGATGCTTATCGGTATGATGAGTACCGGCTGGGCTTAAGAGTTCAGTTATAATTTTATGAAAATATAAGGGCTATCCACTAGCCCTTTTAAATTTTTAAATCAAAATTTCTAAACTATAAATTTAGCCCTTCCCAGTTAAGGCCTGTATCCGGGCCTGAGCTTTAGAGCCAATCTCTCCCCCTGCCCCGGCTGCTGTCTCGTAGTGCTTGAAAGCGCTTTGCTTATTCCCCTGCTTTTCATACACCTCGCCCAAATAGAAGTGTGCATAAGCTGTTTCCAAATAACGTAGAGAACGGTTTAAGTCCCTCTCCGCAGCAGTGTAATTTTTAAGTTGCGCACTAGCCATGCCGCGTTTTAACCAGTGGGAAAACAGTGCAGGGTTTTTCTGTACGGCACGGTCGTAGGCCTGATGGGCTTTATCAAATTGTTTTTTCTGGGCGAGTAAATCTCCTTCCAGTGCGAAGAAAGAGGCTTCTTTTGGTTGTTGCTTTTGTGCCTTTCGTACCAGATTCAGTGCCGTATCAAACTGCTTTTTATTGGCTGCTTTTAGAGCATCATCATAATTTTCATAGGCATCCGCATCGCGTTTTAGTTGTGCTATGGCCTTTTGATAGGCATCGCGGTTGGTGACCCCGTTCTTGGGCAGTGATTTACTGTGCTCGATATTGGCGCTGACGCGGGACTGTGATGGGGGGTGGCTGGCGAAGAGGGCTTCCAGGCCGTTGCTCTGCTGCCCTTTGGAGAGTTCGACGAATTTGCGCTGCAGTCGCACGGCGCCCTGGGGGTCATAGCCGGCGGCAGCCATATATTTCATGCCGTATTCGTCGGATTCCAGTTCGTTGCCGCGACCGTAGCGGGCGATATAGGCGGAACCTCCCAGCTGGCTGCCGGTGGAGATAAGGTCCGCATAGGCGGAATCTTTGGTGGCCGCACCGAGTACAGCCAGGCCGGCCCCGAGCACCTGTTGTTGTGACATGGCGGTGGCGGAGTGGCGTGCGGCGGCATGGACAATTTCGTGGCCGAGTACAGCGGCCAATTCCGCCTCATCCTCAAGCAGGACCAGCAGGCCTCTGTTAATGGCGATTTTGCCAGCGGGAAGTGCCCAGGCGTTGGGAACGGAGTTATTCAATACTACAAATTCGTAGGGCAGCTGCGGCTGGTCCGAGACCCGAGCCAACTTTTGCCCGACCCGATTCACATATTCCTGCAAGCTGGGATCTATGGTGTACTGACCGCCCTGTTGTTGTTGGTTGATTGGGTATTGCTGCTGTCCTAAGTTCAATTCCTGCTGGGCCGATACCAGAGAGAACTGTTGCTCTCCGGTCACTGGATTGGTGACACAGCCACTGATAATAGAGGTTGCCGTCAACGCCACTGCGGCGAAGAAAGCCTGGTTACGCGAGATCATTGCTTGCCTCCCTGTATAATGCCGATTATTCAACGATCACCCATTGTACACAGTCGGGGAATAGAGGTTATGACGGCACTTCAGGTAATAGAGTTATTTGCGGGCACCAACCCCGATGGCGAGCCGGTGGTAGAGCGCTTACAGGTACGAGTCAATGAGGACGACAGTTGCCAGCTGGTACGTTCTCCCGCATTTATTAAAGGCATCGCCAGTGGCGATTGCATTAAAGTGGATAAAGATACCCAGCAATTTGAGCTGGTTAAGCGCTCCGGCAATTTGGCGATCCGTGTTTTTTGCCGCGGCGACAGCGCCGAACTCTCCGACCGCTTGAGCCCGCAGCTGGAGAAACTTGGAGGAGAGCTGGATCTGGAAGTTCCACGCATGCTGGTTTACAGCATCCATGTCAGCTGTGGTTTCGATAAGATTGAGGAAATTCTCAATAGTATTTGTGATGGTGCCAACAGTGCCTGGTATTACGGCAATGTCTACGATCCGAAGGATGGCCAAACACCCCTCAACTGGTGGCAGGATATATTGAAGCCCGAATAGAGCAGTGCCCCGATCCTAGCGGTTGGGCTCAAATAGAAAGCGAAGCAGCACAAGTAAGGCACCCGATGTTAATAGTGATTTCTCCAGCCAAGACGCTGGATTACGAGAGTGAAATACCCACACTGGAAACCACTCAGCCAGACTTTCTCAAGGAGTCAGCGGCATTAATTGGCGAACTGCGTGATCTGAGCCCACAGCAGATCTCCAGCTTGATGAAGATTTCCGACAAGCTCGGTGTGTTGAATTACGACCGCTTCCAAGACTGGAAACGCCCTTTCACAGATAAAAATGCGCGCCCGGCCCTACTCGCCTTTAAGGGGGATGTTTATACCGGCCTGGCCGCTGAAACTATGGGCAAGCGCGATTTCAGTTATGCGCAAAAGCATTTGCGAATGCTCTCCGGTCTCTATGGCCTGTTGCGCCCGCTGGACCTGATGCAACCCTACCGCCTGGAGATGGGCACCAGATTTGAAAACAGCCGCGGTAAAAATCTGTATGAATTTTGGGGAGAGCAAATTACTGAGACGCTCAATGCCCAGTTGCATGCGCTGAAGAGCCGGGAATTGGTCAACCTTGCCTCTAATGAGTACTTCAAGGCGGTAAAGCCCAAGGCGCTCAATGCAGAGGTCATTACCCCCCATTTTAAAGATCTAAAAAATGGTCAGTATAAGATGATCAGCTTCTTTGCTAAGAAAGCGCGGGGCATGATGAGCCGCTGGTCGATTGAGCAGCGGGTGAAGAAAGCGGAGGAGCTTAAGGGCTTTGATGTAGCCGGCTATGCCTATAACTCGGGCATGTCCAATGAGCGCGACTGGGTTTTCACTCGGGATGAACAGCAATGAGCGATACCAGCCTGCCGGATGCACCGGCTTGTGCGCGTAATCGCGATCCAATTCTTACTCATCTGTGCCGCCTGCTGGATGGTAGCCTTAAGGTATTGGAGGTGGGGAGCGGCACAGGTCAGCACGCGGTCTTTTTTGCACCGCGCCTGCCCCACTTAATTTGGCAGACCTCGGAGCGGGCGGAAATGCTGCCCGGTGTGCGAGCTTGGTTGGCGAGTGCGCCCGCACAGAACTTGCGCGAACCTCTGACTCTGGATGTCGATGCGCCCTGGCCTGCGCTGAATTTCGATGCGGTGTTTACCGCGAATACCCTGCATATTATGTCGAGGGAGTCAGTACAGCGATTCTTTCACAAACTGCACACTCTGTTAGAACCCAATGGCTTGCTGGTTGTATATGGACCCTTCAAGATTGATGGCAGTTTTATCGGGCCCAGCAATGCGGATTTCGATACCTACCTCAAAGAGCGCAACCCCGATAGCGGTATCCGTGATCTGGAGTGGTTGGATCAATTGGCCAGTGATGTCGGCATGCGTCGGGAAGAGCTAAATTACCTGCCAGCGAACAACCAGCTGGTCGTTTGGCGTAAATACGATAACAAGGAGTGATTATGCCCGTATGGTTTGAAGTTTCCGTTGTTGTGGCGTTTGCCATTGCAGCTGTGTTTTTTTTCGCCAAATATCGTGAAACTGCTGCAGCCCTGCATGAAAGTGAGCGCATGAAAACGCGTCTCTCCAATGACCTGAATCGCTATAAAGATGTGCCGCGGCTGCGCGCTCTGCGCGATGCCTTGGTGGGAAACAAGGCTCTGCCTGTGGATGACAATGGCAATGAGCATCTGTTGTTAAGAGATGGGGATTTAAAGTTGCACCACCTGATCCTGCGCCGGGAGAGCACCCCGGTGCACGATGAAGAAGAGGCTACCTATATCAAAAATGGTGAGCCGGTAAAGCTGCCAGAATTTGAATAGTTTTATCATTGAGGGGGTGGATCAAGAATCCGCGCCCTCGGTCTCCATTAGTTCCCGAGAGGGGCTCTCTTCCAGCTTGGTAGAGGGGAAGTGCAGGGTGAAAGTACTGCCCTGGGCCGGGACACTGTGCACGCTCATTTCCGCACCGTGGCGCAACAGTACATGCTTGACGATAGCCAGGCCCAATCCCGTGCCGCCGCTGTCGCGGGAGCGGCCGGGGTCTACCCGGTAAAAACGTTCGGTAAGGCGCGGGATGTGAAGCGAGTCTATACCGATACCCTGGTCCCGCACACTAAAGTGGCCGCCATCGTTATCCTGCCACCAGCGCAGTTGTATCTCCCCGTTCCCCGGGCTGTATTTCACCGCATTGAGCGCCAAGTTGGCGAAAGCGCTGTGTAGCTCGCTGGCATCGCCGCGGATACTGCAATCCCTTTCGCACGCCACACTGATCTGGTGACGGTCGCCGCTAAAGCTGCGCGCCTCACGGGCAACTCGCTCCATCAACTCGCGCACATCTACAGAGACGTCACCCGTTTTTCGCTCTGACGTTTCCAGGCGTGCCAGAAGAAGCAGGTCGTTGACCAAGGTGGTCATACGTGCCGCCTGCTCCTCCATCTGAACCAGCGGGCGCCGCCAGGCGGGAGGTGCCATATCGCTGTTCTGTAGGGTTTCCAGGTAGCCGGCAATTACGGTAAGAGGAGTGCGCAACTCGTGGGAAACGTTGGCGACAAAATCACGACGCATCTGCTCGAGATTGTGCAGGCGGGTGATATCGCGAACGATCACCAGGGCTTCATCCTTGCCGTAGCGGGTCACCTCCAGTTGTAGGTGCAGGGCTTCATTACCCGGCGCTGGCAGGGTCAGCGGTTCGCGGGGGCTGTTGTCCTCGCTGTGCATATAGCTGACAAAGCCAGGGTCGCGCACAAAGTTCACCAGGGACTGCCCCTGATCACTGGACTGCAGGCCGAGCAGCTCGCCGGCGGCGGGGTTCCACCAGGCCAGGTGGTCGCCATTTTCCAGGGCTACAATGCCTTCGCGCAGGGCGCTGGTGCTGTCCTGAACACGGCGTAACATGACATGCAGCTTTTGCTTCTCACGGCGGTGACGGCGCTGCATACGGTAGAAGTCGTCATAGATTTCACCCCAGATACCAAAAGCAGTGGGAGCGGGGCCGCGGCGGCCATTGGCCAGCCAACGATTGAAGCGGTGCTGCTGCCACAGCACTGAGAGCAGGTAGGCTGCCAGCCCTAAAATCAGGGTGAGCGACCACTCGGACGTGGTGAAGCCGAGGGTCAAGCAGCCCAAAGCAATAATTAAGAAGCGCGAAAATTCGCCAATACTGCGATCCAACATAGCCTTGCCGTGTTACCTGGCAGTTGTCGGGAGGGCTGATGTCCACCCCCGCACTTATATACATCTTAGAAACCCGGTCCTCTGTGGGAGTGACCAATGGTTACCGCGGGAGTCAGTGCCGATCTTTGCAGATTGTCACACTTTTTCGGCAGTTTGCACAGAAAATCGATAGCCGGTGCCGCGCACTGTCTGGATATAACGATCGTGACCGTCAAGTGCCAGAGCTTTGCGCAGGCGGCGGATGTGTACGTCGACGGTGCGCTCCTCCACATAGACATTGCCACCCCAGACGTGATCCAGCAGCTGGGTGCGTGTGTAGGCGCGTTCCTGGTGAGAGAGGAAGAAAGTCAGCAGGCGAAATTCAGTAGGCCCCATATCCACCGGCTGTCCCTTGATAGTGACCCTGTGGCTTAGAGGGTCCAGTACCAGATCGCCGGCGCTGAGGGGGTCTTCGGGGGTGGCCGGGCCGGCGCGGCGCAGTACCGCCTTGAGGCGCGCCACCAGCTCGCGGGGGGAGAAGGGCTTGGTGATATAGTCGTCGGCGCCCGTCTCTAACCCTTTGATTTTATTGTCTTCTTCGCCTTTGGCGGTGAGCATGATGATGGGCACCGCGGTGGTCAGCTCATCGCGCTTAAGTCGGCGGGCCAGCTCTACTCCGGATACATCGGGTAGCATCCAATCGAGAAGAATAAGGTCTGGCTTTTCATCGATGACTAAGGCGTGGGCCTCTTGGGCGTTTTCCGCCTCCAGGCAACGGTAGTCTGCCATTTCTAAAGCCACCCGCAGCATATCGCGTACAGGGGCTTCGTCGTCGACAATCAGGATCGTTTTACTGTGCATTTGGCTGCCATACCCGCTCTGTTGTCAGAAGTTCCCGGTTATGGCCGAGGATTAAACGGGATTTATATGACAAATATATGACGGTTATGCCTGAACTCCCAGACCTGGATCAATTGAAGAGGTAATGCAGGAATATTCCGGCAAAAAACACCAACCCTACCCAGTTGTTGTGGAGAAATGCCTTGAAGCAGGCCTCTCTATCGCGGTTGCGAATCAGCCATTGCTGGTAGGCGAAAAGCGCCGCTATAGCCGTAACTGCCAAGTAGTAAATGGCGCCGAGGCCGAAGCGCTGGCCGATCAACACCAGTGCCATTAGAACCAAAAGCTGCAGAGTGGCAGTAATGGCTCTGTCCATTTCCCCGAACAAAATTGCCGTGGATTTAACTCCGATTTTTAGGTCGTCATCCCGATCCACCATGGCGTAAAAAGTGTCATAACACAGGGTCCACAACAGGTTGGCGACATAGAGAAGCCAGGCCTGGGGAGGCACTTCGCCGGTCACTGCGGCGAAGGCCATGGGGATCCCCATACTGAAGGCCGCGCCCAATACGACTTGAGGCAGGTGAGTGTGCCGCTTGGCAAAGGGGTAGCAGAAGGCCAATGCCAGTGCTGGCAATGACAATAAAATCGTTAGCTGATTGGTGGTGAGCACCAGCAGAAAAGCCGCGAAGCTGAGCCCGGCGAATAGGCCAAGAGCCGCCTTGGGAGTAACGTTGCCGGTGGCCAGGGGGCGCGTGGCGGTGCGCTTAACATGGCCGTCAATCTCGCGGTCGGCGAAGTCATTTATCGCGCAGCCGGCCGCACGCATCAGGATGACGCCCAAAGTGAACACTGCAAATAGGTGCAGCCCTGGCCAGCCCCCCGCCGCAAGCCACAGTGCGACCCAGGTGGGCCACAAAAGTAATAGGGAGCCAATGGGCCTATCCATACGCGCCAATTGCCAGTAGGGCATTGCGGCGGGCCAGCGCGCGGCGATTTGTTGGCTAATCACGGTGGCTAATCTCCCTGTATTTGGTTATTGGTTTGCGGGGACTGCAGGTGGGTCACCGGGGCAGAACTGAGATAGAAAGGCCTCTGCGACCAAAAGGGGTTTGCCCCGCAGCCAAAAAATTGAGCGGCGCCCCCAGGCACTGTCGGCGCCGTCGCAGAGTCCTTGAGCCTGCAAGTCGGGGTTGCGCCGCAATTGGTTGAACTCTATTTCGCCTCGGCGAATCCCTGGTTCGCTGAAAAGCAGCTCCCCTAGAGGGCGGTCGTCGAGACTGCGTAAGTTGCGGGACTTGCCCTGCAGGCTGCGCAGGGGCAGAACACTGCGCGCGTAAACCCAGGGTTGGCCACACCCTATCAGTAGTACCTCCCGCACCAGGGCGCGGCTGTGGCGATTTAAATTGAGCGTGCGGCATTCCTCCGCTCGGGGTAGCTGCCAGCTCTGACCAAGTACCCGCACACTGAAATCCCCTCCACTCAGTTGCTTCAGTGCAGCGGTGAGCGAACCGGTGTATGCCAGCCACGGCATCAGGTTTTCTGGTGGTTGGAACTGTGCCGATTCAAATGGCCGCCCCCGCCAATCGCCCGCAGGTACAAATGGAGACTGGTGCAACGATAACTCCGCAGTCGGTAAAAAGGGTATTGTACCCTGCCCACTGGCGGCTGGCGCCACCCCGTTGGATTTTTGCTCACCGGGGCGGCAATGGATATAGTGCTCCCTTTAATGAAAACAATGAATTTATAAAGAGAAGCTTGTTATGGGGCTTACTACCAAAATTTTAGTGGGGATGGTCACTGGCAGTCTCCTTGGGGCGTTATTCAATTATTTGAATATGAGCCAGTTGCTCGGCCCAAGCGTTACGAACTTTATTAACCTTTATCTTACTGAGGGTCTGTTCGACGTTATCGGGCGAATCTTTATCGCCTCGTTGAAGCTGATGGTGGTGCCCCTAGTCCTCGTGTCTCTGATCAGTGGTGCTTGCTCTCTGTCGGAAGGCAGCCGAATAGGGCCACTGGCGGGTAAAACGATAATGCTTTACATACTTACTACTGCCATTGCTATTACTTTGGCTCTATGTATGGCATTGATCTTCCAGCCTGGGGTGGGTGTGAGCGAGGCTGCCGCTGCGGCAACGTCTTCTTTCCAGCCAAAAGAATCCCCACCGCTTTCCGAGGTGCTGGTAAATATATTCCCCACCAATCCGGTCGCAGCCATGGCCGAGGGCAATATGCTGCAGATTATCGTATTTGCCCTGCTGATGGGCTATGCGATTTCCCGCTGTGGGGAGCCGGGTAAGCGCGTCGCCGCTCTTTTTAGTGATCTTAATAGTGTCGTACTGCGTATGGTCGGGGTGCTGATGGTTTTCGCCCCTTATGGTGTTTTTGCTTTATTGGCAAAAACATTTGCACAGCTGGGGCTCGATGTACTTTTACAATTGATTAAGTACTTCCTTGTGGTTCTCGGAGCCTTACTTGTCCATGCATTGGTTGTATATTCGGTACTTTTGAAACTTCTTAGTGGCCTTAACCCTATAGAATTACTTAAGAAAATGCGTTCAACAATGATGTTCGCTTTCAGTACCGCTTCCTCAGGGGCCACTATTCCAGTCACTCTGGCAACAGTTGAGAAACGCCTCGGTGTGGATAACAAGATTGCTTCATTTACCATTCCTCTAGGGGCCACTATCAACATGGATGGCACCGCGATTATGCAGGGTGTGGCTACGGTCTTTATCGCTCAGTTCTTTGGTATTGAGATCGGCTTGACTGGCTTCCTGACTGTGATCCTGACAGCAACTCTGGCTTCTATTGGTACTGCCGGGGTGCCCGGAGTGGGCCTGATTATGCTCGGTATGGTGCTGCAGCAGGTGGGACTGCCGCTGGAGGGGATTGCCATTGTGATCGGCGTAGACCGCCTGCTGGATATGGTGCGCACCGCAGTGAATATCACTGGAGATGCGGTGGTGAGCAGTGTGGTGGCGAAGAGTGAAGGTGCCTTGGACGAGGAGACTTACTACGACGCCAATTACAAGAGTGTCAGCATCAACGATAACAGTACGGTAGGCGCCCACTAGGGCGCTCTCCTCAAGCCTCGGCGAAACGGGGCTTGTTTTGTAACCAGCGCTTAATTAGCTGCTGTCGCATCCCTTCCGTCAAATGTGGGGATATGGCTATTTTTTGCACTTGTGGCAGCAGTTCCGCATCCCGCTGCAGATCTGCAATACGGTGTTGGATCTCTCCAGTCTGGCGGGTGCCGAGAATTTCCCCTGGTCCGCGCAGACGCAGGTCTTCCTCAGCGATGGCGAAGCCGTCGCTATGCTGACGCAGCGCCTGTAGGCGCGCCCGTCCATTTTGTGACAGCGGTGTACCGTAGAGCAGCACACAGTGACTGGCTATGGAGCCGCGCCCAACCCGGCCGCGCAGCTGGTGCAGCTGGGCGAGGCCCAGGCGCTCTGGGTTTTCGATAATCATCAGACTGGCGTTGGGCACATCTACCCCCACCTCGATCACCGTGGTTGCCACCAGCAGGTCTACCTCACCAGCTTTGAAGGCGCTCATTACCTGCTCTTTCTGCTCCGGCTTAAGGCGCCCGTGTACCAGGGCCACACGCGCACCGTCGAGCATCTCCACTAATTCCTCGGCGGTGGACTCTGCGGCCTGAGCCTGCAGGCTCTCGGATTCCTCAATCAGAGTGCAGACCCAATAGGCCTGGCGCCCCTCGGCGATGGCACTGTGCACTCTTTCCATCACCTGGTCGCGGCGGTCGTTAGATATCGCCACGGTGTTGATAGGCTGGCGACCGGGCGGCAGCTCATCAATGATGGAGCAGTCCAGATCAGCAAATGCAGACATAGCCAGGGTACGGGGGATCGGGGTGGCGGTCATAATCAACTGGTGCGGTTGCAACCTGCCGGTGGCACCTCTGGCAGCGCCCTTCTCGCGCAGCTCCAAACGCTGGCGCACCCCGAAACGGTGTTGCTCGTCGATAATCACCAACACCAGGTTATGGAATTCCACACCCTCCTGGAAGAGTGCGTGGGTGCCTACCACCAGCTGCGCCTCGCCACTGGCAATTTTGCCCAACTGCTCGCGGCGCTCGGCGGCTTTTAAGCTGCCGGTAAGTTGCGCTACCTGTAAGCCGAGAGGCTCAAGCCAGTTACAGAAGTTGATTCTATGCTGCTCGGCGAGAATTTCTGTCGGCGCCATCACCACCACCTGAGCACCAGCGCCGATGCCTTTGAGGGCAGCCATGGCTGCTACCAGGGTTTTACCGGCGCCGACATCTCCCTGTAGCAGGCGCATCATGGGGAGGTCCTGGGCGAGGTCTTCGGCAATCTCCTCACAGACTCTTTGCTGTGCACCGGTGAGCGAAAATGGTAGGCGTGAGAGGAAATCTCTCTCCAAAGATTTGTTGGCGGGCAGTGGCGGTGCCGCAACCCTTGCGCTGTTGCGCCGCAATTCCAGCAGGCTCAAATGGTGCGCGAGCAGCTCTTCCAGGGCCAGGCGCTGTTGTGCGGGGTGTGTGCCGGCGGCGAGTTTTTCCAACTGGGTGCCGGCAGGTGGCGAGTGCAAATAAATCAGGGCGTCACTCAGGGGGTAACGCAATGGCTTTGGTAGTAAATCTGCAGGGAGTAGTTCGGTCACGGCTCCACTGCGCAGGAGCTCCACGGCTTGTTGCATCAGACCGCGCATACGCCCCTGGCTGACGCCCTCGGTCAGAGGGTAAACCGGTGTCAGGGTTTCCTCGGTAGTGGCGTTTTCGCTGCCGACAATTTCAGTTTCGGGATGGTAGAGTTCCAGGCCGGCGGCGCCACGCCGCGCCTCGCCGAAGCAACGCAGGCGTGCGCCGCGGGCAAAGCGGTTTTTCTGCGCAGCAGAAAAGTGGAAAAAACGCAGAGTGATACTGCCGCTCATATCCTGAAGCTTGACTACCAGACTGCGTCGGCGGCCGAAAACTACATCGGCGGCAGTTACCTCGCCCTCAATAACCGCATCCATCCCGGCAGTGAGCCCGGCCACCGGCACCACCCGGGTGCGGTCCTGGTAGCGCAACGGCAAGTGGAACAGCAGGTCTTGCAGGGAGTGGATATGCAGTTTGGCCAGGACCTGGGCAAACTTGTCTCCTACCCCTTTGAGGTTGGTAACTGGCTGATCTGCAAGGTTGTTTATGGCTCGATCAGATGACACTGGCTGATGGCCTCACGCAATATATCGATAGCTCGGTGGCGTGGAAAGCTGGCACGCCAGGCCAGTGCGACGGTGCGTCGGGGCCCCGGCGCCTTGAAGGGGCGTGTTTCCAGCAGCCCGCTGGCATATTGCGAAGCGGTGGCTGCGGAGAATGGCAATACGGTGATACCGAGCCCCGAGGCCACCATGTGTCTCAGGGTTTCCAGCGAACTGCCATCGGCGGCTGTACGAATGCCTCCACCACCGCTCTCCTTCTCCATAGTGACCTGCAAATGTGGGCAGGCCTCCAGCACTTGGTCGCGGAAGCAGTGGCCCTCCCCCAGCAATAGCACATTATCTTTGGTGAGCTGCTCGGGATCTATGAATTCCTGCTGGGCAAGGGGGTGCCCAGCTGGCATCAATACCACGAAAGGTTCGTCATAAAGTGGCTGGGTGACCACATCGGGCTCGGTGAATGGCAACGCGATAATGATCGCATCCAGCTCGCCCTTGCGCAGGCGTTGGCGCAGAGTGGCGGTGTAGCCCTCTTCTACGTAGAGAGGCATCTCTGGGGCCAGGTGCTGTAGCTGCGGAATAAAGTGCGGAAACAAATAGGGGCCGATAGTAAAAATCGCCCCGACCGAGAGGGGGCTCGCCAGCTGGTCCTTACCGGCGCTGGCGATATCCTTAATGGCGGCAGACTGTTCCAGTACTAGTTGGGCCTGGGCGACGATACGTTCCCCCAATGGCGTGGCCTGCACCCGAGTTTTGGAACGCTCGAAAAGGGCGACCCCCAGCTCTTTCTCCAGCTTTTTTACTGCGATAGACAGGGTCGGTTGGCTGACGAAGCAGCGCTCGGCGGCGCGGCCGAAATGCTGTTCCTGAGCGAGAGTGACGATGTAGCGCAGTTCATTGAGAGTCATGGTAAAGACAATTAAGCGATAGTATTTGATAGCTATTATTCATAAATAATAGCTGCTGACCACACCCTAGCGCTAAGCTGTCACCTCAGGCACAAAGTTGGGAAAAATTACCAATTGTGGACGCCTTTATGGAATTGAGGCGCAAAATTTTGCTATATCTTATGAGGGCCAACAGAATGGAGAAACGCCATGGGAGTTTTATCCTGGATTATTCTCGGACTGATTGCCGGCGCCTTAGCCAAATGGATCATGCCAGGTAAAGACCCAGGTGGTTGGATAGTCACAATGGTGATTGGCATTATCGGTGCCTTCATCGGTGGTTGGCTTGGTGCCCTGATTGGATTCGGTGGCCCCGTGACCGGTTTCGGATTTGGCGACATAATAACAGCCACCATTGGTGCGATTATCTTTCTCGCTGTCTACCGCCTACTCAAAGGGCGCGGTAATTAGTTCAATACCAGAGCGGCAGATGGAATGGTGAGGCGTGAAAGTGCCTCGCATCGTTATTCATGGATGGCAAAACCGCAATCGTTTGCGGATTTTTTTTGGCGCACCGTTTAATAGTTAATAAATAAGACTAGGGACTTCTCATCTGAGGAGTTCTGCGGGACGCAACAGCACAATATCAAGGGAATATGGCAGTCGACGCTGTCCCAGGCGCAAGATTGTCGGGAACTATATGACACAAAAAGAGAAGCTTTGGATCCTTGGGTGTGGTGATCTGGGGGCGCGCCTCGCTCTAAATATAGATCGCAAGCAGTACAGTGTTTACGGCATGCGACGCAACCCTCTGGTGGCCCTGGCGAGTAAGCGCAGAGCGGATGCGGTTAATTGGCGTCGGGGGGATGCCACCAAGGTGGGGGATATCGAGCGCTTGCTGACGGATGGTGCCGATATCGTCCTCGCCACATTTACTCCGGATGAACATACCCCCGGCGGTTATCAGCGCGCTTACGTGGAAACCGCGCGGGCTTTGGGCGAGGCCATTTCACGCCTGCCAAAACCGCCGCGCTTGGTGATATGGGCGTCTTCAACCCGCGTGTATGGCCAGAGCGGTGATGATTTTCTCGATGAGCAGACGCCTCCTGCACCTAGTGGTTTTCAGGGAGAGGCGCTGCTCGCGGCAGAGGAGATCATACGCTCGGCGATTCCCGGGGTCTGTATTGTACGATTTGCCGGAATTTACGGTCCGGGGCGTGACCGCTTGCTCTCTCAGGTACGCGCCGGTCGCTGTGCCCCGCCCCAGCCCCCCCAGTTCAGTAACCGTATTCATGTGGACGATTGCATTGGCTTTTTGTTGCACCTGGTTGAAAGGCACAAGCAGGGTTGGATACCAGAGCCACTGTATATCGGCGCCGATAGTAAGCCGGTCCCCATGTATGAACTACAGCAGTGGCTGGTGAAGGCTATGGGCTATACCAGCGCTCATTTGCGTGAGATTGTGCAGACCAGCGAACGCCGCTCGAAAAAACTCAGTAATCAGCGCTTGCTCGCTAGTGGTTACCAGCTCAAGTATCCCGATTACAAAGTGGGCTACAGTGCGCTATTGGAAGCGGAAGGCTGACAGCGGCAAATCTACGAGAGAGCAATCTAGAAATGCAGTGCCGGACGGAAGTCCTGCACTGCAGGTTGGTGCTCTGCTGGGTTAAGGCACCATCACCCCCTCGGCTTCAAACTGGGCACCAAGCGGCAGCTCCTTAACGACCACCGTGGCACGCGCTGGGTAGGGCTCCTGAAAAAACTCCGCCATCACCTCATTCACTGCGGCAAAGTTGTTGCTGTCGGTGATGTAGAGATTGAGCTTCACAATATGCTGGAGCGATCCATCCGAGGCCTCACAAACGGCTGCAAGGTTGCGGAAAACCTGGTGGGCCTCATCGACAAAACCACCGGAAACCATCTGCTGAGTCTCGGGATCCAGTCCTATTTGCCCGGACAGGTATACCGTATCGTTGACCTTTACCGCCTGGGAGTAGGTACCGGCTGCTGCCGGAGCCTTGTCTGTTTTAATAATTGCGCGGTTGGGCATTGGGCACTCCATTACTTATTGCTATTTGTTGCGGAAAGCCGATAAATATAGCGCGCTTTTGTAGGGAATGGCAGCGAGCCATAGGCCAAAAAGCGGAGTAAAAGCTCGCTCTCAGTGAGTCGATAATTAGCTCGCCAGTACGATATCCAAGTATCTTACGGGCGCGAGATACGGATCACCGACGGCAGGTTGCGCAGCCTTTTCATGACTCTCGCCAGATGAATACGGCCACTGACCTCTAGTGTGAGGGAAATAACGCTGTTATGGGCGTCTTTTTCATCCACATTGATCTGCTCGATACTGGCTCCCTCTTCGGTAATACGGGTGGCCAGGCGCGCGATAATGCCGCGCTCGGACTCCACTTCCACCCGCACATCCCCGAGGAACTCTCCGCGTACGTCTGGGGACCAGTTCACCAGCATCAGGTTTTCCGGGTGTTCGCGGAATTCGTTGGTATTGCGGCAGGTATCCCGATGTACCACTACGCCTTTGCCGGAGCTGATATGGCCGATGATGGTATCCCCCGGAATGGGGCGGCAGCACCGGGCGAAACTGATCATCATGCCCTCCTGGGCATCAATGGTTAGTGGCGAGGAGATATTGCTCGTTTCCGCCTCTTCACTGTGCGCGGGAGCCAACAGCTTGGCCGCAGAGAAAGCAACTTTGTTGCCGAGGCCTATCTCCTCCAGCAATTTCTCCAGAGTCGCACACTTGGCTTCCTGCAGACCTTTTTCCAGTTGCTCCGGTGTCAGTTCTTCCAGGCGGGTATTAAATTTACCCAGGGCCTTTTCGAGCAGGCGCCGTCCCAGAGTAATGGAGTCGTGGTGGCGCTGGTGTTTGAGGAAGTGTCGAATGGCGCTACGGGCTTTGGCGGTTACAACAAAGTTGAGCCAGTTTGGGTTTGGCTGAGCATTTTTACGGGTGAGAATTTCCACCTTTTGCCCGCTGGCCAGCGGCTGTGACAGGGGCGCCAAGCGCTGGTTGATCCGCACGGCCACACAGGAGTTGCCGATATCTGTATGCACTGAGTAGGCGAAATCCACGGCGGTGGCACCGGCGGGCAGGTCGACAATCTGCCCTTTGGGGGTGAATACATAGACCTCGTCGGGGAAGAGGTCGATTTTAACGTTCTCAATAAACTCCAGGGAGTCGCCGGCACGCTGCTGCATCTCCAGCAGGCCCTGCACCCAGCGGCGAGCACGTACTTGGCTAGTACCACCAGTGTTGATCACCTCATCGCCGGAAGCCTTGTACAGCCAATGGGCGGCGATACCGCTATTGGCCATTTCGTCCATTTCCTTGGTGCGAATCTGCACCTCGATAGGCACCCCGTGCATTCCCAGCAGCACTGTGTGTAGTGACTGATATCCATTGGATTTGGGGATGGCAACATAATCCTTGAATTCGGAGATGACGGGTTTATAGAGGCTGTGCATTACGCCCAACACCCGGTAGCAGGTGTCCACGCTGTCCACGATGATGCGGAAAGCGTAGACATCCATGATCTCTTTAAAGGATTTCTTCTTGGCGCGCATCTTTTGGTAGATGCTGAATAGGTGTTTCTCGCGACCAATCACCAGTGAGCTGATTCCTTCACGCTGCAGGCGCAGCTCAATGGCGTTCTGGATCTGCTCCAGCAGTTCCTTGCGATTGCCGCGCGCGGCTACCAGAGCGGCACGCAGTCGGCTGGCGCGCAGCGGGTGGATCGCAAAGAAGGATCGGTCCTCAAACTCGATACGCACATCGTTCATACCCAGGCGGTGGGCAATGGGTGCGTAGATTTCCAGGGTTTCGCGAGCGATGCGCTGGCGTTTTTGTGGCTTGAGTGCGCCGAGGGTGCGCATATTGTGCAAGCGGTCGGCCAGCTTGACCAAAATCACGCGGATATCGCGCGCCATGGCCAGAGCCATTTTCTGGAAGTTTTCCGCCTGTTTTTCCGCGGCGCTGTCTGTCTCAAACTGGGTCAGTTTGGATACACCGTCGACAATATCGGCAACCTCGCCACCAAACTGCTCCTCCAGTGCGGCTTTGGGGATTCCGGTGTCTTCGATCACATCGTGGAGCATGGCAGCAGCCAGGCTCTCGTGATCCATATGCATGCCAGCGAGAATTGTGGCCACCGCCAAAGGATGGGTCACATAGGGTTCACCGGAACGTCGCTGCTGACCGTCGTGGGCTTGTTCGGCGTAGAAATAGGCGCGACGGACTATTTGGATTTGCTCGGGAGGCAGGTATGAGGAGAGGCGGTGGGCCAGACTATCGATGGTGTGCAATGCCGCGCGCGCCTCTCGTAAAACTCATAAACTCTAGGTCAGAACAGATCGAAATCAGATTTCCTGGTCGGACAGATAGGCCGGGGCCGCCATGGGTGCCGGGGCCTCTTCACGATCTGGCTGGTCGAGAATGCTCGCATCAACCAGGCCCTCTTCGATCTCACGCAGGGCGATAACCGTGGGTTTGTCGTTCTCTTCTGGAACCATCGGATCCTGTCCGCCGGTGGCAATCTGGCGGGCGCGCTTACTACCCACGATAACGAGTTCGAAGCGGTTGTCGACGTGCTCCAGACAATCTTCAACGGTGATACGTGCCATAAACTTTCGGTTCCATTCACTGTGCCCGGGTGGGCGAATTCTGTTCGGGGGACCGGTTATTTTACCGGACCGGGGAGTGTACGCAATTCGATCAACCGGCTCAATGGCGCAACAGTGCCTGCAACAGTTCACCGTGGCGTTTCTGTTGCTTTTCCAGACGTTGGCGCTGGGCGGTGAAGATGGAGCCAAGCTCTATTAGGGCCAGCTCGAAATCGTCGTTAATCACCAGATAGTCGGCTTCCACGTAGTGGGTCATTTCATCAATGGCCTGATCCATACGACGCTCGATCACACTTTCGTCGTCCTGGCCTCGACCTGTGAGGCGTTCGCGCAGGGCCTCCTGAGAGGGTGGCAAAATAAAAATACCAACGGTCTCTGGGTGCAGACGGCGCACTTGAGCGGCACCCTGCCAGTCAATTTCCAGGATTACATCGCGGCCACCAGCGAGAATTTCCTCGATACTGCCCTTGGAAGTACCGTAGTAATTATCACCGTATACCTGAGCGTGCTCGAAGAAGGCATCTTGCTCAAGCATTGCCAGAAACTCCTCGCGCGACACGAAGTGGTAATCGACACCGTTGACCTCGCCCGGACGCATGGAACGGGTGGTATGGGAGATAGAAACGGTGACCTGACTGTCGCTATCCACCAGTGCTTTGACGAGACTGGTTTTCCCAGCGCCGGAGGGGGCGGATACGGTATAGAGGGTTCCTGTTTGCACAACTGATCCTGTTCGGGGTGAAAGCGCGCATTATAACCGAAGCCGTTACCTGAGCGGTGACTGGCAGTTGCGCAATCCCAGGAAAAGGAGGAGGAAAAGGCTAAACCCCGGCCGGAATTGGGGGTAAGTGTTGGGAGTTTCAGGAGGCGCTATAAACTGCCTTCTGAGCCCGGCCGGGATCGCCCAGCGGGAGATCACTCGATCACCACCAACATCCTGCAATCGAGGTTCACTCCTTGTTGCTAATCGCAAACGACAGCGACTGTATCCTCTTTGCAAGTGATTGCCAACCACCCCCAGACCAGAGCACTGATCGCAATATAAGCGCTGAAAATTGGGACAAATTGTGTGTTTAACAGCGGCAGCACCCCGCAGTAGAGGGCCAGGCGTAAGGGTTCCAGATATTTGGTCAGTGGATGGTTATCGAGAATTCGCCCATTGATTACCAGGCCAAAAACCAACAGTGCTACTGCCCCCAGCAGTGAGGGAATTTCCAGGCTCTGGTAGTACCACAGGAGTGCCAGGGTGGCGGCGGAATAGCACAGGTGCTGGCCCAGCGCGTAGTTGCGTCGGGCCCGATGAATCTGTGGGTTGTAACGCTGGAAAGATTTCAGGTTGGTGGAGGGGACTGGCATTGCCGCTTCGGCATCTGCGGGACGATAGCCGGTGGGGCGGAACCAAAGGGTAAATTTGTCCCACCAGTTTTTTGTATACCAGGCGTCTTGCGCCATGCGTTTCAGATGTTGCAGGTTTGCCGCCAGAGGGTCGAAGGTATTAAGGGGTTTGCGCACACCGTAAATACAGGGCTCCCCCTCCAGCTCCTCTTGATAGGTACCAAACAGGCGGTCCCATAAGATCAGGATTCCGCCGTAGTTTTTATCTACGTACACCTTGTTCTGCGCATGGTGCACTCGGTGGTTAGAGGGGGTAATCAGCAGCCATTCCATCCAGCGGATTTTGGGAATTTTTTGCGTGTGTACCCAGAATTGGTAAATCAGATCTATGGCTCCGGCCACGATCACCATTTCCGCTGGCAAGCCAATCAGCAGCAGGGGTAAATAGAATACCCAATCCAACTGCAACCCACCGCTAGACTGGCGCAAGGCAGTGGTGAGGTTGTAATCCTCGCTCTGGTGATGCACCAGGTGTTCCGCCCAGAACACGTTGACCTCATGGCAGATGCGGTGCTTCCAGTAATAACAAAAATCGTAGGCGAGTACAGCTAGCGCCAGGTGCCAGCCATTACTCATGGACCAGTCGAAGCCGACTGCTTGGTAGTAAGGCAGCAGCAGCTGGTATAGCGGGATATAAATGACTAGAAATAGGCTTTTATAAGTAAGCCCAAGTATGCGGCTTAGGATACCCGTACTCAAATTTCCCAGGGCATCGTTGAGGCGGTAAAGCCCCCAACCTTTCCAGCGGTCCAGTGCGAGTTCTGTGAGTACGGCGATCAGGAAAAAAGGGATGGCGAAGGTAATCAGATCCACGGTGACCTCTTATTGTTATAACTCGATACCGTTTCTCTTGAATGTGCCATAGGGGCTGTGCTGTTCAAATAACCGCAGGGGCTGGATTCCGAAATCCGTCAGCGTTTGTATAAGAGGCCGCGCATAATCGCCTTTTTCTCAACTTGTGGTCTGCACGCAGGCTGGGTCAAACAACTGTTCGATCATTTGCTCAACCGCAGCGCGGTCCGAGGTGGCGCGGAGATAAGTTCGCAGTCCAATCATTTGAACCTGCAATTGGCGAGCGAGCAGCGCCGAATCTGTCTGTTTGGAAAGCTCTCCAGCATTCACCGCACTCTCCAGATACTGACGGAACTTTGCCCCATGTGCAGCCAGTAAAGCGCGGGCCTCGGCCAATAGTGCTTCTTCTCCTTCATCCAGCTCTGAGATGGCTTTAGCTAATAGGCAGAGCTCGTTTGGGGCATCAACATCGTCACCTAGCAATATGTAATGGAAATAGGCACGCAAGCCTCCAAGGTTGCTGCCTTCGTCATTTATGCATTGAAGGAGTAATTGGTCGCGATTTTGCGCGTAATAGCTGAGAACCTCTTTGAAAAGTCCAGATTTACTACCAAAAGCAGCATAAATACTACCAGGACGAAGATTGGTGGCCTGTTGCAGGTCACGAGTCGATGTGGCGTGAAACCCTTTTTGCCAGAAAAGCCAGGTTGCCCGCTGCAATACTTCCTGGCGGTCAAATTTCGCGGTATTCGCCATGTTGCCTCCACTTGAGCAATTGCTCAAATTTTACCCTTTCAAGAGATATCCGCCAATTACTCTTTGCTGTTGAACGATCGCTCAATATTGGTTAGCCTCATAATACTTGATCGATCGCTCAAGTATTTAGCCCAAACATCAAAGGTGAGTTCAGCGATGAAAGAGTTCCAGATTTACGATCTTGAAAGTGCACCGCAAGACAGCAAACCCCTCCTCCAGAAATCTATCAAGGCCTTTGGCTCTATCCCCAACTTGCACGGGGTTATGGCAGAGTCCCCCCAAGCCCTGGCGGCTTACCAGGATTTACATCAGTACTTCCTGGACACCTCATTCAATGCCGAAGAAATGACCGTGATCTGGCAGAGCATTAATGTGGAGCATAACTGTCACTACTGTGTACCGGCACACAGCGCTATTGCCAAGGCGATGAAAGTAGCGGATGAAGTGAATGAGGCCCTTCGCAATAAGACGCCCCTACCTACTGAAAAACTTGAAGTACTGCGGGACACCACCCTGGCGATTGTGCGTGAGCGTGGTGTGATTTCAGATGAGGTATCAGAGCGGTTTTACGCAGTGGGCTATAACCGCCAAAACCTGCTGGAGATTATTGTTGGGGTTGCGCAGAAAGTGATGAGCAATTACATCAATCATCTTGCAGATACGCCGGTTGACCCCCAATTTGCCGCATTTGTTCGTTAGATTGCGTGGGTCGGCACGGGAAAGCTATAAGGCCGGCATTTGCCGGCCTTTCTATAAGATCCACAAGCGGTGGGGATATCAGTTACTGGCCGCTGCCACTGCCGAAGCAGCGTCGACAATGCCAGAGCCACAGCGCGAGCAAGAGGATGGGAAACTGCGCGCGGTGCTGGTGAGAATAGACTCTACCTGATCGGGTGTCACATTGGGGTTCACCGAATAGATCAGAGCTGCGGCACCGGCTACATGGGGGGTGGCCATGCTGGTACCGGGATAGTAAGCATAGGAATCCGTACCGGCTACAGTGTTACCGCTGTTGAGCGTGGATAGCACACCATCACTGCTCACCACATTGGTCTCACCACCCGGTGCGGCTACGTCGACCACATTACCGTAATTAGAGTAGTAGGCGCGACCACCGGAGCGATCTGTGGCGGCAACAGTAATAACCCCCGAGCAGCTTGCTGGCGTGTAACGGCGAGCGTTGCGAGCGGAGTTGCCGGCGGCAACCACGACGGTGGCACCTAGGCTGCGTGCGGTATTGATGGCATTCTGCGTTGTGGTAGCGCAACTGCCGCTACCACCCAGGCTCAAGTTCAGTACCTGGGCGGGGTTGGCGTTGGTTGGGACACCGCTGACAGAACCGCCGGCGCTCCAGATGATGCCGTCGGCAATATCTGAAGTGTAACCGCCACAGCGGCCGAGTACTCGCACGGGTACGATCTTCGCTTTGGGGGCCACACCGGCTACGCCCATATTATTGTTGGTCACTGCCGCTATGGTGCCGGCGACATGGGTACCGTGCCAGCTGCTGTCCGCTTCCGGGTATCGGGGGTCACCACAGTAGGTATTGGTATACCAGTCGCCGGGGTCGGTGGCGTCGCTGTCGCGGCCGTCACCATCCACAGAGACATCGGTATCGGAAATCATGTCGTAACCGGGCAGCAGGTTAGCGGCCAGATCTGCGTGGGGCAGGAAGCCGGTATCGATAACTGCGACGACCACACCCTCGCCCTGAGTGGTATCCCAGGCTGCCGGCAGATTAAGGCCACCGGTGGACTCAAAATAGTGCCACTGATCGTAATAGCTGGGGTCATTGGGTACGGCCATGGCCTTCATCATCAGGTCGGGCTCTGCATACTCGACATCGGGGTCCTGTTTAAGGCGGCTGATAATAGCCTCGAGCTCTGCTTTGTTTTTGCGTCCCTCCAGGCGCATCACCTGAGCACCTGTGGCCATACGGCGCAGGTGACGCATTTTATGGCCGGCGCGGCGGGAGGCTTTATCTATGGTTTCTGGAGCTAGTCTGGCCGCCTGCCCTATTTTAGCGCCCTGCTTGTATTTGACGATAATGCGGTCGGTGATTTGAGCGTTGCTGGTATCTTCGACCTGGGCGGCAAAGGAGCTTGCACACAGCAGTGAAAATACGCCGGCCAGTGCGGACTTATGCAATAGATTTTTCAGTGGTGTTTTCATTATTGTTATCTCTCCGTGATGGATGGTTATCACCCTGGTCAATATTTAGCTGACAAGAGGGGAAATCCGGGTGCTTGGCTTTCGGTAGAACTGCAAAAAAGCGTGGCACCGTTAGAACACAGGCAAAATATGTGCCCGAAAAAAGTGCATTAAGGAATTTTGTCGATACAGCTGGCAAAGTTCGGGGTTGGTTCAGGGGGGCAGAGGCATGGCCTCTTACTTAGCCGCGTAACGCACAGCTCGTTATTTCCCTTCCCCCCGCACCAATTGGGTGAGGTACTTTGGTTTTTTATTGCTAATTCGCACCAAAATACCTCTTTCGTGGCCGGAGCTTTTGGCGCCGGCCTATGTCGTCAATTAGGGAGTAGTTTCAGCCTTTAGGGTGACGCCGCTGTAGGAGTCGTAACCGTAAACACTGACATACCAGGTACCCGAGTCAGGGTTGCTAATAGTACAGCTCTCTTCATTGCCCCAGAGGTAGGGGCGGCAATCGTACCGACGTAGAGTGGGGTAGTTGGCATGGCGGACATAGAGGTCGACTTCGCCACTGCCGCCAGACATCTCTATATTCAAGCTTGTGGTACCCGCAGCGACTTCGATGGTGAAGTCGTTCCAACTGCCGGAGCTGCCGGAAAGGTTGGATTCGGTCCAGCTGACACCGCCGCCATTTCCGTTATCGCCACCGTTGTCTCCATCGCTACCGCCGCTCGCCATGGCCACTGCTGCTGTAGCATCGACAATACCGGCACCACAGCCGCTGCATGAAGATGGGAAACTGCGTGCGGTGGTGGTGAGTATCGATTCGATGTCGTCCGGGCCCAGGTCAGGGTTTACCGAATACAGTAGTGCGGCAGCACCGGCAACATGTGGGGCAGCCATACTGGTGCCTTGCATATAGACGTAGCTATCGCTGCCCGCGACGGTACTGCCACTATTGTGGGTGGAGAGAATGCCGTTCGGGTCGTTAGCAAAACTCTGCGCTCCCCCCGGTGCTGCAACATCCACTACGCTGCCGTAGTTGGAGAAGTAAGAGCGGCCGCCATCGCGGTTCGTTGAGGCAGTAGTTATTACGCCATCGCAGCTGGCGGGAGTATATTGGCTGGCGTTATCGGATTCATTACCGGCAGCGACTACGATAGTGGCGCCGAGGCTGCGTGCGGTGTTGATAGCATTCTGAGTTGTCGTGGCACAGCTGCCACCACCACCAAGACTCAGGTTGAGTACTTGTGCGGGGTTGGGGTTGGATGGCAGGCCGCTGACAGAGCCGCCAGCGCCCCAGATGATGCCATCGGCGATATCTGAGGTATAGCCACCACAGCGGCCGAGCACGCGTATCGGTACAATCTTGGCTTTGTAGGCGACACCGGCGATACCCATATTGTTATTGGTGACGCCTGCGATGGTGCCGGCGACATGGGTGCCGTGCCAGCTACTGTCGCTTTCCGAGGGGATGCGAGGATCATCGCCACAGGCTTTGTCCGTATACCAGTCGCCTGGGTCTGTGGCATCGCTATCACGGCCATCGCCGTCTACAGACACGAAAGTGTCAGAAATCATGTCGTAGCCCGGCAGAATATTACCCACCAGATCAGGGTGTGGGCGGTAACCAGTGTCGAGCACCGCGACAACCGCTCCCTCACCCTGAGTGACATCCCAGGCCGATGGCAGGTTCAGACCGCCGGTGGACTCAAAGTAGTGCCACTGGTTGAGATAGCTAGAGTCATTGGGCACAGCCATTGCGCGCATCATCAGATCCGGCTCAGCGTACTCCACATCCGGATCCTGTTTCAGACGGTTGATAATCGCGTTCATTTCCGATCTGTTTTTGCGACCTTCCAGGCGCATTACCTGAGCACCAGTGGCCATACGGCGCAGGTGACGCATTTTGTGGCCGGCGCGACGGGAGGCCTTTTCCACCGTTTCCCTGGCCATGCTGGCAGCCCGGCCAACCTTGGCACTTTCCTTGTATTTAACGATGATGCGGTCCGTCAGCAGAGCGTTGTCCGCTTGTTGTGCCTGGGCAGTGAAGGGCGCAGTGCATAGCAGTGTAAAAACGCTCGCTAGAGCCGTCTTCTGCCGAAGGTTCTTGAGTGGTGAAGTCATTATTATTTGCTCTTCGAAATTATTGTTATCCGACAGCCAGCCAATCAGCTGGTCTATCGGTCACTCCTGAAAAGATCTTTCACTGACAGAAATATATCCGCCAATAGAAAGTCCCAAATAGCCGCCAGAATAGGCATTTGGCGGTTAAAAAGACCAAAATTAGTACCAGAGTTTCACTTTGGTACAGATATATAACGACTTTGAGATTATTGTCCTCAGCTGAGGAACCTGAAATTGTGTGGCTTATGACGACAAATTTATAATTTTTTAGAAAAAAGTCAGGTAATGAGAACTTGGTCAGTGAGAAGGTGTGTCTTAGTTCACGAGCTCAGTTGGTGAGGGGTGGTTATCGGTTTTGCAGAAAAAAACAGTAAATCACTGTTTGGCAGGAAATGATTTTATGCCTTTCTGGTGCGAGGTAATTTTAAGTATTTTTGTCACAGCGCATGCATTAATCGCCAGTGGTAGCTTTTTTCAGAGTTCGCGCTGAAAATCTGACTGGTAACTTTTCTGACATCACAATGACTTCAAAACAGCATTCAGCCGTCTATACGAACTATGGCCGGAAACTTGTTTTTATTTTTTTGAGTGGACACAGAGAGCGGTCATCCGGCTCCCTGTGTGCCTGCTGTGAATTTGCTAGAGAAAAACTATGAATTTTTAGATACAGCTTGTCGGTCCGTAATAGGGTTGGGTGTGTGGGCCCATATTTTTGCAGCCATTATGCCAAAGAGGAAACCGAATAGATGCGATTCCCAGGAGATATACATTCCTTGTGGCAGCACACCAAAAATAAGTCCGCCATAAACCAATCCGACAAAAATGGATATCAATAGTCGAACAAACTGCTTGCTGATAAAGCCGGCCAGCAATAAGAATCCAAAATAGCCATAAATTACTGAACTTGCGCCCAGATGATTCCCGCCTCTAGCAAATAGCCAAACGGCAAGACCAGTGGTGACAATAATCGTCAGAGTGACTTTTAGGTAGGTTTTCACTCCATATTGCAACAGCAAAAAACTGAAAACGCATAGGGTTACTATATTGGATAGAAAATGCCAGATGCTTCCGTGTAGCAATGGAGCGGTAAAAATATGGGGCAGATGGTCGATGGATCTAGGAACTAGGCCGAAGTAATTCAATGAGCGGCCGGATAATATATTAATAATTTCAATAATGGTTACAGCTAAGAATATAGCCCCAACCCATTTAATATTATTTCGCATATAAAATGTATTTCAATGTTAGTTGGGTAAAGCAGCAGATAGTTGTTAAGCAGAACGTGAATACGGGGCTCTTATTTTGGTTTTAAAAAAGCCCCATAATATGCTTACTCAATATTTTGTACTTGCTCACGCATTTGTTCGATCAAGACCTTCAGCTCTACTGCAGCCTGGGTGGTGTCGGTTACCACGGACTTGGAGGATAGAGTGTTGGCCTCGCGGTTAAATTCCTGCATAAGAAAATCCAAGCGCCGACCTATAGCGCCGCCTCCAGCGAGCACCCGGCGGGTTTCTACAGTGTGGGCATTTAGGCGATCGAGTTCTTCATCGACGTCGGCTTTTTGAGCGAGCAGCACAATTTCCTGTTCCAAGCGCTCTTTATCCAATTCTATAGAGAGCTCTTCCAGGCGGTTGCGCAGTTTTTCCCGCTGTGCCTCTAGAATCTGTGGTAGCAGTTCCCGCACTAGGGCGACTTGTTCTTCAATGCCTTTTAAGCGGGCTTCAATAAATTTGGCTAACTCCGCACCCTCACGCTCGCGATTCGCGCGCAGTTGTTCTAGCGCTTCGTGAAACGCCTGCAAAATAGTGGCGGATTGCTGCTCAGTATCGGCTTCCGGTTCGCTAATAACACCGGGCCATTGGAGAATCTGCAGAGGGTTGAGTGGTTGGGCGTCTTCACCGCCGGTCACTTGTTTGGCGGCGTTAATCAATGCTTGTGCCAGCGGCTGATTAATTTCAAGCCCACTCGTTTCCACACTGTTGGGTTTTACTGTAAGCGTGAGTTCCACTTTTCCACGGGATAAACTTTTCCGCAAAATATCTCGTAACTGCGCTTCCAGAGGGCGGGCGACCTCGGGCAGACGGAAGTGCGGCTCCAGGTAGCGATGATTGACCGAGCGCAGCTCCCAAATGGCGTTTCCTGTGGCATAAGCGGCTTCGGCGCGACCGAAGGCTGTCATGCTTCGCACTTTGTTCTGTTCCCGGTTATTGGCCATTGCTCATCCCCTGCAGGCGTATTTATCGGCTCGGCATCATAGCACAGCGTTCGGATATCCATGTGGGGGTATATAATGCAGGGCTTTCATTCATTGACCGAGGTGAGCTATGCAGCGTCCCAGTGGCCGCGCGGCGGCGCAGATGCGCCAGATAAAAATTACCCGAAACTACACCCGCCACGCCGAGGGCTCTGTGTTGGTAGAGTTTGGCGACACAAAAGTTCTGTGTAATGCCTCAGTGTCGAGTGAAGTACCGCGCTTCCTGCGCGGTCAGGGCAGCGGTTGGATCACCGCGGAGTATGGCATGCTGCCGCGCTCTACAGGTTCCCGCATGCCGCGTGAGGCAGCCAAGGGTAAACAGAGCGGCCGCACTGTAGAGATCCAGCGTCTGATTGGCCGCTCCCTGCGCGCAGCGGTGGATCTGGAAAAGCTTGGAGAGAATCAGATCACCCTGGATTGCGATGTTATCCAGGCCGATGGCGGCACACGCACAGCGGCTATTACCGGCGCTTGTGTAGCCTTGGTGGATGCGCTGCGCCATATGCAGCGGGAAAAAATTCTCGCTGAGGATCCGTTGCTCAACCTTGTCGCGGCGGTCTCTGTCGGAATTTATGACGGCGAGCCGGTTTTGGATCTGGACTATCCAGAGGACAGTGCGGCGGATACGGATATGAATCTGGTGATGGCGGCAGACGGAGGTATGATCGAAGTACAGGGTACCGCTGAAGGTAAGCCTTTTTCCGAGAAAGAGTTCGCGCAGATGCTGGGTTTGGGTAAAGCGGGAATCGATGAACTGATCGAGATACAGCAAAAAGCCTTGGATGAGTGAGGCTTTGTATTTTGCTGAGTTAGGACCGCTCCCGCTGTAAAGCGGGTCGGTTCGCGACAGGACTCGGCTCCCCTACTCTCAGCCGAAATGGGCCGAGTCCTCAACGGTTTATACTTCCAGGTCGTAATCCATCATTAGTGGTAGGTGGCTGGAGAAATTCACATTCTTGTTAATCGCACCGTACTCAATACGATTTTTCAACCCGTGTGAAACGATCTGCATGTCGGTACGCCAGCCATCACCTTCGCCTACGGTGCCACTCGGCCACCAGGTAAATTCATCGGTGTCTTTGACCACGCGGCGAAAGGCATCGACATAGCCAATTTCATTGAACAGCTGGTCCAACCAGCGCTGTTCGTGACGCATGAAACCAGGGTTATCCTGGTGGTCCTGCCAGTTCTGCACATCGGCACGGCGGTGTGCCATGCCCCAGTTACCGCAGAAAATAAAATCGCGGCGCTTGCGGCTGATTTTGTGCAGGTGCGCTTGCATGTCGTCGAAAAACTGGACCTTTTTTTCCAGTGAAGCCTCGTCAGTGGCTATTGGCGCTAACAGAGAACCCACACTCAGGCGTTCAAAATCTGCCTGTAAATAGCGCCCATACATATCCTCGCCGTTGGCGAAACCCATACCGAAAATAATGGCTTTGGGCTGGTTGCGTGTATAGATCGCCACGCCGTTTTCATGGGGCGTTCCCGAATCGAAGAAGTAGCTGTAATAGCCATCGGGGTGGAATATGGGGTGGTCTAGCTCCGGCTCCAGAGAGCGCAGGTCTTGAAGGCAGATAATGTCTGCATCCTGCTCAGCTAACCAATCGTAGAGACCGCGCTGTGCGGCCTGATGAACGCCGTCTACAGACAAGCTTACTATTCGCATTATTAGCCCCTTACCAGCGGACTGTGTATCATTAGAAACATTATTTGCATGCCTATCCCCGGAAGAAATGCTACGGGGAGGTCTCCCTTCACCTTAGCTAATAGTTAACAATTTTCCATGCAGCAATATCAGCGCAATTTTATCCAATTGGCCCTGGATCATCAGGTGTTGTGTTTTGGTGACTTCACTCTGAAGTCAGGCCGTCAAAGCCCCTATTTTTTCAATGCTGGCCGCTTCCACACCGGTGCGGCACTAGCCGCACTGGGACAGGCTTACGCCGAGGCGATTATCGCTTCGGGAGTGGAGTTTGATGTCATTTTCGGACCGGCTTACAAGGGTATCCCGCTGGGTGCGGTGACTGCCGTGGCACTGGCTCAGAAAGGTATCGATAAGCCTTTCTGCTACAACCGCAAAGAGGCCAAGGATCACGGCGAAGGCGGAACCTTAGTGGGTGCGCCGCTTAATGGCAAGGTTTTGATCATTGATGATGTGATTACGGCCGGTACTGCGGTGCGTGAGGTGATGCAAATCATCGAATCTCACGGTGCCGAAGCGGCCGGTGTAGTCATCGGTTTAAATCGCCAGGAAAAGGCCAGCGAAGATTGTGAATTCTCCGCTATTCAGCAGGTCGAACAGCAGTTTAATATCCCAGTCATTAGCATTGTACAGCTGGATGATATAGTCAGTTTCCTCGAGCAGGAGTCTCAGGATAGTGAAATCCTGCAAAAAATTGTCGATTACCGGCAGCGTTACGGCGTAACGGGTTAAGTGAGAGGCCCGCTCGTTATAGCGGGCCGCATCAATTTAGTGAGAAGAGCGATGGGAATCGCCCCCATAAAATGTTTCCTGGTTCCTGCCATTCTGTTGTCTTGTACCCTGGCGAGTGCCGCCAGCGGTGAGCAGTTGCTCTATCGCTATACCGATGAGCAGGGCATCATGGTACTCAATGAAATGGTGCCGCCGGAGTACGTGGCTAAGGGCTACGAAATTCTCAACCTTTCTGGCCGTGTTATAGAAGTGGTTCCACCGCAGTTGAGTCCCGAGGAGTTCGAAGCGCAGCGCCGACAGGAAGCACGCGAAGAAGCGGACCGCAAGCTGCTCAAACGCTATAACAGCCTCGCCGATATCGAAAGTGCTCGCAAACGCAAGCTGGCAATTGTTGAGCAGGATATGGCGATCATGCACTCGAATATCACCAGTCTCACTCGTCAAATTACCCAGGAAGAGACACAGGCGGCGCGCACCCAGCGCGGTGGGCGCGAGGTGGCTCCGGAGCTCCTGCAGCGTATTGCCGATTTGCAAAAAGAAGTGGCAGTACTGCGCGAGCGCCTTAAACGGCGCGCCGACGAGGCCAGTTCTATCGGTGAGGAATTTGATAAAGCCGCCGCGCGCTACGCAGAAATTACTAACAGATCCTGATAGTGCAGGACCATTAGCGCCTTTCTGGCTTCGTTACACGTGCGTCCTTCCAGTTATCTTTCACTTTCCATACCGCACAGCCAGTTACCTGGCTGCGGCGACGGTCTCGCGGAAAAAGCCGGAGGTCAAAACCGGCCATTGCTCGGCCCAGTACTCGGTGGGCTTGCGCTTAAAGCCGCTGCGTACATATTGCACGATACGGCCCTCGGCACTGGCCAATAACAGGTTGGCGGCACCGCCAAGGGGCAGGGTTGGACGCAGGTGCTCACGCAGTTCCGCTTCACGCAAAATCTGACGGATTTGGGTTTCCAGGCGATCGAACAGCTGCAGGATACGCCCGTGCAAACGCTCGGTTTCGCCGGTCAACGCATCGCCAGTGAGAAGTCGGGTAATACCCGGATTGCGCTCACAAAAAGCCAGCAGAAGGTGCAGGATTCTCTGGCATCGCTCCAAAGCAGAGGGTTCTTCCTGAAGGATCAGCGCTATGCGACTGAAAATAGTCTCCTCGATAAACTCGATCAGGCCTTCGAACATTTTTGACTTACTGGGGAAGTGGCGGTATAGCGCCGCTTCAGAAAAGCCAACTTCCTTGGCCAGGGCTGCAGTTGTAATACGTGCGCCAGGACTGGCTTCCAGCATATGTGCCAGAGATTCCAGAATTTGCTGGCGCCGATTGATTTTTTCGCTGCTCATTGATTGCCTTTAGTCCACTTGGGGGGTGGACGGTGATTTTTGCTCTTGTCGCCTTAATATTTCGGCGGCGGAATCCTACCGATTCGGACGTCTGTCTTCAATTGCCAAGCGCTACTGTGCGATGGCTTTATGTCTCACTATTGGTAATCAAGGTGCCGACGCCGGTATCGGTAAATATTTCCAGCAGGACCGCGTGAGGTACCCGACCGTCGATAATATGGGCAGAAGTGACCCCGTCTTTTACCGCGTCGAGCGCACAACTGATTTTCGGCAGCATACCGCCATGAATGGTGCCATCTTCAATCAACCCTTCCACCTGGGGCGTCGTCAGGCCGGTGAGTACCTCGCCCTGCTTATCTTGCAGGCCTGCAACATTGGTGAGCAGCATCAGCTTTTCTGCCTGCAAGCACTCGGCGACCTTACCGGCCACCAGATCGGCATTGATATTGTAAGAAACCCCCTCTTTGTCGACGCCGATAGGGGCGATTACCGGAATAAAGCCGCCCTGGATCAGCATATTGATGACATCGGTATTGACCTTTTCCACCTCGCCGACCTGGCCGATATCAATAATTTCTGAGGCGTGCAGGCCGGCGCTCTCATTTTTGCGGCTCAGTTTGCGCGCTTCGATTAACAAGCCATCCTTGCCGGTAACGCCCACTGCGCGACCACCGTTCTGATTGATCAGGTTGACAATTTGCTTGTTGACCGTGCCCCCCAATACCATTTCCACCACATCCATGGTCTCGCTATCGGTTACGCGCATACCGTCGACAAAGTGAGATTCGATATTGAGTTTGTTCAACAGCAGGCCTATTTGCGGGCCGCCGCCGTGTACCACTACCGGGTTCATGCCCACGAGCTTCATCAGGATAATGTCGCGGGCAAAGTCGTTTTGCAGTTCGTGATCGACCATGGCATTACCGCCAAACTTTACCACCACGGTTTTATTGGTGAATTGCTGGATATAGGGCAAGGCCTCATTCAAAACCTGAGCAATACGCAGAGCGGACTTCTTATCGAGGGACATGGCAATTCCTTTATGGTGGGATGCGGTTGGATAGCTTTCCCGCTGTCCAGCCGCTGCTGTAGATACTGCGCGGTCGAGATTTTTTTGATTAAAGCACGGAGCGCTAGTCGGTTGCGGCACCTGCCTGTGCCGCACAGGTTTAAAATTGGTGCGCTAGTTGAGCAGTTCCCAATTGGGAACGACAACTGTGGGAGCAATTTTCTTGATCTGCGCCATGACTACTTTGCGAATACGCTCCAGAGCCTCTTTATTTTCGGCCTCGAAGCGCAGGGTCAACGCGCTGGTGGTATTGGAGGCGCGCACCAGCCCCCAGCCATCAGAAAATTCTATGCGCAGACCGTCGGTAGTATTGATATCGGCATTGTCAAAATTGCCTTGTTCGCGCAACTGCTCTATCAGGGAGAATTTCTCCTGCTCCTCTACGGGCAACAATATTTCCGGGGTGCTCTCCATTTGCGGCAGTGAGTCGAGGAGTTCATCCAGGCTCTGTTCCCGCAGGGCCATAATCTCCAGGAGCCGCGCCGCTGCGTAGATACCATCGTCGAAACCAAACCAGCGATCCCGAATAAAAATATGGCCGGATAACTCACCGCCAAGAATTGCCTTGGTTTCTAGCATTTTGTTTTTCATCGGCGCGTGGCCGGTCTTCCACATCACCGGGCGGCCGCCGTACTGGTTTATTAATTGAGCAAGGCTACGGCTGCTTTTCACATCGAAGACGATCGTCTCCCCCGGGTTGCGTGCCAGGATGTCTCTCGCCAGTAGCATAACTAGCTGATCGGCCCAGGCGATGCGCCCGCTGCTGGAAATCAGAGTGACACGATCACCATCGCCATCCAGAGCTATGCCCAGGTCTGCGCCGGTTTCCGCCACTTTGTCGATCAATGCTTGCAGGTTTTCCGGGCGCGTGGGATCGGGTGGATGGTTGGGGAAGTCCCCATCCACTTCACAAAACAGCGGAGTGACTGCGCAGCCCAGCTGCTCAAACAACCGGGGTGCCAAAACGGAAGTGGCTCCATTGCCCGCATCCACTACCAGGTGCGGTTGTCCGGCGAGGGCGACGTTGTTAAAGATCTCGTCAATATATTTGTCTTTAATATCCTGCTCGCGGTTACTGCCTTCCCCGCTTTTGAAGGGCCCCTGCTGCATAAGCTGGTGCAGGCCCTGTAGCTTTTCTTCAGAGAGGGGGCGGCCCTTGAGCACAATCTTGAAGCCATTGTATTCCGCCGGATTGTGGCTCGCGGTCACCATAACACCGCTGCTGGTGTTCTTGCCCTTGGCGCAGGCGTAGTAAAGCAGTGGTGATGGGATCAGGCCCAGATCGATACTGTTACAGCCGCTATCGAGAATCCCCTCCATCAGGCAGTTGCTGAGCAGTGCACTACTGTTGCGGCCATCGCGCCCCACTAGCAGGATTTGCTCTCCGGCGTGCTGTGCCAGGGTACCGAGGGCCTTTCCCAGCTGGTAGGCAAAGGGCTCATCAATTTCCTCACCGGCGATGCCGCGGATATCGTATGCGCGAAATACATGAGGGGGAAACTCGGTAGTTAGCGGATGTTGGGGCTTACCTGATTTGGTCGCAGACCTTGCCTCAGCGCGATTTGTCATATTCTGTTGTAAAGCTTCGGGAGCGATGCTGGGTGCCGATGCGAGCCCTTGGGGTAAAGCTTCATCCGCCAGCAGAGCATCCTGCTGCGACTCGGGCGCAGGGAATTTTTCACTTTCGCTTCTTCCGCCTTTTTGACTGCGCTCCCAAGGAGCACGGTTGTCTCGGGGCAGGAAGCGTAGAAGTACCAGTAATGAGAGCAGCAGGCCGGCGCCGGCTGTGAGATTGATCCACACAAGTGGCAAGCTGTGTTGCTGGATAAATGCAGGGGAGGGGCTGAACTGCACCTGCAAGTAACTATCCGGAATTGCTTCAGAATGGCTGAAGCCACTGCCCTGCCCGCCGCGCCAAAGGGGCTGTGCAATCGAATCGGGAAATTTTTGAAGCAGCTGAATCTGTCCCTGGTTTTTATCGAGCGTTTCCAGGGATGTTTGCAAAACAGCGAAGGGCTGGCTGACCAGAAGTTGTTGCCCAGCCAGGTTAACAGCATTGTGAAGCTGCCAGCTGTTGTCGGGGCCTGTACGCAGTATCTCTAGGGGCTGTTGACTGTCTTGTCGGGTACGCTTAAGCAGATCTACTAGCGCGAAGTTCAGGGTTGGCTTTTCACCTGCGCCCACGCGGATTTGTGCCTCTGAAAAGACCTGAATTCGCGATTGTTTCGGTAGTTGTGCTGTTTTTAGCTGTTCTTCAAGGGGTTGTTCACTGCGTTCAATTTGTTGCAGCTGCCGCGTGCGTTCGGCTAACAGAGACTCTACATCTTGCGCGAAGATTTTTCCCTGCGCCCGGGCTGCCTGTTGTACTTGCGCTTGATTGTGGGGGGTGACTATATGCTCAACGATTAGATAGGCCCCGCAAAGCCAGGCGACGGTCGCCAGCAACGAAGGCAGCAGCAACCCCTTGTGCAATAGTCCTTGGCTCTGATTTTTCTTGTTGAAAACCACTGATTTTCCTGCCTGTTAATCTTTATTTCTGCGCTTTGACGGCAATAATTTCTATTAACTGTCGCGCTAGGTCGGCCTTTAAAGCCTCGGGCAGTTGTGTATTGCCGTGGCGATCTATCACCGTGACGGCATTGCGGTCACTATTGAAGCCGGTTTCACTGCCACTAACGTCGTTGGCGATAATCATATCGAGGTTTTTCCGTTGCAGTTTGCTTTGCGCATACTGTTCGACTTGCTGTGTCTCAGCGGCAAAGCCCACGGTAAAGGGGCGTCGCTCGCTGCGCGCGGCGATGCCGGCGACGATATCCGGGTTTTTAACCAGGGTAATAGCGCTCTCGTCGCAGCCCTCGCGTTTCTTGATTTTTTGTTCCGCCACCGAGGCGGGGCGAAAATCGGCAACAGCGGCAGCGCTGATAAAAATATCGCAGAGGTCGGCCGCACGCTCGGCGGCATCGCGCATATCCCGCGCATCGATGACATCGACGCGCTTCACATGTGCGGGAGTGGCCAAATTTACCGGCCCGGCGATCAGTGTGACCTCGGCGCCGGCCTTCCGGGCGGCCTCGGCCAGGGCGAACCCCATCTTGCCGGAGCTGTGGTTGCTCAGGTAGCGTACCGGGTCCAGGGCCTCGCGGGTTGGGCCGGCGGTAATCGCCACGCGCTTGCCGCGCAGACAGTCGCTAGAGCCGAACTGTGACTCGGTCTGCAGAGCCAAGTCAGCGGGCTCCAGCATGCGGCCGGGTCCCACGTCACCACAGGCCTGGCTGCCAGCCGCCGGTCCCCACAGCTGTACCCCGCGGTCACGCAGGGTTTTGGCATTAGCAGCGGTGGCTGGGTGGCGCCACATGGCCTGATTCATGGCGGGGGCCAGGGCCACTGGTGCTTCGCTGGCGAGACACAAGGTGGTGAGCAGGTCGTCGGCCATGCCACAGGCCAGTTTTGCCATCATCTGGGCACTGGCGGGGGCAATCAGGATCAGGTCGGCCCACTTGGCCAGCTCGATATGCCCCATGGCGGCTTCAGCTGCTGGGTCCAGCAGATCGGTGTGTACAGGGTTGCCGGATAGGGCTTGGAAAGTCAGCGGCTGCACAAACTCGCGCGCGCCGGCGCTCATTACCACTCTCACCTGGGCACCGCGTTCTTTTAGGCGGCGTACCAGGTCGGCGCTCTTGTAAGCGGCAATACCGCCACTGATTCCCAAAAGTATGCGTTTATCGGCCAGTGAGGACATAGATACAGTTTCCGAATATATGCGAGCGGGTTAGATTAGCATTTCTGCGTCTGGACTTATAAGGCGCAGAATAGACGCGAAAATCGTGATTGTGGTGAGTTGGGGAGAGAGTTCACAAAAAAAGACAGTCAGGGAAGGCGAGAAACGATTATGAAGATCAAGGATTGGCCGGCGGCGGAGAGGCCCAGGGAGAAGCTATTGGCGCAGGGTGCCGCGGCGCTGTCGGATGCAGAGTTGTTGGCGATATTTTTGCGGGTGGGGCTGCCGGGCGTTTCCGCAGTGGATTTGGCGCGGGGTCTACTCAGTGAGTTTGGCGGCTTGCGTGCCCTGTTGGAGGCAGGTAGGGAGCAGTTTTGTCGCGCCCGCGGATTGGGGGATGCCAAGTTTGTACAGCTGCAAGCGGCGCTGGAGATAGCGCGACGACACTTGGCAGAAACGGTGCGGAAGGGCAGTGCTTTGTGCAGTCCGGCGGCAGTGCGAGACTACCTGGCTATGCAGTTGCGCCATCGCCGCCGCGAGGTCTTTTGCTGCCTTTTCCTGGATACCCAGCACCGTGTTATCAGTTTTGAGGAATTGTTCGAGGGCACTCTGAATGCCGCCAGTGTTTATCCTCGTGAGGTGGTGCAGGCTGCTTTACAGCGGGGTGCGGCGGCAGTGATTCTGGCGCATAATCACCCATCGGGCATTTGCGAGCCTAGCCAGGCGGACATCTGGATTACCGAGCGTTTGGTTCAGGCCCTGGAGCTTGTGGATATCAAGGTGCTGGATCATCTGATAGTGGGCGAGGGCCAGGCTCTATCCTTTGCGGAGCAGGGGCTGCTGTAGGCACTGCAATTGAGAAGCTGCGATTGGCGCAGAAGTACTGTACAAAACTTGCTCCCTACGGGCTCTTTTGGTATAAAACGCCGCTCTTTGCGGCCGGGCCAGATTCTGCACAGGTTCCGCCGCCATCCAGGAACCGGATTAGAATCCCGATTTTTATGTTCCCGCACACCCTTTTCCTCTTCAGGATTGGCGCCATGCGGGCACAAGCGTTTTGAAGAGGCCAACAGATGTCCAAGGTATGTCAGGTAACCGGTAAGCGTCCGGTAACCGGAAACAATGTATCCCACGCTAAGAACCGCACCAAGCGTCGCTTCGTGCCGAACCTGCACAGCCACCGTTTCTGGGTTGAGTCCGAGAAGCGTTTTGTGAAACTGCGTGTTTCCGCAAAAGGCATGCGCGTTATCGATAAGAAAGGTATCGACGCTGTCCTGACTGAGCTGCGCGCCCGCGGCGAAAAAGTATAATTAGCTGTATTCAGCTAACTGATTGGAGATTGAGCAATGCGTGAGAAGATTCGTCTGAATTCCAGCGCCGGTACTGGCCACTTCTACACCACTACCAAGAACAAGCGCAACATGCCTGAGAAAATGGAGATCAAAAAGTACGATCCCGTTGTTCGCAAGCACGTTATGTACAAAGAAGGCAAAATCAAGTAATTGCCTTTCGAGTACTCGCAGAAGAGCCCGGTTCTTGCCGGGCTTTTTTGTGTCCGCTCCTCGGCTACAGCCATCGTGAGATGAGAAATGCCTGAACTCCCAGAAGTAGAAACCACCTGCCGTGGCCTCGCTCCCTATCTAGAGGGACAGTGGGTGCGATCGGTTGTGGTGCGACAGGCGCGACTGCGCTGGCCTGTGGACCTGGACTTCGCCAAGCACATTAAAAATGCCCGTATTCTGAAGCTGGAGCGTCGCGCCAAATACTTACTGGTGCATACAGATAAGGGGTGTGCCATCTGGCATTTGGGGATGTCTGGAAGCCTGCGCTTGGTCGAGCAGGAAGAATCCCCTGAGAAGCACGACCATATCGACTGGCGACTCGATAGTGGCCTGACCCTGCGCTACAGGGATCCACGCCGGTTTGGCGCTCTTCTGTGGACCGCAGCAGACCCCCTGGCCCACGACCTACTCAGTCATTTAGGGCCAGAGCCGCTGTCGGAGAGTTTTAGTGGTGACTACCTGTTCGCCGCTTCCCGCAAGCGTAAACAGTCGGTGAAAACGTTCATAATGGATGGGCGTATCGTGGTGGGGGTGGGGAATATTTATGCCAGTGAATCCCTCTTCCTGGCAGGTATCCGCCCGGATCGTGAAGCGGGCTCTATTTCAAAAGCCCGCTATCTGCGCCTTGCAGAGGCGATCAAAAAGGTATTGAGTCATGCCATTGCCCAAGGTGGCACTACCCTGCGGGACTTTATCGGTGGTGATGGCAAGCCGGGATATTTCGCCCAGGAACTCAATGTCTACGGCCGCGCGGGAGCACCTTGCCCCAGTTGCGGGAGCCCGGTGCGGGATATGGTTCTGGGCCAGCGCAGTACCTTCTTTTGCACTCGTTGCCAGCGTTGAGTTTACTTTGCGGTAGGGCATTGGCGGGAATTTACTACTAATCTCAGAGTATTGCTGTCTGTGGAGATGGCCCGTGGTATTGGTACTGCCTTTTCTTACCGTTCTGATTGCAGCCTGGTATATATGGAAGCGCCGCCAGCGCGCGGCCACCGTGTGGTGGTTGTTGACTATGGTGATTTACATCATCTGGTTGATTTATCACTCGAACACAACGCTGGACCTCTCCTTCTAGCCGGGGTGCCGCTATGGTGTATATGGTCCGAAGGCTTGATGCCCTGGCTCTTCTCGGCCTCTCTGCGGTTCTCTGGGCGGCTTTTATCATCGAGCTTTACGAGCACCAACTGCCCTGCCCCATCTGCCTGCTTCAGCGTGTAGCCTTTACCATGGCTGGCTTGGGCTTGCTGATGAACCTGCGATTTGGTGTACGTCCCGCTCACTACGGAATTGTTATTCTCTCGAGTATTGCCGGGCTGGCTGCTGCCGGGCGCCAGGTGTTGTTGCATATTCTGCCCAATAACCCCGGATTTGGAGAGCCCTTTCTCGGCTTGCATCTCTATACCTGGGCGGCCGTGGCTTTTTTTGGGCTGCTTACTTATTGCGGGGTCGCAATGATGTTGGGCTTCTTGCGGCGGAACCTGTCACCGCGTCGATTCACCTTTCCCGAGAAATTTATCGCGGTGCTGTTTCTCACCATTGCCATGGCGAACCTGGCCAGCACCCTATTGGAGTGCGGTCTAGGTCCCTGTACGAGAGGCTCTTTCGGCTATCACTGGCTGTGGCCTTGAGAAAATCGTTGAATTGCTAGTCTCGCTGAATTTTTCCACAGTGGAAAATTGAGGGGATAGGGCAAATCCGTGGGAAGCTATATGCGTTTATTCAGTTTGCTATCGATTCTTTTGCTCCTCTCCTGTGATCCTCTAGAAAAGAGCGTGGGCTTCATTCCCACCGCCAATCCCACTCCAAGCAAGCCCGCTCAGTTAATTGTCCGTAACGCCACTATTTATACCGCGGATAAAGCCCGATCTATTGCTGCGGCGATGGCAATCAGGGGTGGGCGAATTGTCTTTGTCGGCACTGAAGCAGGTGTTGAGGCTTATATTGGCGGGGATACTGAAATTGTAGATCTGAATGGTAAGCTGGTTTTACCTGGCTTTTTCCAAAGGGCAAAAATTCGGGGGGCGGCATCCAGAATCAACTTATTTTCTCGAGGCTCCATTGAAGATTACCGTTTTGCGGTAGCGCGTTATATTCGAGAGAATCCGCAACAGCAAGTGATTGTGGGTGATGGTTGGAATTTGCAGGCATTTTCTGTTGAGCCTCCGCACAAAGGGATTCTCGATCAAATTAATGACCTGATCCCGATTATTTTATTTTCTTCAGACCGAAACAATATCTGGACAAATTCAGAAGGTCTGGCTGCCGCAGGAATTAATAACGATAGTGTGAATCCTCCTAATGGTTTCATAGAAAAAAACGAACACGGCATTGCTACTGGTTGGTTGCGGGGTCCTGGCGCTGTCGCACTAATAGAGAAATTGATCCCGCAGGACAGAAACGGAGATTACCGAAAAGACTTGCTCAGTATGCAAGATTTAGCGGTTAGTAATGGTGTGACAAGTCTCTATGATTCCGTTGTTGTATTAAAAGATGAGGAAGGTCAAAAGCGTTATTTTGATCAAATATCCGAAATTGAACCCATGGGTTTTCGCGTGCTGGCCTCAATGGCGGTTAGTACAGATTTTTCCGACAAAGATTTTAGTTCGTTGCAGCAAAAAGTTAGTCAAATAACAATTGATGACTTTAGACTGATTTCGATAAGTTATATTGGATGGTTGCCGGAAAATTTAGAGGTATGGATCACTACTGAACCAATCTCAAGAACTTCTGGTTCGATTAAAGAGGTTATTAGCTTGGCGCAAAGGGCTAATGCTCACCAATTTCCCATACAGATTTTAGTCTCTGGAGAAGAGGAAACTGATAAAGCTTTAAATATACTGGGAAAGTTGGAGGGGGGGGGCACCAAAATACGCAATGCAATTGTTAATGCTTCTTTAGATAAAGAGTCCACTCTGGATCAGCTTTCCCAGATGCATAGTGCCGTATTTGTACAGCCAAAAAATATTTTCCTATTGTATAGCGGCCGAGAAGGTTCAACTGGGGGTGGAGTTTTAGAGGGTGGAGAAAAATATATTCCCATGAGTGTCTCTTTATTATCTTCTGACCCCTCTCAGATTCGTGGCATGGTGGATCCAATGGCGGTTATTTATCGGGGGTTAAATCTAGGAATTTCTATTGATGACCTGGTTGAGGCTTTTACAATTAATGCTGCCTATTCTGGAGGCTTGGAAAAGGAAACGGGCAGTATCGAAAAGGGTAAGTGGGCTGATTTTATTGTTTTAGATAGAAATATATTTAATGTTTCTAAAAGTCAGGTTGATGAAGCCAAAGTGATAAAGACTTTTTATAAGGGACGCTTGGTGTTTGACCGGAAATCTTTAAGAAATTCAGACAATGAACCAAGATCAATACAACTAGACACCTTCTGACCTTTGTTGCATTGGGTTAAATTCAAATATAAGAAAGATATTCAGCTTTATAAGTATGTTTTTCTATAAATTCTAAAAAATCTTTTGGCGGCTCCAGTGTGCTGAGCCCAAGTTCAAAGATTTTCTTGCTGACTTTTGCGGCTGTATTTTGGGATATTTCTAAAATTTTTGATTGTGGCGGAAACAGACAGCCCTGCTGCAGCAGATCTTGACCAACTTGCTCAGCAACTCCACGGGCGGCCTCAATAAATAGTGAATCGGGCACACGTTTAGCACTTGTTGCATAAATTGCCATTGCTACCGCGGGGAAGATATATAAATTATTCGCTTGGCCTGGCAAATAGGTTTTTCCATGCAGTGTGACCTTGGGGAATTGTACACCGGCGGCATAGATGGCTCGGCCTTGGCTCCAACTGTAGGCCTGCTCCGCACTGCATTCGGCATGTTCGGTTGGGTTGGACAGAGCAAAAATAATGGGTCGCGGGTTGTGTGCGGCCATAGTTTCCACGACTTCCTGGGTAAATAATTGACCAACAGTACTGACGCCAATCAAGGTGGTTGGCTTGTGAGTTTTTATGGCCTCCAATAATTGTGAAGTTGGGGATTGGTCGTGTGCGTAGGGGCGCTGGAAGTCGAAAAGGTCTTCACGACTTTTTACCAGCAGTCCCTTTTCATCGAACATAATAATGCGGGCCTGGGCCTCTTCCTTACAGAGCCCTTCATTGACCAGTTCACTCACAAATAAATCTGCAAGCCCTATGCCGGCAGAGCCGGCACCGGCGAAGAAGATTTTTTCATCCTTTAACGAGCCCTGTTTGATTTTCAGGGCGTTGATCATGCCGGCCAGGGCAATACCCGCAGTGCCTTGGATATCATCGTTATAGCAGCAGGCCCTGTCTCGATATCGTTGCAGCAGGTGGACGGCGTCACTACCGGTCCAGTCCTCAAAGTGCAGGCAGCAATGTGGATAGCGCTGCTGGATAGTGTCCACAAATTCATCCACAAAACGGTAAAGCGTCTCGGTATCCGGGCGTTTATGACGCAGGCCTACATAGAGTGGGTCTGCGAGTACTTGTTCATTATCGGTGCCGGCATCTAAAAAGAGTGGCAGTAAATGTTCTGGCGGTACGCCCCCGGCGGCGGTGTAAAGCTGCAGTTTACCAATGGGGATACCCATGCCATTCGCGCCGATATCCCCGAGCCCCAGAATTCGTCCGCCATTGGTGACACAAATAAATCGAATGTCCCGGTCCGGCCAGTGAGACAGGGAGTCGGCGATACTGCCCTTCTGTGCAATAGACAGATAGACACCCCTGACCCTGCGCATGATATGGCTGAACTTGGTACAGGCTTCACCGATAGTGGGGTCGTAAATGATCGGAAGGAAGCGCACCGGATCAGACATCACCACTCGGTAAAAGAGCGTCTCGTTGGTATCCAGTAGACCGGTCAGGTAGACAAATCGATCGATATCCGAATGTTTGTGGCTCAGCTGCATCATCACCCGCTCTACCTGGGTTTCGATGGTTTCCAGAGCGTAGGGAATCAGGCCGTTAAGGCCAAACTTGTTGCGTTCCGCTTCTGTAAAAGCAGTGCCCTTATTGGTGCTGGGGTCGTGCAGGAGTTCGATGCCAGTGGCATCTACTTTGCGGTGGTCCAAGAGGGGCCCTCCAGTTGCGTTTTGGCTTACGCTAGTTAGGAGGAAGTATGGACCACTCTAAAGAAGGGGCACGCTATCCGGAAAGCTGGTTTATGAATGGCAGCTTTCTAGGGGGGATGGTTTTGAGGAGGCATGCAATATGCCTCCTCCAGAAAATCAGTGCCCTAGCGCACTACCTTCCCGGCGGGGGTCGGCACCGCCGTGGAGTGTATTGTTTTTTACCGCGATTGCATGAATGCCGCTGTTGAGATCGCGCTCGACGACCTCGTGCCCGCGTGCCCTGAGTTTATTGATGGTTTCCTGGCTAAAGAAACCGGGTTCAAGTTCGACACGCCGCCCGATAGCGCCAATGTTGCCGGCTGCGATGGCATCGGCAATGGGCATATTCAGCCCCAGGTGGTAGAGAATGGTGCGGGCGGTGTAGTCGATAATACGTGACCCCCCGGGTGAGCCCACCAGTAGGCGTAGGCTGCCATCTTTATTAAATACCACCGTTGGCGACATGGAAGAGCGAGGTCGTTTGCCGGCCTGGATACGATTCGCCACCAACTGCCCTTCGGCCGTTTTTGGGGTAAAGGAAAAATCGGTCAACTGGTTATTCAGCAGAAAACCCTTTACCAGCAGGCGAGAGCCAAAGCCCGTTTCGATGCTGCTGGTCATGCTGACGCCATTGCCGTAGCGATCCACAAAGACCAAATGGCTGGTGTTGGGCATCTCAGGTGATTGGGCCGTGAGGCGCTTGGTCGCCCCAGTGTTCGGATTGCCGGGCTTGGCTATGCTGGCGCTGTCAGGGTCAATGAGTGTCGCACGTTCGCTCAAGTAAGCGGGGGATACCAAAGCCTTACTGGGCACACTGATGAAATCCGAGTCGGCCGAATAGGTGTTGCGATCGGCAAAGGCCAGTTCTGAGGCTTCGATAAACAAATGGGTGAGCAGGTCGTCCCCGGCTTCCATTTCAGCGATGGGAAAAGCTTGCAGCATGCCCAAAATACCGCCCACGGTGGTGCCGCCCGATGAGGGGGCATCCGCACCACAGACCCGGTATTCGAGAAAAGCGGAACAGAGAGGCTGGCGCAGTTTGGCCCGATAATTGGCCATATCCTCAAGGTTGAGCAGACCGGGGTTTTCAGTGTCGCCGCGGACGGCCTTGACGACCGCCTCGGCGATCTCTCCTTTATAAAAAGCGTTCGCACCATCGCTGGCAATCATGCGCAGGGTGCGGGCATATTCCGGATTCTTCAGCCGGTGGCCCACCGGCAGGGGCCTGCCGTCGCTGTCAAAGAAATAACTGGCGATCGCCGGTCTTGCATCTACATGGGGTAGCCTGCTCAACAATTTGTGCAGACGTGGAGAGACTTCAAAGCCGCTTTCGGCTAGCTGGATGGCTGGCTGGAATAAAACTTCCCATGGCAGTTTGCCATCGCGCTGGTGCGCCATTTCCAACATGCGGATGACGCCAGGGACGCCCACTGAGTAGCCGCCAATAACCGCCTGCATAAATGAACGCGGTCTACCGTCGTGCATAAAGTAGTTTTCATCCACCTCTGACGGAGCGGTTTCCCGGCCATCGTAATAGCGCAGCTGTTTATCTTTGGCGTCGTAGCTCAGCATAAAGGCGCCACCGCCAATACCCGATGACTGGGGCTCCACCAACCCGAGCACCAACTGAGCGGTGATGGCTGCATCCACGGCACTACCGCCCTGCGCGAGGATTTGTTCGGCGGCGCGACTCGCGTGGGGGTTGGCGGTCACCGCCATATAGGATTTGGCCGTGGCAGACTTGATTGCACTGCGGCCGGTATCGACTTCCGGTTGCGGCTCATCGGCCATGGCCGGAGATAGAACAAGGGCGAGAGCGAGGAGAATGTGACGCACGAAACACTCCGCGGATTGTGGAAAAATCCGCTCGAGTGTATCAGAAATAACCAATTCGGGAGTTAGCGGAATTTCTCTTCCAGTGCAGCTTGTACAGCACTTGGAACAAATTTTGTGACATCTCCACCGAGAGAGGCAATTTCTCTAACTAAAGAGGAAGAAATATAGGACAAGTGTTCTGCTGGGGTCAGGAACAGGCTTTCCATATTCGGCGCCAGTTGGCGGTTCATATTAGCCAGCTGAAACTCGTATTCGAAGTCGGATACTGCGCGCAGGCCGCGTAGAACCCCGTAGGCATCCACCTGGCGCACCAGGTCAGCCAGCAGGATATCGAAGCCGATGACTTCCACATTGGGCAGGTGGCCGAGTACGCGCTGGGAGAGCTCCACCCGCTCATCCAGTGTAAATAAAGGATTCTTTCGATTACTGGCGGCTACGGCCACGATGACGTGGTCAAACAGGCGACAGGCCCGCTCCACCAAATCGAGATGACCATTGGTGATTGGGTCGAAAGTTCCGGGGTAGACAACTTTTTTCATACGCCAAGGATAAATGCGGGCTGAAAGGGATGCGAATGGTAAACAATTTACGGCTAAGGCTCAAAACCGAATGCGTTAACCTGACCCGCTGACCGGTCAGTGTTCTGTGGTTGTATCGGAGTTATTACGAAACAGTCGCATACAGACCTGACCAGCGCGCTTTTCCTTGATTAACGACCAGTCGTTCGCAGCAGAAATAACAGTGTCTCGGGGTGTCTCGATATAAATCAGAGCGCCTTCTGAGAGCCTGCCAGTGAGAGCGCCGAGACTCTCCTGCCACAAATCGTCTGCAAAGGGCGGATCGATAAAGACAATATCGTAAGGCTTGCCGCCACCGACCAAAAAATCTGCTGCCCGGCAGTTATGCACCTCGCCATCTGTGGCTTCGAGTAGCTGGAGTTGCTGGTTTAGGGTGCGTGCAGCCTGGGGATTCAGTTCGACGAAATCTACTGAGGCCGCGCCACGGGATAGAGATTCCAGACCCAGGGCGCCGGAGCCGGCGAAGAGGTCGAGGCATTGTGCGCCAGGTAGGTGAAACTGCAACCAGTTGAACAGGGTTTCGCGCAGGCGATCGCCGGTAGGTCTCAATCCCTCAACCGGGGCAAATTGCAATTTGCGCCCGCGCCACTGCCCTCCGATGATGCGCAATTGGGAAAGGGGCTGTGTGCTTTGCTTGCGCGATGAACTTCTGGCCAAGGTAACTCTCTACTGGGGGCTTAGCGATGCTAAGATTAGCGTCTTTCTGCAAGCGGTACACCCGGATAAACGAATGATCTTTGATTTCCTGCGCAAAAAGAAAAAGCGCAAGCCCGAACAAAGCGAGCCCCAAGGGGAGCAGGCCGAAGCGGTTGGCTCACCAGAGGAGGCCCCGGCGGAAGAGTGGCAGGAGCCATCTGTCACCGATAAAGAGCCCGCTGCACCCCAGGAGGCCGCTGCCGAGTCAGCAGAGGCGCCCGCTCCAGAGATGGAACAAGCGACTGCTGATGTGCAGGAACCTTCCACAGAAGCTGTTGAGCCATCGCCCGCTAGTACAGCCAATGCGCAGCCCGAAATTCAGTCTAGCCCTGAATCTGAGTTGCCAGCCGATACTAAAGCAGCAGCGTCAGAACCGGCTCCTCGGGTTCAGGAGCCAGCGCCCAAGCCCACCCCCGTGCAGGAAAAACCCGTAGCGAAAAAGAAAGAGGGTTTCTTTGCACGTATTCGCCGCGGGCTCAGCCGCACCAGCAATCAGTTTGTCGAGGGCATGGGCAACCTGTTCCTCGGAGCCAAAGAAATCGATGAAGATCTGTTGGAAGAGCTGGAAACCCAGCTGCTGATGGCAGATGTGGGTGTCGAGGCCACCAGTGAAATTGTTGAGCGCCTCACTGAGCGCGTCTCGCGCCGCGAGCTGGCCGATGGCGATGCGCTCTATAAAGCGCTGCAGCAGGAGTTGGCAGAGCTGCTCGACAGTGTCGACGCGCCTTTGGTGCTGGATACCAGTAAAAAGCCCTATGTGATTTTGGTGGTGGGCGTTAACGGCGTTGGTAAGACCACCACCATCGGCAAGCTGGCGCACCGTTTCCTCGGCGAGGGCAAATCGGTGATGCTGGCCGCCGGCGACACTTTCCGCGCCGCTGCGGTAGAACAGTTACAGGTTTGGGGGCAGCGCCACGATGTGCCGGTGGTGGCTCAGCATACCGGTGCGGACAGCGCCTCGGTAATTTTTGATGCAGTCCAGTCGGCCCAGGCCCGTGGTATTGATGTGGTGATCGCCGATACAGCCGGCCGCCTGCACACCAAGTCCAACCTGATGGAAGAGTTGACCAAGGTGCGCCGCGTAATGGGCAAGCTGGATCCCAGCGCTCCCCACGAGGTGCTATTGGTGCTGGATGCCGGCACCGGCCAGAATGCAATTAACCAGGCTGCGCAATTCCGCGAGGCGGCCGGTGTCACCGGCCTGGTACTTACTAAGCTTGACGGCACCGCCAAGGGTGGCGTGATCTTTGCCCTGGCGCGGCGTTTCGGTATTCCTGTGCGCTTTATCGGTGTGGGTGAACAGGCTGAGGATCTGCAGCCGTTCCGCGCGCGCGAATTTGTCTCGGCGCTGTTTGGCCGCGATACCGCTTGATCGCTACTAAACCCTCTTAGGGAATAACAAGAAAAAAATCGTGATCACCTTTGACAATGTGAATAAGCGCTATGCATCGGGGCAGGACGCCCTGGTGCGTATCAGCTTGGAAGTCCCCCGCGGCGATATGGTGTTTCTCACCGGTCATTCAGGTGCGGGTAAGAGCACACTTTTGCGGCTGTTGACCGCCATCGAGCGCCCCACTAAAGGCTCGATTTTGGTCGCAGGGCAGAATCTCAACCGCCTGCGAAATAGCCAGATCCCCTATTACCGCCGCAACCTGGGTATCGTTTTTCAAAACCACCAGCTGCTGTTTGATCGCAGTGTGTTCGACAATATCGCTCTGCCACTGGCAGTGGCCGGCTGCAGCAAACGCGAAGTGGGCCGCCGGGTGCGCGCCGCTCTAGACAAGGTAGGCCTCCTGGACAAGGAGAAACACAATCCCATTACCCTGTCTGGAGGGGAGCAGCAGCGGGTGGGTATCGCCCGCGCAGTAGTGAACAAGCCGGCGATCCTGGTAGCGGATGAGCCTACAGGTAATCTGGACCCTCAGCTGTCACAGGAGATCATGCAACTGTTTTCCGACTTTAATGCTGTGGGCGTCACTGTACTGGTGGCAAGCCACGACCTGGAATTGATAGCGCGCATGCGCCGGCGGGTATTGACCCTGCAAGCCGGTCAGTTGATCTACGACGGAGTCCCGAGCCGTGAAGCACACCCAGTCTAGAGCCCAGCGCCCGGCGAGCAGTGGCATTGAAAAGCGCCCGCGTAGCAGTGGCGCAGTGGCTGCTCGCACCGGTATTTCGGATCGCTGGCAGTCCTGGCTCGACCACCATCGCCAGGTAGCGCGGGAATCCCTGCGTCGTTTTTTCGCTACGCCCATGGCTAGTGCTATGACCGCCCTGGTAATCGCTATCGCCCTGGCTCTGCCCGCCGCTTTGCAACTTGGGTTGGCAAATTTTCAGCGCGCTGTGGCCGGCTGGGATGGCCAGCCGCAGATTTCAGTATTTCTCAATAAGAGAGCGCAGAAAACGGCAGTAGACTCCTTCGCCGCCAAACTGCGCAGCGACCCGGCCATCGCAGAGGTGACTTATATTTCTCCGGAAGCGGCGCTGGCGGAATTCGAGCAGGCTTCCGGGCTCGGCGACCTCCTGGTGGGGCTCGATGCCAACCCTCTGCCGGCAGTATTGCTGCTGCGCCCGCGAGATACCCATAACAGCGAAAAATTGCAGCGCATTGTGGATAACCTACAGGAGCACGCCCTGAGTGACTCGGTGGTGCTCGATCTGGCCTGGGTGCAGCGCCTAACCCAGCTGACGGAGCTGGGGCAACGGATGTCCGCAGGGCTCGCGCTGCTGTTGGCGCTGGGGGTTATCCTGGTGGTGGTCAATACGATTCGCCTGCACATTGAAAGCCGCCGGGAGGAAATCCTGGTAGTAAAGCTTGTGGGTGGCACAAATGCTTTTGTGCGCAGACCTTTCCTCTATAGTGGTCTCTGTTATGGGGCTTTTGGCGGACTGCTGGCATGGGCTCTGTTACTGGGAGCGGTTTTGCTATTGTCCGGGCCGATCTCAAGCCTCTCCTCTAGCTACGGTAGTAATTACAGCCTAGTGGGGCCCGGTTTCAGCTATTTTGTTGGCCTTATCGGTGGCGCTGCTTTGCTTGGGCTGCTGGGGGCCTGGCTGGCGACGGGCCGTCACTTGCGCGAGATCGAACCCAGCTGAGACGAGTGTTTACACGCCTTGGTTTAGCCAAGAAGCGTAAAGCTGTAGCGAATTGGGGAACCTAGTTGGGATTTGGTCCCTCTAAACGGCTGCAATACAAGGGAATACGGCAGTTGGCGGCGGACTTTCTTAACCGCTCGTGCAAGTGCTACACTGAGTCCAGCCTGTTGCCGGATAAAGTGTCCGACGACAGCGGCCGCTGGAATCGGCCGACTAATAATGAGAGGAGAAACCTGAATGGGAACCAGCCTACAGCCAGTGCATACGCTGTCTCCGGGCGCCAACCTGGGAGCTTACATCCAGACCGTCAGCAGCTTCGATGTGCTGTCCGCGGAGGAAGAAAAGCGCCTGGCAGAAGACCTCTATTATCGCGAAGATATTAACGCGGCCCGCCAACTGGTCATGTCCCACCTGCGCTTTGTCGTACATATCGCCAAGTCTTATTCTGGCTATGGACTCAACCAGTCGGATCTGGTGCAGGAAGGCAATGTTGGTCTGATGAAGGCGGTTAAACGCTTTAACCCCGAGAAAGGGGTGCGTTTGGTCTCCTTTGCGGTGCACTGGATCAAAGCGGAAATTCACGAATTTATCCTGCGCAACTGGCGCATCGTGAAGATCGCTACCACCAAGGCACAGCGCAAGTTGTTCTTCAACCTGCGTGGTCAGAAGAAGAAACTGGCCTGGCTGAGCAACGATGAAGCCAAGGCGGTGGCTAAAGATTTGAATGTAGATGTCGCCCAGGTCCATGAGATGGAGGGCCGCCTTGCCGCTCATGATGCCGCATTTGATGCGGGGGTGGACGACGATGACGACACCGCCTGGCAAGCGCCGGCACACTACCTGGAAGACCGCAGTTATGACCCGGCAGCTCAGTTGGAGCGGGATAACTGGCAGGAAACCAGCTTCAACAGTCTGGCCAATGCTATGGAGCAGCTCGACGAGCGCAGCCGCGATATTATCCAGGCACGCTGGCTGAGCGAGGAGAAATCCACTCTGCACGAGTTGGCAGATAAATACGGAGTCTCCGCCGAACGTATCCGTCAGCTGGAGAAGAACGCCATGAAAAAAGTGCGTGCGGCTATGGAGGCCTGATAGCGCACTTTGGCAGTTCGGAAAAAACCGCGCAGCAGCGCGGTTTTTTTATTTCTGCGATGCATGGACCCGCTTCGTCGGGCGCAAAAAAATGGGATAAGCCATGGCTAAAGTTTACCTTCTACTCGCCGCATTATTTGGCGCCAGTGGCGTTGCTCTCGGTGCCTTTGGCGCACACGGCCTGCGTGGCAAGGTCGCCGAGCCGCTATTGGAAGCCTACAAGACCGGTGTGCAGTACCAGATGATCCACGCCCTGGTGCTATTGGCTGTGGCGCTGCTGATACAGAATTGGGGAGAACGTCTGTCACTCACTCTGAGCGGCGCTTTCTTTATATTTGGCTTGGTGTTTTTTTCCGGTAGTCTCTACGCCCTTACCCTGGGTGGGCCGCGTTGGCTGGGGCCGATTACACCGATTGGTGGGTTATTGATGATCGCCGGCTGGGTGACACTGTTTATTGCCGCCGTGAATACCCCCAAATAGCCGGGCTGTCGCCTATCAAAACCCGAATAAGAGAAAACCGCTTCGCATAAGAGGTCGCGAACAATGCAAGACGAATCCGCGGAAGAGTTTCCCTACCGCACCGAGTACAAGAAAAAATCTATCCGCAGCTACGTGATTCGTGCGGGGCGGATGACTGAGGGGCAGCGCCGCGCCTTTGATACTTACTGGGGAAAATATGGTCTGTCGCTCTTCGATGGCCCTTTGAATCCAGTTGAGGCATTTGGCCGTGAGGCTCCGCTTGTGTTGGAGATCGGTTTTGGTATGGGCGACTCACTGCTCGCCATGGCCCAGGCTGAACCGGATAAGAATTTTATTGGTATTGAGGTGCATCCTCCCGGTGTGGGTCGGCTGATTAACAATGCCGGTAAAGCCGGGATTGATAATCTCAAAATTTATATGGCCGATGCGGTGGATGTTTTGAATGACTGCATTGGGGATGGCATTCTGGACAGGTTCCAATTGTATTTTCCCGATCCCTGGCATAAGAAGAAGCACCATAAGCGCCGCATCGTGCAGCCGCAGTTTGTGCGCCTGATTTGCAGCAAGCTGAAAACCGGCGGTGTTATGCATATGGCTACGGACTGGCAGAATTATGCCGAGCATATGCTGGAAGTGTTGCAAGCGGAGTCGTTGCTGGAAAATACCTCCTCCAATGATGACTATGTCGAGCGTCCAGAGTGGCGCCCGGAAACCAAGTTTGAGCGCCGCGGCCAGCGCCTTGGGCACGGTGTCTGGGATCTGGTGTACCGCCGCCTGCCCGGAGAAGCTCCTGCCCTAGCGCCGAGCGAAGAGACTGTTGAAAAGCCTTCCAAGCCGGCACCGGAGGTCGAATAACATCCAATTTGCCACTTGGAGAGTTTTAGCAATAAGCGCCGACTGTAAGTCGGCGTTCTCCCCCACCTACGGCAGTACCCCACCCTTTCTTTAAACGTACAGCTGCCAGTTCTTCTTGAAAGATTCCCAGCGCTGTTTGTCTGCGGTGATACGAATATTTCTTACCGAGTTTTCGTTGTAGTACATCCAATCCGATAACACGATATTGTTTTGGCTGCCGGCATAGTAGCGCATGCGGAAGCGGCGAATATATTGGTTGGGTATTGCCAGGAAGGCTACCTCACGACCGGGGGTGACGTTGGCGACCTCAACGCATTCATGTCCAGTTTTGTCGAACTCATAGACAAATCCGGCGATGGCTTTATCCACCCTGTCGGTTTGGTGCAGGTAGTAGTAACGCACCGGACAGTAAGTTTTGTTGTGCCAGGCAAAGCGCGCTACCACGTTGGGGTCGTCGGTACTGGATATCACCTGGCAGGAAGCGCCGCTACCGAGATGGGGGTCGTGGCGGTTGTTATTATCCATTTTTGGAAAAAATCCCCCTGACTGCCACAGCATTTGCGGCGGCCGGGTATCCCCCCGGTACAGGCGTCCCGGTGTCATATGCAGATTAAAACCCGAGCGGCTAAAACGATAACGATACAGATTGAAAGGGATGTCATTGTGGTTCTGAATATTGCCCAGAGCCAAAGGTTCTGACAATGCGGCTTCACTGGCCTGGCGATACCAGCAATAGGCGCCGCCCAGCAATGTGGTAATGGCGTTTTGACGTCGCTGTATACCATCCGAGGTGAGCTGTTGTACCGGGTTAGAGGGATTGAAGCCGGTCAACCAGGTATACATTGCCTCTATAAGGCTTTGGGATGTGTTGGATATGCGGGTGTAATCCAGAGTCTGGATCAGTGCAGCCTGAGTCACTAACTGATCAATTCGGGTTAGTCCATCTTTACTGCGGCTGTACTTCCAACTGCAGCGAGAATTTTGTTGAAAATCGGTGGCGTATTCTCGAATAGTTTTTGGTGGGCGGCACGAAGTTTGAATCAACTCTGGGCGAACCAGGTTTCTTACGTAGTTATCTATGTTTGGCGCCAGCATCGGTTAACTCTCCGCTGTTTATAAGTATATTTTTTATTTCCCGTCTATGATTTTCATATTGGGCGCGGCATTAAATAGTAGTTTTATTAAAAATGCAGAACAAATAACACAAAGATAACCGAATTAATTTGAATTTAAAGTAGTTAATCAAATTAATAAAAATTGAAAGGGGGATGGTTTTAAAAAGATTTCGGTGTCAGTAATGGGTAAATGCCATACTTCCATTTCAATCCTCTGCGGTGCTGTATTGCTTTTTTCTGTCAGTAATGTTTCGGCCGATTTTGTCGGTACCCTCAATCTCTATGCCAATGGCGGTAAATACTGGTTTAACAGTGACCGTTTAAACGGAACCCCTTTTCACGGATTGACTTTGCAGGATACCACCGGTGGTGGTGGTGGCCTGGGATTTAATATGACCAACTACTGGGCGATGGAGGGGGTGGTCGATTACTTTATTGTTGGAGTGGATGATTTTCCCGAAAAACTCGAGATTTACAATTACCACCTGGACCTACTCTACCAATTTGGTGGGCAATTCTGTGGTGATTTTTGTTGGCAGCCATATGTGGCTTTTGGCGTTGGCGAGATGCGCATTAATTATGATAAAGCGCCGAAAAAACGTTACAGGAGATATTACACGGACGAGGATGGGATAGAACGTTACGACTGTAAATATCGGTATAAACATGGTTATAAATATCCTGACTGGCACCCCTACCGGAGATATCTGTGCAACTGGCATGATCGCCAAACCATGGTCAATCTTGGTCTGGGGATAAAATATAGCCTCGGTCCCCGCTGGCAGGCCCGTGCGGATGTGCGACTTTTTCAGGGGGTGGATCACGGTGGGTTGGATGGTTTTGCCAGCGTTGCGATTGGCTACCAGTGGATCGAGTATCCGGACTTTTGGTACGACGAGGATGCGGACGGGATTATCGATGCAACCGATCAGTGCCCACAGACCCCGGTAGGTGTGGATGTTGGCCCCGATGGCTGCCCCATGGATATCGACTTTGATGGCGTGCCGGCCTATATCGATCAGTGCCCGAATACACCAGTCGGCACCGCCGTGGATGAATATGGCTGTATTCGCAGATAGCTAATGCGTTTTTAAAGGCTTCCGGGGTAGCTCCTGGAGGGCGGTGATGATGCCCTCCAGGAGCTATTTTGATAGACAAACGGTCTAGTTACTCCCCGCGCAATTGCTCAAGTTGCTCGGAAATTTCCAGCCATTCCATTTCCAGAAGGTCGAGAGCTTCGCGATATTCGGTTTGCTCTTTATTGAGACGTGCAATTTCATCTTGCTGACCTCCCATGTAGAGTTGTTCATCGGCCAACTTGCCTTGAACTTTTTGAAGTTTTTCCTCTGTTGCGGCCATTTGCCGCTCAATATTTTTTAATTTATTGGTCAGGGGTTTTAGTTGTTCTCGCAAGGCGGCAGCGGCACGGCGTTGGGCCTTTTTATCTTCTGCAGGTTTTTCCTGATTATCACCGCTTTCTACTGATTTTTCCTCACGCCGCTTTTCCCGGTTAAAACCCAGTAGCCACTGTTTGTAGTCCTCGAGGTCACCGCTATAGGGTTCCGCACGACCATTTGCAACCAGAATAAATTCATCGGCGGTATTGGCGAGTAGATGGCGATCATGGGATACCAAAATAACCGCACCGGGGAACTCAGCCAGGGCCATGGTAAGAGCATGGCGCATTTCCAGGTCTAGGTGGTTGGTGGGCTCATCGAGCAGTAGTAGGTTGGGTTTTTGCCAGGCGAGGATCGCCAATGCTAGGCGGGCCTTCTCTCCACCAGAAAAGCCGGCTACGGTTTCAAAGACCCGGTCGCCAATAAAGCCGTATCCGCCGAGGAAGTCGCGCAGAGACTGCTCACTGGCCTCGGGACTCAGTCGTTGCAGGTGTAATAAAGGAGAGGCCTTGCCATCCAGAGCTTCGAGCTGGTGTTGGGCAAAATAGCCAATAGCCAGATGTTCGCCACACTGGCGCTCACCGCTCTTGGGGGCAAGCTCGCCGGCAAGGGTTTTAATTAGCGATGACTTACCCGCGCCATTGGGACCGAGCAGGCCGATACGGCGGCCGGGCTGAATACCCAGTTGTACTTTCCTCACGACCACTTTGTCGGCATAGCCGATATCAGTTTCGCGCAGGTCGATCAGCGGATTGGAAGTTTTATCCGCAGATGGCAGGGTGAAGTGAAAGGGTGAGTCCACATGGGCTGGGGCGATTTGTGCCATGCGGTCCAATGCCTTTAAACGACTTTGCGCCTGTTTGGCCTTGCTGGCTTTGGCGCGAAAGCGCCGCACAAAGTCTTCCATGTGGGCGCGTTCGGATTGCTGTTTTTCATATTGTATTTGTTGCTGGGCTAAGCGCTCGGCGCGTGTACGTTCGAAGGCGCTGTAGTTACCGCTATAAAGCACGAGCTTTTGCTGTTCAAAACTGACAATGCCATCAACCACTGCATCGAGGAAATCGCGATCATGGGAAATAATTAACAGGGTGCCGGGGAAACGCTGTAGCCACTGTTCCAGCCAGAGGGTCGCGTCTAGATCCAGGTGGTTGGTGGGTTCGTCCAGCAGCATCAAATCCGCGGGGCACATCAATGCTCTAGCCAAATTGAGGCGAATGCGCCAGCCACCGGAAAAGCTGCGCACCGGGCGCTGTTGTTCCGAGTGCGCAAAACCCAGGCCGTCGAGTAACTGTGCGGCACGCGCGGGCCCGCTATAGCCGTCGATGCTGGCCATACGCTCGTGCAGCTCGGCCAGTTTGTGGCCATCGGATTCCCCGCTGGCTTCAGCCTTTTTGAGCTGGTCTTGCAGGTTGCGCAGTTCCCGATCGCCGTCGAGTACATAGTCGAGGGCCGACTGATCGCTAGCCTCCACCTCCTGGGCCATATGAGCAATTCGCCAGCCGCCGGGGATATCCACCTGTCCAGCGTCGCTTTCCAGTTGACCCAGTAGCAACTTAAACAGCGTTGACTTACCACAGCCATTCGCGCCGATAATTCCCACCTTGTGGCCGGGGAATATACGGCAGTCTGCACCGTTTAGCAGGTCGCGCTCGCCTCGATGCAGGGAGACACCTTGCAAATTAATCACTGGAAAAAACCTCTTATGAACAGGCCGATGAATGCTAGGCTATTCGACGTATTTGTACGTATTCGCCGCCGCTTGAGCGCGCCGAACCGCAAAGGGCCTGGATTTTAACGTGACAGATAGCACACCTCCATCCTCTTCCAAGGAAAACCCACTGTGGCAGTTCAGTCTGGACTTCTATCGTCATCAAGGGGTTGAAGACTTCTTGCTCGACTGTCAGGACACGAAGGGGGCCGACGTGTGTTTAATGCTTTGGGCTAGCTATGCAGCGGTTTGTGGACACCAGTTGAGTGAGGAGGGGTGGCGTGTGGCTGATCGCGGTTTGGCACCGCGTCGTAGAATGATTATCAGTGTACGCCACCTGCGTCGCTTACTAGGGCGCTTTCGCCCTCATACAGTGCGTGTGTACGAAATGTGTAAGCGTTATGAATTGAACTTGGAACGCTTGCAGTTGGCGGCACTTTGGAAAATTTGCCTGGAGGCATGGCCGGGAGATAAGCCTGCGCTACAGCTTGCGGGGCAGCAATATGGGCTTTTACAAAAAGATCAGGTTCACTGGGCAGGTCTAATTGAGAGCTTTATGGCTTCGGTCGAAAATCTGGATGCCGTCTGAATTTTTCAGGCAGCGGCTTTAGCAAACACAGTGTGCTGCCAATAAAACTGGAAGGTTTCTACCTACTACCAATCCCATACTTCCAATAAATTACACCGTAATGGACTGGCTACTTGGCACCCACCCTAATAGAACCGGCCGGGTGCCAATCTGTTTACAAAGTATTAGGAGCGCCTATTCGCCACGGTGACCCTCTGTGGAAAACAGGCTATTGGCCGGTGTAGTTGGCGTAATCGATGGTGTTGGTGGAGTTTGCTCCAGTGGTTTTTGCTGCTCATCAGATGCCAGGTTCTTTGCTTCTTCAGTGGGTTTTTCCTGAATTTTGCTTTCACTGGGTGCAGCTTGCTTGGGTTTTTCCTGTTGCGGCTTTCCTTCTTTGGCCTTTACCTGCTCAGGTTTAGCAACTTCAGAAGTTTTTGTCGCTGTTGCGGCTTTAGTTGGGGTAGCTTTCTTGCTGGCGGGTTTTGCTACTTTTTGCTTGCTCGCGGTGGTAGTTTTTGCCGGCTTGGTAGCGGTTTTCTTTGTGCTACTAACTGCTGCCTTCTTAGACGGTTTAGCAGTGCTCGTCTTTTTCGCAGCAGCTTTCTTTTCGCTGGCCTTTGCTGCTACCGTCTTTCTCGTAGATTTTGCCGTGCCAGCTTTTACAGACTTAGCAGAGGTTTTACTGGTGGCTTGCTTAGTGGCGGTGGGTTTTTTCGCCTTAGGCTGAGTCTTAAGCAGCTCTTTTTCCGTTTTGGCTGCGACTTTGCGTACGGTTTCCGCCGCTTTGAGCTCTGCTTTGGCTCTGGCTTGCAGATACTTGGCGTCGGCAGCAGCTTGCTTAGCCCGTTGAAATACCTCGTTAAATTTCTCTACATTGCTTTTAGCGCTTTCCACACGCTTTAGAGCTGCGGGCGTCTTGGTGGTTTTCGCCTTAGCGCGGGCTTCACCCAGCTTGTCCTTTGCCTTACTCAGCTTGTCTTTTGCTGAGGTCAGGTTTTTTCCGGCCTTAAGTACCGCTTTGCCGGCATCGGTGATTTTCTTATTGCGGGCTTTGTCCAGTTTTGCGGCGAGTTTGGAAATTTGTGCTTCCAGCTCTGCAACCGGATTGACAGCTTTTGGTTTGGCAGCCATGAGTAAATGTCCTGACGTTTATTATCGATTGGCACTTCCGGATAGTGCGCTCTTCTTCCTTTAAATACGATGGATACCGCTCTAGCAAGAGATATGCGCACCGCGCACTGCCCCAAACTGAAAAGCACTTCAAACAGTCCAGAACAATAACCGGTTACTGGCCGATAATAGCGCTGTTTTTAAAAAAAATGTATGCCGTGTACTGCGAAAAAAGCGTTGTCTGCAGATTTTTTGTGAAGCGGCTGGAACCAGCAAGGGGAATGTGGTGTCCTGCACAGTGTGCGCGTCATCAGTATGCACTGGGAGTCGCCTTGGGTTAGACTTGGGCGCACTGGCGGAAACTGTGCGCCTGGTGGCTTAGGGCCGGAACAGAGTTGCTTGAAATACCGCTGTTGGCGTTGGACCAAGGTCAAGCGCGAATCTATAAACGCAATACGGACAAAGAGACAACACCCATGAATAAATACCCTTTGGCTGCAGCAATTGCCCTTGGCCTGGCGCTGACCGGCTGTAACGAACAGGGACAGAAGCAGGAAAAAGAAGTTGCCCTGGACACTCAGGAGAAGAAGGTCAGCTACATCATTGCCGAAGACATGGCTAAGCGCCTAAAGGCTCAAGATGTGCAGCTGGATCCCAAAGTGGTTGCGATGGCACTGAACGACGTTGCCAGTGGCCGCGAGGATCGCTTGTCCGATGAAGAAAAGCAGCAGACTATTGCCGCTTTCCAGGAGCAGATGCAGAAGAAACAGCAGGAAATGCTGGCTCAGCAGGAGAAAGAATTTAAAGAGAGCGCCGACAAAAATATGCAGGAAGGCAAGACTTTCCTCGAAGAGAACGCGAAGAAAGATGGTGTAGTCACCACTGATTCTGGCCTGCAGTATAAAGTGATTAAAGAGGGTAGCGGCAGCAAGCCAAGCGCTACCAGCACCGTTGAAGTTGATTACAAGGGCACCCTGATTAACGGTGAGGAGTTCGACAGCTCTTACGCGCGCGGTGAGCCGGTTCAGTTTCCGGTAAACGGGGTAATCAAGGGCTGGACAGAAGCTCTGCAACTGATGAAAGAAGGCTCCAAATGGGAACTTTATATCCCCTCTGAGCTTGCTTACGGTCCCGGTGGTGCAGGCGGTAAAATTGGCCCCAATGCCACTCTGATTTTTGAAGTGGAACTGCACAAAGCAAATGTTGCTGGTGATGAGGGTTCCGAGAAAAAAGAAGAAAAGAAAGAAGAAGCTCCATCTGAATAATCTGACTTTTCGAACTTTACTGAAAAAGGGCGCCTATAGGCGCCCTTTTTTTGTGCTTGAGTTTATTTCACTTGGCTACCTGGTTTTATTTAAAGATTAAATGCATTCGCAGATATATTCCGGCTAACTGGTCGTCAGCCGGCGAGTGAAGGCGAGCAGAAAATAGGAGTCCCTGGGCAAAGAAAAATTGCATGCAACAAGAGGCGGCTGTGCTAGGCGATCCGATTTTTGTGAGCGGTGTGTAACAGGGCGATCATTCTATCTTCGGAGCTAAAGCGGGTTTCAAGCGCCTCTCCCAGTTCGGACAGATCCGGTGCCAGGCTGGAAAGGTCGTCCGTCTCCAGATATTTATCGTTGAAATCAACGGCGATATCTGTAGTTCTATCGATATCATCGTAGAGTTCACAGGCTTTTTGCAGACCTTGTTTATCATCGAAGGCCTGCCCCTCACGCATCAGTTGTTCATAGACCTCAAAATGACCGGCCGACACATAGTCCACCAGCAGCTGGCACAGCTGACGGACACGGTCTTCGGTTTCGGGGTCATCCTCACTGAATTCCTTTTTTTCGGAGAGGTGGTAGAAACTCACTAATAGGTTTTGTCGTGACTGAAGCCAGCGGTCAATAATTTCGCTGACACCACCCCAGCGCTCCCGCGCCGACTTGCAATTTTCCAGCATCGCCAAGATGTCCTTTTGTTACTGTTACTGTTGCTGCAGTGGCAGCTTATTAGCTTTTTGCTGATCTCGAAGGCCCTTAGGAAGATAGGAGATTCCCCCGCCGGCAGCAAGGAGTCAGGCGCAAAGTACGTCAGAATGCTGTGACGGCTGTGTGAATTTCACTGCTCGCGTCGGCAGGTGACTCAGGGGGCGATAATTAGCGGTAACAATAGCGCGCTCAAGGCGCCACAGAGTCCCATAGCGAGGGCGGCACAGGCGCCACACAGCGCGCTGATTTCCAGTGCACGCGCCGTGCCCACGGCGTGGGCATTGATACCCAGCACCACGCCGAGAATCCGCTCGTCGCGAATACCTAGGCGGCGCACCAGCGGTGGTCCGGCCAGGGCTCCTACCACGCCGGTGAGCACCACGATTGCTGCGGTCAGGCTTAAGCTCGCGTGAACTTTTTCGGCAATTGCAAGTGCGATGGGTGTGGTAATGGATTTTCCGCTAAGGGCGAGTAGTACAGACTTCCCCACTCCGAGTAAAAGTGCGATCCCCACAGCAATTGCTGGGGCCAACAGGGCTCCGACGGTGATGGTTACCAGCAGGGGCCAGCCAGCGCGGCGAATCACTGTCAGGTTTTGTTTCAGCGGTACGGCCAGCGCGACTACGGCCGGACCCAGTAAGGCGTAGAGTAGATCGCTGGCATCCTGGTAGTCGCGGTAGGGAATATCCAGGCTATAGAGGGCTGCGAAAACTAGCAGACTTGCGGTGATTATCGGGTGTAACAGTACCGTACCCGTGCGTCGGTACAGCAGTACCCCAAACCAGAAGGCACCGCAGCTCAATGGTAGGGCAAACAGCGGGCTGTGTAGTAACTCACTGCTCATTGTTGTGCACTATATCGGTTTTTCTGAGTAGGCGGCGCAGCAACAGAGTGCACAGCGTAAGGCTGATCAGGGTGCCAAAAAGAATCGCGGCGAGCAGGCCCAGCCAATCGGATAAGGAGAGATCGCGCAGAAAGAAGACCCCAGTGGCGGCGGGTAAAAATAGCAGCGGCAGTAAAAAGAGCAGCTGTGCACTGACTTTTGCCAGGCCGCGGGGCACGCTGCCGTAGACCATTAGGCCCACCAGTAGCAACAACATCCCCACTACAGCACCCGGCACCGGTAGGGCGAGCGCCTTTCCGATCAGGCTACCGAGCCGTTCGCAGCCAAACAGGATTGCGATACCGAGCACCCAATGGGCTAGCTCGCGTGGGGATGGTGCTGTCATTGGCAAAGGGCGGCTCCGCTGAGCCGCGGTTTAGTGTCCGGTTGATTCAGGCTTTGCGAAATGCCTGCCAGCCGCCAAATAGGATCAGTCCGGCAAAACCGATAGCGGACCAGCCGGGGATACTGAGGCCCATCATGGTCCACTGGACTTCGGCGCAGTTGCCGTCGCCAGTGAGCAGTGCCTTAAGTACATCGGCCATAGGAAAGACCTCCATCATGTAGCTGACACTGGGTCCGCAGGCGGGCACCTGGCCCTCCGGCAGGCTCTGCAGCCACAGCTGGCGCCCGGCAAAATAGAGGCCGCCCAGAGCCCAAATGGAAACCAGCAACCCATAAACGCGCCGGCCGATCGTTGCAGGATTGTGCAGGAAGGCTATGAGAGAGACCAGTCCAATGCCAAGTAACATCACCCTCTGGGTAATACATAGCTTGCAGGGCTCCAGGCCCCGAGCGTACTCCAGATAAAAGGCGGAGCCGAGCAAAAAGACGACAATTAGAAATACCAACAGAAAGGTAATGCGCGGGTTGGGTAAGGTCATGGTTTATCGGATCCTGAATAGTGCTGCCGAAAGCGCTGGGCTTCGAGATTCAAGTCGGTTAGTAGTTTATTGAAATTGTTTTCCAGTTTTGCCCGCCCGCTACTGAGCTCAGGCAGTATTTCCTGCAGCGCAACCGGTTGGCGCAGGCGCTGACCTACCCGCTCCAGGGTAAGGCCGATGATGCGTTCCTCGCGGTAACTCTGCAGTAATTTAATTTGCTCGGCACGGGCCATAAATGCTCGTGCCTGCGGCGGAATATACCGGCTGTGGCTGCGAAAGTCTCTCCAGCACTGGTCGCAAAATTCTTCCAGGCTCTGTGGATGCCACTCTTGCCAATGCTGTGCCAACAGATGGTCGAACCAGATATCCAGTGCGATACCGGCATAGCGGCGCCAGCTGGGGTCCAACTGCGCCAGGGCTTCACGATAATAGGCATTGCTATCTGTGCTGGCATCAATGCGGCGGTGCAGTTTGATACCGGCCTCAATGGCCTCCGGTCGCTCGCCTTTGAGTGGACCCTTCACAAAATCTCCGAGTAGCCCACCCAGGCGCCAGCGGGTGTCGGGACCAGAAAGCAGCAGGTGGGCGAGATAGTTCATGCGCTCAATCCCTATGGGGCGGATATCCGGACCCTGCGCCGGTGCTCTGTGTTGCCAGGGCTAGCCCTGGCAACACATATATTGCGCGTAGTAGTGGCTGAGGAATTCCTCGAAGGAGCCCTTGTCTTCCGCTTCCACGCGCTTTTGTCTGAGCAGGGACTCCTCGGCTTCACGAGAGAAATCCCGCACCGACTCGCTGTCGAGAGGGCGCTCGAGAAAGTAGCGGCGATGTTGCTCGGCTTTGTGCATAGCCCAATGGTAGAAGTTCAGGTTTTGCTCCTGCATTTCCGCCAGGATCTGCTGGGCTGGGGTGGGTATCTCCCCTTTGACCTTGGCGCGCTGAACTCCTACGGCACTGCGGTACTGGTCGCCGCCCCAAGCGCTGTCGAGCAACTCGGCTACAGTATCCACCTCCCCGAGTAGCTGGGAAGCCCACTCACTGAGCTGCCGCTCGCTTCCGTTGCAGCGCAGCTTGAGGCCGGGCTCGTGGCCGCGATAGACGATACGCTGTTGGTTCTCCTGAGTCGAACGGTAATCGACCTCATCGGTCTCGGGGCTCTCTGTCAGCAGGCAGTGCAACAGGAAGCTGTCGATAAAGCGCATTTGTTGCGCATCGATGCCCAGCGGCATAAACGGATTTAGGTCTAGGCAGCGCACCTCGATATATTCGACCCCGCGATTATCCAGTGCCGCCAGGGCGGTCTCACCGCGTTTGGCGGGATTTTTTGGCCTGATCGGTGAATAGAATTCATTTTCGATTTGCAGCACGCCGGCGGAAAGCTGCTGATACTGTCCATCGCTATCCTTGACTCCGAGCTCGTTGTAGGGGCCATAGGGCCGGCTAATCGCTGAACAGAGCGTGGACAGGTAGCTACGCAAGTTGTTGTAGCAAACCACCAGAGACTGCTGCACTTCGCTGTTGTAGCCCAGGTCGCCCATGCGCAGGGAGGTGGCGAAGGGAGCGTGTAGGGTGTGACCGTCGCCGTTAAAAGCTTCGAGCTTATGCTGGCGTCCTTCGACAAAAGAGGAACACACCGCAGGTGCGGCTCCAAACAGGTAGATCAGCAGCCAGTAGTTGCGGCGGAAATTACGGATCAGGTCGAAGTAGCGGCGGGTCTTGAATTCGCACAGGGCTTCACTGCTGCCCTCGAACTCGTGCAGCCACAGCCAGAATTCATCCGGTAGAGAAAAGTTGTAGTGGATACCGGCGATGGTCTGCATGGCGCGGCCGTAGCGCAGTCCGAGTCCCAGCCGATAAATGGTCTTCATAGTGCCGCTGTGGGAATCTCCGTAGCGGGCCACCGGGATATCGCTATCGGCGCCGATAACACAGGGCATGCTGTTGACCCACAGGCGTTCGTCTCCGATCTGGCTGTAGGTAAAGCGATGAATGCGGTCGAGAATCCGAAGGGCTTCCTCCGGGGTAGCCACCGGAGGGGTAATAAATTCCAGCAGCGCCTCAGAAAAATCGGTGGTGATGCTCTCGTGGGTCAGCGCGGAGCCCAGTGTCTGCGCGTGTGGCGTTTGCGCCAGGGTGCCGTCGTGGGCGACCCGCAGACTCTCTTTTTCCAGGCCGCGACGTATGCCCTTGAGCAGTTGCACGGGTTTGGCCTGGGATAGGGCAGCCAGGTGGGGAATAGGCACTCGAATCTCCTTGGTACTACCGGAACTCTTTCTTGTTGTCGCCGTTGGGGCTACTTGTGCCGGTGCTAAAAGAATCTCCGCTCAGGCGGCAGACTCCGATTCCGATTTGTGCTCGCCGGGTTGTGCGGGCGTCTCATCCGGGGTTTGTGCTGGCGCGACCTCAGGAGCCTGTTCCGGGGCCACTTCCGGCTCTGGCTGTGGTTCCAGCTCGGTGGGCTCTGCAGCCGGGATCTCCTCTGGTACACCGGGCTCGATCTCCGGATCCTCGGGCGCCGAAGATAACTCAGCCAGGGCTTCTTCTGGTATCAGTGGCTGGGCCTTGGGGTTCAGCGCACACTGCAGCAATTCGATACGCAAGCCGACATCACGGGTATTGGCCTCGAACATCTGGTTGATGGCGACATCTTTATGCTCGCTGCGAAACAGTTTGTTGGGCTCGCGGCCATCAAGCCATTCGCCGCTTTTGCTCAGGAACTGCTGGTGCTGGTTTGTCAGCACATACACGTGACTCATTGTGTTGGGCAACTTTGATGCTGTGACAGAAAGGCAGTTTAGCGACGGGTGCTTTATGGCTCAAGAAGTCTGTGGGGGTGAAAGCGGCAAACGCCCGCCCCGGGAGGATAAGGCGGGCTGCTAGGGACGAATTAACCGGCCCTAGAGTGTTTGCAGCGGGTAGTTTTCAGGGTAAGGCAGGCGGGCACAGCCGCTGTCTACCGCTGCGCGCGCTACTGCGGCGGCAACCTCCGGAAGCAGGCGTGGATCCGTGGGTTTGGGCAAGATATAACTTGGGCCAAAGCTCAGTTCTACCCCGCCGTAGCCCTCGCGTACCGAGTCCGGCACCGGTAAATGGGCGATCTTACGGATGGCTTCAATTGCGGCCAGCTTCATCTCTTCATTGATACGCGCCGCACGCACATCCAGCGCGCCACGAAATATGAAGGGAAAGCAGAGTACATTGTTGACCTGGTTGGGGTAATCCGAGCGCCCGGTAGCCATGATCAGGTCGTCGCGTACGCTGTGGGCCAGCTCTGGTTTGATCTCCGGATTTGGATTTGAGCAGGCGAATACCACTGGCTTCGGCGCCATGCGCTGCAGCTGTTCGGCGGAGAGCAGGTCTGGGCCCGATACTCCGAGGAATACATCGGCACCGGTGATAGCGTCATCGAGGGTGCGCATATCGGTATCCCGCGCCCACTCACCTTTATAAGCATTGATATCGGTGCGGCCGGAGTGAATTACCCCACGGCTGTCGAGCATAGTGATTTGATCTTTGCGCGCGCCGGCGGCCAGCAGCAGTTTGCAGCAAGCGGTGGCGGCGGCACCAGCTCCAAGGCACACCATGCGCACGTCGCTGATTTTCTTACCCTGGATCTCCAGGGCATTCAGCATGCCGGCAACGGTCACAATTGCAGTGCCGTGCTGGTCGTCGTGGAATACGGGTACTGGGCAGCGCTCAATCAGTGCCTCTTCAATATGGAAGCACTCCGGCGCTTTAATATCTTCGAGATTGATGCCGCCGAAGGTATTGGCGATGGCGGCAACTGTCTGAATAAACTGCTCCGGGCTGTTGACGTCCACTTCGATATCCACCGAGTTGATATCGGCGAAGCGCTTGAACAGTAGTGACTTGCCCTCCATCACCGGCTTGGAGGCCAATGGGCCCAGGTTACCGAGGCCGAGGATGGCGCTGCCGTTGGAAATGACCGCCACCAGGTTGCCTTTGCCGGTATAGCGATAGGCGGCTTCTGGGTCCTTGGCAATTTCACGCACAGGTTCCGCCACACCGGGACTATAGGCCAGCGACAGGTCCTCCTGAGTTTCAGCGGGGGTGGTCAGCTCGACTGAAAGTTTGCCGGGGCTGGGGAGTGCGTGGTAATCGAGCGCTGCCTGGCGCAATGAATCCGTCATTTGGGGGCTGTTCTCTCGAAAACGGGGGGCGACACTTCAGGCGTCATCCCGGTTACTGCGGGTTCCAGAGAATAACCGAGGGGTGCTTGCGGTCACAAGCTCACAGAGGCAATGAAACAGTTACTTATTACTATTTTGCCCTTAACATCTGGCCAAATTCAGGATGATCAGCCGTCTAATATTCAATTTGAAGGATAAATTTACTGCTAATAACGAATATATTAAGCGATACAAATCGATTTCGCCCCAGCGCTCTGGATCTGTGCAGAGCGCTGAATTTGCAGCACAAAAAAGGGCGCCGTGGAAAATTCCAGGGCGCCCTTTCTGAAGTACCAAAGTACCTCTTTATTCGGATTACTTGCCGATGCGGCTGCCGAAACGCTTCTTGAAGCGGTCCACGCGTCCACCGGTAGTAGCCTGCTTCTGCTTGCCGGTGTAGAAGGGGTGGCACTGGGAGCAGACGTCGATCTGCAGGTCTTTGCCCAGGGTGGAGCGGGTCTTAACAACATTGCCGCAGGAGCAAGTAGCGGTGATGTCGGTGTAGTTAGGATGGATATCTGCTTTCATGATTGCCTCTTTCCGAAACCGCCACTCGATCTGTTGCCGGGCACGGCATCGTCGTTGGAGCAGGAACCGGATTGGTTCCAGGCTGATTAAAAAGTCGGCGCATACTATCAGATTAGCGCCGGGGTTCAAGCCCAAATACAAGGCCGGGCAATGGTGTTATTCCGCGGCGGCGATAAGTTGCTGCAGAGCCTGCAGGTGCTTGATCAGCGCCTCTCGCCCGCTCTCAGTGAGGTGATACCAGGTGACGGGTTTACGCTCTACAAAGTCTTTGCGCAGAGTAATATAGCCCTGCTCTTCCAAGCGGCGCAGCTGCGCGCCGAGGTTGCCATCGGTCACCTGCAACTGCTCCTTGAAGAGAGAGAAACTGATTTCCTCGTATTTCGCTAGCATCACACAAATCGCGAGGCGTACCCGGTGTTCGAGGACCGGGTCCAAGTCCGCAAGGGCTTTCATTGCGCCGCTCCATTAGTTTGCCTGGCCCGCTGTACCAGGCCGGTCCAAACAAGTCCACAGCCGATCGCCAGGCCGCTCAGTACCCAGGCGTAGGGCGGTGTCAGCAAAATGATCAGCAGGTAACTGGCCAGCATCAATATACCGCTATAGAGCAGTGGGCGGATCAGGTGGATACCGGCGAGGCTATAGGAGAGTCCGGCTAGAAGCAGAAATTGCTCCGGGCCAGCAGCGTTGGGCTTGGCGATCATTGTGGCCAATATCAACAGGAAACCGATCCCAGTTACCAGCCAGTGCCAACCATACTTGCGACCAAAGGTACTGTTATTGATGCCAGTGCGGCGTGCTGTTCGCTCGCCCAGCCACCAGCTGAACAGTCCGCCGGCGGTACTCGCCACCAGGAAGTAATACACGGTGAGTTGCGGGGCCAGGTCCGCCAAAGCGAATCCGATAAAAATTAGTAGTCCCCACAAGAAATAGAGTGATGGGATGCCGTTCTCCATTTGGTTGCTGCGCACGGCATCGCTGACAAAATCCAGGCTGTCTTTGAGTTTTTCCATATCGGTCATGGCTGTCTTCCTTGCTAACTTAGAGAACTCTAAATGTTAGAGTGAGTTTATAGAGTACTCTGAATTTTAGAGTTTGCAAGTATAATTTGCAGTCTCTGTACCTTGTCGTAACAGCCAGTACACTAGCGCCTTTTACCGAGGTTATTGGGGGCGGGGTGCAGCAGACGGTACCAAAGACAGTGCAACAGGGAGTTATCCTGCGGTTGGCGGTGCCAGTGCCACTGCGGCGTCTCTTCGATTATCTGCCCCCGGAGGGCATCAATCCCGCTGAATTGAAACCCGGCCAGCGCTTGTGGGTACCCTTTGCTGGGCGCAAATTGGTAGCCGTGTTGGTGGAGATAGTGCCGGAGTCGCCGCAGGCACAGCTGAAACCGGCGCAGGAACTGATCGATAGCAAAGCCCTGTTCGACAGTGGCGCGCGCAAACTTCTCAACTGGATCGCCGACTATTACCAGGCCCCGGTTGGAGAGGTTTACGCCGCCGCCCTGCCCGCCGCGTTGCGCAAGGGCAAGCCTGCTGATCATTGGGCTGAGCAGTGGTTGCAACTCACTACCGACGGCAAGGGGCTACCGGAATCTGCACTGGCGCGGGCGCCCAAGCAGCAGGCCCTGTTGCAACAATTACTGCGCGCCGGTCAGCAGAGCCGCACCTACCTGAAAACCCAGGGGCATACTCCGGCGGTGATTCGCGCCTTGCAGGAGCGCCAACTGGTGGAGTGGGTCTCGGGTCCTACGGTGCCGCTGCCGATGCCGGCTGCGGAGGCCACTCCGCCACCGCAGCTTAATAGTGAGCAGCAGCAGGTACTCGAAGCGGTGGATTGCAGTTGCTTTTCCGCCACCTTGTTAGAAGGCACCACTGGCAGTGGCAAGACCGAGGTCTACCTGCGGTTAATGGAGCGGGTTCTGGCCGAAGGGCGCCAGGCCTTGTTGTTGGTGCCGGAAATCGGTCTCACTCCGCAGACTTTGCGGCGTATCGCCGCGCGCTTTCCCGAGCACAGTATCGCCGCCCTACACTCGGGGCTGGCCGAGGGCGAGCGCGCCCAATCGTGGCTCGCCGCCTCTGAGGGCCAAGCGGATATCGTTATTGGCACCCGCTCGGCAATTATGACGCCACTGCCGAGACTCGGTGTGGTGTTGGTAGATGAGGAACACGACGCTTCATTTAAGCAACAGGATGGCGTGCGCTATTCCGCCCGTGACCTGGCGGTGGTATTGGCGCGCAACAGTGATGTGCCGGTGCTGCTGGGTTCTGCAACGCCTTCCCTGGAAACCTTGCACAACGCCCTTAATGGTCGCTATCAACATTTGCGCATGCGCCAGCGCGCCGGCGATGCGCGCCCGCCGCAGATCCACGTGGTGCCGACTCTACGCGAGCCTCTGGAAGAGGGTTTTTCGCCTCAGGTTTTACGTCATATCGGCGAGACCCTGGCTCGCGGAGAGCAAGTGCTGGTGTTTATTAACCGGCGCGGCTTTGCACCGGCACTCAACTGTGATGATTGCGGCTGGATTGCCGACTGTCCGCATTGTTCCAGTAAACTCACCATGCACCGACGCCAGCGCCAGCTGCGTTGTCACCACTGCGATTATCGCCGCCCCCTGGTAGATACTTGTCCGCAGTGCCACAGCCGCTCAATCTCTGCCCTGGGAGGCGGCACCGAGCGCAGCGAAGAGTTACTGGCGCGGCGCTTTTCCGATTACCCGGTAATTCGCGTTGACCGGGATACCACCACTAGTAAGCAAGCTCTCGATCGCTTGCTGGCGCCGGCCCGCGATGGCGAACCCTGTCTGTTACTGGGCACTCAGATGCTGGCCAAGGGGCACCATCTACCGAGGGTGACCTTGGTGGTGATCCAGGATGCCGATGGTGGCTTGTTCAGTGCCGATTTTCGCGCGCCCGAACGCACAGGCCAGTTGCTGGAGCAGGTGGCGGGGCGCGCCGGGCGCGGCAGCTTGAGTGGCCGCGTATTGGTGCAGAGCCGCTTCCCGGAGCACCCGTTGCTGCAAATGTTGTTGGAAAAAGGCTACGGGACTTTTGCGCGCCAGCTGTTGCGCGATCGTGCGGTGGCACAGCTGCCCCCGACCCACGCTATGGCACTGGTGCGGGCTGAGTGTGAGGAGCCCGCCTGGGCCGAGGAATTTCTGCATAATGCACGCCTATTTATGCAATCCCTAGTACCGCCCTCACCTCAGTTGCAATATCTGGGTCCGGTGCCGGCGCTGCTTGAGCGCAAATCTGGTCGCTACCGTTTTTATGTTCAGGTGACCGCACAAAATCGCGCCCAGTTACAACCCCTGCTGGCCCGGGTATGTGCCTGGGCCGAGAGCAATAAGAATCGCCGCTTGCGCTGGGCGGTGGACATGGATGCGCAGGAATTGTCGTGAATTTTGCGAGAGAGCAATGCCCTTGTGTAAATTGGCGGTACAATTTGCCCGCTGAGTAGACTATCCAGGGAAGAATTCCACCATGAGCCGTCGCAACACGAAACGCCGCAGCAAAAGTGCCTCGGGCAAACCCGCATGGATGTGGTTTGTACTGGGCAATGCCGTGGGTGGCTTTGCGGTGTTCTTGCTGCTGCAGTTCGGTGTGGCCGGCAATGGCAAAGGTGCCGCTGGTGACAGAGCTCCGGCAACCAAACCGAAGGCGCAGGCGCCGTCCGAACCGCGCTTTGATTTCTATACCATGCTCAAGGAAAACGAAGTTTCGGTACCGCCACCCAAGGTGGCCAAGCCAGCCATTCGTGGGGAGTCTTCCTCCAATAAACAAGGGGCTGCTGATAAGGTCAAAGCGCAGGTTTATATCTTGCAGGCCGCCTCCTTCCGCGAGGCGGCGGAAGCCGAGCGCCTGCGCGCCCAGCTCACCCTGGCCAATCTGGATGTCAAAGTGGAGTCTGCCAGTGATAGCCGCGGCACCTGGCATCGGGTCTTGGTTGGCCCCTTCGACAACCGCTCGCGCATGGCCAAAGCCCGCCAGGTTCTGGCAGAACATCGCCTGATGCCGCTGGTATTGAAGCGACCTGCAAATTAAATCAACCGCTGGATTCCTTGTCTGGCGCCGCCAGTTTGCCCAGCAGACTTTTTATTACCGGTCTGATCAGTGGCGGTAATCCCAGTGAAATTATCCAGGCCAGTAACCAGGCCCGGCCCCATATCGGCAGAAATCCTTCGCTAAATCCCTGGTGGGAGTAGGTAATCGCCCCAGAGATTACTCCCGACATCACGCAGGTCATAACCAGAGTGAAAAGCGGCTTGAAGTAGCGGGAGGGAAGCAGAGCCAAGAGGCGAATCCGCAATGGATGACGGGTTCTCAGTATAGCAATTGGCCCTTCTCTTATTGAAATCGGTGCGTCCCGTCCTCACTTATCTAATCTGACTAATTTTCCCGGCGTGTAAGGCAACAGGCCTTGCACAGCCACAGTACACGCGTAATCCGAGAGGTCTCCATTGGAACAGTATCGCGGAACCACCATTTTATCCTGTCGCCGCAACGGCAAAGTTGTGATTGGCGGCGACGGCCAGGTGTCTCTGGGCAACACCATTATGAAAGGCAATGCCCGCAAGGTGCGCCGACTTTACAAAGATAAGGTTATCGCCGGTTTTGCCGGTGGCACCGCCGATGCCTTCACCCTGTTTGAGCGTTTTGAAGCCAAGCTGGAAGCCCACGGTGGCCAGCTGACCCGCGCTGCGGTGGAGCTGGCCAAAGACTGGCGCACAGACCGCGCACTGCGTCGCCTGGAAGCTCTATTAGCGGTGGCAGATGACAGCGCTAGTTTGATTGTGACCGGCAACGGCGATGTGATTCAGCCGGAAGATGACCTGATTGCTATCGGTTCCGGCGGCCCCTTTGCCCAGTCGGCGGCGCGCGCGCTGCTCGACAATACCGATATGGATGCGCGCTCCATCGTTGAGCAGGGCTTGAAAATTGCCGGTGATATCTGCGTCTACACCAACCACAACAACACTATCGAAGAATTGACTTACTGACCGGGCGCTCTCAGAAAAAGCGCCTGAGTCCAGCGGGCTGCAACCTGGCCCGCACAACCGTTTTGCAGGAATTTGTATGTCCCAGATGACCCCCCGTGAAATCGTCCATGAACTCGATCGCCACATTGTTGGCCAGCAGGATGCCAAACGCGCGGTAGCGATTGCGCTGCGCAACCGCTGGCGCCGTATGCAGGTGAGCGAGGATCTTCGCGCCGAAATTACCCCGAAGAATATTCTGATGATCGGCCCCACCGGTGTGGGTAAAACCGAAATCGCGCGCCGTCTGGCAAAGCTTGCCAATGCGCCTTTCATTAAGGTCGAAGCGACTAAGTTCACCGAAGTGGGCTATGTGGGTCGCGATGTAGAATCTATCGTGCGTGATCTTGTCGAGATGGCAGTGAAGCAGGAGCGCGAACTGGCTATGGCTGGCGTGCAACAGCGCGCTATGGATGCGGCCGAGGAACGCATTCTCGACGCCCTGCTGCCACCTGCGCGTTCGGCTGAGCCCAACGACAAGGATTCCAGCACCCGCCAGCTGTTCCGCAAGAAGCTGCGCGAGGGCGACTTGGATAGTAAGGAAGTGGAAATTGATATGGCCGCCGCGCCTATGGGTGTGGAGATTATGGCCCCTCCGGGTATGGAGGAAATGACCAACCAGCTGCAGGGCATGTTCTCGAATATGTCCCAGGGCAAGACCCGCAAGCGCAAGCTGCCAGTCAAGCAGGCGTTGAAACAGCTTACCGATGAGGAAGCCGCCAAGCTGGTGAACGATGAAGATATCAAAACCCGTGCGATTCGCGCTGCCGAACAAAACGGTATCGTTTTTATCGACGAAATCGACAAGGTGGCCAAGCGTCAGGAGAGCGGCGGTGCCGATGTCTCCCGTGAAGGGGTGCAGCGCGACCTGTTGCCACTGATCGAAGGCAGCACCGTCAACACCAAGTACGGCATGATCAAGACAGACCATATTCTGTTTATCGCCTCCGGTGCCTTCCACCTGTCCAAGCCCTCGGACCTGATTCCCGAGCTGCAGGGGCGTATGCCGATTCGCGTGGAGCTGAGCTCGCTGACTTCCGCTGACTTTGAGCGTATTCTCACCGAACCCTCCGCGTCTCTGACCGAACAGCAGAAGGCTTTGCTGGCGACAGAGGGTCTGGAACTGCAATTCACCGAAGACGGCATTCGCCGTATCGCTGAAGTGGCTTACGAAGTGAATGAACGCACAGAGAATATCGGCGCACGCCGTTTGCACACGGTGCTGGAGCGCCTGCTGGAGGAGGTTTCCTTCGATGCCGGCGACGGCGACAAGTCTCTCAAAGTGGATGCGACTTATGTGGACAGCCACCTGGGTGAGCTGAGCCAAAACGAGGACCTTTCGCGTTTTATCCTGTAAATGAAACCGCAAAAAATACGATTAAATCGCGCAGAGAAAACTCTGCAGCTGCTGTTTGCCGATGGCGAGTTCAGCCTACCGGCAGAGTATCTGCGTGTCTATTCCCCCAGCGCTGAAGTGCGCGGCCACGGCAATAGCCCCGCACTGCTGGTGGATGGAAAAATCCATGTGGGTATCGACAGGGTCGAAGCCGCCGGTCGTTACGGTCTGAAAATCGATTTTGATGACGGCCACGACACCGGCATTTACACCTGGGAATACCTGCGTGAACTGGCCGAAAAGCACACGGCCAACTGGGAGGCCTACCTGGAGCGCTTACGCGCGGCGGGCAAGGGGCGCGACCCGGATGAAAGTGTGGTGAAATTTATTGGTTAGTTGCCAAGTGCGCCCTTCAGTGGCGCACTTTCCTTCCCTCCCAAAGTATTAAAAAAGTGAGGAAAAACAATAATTTCCCGCATTATTTCGCAATACTGTAACAATTATGTGGCTGTCTTTTTGCAGTTGTAACAAGCGTACAAATCTTTATGACAAAGAAAACGAGATGTTAATCGGCGCGTAATTCTTTTGTCATGTTTCCGGACTCTAATGCTCGCCAAATTCACGAGTTCCGGAGGCCCACCGTGGCAAAAAAACTTGCCCGCGCACTCAGCGCCTTTTGTTTGATTCCTCTCGCTTCCGCGGTTTCCGCCGCGAGCCTGCCCGATTACCAAACTAAGAGTGAATGGTTTACTGAGGCGTCCGACCGCCTGGAAGAACGCGTTTCTCTTACCCGTGAAGCCAAAACTGCCAAAAACGTCATCCTATTTGTTGGCGATGGCATGGGGATTTCCACCCTGACCGCAGCCCGTATCTTCGAGGGCCAGCGTCGCGGTGAACCCGGTGAAGAGAACAGTCTTTCTTTTGAGGATTTCCCTCACAGTGCCCTGATCAAAACCTACAACACTAACCAGCAGACCCCCGACTCCGCCGGCACCATGACCGCGATGATGACCGGGGTGAAAACTCGCGCTGGTATGATCAATGTGGATGGCAAGGGCCTGGTGGCTGACTGTGCTACGAGTAAGGAGCTGGGTTTGAACAGCTTCCTCGAGATGATGGAAAGCCGCGGCAAGGCTACCGGCATTGTCTCTACCGCACGCCTCACCCACGCTACTCCGGCAGCCACTTATGCCCACAGCGCCAGCCGCAAATGGGAACACGCAGCCGATGAGGGCTGTACCGATATCGCCACACAAATGGTGGAAATGAACATCGGCGATGGCATGGAAGTCATGCTCGGTGGTGGCCGCAACTACTTTACACCGGTGGCCGAGGGTGGCTTGCGTGAGGACGAGCGCAACCTAACGGGTGAATGGCTGCTGCGCTATGACGGTGAGCAGAATGCGGTTTACGTCGAAAATGGTTTCGAACTGTCGGCAGTGGACATCGCTAAAACAGATAAGCTGCTGGGGCTCTTTACCGAAGATCACATGAGCTACGATGCCGACCGCATCGCCAAGAACAGCGAAGAGCCCAGTATCGTCGAGATGACCACCACCGCTATCGATATGCTGCAAAAAGATGAAGACGGCTTCTTCCTGATGGTGGAATCCGGCCGAGTCGATCACGCTCACCATTCCGGCAATGCCTATAACGCGCTGAATGAAGCGATCGAGTTATCTGACGCGGTCAAGGCAGCGCTACAAAAAGTGAATCTGGAAGAAACTCTGATCCTGGTGACTGCTGACCACAGCCACGTAATGAATATGGCGGGCTATCCCACCAGGGGTAATCCTATCCTGGGTAAGGTGATCGGCAACGATGACAGTGGCGCGCCGAATGAGGCCGTCTCTCTGGCCGAGGACAATAAGCCTTACACCACCTTGACCTACACCAATGGTCGTGGCTTTGCCGATTTGGGTACTGAAACTGATGCAGACAAGCGCGATGACTACGATATCGCCGCCGGTCGCCATGATTTGACGCATGTGGATACCGAGATGCCTGGCTTCCACCAGGAATCCCTGGTTGCTCTGGGGGGCGAAAGCCACGGCGGTGAGGATATTAGTCTGCACGCGATCGGCGCCGGTGCCGAAAAAGTGCAGGGACATCTGGAACAGAACGCGGTTTTCCACATAATGACTGCCGCGGCCGATCTGTCGCTGTCAGAAGAATAATTGGGGGTATTGACCATGAAACAGTTTAAAAAGACCCTGCTGGCCTTTACCGTTGCCGTACTGGCCAGTGCCTGTAGCGATGATAACTCCAGCTCCAACAATGTTGCCGAAGTGCCGGATGCTACTGAAACACCGCAGCAGCAGAATTACTTAGGCCTTTCCTCAACCCAAAGTGAAAGCAGCTGGTTCGAAGATGGCCAGAAAGCGGTAGCTGCGGCGAGCGCAGAGAAGATCAACAATACGCCCGGTGCCGCGAAAAACATTATTTTGTTTGTAGGCGATGGCATGGGTATCTCCACCGTCACCGCCGCGCGTATCTTCGCCGGCCAAAAACTGGGCCTCGACGGCGAGGAATACCAGCTGAGCTTCGAAAAAATGCCCTTTGCCGGCTTGGTAAAAACTTACAACACCAACCAGCAGACCCCGGATTCCGCTGGCACCATGACCGCTCTGGTTACCGGAGTGAAAACCAAGGCCGGTATCCTGAGTGTGGCCGAAGATGTCGCTCGCGGTGACTGCGCCGCCAGCCTCGAGCGCCCCCTGACCACCTCCCTGGAACTGGCCGAGGAACTGGGTAAGAGCACCGGTATTATCAGCACCGCGCGTATCACCCACGCCACACCCGCAGCCACCTTTGCCAAGGTGCCCGAGCGCGAGTGGGAATACACTGCTCCAGACGGCTGTCGCGATATCGCCACCCACCTGGTTGAATTGGAGGCCGGTGATGGTATCGACGTGGTAATGGGCGGCGGACGCCGCAATTTCCTGCCAGCGGACTTCACCGATGCGGAAGGCAAGACTGGTAAGCGCACCGATGGGCGCAATCTGATTGAAGCGTGGAAAACTCGTTATAACGATGGCGTAACCACCGCGTACTACATGGAAGACAAAGCCGGGTTTGACCAGCTGGATGTGACTAACACCGATAAGCTATTGGCGTTATTTAACTCCTCTCATATGCGCTATGAGGCCGATCGTGGCAACGATGTTGGCGGCGAGCCTTCCCTGAGTGAGATGACTGCCAAGGGCATCGAGATGCTCCAGCAAAACGATAAGGGTTACTTCCTGATGGTGGAGTCCGGGCGTATCGACCACGGTCACCACGCCAACAATGCCTACAATGCTCTCAGCGATGCGGAAGAGTTTGCCAAGGCGGTGCAGGTAGCCCTGGATAACACCAGTGCCGAGGATACTCTAATCGTTGTTACCGCGGACCACAGTCACGTGATGACCATTGCCGGTGGGACTACCCGTGGCAACCCAATCCTCGGTAAGGTAGTTAAAAATGACAAGACCGGTGTGGCTGAAGAGATGCCCAAGCTGGATAAAACCGGCTTGCCTTACACTACGCTGAACTATGCCAATGGTCGCGGTTTTGCACATTACGGCGACAATACCGATGCTGATGACCGTTACGATCATGACATTATTCAAGGGCGTCAGGATCTTACCGATGTGGACACCACCGCTCCCGGCTTCCACCAGGAAGTCCTTGTTCCTCTTTCTGGAGAAACCCACGGCGGCGAAGACGTGGGGGTCTGGGCCCGCGGTCCCGGTGCGCACCTAGTAAGCGGCACCAATGAGCAGAACTATCTGTTCCATGTGATGGCCCGCGCCGGCGGCCTGCTGGAGCAGAGCGCCAAATAAGTTGGCGAGCTTAAGGCGCGGGAAACCCTCCTGCGCCTTTTTAGTTTTTTGGTGAGTAGTTTCAGCGCCCTCTGTGCCAGCATCACTTAGATCACAAGTGTTTTGTGGGCAAAGAAAATGGCGCAACCGTCTTCTATTTTCCTGCGCAGTCGCATCTTGTGCCAGTCCCCCATCTCCAATAGCTTGATTAACTCTTCCCCTAATGGCTCTCCCACCGTGATGGCAAAGCGACACAGTAGGTATAGATCACGCCAGTCCCCTAGTAATTGCGCGAGTTGTTTGAGCGGTTCACAGCGCAGCGCTACAGATTGGGGGTGCCTCTCTCTGAGTAGGCGACAGTGGTACCAGTGATCTTTTACCCTTTTACGCAATTGATGCAGTTTATGGGCGTTATCTCCTTCGCGTGTTTCTAGCCAGGTTTTGTGCGCGCGCTGGTAGCCGCGTAAATATCCTACGTCGATATCTCTCCAATCAATATTTTGCAGGGGCCAACACTCAATTCTCTTTTGTGCCTCATGCAGTAACCCTTCGACCCGAATAAGGCTCTCCTCATCTCGCAGCGACCGCTGTAATTGGTGCAGCACTCTATGCATTTTTTCAAAGTGGTTGGGGGGAGCTAGGGTAAGTAGCGCGGTGCGAATGGAGACAAGATCGCGGCCCGCAGATAGGGATCGCGCTAATTTCCGGTAGCGATCGTTCTCGAGTTGGAGGAGTGAATTTTCTTTCGGAAAAATCAGTCGCAGTAGAGCACGCAGTTTTTTGCAGTGTTTACGTAGCTCATGAACGGCATGTTCACCTGGCAGAAGCCGGGCATTATCACAGGCGGCGCGTATTTCTGCGTGAGCCGCAGTGCGCAGACTCAGTGCAGCGGGCATGTCGCTGTCGAGTCGGTAATCCATGAATTGGCCCTGGACTCAGTATTTTCTCTCGTGTGATTTAATTTTAGTGAGTTGCCACTGGGCGAATCATGGGCACTGTTCCGCCGGCTTGGTCGATGTACAATGGCGCACTGAATTTGGCTCAGCAGGCAGCACAGCATGAAGGATCGCAAGACCACCCACTTCGGCTACCAAGAGGTCCCGGTGGAGGAAAAGGCCGGTCGTGTGGCGGAAGTGTTCCACTCAGTGGCGGCGCGTTACGACGTAATGAACGACTTGATGTCCGGGGGTATTCACCGCCTCTGGAAGCGTTTCACCATCGAATTGTCCGGTGCGCGGCCGGGACAGAAAATTCTGGATATCGCCGGGGGCACCGGTGATCTCACCGCGCGTTTCTCGCGTATTGTGGGCGCCAGCGGTCAGGTGGTGTTGGCAGATATTAATGAATCGATGCTTAGGGTCGGCCGCGACCGCCTGCTCGATCGTGGCATTGCCGGCAACGTAGTGCCGGTACAGGCGGACGCCCAGTACCTGCCCTTTCCGGACAACACCTTCGACTGTATTACCATCGCTTTTGGTCTGCGCAATGTCACCGATAAAGACTTGGCGCTGCGCTCCATGTTGCGGGTACTGAAACCCGGTGGGCGCTTACTGGTACTGGAGTTCTCCAAGCCGGAATCGAAACTGCTGGAAAAAGTCTACGATCACTACTCGTTCCGCCTGCTGCCATTTATGGGGAAATTGGTGGCCAACGACGCGGAGAGTTACCGCTATCTGGCGGAGAGCATCCGTATGCACCCGGATCAGGAAACGCTCAAGCAGATGATGGTGGATGCTGGATTTGTCGATTGTGAATTTCACAATATGACCGGTGGCATTGTGGCGTTGCACCGTGGTATCAAGCCCTGAGAGGTGCCCGTCGTGATTGACCCCCAAGTGATGGCACGAGGCCAATAACCACCATGAGCGATCCCACCTATCGCGCGGGTTTTGACGCCGCGCTGGAAACCGCTATTAATACTGCCTTGCAATACGATCCCGCGACCCGAGCACGCCTGCAGGAGTTGGACGGCAAAACCATGGCGCTCGACCTGACGGCTCCAAAGTTGCAATGCTGCCTATGTATTAAGGGCGATCAGGTGTGCGTGCGCCAGCACTGGGAGGGAGATGTAACGACCACCATCAGTGGCTCGGCTATTTCCCTGGTGCGATTACTAAAGGACCCCGATGCCACGCCTGCGGCACTGGGTGTCTCTATCAGCGGCTCTAGTGCTCTACTGGCCGAGTTGCAGTGGATCATGAGCGATCTGGATATCGATTGGGAGGCACCACTTGCGCAAGTGTTTGGCGATATTCCCGCCCACTCCATCGGCAATGTGCTGCGCAGTGCTAGTAGCTGGTTAAGTGCCAGCCTTAGTCGCGCGCCGGTTGCGGCCGCAGAGACGATCAGTGAGGAATGGCAGTTGACGCCACCACAGGCACAATTTGAAGCTTTCGCGGATGACCTCGCCGAGTTGTCCCTGGCCACCGAGCGCCTGGAGGCGCGGGTGCGCCTGCTGCAGGAACAGTTTTCCCGCGGGGGGGCCGAGTAGTCTTGCCTATATCCCGTACTGTTACCATCGCGCGGGTTTTCCTGCGCCATCGCTTAGATCTGTTATTACCGGCCGAACGCCGCCCCCTGTGGCTGCGCGGATTACTGGCTCCACTCAAACTGTTGCCGCAACCAAAGATGGAGCGCGGCGAGCGACTGCGCCGCGCCCTGGAAGAGCTGGGACCGATCTTCGTTAAATTCGGTCAGCTGCTCTCCACCCGCCCGGATTTGTTGCCGCCGGATGTGGTTGAGCAGCTCGACTACCTACAGGACAAAGTACCGCCCTTCCCCAGTGATCAGTGTCGCGCACTGATTGAGGAAGCCCTTGGCGCTAGTGTCGATGAAGTCTTTGCCAGCTTTGAGCACGAGCCCTTAGCGGCAGCTTCGGTGGCACAGGTTCACGCCGCCGTGCTTAACAGCGGCGAGTCAGTCGTGGTCAAGGTGTTGCGCCCGGGCATCGGCGAAGTGATTCAGGAAGATTTGCGCCTGTTGCGGGTGATTGCCCGGGCTATCGAACGCTTCGTGCCAGAGGGCCGGCGTCTGCGCCCGGTGGAAGTGGTGGAAGACTACCGTCATACCATCGAGGGCGAGTTGGATTTAACCCGCGAGGCGGCCAACGGCACCCAGTTGCGGCGTAATTTCACTGATTCCCCACTGCTATATATCCCCCAAGTTTACTGGGATTACACCCGCGAAAACGTGCTGGTGCTGGAGCGTATCAATGGTATTCCTGTCACTGATTTAGCGCAGCTGCGCGAGCAGGATACCAATATGCCGCTGTTGGCCGAGCGCGGCGTGGAGATCTTCTTTAAGCAGGTTTTTGAATACAACTTTTTCCACGCGGATATGCACCCGGGCAATATTTTTGTCTCCCGGGAACACCCGCAGCGCCCGCAGTATATTGCCATCGACACTGCCATTGTCGGCAGCTTGTCGCGAGAAGATCAGTACTACCTGGCGCGCAACCTGCTCGCCATGTTCCGGCGCGATTACCGCATGGTGGCGGAGCTGCACGTACAGAGTGGCTGGGTTCGTGCGGATACCCCTGTGAATGCCTTCGAGGCGGCAATTCGCGCCGTGTGCGAGCCGATTTTTGAGAAACCGCTGGGGGAGATTTCCTTTGCGCGGGTATTGATCAGCCTGTTCCAGACTGCGCGACGCTTCGATATGGCGGTGCAGCCACAATTGGTGTTATTGCAGAAGACCCTGTTGAATATAGAGGGTTTGGGACGCCAGCTTTATCCGGAATTGGATCTGTGGAAGACTGCTCATCCATTTTTGGAGCGTTGGATGCGTGAACGCATCCACCCCAAAACACTGGTGGGCGAGATCAAGCGCTACGGTCCCGAGTGGCTGGAGAAGTTTCCACAGATGCCGCAATTGGTCTATTCAGCCCTTGAGCAGTCGCGGGAATTGGCGCCACAACTGGAAAATATCGGTGAAAAACTGGCGAGCAGTCAGCGCCGTGGGCGCTGGCAGTATTTGCGTCGGCTCGGCGGTGTGCTGCTCGCTGTAGGCGCCCTGGCCTTAAGCCGGCCGCAGTGGCTGGAGCAGTTGCCACCCTCTGGTTGGGTATTGGGCATCGCAGCCCTGATTTTACTGCTCTGGCCCTAATGACACTGGCGGCAGTATTTTGCCGGCGTCGCGCCGGCCTACACTTGGAATTCTGATGGAAGAGACATTGACTCAAGCTGTGCCAACAAGCGGCTTTATTGATCAGGTCAGCTGGAACAGCGATGGCCTGGTACCCGCCATTGCCCAGGATTTTAAAAGCGGTCGCGTGCTGATGATGGCGTGGATGAATCGCGAGTCTCTGGCACTGACCGCTAGCGAGGGCTATGCGGTCTACTGGTCGCGTTCGCGCAAGGGCCTGTGGCGCAAAGGGGAGTCATCCGGCTTCCTACAGAAAATACGCGAGATTCGCCTCGACTGTGACGGTGACACCGTGCTGTTAATGGTTGAGCAAGAGGGCGGAATTGCTTGCCATACGGGCCGTAGCAGCTGTTTTTACAACCTCTTGCAGGACGGTGAATGGCGCGTTAGCCAACCGGTATTGCAAGACCCCAAAGCCATCTACAAGTGAGCCCGGAAATGAGTGATCTGCTGCAACAACTCGATGCGGTACTAGAGAGCCGCAAGTGCGCAGAGGATGCCGATAAATCCTATGTGGCTAGCCTGCATAGGAAGGGGCTCAACAAAATACTGGAAAAGGTGGGCGAAGAAGCCACCGAAACAATTCTCGCCGCCAAAGATGCGCAGGCCAGTGGCGACAACCGGGATATGATCGCCGAGACGGCGGATCTCTGGTTTCACTCATTAGTGATGCTTTCGCACCTGGGAGCGGACTCCCAGGATGTAGTGCGTGAACTGGGTCGGCGCTTTGGGCTCTCTGGCCTGGAGGAAAAGGCATCCCGCAGTAAAGAGGGATAAGAATTCAGTTGGAAGGACTGGCGTAACAGTCCTCTGATAAGTTGTGGTTTTACCCATGGTGGCCAATGGCAATGCAAATCGGCTGCCGTATTAAATGACATGGAGACAATTATGGGATTCGGTGGAATTAGCATCTGGCAGCTGTTGATTATCTTGGTCATTGTCCTGCTGCTTTTCGGAACCAAGCGCTTGAAAAACCTCGGTGGTGATCTGGGCGGTGCACTGAAAGGCTTCCGCAAAGCGGTGAAGGACGATGATAAGGATGAGGACAAAGATAAAGACAAAGACCCTGAGCGTCTTCAGCACGATGAGGAAGAAAAGCCGCAACAGGGCAGCACCTCGAAAGAAAAAGACAAGCAGTCCCAGGACAAATAATTCGGCACTGTTAACGCGAGTAATGCCCCGTGTTTGATATTGGCTTTTTTGAACTACTACTGGTCGCGGTAGTGGCACTGCTTGTGGTGGGCCCGGAGCGCCTGCCCGATGCCATCCGCACGACAGCGCGCTGGTGGTCTGGCCTGAAGCGAACCTTGCAAGGTGCGCGTGAGGAACTGGAACGGGAAGTCGGTGCCGACGATATCCGCCGAGAACTGCACAATGAGCGCATCCTCAAGGAGATCGAAGAGAGTCGCCGGGAAATGGAGCGTACCTTTAGTGAGGCTAACCGCGAGGTGAATGAATCCCTGCAGCAGCAGGAGGAGCCACAGCCCAGCGAGTCGGCCAAACCTAAGGAAAAAGCTCCAGCCAAAGTGCCCCAGGAGCCCGAACATCCGCGCGCGGAAAAAGAAGACTATTTACCGGAGCAGGATGAAACCGTTGAAGAGTTGCAGGACCCGGAATACCCGGAGCACTGGCACGATTTAGGTGATCCCGAACTGAATCCGGAGCACCCGGAAAATACGCCTAAAGACCTAGAAAAAGAATCGCAACAGGAAAAAGACAAGCAACCATGAGCGATCAATCACAAGACAGCCATCAGCCCTTTATCGATCACTTGATCGAGCTGCGGGATCGGCTGCTGCGCACTTTACTGGTTGTAGTGGTTTTGTTCGCCTGCCTGGTACCCTTTGCCTCGGATATCTACAACTTTATTGCCAATCCGCTACAGGAACGTTTGGTCGGCGATGCAGGCATGATTGCCACAGAGGTGACCTCCACCTTTCTTACGCCATTTAAGACCACCTTTATTGTATCGTTTTTCATCGCCATTCCCTTTGTGCTCTATCAGGCCTGGGCTTTTATAGCTCCCGGTCTTTATAAAAATGAAAAACGTATTGCGATTCCAATCTTGGTCACCAGCGTATTTTTGTTTTACGCCGGTGTGGCCTTTGCCTATTTTGTAGTGTTTCCTATTTTATTTGATTTCTTTGTTGGCTCGGCCCACGCAGATATCAAAGTTATGCCGGATATGCGCAGCTATCTGGATTTGGTATTGAAGTTATTTTTTGCCTTCGGCTTCGCTTTCGAGATCCCTATCGCCACGGTGTTATTGATTTGGAGTGGCGCAGTGGATGCCAAAACCCTGGGGAGTAAACGTCCCTATGTGATTGTGGGCTGCTTCCTAATCGGTATGTTGCTCACCCCACCGGATGTTATCTCCCAATCCCTACTGGCCGTACCCATGTGGTTGCTGTTTGAGGTGGGAATCTTGTTTGGTCGCTGGATTACATCGCGCCGGTCGAAAGAGCAAGCCGAGCAGTCTTGATTTGCGGATTTTTAAAAATTACATTTCCGCCATCAGTTAAACGGCTCGAAGTAGTTTTTCAAATCAACATTTTGCTTGCGCAATAAAATGCCCCGACTGCTTTCGCAGCCGGGGCAGTCGCCCTGTTGTTTTACCTGCCCTAACCAAAATCCAACGCCGTGCTCTCAAACAGAGCTGGTTGTGGATAGACAGTCTGCGTTCCATGCAATAAAAAGCCGAACGATATTGGTTTTTGCGCCACTACTGGCAAGCCCCCATCGCAACAAAAACCAAACGGTCAGCTGAGGAAATTAGCGATTAAGATCCGAAACTCCTGTTTCTTAAAATAACCGCCTGCGCCGCAAAAAACTTGCGGCAATGGTACTACCCTGAGACCCCAGGTATTAGCGAGATGCAGCCGCCGTTTTATTGACACGGGTGGCTGCAGCGCGCTCTTTCTTTTCCTGCTCCGCTACTGCTTTTTCCACATTGTTGCTAACCAGTCGATAAAAATAGAATGCCATCAGGAATATAAACCCGATTACGGCCAGACTGAGCAAGCCGGAAAAGCTGGTAAATAGATCAATTAAGGCATCCATCTTTCTCTCCAGTACGCCAATGCTTCAGTTATGCAGTGTATGGAGTAGTGCTACAAACCTCTTGACCTAAATCAACTGGGCTTGAGTTACTGGAGAAGAGAAGGATCGGAGGTCTTTAGCTGGGCGTATATAAGCTGATACCAAGTGCAGGTGTTCTTAGGGGGCTACTTTTCCTAAAGGAGAAGGTGCAGTACTGCGACTGACCAGTATTTTACTTGATAGAGTTAGCTAGGTTCATATATGCACTTTAGAGCATAGGGAGTTTTTTCATCAGTGCAGCACAAAACTTAATAGCAGGCAGGCAAGTGCTGCGCCCCATAGTAGATATAACTCCTGCTCCTGGCGCCAGCGAGGGAGAAGCAGCATGAGTGCCAAGGGAGGTATAAAAAGAGCGAGGAATCCAGCTATAGTGCTGTCGTCAAAGCACACTTTCACTAATCGCAGCCATGCAATGGCGGCGAAAGCCAGGGCAAATACTGTCAGAACCGCGCTAACTGGCATCATGCTATAACCCTTAGAGGCTATTGAAGGGGAAGAAAAGGCCCTGGCCAGATCACATTAAAATGACAATAGGAAAGGAAGTGTATAGCAGATTGCTTATCACGGGCCTGCCAAAAAAATGGCTTAATTTGCGCTTATGGCTGCTTATCATCCCACTGTATTTGGCGGGCTGTGAAACCGTCGGTTATTACGCCCAAGCAGCTGCCGGCCAGTGGCGTATTTTGTCTGGGCGTCAGCCGATAGAAAAAGTCATTAATGAACCGGGTACCAGTGAGCAATTACAACAGCAGCTACAACTGGTATTGCAGATTCGTGCCTATGCAGCTGAAGTTTTGCAACTGCCGGTAGGTGATGCCTATAACGCTTATGTACAGTTAGATGACACCTACCCGATTTGGAATGTCCTGGCAGCGCCGGAGTTTTCCCTTGAGCCTAAGCGCTGGTGTTACCCTATCGCCGGCTGCGCCAGCTACCGAGGTTATTTTCGCAAGTCTGCGGCAGAGGCAAAAGCGAATCAACTGCGCGGACAGGGCTATGATGTATATTTGGGCGCGGTGCCCGCTTACAGCACCCTCGGTTGGTTTAACGACCCAATATTATCCAGTTTTGTTAATTGGCCTCAGGAACGCCTAGCCGGTCTTTTATTTCATGAGCTGGCCCATAGAAGGGTTTATATCTCCGGTGATACCCAGTTCAACGAGAGCTTTGCCACCGCCGTCTCAGAAATTGCCCTACCCGGCTGGCTCAGCAGTCAGGGCCTGGTCAGCTCCGCAGCTCAAGCCCGCGCAGAAACCTTGTCTGTGCGTCAATTGATGGCAGCCGCACGCAGCCAATTACAAACAGTCTATCAATCTTCACAGCCAGATGATTTAAAGCGCGAACAAAAAGCCCGGGTTTTATCCCGATTACGTCAATGCTATAGAAAGCTATCTGGAAACTGGCCCAATCCTGCGCGCTATCAAAACTATATAGAAAAAACCAACAATGCCACCCTGGCTCTAGCCGCCGAATATGAATCCCAAGTGCCGGCCTTTAAGCAGCTTTATTTGGATAGTGGTAGCTGGGAGGCTTTTTATAATGCTGCGCAAAGGTTGGGGGATTTAAGTAAGGTTAATCGCGAAGAACGTTTACGCCAGTTGGGGGATGAATATCGCCGGTCAAACTCAGAGATTAAGCAAGAAGGGCTAGATGAAATGAGATGCATTTTACGTGATTAATATAAAAATCGTCGTAGACGACCCTTTCTTGATAAAGGATTTTACCGGAGATTTTTTCAAACCATAAGAATGATTAAACTTGATCCTATTACTATCAACAAGTCATGTTCAGGCATTTATTTGCATTGTGTGACAGCTAGTTAGTGTAATTTCAAAATTTCATCTCTTAATTTTTCTGGCCTGGCTCTGCTTGTTTCTTTATAGTCCCGTCCCTCAGAATTCCATCCAGTATGAATGAGTAGAATGATGTACCCTAAATTCTTATCCAATTTTTTAATAATTGGTTGCTTATTACTTCTATCAGCTTGTAGCAGCGATGATAAAGACAAGAATAATGAGCTACCCGAGAAAACGGTTAGCTTGACGATTGAAGGATATGTGGAAACTACGAGCTTTACCCATGCTGAGGTGAGGTTACAGGTAGCTGATACTGAATTTTATGGAGAGGTAGATGCGTTAGGGAATTACTCTATCGATATAGATATCCCTGAATCTCAGATTGATAGCTTTGTAAGAGCTGAAGCCATTTTTCCTGCCGAAAGTAGTATAAGACTTGTGAGTCTACTTGGCTCTGTAAGAACTTTGCTAGAGAAATCTGGTGAAGACGGAGTCTTAGTGCAGGAGGAAAAGAATGAGGTAAATATTACCAGTATTTCTACAGCTTTTTCCGCGCATCTAAAAAGCATAAATGCAGGGGAGATAAAGTCAGACTCAGAGTTAACTTTATCCTTAAGGGGTCTTGATGCTTCCGTAGTTTTTGATATAGCTGCTTTCATTAGTTTATATAGTAGTAATGAAAGTTTAATGGAAGATTCCGGTCTTTCTATCCCTAATGCTTATCGTGATATATATGAGTTAGCAGCCAATAAATCCGCAGTATCTATTTCTGTATATAATGCAAAAGAAAGGCTTGCTGATTTGTTCGATAAGGCACAGTCAAGTCTAATTGAGAATATAAAATTATTTGGCTATTTATCTAATAGTAATTTGCAAATAGTAGATACCTATTATCTACCATATTTGAAGGTGAGGCTTACTCTACGACCAGATGGAACCGGTGAAATTAATGGAGAAGTTGATAATACTAGTTTTACATGGTCAAAAAATGATAATGGAATTACGTTTAAAGATGCAGATTTGATAAGGCACGTTAGTTTTTTTGGAACCTACTCCGTAGAAAGCCATATCGTAATCAACGATCTTGTGTGGATGATGGACAGTGATGCTATTTCATCAGTTATTCTGCAAGTTGAAGAATATGATGTCAGTCCTGATTCTATTATTCTTGATCCAGAGATAAAGAGCAATATTTACGCAGAAACTGCGATTCGCTCCTTAAGCATAATAAAAGTTTCTGAGTCAGTTAAGTTGGAACAAGAATATAGTATGCCGACACCAGCTATGCTTGGAGAAGTCATAAATCCCGTAGATGGGGTTTCTCCCAGGCTTTCAGTTAGAGTTCTTGGTATGAGCTTTAGGGGAGAGTTTGAAACTGGTGGGACGGTCAATATATCTATTCCTGGTGTGGAGGGAGATGGAAGAAAGACAAGCACTAATATGTCTGGGGTTTGGCGCTTGGAAGACGATAAAAAAATCATTATAGATACCTCTGCAGGAAGTAAATTCACATATGTTTTTCTAGACTATATGTATAAGGGAAAAAATTTAACGTTTGTTCTAGAAGAGTCAGAGAAAGGACGACTAATAGATTTTGATACTGTACTAGCTAAAGATCTGGATTCATGGAAAGAGAATACAGTAGAGGGTATTTATAAATTTAGCTCGTACTTTGCTCAACCATTAGATTACTCTTGGTTTGAGGTGAATTCTGACGGTACAGTAAAAAGAATAACTATTTTTGATTGGGATTCTGATGGAGAGTTAGTTAGTGATGAACTTGATATTTATTCGGGGCTTTGGAAGCTATCTGATGATGGAAATTTGATTATTAGATTTTACCGGAGAATGAATGGCGACAGCTGTATGCCTAGTGACTGGGATCCCCAATCCAATGCAGATTGCTCACTTGGTAGTGAGCGAGAGTGGAACCTTTCTCAGGTATCAGAAGAGGAGCAGTTGTTCTGGATTAGAAAGGAGTTGAAATTTTTCTCAAATGAAAGACGTGATGAAATTCCTGGTTTATCTGATTTAACGAATAAAATATTCGTTGGTGGGCATATATATAATTCATTCATGTATAAAGTTAGTGAAAGGCCCGTACCATTGCCTGTCGACCAATAAATTAGAGTTCCATAATCAAATAGAAGAACTGTATTTTTGCAATTGGCTTATAGGGCGGTAAGGATTTACCGCCTTTCTTGTCCTTATCCTGAGCATGCTAAGTTGATGAGCTCTATACTTGGAACTGATATTTATTAGGTGTCGATTTTCCTATTAACGCAAAATCGGTATTTTACTGCTAGAAGTAAATGGCTTGTTTAGCTTTAATGGGAGGTATTCTTTTGGGTTAATTCTCTGGCCACATCCAACATCCGATTCGCAAACCCCCACTCATTATCAAACCAAATCAATATCTTTACTAATTTTCCGCCGGCAACCCGTGTCTGACTGGCATCAATAATTCCCGAGCGCGGGTCGTGATTAAAGTCGCAGGAGGCGAGGGGTTCTTCGGTGAAGCCGAGTACGCCTTTAAACTCGGTCGCAGCTGCGGATTTTAGTAAAGCGTTGATCTCACTTTGACTTACGTCTTTTTGTAATTGAACCGATAGATCAATAGCGGAGACATTAACAGTGGGTACGCGCATAGCCTGGGCTTCGAACTTTCCAAATAAGTGCGGCAATATGCGCTCGATGCCGCGGGCGAGTGCGGTGTCGACGGGAATAATTGAGGTAACGGCGGAGCGTGTTTTTCTTAAATCGGTGTGGTGATAGGCATCGCTTACCGGCTGATCGTTCATGGCGGAGTGGATGGTGGTCAGCACGCCCGCTTCTATACCAAACGCCTTGTCGAGCGCTGCGATTACCGGCACGCTGCAATTGGTGGTGCAGGAGGCGGCAGAAATAATAGTTTCATTGCCGTTCAGGGTGTGATCGTTAACCCCATAAACAATGGTGGCATCCACATCGCGGCTGGCGGGCTGGGAGAATAAAATTTTTTTTGCCCCTGCGGCCAGGTGCAGTTCGGCACAGCGCCGCTCTTTAAAACTACCGGTGCATTCCAGCACAATATCGACATTTTCTTCGCGCCAATTCAGGTCTTCCAAACGCTCGAAATGCGTAACTGCGATGGAATCGCCATTAACTGTTAGTGTGTCATATTTCACTGAGACATCACCGGCGAAGCGACCGTGTACCGAATCGTACTTGGTAAGGTGGCCGATGGTAGCGCAGTCTGCCAGCTCGTTGATGGCGACAATCTGTAGGGTATCGCGGGCGCCGGATTCGTACAGAGCGCGCAGAACGGAGCGGCCGATACGGCCATAGCCATTAATGGCGAGTCGGGTGGTCATAGCGGTACATGCCGGATAGGAATTGAAGGCGTAGCCGAGACGCCCCTCGCGATATTGTGTGCAAGGGGCGCCCGGCTAGAGTGCTGAAATTAGTTCAGCACTTTCTCGACGGTTTCCACCACATTTTCCACGGTGAAACCGAAGTGGTGCATCAGCTCGCCGCCGGGGGCGGACTCACCGAAGCTGCTCATGCCGATAATGGCGCCGTCAAAGCCGACGAACTTATACCAGTAATCCTGGTGGCTGGCCTCTACGGCCACGCGTGCGCGCACGGCGGAGGGTAGTACCGATTCGCGGTAGGACTCGTCCTGCTCCATAAAGGCTTCGGCGCAGGGCATGGAGACCACACGCACCTTCTTGCCCGCGAGCTTTTCTTGGGCGGCCATGGCCAGCTCCACCTCAGAGCCGGTGGCGATAATGATCGCTTCCGGGGTGCCGTCGCAGTCGGACAGTACATAGCCGCCCTTCTCTACCTGGGCCAGCTGTGCGGCATTGCGCGGTTGCGGCGCCAGGCCCTGACGGCTGAACACCAGGGTGCTGGGGCCATTTTTACGTGCGATAGCCATTTTCCAGCTCACTGCGGATTCGGTGGCATCGCAGGGGCGCCAGGTGTGTAGATTGGGGGTAGAGCGCAAAGCACTCAGCTGCTCAACCGGCTGATGAGTGGGTCCATCTTCACCAAGGCCAATGGAGTCGTGGGTGTAGACAAAGATCACGCGCTGCTTCATCAGTGCGGCCATGCGCACGGCGTTGCGGGCGTATTCCATAAACATCAGGAAAGTGGCGCCATAGGGGACGAAACCGCCGTGCAGGGCGATGCCGTTCATCATGGCGCTCATGCCGAACTCACGCACGCCGTAGTAGACGTAGTTGCCGGAGGCATCTTCGGCACTGACGCCCTTGGAGCCGGACCAGATGGTGAGGTTGGAGCCAGCCAGGTCGGCGGAACCACCGAGGAATTCAGGCAGCAGCGGACCGTAGGCGTTCAGTGCATTCTGGCTCGCCTTGCGCGAGGCGATTTTCTGCGCATCGTCCTGGCACTGCTGAATATAGTCATCGGCCTTTGCAAAAAAGTCTGCGGGCAGTTCGCCGCGCATACGGCGCTCGAATTCGGCAGCCAGCTCGGGGAACTCTTCGCGGTAGTCGGCGAAAATGTCTTTCCACTCGTCTTCCTGGGCTTCACCCTTGGGTTTGGCGTCCCAGTCGGCATAGATCTCCGCGGGGATTTCGAAGGGGGCGTGGGCCCAGCCGAGGGTTTCGCGTACCAGGGAGATTTCATCGTCACCCAGAGGTGCGCCATGGCATTCTTCGCGGCCCTGCTTGTTGGGGGAGCCGAAGCCGATCACGGTTTTACAACAAATAATGGTTGGCTTATCGCTGTTCGCGCGGGCCTCTTCGATGGCGGCTTTAATGGCGGTGGCGTCGTGGCCATCCACATTGGGGATTACGTGCCAGCCATAGGATTCAAAGCGCTTGGGCGTGTCGTCGGTAAACCAGCCTTCTACTTCTCCGTCGATGGAAATGCCGTTGTCGTCATAAAAGGCGATTAGTTTGCCCAGGCCCAGGGTGCCGGCCAGGGAGCAGGCCTCGTGGGAAACACCTTCCATCAAACAGCCGTCACCCATAAATACATAGGTGTGGTGGTCGACCAGCTCGTAACCCGGACGGTTGAACTGTGCTGCCAATACTTTTTCAGCCAATGCCATACCAACGGCATTGGTAATACCCTGGCCGAGAGGGCCGGTAGTGGTTTCTACGCCTGGCGCATAACCGTACTCCGGGTGGCCCGGGGTTTTGGAATGCATCTGGCGGAAATTTTTCAGCTCTTCGATCGGCAGGTCGTAACCGGACAGGTGCAGCAGCGAGTACAGCAGCATGGAGCCGTGGCCGTTGGAGAGCACAAAGCGGTCGCGGTCGGCCCACTCGGGGTTGGCTGGATTGTGCTTCAGGTAGTCATTCCACAGCACTTCGGCGATATCCGCCATACCCATAGGCGCACCGGGGTGGCCGCTGTTGGCTTTCTGGACGGCGTCCATAGACAGGGCGCGAATAGCATTGGCCTTGTCTGTGCGAGAGGGAGTAGAAGACATAGGAAGAACTCTCTGATTTTCGGATGGCCGCGGGGTGCTCTACAGGCGCTTCCCGCAGCGACAAAATGGGGGCGTATTTTCCCGTAAAGGTGCGTCTCACGCAAAGGCTTGCGGAGGGAAATTGCTATTAAGTGAAGCAACAATTGCCCTGGCTTATGTGCAGATGGTGGCCATAAGCACCTACATCAAAATAATTTTATAAAGCTATATCAAAGTTCTTTGATATAGGATGGTGTGCCTGATAGACTCATCCGCATGTCTGAAATCCAGCCCATTTCTCAATCCGGCACCGGCGCGGAAATTCCCCAACTGGCGGCGACCCTAAAAGCTGCGGGGGATCCCCTGCGCCTGGAGATTTTGCGCCTGCTTAGCCAGGACTCATACAGCGTGCTGGAACTCTGCCGAATTTTTGATCTGCGCCAACCGGCCCTGAGTCACCACCTAAAGGTGCTTGCCCAAGCGGGGTTGGTGAGCAAGCGCCGCGAGGGTAACAACCTCTTTTACCGGCGCACAGGCAGCACACCGCTGCTCGCTCAGCTGTTCGCCAACCTGGACCAGTTGCCGCTATCAGACGCGCGGGCTCAATCGGTGGCGCGTATCTCGGAGGAGCGCGCCGAAGCCTCGCGTCGCTTCTTTGCGGACTACGGCAATCGTTTTCGCGAGCAGCAGGAGTTGATCGCCAGTTACAGCGTGTATGGACCGCAGGTGGCACAGCTGCTCAACTCTGGCCGCCATGCCCTGGAGGTGGGGCCCGGCGAGGGGGAGTTCCTACAGGAGTTATCCCTGCGTTTTGCCACAGTCACTGCGCTGGATCTGTCCTCGGCTATGTTGGAGCGTGCCCAGGCATTCGCCGATGAGCAGGGCCTGGCCAATATCGAATTTGTCTGTGGTGACACCCGTGCTGCAGCGGCACGCCCAGCCAGTGCGGACAGCATTGTGGTGAATATGGTATTGCACCACACCCCCGACCCCGCACAGATTTTCCAGGACTTACAAGGCGCGCTGAAAAGTGGTGGTCAGTTACTGGTGGCAGAGCTACAGGAGCACGGTCAGGACTGGGCGCGGGAAGCCTGCGGTGATCTATGGCTGGGATTTGCCCCCGAACAGCTGAGCCAGTGGGCACAAACTGCCGGTTTAAGGGACGGCCGCAGTGTCTACAGTGCCCTGCGCAATGGCTTTCAGATTCAGATCAGAGAATTTGTAAAACCCTGACAACTGCAGTCGATTGTCAGGCCCAGAATTTTGCTAACCGCCCGCGGCGGAACACATGGAGACTCTCACATGAGTGAATACAAACTGTTTACCTCGGAATCCGTGTCTGAAGGGCACCCGGATAAAATCGCCGACCAGATTTCCGACGCGGTATTGGATGCTCTGTTGGCTCGTGACAAGCAGGCGCGTGTTGCCTGTGAAACTCTGGTAAAGACCGGTATCGCGGTTATTGCCGGGGAAATCTCCACCTCCGCCTGGGTTGACCTGGAGGAATTGGTGCGCAAGGTGATTACCGATATCGGCTACACCTCCTCCGATGTGGGTTACGACGGGGAAACCTGTGGTGTGATCAACGTTATCGGCAAGCAATCTCTGGATATTGCCCAGGGTGTCGACCGCGCCAAGCCGGAAGATCAGGGTGCTGGCGACCAGGGCCTGATGTTTGGCTACGCCACCAATGAAACACCGACTTTTATGCCGGCGCCTATCTATTATTCCCACCGCTTGGTAGAGCGTCAGGCTGAGGCGCGTAAGTCCGGCCTGCTGCCCTGGTTGCGCCCGGATGCCAAGAGCCAGCTTACTTTCCGCTACGACGACCAGGGCCGTCCCTGCGCTATCGATGCGGTGGTGCTCTCCACCCAGCACAATCCCGATGTGAGCCAGGCCGACCTGCGCGATGCGGTGATGGAGCTGATCGTACACCACACCCTGCCGACAGAGTGGCTACACAAGGACACCAAATTCCATATTAACCCCACCGGTAATTTTGTGATTGGCGGCCCCGTCGGTGACTGTGGCCTGACCGGGCGCAAAATTATCGTGGATACCTACGGCGGTTCTGCGCGCCATGGCGGCGGTGCCTTCTCCGGTAAGGACCCGTCCAAAGTGGACCGCTCTGCGGCCTATGCCGGTCGCTATGTGGCCAAGAATATTGTCGCCGCAGGCCTGGCCAAGCGCTGTGAAATTCAGGTCTCCTATGCCATCGGCGTTGCCGAGCCTACCTCGGTTGCCATCAATACCTTTGGCACAGGCGTGGTTTCCGAAGAGAAACTGGTGGAGCTGGTGCGCGAGAATTTCGATCTGCGCCCCTATGCCATTTCAAAATCCCTCGATCTGCTGCACCCCATGTATCAGCTGACTGCAGCCTACGGCCACTTTGGTCGCGATCCCTTTACCCACACCTATAACTGGGTGGATGGCAACGGCCAAGCGCGCAGTGAAACTTTCACCGCCTTCCCTTGGGAGAAGACTGATAAAGTCGATGCGCTGCGTGCGCAGGCGGGTCTGTAATCTACTGGATAAACGCGGCTCCATAGCGTGAGTCACTATCAGGAGGCGCTGCGGCGCCTCAGTGAGTGAAAAGAACATTACTGGAACTCAAAAGAATGAATCAAATGAGCACTGAATTTAAAGATTTTAAGATCGCGGATATTTCACTGGCCGAGTGGGGCCGCCGTGAAATCGAAATTGCCGAAGGTGAAATGCCGGCGCTGATGACCCTGCGGGAGAAATACCGCGCGGAACAGCCTCTCGCCGGTGCGCGTATTATGGGCTGTATCCATATGACCATTCAGACCGCAGTACTGATTGAAACCCTGGTTGCCCTGGGTGCTGAAGTGCGCTGGTCTTCCTGTAATATTTTCTCCACTCAGGACCACGCTGCTGCCGCTATCGCCGCACGCGGAATTCCTGTGTTTGCCTGGAAGGGTGAAACCGAGGAAGAGTACGAGTGGTGTTTAGAGCGTACCGTGGGTGCCGATGTTGCCGGCTGGCAGCCGAATATGATTCTCGACGACGGTGGTGACCTCACCGAACTGCTGCACCGTAAATACCCCGCCGTCCTGAACAATTGCCACGGTATTAGTGAAGAAACCACCACCGGCGTACATCGCCTGCAGGACATGTTGCGTGAAGGCACCCTTAGAGTTCCGGCGATCAACGTCAACGACGCCGTAACCAAGAGCAAAAATGACAACAAATACGGTTGTCGTCACAGCCTGAACGATGCAATCAAGCGCGCCACTGATCACCTGCTGGCGGGTAAGAAAGCGCTGGTTATCGGTTACGGTGATGTGGGTAAAGGCTCCGCCGCTTCGCTGCGCCAGGAAGGTATGATCGTAAAGGTTTCTGAAGTGGATCCCATCTGTGCCATGCAGGCCTGTATGGATGGTTTCGAGCTGGTTTCTCCCTACATTAATGGTATTAACACCGGCACCGCCGAAGGCATTAATAAAGAGCTGCTGGCCAATACTGACCTGATTGTCACCACCACCGGCAATGCCAATGTCTGCGATAAGCATATGCTGGCGGCACTGAAGAGCGGCGCTGTAGTTTCCAATATTGGCCACTTCGATAATGAAATCGATACCGCCTTTATGCGTGAGAACTGGGAATGGCAAGAAGTGAAGCCCCAGGTGCATAAAATAGTGCGCAATAGCGAAACCAATGATCACCTGCTGTTGTTGTCCGAAGGCCGTTTGGTAAACCTGGGCAACGCCACTGGTCACCCCAGCCGTATTATGGATGGGTCATTTGCCAACCAGGTTCTCGCGCAAATTCACCTGTTTGAAGAGAAGTTTGCCGACTTGGCCTCCGATCAAAAAGTGTCTGCACTCTATGTCAAGGTACTGCCCAAGCACCTCGATGAGGAAGTCGCGCGCTATATGGTGGAAGGTTTTGATGGAGTAATTACCCGTATGACCGAGGAGCAGGCCAAATACATTGGTGTTTCTGTCGACGGTCCATATAAGCCCGAAAGCTATAAATATTAATACCCTCATAAAAGATGCCGGCTGTGCCGGCATCTGAATTTCGGAGGGCCTGGAAAATATAATGAAAAATCCCATTCGCATCAGTTTCGAATTTTTCCCACCCAAAACCCCCGAAGGCCGCGTTAAGCTGTATAAAACCCGCGAGGCTTTACAGGCGTTTAATCCCGAATTCTTTTCAGTTACCTATGGTGCCGGTGGTACCACACGTGAAACTACCGCCAATATTGTTACCAATATGCGCAAAGATGGTATTTCCATCGCGCCGCACCTGTCATTTGGTGGAGACAATGAAGAGATCATTCTCGGATTATTAGATATATATAAAGAGGCCGGTGTAAATCGTATTGTGGCCCTGCGCGGGGATATGCCCTCTGGAATGGGTGCGGTGGCGCAACTGGTCTACGCGAATGAGTTGGTGGCTTTTATTCGCCGCCATACTGACGATCATTTCCACCTGGAAGTTGCCGCCTATCCGGAAATTCATCCGGAGTCCAACAGTTATGATGATGATATACGCTATTTAAAAGGAAAGTTTGAGGCGGGAGCGAATAGCGCCCTGACTCAATACTTCTATAACCCGGATTCATATTTTTATTTCATAGATCAGTGTGAGAAAGCCGGTATCGATGCACCGATCTATCCGGGGATTATGCCAATTATTAACTTCGATAATTTAGTGCGTTTTTCGCGTAACTGCGGCGCAGAGATTCCGCGCTGGCTGAAAAAACGTATGGAAAGTTATCGCGACCCCGATGATATCCGTAAGCTGGGTCTCGAAGTAGTTACCGACCTGTGTGAAACCTTATTGGAGGGGGGCGCACCAGGATTGCATTTTTATACGATGAATCAGATTGGTGCCTCAGAGAGTATTTTAAAGGACCTGGGCCTTGAGGCTCGCTAGTCCTCCTTGATATTTTATAGTGCCACCGGGTGTGGGCATTAGTATTTAGCAGGTTGTAAGAGTTAAATAATGCGTAAATATTGCCCACCAACCGAGCCTTTTTCATCGGTCATTTATCAGGATTCCTCCTTTCTAATTTTAAATAAACCCAGCGGTCTCCTCAGTGTGCCTGGCAGAGACCCGGCCCATAAAGATAGTCTGGCAAGCAGGGTACAAAAAAAATACCCGGAAGCACTGATAGTGCACCGCCTGGATATGGATACTTCGGGCCTGTTGGTAATGGCGCGGAGCCCGGAAGTTCACCGCAAACTCAGCACACTCTTTCAAAATCGCAAGGTCGATAAAACCTATATTGCCAGAGTGTGGGGGATACCTACTGCAGACTCAGGTGAGGTGGATCTGCCTCTGATTTGTGACTGGCCAAACAGGCCAAAACAAAAAGTGGATCATGAGGTGGGTAAGCCCTCTCTCACGCGTTGGGAAAAAATATCTAGTACAGCAGACAGCAGCTTACTGCGCCTCTTGCCGGTTACAGGCCGTTCCCATCAGCTGCGGGTGCATATGCAGGCGATCGGACACCCGATATTGGGTGATCCATTCTATGCACACTCAGAAGCCCTAGCTGCGGCCCCGAGATTATTATTGCATGCCAGTGCTTTGGAATTTGTGCATCCGGAGACGCAAGAGCGCCTGAGTATTACCAGTGAATTACCAGAGGCTTTCTCAGCTGAATAATCGTTAATGCTAGTTTTACAACCGGCTTTGATTTTTCATTAAATAAAAAAAGGCGATCTGGTGATCGCCCTTTTTTTGTTGGTCCGCCGTATTATTTTTTATTCTTCATTGCCGCCATTAACAGATCGCCCATGCTGCCACGGCTATTCCCTTGGCTGCCCTTTTGCTGCCGATTGCCCTGCTGCTTGTTATAGCGCTGGGCCTGGCGGTTTTCACGCTGGTCGCCTTTGTTGATACCGCCGCTGCCCTGCTCGCCGGGCTCGTCGGATAGGCGCATGGAAAGACCGATGCGCTTGCGTGCGACATCCACTTCCATCACTTTCACTTTGACGATATCGCCGGCTTTAACCACCTCGTGGGGATCTTTCACGAACTTTTCTGAAAGCGCGGAGATATGGACCAGTCCGTCCTGGTGCACGCCGATATCCACAAACGCACCGAAGTTGGTGACGTTGGTAACAGTGCCTTCCAACACCATGGCCGGGCGCAGGTCTTTGATTTCCTCAACGCCCTCTTCGAAGCGCGCAGTACGGAATTCAGGGCGTGGGTCGCGGCCGGGTTTTTCCAGCTCGGCGATGATATCGGTAACGGTGGGCACACCGAATTTTTCATCGGTGTAATCTGCCGGGTTGAGGCGGCGCAGGAAGGCGGAGTCGCCGATCAGGCTGTTGATCTCGCGGTCGTTTTTCTCGGCGATGCGTTTCACCACGATATAGGATTCGGGGTGTACCCCGGATTTATCCAGCGGGTTTTCACCGTTATTAATTCGCAGGAAGCCGGCGGCTTGCTCAAAGGCTTTGGGCCCCAGGCGCGGTACTTCCATCAGCTGTTTGCGGTTTTTAAAGGCGCCGTGTTGATCGCGGTAGCTGACGATATTGCTGGCGATGGAGGCAGTCAGGCCGGAAACCTTGGCCAACAGTGGCGCTGAGGCAGAGTTCAATTCGGCACCGACACCGTTTACACAGTCCTCTACTACAGCGTCGAGGGAACGCGCCAGCTGAGTCTGTGAAACGTCATGCTGATACTGGCCGACACCAATGGATTTAGGCTCGATTTTTACCAGCTCAGCCAGCGGGTCTTGCAGGCGACGGGCAATAGAGATGGCGCCACGGATGGTGACATCCAGATCGGGAAATTCCCGCGCGGCGAATTCGGAAGCGGAGTACACGGAGGCGCCTGCCTCGTTTACCACCACCTTTTGCGCATTTAATTTGTATTGCTTAATGGTCTCACCGACAAATTTATCGGTCTCGCGACTGGCTGTGCCGTTGCCGATCGCGATCAAGCCTACATTGTATTTATTACACAGGGCGGCAATAACCGCGGCGGATTCCTGATGACGGTTTTGCGGCGGATTGGGGAAGATGGCGGTGTGGTCCAGTATTTTGCCGGTGGCATCTACCACTGCAACTTTCACACCGGTACGCAGTCCCGGGTCCAGGCCGATAGTGGCCTTGTGTCCGGCAGGTGCGGCTAACAGCAGATCTTTGAGATTGCGGGAGAAGACCTTGATGGCTTCCTCTTCCGCTTTCTCGCGCAGCTCACCCAACAGGTCAGTTTCCAACGCGGTAAGCAGCTTGATACGCCAGGTCCAGCGCACCACTTCGCCGAGCCATTTGTCCGCCGGGCGGCCTTCGTCGCTGATATCGAAATGCCGAGCGATCATAGATTCACAGGGATGGCTGGCGGTGGCTGGAGTACCTTCCTCTTCTGGTAATCCAACACTGATGGCGAGGATGCCCTCGTTGCGGCCGCGGAAAATCGCCAGGGCGCGGTGGGATGGCACCTTGGACCAGTCCTCGGCGTATTCGAAATAGTCGCGGAATTTGGCTCCCTCTTCCTCTTTGCCGTCGAGCAGCTTGGATTTAACCTGGCCATCGCGCTTGAGGAAGTCTCGCAGTTTACCCAGCAGTTCGGCATCTTCGGCAAAGCGTTCCATCAGGATAAATTTGGCCCCGTCGAGGGCGGCCTTGATGTCTTTTACCTGTAAGGAGGCGTCTTCATGATCGGTGTTGAGGTATTGCTGCGCTTCTGCGGCGGGATCGAGGGATGGATCGTTAATCAGGGCGTCGGCGAGAGGTTCGAGGCCCGCTTCGATGGCGATCTGCCCTTTGGTACGACGTTTGGGTTTGTAGGGCAGGTAGAGATCTTCGAGGCGGTTCTTGGTGTCGGCACCGTTGATTTGCTGCGCTAATTCTGCGGTGAGTTTGCCCTGTTCATCAATACTCTTGAGGATGGCTGCGCGGCGCTCTTCCAGTTCGCGCAGGTAGCGCAGGCGCTCTTCCAGTGTGCGCAGTTGGGTGTCGTCTAAAGCTCCCGTTACTTCTTTCCGGTAGCGGGCAATAAAGGGCACCGTGGCGCCTTCGTCCAGCAGGGATACTGCGGCAGTTACCTGTTGGGAGCGTACGTTGAGTTCTTCTGCGATGCGAGCGTTGATATCCAGCATTTGATGTCTATATCCGTTTTCCGGGGGTTCGTACCTTAAGGAGCGGCGTTTGACCGGGAAATAGCCTATCGGTTTCCTTGGCTTTGCGCGGCCCGTTGTCTCTCCTGCAACGGTAAATTGGGGCGGGCATTATGCGTTACCAGGGGCTAGCGAGGAAGGTTTGCGATAAAGCACAAACTCCTGCGGCGACCTGCATCCGAATCGACTCTTATCTGCGTCGAACTCCAGTAGAATGCGCGCTAATTAAAATTTGACCAGTATCGGTCACAGAATGGGGTAGAGGGTGCCTGTGAAAGTGTCGAGCAAGAACAAGCTTTTATTTACCGTTTTGGCTATCGGGGCGGCCGCCATTACTGCGGTGGTGTTATTGAAGCCCAAGCCGGAAGAAAAACCACCGGAGGTGGTGGTACCGCCGGTGGCGGATGTCCTGTATGCGGAGCCGGGGCGCCAGACTTTGTTGGTACCGAGCCAGGGCACCGTGCATGCTCGCCATGAAATTGAGGTGGTGGCCCGTGTCGGCGGTGTGATTGAAGGTGTGGGCGAGGCCTTTGTGCCCGGCGGCTTCTTTGCCGAGGGGGAATCATTGCTGCAGCTCGAGCAAGCCGACTACATCTATAAAGTGACACGTGCCGAATCACAGCTGGCCGATGCCAAGTCCGCCCTGGCTCAAGAGCAGGGTCGCGCCAAGCAGGCCAAGCGCGAGTGGCGCAATCTGGGCAGCGAAGCTGCCAACGCCCTGTTTCTGCGCAAGCCACACCTTGAAGCCGCCGAGGCCGCAGTGGCCGCCGCGCGAGCGGATCGCGACCAAGCCAAACTCGATCTGGCGCGCACCGCAGTGAAAACGCCGTTTGCCGGGCGCGTGGTGGAGACTTATGTCGATCTGGGCCAGTACATCACCCCCGGTACGCCTCTGGCAAAAATCCACAGCACCGGCATCGCCGAAGTGCGCCTGCCTCTGACCGATCAACAGCTGGCACTGCTCGATCTGCCTCTGGGTAAATCCTTCGAACATGGCCCCGAAGTACGTCTGCGGGCGATGGTAGCTGGGCTTGAGCGCGAGTGGCGTGCCCAGCTGGTGCGCACCGAAGCCAGCATCGATACCAATAGCCGCTTTATTTATGCCGTGGCTCAGGTACAGAACCCTTATGAGGGCGCTGTTCCCCTGATGAATGGCCTGTTTGTGGAAGCCGATATTGCCGGTCGCACTCTGGACGGCATAGTGGTTTTGCCGCGCCAGGCTCTGCACGAGGGCGATCACCTGCTGGTGTTGGATGAAGAGAGCAAGCTGGTTTTTAAAACTGTGGAGCTATTGCAGAGCATCGGCGAGCAGGTGTGGCTGCGCGGTGATATCGCCGTTGGTGATCGCGTCGTGGTGTCCAGTCTGGGATACTCCCGCGAGGGCATGGCACTTACCGCTAATCCTCTCAACGAGAAGCCTGCCGGTCTGATCGATAGCGTTAAGAGCGATGCCGAAGCCGATTCAAGTACCTCCGGTGAGACCGCAGCCACGAATAGCGCTGCCCACGGAGGCCACTGATGAACGGCATTATTTCCTGGTTTACGCGCAACAGTAAGGCCGCCAACCTGTTGATGATTATGATTATCATCGGCGGCTTCTTCGGAATCAGTGGGATTGATCGCGAGGTCTTTCCAGCGATTCAGCCCGGTATTGTCGAGGTGGAAATATCCTACCCCGGTGCCGGCCCGGCGGAAGTCGAGCAGCAGGTGACCGTGCGTGTAGAGGAGGCTATCTCTGAGGTGAAGGGCATCAAGGAGGTGAACTCCGCCTCTCGCCGCAGCCACTCCTCTATCGAAGTTCAAGCGGTGGATGGCTACGATGAGCTGCGTCTGCTCAACGATATCAAGGTGCAGGTGGATAGTATTAACACCTTCCCCGAGGGTATCGAGCGCCCGGTGATTCGCCTGCAGGAGTGGGATACTCAGCTGATGATGATCGCCATTGGCGGTCCGGTTTCCGAGCGTCAACTCAAGGAGACCGCGCTGGACCTGCGCGACAAACTCACCCTGATTCCCGGTGTGCGGCGTGTGGATATCTGGGGCGAGCGTCCGGATGAGCTGTCCATCGAGGTTTCCGAGCTGGACCTGCGCCGCTACAACCTGAGCTTCAACGATGTGGCCAACGCGGTGCGCCGCTCCTCCCTTGATTTGCCCGCGGGTATGGTGCGTTCGGATCGCGGTGATATCCAGGTGCAGACCCGTGGTCAGGCCTATACCGCCGAGGACTTCGAGCGTATTCCGGTAGTCAGCCGTGCCGATGGCTCTGTACTGCTGCTGCGTGATGTGGCCACCGTGCGCGATGGCTTCGAGGAGTACAACAACGTCATTCTCTTTAACGGCAATCCGGCTATGAACCTGCGTGTGGTTCAGGGCGAGCCGCTGGATGTGGTGGCCACTGCCGAGCGCATCAAGGCGTTTATGGCGGAGGCGCGCACCCAGTTGCCGCCGGGTATGGAGTTCGACGTCTGGTTCGACTTCTCCAAGGCTTTTGAAGGCCGCATGAACCTGTTGACCACCAACGCCTTAAGCGGCTTCGCCATGGTCTTTATCATGCTGATGCTGTTCCTGCGCCCGGCGCTGGCGATGTGGGTAACGGTGGGCATTATTGTGGCCTTCCTCGGTGCTTTCTGGTTGCTGCCGATTACCGGGGTCAGCCTGAATATGCTGTCGCTGTTCGCCTTCCTGCTGATTCTCGGGATTGTGGTGGACGATGCGATTATTGTGGGGGAAGCCGTGCATGCGGCCCACGATCGCGGTGTTACCGGTCTGGCCGCCGCAGAAGAGGGCGTGAAGCAGGTCTCCGCGCCGGTGATCTTCGCCGTGACCTCCACCATGGTGTTCTTTATCCCCATGCTGTTCCTGCCCGGTTATACCGCGCAGATGATGTTGGCACTGCCGGTGGTGGTGCTCTTGTGTCTGGTGTTCTCCCTGGTGGAGTCTCTGCTGATTCTGCCGGCGCACTTGGTGGGCATGAAACCAGAGCAACCCGCCAAGTCCGCCCTGGGTATCAAGTTGCAAAAGCTGCGTGGCCGCTTCGCCGGGGCCATGAAGACCGCCGGTGACAAGTACTACTTGCCGCTGCTCAAGAAGTCCCTTGGCAACAGCCGCACCACGGTGATGGTCTTTTTCATGGCGCTGGTACTTTCCATCAGTGTCTTTACCAGTGGTTATGTGGGTTCTTCCTTCTCGCCACAGGTACCGTCGGATCTGTTGGAATTGCGTGCCAGCATGGCCGATGGCGAGCCTTTTCATGAGGCCGAGCGCGTGATGAACCAGGTGCTGGAGGCCGCAGATAAGCTCGCTACCGATGAGGAGATGCTGAAGCTCAACGACGGCGAGCCCTTCGTAATGAACTCCATGGTGTTCAACTGGCGAGGCAACATCTTTGTGATCTTGCAGCTCACCGACGGAGAGATGCGTGATGTGACTTCCAAAACCCTGTCGTTGCGCTGGCGCGAGCTGATCGGTGAAATGCCGGCCAGTGTTGAAGACCTCAATATTGATGCCACTATCAACGATGGAGGCAACGGTATGAGCTTGAACCTGAGCACCGCTTCGGGGGATATGGACGAATTGCGCGCTGCCGCCGATGCGGTGAAGAAGAAGATGAACAGCTATGCCGGTGTTTACGATGTGCGTGACAATCTCACCAGTGCGCGTCGCGATATCGAAATTCAGCTGAAGCCCCACGCCACCACCATGGGTATCAACCTGGCGGATGTGGCCAGGCAGGTGCGCCAGGGTTTCTATGGCGAAGAGGTACAGCGTATTCCCCGCGGTCGCGAGGACGTTAGGGTGATGGTGCGCTACCCGCAGGAAGAGCGCGCCAGCGAAGAGCAGATGGACCGCGTGCGTATTCGTACGGCGGAGGGAGAAGTGCCCTTCTCTGCGGTGGCCGATGCGGTCTATGTGCCCGGTTACACCACCATCCGCCGCAACAACCGCGAGCGCACCGTGCGCGTGTTTGCCGAGTTGACGCCGAACACCTCCACTGCGCAGGAAATTCTCAAGGATATGCGCGAGACTCTGGTGCCTGAGCTGGAGCGCCAGTTCCCCGGTTTCTCCCTGAGAACTGCCGGTGAAATGCAGGAGGAGGAAGAGTTCAACGGTGCGATCCTGGCGTTCTTCGTGCTGTCTCTGTTCGCCATTTACGCCCTGCTGGCTATCGCTTTCCGCTCTTACTCGCAGCCGCTGTTGATCCTCACCGCAGTACCGTTCGGCTTCTTTGGCGCGGTAGTAGGCCACCTGTTGATGGGCCACGATATCAGCATCATGTCCATGCTCGGCTTCCTCGCCGCAGCGGGGGTTGTGGTGAACGATAACCTGGTATTGATGGATCGCATCAACCAGCTGCGCGCCCAGGGCTGGGCGGTGATGGATGCGGTGGTACAGGCGGGTCGCGATCGTTTCCGCCCGATTATCCTCACCTCTATCACTACCTTCATCGGGTTGGTGCCGATCATGTTCGAGCGCTCTATTCAGGCGCAGTTCCTGATTCCCATGGTGATCAGCCTCGCCTTTGGCGTCCTGTTTGCCACCGCGGTAACCCTGGTACTGGTGCCGAACCTGTACAAGGTGATCGAAGTGCTGCGTCCGAAAGGCAAGCGCCAGGAGCAAACTGACACTCCGGTGTCTCTGGAAACTGCCTGATCGCGATTTTCACGCCGGGCAATGGTGGGGGGGGGTTCCGCCATTGCCTGGTCTGTGCATTAGTGCCTAAACTACCCGCCTGCAAAATGCCGACATCTCTGTCGGCTTTTTTATAGTGCTTTACAGGATCTTTACCCATGCGCATTCCGCGTATCTTCTCCCAGCAGGCCCTGGCCGGTGTTTCGCAAATCGAGTTGGATGAGGGCGCTTCCCGGCACCTGGTAAAAGTCCTGCGCCTCGGCGCCGGCCACCCGATGACTCTTTTCGACGGTTTGGGCGGCGAGTACAGCGCGGAATTGCTGGCAACGGGTAAGCGTGCACAAGTGGGTGTTGGTGCATTTCGCGAAGATAATCGCCAGTCGCCTCTGGCGTTAACCCTGGCAATTGGCATCTCCCGCGGTGACCGATTCGACTGGGTGATACAGAAGGCTACCGAGCTGGGGGTGGCGGCCATCCAACCGCTGTTTAGCGAACGCTGCGAAGTCAAACTATCCGGCGAGCGCCTGCAAAAAAAGCTTGGCCACTGGCGCCAGATTGCCATCAGCGCCTGTGAGCAGTGTGAGCGCAATCTGTTGCCGGAAATTGCCGAGCCGTTAAAACTACCGCACTATCTGCAGATCTCAGCACAACAGGGTGCACCACAAACCAAGCTGGTATTACACCACCGCACCGAGCTGGATCTGCGCCGCTGGGAAGCGGACAATGGCAAGCCGGATTCGGCCCTGTTGATGGTGGGGCCAGAGGGTGGATTGTCCCAGGCGGAGATTGATCTGGCCTTGGGCCACGGCTTTATGCCACTGCGCTTGGGACCGAGGGTTATGCGCACCGAAACCGCGCCTATCGCCGCACTGTCTGTATTACAGTTCCAATGGGGTGACCTGTAGGAGCCGGCGCAAGCCAAAATTGGATAGGATGAAAACCAGGAAGGGAAACTATGATTCGAGTAATTGTAGGGTTATTGGGTATCGCCATTGTCTTGTTGTCGCTGGCGGTTATTGCCAAGCCCAAGTTGGCGCAAACCATCAGTGAGCGACTCAGCGAAACGGGCTATTTCTTTTCCGCCTGGCTGCGCATCTTTATCGGTCTCTTCCTGCTGTTGATCGCTGACACGCGCCACTGGTATATCCTCTTCAACGCCCTGGGCGTATTGGTGCTGCTGAGTGGCGCCTATATGCTGCAAATGGGTTTTGAGCGCGGCAAGGCGCTGGCCATCAAAATCTCCCAGGGCAATGAAAACTTCCTGCGTATCAGCGGTATACTCGGTGTGGTTATCGGTATCATGCTGCTTTCAGCGCGCTGATTTTACGGGGTCCCATGTCTTCCATAGATTTGATCATTTTTGATTGCGACGGTGTGTTGGTGGATAGCGAGAGTATCGTCTGCCGCATACTCGCCGAAGAAATGAATAAGTTGGGTATGGCCACCACTGCGGAGGAGCTGGATGAGCAATTCAGCGGCCGGCCCGCCAGGGACTGCCTACTGGAAATCGAGAAGCGTTTCGGCGGCCCCCTGCCAGACAATTATTTTGGTAATACCGAGCGCCGTATTCGCGAAGCATTCCACGCCGAGTTGGAACCCGTAGTCGGTATTGAGGGCTTGCTTGATCACTTACAGCAGATCGGCATGCGCAGTTGCGTGGCCTCATCGGGCTCTCACCAGAAAATGCATCTCACCCTAAATAAAACCGGTCTCTACGACTACTTCGACGGCAGGATCTACAGTGCTGAGGATGTATCCCGCGGTAAACCTTGGCCGGAGCTGTTCCTGCATGCGGCCACCAGTATGGGGGTGGAGCCGGGGCGTTGTCTGGTCGTGGAGGATTCTAACGCCGGTGTGGAAGCTGCGGTAGCCGCTGGCATGCGCGTAGTCGGTTACAGCACCCATAAGCAGAGAGCGCCACAGCTGGAGCAGCGCGGTGCCCGGGTAGTTAGCGATATGATGTCGGTGTTGAACTTCCTCTAACCGCTAGATATCTCCTGCCGCCGGCAGCTTGTTCTACACTGAATTTGACGTCTGCAAACCGGAAGTTTTGTCTATGGCGGGCAAGCCTTTATTCGTCTGCTATCTCGCCCTGCTGGCGCTATTACTTGCCGGCTGCCCCACCCCCGATCCCAATAGGAAATACGCCCTTGAACCTCAGTCTGCGGTGCAGTCCGGAGACAGCGAGAAAGAGGCGAGGCAGGCGGCTCCCTTTGCCGATGATTTGGTGCGCTTTTTACGCGGAAATTCCCGTAAAGATGGGGATACTTTTAGATTGCGCCTGGAGTTTGACCCCGGTGGCTTTGCGCCGCGCATGGACAGCATCGCTGATCTGGAGGCGTTATTGGTGATCATGCGCGATTTCCCCGAGATGCGAATTACGATTGAGGGGCACACGGATAATGACGGTGACCCAAAGAAAAACCTGCACCTGTCTCAGTGGCGCGCAGACTGGGTGCGCAATTTCCTGATAGAGCGCGGTGTAGACGGTGAGCGTATGCGGGCCCAGGGCTATGGTGATACAGACCCTATCGCCGATAATGAAAGCAAGGCCGGGCAGAAAGAAAACCGACGTCTGGTTATCCGCGTCTTAAACTTCGACCGAATGCCCAGTAGATTGCCTCGATTAAAGACATCCCCTAGCCCATAAAATCAATAAAAAACCCGGCATTCAACGCCGGGTTTTTTATTATTGCAGCTGCAGAAAGATCTTTGTTCTCGGCATATCAGGAGGATGCCTTGCCCAGCGCTTCACCACCGTTTGCCGGTACCTGAAAAGGCTGGCCACTAATAACCTGGCGCATCAACTTCGCTCCCTGGCGCAAGCCGAGAATACTTTGAGCGGTTAATACCCCCGAGATCATTGCCCCGGCCACGCCGCAACTCATCACATCCTGGCCGGTGAGATAGAGTCCATTGAGTCGTGTCTTGGGTCTTAGCCAACGCTGTTCAAAACGTTTGGGATCGTGGTCGAGGCCATAAATTTCACCGCGTGGATAGAAGCAGAAATAATCTGTCGACAGCGGTGTGGATAATTCGTAGTAATCGATTTGCCCGCGCAGATGGGGGAAATGCTTGTAAAGGTGCTCCAATAAACGCTGGCTGAAGGCCTCTTTCAGGGCTTCATAGTCATCACCGCGCTTGCCCCAGGGTTTGTCATGCCACTGGGCGAACCAATCGTAGTTGGCTGGTGCAACGATTTCGATAGTGGCGCGCCCAGGATAGCGCTGGGTAAAGGTGGGGTCCTTGGCCGAGGGGAAAGAGATATAGGCTAGCGGAATATCTTTGTCGCTATCCTGCAGGAAGGCCTGCATATCCTCCTCGTAGTTCTCACTGGTATAGAGCCAGTAATTGGTTTTCGGTAGTTGTAGTTCTTCGGCGGTCTTTTCCAGGCCGATATACAGGCACAGGTGAGACATAGATGGAGTGACGGTTTTCAGGTCGCGCAGGTAACCGAGGCGCTCACTGGCACTCTGGGGCAGTAATTTTTCGAAAGTATTGAATACTCCCGCTCCGGAAATCACCACGGGCGCCTCAATTTCGGTGCCATCGCTCATGCGCAGGCCGCGAACCTTATTGCCATCTAACAGAATGGTCTCCACCTTGGCATAGGTAAATACATCGCCGCCACTGGCCTGAATTTGCGGAATAATGGTCTCGGAAATCTTGCTGGCACCGCCCACGGGGTAGTAACCCCCATACAAATAATGTTTGGCAATCAGGGCGTGAATAATAAAACTGCTCTGTGCCGGCGCCATGCCGTTGTCGCCCCACTGGCCAGTGAGTACGGAGATCAGTTTCTCGTTGTTGGTGATTTCAGCCAGCACTTCGCGGGTGGTTTTGTTCAGCCAGGAGGGGTCGCGCAGTTTACGCCAAAGCCGCAGGAGAAGGCCGCACCAGCCGGGAAACAGCTTCTCCATCGCAATGCGTTGCATGGATTTGGCCACCTCGTTGAGGCGGCCCAGATAGCGCTCGATATTTTCCCGCTCGTCGGGAAAATGTTTAACCAGTTCATCGATAAACGTTTGGCGACCGGCGCGCAGATCAAACTGCTCTTCGCCGATACAAATGCGATCGTAGGTGTCGTCCATCGGCGCCCAATGCAACTTACCCCCGCTGATAAAGTCGAAAATCCGGCCTGTCATGGTCGGGTGCTCGCCCACATCGCCAATGTAGTGCACGCCGACATCCCACTCGTAGCCATTGCGGTCGTAGGCATGGGTATAGCCGCCGGCGGTGTAGTGCTGTTCCAGGACCAGTACCTTCTTACCGGTGGCACTCAGCATAGCCGCAGTAGTCAGGCCGCCGATTCCAGAGCCGATTACCAGGGCATCGTAGGGGCCGTTCAAGCGACTGGCACGGTAACGCTGGCCAATACGCAGGCGGCTGGGCTTGGGGGCACTGCGTTTCTTCTCGGTGGTTTCGGACATGGTGGCCTCATCACTATTGTTTTTATCTCTCAACCATATCGTTCAAATATTGACTATGCAACAAGTTGCATATTTTTGATCTTGCTGGTCGGCTTGTACTTCTAATGAAAAGAAATATACACTTTGTATATGGATAATATATGCGGTGTATAAAATGGGTATCGTTAAGATCTCGGATGAATTACATGATGAAATCCGTAAAGCGAGTACAACATTGGCGCGTTCTATTAACGCCCAGGCCGAGTATTGGATAAAGATCGGCATGTTGGCCGAGCTGAATCCAAAGCTCAGTTACAGCCAGTTGTGCAAGAAACTACTGCGCACCGAATCATTTACTCTGGAAGAGCTCACTCGTGAATAACATAAAAATAAAGACCGCCAGGGAGCAGGCGTTGATGCGTAACTCCGGTGAATTATTGAGCCGGGTGTTCGCCATGCTCGATGGTATTGTGAAGCCGGGTATTACTACCATGGAAATTAACGACCGGGTGGAAACGTTTATTACCCGGGAGTTGCAGGCGCGCCCAGCCAGCAAAGGGCAATACGACTATCCCTACTCTCTCAATACTTCGATTAATGAGGTGGTTTGCCACGGCATGCCACGGGAGGGGCAGGTGTTGCGCGATGGCGATATCGTCAACGTGGATATAACCCTGGAAAAGTCCGGTTATATCGCCGATTCCAGCAAGATGTATATGATCGGTAATGTGACTCCCATTGCCAAAAAACTGGTGCAGTGTTGCTACGATGCCATGTGGGCCGGTATTCACACCGTAAAACCCAGCGCGACTTTTGGTGATGTGGGCCATACGATTCAACAGTATGTTGAAAAGCGCGGGTTCAGTGTGGTGCGTGAATACTGTGGCCATGGTATTGGCCGTGAAATGCATGAAGAACCCCAGGTAATGCACTTTGGCCGAGCGGGCAGCGGAGCTGTTTTACGCGAGGGAATGACATTTACGATTGAGCCCATGATCAATCAGGGTAATCGCAAAACCAAACTCAAAAAAGATGGTTGGACCGTGGTGACCAAAGATGGCAGGCTCTCCGCGCAGTGGGAGCACACAGTGCTGGTTACGGCGAATGGATATGAAGTGCTGACTTTGCGGGAAGAGGAAAAGAAGAGTTAGAGGAGAGGCTAATTTCTTCGCTTTCATAGCACGTAGAAAGTAATTCTCTACGTGCTATGCGCTTGATCTAGCGCTCGGACTCAGGATATCTGTTCTGAACTCACTCCACTGTCAGTGGAAGTTTCCTTTGCTACCCAATCGAGCAATTTTTTAGCGCGTGATCGAACCTTGTGATTGTGGGACCAGGCCAGAGTTTTCTCCAGAAATGGTTTTGCAAGCTTTGGCTTTTTAAGTTTTGCGAGGTGAAAGCCAATAGCGCTATTTATTTCAATACTATTTGGATTCTTCTGATAGGCTGCCATCATGGTTTTCAGTGCGGCAACACTTTCGCCTTTGTACTGCTGAGCCATCCATTTGTACTGGTAAGCCGATAGGGAAGCCGGATTTAGCGCTATAGCCATATCTGCATAATGCACCGTTTTGGTATAGCTCCCCTCATCCCATTGCCGGGATTCAAGCGTATCATGTAAGCTATATAAATGGTAAACAGATAGATTCGTTGCCGCTGTATGATTCAAATCAGATATTTCTGATAATTCCTGAAGTAAAGCCTGTGCCGCAGTCTCCTGCTGATTGTGCATTAATAGATTCGCTTTCAGAGCGATAACTCCTGGTAACTTGGCAGCATCTTTTTTTACTTTATTCAGATAGCTTAACGCCTGATCATATCTTTCAAGGTCAACCGCTCGCTCCGCCAATAATAGGGATTTTTCATTATGGTTCAGTTTGCGCTTTTCGATTTTAAAGACGTTTTTGGTTAGATTAACCTTGTAGCCCGACAGACGCCGTTCTTTTAGGTGGCGAGTTAATGCGATATCTAAATCTTCCTCTCGGATATCATAATGTTGTGTAAAGAGATCTAGTGGATCTCCTCCATTATTGATATCTGCCAGGTAATTTTTGGTTTTTTCATGATATGCATTTTTTCTGGCATCTTCGCTAAAAAATAAATAATGTAATAATAACCATGCACTGGCGTAATACTGGTTAGCATGTTTCCAACCTTTCCTGTTGTAGTTTGGTTGGAGAATTTCCCTGGCTTTCAAAGTGCCTTCTTCCAGAGAGTAAGCTCTCCACTCCGGAACGTTGCCGATGGTGATGGAATCCTGATCAATAGTCGCACTGGCTAATAATTCTGCGAAACCCTCTGAATACCACCTGGGGTAACGCATGGAACCGCGCTCACGCATAAGATGGTGAACATATTCATGAAACATGATTGCTTGGCCGTTCAATATGCCACGTTTGTTTTCCTGGGAAAAAATTAAGGGGCCATCGATGGTATTGATGTAGAAGCCTGCGATACTTCTTTTTCCGGAGAATTTTTCAAATTCTCTAGACTTATTAAAGTGATAGACCCTAAGCCTAGAGTTTTCAGGACGATCTTCCATGCCTGTTACCATAAGTGAGGCGCTGCGAAATTTTTCCAGCTCGCGCAATAAGGCCTCAGTTTTTTTCGATGAAACATCGGAGTAGACGGTAAAGTTAGTGCTTTTATATTCCCGCCAATCTCTTGCGTAGGCTGATACCGTTAAGACGGATAGCAATAGAAAGGATATAAGGCAGTAAACTCTGCTTTTCATGGAATATCTCTAATAAAAGTGCGGAGAGGCTTGAGCCAATTAAAGGGGCGGGATTTTATAGGGGCATATACGTTTAGTACATGCCAAATCATATGGCCATTTGGTATAGGTGTAGTCTACCCTGCTTTTCTTGGCTTGTGGCGACAATATGTTTCTCAGTTTTTGACGTTGGCTTTTACAGTGTCTTTATCTGAGATTAAATTGTTGACGAATATCATGAATCAGTATTTGCCTCGAACTCTTATGCCGCTCATGGGGTGCGAAAAGGCTGCTGGCGCTCTCTAGCAGGTCAACAGCCCTCTGTAATTTTTGTAGGCCTATTCTGCTGAGATTCCCCTCTTTTGTTAACTCCTTGATCACTATAGAGGCCAGCTCTTTACGGGCTATATCCTCGGGGAGTCCGCTTTTGGTGCATAGCCCATAAGTACCATCGATAAAGTGTTTCCATTCGCTTTCGATATGTGTGGTAAGCCCCTTGTTCATTTTTATGTCAGAACAACTATGGCCAATAGACTTTAACTGATAGATTGTATCCGTGTATCTTGTTTTAAATAAATCAAAAATCTGTTTTGGATTATTTTGTAGCCGAAGGTCTTTTAACCAGGATACATAACCTTTGGCGTAGAACTCTCGGTTATGGGATTCATTATGGGTGCCGAAGAATGAATGGCATTGCAGGCCCAGCACCATCGTGTAGGAAGCTTTAGGCATCACAAGGGCATTCTGGTAGCTTACAAACTCTTCCTGCCTTAAACTGCTTAGCGATAGCAGCTCCTCTTTACTATAAAAGTGACTCTGTAAATATTCTATTAATTCCATAAGTACACACCCGAATGTGCCGTTGCGATCAGATTGGCAGTGCAGCTTGACATAAACCTTACGGCAACACTTCGATGGAGGGCGTAGTATATAAGTCGGGCTATAGATTATATGTAGCGAATTTAGGGAAGCTCTAAGTAGCGATTTATTGTTATTAAAGTTCGAGCCGCTTCCCTGCGACTGAATGCTTTATTAAGATTTTTTAAATAAAATTGTTAACCTTGTTAATCAATCCTGAAGAAATAATATATCTGTACGAATAATATATTTTATTCCACGAGTAATTGCCGTTGAGCTGTGGATCCTATGCAAGGGGTGCATACCATGGGGGAAACACAGTACGGATCCAGCGGGGGTTTTTACATCAATATCCATCATGGAGTGCCGGCTGGGCTGTTGGTAGGGGTTATCTGCATTGACACGAAAACGTGTGGCGCCGCCGTCAAAATCTTCACTGAGTAAAACTAGAAAAGTCATTTCGCTAAAACGGTCTGGAAAACCATTAGCGACCAACTGGCCATCTATGATTCGGCTGCCCGGCCAGGCTCCATCGGTGTGAAATTGAAAGTAATCACCTTCGCCATAACGATAAAAGCGAAAACGCTGATTGAGTCCCACTGGCTCCCGCCCTTCAAAGTAGCCATTGGGGTCCTGCATAAAAGCGCTGCACCGCTGCCAGATTAGCCGTTCGGTAGTTTCATCTACTACCCAGGTAAGGCTGTCGTTATGGCGTACCTCCCTGGGCAAAGAAACGGCGGCATCTGGCAGATAACCGATATTTTCAGTGATATCGATGAGGCGCTGGCATTCCTCACTGGAAAATACATTGAGTAATTGAAAAGCGCCGGGCACCTCGGCAATTTCTCTGCGCTGAACCAAAGACGGGGCGTTACCCTTTAGTGAGGCTGGGTTTGCCAGTCGTGCGGCCCAGGTGGGCAGAGCAGGATGCTCCGCACCGGGTTCCCTGGCGATAATAAAGAAATCCTGCTCAAGGCTGTTGTTGGCCTCAGTTGATGGGTTCATCGCAATGTCTTGAGAACTTGGCATAATGACTTCGTCCAAAATATCTGCACTCGAGTTTTTTAATTAATGATTAATAAGGGTGAGCTGGGCAAATTGTCGGTGTCCCTCAGCCCCGCCGTGGTAGCCAAAACCACTCTGCTTGGCACCTACCCATGGTGTTCCACCGGCCCCCTGGTTAATACCAATCATGCCCGCCTGTAGTTGATTCGCGACTTCCTGGACATCTGCTTTGCCAAATACCACGGCGCCCAAGCCGTATACAGAGTCGTTGGCTCTGTGAATCCCCTCTTCAATGGTGCTGAACCGGTCTATTGCGACTACCGGGCCAAAAGTTTCCTCGTCCTCAAGTTGCATACCCGGTTTGATACCACTGATGACCGTGGGAGGAATAAAAGGAAGCTCGGGGGATTTTTCTCCCAGCAAAAGCGTTGCGCCCTTCTCTATGGCGTCATGAATATGCCGAACCACTTTTTGATGCTGACGGGGATTGACCAATGGCCCTATATCGACATCCCCTTCTGGCCAACCACCGGTGCGATAATTTTTTGCAATGGCAACCACCGCTCGCTCAAACTGGTCCGCGATACGCTCGTCTACATAAACACGTTCAGTTGAAGTGCACATTTGTCCGGCATTTTCAAAGCTGGAAGCCACGGCGAATTGTGCGGCGCGGTGAATATCGGCGCTGGCCAAAACCAGCATGGGATCATTGCCGCCCAATTCCATGATCAGGCGCTTTAACTTGGGAGCGGCATTGGCCATGATGGCCTGGCCGGTTGCACGGGAGCCGGTGAAAGCAACCATATTGATGTCCGCTTTGACCAGGGCTTCTCCGGTTTTTCCATCTCCATGGGCAATCTGTAATACTCCGCTGGGCAGCGATTGGTTCAGAGTTTTTACCAGTAGGTCTGCAACCAGAGGGGTTTCTTCGGAGGGTTTTAAAATCACGCTGTTGCCGGCAATCAGTGCCGGTACGATCAGGTTATTGGCCATCGCCAGAGGGTAATTCCAGGGGGAAATAACCGCGACCACGCCCAACGGACGATATTGAATTTCACTATTACCCTGGCGCTGGCTGCGCAGGGCCTCACCGGAATCTCCGGCCAACCAGGGGCCACTGTGGATGGCACCACCCGCCTCGTAGCTGGCCCGCCGCGCATCTTTGCCCATCTCACGGCTGATCAGTTTTGCCAATTTCGCCTGTATGGGTTCAAGCTGCTTATAGGCTTGTTGTACAAGCTGTACACGCTGCTGAATGGATTTTTTGCCCCACTCAACCTGTGCCTGCTTTGCCTGCTGCAGCAATCCTTTTAAATCGTCTTCATAACAAATAGCGACGCTACCGATAACTTCGTTATTTAAAGGATCTGTTGAGTTCAGGGTTTTATTCATGGGGTTTTGATCGATATTTCAATTTAATTAATGTTTAAACAACGCGATAGTGCGAATTTCCAGGCTGGTACGCCGGGGAGCATTTTCGCTTTCCGGTAAGTCGAAGGCGCTATGGGGACTGCCGGTAATCACATCGCTGTGTTCGCTATCAAAAACCCGCAGTAGCAACCCTTCGCCGGGGCGCATACCACTAAACCAAACCCAGCGGTGTTGAGGGTTGGAGCTGATGACAGAAATCTGCCCCTCCCGCTCTGGATAAATCAGGCGCATTTTGTGGAAATCCGCTGCTTCCACGCTGCGCAGATCCGCCATAGCCAGGGGGGACTCTTCAACCCGATGCAGCAGCGGCAGCCACAAGTTCACAAACTTAAACCGGGGAAAATCGTCCGGATTTAAGCCGTATTCCGGTAGCGTCTGCTTGAGCTGGCGCTGGGCAGACCAGGGCGTGTAATCGTTGTGCGCGATTTTTACCGGGGCGCGGCGACTGCGGCTCTGCTCAGCGATGGCGTCTGCTTTAGTCTGAGCGCGCAGCGTGTGATCGAAGGTCACAACCTGGTCCGCCCCCAAATAAGCAGCCAGCCATCGCTCAATCGCCGGATACCACTGAGTACGGATCAAGGTGTCTCGGGATTCTGGCGAAAGCACTGTGCTATTGGCTGAAGGCTTGTTGCTATCCAGCGCTTTTAAAGTGTCATCCAGCTGGTGCAGGTCGATACCGAGGCTGGGCTCTACCAGCTCAAACCCCTGTTCGTCCAAACGGAAGGTCTCCCCCGCAGCCTGCAGTTGCCTGCCGTCATGAACTGTCACCAGGTGGGGGATTACCTGATCGATCAGGCTAGCGGGGCCGGGGCCTGTATGGCGTTGGTCGTAGACCAGCTCTGCGCTGGGGTCTGCGTAGTTGATACTTGCCCGCATTAAGCCCGGTGTCGATGATTGCAGAGTCGCGCCTGGCATAGTGGGTTCCTCACTCATGAAGGTCTATGTATCGGCAATGCTAGGCTGGAGCAGATACAATGAAAATCAAGTAACGATTGTGAGTGATACAGGTTTGACTAGGGGCAACAGAGACGATCGCCTGGACCGGCTTGAACTAAAGCAACTGCGGTTGCTGCAGGCAATTCTGCGGGAGTTAAATTTATCCCGGGTGGCCGACCAGCTCGGTGTGACTCAGCAGACCGTGAGTGAACAGCTCAAGCGACTGCGGGAGATCTTTGGCGACCGCTTATTTATTCGGACCAGCAATGGAGTGGTAGCCACTCCCCTGGCAGAACGGCTGGCACCGAGGATCGATAGCGTGTTAAACGAAATCGCCTCACTGTTGCGTGGGCACGAATTTCTGCCGGCCGAGTACACCGGTATTTTTACTATCAGTGCCACCGACTTTGAACAGCGAGTGGTATTGCCGGGGCTGCTGAAAAAACTGCGTGAACAGGCCCCGGGCCTCAAAGTGGTTGTACTCAAGCTGGAAATCGACCGCATGGCGCAGCAGCTGCAAACCGGTGAGGTAGATTTGGTCTTCAGTACACCCGGTTTTGTGCCGGACAACTGCCCGACAATGCTGCTATATCGAGAGCACTATGTTTGCGTGTGCTGCCGCCATGCAAAAATACCCGGCCAGTTAACAGGGGAAACCCTGGCATTGGCACAGTTGGCGGCGCTACCGCAATTGGTGGTGTCTCCCTCCCGCGGAGAACTGCGTGGCATGGCCGATACCTGGTTCGAGGAGTTTGGCCTGCAGCGCAATGTGGTGTTGTCGGTTCCCTCTTTTGCCGCTGCAGCCGAATGTATTGCCTCCACCAATACCGTGGCTTTCCTGCCGTCGCGCCTGTTGCCCGATGAGCGCCTGAGTACCCTGCCGATTGCCGACCAGCCCCCCGGTTTCGATGTGATCGCCGCCTGGCACAGTCGCAGCGGGCAGGATCCGCTGCATAAATGGATCAGGGAGTTATTGGCGCAGCAATTTGCTCCAGCGACGGATCATCAGTAAAAACGCGCAAGAGTATTCTTTAGCGGCCTCGCTATTAGATAAAGCATTGGTGTTGAATGTGGGTAAACAGGCCGTAGTATTTTTAGAGTGGTGAACGATCTACCCCTTGCCCTTTTTCACTAGGGACTCACGGTGTCATCTTTCTGCAACCACTCTTACCAATCATTGCCTGGGATTGCGTGATCGCCCTCACTTGATCTGACTAAAGAGTTTTGCTCTAGAGTTGCAGGATACTGGTGGCTTTCCTTTTGGGTGCCGAGTTAATGAATTTGAATCTGGTAATTCTCGTATGAATTATGGTTCCAATGTTTACCTGTTCAGGATGGTGGAATCCCTGGGCCTGTTGATGCGCACGCGCCTGTGGATGCAAATCCTGTTGGCTATGGTGCTGGGGCTCGGTATTGGGCTGCTGCTGTCGCCGGAAGGGGCTGGGCTGGTCGATGAGAATCTCAGCGTAATATTGGCCAGCTGGTTCAAGCTGCCCGGTGCCCTATTCCTGAATATGATCCAAATGGTGGTGATTCCACTGGTGGTCTCCTCCATTATCCTCGGGCTCTGTGGCAGTGGAAATGTATCCCAGCTCAAGCGGGTTGGCCTGCGTATAGCGCCCTATTTTATTGCCACCACCACAGTAGCGGTGGTTATCGGCATAGTCCTGGCCCAATTTATTCAACCGGGTAACTATATCGATGAGGCCCTGCTCACGGCAGCTACTGAATTACCCGGCAGCCCACCACCACAGATGCTGGAATCCAAGCCGCTACCGGAGCGAATTGCCGAACTGATTCCGGCCAACCTGAATCAGAGCATCGCCATGCGCAATATGCTGCAGCTGGTGGTTTACGCGATTTTCACCGGAGTGGCAGTGATGTTGCTGCCGCAAAAGCAGCGTGAAACTGCAGTCTATGCCTTCGGCATAGTGCAGGAAATCGCCTTGAAAATAGTCGGTTGGGCCATGCTGTTCGCGCCGCTGGCGGTATTCGGATTATTGGCGGATATCGCCATTCGCGTGGGCTTAACGGCGATAGTGGGGATGTCTGTCTATGTAGGCACGGTTATTCTGGGGCTACTAATCCTACTGCTGTTCTACCTGTTGATTGTCGCACTGGCCACGCCAATGCGGCCTTTGAGCTTCCTGCAGCGCATCAGCGGCGTTCAGCTACTGGCCTTTTCCACTTCCAGCTCCGCGGCCGTTATGCCGCTTTCAATGCGCACTGCCGAGACTTCCCTGGGAGTGAAACCTTCCATAGCCAAATTTATTGTGCCCCTTGGCGCTACGGTGAATATGGACGGCACCGCGCTCTATCAGGTGATAGCGGCTGTATTCCTAACTCAGGTTTATGGAATTGATCTCAGTACCGCCCAACTGGTTGGGTTGACGTTAACAACTGTGGGGGCCTCCATCGGCTCGCCCAGTACGCCGGGCGTGGGTATCGTTATTCTCGCGACAATTCTTGCTGGTATTGGTGTTCCTCCTGAGGGCATTGCCTTGATTATTGGTGTAGATAGGATTCTGGATATGTGTCGAACCGCAGTAAATGTCACAGGCGACCTGACTGCTTGTCTGGTGATGGATAAGTTACTGGGGAGCGATAACCTGGAGGAAGTGACCACTCAGGTGGCCTGAATTATGACAATATATGTGGGGAGAATTCCTGGAATGTTATGCAGTGATCTATTGCATTGAGCTGCTTAAAATATAAGCAAAATATTTGATTCTTTTTTATGCTTAGCCAAAAAGTCATCAATACTTTTTAAGAATAGCTTTATGAGCCCTTGGGAAAATGAATTAATTGCTCACTTTATTGGATGTGTTTTAATTAAAGGAAACAAATCACTTGTTAAGCAGAAAACCTTTTTTATTTTTAGGGGGTTGATTGTTTTATATAAGGTATGATTTTTTCAACGTTGTGTTTAATTATTTTCTTCTTTTAATTTTTCAATAAGTAAGTCTACTCCCTGTTCAATAGCGCTTAATGTTTTTTTAAAGTCACTTAAGCCCCCAAAATAGGGGTCTGGTATGTTTTTTTTTGTTGTGTCTCCAGCAAAGTCTAAGAATAGATACAGTTTTGATTGATATTGGATTGGAGAAAGAGATTTAAGTGATTTTAGCGTCTCATTGTCCATTGCCAATATATAATCAAACCTAGAAAAGTCTCCCTCTCGGACCTGCCTTGCATGGAAATTTCTGAATGAATAGCCGTTATCCTCACCTAGTTTCAACGCTCGCTGGTCGGGCCTTTCGCCAACATGTTGATTAATAATTCCTGCAGAATCTACCAAAAAAGAAAATCCTGCGAGTTGTGCTTTGGTGCGAAAGACTGACTCGGCAAGAGGAGATCGACAGATATTACCTAAGCAGACAAACAATATCGAATAGCGAGGTTTGATATTCAAGTTAAATCCTTTTTAAATTAACCTGTAGTTTTGCAGGGTCTCTAATACAGAATGTCATTTTCTTTTAAGTGCATATCATTTATTGCCGATTCAACGGTTTGATAACTATGGTGAGAGACAGGGCTAAGCCCTTGCATGCCCCTCCAAAAAATGCTTAAAGACTTTCTAATTTCAGGATCTTTGACAACTTCGATAAGCCCTTTTTGTATCAGGTTAAAAGAGATGCTCTCTGGCAAGGGAATTTTATTTATAACTAATGGGTCAGTATAGATTTTCTCTCTATGCAATTGAACTAACTTGTCTTCTGCATCGGCGTACGTTTCACCCAGTGATTTGATTACTGCTTCATGGCCGGTACCTATATCGGCCTCTCCTAAGTATACTGCTTTTGCCGCCAAATTTTGGCACCCGGCGAAAATTGACTTTTTGAAATGCAGAAATGGATGAATATTAAGTCTTTTTAAATGAGCTGCAGGGATTAAGAAGCTGGATGTGGAAAATCTATTTCCATAAGCAATCCTGAATTTTCCTGGATTTTTCTTTAAGTCAGAGAGGGACTTGATGCCGGATTCCTTGTTGACATAAATCTGCGAAAAATAATACGTGTCTTTTTTGCTATTTTCTGAGCGGTATGCAGCACAGGCAGGTATTATATGGTTGTTTTTTTTATGGGCAAAAATATATTCTACAGGCTTCATTAGGGCAATTTGAGAGTGATCATTACACATGTCATCATATTGCTCTAGGACAGTCATGCCATCCCTTACATTAATAAGAACTGTTCCGGTTGAATTTTCTGACAGCCAGACAGCTAATTTTTTTGAAAATAAATTAATGGTTGTGTGTATTTTTGATGGGGAGGAACCCTGATAAAAATCATTATAGTAAGTCAGATTTAAAATAGTCATGTAGGGCCACTTTGAGCTCTATATACCTACTACAAATAGGTGTTGCCTTTTAATTTTTTAATAAGATAAATTTCCTTGTTTGGCGTTTAAATCCCCAATTGATAGATAATTGAAGACCTTTTTGAAGAATAGACTCTTTTAACCGGAGTGGGTTTTGTGGTGAGTGAGTAGTTTGAGTTGTGAATATTTATATATGATTTATCTATCAGAGAATAGGTGAGTCTATTGTTGCAAGAGATTTGGTTGATCAGTCTCTATGGCTCTCCTATACCCCTATGGCATTTAAATATTTAATTAAAATTATGTCTTGCTCTATATTGAGGTAAACAAAATCAATAGATAGTTTTATGTCTGTATTCTCGTGAGATTGCATTTATTGAGTGTGCTACGGTTTTTATATACGTCTATAAGTTAGCTTTAGTGTGATTCTTGAAGAGTTATTTGTTCTAGTATTTTTATGATATTTAATTTAGCTGCACTGCATAATCATCCACGAGTTATTAAACTTACATTGCTTTGCGTCACTTTCCTTAACCCAGATATAGAGCCTGCCACAATCTCCCCACATAACCTTAACATCATCGTCGGAATCAAACTGTAGAAGTAATTTCCAGTCATTTAGCTGGTCCCTTAGTTGTTTTGCTTTTTCTGAGGTAAAGCTTTCAGGTTCACGGCAATAGACGCCACCGCTAACCAGCGGATATTCCTCCTCCATTAAGTCATTCTGCACGGGCTTTGGGTAACCTCCCACTTGATGGTAAGGATCATCCCCATAATTATTCGCGATAAAGTCATAATAATCGCAGTGATCTTCATCCGATAGTTCTGTGTAAGAAATATCTAGACGATCTAAGTCGGGGTAGCTGGTGAACGGAGAAGGCCTTAAATATTTGATTTCTGAAGCAACAGATTCGGGATCTATATTGAGAGGTAACGGTTGTTCAAAGGGTTCATCGCTACCATTTTCATAGATAACGACCCATCCGTCCTTATCTTTTGGGTCAAAGCCCCAAGGACACTCTTCAAGGTCATAAAAAATAATAGTCGCCCCTGTTTAGGTAGCCAGTCAATACACTGGTCGGCATTAATTTCAGATAAATCCAGCTGGGCGATAAAGCTTAAAGGTTGATCATTATTTCCTGGCCACTTAATTTACTGACAAACAATGGGAAATCCGCCTAAAAAGCTGTTTGTCTCAGTGGGGGAGCCAAATAAGCGTAAGCATTCATGCCAAAGGCTTTTTCACATCTTCAATCATTACAACATCCCTTTAATTTTGTGACAGAGAGGTAAACTATGTACTTACAATCAGTGTTCTTATTTACTATTAATTAACACTTGTGTATTGAAAGGAAAGAACATACTGATTCGAGATGCGTTGTGATTAGATCTCTGCAAGTTTGAACTCGGCATCCGCGCCTGATTTTTCCCGAGAGCAGCCTATTCTTTCCTTCTGCCTTCTTAGTCTTATGACGAAATCCAATTTAAGCGGTGGGCAATAAGGCCCGTATATCATCAGGTACTGGCATGGATTTTCCAGCCTGCTGGTCTACCCAAACAATCTTAGCTTCACCGGTGGTGTAGAGTTTATCGGTGTTATCCGCATCTCTGATCTCGTAATAGCTATTAAAGCTACTACGCCCTGGATTACCGCCATACATACTAATCGTAATGTTGGCTGGAAATACCAACGGTAAATGAAAATTGGCTGAAGCATTGAGTAATACAGGACCATCCCCTTGATTACTGCTAAGAGCACCCGAGCTATATATCGAGGCTAGCCAGCTACAGCGGCACTGCTCAAAGTAGGTGAAATAGGTAGCGTTGTTAATATGGCCAAAGGCATCCATATCACCCCAGCGTACAGCTAAGGTTTCCTGATGTAGAAGGTTGCGGGGGGCTTCATTCATTGTCATTACACTTAAATCAAAACAGTAAAGCGGTTAATTGTAATGGGCCGTCGAGGCTGTGAGTAGGTTTATATTTTATATTCTTAAGTGAATGCAAGAAAACATCAATATTACTTTTGTCTTTCCTTCTTACTCCTACGTTGCGGCGGTTGACTAGTAGTAAGTGCCAGCAAAAAATAGTTGACATCAAATAGTTACTTGCCGGGCCGCTTCCACAAACTGGAGCCGGGAAACCCATGGGAATGTTCGCAAGAAATCACTGCTCCGTATTATTGAGGCAGCCGAAATACAGTCTCTCTGTGACAACGAATACGCCAAGCTCGTTAGTATACCATGGAATATCCAGGAGATAATGTGAAGTCAAAGAAAGTGACTTCTTTTTCGCAGGCGTTTAATGGTCGTGTGGTAAATTATAAATGGCTCTTGTATGTAGTGGACATGTAATCTTTATAGTTTTGTATCTTTGTTATAGGGCTGAAAGGTTTTTTAATTTCATATTTAAAATTTATGGCTGCTTTGAAAGTGGTAGCCATTGAGGCTGGTGATAGTTTTAAAATATTATTTTAGTGGGAGGCCTCACTTACATGATGCACAGGAGTTAATATCCCGCGCATCATGATTGATTTTCTAAATTATTTTTGCTGGTTTATTCGGCTTCAACGGTAATTCGTAGTGTTCCAGAAAAGGGAGCCGATGCTTGATTGGGCTCCCACTGATTTTCGGGGATAATAATAACAAAAGTGGCGTTATCATCCGCGCAGTTGGACGCTTGAAGGACATTGTTGGTGATGGCTTGTCCGGCTGGAGCCGGTTCAGGAAGTGCACCATCATTCTGGTAGACCACATCGTAACTAATTGAAGTCCCGTCAGATCCAATTAAACTATATGTAGGGTCAGCACCATCATTTTGAAAGGTTATGCCATAAAGTGAAAACCCATTTCCGGCAACACAAAACCTGTCGTCGGCTATTGCGTCATTTCCCGTGTGGGGTTTGAAATAGTGATTGGATCAACATTATCTATTGTGATAGTTGTATCAAATTGAAGGGTTATCAAACTGGTTGCACTATCTGTGGCTTGGGATAGCGCGGATGGAGTAAAGCCAATGGCTAATCCGGTAACTACTATGGGTGCCAGAAAATTTGCTGTAACAATTCTCATTGTGAACTCCCTTTCATATTAGATCACACAATATCTGTAAATCAATAACGACAAAACCAAATGAGAATGAGTGGTTTCTGTATTGAAATGTTAGTCGTGAATTTTCTGTGGAATCTTGCTGGGCGGTTATCTAATTATTTTAGAGAGATAACTACTAGTTATAGAGAGAGGTTTCTTATTTTTAGGTTGGGGCTTTGGCGGTTAAGTTGCTTTTATAAATATTCTAGTGAAGGTTGTTTTGAGGTTTCTGGATCTTTACACCTGTTGTTAGGCGGCGGTTTCAATTTTTCGGCGCCGGAAAATTTAAATCTGATAGGCTCAAGTGACCCCAATCACTAGAAGCTGTTTCATAACTTCTTTAGCGTAATTAACATGCAGGCAATATAGAAAAAAGCTCTGTATGAAGATAAGTAGCGATCCCACCTGACAACTAAACGACGGTAGTTCCCTAGCTATGCAAAAGTTCGCTCAACTTTCCAACGTCGCATATATCTCCTAAGCTTTCTGCCATCTTGTTTCGAAGGTTTTCTTCTATTCCTACGGTGAGGGCAAATCAGGTCAATTTCACGGCGGGCCAAACTATGGCGTAGTGGATCAGAATCTGCAGCCTTGTCGTACACTAGTCGTCGAATTTTTGTATTTTCATAGGTAACATCGAGTAGTGGGTGTAATAAATTTACTTCTGCTGGTGAGGCCGAAGTAACGGTGCCTCCCAATGGAATACCTTCGCCATCGACCACCACCATCCACTTTGTACCCTTGCCTCGCTTAGTTTTTCCGACTTCTGCTCCCCTTTTTTTGCTGAAGCAAAGCTACCATCCGAAAAGACTTCTTTCCAATTAAGCAGGGATCTTTGATCGAGCTGTCCGAAAAATTTTCTCCAAGCCTCCAACCAAGCGCCTTGCTCTTCCCAAAACTGGAGCCTTCTCCAGCAAGTACTCGGCGAAGGGTAAGATGGGGGGAGATCCTTCCATCGTGCTCCTGAGCGCAAAATCCACAAGATACCTTCAAAACATGCACGGTTATCAATGGGTTTGGGACCTCCTTTTCCACGTTTTAGCTGGGGAAGGCAAGGCTCAATCAATTTCCACTGAGCGTCGGTTAATTCTGACTTAAATCTACTCACACTTACTGGTCTTATCATTCCATGAGGTCGCAAGAATAACTGATTTCAAGTTATGAAACAGCTTCTAACCATTACCTTAATAGTAATATCTTACGCTTGTTTGAATGCTCGTGGTAGGGACTAATTGTGCAAACCTCCTGAATTAGATACTGTGCATATGGGGCTGGCTGGAGAAAATAAAGAGTGGTGGTTCTTGTGTGCTAACTGGATAAAAATTTATGAATTTATTTTTTACTTTGCCTAGAAGCTGTTTCATAACTTATTTAACGTAATTAACATGCATGCAATATAGAAAAAAGCACGATAAGTGGACAAATATCGCTCCCATCTAACAACCAAACGGCGGTAATTTCCCAACCACGCAAAAGTCCGCTCAACTTTCCAACGGCGAGTATACCTTCTGAGCTTTCTACCATCCTGCCTTGAGGCTTTTTTCCTATTTATCCTGTGTGGACAGATAAGGTCGATTCCACGACTCAACAGACTATCTCTAAGAGGATCAGAGTCCGCCGCTTTATCATAAACTAAGCGATGAATCTTTGTATTTTTATACGTAACATCAAGCAATGGATGTAATAACTTTACTTCTGCTGGTGAGGCCGAAGTAATGGTGCCTCCCAGTGGAATACCTTCGCCATCGACCACCACCATCCACTTTGAACCCTTGCCCCGCTTGGTTTTCCCGACTTCGAAGCCCCCTTTTTTGCTGGTGCAAAGCTACCATCAGAAAAGACTTCCTCCCAGTTAAGCAAAGACTGTTGATCCAATAGCTCCAGGAATCTTCTCCATGCATGTAGCCAAGCTCCTTGCTCTTCCCAAAACTGAAGCCTTCTCCAACATGTACTCGGTGATGGATAGTGTGAAGGAAGATCTTTCCATCGCGCTCCAGAACGCAAAACCCACAGGATGCCTTCAAAACAAGCCCGATTATCAATGGGTTTTGGGCCTCCCTTTCCTCGTTTTAATTCAGGAAGACATGGTTCGATCAATTTCCATTGATCATTGGTTAACTCTGACTTGAATCGGCTCACTATTGCTGAACTTTTTTTCTATGTAATTGCGTGAGAATAACCGATTTCAAGTTATGAAACAGCCTCTAAGCAGACCGTTACCTAAAAGGTCAAATAGGGAATATTCACGAATCATTGGCCAAGGTCCGCCAAGCTATCAAAGTCAAAGACGGCGGCAAAATTTGGTTAGGCAGTGACTCTTTAAATGTGCTGAAGTTGTTAGAAGATTTAATCGGTATAGTGGCGTCCCTCTCCGGTGCGCTTGCTACACACATGCATCCCAGTAATGGCAAAAAACCAGCCGCGGGATGCGGGAATCATTTGCCATAAAAGCAGTGAGGATAGCTTGGAGTTTCAACTTAAGCCAATAAGGGCCTAAGTTATTTATTGTGTTAAAGGATGTTGTTTATGGAAAAGAATATAAACAGATACGCAATTTTTTCTGAAAGAATCCATCTTATGAATGGCGGACTAAAGAAATTCAGAGGTTCCGCACCTGCAGAAGAGGCGGTAATGTAGTTGGCAGAAGAAATTTCGAAATCTAAGAAAACCGAGTTTTATTCTTGATTGAGAGGGGCGGAGAGCTGGCAGAGAGAAAGTGCCTATCTTAACCAGTAAAGTGCCTGTCTTGGCGGGCACTTTGCTACAAACTTTATTCTTTTTGAGTATGAGGAATATAATTAGTTTTTAACCTCTTGATTTTAATATCTCATAGAGAGCCGTTATTTGTTCCTGCATCATGTGTATCCTACTTTTGAGTCCGGCCTCTTCTCTTTTTCCTCTGATGCTTAACTCCTTATCACGGTAGGACGATTTTACTAAATCCCTAAGCTCTATTTCAGCTTCTTCTTGTTTCTTTTGTAAGGCTGATATCTCTGCTAGGATATCAGCATCTTTAGACAGCCTATCAATAGTTTTGTCTTTATTTAGGATGGTTGCTCTTTTAGAAGTTTTACAAGATTCTAGCTCGTTTTCTATAGATTTTATTTTGTAGCTTATCCCATCCATCTTTCTTTTTTCAGTAAGGCATATATTGAGCTGGCCTCCAAAAATCTCAACTTTCCCATTGCTAATTGCTAGTTCACCTTTTAGGTTCATATATGTATCTGAAAGTTTTATGTCTTTTTCTATTGTTTCAATTTTTGTTTTTAGTCTGTTATTTTCTGTTCTTATTTTATCTACTACAAATCTATCATATACAGTCAATATTCCTATTATGGCTGTTGTTGAGCAAACTATAAACGCAAAAAAATTTCTTGTGGCTTTGACCAGGTTCCAATTTTCTTTTTTGTCTCTTGCTTGGTTATTTCGTTCAGGATCCAAGTTTTCTGTGCTCATGATTTAGATTGCTTGTCGTTCTTTCTGTAGAGATTTTATGTTTTAAATATGTGCAGCTCTTAATCGCTTCAGCAGTAGCTTTGGAGCTGGCTTTTGAGTATCCGCCCCCTCCAAGTATGACGGCGGGTATAGAGCGTTTATTAAGATTTTTTAATGTTAATCTTTCTCTCTCCGCTATATCTTCGATAGTTAGACAAAGTCCTCCCAGCTTATCATTGGCTAAGGTATCCGTGCCTGCAACTACAAAAGCTATCCGGAATTCATCGTCTAATTTCTCCAGTGCTTCTCTATATCGTCTCAAATACTCAAGACCTTCTGTGCCTGGCATCAGAGGAACTGAAATATTTACACGATCACGCGTATAACCCGATGTAGGATAAATACCGGAATTGTAGATATCTAAAATTGTTACGTTTTTATTCTCCATGAATGTGTAAGCGTTCCCATTACCGTGGTGGGCATCCGTATCGATTATCAATATTTTATCTTCTGGCCTTAGTGTTCCATCTTTTATCATTTGCTGATAGCAAATACCAATATCGTTGTAGATGCAAAATCCTTCCATATTTTGTTGCATGGCATGATGATATCCTCCGGATAGATTCCAGTAGAAGCCACCGTTACAGATTGCATTTTTTGCACCTAGCATGGTTCCAGCTACACCCCAGCGCATAGGAGAAAGTACCCTCTTATTCAGCAGGGAAAAGCTAATGAAGGGAATCTTGGGAACTTCTAGTGCCCTAAAAATAAATACGGGATCCCTCACTTTCTTTCGCATCATACTGGAAAGAAAAGAGTCTACTAAATCCATACTGATTGGTCTTGCAGGTTCAATGAAATTTATTTCAGGATTGCTTTTTAAAGCATTAAATATCTTTTTAAACTTCATTCCATCGAACGGATGCAGGTAGCTTGCTAGCCCTAGTCGTATATTAAAGTTATGGCTATAAATCACATTCATACTGTTGAAGCCCTTTCTGATGCTAATTCTCGGGCAAATTGCAAAATTTGATTTGGAGTCCAAATACCTCGTCCTATAAACCTTCCAAGCCTACTATACTCTTGAGCAGATGGATAAAAACTAGGCTCCTTTCCGCACGCAACCTTTAGACACTCAGCGACAACGCTAGAACAGTTGTATCGCGCTAATTGATATCTTGGAATATTTCTTTGAAGATCTAAAATGAAATCTTCCAGCGCTTTCGTATTGGCATTTGGAATTGTCACTGTTATTGGTTGGCGATTTCCTTCCTCTCGAATATCTTCATTAAGTGCGCTTATGAATTGCCCAGGCTGGCTGGTTTTGATTTTTAAATCCTTTTTATTTGCTCCTTCTTCTGGCCAGAAGCTGACATAGTTTCCTTCAAAGGATAATGAGGCGTGCCCAACCATATTGCCATGGGGTGGCCAAACGTGAACTTTTAACAAAACGGTCTCCTTTATACCAAGTAAAAATTTATTCTTGCCCTGTCCTTCATGGGCATCTTTATCGATAGTTTTCTAATAAAAGGGGAGGGTTAGCTCTAGGCACATAATTGATCCCATATTTATGATTTCAATCGTGTTCACAACCTTTGCGGCAGATGCTTAAACCTATCATGAAGGGGTCTGAGAGAAAAACACCTTTAAAAAAGCGTAATTCTCAGTATTAGAAATTTGTCAGATTATATTTCGAACAGTGAAAGTGGTTGGCGGTCACTCCTCCCCAAGCCTGCCGATTTTTGGCGTTCTTTTAGTTGATGAAATGAGATTGGGCCGTGAGGGCCTGAGCTGGTGCGGGGTTTGGTTAAGAGTTGGATTTCACACTTTGAAGAGTTGCGAAGAGAAGTGAAAGGATATTGCACAGCCGGAAGGCTTGCGGAGTAGCAAAGAGTCAACGTGATTTTGCGTTGATACCATGTTGACACTTTGGGGGAATTTACCGCCAAAACTTTAAGGGCGGTAGAATTAAAAAACCCGCGAAAGCGAGTGCTTGCGCGGGTTTAAAAATGGTGCCCGGAGGCGGAATCGAACCACCGACACGGGGATTTTCAATCCCCTGCTCTACCGACTGAGCTATCCGGGCTTTGCGATTTTGCTGGGCTTCCCCTGCGTCGCGAGGCGCGTATTAAAGCCTTATCGCGGGCCTGAGTCAACCCCTTGATTGTAAAAAGTTTTTTTTCTTTTGGGGGGAGGCTTTGCGGGGCCCGTTTACTGCTGTTCCGGGGGCACGTAGCCGTCGGCTGCGTCGTACTCTTCACCACTCAGGAACTTCATCATCTGCTCGCTCAGGTAGGCGCGGCTGGAGGGTTCCATCATGTTGAGGTGCTTTTCATTGATCAGCATGGTCTGGTGTGACATCCACTCCTGCCAGGCTTTTTTGGAAACGTGCTCGAAGATATCGATGCCTTTGGGGCCGGGGAAGGGCGGTGCGTCCAGGCCTTCCAATTCCTCTTGGTACTTGCGGCAGAATACGGTTCTGGACATGGACTCCTCCTGGTTCTAGTCGGCCGTAGTTGGGGCGAGCAGGGGTGCCTGCAGCGCCAATAGTTGTTTTGCCAGCTTTACGATCGGGGCGGGTAGCCCCAGTTCCTGGGCCGCGCGGGCGCGGTTTAGTTGCCGCAGTTTATACCAGCCGGCGCCGCTCTCCGCCACCTGGGTGGAGACTTTGTCGAGCTGTACCCACAGCGGGGTAATATCCAGGTGGAAGTGAGTAAAGGTGTGGCGCAGCAGCGGCAGCGTTTGTATTTCACTGGCGCGCCAACGCTGTTGTTTGAGCCAAGCCTTGGCATCTTCTGCTTGGGGAGGGCACCAGAGGCCGCCCCAGATGCCGCTGGCGGGGCGCTGCTCTAGATAAATTTCGCCCTGGTATTCCAGCAGTAACAGGGTGGCGCTGCGCACCGGTTTTTCCTTGCGCGGTTTTTTGCCGGGGTAATCCTGCGGATTGCCTTGGGCGTGGGCCACACAGGATTTCTTTAACGGGCACTCTTCACAGCGGGGTTTGCTGCGGGTGCACAGGGTGGCACCCAGATCCATCATCACCTGGGTGTAATCGTTAGCGCGTTTGTCCGGGGTGTAGGTCTCGGCCAGCTCCCACAATTGATTGGCCACGGCACTCTGTCCCGGCCAGCCTTCCACAACGTGGAAGCGCGCCAGTACCCGTTTTACATTGCCATCCAGAATCGGCGCTCTGAGTCCCATGCTGATACTGGCGATAGCGCCTGCGGTGGAGCGGCCAATGCCGCTCAGTTCGGTGAGCGCTTCTACATCCTGTGGAAATTCCCCACCGTGTTCCTGCAACACCGTCTGTGCACATTTATGTAAATTGCGCGCGCGGGCGTAATAACCGAGGCCGCTCCAGTGGGCCAGTACCTTATCCAGCGGCGCGGTGGCGAGGCTCTCCAGGGTGGGAAAGCTCTTCATAAAGCGCTCGAAGTAGGGGATCACCGCGCTGACCTGGGTCTGCTGCAGCATGATCTCGGAAACCCACACGCGATAGGGATTGATACTCTGCTGCCAGGGCAGGTCCTTGCGCCCGTGTTTGTCGAACCATTTGAGAACGGCGTTTTGGAACTGCTTTGGGGTCATGGAGATACTGCGGGCTGATGTTTGTGATGGAAACCTTGGGCTGTGCGCGGGGTAACCTTGGTGCACTTTGCTTTGAGCCTTAGCGGCTGAAGAGATTTTTCATGGTTTCTTTCCATTCGTCGACCTTTTCTTCTACCCAATCGCCATATTTTTTCTTGGTGTTGTATTGAAGCTCTTTTGTGCTCAGGATCTTCAAAGCGACTTATGTCGGGTGTTGCCGTATCTACATCTTCAAAGTCAGCCTTGCGGCGCCGTGGCAACGGGTCGATGTGCCAGCGGGTTACAAAGAGAGGGGTACTGGCCTGTGCGGCCAATGGAGGGGTAATCGCGCTATCAGATCAGCATTGATCAGTTGGAATTTGCGCAGGGGAGATCACTATCTGCCCGAAGCGGAAATTGTCTCTGCTAGAAGCACCCCCGCCGGCTGTTAATAGCCTGGGGGAGCTTCCACTAGCGTGGGGATAGTGCTGGACCGCCCTGGTGTAAATTCGGTGAGGGCAGGCCTTGCTGCCCATCTTATCTAGCTCAGGCTGAGTAACACCGTGACGACCTGCGCTTAGCCTTCAGACCTGAATACCCTCTTCCGGCACATAGAAATAGCCGACAAAGTGATAATTTGTGGCAGCCATTCCATAGTTATGGTTTGCCGTCTCCAGCTGCTTGGGCAGAATCACAAAACCGGGCCCGTAGTTTTTCACTCCGTGAGCGCCTGGTTTGTGCGTCCAGTAGCCGGTTTCCGGGTCCCGCCGGTACCAGTGGTGATCGGTTGTGGACTTATACAGGGCAACACAGTAATAACCTTTGGTGAAAGGCGGGGGGTTGTTTGCTGGGGCGTTGGCTACATAGGCCATCCCATCGCGTTTGGCGCCCTCAATCAGACGGTCATTATCCAAGCCCGCGACATAGCCGGAGTTGGAGCCAGGGTCTGGCTTGCCCTTGTGGGGCTTCTCGCAGTTTGCGGCCCAGGCATAGCAGTTCACGTGGTGGTTACCCCAGGCCTCCTCTGCAGGTGTGTTTTTCGCAGCGCTAGTAACCAGCTTGGTGATCACCTGTTTGGATTTATTGTCTTGCGCTCGTTGCATTAATGGCATTTGTTATTCCCTTTATATGGCCGATCAAGCTTGTACTGATCTTGGAAAAAGAAAGTGCAAGTAATAAGGAAATTGTCGCGCAATGGGAAAAAATATAAATAAAAGTAAAAGATGGCCGGGGTGATGTAGAAGCACCTGATGACAGCTCCCGGCACCGGCTAGGGGCCGCGTTACGTAAATCGCACTAACCCCGTTCTTTAACGGTTTATTCGCACTCTATGCGCTTCGCGGTCATTGGTTACTGCAATTTAGCGCGGTATTTTGTCGTGGCTTTGGCGCTATGGAGAGGATTCGGAGATGGAATAGCGTGCAATATTTGGGGCGGAGATGCGCACCGGGCGAAACCCGGTGCGGCTTACATTAACGGCCGAAAAGATTTTTTAGTTTTTCTTTTAGTTCGTCGACTTTTTCTTCCACCTTATCGCCATATTTTTTCTTGGCTTTGTATTTCAGCTCTTCGCGCACCAAGTCATCGAGGCGGCGGCTGTCGGGTTTACAGGTTGTTGGACCCACATCGTCGAAGTCGCCTTTGCAGCGCAGTGGCAGCGGGCGGTTGCGCCAGCGTTTGTTCTTTACGGTGCAGCCATCGGCGGAGGTGCTCTCACCCACTAGAGCGAGGCCGAGGGCGAAGTCGAAATCCTGTTTCTTCAGGTCCACCTCGCCATCGCCGGTCATGGCGATATTCTCGATGCCGGCGAGAATCTCGGTCACTTTTACTTCGTCCCCTTTCACCGCGATTGTGGCGCGCACATCCTGCAGGTCAGTTTGGGCGGGCCAGTTCTTCTCCGGCAGTGGAGTATTCTCGGCGTAGCTGAACAGCTGGCACATGCTCTTTTCCAGGTTGAACGGCGCTATGGACAGCTCTTTACTGGACACATTGACGGCGGCGCGCAGGTTCTGCTGCAGATCTGTGGAGGTCTTGCCCTTGGTCTGCCCGTCCCAGTTGACACTGGCTTCGCCGGCCACCTGCACTTTTTCATTGGGGAACAGTGCCTTTTGGACCTTACCGATATCCACACCGACAAGGCCGCCGCGCACCTGTCCCTCTGCCGTTTGGGCGCGGGCATTGAACTGGCCGTTGCTATTGAGCTGGCCGCCGTAGAGGTCGGCGCTGAGTTTTTGCAGCTGGTAGAGACCGTTATCCACGGTGAGCAGAATTTCGGGGCTGTCCAGCTGTAGGCCGGCGGCCTGTAATTGGTCCAGGGCCAGGTTGATATTGGCGTTAAAGCCGCGCAGATCACTCAGAGGTAGGGGCTCGGCGGATACCTGCTGGGTACCGGCTTTGGTGGTGGCTTTCTTTTCCGTCTGTTGGGCACTCAGGGTCTCCGCGGAAGTTGGGGTCTGGGTAGACTCCACACTCTGTGCGGTGGCTTCAGTAGAGGGCGCCTTGGTTGTTGACGCTCCACTGGTTTTTTCGTCCGGCTTAGCGTTTGTTTCATCGGCGGGTGGCAAGTAGTTGTCCAGATTGAAAGCGCCGCCGCGCAGACTCAGATCTAACCCCGGCATCTCCGCATTGCGCAGCTGGGCGTTGCCGTTAAAGGTGGTGCCGTCGAGTTGCAGTTGCAGAGGGGTCAGGTTGATCTTTTGTTCGGTGCCTTCGATGCTGGCTTCGATACTCAGCTTTTGCAGTGCGGCGCTATCGCGAGTCACGACTTGACTGCCGGTCAGCTCCAGCCAGGGGCGCAGGGGATCGGCGCTGGCGTTTAGATTCATCTGCACGCGCCAGGGCTGGTTGCCGTTGTCGCGGCGCACATAGCCGCGCAGGTGCATCGTGGCTTTGGCGTTGTTGTCGGAGGTGAGCACCAGCTGCAGAGGTTGCAGGCGCAGGCCGTTGAGGCCTTCATCCAGGGCCAGGGTGCTATCCATTTTGAGTTTGAGCGGATAACGTAAGTCGCTGCCTGTCACGCTGGCATCGGCGTTGAGTCGCCCAGGCTCGCCGCCGGGCACCAAGTTGTCGGCGGTTATGCTCAAGTTTTCAACCTTGTAGGCCTTGCCGCTGCGGGCGTCACTGTAAGAGAGCAGGCCTTTTTCAATACGCAGTTTATCCAGGCTGAGCTCAACCTGTTGCGCGGCGGGCTCTTGCGTTTCCTTGGGAATCTCCAGCTTGGGTGGCTGTTTTTTCTTTGCCTCCAGAGCCTCACTGATCAGCTCCCAATTACCGCGCCCCTCTTTGTCCACGGAGAGTTCGATCTGCGGTGCCACTAGCACGATTTCCTCGGCTTCCACGCGGCGCTGCAGCAGTGGCTTGAGGGCCACACCCACGGCGATTTTGTCGGCGCGCACCAGGGTCTCTTTCGGCAGCTGCAATGGCGCCATGGTGACATCATCTAATTGCAGCCCCAATTTGGGCCACAGCTGCCAACCGATATCGCCCTGGAGTTGCAGGGAAATGCCCTGTTTGGCGGCGAGTTTTTCTAGTTGCGGCTTGTATTGATTGATGTCGAGGCCGGCCAACAGCCAGGCGACAGCGCCGGCGAGTAGCAGGAAAACGACCAATAGAGCGATAAATGTGCGCTTGATCCAGGCCATGGAGTGGATTGTCCCTGTGTTTTTTTAGAAGGTACGTCGAGCGTGTAGTAATACTTCAGACGCCGCGGTGGGGGTTGATGTTCCCACAGGTGTTCACCGAGAGCCTATCCGGGAAGTGTAGGAGATGCAGCCCCGCGGAGCTGGGTGCGCCGCGGGGCCATTGAAGCAGTTGTGGCTTAGAAAATAAACCGCACGCCGGCTTCGATACTGCGGCCTGGTGCCGGGGCATAGTCGCGCAGCAGAGAGGTGGAATTGCGGATTTCTTCGTCGAGCAGGTTGCGGGCGCTGGCGAAGAGCACCGCGTCGCTGCCGCCGATATTGAGGTTGTACTCGGCGCTCAGATCCATGCGAGTGTAGCCATCGGTGGGCTCCTCATAGGCACCGGCGCGGTCCTGGTCCGCCGCCTGTACGGTGCGCCACTCCCAGCCCCACTGATCGTACTCGGCCCCCAGGGCCAGGCCCATACGCAGCGGCGGCATACGTGGTACATCGGAGCTTTCGCCGGCGATGGCATCATCGAAGCTGGCGCGCACCATATCGCCAAACAAGGTGACATAGTGGCCTCCCTGTAAGGGGAAGGTCACCGAGGCCTCGGCACCGTAGAAAGTTGCATCGCGGTTGGCATAGGCATAGACCGGTAATTCCTCTTCCTCACCGCCGGTGTTTTGCGCGTAGATATAGTCACCGATCTGGTTGTAGAACACACTGGCCTCAATACGCGCAGCGTGCCAGCCGTTGGCGGCTTCGTTGTGGTGGTGATAACCCAGTTCCAGGTTAACGCCGTTCTCTTTATCCAGCTGGTTGTTGCCCAAGAGGTAGCGGGATTCCGCCAGGTGCGCTCCGTCGGCAAACAGCTCCTCGGCCACGGGGGCGCGCTCGGAGTGGGTAGCGCCGAAGCTGATATGCTGGTGCTCGGCGAGGAAGTACTGCAGCGTCGCGCTGGCGCCGATCAGGTTGTAATCGCGGTCGCTGGCGGTTTCTGGATCTATATCCACTCGCTCCAGGCGGGCGCCCAGATCTAGGTGCCAGTTACCCCACTCGCGCTCTTTCATGGTGAAAAAGCCAGCGCTGCGGGTGCGTGAGGGCTGAATAAAGGCGTGGCCACCCACTGCGGCAAAGTCTTTGTCGGTCAATTGCAGGCCGTAGGCCCCGCGCCAGCCGTTGCCGGCATCGTGGGTTATTTCAACCCGGCTCTCCCAGGCCTCGTTGGTGAAGCGGGTGCCCGGATTGCCGGCATCCAGTTCCACATGCTCATAATCGTTGTAGCCGATGCGCAGGCTCAGTTTGTCCCAGTAATCGCCGTCGAAGCGGTGCTCACCTTTCAGGTCATAGCGGGTTTGCACCAGGTCGATACGTACCGCATCGATCTCACCGGCCTCGGCGTGCTCCTCGTGTTCATCATGGTCGTGATCATCGTGGTCTTCACCCGCATGGTCCTCATCGTCATGGTGATGCTCATGGGTGCCCAGGGGGATACCGTAATTGTTTTCCAGTCGGTTTACGGAGAAACCGATAAAGCCGCTGTCGGTGATCCAGGAAACGCCACCGCTATAGCTGTGGGCGCGGGCATTGGTGTTGCCCACGAAGCCATCGGTGTTGAAGGCCTCTTCGTGTTCGCCTTCTTCGCCAGCGTGCTCTTCATGATCATGGTGTTCTTCATGTTCATCGTGCTCAACGATCGCGAGACCTGGGATTTCGGTATTGTCATTTTCCCGGTAGACACCGTCCACATACCAAGCCAGCTGCCCGGCGCCACCGGTGAAGCGAAATACCGAGGCATCCTGATTGTCGGCGCTGTTGTGGCGCAGCTCTACCGCGCCTTCCACTTTCTCGGGCACGGCGGTGGGAATACGTCCGTCGGTAATATTCACCACACCGCCCACGGCGCCGCTGCCGTAACGCAGGGCGGCGGGGCCGCGCAGTATTTCAATGCGCTCGGCCAGTAGGGGTTCGATGCTGGCGGCATGATCGGCGCTGGTATTGGAGGCGTCAGACACATCCAGGTTGTCACTGAGTATTTTGACCCGGTTGGCGCTTTGGCCGCGGATAACCGGCAGGCCCACGCCGCTGCCGAAGGAGGCATTGGCGACGCCGGGCTGGTCTTGCAAAGTCTGGCCCAGGGTTGCGGCTGCTGATTTGCGCAGTGCGTCGCCGGAGAGAATAGAAACTGGTGCTGCCACAGCATCTGCGGGTTTATCCAGCGGCGATACGGTAACGTTGACCTCTTCCAAGGGCGAGTTGTATTCAGCGGCGTAAATAGTGGGCGCAGCCAGGCTGGCAATAGCCAGGGCCAGAGTATTGAACTTGATCATTTGTTTTTTTATGTCCTGTCACAGGCGGATGCTGCCGTACGCGCACAGGCGCGGGCATCCACAAAAATAAATTGTTGGTTTTTTTAGGGTTAGCTGAGAGACAGGGACAGGGGAGGGGCGCGTGCGCTCTGGCGCTCCGGCTGGCGATCGCGCGCTGCTAGCGCAGAGGGCCGGTTGCAGTGACTTTGGGGCTCAGCCTGAACGAGCAGTGGCTCGCTGCCGAGTGCTGCGGGTGAATGCATGCAGCACAGGTCACACAGTTCCACTTGGCTGTTACCAAGATGGAAGTGCTCCGCCCACAGCGGCTGAGCTGCTACTAATGCAAGTAGCAGGAACAGGCTGGCCCAGTAATGGGATTTTCGGCGCTTTAAGGTAACCATACCGCGCATGATAGGTACTTACGGTTACGAATCAAGTTTCATCTGACACTAGCGAACCACAGAGGGCATCATTCATCTTATAATCTGCGCCCTCTGTCTTATTGCTCATAAAAGGAACGCTTTCGATGCGCAAGGCTAGCGTCACCCGCGACACACTGGAAACCAAGATTCAAGTCAGCGTCAATCTGGACGGCCAGGGGCACGGCCAGTTTGCTACCGGCGTTCCTTTTCTCGAGCATATGCTCGATCAAATTGCCCGTCATGGCATGATCGACATGGATATTCATTGTGATGGGGATACCCATATCGACGACCACCATACGGTGGAAGATATCGGTATTACCCTCGGCAAGGCCATTACTCAGGCTCTGGGGGACAAGAAGGGGATGACCCGTTACGGCCACAGTTATGTCCCCCTGGATGAAGCTCTCTCCCGCGTGGTGATCGATTTTTCCGGCCGCCCCGGTCTGGTGATGGATGTGCCTTTTACCCAAAAGCGAATCGGTAATTTTGATACCGAGTTGTTCTATGAGTTCTTCCAGGGCTTCGTCAACCACGCATTGGTAACAGTACATATCGATTGCCTGCGCGGCCACAACGCCCACCATCAGGTAGAGACGGTATTCAAGGCCTTCGGCCGCGCCCTGCGCATGGCGCTCACCCTGGACCCGCGCATGGCTGGCACCATGCCCTCTACCAAGGGGGTGTTGTGATGGGCAAGATTGCGGTCCTCGATTACGGCATGGGCAACCTGCACTCGGTTGCCAGTGCTCTGAATAAGGTGGCGCCGGAAGCCGAAGTGGTACTGGCGCAAACCCCGCAGCAGGCCCAGGGGGCGGAGCGTTTGTTGGTACCGGGGGTGGGCGCCATTCGTGACTGTATGGCGGGATTTGTTGACGCGGGCTTTGCGCCGTTGCTCAAAGACGCTATCGCGGCGGGTACACCGGTATTGGGTATCTGCGTGGGTATGCAAATCATGATGCGCCACAGCGAGGAGAATAACGGTATCGATTGCCTGGATATCTTCCCGCAGCCGGTTAAATTTTTTGCCAGCGACCTTTTAACGGTGAAGGGTAGCGAACGATTGAAAGTACCGCATATGGGTTGGAATAAGGTGCAGCAAGTTCGCGAACACCCTCTTTGGGAAGGTATTGAAAATGGCAGCCGTTTTTATTTTGTACACAGCTATTATGTTCCGGCAACAAACAATGATGAGATAGCGGGTAAGACTCAATATGGCCTCCCATTAGCTGCCGCAATGGGTAGAGGAAATGTCTTTGTTACCCAGTTTCATCCGGAGAAGAGCGCGGATACTGGCTTGAGATTGTTGAAGAATTTTGTCAACTGGAATGGCCGGGCCTGAGTTGCCACTATCTATCTTGAAATATTGAGTTAACTGCTGACGGAAACAGAGAAGCATGATTGTAATACCCGCTATTGATATGAAAGATGGCAAGTGTGTGCGTCTACGCCAGGGGGAAATGGATGATGTCACCGTATTCTCCGAGGACCCATTGGCCCAGGTTGAGGAGTGGGTTCAACAGGGAATCAAACGTTTGCATCTGGTGGATCTTAATGGTGCCTTTGCCGGCAAGCCGGTGAATGATGAAATCATCACTGGAATTGCTAAGCACTTCCCTGACTTGCCGGTCCAGATTGGAGGAGGGATTCGTGACCTGCACACGATTGAGAAATATCTGGAGGCTGGAGTTAACTGGGTAATTATTGGTACCGCTGCAGTGAAGTCTCCTGAGTTGGTACAGCAGGCCTGCAAAGAATTTGAGGGACACGTTATTGTGGGGCTGGATGCAAAAGATGGGCTGGTAGCTACTGAGGGTTGGGCAGAAGTGTCTGAGCTAAGAGCCACGGAATTGGCTAAACGCTTTGCTGACTGTGGGGTGAGCTCAATTATCTATACGGATATTGCCCGCGATGGCATGATGCAGGGGGTCAATTTAGAGGCCACTTTGGAAGTGACCCAAGCGACTCACCTGCCGATAATTGCTTCCGGTGGTGTCAGCAGCATCGAAGATATCGAGAGATTGCTAGATACCGGAAAAATTTACGGGGCAATTACAGGGCGGGCAATTTACGAAGGGAAGTTGGATCTGCGCGAAGCGCAACAACTTTGTGATCAGCGGAATACATAATGGCGTTAGCACAGCGAATTATCCCCTGCCTCGATGTTGATGCCGGACGTGTAGTTAAAGGTGTGAATTTTGTCGATATCCGCGATGCTGGTGATCCGGTAGAAATTGCTCACCGCTACAACGAGGCGGGTGCCGATGAAATTACCTTTTTAGATATCACGGCGACCCACGAACAGCGCGATACCATTCTGCACACCGTGGAAAAGATGGCCAATGAGGTATTTATTCCACTCACCGTGGGCGGCGGGGTACGCTCCTTACAGGATATCCGCAACCTGTTAAATGCTGGCGCGGATAAGACCGCGATCAACTCTGCAGCGGTAAAAAACCCTGAGTTTGTACGCGAGGCTGCTGAACGATTCGGCAGCCAGTGCATCGTAGTGGCGATAGACGCCAAACAGGTGGGAGAGAACCGCTGGGATATATTCACCCATGGCGGGCGCAAGCCCACCGGCATAGACGCTGTGGCCTGGGCTCGGCAGATGGCGGAGCTGGGTGCTGGGGAAATACTGCTCACCAGTATGGACCGAGATGGCACCAAGAACGGTTTTGATTTGGCCCTGACCCGCGCGGTCAGCGAGGCGGTGCCAGTGCCGGTCATTGCCTCCGGTGGCGTCGGCAATCTCCAGCACCTGGCCGAAGGTGTTCTGCAGGGTGGCGCCGATGCGGTGCTGGCGGCCAGTATCTTCCACTTTGGAGAATACAGCATCGCCGAAGCCAAGGCGTTTATGCAGGAAGCGGGAATAGAGATGCGAGTTTAGCCTGTGGGCTGACGAAGGCTGGATGTCACTGCTGGGACGGATGCGCTGGCGGCGGGCTTGAGCCCGCCGCGCGCCAGTTACTACTGTTTATCTGCGCGGGCAAAGCGTTCGCGCAGACCCCGGTCCCTGTGAGCGTAGAGATTCAGCCCTTTAAGTACATTGAGTGCTTCGAAGATCTGGTTGTCGCGATCCATCCAGTTGTCGCGCTCTCCCTCTTCCCGTTCCCGCGCGCGGTCTTCCGAGGTGCGATCAGCCCCGCCGTTGCCATTGTTCAAATGGCCGGCCAGGTCCGCCTCGGTGGGGCGCTGCATATCTTTCAAACGGGTGATCTTGGCCCTTTCCACAACAATATCTGGCGTGATGCCCTGGGCCTGGATGGAGCGGCCATTAGGGGTGTAGTAGAGCGCGGTGGTGAGTTTGATGGCGCGTTCGCTATTGATAGGTATCACGGTCTGTACCGAGCCCTTGCCGAAGCTGTCGGTGCCCATCACCACGGCGCGGCGATGGTCCTGCAGGGCTCCGGCGACAATTTCTGCCGCCGAGGCGGAGCCGGCATTGATCAGCACTACCAGCGGGGCGCCTTCGGTGAGGTCGCCGGGTTCGGCGGAGTAACTCAGGTTGGCGGCCTCATTGCGGCCTTCGGTGTAGACCACCAGCCCTTCCTCAAGGAAGGCGTCGGCCACTTCCACCGAAGACTGCAGCACGCCGCCGGGGTTGTTGCGCAGATCGATAATCAGGCCTTTGAGCGCCCCTTTCTTTTGAAGTTTGATCAGCTCTTCCGCCACATCGGCGCCGGTATCCAACTGAAACTGGCTGATGCGCAGATAGCCGTAGCCTTCATCGAGCACCTTGCTGCGCACACTGCGCACGCGCACGGTGTCCCGCTTGAGGGTGACGTCGAAGGGCTGTTTGCGGCCCTTGCGGGCGATAGTCAGGGTGACGCTGCTACCTTTGGGGCCGCGCATCCATTCCACCGCCTCATCGAGGCCGACCCCCTTCATGGATTTGCCGGACAGGCGCAGTATCACATCACCGGCTCTGAGACCCGCGCGCGAGGCGGGAGTGTCATCCATGGGGGTGATCACAGTGATATGGTCATCTTCAATACCCACCTCAATCCCCAGGCCGGCAAATTCGCCGGTGGTGTTGGCCTGTAGATCGTCGAAAGAGCGGCGGTCCAGGTAGGAGGAGTGGGGATCGAGTCCTTGCAGCATACCTTTGATGGCGTACTCCAATAGGGTGCGATCATCCACTTCTTCCACGTAGCCCTGACGGATCTGTTCGAACACCTTGGCGAAGCTGCGCAGGTCTTCGAGGGGGAGGCGCCCGCTGTTCTCGGTGGCGAGATTGGGTTGTTGGCCACCTTCGCTGAGACCCATTAACGGCAGGGCTGTGAGGGCGGCGGCTCCGAGAAATGTGGTGAGCGCCTTGGAGATGAACATATTGTTGTGACCTCTGCCTTATTTCTTCGCTGCTTTGCGAAAGTGTAGACCGCAGAGATTGGCAGGGATTCTAATGCGCCGCCAAATTCTACTGTGCCACAGGCTTAGTCGTGAAAAGCCCAACTGCCTTACAACTCCCTTTTGCACTGGTGCACTAGTCCGGCGTCAGGGGAAAAAATGGGCGTATCGTCGCAGAAGAGAGCGGCAAAGTGTCAGCCACGGCACCAGCCGGTGGGATCGCGGGCCTGGCCGCGATGGCGTATTTCAAAATAAAGCCCACTGTGGGTGAGGCCGCCACTGTTGCCTACCCGAGCGATAGTGTCACCGCTCTCCACCCACTCACCGACATTGCGGCTGAGGGATTGGTTGTGTGCATAGAGGCTCATATAGCCATCGCCATGATCGACAATCACCAGCATGCCGTGGCCGCGCAGGTAATCGGAAAAGACGACGCGCCCGCGGTGGATTGCCTGCACGGGCTCCCCCCCGGCGGCGCGAATAATCACTCCCTTCCAGCTGATTCCATTGGCGCGGCGCTGTCCATAAGCATTGGCGCGGCGGCCCTTGACCGGCCACTGTAATTTACCCCGCTGCTTTGCGAAGGGTTTGTGCTGGTCCGGATTTACCAGGGTGGCGATCGCGCGCCCGACTTCATCAATCAGGGTCTGTAGGCGTTTCCGGTCCCCTTGCAATTGCTTGAGTTCACCTCCGCCATTGGCGAGCCGCGCTGCGAGTTTTTCCAGGGTGCGCTTGCGTGTTTGTTGCGCGCTGCGCAATTTGTCCTGGCGCTCCTGCAGATGTGTCCGTTCCGCCTGCAGGCTATTGCGCTCGCGCTCGATCGAGGCGGAAACCGTTTCCAGCGAGGCGAGGGTTTGCAGGTAGTTGTCGATAACGCGGCTGCGTTCTTGGAGGAAGTAATCGTGGTAGCGAAGTTGGCGGGCGATATTCTGTGGATTTTGTTGGTTGAGAAGGAGCTTGATCTGTTCTTGTCGGCCCAGTCGGTAAGCGGCGGCGATCTCCTGCTCGACCCGCCGCTGCATACTTCGTCGCGCTTCTTGCAGCTGTTTCTGCTCTCGCTGCAGTTCGCGCAGCTTGTCCGTGCGGCTGCGCATATCCCGCTTGATCTGGTCTATGCGCTGGTACAGCCCGGAGATATCTTTCTCGTTCTCTTCCAGATCCTTGAGCAACTGGTCGCGCTGGCCGCGCACCTGGTTGAGCTCCTGTTGCAGGGAGTCGATGCGCTGCTTGATTTCCGCGAGGCGTGCCTGCTGGTCCGCTTCCGCCTGGTTCCAGGCGGGCAGTGACAGCAGGGCAATCAGGAAGAGTACGAGAGTTTTCATCAGTCCATTTTTACCAAACTGTGGCCGGTCATTTCCGCCGGCTGTGGCAGATCCATCAACGCTAACATGGTTGGCGCCACATCCGCCAGACTGCCTCCGTCACACATTTGCACATTGCGTTCGCCGATGTATACAAAAGGCACAGGCAGGGTGGAGTGCTGGGTACTGACCTGGCCGGAGTTAGTGTCGAACATCTCTTCCACATTGCCGTGGTCGGCGGTGATCAGCACTTCGCCACCGGCGCTCAGGGCTGCATCCACGACACGCTCAACACATTGGTCCAGGGCTTCTACCGCTTTTACCGCCGCTTCAAAAACACCGGTGTGGCCGACCATATCGCCGTTGGCATAGTTGCAGATAATGGCGTCGTACTCGCCGCTCTTAATCGCCGCGACCAGCTTGTCGGTTACTTCCGGCGCGTTCATTTCCGGCTGCAGGTCGTAGGTGGCTACGTCCGGAGACTTGATCAGCTCGCGGGTTTCGCCGTTGTAGGGCGCTTCGCGGCCGCCGCTGAAAAAGAAAGTCACGTGGGCGTATTTTTCGGTTTCGGCAATGCGCAGCTGGGTCTTGCCCTGGGCAGACAGATATTCACCGAGGGAATTCACCAGGTTTTCCGGTGGGAAGGCGCAGCTGGCGTGGATGTCTGCGGCGTATTCAGTGGTCATGACAAAGTCTGTCAGCTTGGGCTGGGCCTTGCGCTCGAAGCCGCTGAAGTCCGCTTCGGTAAAGGCGCGGGTCAGTTGGCGTGCGCGATCTGGGCGGAAGTTCATAAAGATCAGAGCATCGCCATCTTTGATGGGTGCGGGCTCGCCGATCACTGTCGGCGCAACGAATTCATCATTTTCACCGCGCTCATAGGCGGCAGCTAATCCTGCCAGGGCGTCAGTGGCTTTGTGCTCTGCGGTACCCAGGGTGAGCATGTCGTAGACAGATTCGGTGCGCTCCCAGCGCTGATCGCGATCCATAGCAAAGTAGCGGCCTGCCAAAGTGGCCATATGGGCATTGCCGACGGTGTCGCACACCTGCATCAGGCGCGCGATGGAGGGCTCGGCGCTGCGCGGTGGCGTGTCCCGGCCATCCAGGAAAGCGTGTACGTAAATGGCGCGGGCTCCGCGCTGGGCCGCCAGGGTCACCATCGCGACAATATGGTCCTCGTGACTGTGTACGCCGCCCTCGGACAGCAGTCCCATAATATGTACCGCGCCGTTGTTGGCGATGGCCTTATCTACCGCAGCGGTGTAGGCGGTATTGCGGAAGAAGTCGCCGTCCTGAATGGCCTTATTGATACGGGTGAAATTTTGGTAAACCACACGGCCGGCTCCCAGGGTCATGTGTCCCACCTCGGAGTTACCCATCTGCCCTTCGGGCAGCCCCACCGCCATACCGGAGGTCTGGATCAGGGTCTTGGGGCGCGTCGCCCAGATGTTGTCCCACACTGGAGACTTCGCGGCGCGAATGGCGTTGTACTCGGCATTGTCGCTGTGGCCGAAGCCGTCCAGAATCAGCAGGACCAAGGGGCGTTTGTGCGGGGCTTGCGAAGCGGCCATAGCGACGGATTTCCTCTATCGGGTGGTTTGGATTGCGGACGCGGATTTTAACCCGTTCGGCCATCGTTTAACTACGTCGAATAGTGTTGGGTGAGTCCATTTGAGTCTATATCCATGCCGTTGGAGTATGATTTTGCTGGTTAGAAATTCGCCACAATCGTGTATACTCCCGCCAGCTTTGGCGCAGCTGCGCCGTAACGATAACCACGATGGATTTTGGGGGCGGAGTGGATTTTTTCGTTTTTTTAAGTGAGCAATGGCTGCTGGTCGGCCTGCTCGTGGCACTGCTCTATGCGCTGGTTCTGAGCGAGCGTTACAAGGCGGGCGTACCGGTTTCCCTGCACGAAGTGACCCGGCTGATCAATAGTGATGGGGCCAAGGTGTTGGATGTGCGCGATCGCAGCGAGTTTACCGCCGGGCATATTGTCGATGCACTGCATATCCCCCACGGGGAAGTGGCCGAGCGGTTCGCCGAACTGGAACCCTTTAAAGATAAGGTGGTGATTGTCGCCGATAAAATGGGTCAGCACGCAGGTCCTGCGGGCCGCCTGCTTAAGCAGAAGGGCTTCCAGGTACGTCGCCTACAGGGCGGTATGAGCGAGTGGACTAATCAGAATCTGCCCCTGGTCAAAGGCAAGGGCTAGCTCAGTAGTTTTATAGATGGCTTTAGGCGGAGTTTTATTATGCAGGATGTAGTCATCTACACCACCCGTTTTTGTCCCTACTGTATTCGCGCCAAGCAGCTGCTCGACAGCAAGGGTGTGAACTATCGCGAGATTGCGGTGGACAATAAACCTGAGCTGCGCGCACAGATGGCAGCCAAGGCTGGGCGCCGGTCGGTGCCGCAGATTTGGGTCGGCGACTTCCATGTGGGCGGTTGCGATGATCTGATGGCCCTTGAGCGCAGCGGTAAGCTTAACGGCTTGCTTAAGTCAGCTGGCTGATAAAGGTTGACGCCGCGTGCCTCACGCGACTCTTTATATTTGCTATTAATCCGGTCCGGGCCTTGAAACGGTATTTGCAGGCCCCAATCTGAAGGCTCATACAGGGAGTCTTTCTCACGGAAGGCATCAATAAACTTTTTATAAAAACAGGCAGTAACATGGCTGAAGAATTAAACGGCGCGGCAAACGCAGAGGCTCCACAAGTACAATTCGCGATGCAGCGCATCTACCTGAAGGATCTCTCCTTCGAGACTCCCATGGGCGTTGAGGTTTTCAAGAAACAGTGGAAGCCCCAGGTAAATCAGGAGCTGAACACCAAGACCGCCAAGGTTGAAGAAGACCTGTACGAAGTAGCACTGACGCTCACTATCACCGTGAAGCTGGAAGAAGACACCGCTTTCCTGGTGGAAGTGAAGCAGGCTGGTCTGTTCGGTATCAAGGGACTGGAAGGTCAGCAGCTGGCTCAGGCCCTGAATACTGCCTGCCCACAGATCCTGTTCCCATACGCTCGCGAAGTGATCGACAACGCGGTTGTTAAGGGTTCTTTCCCGGCTCTGATGCTGCCGCCGGTCAACTTCGACGCCCTGTTTGCCCAAGCCCTGAATCAGGCGCAGCAACAAGCGGAAGGCGCACAGGCTAACGCGGACGCATAATCCGGTCAGCTTGCAAAAAAGGTCCCATCAGGGGCCTTTTTTTATATCTGCTATTTGTCCACTTAGTGGGATTAGTAGAAATAAATACCAATTATTTGTGAGATCCAGCGGGGGCTGCCTATGCAATGGGATTTACCCAATCCCTTTATCCACAGAGTCAGGGTAAGTGCTGAGCATGTGGATGGATTACACCATGCCAATAATGCCGAGTATGTGCGTTGGTGCGAGGCTACCGCCTGGGCCCATAGTGCCGCATTGGGTCTGGATGTCATAAATTACCAGGACCTCGACCGGGGAATGGCCATTCGTCATGGGCAGTATGACTATATACTGGCGGCGAAAGAGGCGGATGAACTGGTATTCGGCACCTGGCTCACCGAGGTGGATGGGCGCCTGAATATGACCCGCCACTTTCAAGTCTTTCGCGCCGCCGATGGAGCATTGGTATTGCGGGCCCAGTGGCGGTTGGTATGCATCGAACTTTCCAGTGGTAGACCGAAGCGCATGCCGGCGATCTTCAAGGAAATTTACAGTCCGGCAGTGACTGCCCCGGAGGCTGAAAAAAATGAGTGAAGAGTTTGTAACCCTGACAGAAAATACAGGGGCGCTTAAGGACAAGACCATCTTTATCACTGGCGCTAGCCGCGGTATTGGCCGTGCTATAGCGCTCAAGTGCGCGGCGGATGGCACAAATATTGTGATCGCCGCCAAGTCCGCAGAGCCACACCCGAAGCTACCCGGCACCATCTTCTCAGTAGCGCAGGAGGTGGAGAGCGCTGGCGGTAAGGCCTTGGCCCTGCAGGTGGATGTGCGCGATGAGCAGCGGGTGCAGGAAGCGATGGCGCAGGCAGCCGACAAGTTTGGTGGTATCGATGCAGTGATCAATAACGCCGGTGCGATCAACCTGAGCAATGTCGAGTCCACCCCGCCCAAGCGTTACGATCTGATGCAAGACATCAACAGCCGTGCAGTGTATCTGACGGCGCACCTGGCAATTCCCTACCTGAAGAAATCGGATAGCGCCCATATCCTCAGCCTGTGTCCACCGCTCAACCTACAGCCCAAGTGGCTGGGGCCTTTTGCGCCCTACGCACTGTCTAAGTTTGGCATGACTATCCTCAGCCTGGGATTGGCGGAGGAGTTGCGCGAGGCGGGGGTTGCCGTTAATACTCTGTGGCCGCGCACTCTGGTGGCTACCGCCGCCATTGAGTTTGCCGTGGGTAGCCGCGAGATGTTCGAACAGAGCCGCAGGCCGGCGATTATGGCCGATGCCGCCTACGAAGTACTGATCACCAAGGAAGCCGCCTTGAGTGGGTGTCAACTGATCGACGAGGAACTTCTGGTGGAACGCGGGGTAAAAGATTTTACCGACTATGCCCACAACCCCGATAATGCGGGGGACCTGACTAAGGATTTATTTTTGGACTGACGCTGGCGGGGGTATTTCATGAGCGGCGACAGCAAGCTATTCAAAGACGCTCTCGGTGAGCTGGGAGACGTGAAACCGCTGGTGCAGGAGCGCCGCGTCACCCTGCGCAAGGAGAGCGAGGCATCCGAGCGTATCTTGCGCGAGCGCCGTGCTGCTGCGACGCGTTTGACCGAGCGCGAAATGAACCCCCTTTCCGGTGAGTATATTGAGTTTGTGGCGCCCTGGGACCCTATTGAATTCAAGCGTGATGGGGTGCAGAACGGTGTGTATCGCAATCTGCGCCTGGGCAAGTATACGGTGGATGCACGTCTCGACCTACACCGCCACTCGGTGGAAATGGCGCGCAGCGCCGTTGTGGAGTTTGTGCGTGATTGTGTCGAGGCGGATGTGCGCTGTGCGCTTATTACCCACGGCAAGGGCGAGGGCCGCAAGCAGCCCGCACTTTTGAAAAGCTGTATCTATCATTGGCTGCCGCAATTGGATGAGGTGTTGGCATTCCACAGCGCGCAAAAACAACATGGTGGTATGGGCGCTACTTACCTTTTGCTGCGCAAAAGCGAGCGCAAGCGTCAGGAGAATCTGGAGAGGCATCAGCGGCGCTTTTGAGGTCCGTTATGTCATTTTTCTGTCATCTGTGAGAACTATGATGCGGGCCGAGGCTTTCCAATGCGATTGCGCATCTGACTCATCTTTTTGATTCTTCTTGATTGTAATATTGGCGATCCTATGGGTCGCCTTTTTTATGGCTGCGCTACAGGCATTGGTATCGGGAACTCAACGCATAATGTCATCGACCCGGTTAAATTCGAGCCGTGTGGATTTGTCATTACTGCTCAAGATCAGCTTGTCACCCACCACTTCGAGAAAACGGGTTTTGCGCAGGGCTTTCAGGTAATCGGCCTCTAGTTCATCACTGGGGCGGCGGTTTCCCACTCTGGAGATAATCGGCGACCTGGGCCAGGAAAGTTCGCCGCTGCTCTCGAGAGAAAAGCGCCCCAGATAGGGATTGATGCCCCCGTTGCCCCGTACGTAGCCGAAGCGATCACAGGTAAAGAATGGGCGCTCGCGCCAGAACTTTTTCCACAGTAACGTGTACTCGTAGGTGTTCTCGCCATCTCGGAGGTTTGAGAGTATCCAGTCGTGCCCACAGGCAGACCACGCCGGCTGTTTGGGGAGCTGGGGAGCGGGCTCCCTGAAGGACATACACCCGGAAAAAAGCAGGCTCAATACGGCTGGGACCACAAGCTGCAAGCGTAAGTGAGATCGCGGCATGATGTCGTTCTCATTGTTTTTGCGACATTTAATCGTAAAAGCTATCAGTGGTCTGTGGTGGTGTTCAAGATCCTGCCCTGACATATTCAATATAAATATCGCCAGAGGCGTCGCGAAGGATCAAACGCTTGCCGCGGGACTTGGTAAATGCCTGGCGAGTACCGGCCAGGGCGCGCAGGTAGACATTTTCCTGCTGCAGTAGGATCTCCGGGCCGCTCATCTTGGTCGAGGCGAAGCTGGAACTGTCCCACAGCATCAGGCCGTTTTCAGTTATCTGCAACTCGCCACGGTAGGTATTAATACCGCTGCGCCCCATCACATTGCCATCGAGATTACACACGAAAGTAAAATCTGCAGGCTTCTGGATCGGCACTGCAGCGCCGTTAATACGCAGGCGTACCAGCTGCCACTTCTTATTGCAGACCGAACTTGCAGTTCCCGCACTCTGCACAACTCGGGCTTCTTCCGCACTATTCGACAGGCATCCGCCAATGACCAGCAGGGCCCCCAGCAGCCACAGTTGCACCAACCTGCTCATCGGCGAGTTACTCCCTGACCCTTGCACCTACAATGTCGAACGGGCCTGTCGCTTTAGCCTATAACCCGCTCTATGCAAAGCTTAGTCGCTGGCCTCTATTGAGAGACGACAGGTGTGACAAGCTATGCTTCACCTGTGAAAGCGAGTGCTATCCGGGCAGTAAAACGAGGCTAGGTGCGGCATGATCCGGCGGACAAAAATAGTCGCAACACTGGGTCCCTCAACCGATAAGGGGGACACCCTGGGGCAACTGGTCGCCGCCGGGGTGAACATCGTGCGCCTGAACTTTTCTCATGGTGAAATCGACGAGCACCGCCGCCGCGCCGAGCAGGTACGGGCAGAGGCCGCTCGCCAAGGGTGTCATATCGCCATATTGGGTGATCTTCAGGGGCCGAAAATTCGTGTGGGCAAGTTTACCGATGGCGGTGTGCATCTCAGCACTGGTGCCGAGTTTACTCTGGACCCCACTTGGCCAAGGGAGCAGGGCAACAGCGCCGGGGTTTCGGTGGATTACGCCGAGCTGGCCGAGGACTGCCGCCCAGGAGATACCCTGCTGCTGGACGATGGGCGACTCAGTCTGCAGATCAAGAAAATTGATGGCAGTGCGGTTATCACTGAGGTACTAGATGGGGGCTGGCTCTCCAATCGAAAAGGAATTAACAAGCGGGGCGGTGGCCTCACCGCGCCCGCATTAACGGACAAGGATTTGTGCGATATTCAAGTTGTCGCCGATCTGCAGCTGGACTACTTGGCGGTGTCCTTTCCTCGCGATGCGCGGGATATTCATAGGGCGCGCGAGCTTCTACAGCAGGCGGGGGGTAGCAGCCAGATTGTCGCCAAGATTGAACGGGCCGAGGCGATCTCTTCTGATGAACACTTGCAGGAGCTAATTCTGGCGAGCGATGTCATCATGGTGGCACGCGGCGATCTGGCAGTAGAGATTGGCGATGCGGAATTGATGGGGGTGCAAAAACATTTAATTCGTTTTGCTCGCTATCTGAATCGCACGGTAATTACGGCAACACAGATGATGGAATCGATGATCTCCAGCCCTGTGCCTACGAGGGCGGAGGTGTGTGATGTCGCCAATGCGGTGTTGGATGGCACCGATGCGGTAATGTTGTCGGCGGAAACCGCCAGCGGGGACTACCCGGTGGAGACTGTTCGACATATGGACGAGGTAATTATTGGGGCGGAAAAACACCGTGCAACACAGCGCCCTTCGGATAGTTTGCGTGGCAATTACCCTGCCGGGGATGCCTGTATCGCCATGGCTGCCATCACCATTGCCAATCACTGTCGAGATATCAAGGCTATTATCTGCCAGACAGAAACGGGCAACACAGCCCTTTTGATGTCCAGGGTTCGCGCAGCCATTCCGATTTACGCCTTTTGTCGGCACCGTAGAGTTTGTAACCGGGTTGCCCTTTATCGCGGCGTCGATCCGGTTTTAATGGCGGTGGCGGGTATGGATGGTCCCTCCCGTGACCACAAGGCAATCGACCATTTGAAGCAGCGCAGTCTTTTAAAATCTGGGGATTTTGTCTTGGTTTCCCGTGGCTATCGTCAAGATGCCGGTGGCCAGACCGATACCCTACGGGTTGTAAGAGTTGGGTAAGCATTTTTTCTGCTTTGGGCGAAAATTCAATTTTATTTTTTAAATCGAGATCCTTACTTTTTTCATCTGTATTTTTCTGGCATTTAATGAGTTCGTTTTTTAGCCGGAACGTGCGCAGCGCACTAGAGTTTTAGTTTCCAGTTCCTGTTCAACACAGTGAAATTTTTTTCCGTTGAGTGATAAAGATTTTGGGGTGCCCTGTGATTTGGTTGTGGAGCAGCCGGTAATGCCTATTACCAGTGTCACAGCAAGCAGTTTCGGCAGGAGTTTCTGCACTGCACTTACCTCGCAAGGTTTACAGGATTAGCTTTCTTAACTCAGATTAGTGGTAATAGCTGTCAGAGTGAGGAAAAAAACGCCAATTTGCAAAAACTGGCGACAGCTATTGAATGGCTAAAGATAAGCCAGATATTGGTAGCCAGTGAGCAAACTCGCCGGTCACCATTGTGGGGCGGATGTGAATTATCAAAGAGAGGTTTTCTAATTACATTTTTTTTGCGCGCAAATAAGTAATCGAATATTTCTAAATGATTAATTCAAAGTTATTAGCGGACCCATTTAAAACTTGTATTGACGTTGTTTTGTGAATTGGTGAGTCCGCAAAATGCCAGTAATATTATTGATCTGTACCGGCATTTTGCGGGCAGAATAAAATAACTGGGTTTCAGCTATTTCATGGTTGGGTTAATAGCAGCTAAACACTAGCGTCTTCTATGGTGATGCCCACCGCGGACGCGATGGTGTCCACGCACTCTGTAGCTGCGGTGGCTGCGATATCCTCGGTGGCCGCCGCGATAGTAACGGTGCTGGGCACGATAGCGGATTTGTGCAGCACCGGGGGAGTTAAAGCGGTTGTAGTAGGGAAGCCCGCGATAAAAGTACCTGGCCCGGTAGCGGGGGTTGCCGCGATAACCTGGTGCGCGGTAATAGGAGTAGGCACCGCGATAATAATAGCCATAGCGCGGGGTTGCCCGGTAATACTGGTAAACCGGTGTGCGGTAAGAGACATAGATATTACTGGAGGGATAGTAGTTCGGGGTTGCGTAAGGGTAAACAAAGGAAGAGGTGTAGGCCACTCCCCCTCCTCTGTAGTAACCGCCGTAGTAGCCACCGTTATAGTAACTATCGGTTGCACAGGCGCCTAAAGTTAGGGCCGTGCATACCGTGACGGCAATAAAAGCCGTCTTAACAGCTCTATTCATAGTGCAATCTCCGGTAAGCGAAAGTTCCCCCCGGAGAGGCCCGGCAGGGGCCAAGCCCCTTTATGTGTGCCAAATGGACGCACACAGAATTTCTTTCTCAGTAGGGCCTGGCCTGGTAGGGCGGATCCGGCAGATCAATTACCTGGTAACTTGTGTTCACCACCGCGGGCGGCCTCAGGCGATAAAAATTCCCATCCCAGTAAAAGTTGCAATGCTGCATGTTGTGGCAGGTTCCATCGGGGTGGCAGTGGGCATAGCGGCCCCGTAGGTTGTAGTATGACTTGCTGTAATAAGGGCTATATCCGTAATAGCTAGCTGAGCAGTCATAGCCTCCTCCGCAGGGGTAACCTGTTCCGTTACAGGCTGACAGAGCAAAACCTGTGGCAATAGCCAGCGCGTAGCCCGAGTGGCGGAGCAGCCGAAGCGACAGCGGTTTCATCTAGACCTCCACACCTTTTGGCGGGTAAAACGTCTAATTGTCAGCCTAGCACTTTTGGCGCAAATTTCCTCACAAAGAAAAAAATTTGTTCTAGCGGTACCTGATAAAGAAAAACTTGTCTCTTTACTGATTTTTTTGTTTTAAATCGCGACCGCGGACAAACAGCTACTTTAGAGTCGCTGTTGCTGGCGGACCAAAGACAGAGAAAAAAATACCGGGATTTAGGCCCCGGTATTTAGTAACGAAATCTTCTATAAAATTTAATTTATAGAAATTAAAGGAAATTAATGACTGCTTGGGAGCAGGGCTGGATCAATGGATTCCAGGTAGGCGCCGCTGCTTAGCAATTGCTTCGCCTCTTCAATATCCGGGGCAAAGTAGCGGTCCTTGTCATAGAAGGGTACTCGCGCGCGCAGTTTTGCCTTGGCGGCTTCCAGTTTTTCCGTAGATTTTAACGGCGCACGGAAATCCAATCCCTGGCAGGCCGCGAGTAGCTCTACCGCCAGGATGCCACAGGTATTGTCGGCCATATCCCTCAGGCGACGGCCGGCAAAGGTGGCCATGGATACATGGTCTTCCTGGTTGGCGGAGGTGGGCAGTGAGTCCACACAGGCGGGGTGCGCCATGGATTTGTTCTCACTGGCAAGCGCTGCTGAGGTGACCTGAGCGATCATAAAGCCGGAGTTCACCCCGCCATTTTCCACCAGGAAGGGAGGCAGGCCGGATAGGTTGCTGTCGATCAACAGCGCCATGCGACGCTCGGAAAGGGAGCCGATTTCTGCCAATGCCAGCGCCAGGTTGTCGGCGACCATCGCTACCGGTTCTGCATGGAAGTTACCACCGGAAATAATGTCGGAGTTATTCGGATTTTCCTCGTCGGTAAATACCAGCGGGTTATCGGAAACACCATTTGCCTCGGCCAACAATACTTCTGCAGCGAAGCGCATTTGTTGCAGACAGGCACCCATGACCTGGGGCTGACAGCGCAGGGAGTAGGGGTCCTGCACCTTTTCGCAGAATTGGTGGGAATCACCGATCTGGCTGGTTTCACCGAGCAGGTCCCGATAAATTGCCGCTACGTCGTGCTGAGCCTGTTGGCCGCGGGCGTTGTGAATACGATCATCGAAGGGGCGGCGTGAGCCCTTGGCGGCTTCCAGGGTAATGGCACCGGTTACCAGGGCGCCGGCGAATAGGTCTTCACTGGCGAATAGGCCGAGCAGGGCAAAGGCGGTAGAAGCCTGGGTGCCATTTAGCAGGGCGAGGCCCTCTTTGGGAGCCAGGGTAATAGGCTCTAGCCCTGCCGCTTTGAGGCCTTCGTGAGCACTCTTGCGCTCGCCCTTGATAAATACTTCCCCTTCACCGAGAAGTACCACGCTCATATGAGCCAGCGGCGCCAAATCGCCAGAAGCGCCGACAGAACCTTTCTCAGGGATAGCGGGGTAGACACCGGCATTGACCAGTTGCATTAAAGCTTCGATAACCTGCGGGCGCACACCAGAGAAGCCGCGCGCGAGCGAGTTGATTTTCAACACCATCAGCAGACGCACGGTGGCTTCACTCATAAAGTTGCCGGTACCGGCGGCATGGCTAAGTACAATAGCGCGCTGCAGGTTTTCCAGGTCGTGCTTTTCAATGCGGGTGTTGGCCAGTAAACCAAAACCGGTATTAATTCCGTAAACCGTGCGCCCCTCGGTAATAACCTGGGCAACAGTGTGGGCAGAGGCTTCAATAGCGGGATAGGCACTTTTCGCCAGGGACAGTTGCACCGACTCGCGGGCTACGCGGCGCAGTTGCGCAAGGCTCAATTGACCGGGATCGATTTCCAATTGATACATAAATTCATTCACCAAAAAATATTTACTGCTTAGCTGGCTGTTAAAAAACAACCTGCGCGGGCGGTGCGAAAGCGCCTGCCGCAAAATCAAGCACTGAAATGCTTGATTTGAGTGCCCATCTTTGGGGACATGTGCCACAAAGATGGCTTGAAAAAGTTGCCTTTTGGCTTTTTCAACACTCTGTTAGGCGCCGGCGGCGCAGCCCGATAAAAATTATTCGGGCTGTAAAAGATTTCCGCCGGCGGTATTTTTGTTGCGGTAAAAAAATCAGTCGTTCAGCATAGGCAGGTCCAGGCCCTGCTCTTTTGCGCATTTTTTTGCGATCTCGTAACCGGCATCGGCGTGGCGCATTACGCCGGTGGCGGGATCATTCCAGAGAACCCGTTCGATACGTTTGCGCGCAGCTTCAGTACCGTCACAGACAATGACCACCCCTGAGTGCTGGGAGAAGCCCATGCCTACGCCACCACCGTGATGCAGGGATACCCAGGTAGCGCCGGAGGCAGTGTTCAGCAGGGCATTCATCAGCGGCCAGTCGGAGACAGCGTCGGAACCATCCATCATGGCTTCAGTTTCGCGGTTGGGACTCGCTACAGAGCCGCTGTCGAGGTGGTCGCGGCCGATCACTACCGGTGCTTCCAATTCACCGTTGGCTACCATCTCGTTAAATGCCAGTGCCAGGCGTGCGCGATCTTTCAGGCCCACCCAGCAGATACGTGCGGGCAGTCCCTGGAAATGAATCCGCTCGCGGGCCATATCGAGCCAGTTGTGCAGCTGTGGATTGTCGGGAATCAGTTCCTTAACCTTGGCATCGGTCTTGTAGATATCTTCCGGGTTTCCGGACAGGGCTGCCCAGCGGAAAGGACCTACACCTTCGCAGAACAGAGGGCGAATATAAGCGGGTACAAAGCCGGGAAAATCGAAGGCATTTTCTACACCTTCCTCGAGAGCCATCTGGCGAATATTGTTGCCGTAGTCGAGGGTCGCGGCTCCGCGCTTTTGCAGCTCCAGCATGGCTTCAACCTGAACCGCCATAGACTGTTTGGCTGCCTTTACTACTGCGGCCTCGTCTTTTTTACGCATTTCTGCGGCGTATTCCATGGTCCAGCCCTGGGGCAGGTAGCCATTTAAAGGATCGTGTGCGGAAGTCTGGTCGGTAACAGAATCCGGCAGAATATTGCGTTTTACAATTTCCGGGAAAATATCTGCTGCGTTGCCCAGCAGACCAACGGAAATGGCTTCGCCTTTTTCCATCGCGGCTTCAATCATTTGCAGTGCTTCGTCGAGGCTGGTGGCTTTTTTGTCTACATAGCCGGTGCGCAGACGGAAATCGATACGGGTTTCGTCACACTCTACGGCGATCATGCTGAAACCGGCCATCGTCGCCGCCAATGGCTGAGCGCCACCCATGCCGCCGAGGCCACCGGTAAGAATCCATTTGCCTTTCGCTTCGCCCTTAAAATGTTTGCGTGCGACTGCGGCAAAGGTTTCATAGGTACCTTGGACGATGCCCTGGGAGCCGATATAAATCCAAGAGCCGGCGGTCATCTGGCCGTACATGGCCAGGCCTTTTTTATCTAACTCGTTGAAGTGCTCCCAGTTGGCCCAGTGGGGTACCAGGTTGGAATTGGCAATTAATACCCGAGGTGCATCGGCGTGGGTTTTAAAGACTCCGACGGGCTTGCCGGACTGCACCAGCAGGGTTTCATCGTCTTCCAGGCGCTTTAGCACCTCGACAATTTTGTCGTAGCACTCCCAATCCCGCGCGGCGCGGCCGATACCACCGTAAACCACCAGATCCTCCGGGCGTTCAGCTACCTCGGCGTCCAGGTTGTTCATCAACATGCGCAGGGGAGCTTCGGTGAGCCAGCTTTTGGCATTGAGCTCACTGCCGCGAGGCGCGCGGATTTTGCGGCTGGGATCGTGACGTTTATCAGCGGACATACATTCCTCTCAAATTATTTGGTAAAAATTCTTGCGCCCTGTGGCTGGCAGTTTACGGTTGCCGGGGCGTGCGAGATAAATTCAAAAATTAGAATCTCAGCTGTGCCCCCAGGCGGTAGCGGTTACCCGGATGCACCAGACGGGCAAAGCTCACAGTGCCGGCGCTACTCTTGGTACGCCGCCACACCTGTAGGCAGGCATCGCCGGTGGCGATCTCCAGTGCGTAAGCAATAGAAGCTTCTGCTGCGATTGCCTCAACCGTGGTATCTGCCTCGGTCAATGGTGCGACCCTGGAAAGATAGGCGTTGGGTGTGGTGTGGGCGAAATCCTGTTGTAGGTATTCGGGAGCCAGGGCCGGATTGGTAAAACGCTCTTCCCACTGAATGGGAACGCCGTTATCACAGTGCACAATAATGGTGTGAAAAACCTTGGCTTGTTCCGGCACTTCCAGGGCACGGGCTACTTCGGCATTAGCCATACAATGCTGTGCCAGCAAAATGCGATTGCTGTAGCTGTGGCCGCGTGCGGAAATTTCATCGGCAATATTGCGCACTTCTAACAGGGAGCCAGCCGGTACTGGTTCGGCCACAAAAGTACCGAGCCCCTGGGAGCGCATCAGCACCCGCTCATCGGTCAATTCACTTAAGGCGCGTCTGGCCGTCATACGGCTGACACCAAATTCCTGCGCCAGTTGATTTTCTGAGGGTACCTGGAAATGCACCGGCCAGCTGCCGTTTTCGATGTTTTGCCGGATATGGCGCTTGATCGCCGCGTAGCGGGGTTCGCTTGCAGTATTCATACTCGGGTTCAGTGCCTTTAAGGCTTGTATATGGTTGTATATACAAGAAATAATAGAAGCTACTATGGTTGTCTTAAAGATGACTGTCAAGCCGGGGCGATGGTCTGTATGCTGACTGCCCAAATCCCGCTCAGTATTGCACTGGGCATCTATGGTTAAAGAAGGAAAAGCGCGCCGCTAGAAGCTTATGACAGAACGCTGTGACCTACTGATTACAAATGTGAACGCCGCCACCATGGACCCTTCTATTGCCGGGGGTTACGGTGCTGTAGAGGATGCCGCAGTGGCGGTAACCGGCGGCAAGATTGTCTGGCTGGGGCCGCGTCGCGAGTTACCGGCCTGTGCTCCAGATAAGGTGATTGACGGTGAGGGGCAGTGGCTGACCCCGGGCCTGATCGATTGCCATACCCATCTGGTTTACGGCGGTCACCGCGCCGGAGAATTTGCCCGCCGCCTGGGCGGGGAGAGCTATGAAGAAGTAGCTCGTTCTGGTGGTGGCATTATTTCCACCGTGAGGGCCACTCGTGCCGCCAGTGCCGAGGAATTGTACCGTCTGTCGGAGCCGCGCCTTCGCGCCTTGATGTCTGAGGGGGCCACCACTGTCGAGATCAAATCCGGCTATGGCCTGGATCTGGATACGGAGTTGAAGCAACTGCGCACCGCTCGCCGCTTGGCGCAGCACAACTCGGTGGAAATCGTTACCACCTGTTTGGCCGCTCACGCCCTGCCGCCGGAATATGATGGTCGTGCCGATGAGTATATCGACTTGATCTGCGAGCAGATATTGCCGGCAGTTGCGCGCGAGCAACTGGCCGATGCGGTGGATATGTTCTGCGAAACCATCGGCTTTACCGTAGAGCAGTGTCAGCGGGTGATTGATGCCGCCAAGCAGCTGGACATGCCCATTAAAGTGCATGCCGAGCAGCTGGCACGAACTGGCGCCACTGAGATGGCAACCAAAGCCAGCGCCCTCTCTGTAGATCATATTGAATATATTAGCGATGCGGATGTGCTGGCCATGGCTGAAAGTGGCACCGTGGCAGTTTTGCTCCCTGGAGCTTTTTATACATTGCGCGAGACCCAGATGCCGCCGGTAGAGAAACTACGCGAGGCGGGGGTTTGCATGGCCCTGTCCACCGATCTGAATCCCGGTAGCTGCCCCATCGGTTCACTGCGGTTAATGATGAATATGGGCTGCAACCTGTTTGGCCTTACCCCAGCGGAGGCGCTAGCCGGGGTGACTCGCGCCGCCGCGCGCGCGTTGGGGCTCTGCTGCTCCCGTGGAGTGCTGCGGCCAGGATTGCGCGCAGATATGGTGTTATGGCCGATGGATACCCCAGATCAGCTGGCCTATGAATTTGGCGCGCTGAAACCCGCACAGATTTTCCTGGGAGGTAAAGATGTTACAGCTGGCTGATATGCGCTTGTGGAGTGGCCGCACAGACAGTGAGGACGGTCGCGCCGGGGAGCGTTGGCACCAGCGTGTTTCGCCGCTGCAGCTGGATAACCCCCCTGGTATCGCTATCCTCGGCTTCGCTTCGGATGAAGGCGTACGCCGCAATAAAGGGCGTATTGGCGCTGCGAAAGGGCCGCGAATCCTGCGTTTGGCGACTGCCAATCTGCCCGCCACTTTTGATTTGCCCCTTTATGATGCCGGCAATGTGCGCGTGGACCGTGAGGATTTGGAATCCGCACAGGCACTGCTTGGTGCGCGTATCAATGAGTTGCTGGCTAACGGACACTTTCCCCTGGTTTTGGGGGGTGGACATGAAATCGCGTTTGGTAGTTATCAGGGCATAGCGCGATGGATGCGCGAGCTACACCGGGAAAAGACCCTGGGTATTATCAACTTTGATGCCCATCTGGATTTGCGTATCCCCTCACCCAAGGGCTCCTCGGGTACGCCTTTCTATCAAATTGCGGAACAGTGCCAGATCAATGGCCGCCCTTTCAATTATCTCTGTGTCGGTGCTGCCGATAATGCCAATACGCCGGCGCTTTACAATCGTGCCGATGAACTGGGTGCAGAAGTCATTCGCGATCGAGAAATTAGCAGCTGGAACCTGGATAAAATAAAACAGCAGATCCGGGACTTTACCAATAAGGTGGACTTTGTGTACCTCACAGTATGCCTGGACGTATTACCAGCAGCAGTAATGCCTGCAGTCAGTGCCCCCTCTGGGCGTGGAGTCCCGCTGGAATTACTCGAAGAGCTATTGGATACCGTTTTGGACTCAAACAAGGTTTGCTTGGCGGATATGGCCGAGTTTAATCCCTATTTCGATATTGAAGATCATGGTGCGCGCACTGCAGCAAGGTTGGTTTTCCAAATAACCAATGGGGCCGCGCGCTCAACTCGCCAAGAGTAAGAGGGTAAAGTGGCCTGTAAGGCTGCCAGGGGTTGGCAGCCTTATGCTTCTAAACCGTAATATGCAGCCTCACGGTAATATTATTGCGGGTTGCATTGGAGTAGGGGCAAACTTCCTCGTGAGCTTTTAAGGCCACGCGTTCAGCTACCACCTGATCCATGCCCGGTAGCTCTATATAGAGATCAACTTCCAGCCCAAAGCCTTTCCCGCTGGGTCCTATGCCAACTTCAGCTCGCACACTGGTATCGTTCGGTGTAGCGACCTTTTCCTTGTCCGCAACAAATTTCATTGCACCGATAAAGCAAGCCGAATAGCCTGCCGCAAATAATTGCTCAGGGTTGGTACCACTTCCGCCATCCCCGCCCAGCTCTTTGGGAATACTGAGCTTTACGTCTAGGGCGCCATCCGACGAAGCCGCCTGTCCATCACGTCCACCTGTCGCCGTGGCGACTGCCGTATAGAGAGCCTTCATAAGTGTGTCCTCAGAAATTCTGCAGACCAAGTGTAGTTGTCTTGGCTTGTGTCGGTATGTAAAGCCTGAGGTAAATCCGAGTTATCGGATCAAACGAAGATATCGACACCGATTGAAGATGTAGACGAAATTTTTTGTAAGGTTCTTGGCGTCGCCGGTACAGTAATCATTACAAAAAAATGGAGTAGCCGGTGGATTTACGGGATCAATTATTTCAGCAGGCGATAAGCGAGTATGCCGAGGGTATCTCCCGAATAGCGCGCAGCTATGTGCGCACTACTGCAGAACATGAGGATCTGCTCCAGGAGATATGGTTGGGTTTATGGCGAGCGTTACCCTCCTTTCGAGGGGATGCCAGCTTAAAAACCTTTGTCTATCGCATTGCTCACAATCGTTGTGTAACCGAAATAGCAAGAAGAAAACCTCAACATGCGGGTGAGGAGGAATTGATGACGCTGCCAGACAATCAAGAGGGTCCCGATGAGCGCCTGGCAGAAGAGCGTAAGTCAGAGCGGCTGCTAATTGCGGTTAAAAAACTACCACTGGGCTTACGTCAAACCCTGACCCTGCGTTTAGAGGGGTTAAGCTATATGGAAATTTCAGAAGTGCTTGGTATCAGTGAAAGCAATATTGCCGTGCGCTTGAATCGAGCAAAAGAACGGCTGAACATCTGCTTGTCAGGAGGTGAGTAGTGAATAAAGCGAGCAGTGAAGAACAGTGGTCTGAACTGGAAACTTTATGGAAGCAGCAGCGGGTTAGTACAAAAGTGCCTACTGCTATATTGAAGTGGGTACGTCGTCAGGAACGGCGTATGCGTTTTGTGATTGTTTCCGAGGTTATCACATGGATTGTCTTAGCACTTTTTATAGTCAAGACAGCACTGGAAAGAAACCTAGCAGATGTATCTATCAGGTTATTCTTTGTATTTAGTATCTTTGCGCTGGGGATTGGATTTTCAATAGTAAATCGACGTGGCTTGTGGGGACCATTGGAGGAAACGGCAAAAGCTTATATTGATTTAGCGTTATTAAGATTGCGCCGAAAA
>NZ_CP174328.1:3945000-3947500 GCF_052467945.1 Microbulbifer mixtoriginis (SeqCode) | reverse complement strand
TCAGGTAGAGAATACCAAGGCGCTTGAGAGAACTCTGGTGAAGGAACTAGGCAAAATGGTACCGTAACTTCGGGAGAAGGTACGCCGGTTTTGGTGATGGGACTTGCTCCCTAAGCTGAGGCCGGTCGAAGTGACCAGGTGGCTGCGACTGTTTATTAAAAACATAGCACTCTGCAAACTCGTAAGAGGACGTATAGGGTGTGACGCCTGCCCGGTGCCGGAAGGTTAATTGATGGGGTTAGCTTCGGCGAAGCTCTTGATCGAAGCCCCGGTAAACGGCGGCCGTAACTATAACGGTCCTAAGGTAGCGAAATTCCTTGTCGGGTAAGTTCCGACCTGCACGAATGGCGTAACGATGGCCACGCTGTCTCCACCAGAGACTCAGTGAAATTGAAATCGCTGTTAAGATGCAGTGTACCCGCGGCTAGACGGAAAGACCCCGTGAACCTTTACTACAGCTTTGCACTGAACTTTGAGCCTACTTGTGTAGGATAGGTGGGAGGCTTTGAAGCAGTAACGCTAGTTATTGTGGAGCCGTCCTTGAAATACCACCCTGGTATGTTTGAGGTTCTAACTCTGGTCCGTTATCCGGATCGAGGACAGTGTATGGTGGGTAGTTTGACTGGGGCGGTCTCCTCCCAAAGAGTAACGGAGGAGTACGAAGGTGCACTCAGCATGGTCGGAAATCATGCAATGAGCATAATGGTATAAGTGCGCTTGACTGCGAGACAGACATGTCGAGCAGGTACGAAAGTAGGTCATAGTGATCCGGTGGTTCTGTATGGAAGGGCCATCGCTCAACGGATAAAAGGTACTCCGGGGATAACAGGCTGATACCGCCCAAGAGTTCACATCGACGGCGGTGTTTGGCACCTCGATGTCGGCTCATCACATCCTGGGGCTGAAGCCGGTCCCAAGGGTATGGCTGTTCGCCATTTAAAGTGGTACGCGAGCTGGGTTTAGAACGTCGTGAGACAGTTCGGTCCCTATCTGCCGTGGGCGTTGGAAATTTGAGAAGAGTTGCTCCTAGTACGAGAGGACCGGAGTGAACGAACCTCTGGTGTTCGGGTTGTCACGCCAGTGGCATTGCCCGGTAGCTATGTTCGGACGGGATAACCGCTGAAAGCATCTAAGCGGGAAGCCTCCTTCAAGATTAGATTTCCCTGACTCCTTGAGAGTCCTAAAGGGCCGTGGAAGACTACCACGTTGATAGGCTGGGTGTGGAAGCGTTGTGAGGCGTTGAGCTAACCAGTACTAATTGCCCGTGCGGCTTGACCATACAACAGAGATGGTTACTAACGACTAGCTAAGCTAGCGGATTGTGGAATGAAAGACACACAATGATCGCTTGCGGTGTATTACTACAGATTGTTTTACCGACTTATTTGGGGTTATCGCCGGTCAACAGACCGAGGCAAACAGCGATAACACGGCAGGCCAAGCAGATTGCTTATAAGACCAACGCCAACCCAAGCCAGTTTGCCTGACGACAATAGAGTTGTGGAACCACCTGATCCCTTGCCGAACTCAGAAGTGAAACGCAACATCGCCGATGGTAGTGTGGGGCTTCCCCATGTGAGAGTAGGTCATCGTCAGGCTTCTAATCCGAAAAGGGCCACCCAATAGGGTGGCCCTTTTTTTATGCCCGAAAAATAATTACAAACAAAAAAACAGGAAAGGGAAAAAAGAAAGGCCGCTGCGCGCAAAGTCATATTGATTCGAGCCTATGGCTCTCACCCTCCGAGCTGCCTTCGGCAGGCTAAACCGATACAGGCTGTCAGATTTCTAAAAAAAGAGTCCCTCACCGGTTGGGCTACCGGGGTTTCTTTTTGGCTACGGTAAAATATTTTCACTATCTCGCGTGCCTGCACTGCTCTGTGAATCGTTCGTAAATCCGGAGCCATACACCGCAGGCTGGCGAGCGCTGCTCGCCATACAGTGTAGGTCCAGTGTTTACAGTGGCTTGCAAAAATAGCTCTAAATAATTAGTCGGTTTACACTCCAAAAAATAAATCTCTAAAAAAGGTCTTTACCATTCCCCTTCAGGTTTTTAGAGCTTCTGCAAAATCTTGCCACTGGATCCACACTTAAAATTACTTTCGTAAACTTTATGTTTGTATTTTCAATGGCTTCAAAAATACTAGAGGTAGTGCGCTACTAAATCACTCCCCAGAAGGTTATCCCTAAAGCCCAGTTCTGCTAATAGCTATTCAATCTAGCTGCCAAACAGTATGGAAAATACGTGCTTTTAAAAAACTACGATCATATTCCCCGGTAGTAATATGGAGATTTTATTCATAGTGATATTTTGCGTTTCCACCACCGGGGGATGCATTCGCAGTCTGATTTTTACTAAAAAGCATTTTGAAAATTTATTACAGAAAGAGCTTGCGGAGCTCATTCGAAGTCCGTATAGTTCGCCTCCTCGCTGCTCAGGCAGTAGCGGGAAGGCAGCTCTAAGTCGTTGATTTTCTTAAGAAAATCTTTTCAAAAAAGAGCT
>NZ_CP174328.1:2782500-3942500 GCF_052467945.1 Microbulbifer mixtoriginis (SeqCode) | reverse complement strand
TAAGCTCTTTATGTTTTAGTGGAAGGTTCTGGAAAGTACCGCGATACAGGGTGATAGCCCCGTACACGAAAAGGCATTTAGAGTGAAATCGAGTAGGTCGGGACACGTGTTATCTTGACTGAATATGGGGGGACCATCCTCCAAGGCTAAATACTCCCAGCTGACCGATAGTGAACCAGTACCGTGAGGGAAAGGCGAAAAGAACCCCGGAGAGGGGAGTGAAATAGAACCTGAAACCGTATACGTACAAGCAGTAGGAGCCCTTCGGGGTGACTGCGTACCTTTTGTATAATGGGTCAGCGACTTATTGTCTGTAGCAAGGTTAACCGCTTAGGGGAGCCGTAGAGAAATCGAGTCTTAATAGGGCGTTTAGTTGCAGGCAATAGACCCGAAACCCGGCGATCTATCCATGGGCAGGTTGAAGGTTGAGTAACATCAACTGGAGGACCGAACCCACTAATGTTGAAAAATTAGGGGATGACCTGTGGATCGGAGTGAAAGGCTAATCAAGCCGGGAGATAGCTGGTTCTCCTCGAAAGCTATTTAGGTAGCGCCTCGCGTCTCACCCTCGGGGGTAGAGCACTGTTTGGGCTAGGGGGTCATCCCGACTTACCAACCCCATGCAAACTCCGAATACCGAGGAGTGCAATCGCGGGAGACACACGGCGGGTGCTAACGTCCGTCGTGGAAAGGGAAACAACCCAGACCGCCAGCTAAGGTCCCAAATACCAGTTAAGTGGGAAACGATGTGGGAAGGCCCAGACAGCTAGGAGGTTGGCTTAGAAGCAGCCATCCTTTAAAGAAAGCGTAATAGCTCACTAGTCGAGTCGGCCTGCGCGGAAGATATACCGGGGCTAAAACTGGTAACCGAAGCTGCGGATGCTCTTAGGAGCATGGTAGAGGAGCGTTGTGTAAGCCGTTGAAGGTGGATCGGGAGGTCTGCTGGAGGTATCACAAGTGCGAATGCTGACATGAGTAACGACAAGGGAGGTGAAAAACCTCCCCGCCGGAAGACCAAGGGTTCCTGTCCAACGCTAATCGGGACAGGGTTAGTCGACCCCTAAGGCGAGGGCGAAAGCCGTAGTCGATGGGAAACAGGTTAATATTCCTGTACTCGCTATTGCTGCGACGGAGTGACGGAGAAGGCTAGGCCAGCATGGCGATTGGTTGTCCATGTTTAAGGTTGTAGGCTGGGGACTTAGGCAAATCCGGGTCCCTAAGGCTGAGAACTGATGACGAAGCCCACTTAGTGGGTGAAGTGGTTGATGCCCTGCTTCCAGGAAAAACTTCTAAGCTTCAGGCAATAGTGAATCGTACTCTAAACCGACACAGGTGGTCAGGTAGAGAATACCAAGGCGCTTGAGAGAACTCTGGTGAAGGAACTAGGCAAAATGGTACCGTAACTTCGGGAGAAGGTACGCCGGTTTTGGTGATGGGACTTGCTCCCTAAGCTGAGGCCGGTCGAAGTGACCAGGTGGCTGCGACTGTTTATTAAAAACATAGCACTCTGCAAACTCGTAAGAGGACGTATAGGGTGTGACGCCTGCCCGGTGCCGGAAGGTTAATTGATGGGGTTAGCTTCGGCGAAGCTCTTGATCGAAGCCCCGGTAAACGGCGGCCGTAACTATAACGGTCCTAAGGTAGCGAAATTCCTTGTCGGGTAAGTTCCGACCTGCACGAATGGCGTAACGATGGCCACGCTGTCTCCACCAGAGACTCAGTGAAATTGAAATCGCTGTTAAGATGCAGTGTACCCGCGGCTAGACGGAAAGACCCCGTGAACCTTTACTACAGCTTTGCACTGAACTTTGAGCCTACTTGTGTAGGATAGGTGGGAGGCTTTGAAGCAGTAACGCTAGTTATTGTGGAGCCGTCCTTGAAATACCACCCTGGTATGTTTGAGGTTCTAACTCTGGTCCGTTATCCGGATCGAGGACAGTGTATGGTGGGTAGTTTGACTGGGGCGGTCTCCTCCCAAAGAGTAACGGAGGAGTACGAAGGTGCACTCAGCATGGTCGGAAATCATGCAATGAGCATAATGGTATAAGTGCGCTTGACTGCGAGACAGACATGTCGAGCAGGTACGAAAGTAGGTCATAGTGATCCGGTGGTTCTGTATGGAAGGGCCATCGCTCAACGGATAAAAGGTACTCCGGGGATAACAGGCTGATACCGCCCAAGAGTTCACATCGACGGCGGTGTTTGGCACCTCGATGTCGGCTCATCACATCCTGGGGCTGAAGCCGGTCCCAAGGGTATGGCTGTTCGCCATTTAAAGTGGTACGCGAGCTGGGTTTAGAACGTCGTGAGACAGTTCGGTCCCTATCTGCCGTGGGCGTTGGAAATTTGAGAAGAGTTGCTCCTAGTACGAGAGGACCGGAGTGAACGAACCTCTGGTGTTCGGGTTGTCACGCCAGTGGCATTGCCCGGTAGCTATGTTCGGACGGGATAACCGCTGAAAGCATCTAAGCGGGAAGCCTCCTTCAAGATTAGATTTCCCTGACTCCTTGAGAGTCCTAAAGGGCCGTGGAAGACTACCACGTTGATAGGCTGGGTGTGGAAGCGTTGTGAGGCGTTGAGCTAACCAGTACTAATTGCCCGTGCGGCTTGACCATACAACAGAGATGGTTACTAACGACTAGCTAAGCTAGCGGATTGTGGAATGAAAGACACACAATGATCGCTTGCGGTGTATTACTACAGATTGTTTTACCGACTTATTTGGGGTTATCGCCGGTCAACAGACCGAGGCAAACAGCGATAACACGGCAGGCCAAGCAAAATTGCTTATAAGACCAACGCCAACCCAAGCCAGTTTGCCTGACGACAATAGAGTTGTGGAACCACCTGATCCCTTGCCGAACTCAGAAGTGAAACGCAACATCGCCGATGGTAGTGTGGGGCTTCCCCATGTGAGAGTAGGTCATCGTCAGGCTTCTAATCCGAAAAGGGCCACCCAATAGGGTGGCCCTTTTTTTATGTGCAAAAAAATATTGAATGCATCAAAAAATAAAAACAGAGAATAAAAAAATAAATTCAAAATACAGAAAAAATAAAAGCTCAATCGAATTTTTACTCGCAACACTCCCGCCGAAAAATCCAACTCGGTAAAAGCCAATGAAAAAAGCGCAGGCTCTAAAAAGCTCCGAAGAGCCTTCCCTCCTATAAATAAAGCACTTTCTTAAATTTTTTCTGTAAGGAAAAAATGAAAATACAAAAAAATAGCGCGCTTTATTTAATCTGCACCTCAAGCACCACCAAAAAAACACCTGAAATTAAAAAGTGCTCTTTAGCCTAGAAAAATCATTGCGTTGAAAAAAACGGCGCAAAAATACCAATAAAAATACCGGTGATTTTTTGCACGTTTTAATGAACCTGTGCAACCACGGGGCCTGGCGCGGATATACCGCAGTTATGCACAAGTCTATCCAGACTTTCTGTTAATAACGCCAAGCGCTGGAAAGTGGATAAATGGCTGGTGTTTTTTTACCCGTTGAAAAGGGCCCCGCGGAAACAGGGGCCTGAGCGTGGATATCCCTGAGTTATACACAGCTCTATCCATGGATTCTGTTAGTAATTAGCTCAAATAACACTAGATCTTATAAAACTATACAGTCAGAGCCTGTTTCTAGACCCTAGCCAGAGGGTGTCTTGCACTTTTAACTATACTGACAGGTCATAGGCGCCTAAATAGTTGTGCCGTGTGAATAACTTGCAGTTGAGACCAAGTGGTGAGGTGCTCTAATGCGCTGGTCGATTCTTTCTAGCTTGATTCTCCTGAGCCTGTTTCTGGGTAGTTTCACTTTTGCGAGTACCCTAATAGTGGGCAATAAATATGAAGGGACAGTCAGCTTTATTGACTTGGAAAATGGGAAGGAAATCAAGCGAACGGAAACTGGTGGCTCTCCACATGAACTTATTTTGTCCCCGGATAAATCAAAGGTTGTGGTGGTTTCCTATTTGGAAGATGGCTACGTTGGCGAAGAGTTAAATGTCTTTGATGTGGCTACGGGCAAACGCTTGAGCATTATCGATATTAGCCCGCATATGGGCCCTCATGGAATTGCTTGGCTGGGAAGCGGTGATGACCTTATCGTGACCACGGAAGAAACTCATGATGTGATTAAGGTTGATACTGTCGCGGGCAAGGTGCTCGGTTCTGTATCAACAGACCAGATAGGAAGTCACCTGCTGGCTTTATCTCCGGATACTAAAACTGCATATGTTACCAGTCGTGGTTCGGATACTTTCAGCGTGATCGATACGGACACTATGACCTTAAAAAAGACTCTTCCGGCTGGTGATGGTCCTGAGGCGGTATGGGTCAGTCCCGATGGGAAAGAGCTATGGATAGGTAATAATCGCTCAAAAAATATTTTCATCTTTGACACGGCTAGTTTAAAAAAGAAGGATGTCATTGATGTTGGTTACCTTCCCATTCGCATAAGTTTCCATCCCGAAGGGAAGCTGGTTGCAGTTGCGGATCTACAGGGAAACCGGGTGGTGATTTACGATGCGGCAACCCGCAAAGAGCTTAAGAGTATTGACTTAGGCGCTGCCGCCGCGCGGGAACCGGCTTCACTACTCTTTACCCCCGATGGTAAGTTTCTATATGCCGGATCACAGAGAGACGGGAAGGTGGTCGAAATAGATACAGGCAAATGGGAAATCAAGAGAATTTTTAGGGCTGGTCAGGGGGCTGATGGCTTGGAGTGGAGTCCGGTAACGATTCAGCCCGAGTAAATTCTATATCATATTTTTATGGTGGATGTTGTTAGAGGGCGACGGTGTAGATCATTAGATCCTGGGACTTTCCATCGATCGTAAGGTATGCGGGGATGGTGCTACTGTGGATTCCACCGGCCCGTCTTGCAACCGCAATGCTAGCGGTATTTTCAGAAAGGCAGTGTATTTTTATCTGGGCTACACCAGCTTGTCTTTTTATTTCTTCGCAAATCCTAGCCACAACTTTCGCCATTACACCTTTGCCCTGGCAGTGAGCCGAGAGCCAGTAGCCAATTTCGGCACTCTTGTTTTTCTGATTAATTTCTTTGACACCGATTATTCCGGAGAGTTGGTCATTAAAAATGATCTTGTACCAGGCAGAGCCATTGTGTTTACTATAAATACGCTGGCAAATATATTGTTTGGTCGACTCCATATCCTGTACAGACTTTGCCCAGTACAAATATTTTTCCAAAAGTGGGCGGTTATCTTCTATTAGATAAAAAAGCTCCTGGGAATCTTTCTCCTGTAGAAATTCCAGATAAATATCTTCTGTTACCGTTAACCGCATGCGGTTTTTCTCCTTGATGGTGGAATCTCTCAAGTGAGATGATGTTATAAAAATACAGTTTTTTCTTAATAAGTTTACGAGGATTTGCCCCGGCACTTCAGACTTAGCGAATGAAACTCTTAAGGACTTTAGGTTTCCAGCATAAAGGTAACCGGGCCGTCATTGAGAAGAGACACTTGCATATCTGCGGCGAAGGTTCCGCTGGCTACCGGTGTAAATTGGGCATTAGCGCGCTCAAGAAAATAATCGTACAGGCCCTCGGCATGTTGTGGGCTGGCGCCGCGACTGAAGCTGGGTCGAAGGCCGCGTTCAGTTTCAGCGACTAGGGTAAACTGGCTCACGACAAGGAGCCCGCCAGCGGCCTGTTGCACATTGTGGTTCATACGGCCGTTTTCATCGGGAAAAATCCGATAATTCAGTACCTTATGCAGTAATTTGTCTGCGCTTTCACGGTTGTCTTTAGACTCCACTCCCAACAGCAAGAGTATACCGTGCTCAATAGCACCCACCGACTGGCCAGACACTTCTACGCGGGCGTGGCTGACCCGTTGGATTAATCCTTTCATCTCAGACCTCTCTGTCTCTCTGGAACCCTGCGAGTAAATCGCCTAGATTAGCGGACTGATTCATGCAGAGAAACCGAGAATACCGTATGAAGAAACAGTTAATGGCACTCCTGGTTGGGGCTCTGGCCACAGCTGCTGTGCAGGCGGTGGAAACCTACCCCAAGAGTCAGACTATTGAGCACATAGATGAATACTTCGGTGTTGAGGTATCCGACCCCTTTCGTTGGATGGAGGATATGTCTAATGGAGAGGTTAAGGAGTGGGTCAAGGCACAGAACAAGCATGCGTTACCACGCCTGAAGGATCTGCCAGGCTGGCAGAAGATCAACGATCGCCTCACAGAATTGTGGCGCTACGAACGCTATGGCGTGCCCTATAAGAAAGGCGATAGCTACTACTACGACTACAACAACGGTGACTGGGATCAGAACATTTTCTACCGCGCCGGGGAGCTTGCCCAGGATGGCAAGCCTATGCTGGACCCACGCAGCTTGAGTGAGGATGGCACCATCGCAGCGAAACGACTTAAGGTCAGCCCCAAGGGGCGTTACCTGGCCTATGGTATTTCCGATGGTGGCACGGACTGGACAGACTACCGTATTCGCGACTTAAAGACCGGCAAGGACCTAAAGGAGCAACTGACTGGGATCAAGTTCAGTGATGCCAGCTGGGCCCCAGATGAGTCGGGCTTCTATTACAGTCGTTACCCATTCAACAAGGATGGCAGTGCCGATGATAGCAAGCAGGTCGCGGTCTATTTCCACCGCCTGGGAGACTCCCAGGAGCGCGACCAATTGGTATACCGTATTACCGATCATCCCACTCGCAACCCTGATGCCGAGGTAAGCGATGATGGCAATTATCTGCTGTTCACCATTTTCGATGGTTATGATTCCAACGGCTTTTACTATCGCGACTTACGCGATGACACCGGCAAGGTCATCAAGCTGTTGGATGACTGGGATGGCCTCTATCAGTTTCTCGGTAATAAGGGCAGTACCTTCTTCTTCGAGACCAGTGCGGGCGCACCGCTGGGCCGGATAATTGCGATCGACCTGGCAAAGCCGCAGCGGAAATACTGGCGTGACCTAGTGGCGCAGGCAGACAGCGCCCTGCAGAGTGCCAGCTATATTGGCGACCGATTCGTGCTGCACTATTTAAAAGATGCCAAGTCGCGAGTGCTGGTGACTGACACCAATGGTAAGAAGCAGTACGAGCTGAAATTGCCCGGCGTGGGCTCTGTGAAGGGTTTTTACGGTGAGCCGGATGAAGTGGAGACCTTTTATTCTTTCTCCAATTTCATTACCCCACCGAGTATTTATCACCTGAATGTGCAGACCGGTGAAAGCAAAATATTTAAGCAGCCGAAATACGCTGCAGACTTCTCTGAGTTAACCGTGAGCCAGCACTTCTATAAGAGCAAAGACGGCACCCGTGTTCCTTTATTCCTGGTGCATAAGAAGGGTATGAAGCGCGATGGCTCCAACCCTACACTGCTATATGGTTATGGTGGTTTCAACTCCGCTCAGTTGCCGCGCTTTTACAACCGCTTTGTGGGCTGGTTGGATATGGGCGGTACCCTGGCGCTGGCCAACCTGCGTGGGGGTAGCGAGTACGGTGATGCCTGGCATCAGGCGGGTACTAAGACCCAGAAGCAGAATGTCTTCGATGACTTTATCGCCGCAGCCGAGTGGCTAATCGCGGAGAAAGTTACCTCTCCAGAGAAGCTGGGTATCAGTGGGCGCTCCAATGGTGGATTACTCGCGGGCGCGACCCTGGTGCAGCGTCCGGACTTGTTTGCCGCGGCACTGCCGGTAGTGGGCGTGCTCGATATGCTGCGCTACCACACCGCTTCCGCCAACGCACGCCAGTGGTCCAGTGACTACGGTCTGAGCGAAAACCGCGAGGAATTTAAGGCGTTGCATGCATACTCTCCGGTTCATAATACCCGCGAGGGCTCTTGCTACCCGGCCACCCTGATCACCACCGCCGACCGCGATGATCGTGTAGTGCCCTGGCACAGCTACAAGTTTGCGGCCGCCCTGCAGCGAGACCAGGGCTGTGAAAAGCCGATATGGCTCGCGGTGGAGACCCGGGCTGGCCACGGTGCCGGCAAGCCGGTGTGGATGCAGGTGGAGGATTTCGCCAACCAATGGAGCTTCCTCGCCCACCAGCTGGGAATGAAAATCGAGTAACCTTTCCCATCGACTCAATGTGTAGATAGTGGGGGCCGTGCTGGTGCCCCCGTTCAGACACTGCGGATTGGGTTTAACCCTGGGGCTGCATCAGCAACAGTGTTGGTGCACAGCCCACCTTGTCGAGATTGTAGTACTGCCTGCGGTTTACCCTCCCGGGGTGCGGAAGTCTTGGCAGAGGCTATCACTGGGTATGAATAACAAGAAATAATCATCCGGTGGATCTATGAAACATGCATTCGTGACCGGGGGCAGCGGCTTCCTCGGTGCCAACCTTGTCGAGCAACTGAAAGCCGATGGCTGGCGGGTAACCGCCATGCATCGCAAGACCTCCAACACAGAGAGGCTGCGCAACATGGGGGTGGAGCTGGTTGAGGCCTCCCTGAACGATTCAGACTCACTGCGCTCAGCTATTCCTGACGATGTCGATGCCCTTTTCCATATGGCGGCCAATACTAGTATGTGGCGCGGTGGCAATGCACAGCAGTGGAAGGACAATGTGGAGGGGGCGGCGAATATTGCAAAGGTTGCGAGGGAGAAAAATGTTGGCCGTATGATCGTGACCAGTTCGATCTCCGCCTACGGTTACCACAGGGATACGATCACCGAAGAGAGCGAAAAGCGTGCAGACGATCCCCGCCATCATTATCTGTATACCAAAAAGCGTGAAGAAATAGCGGTGTGCAAAGAGATCGACAAGGGATTGGATGCGGTATTTCTCAATCCTTGTGCAATCGTGGGGAAATTCGACACCAGTAGTTGGGCGCAGACATTTTTTCTAATCGATAAAAACCAATTGCCTGGCGTGCCGCCGGGTTGGGGGTCTTTCTGTCATGCCGGGGCGGTGGCTCGGGCGCATATCGAGGCGGTCGAAAAGGGTCGCTGTGGAGAGAATTATATCCTTGCCGGCACCGATGCCAGTTTTCTGGAATTTTTTGGCAAGATAGCCGAGCTGCTGCACAAGCCTGTGCCGAAGCGTACAACTCCCGCCTTCGTTATTCAGTCTATCGCCTGGTTCTCTGATGTATGGTCGCGTGTGAGTGGTAAGGAACCGGTAATTACCCCGGAAAAGGCCACCCTGGTGACGCGCCGGGTTGTAGCTAGCAGTTCCAAGGCAGAACGCGAACTCGGTTATCAATCAGAGGTGACATTGGATGCCATGTTGTGCGAATGTCGCGACTGGTTAGTAGAGCAAAAATTATTGGAGATAAAGTGAATCGCAGTAATATTATTTTTATCCTGGTTTCCTTGTTGTTGGTTCTGCAGTTGATTCAGCACTATTTCTTTTCCGGAGCTCAATAGCGCTAGTCCTCTCCTTTTTGCTGGCTGTGCTCGGTATTGTTACCGAGCGCCGTCACTGCTTGAGATTAAGGAAAATAAATTTTAGGAACCTATTATGGAAGAGAAACGCTGTGGCTGGTGCCTGTCCACCCCGCTATATCAAAGCTACCACGATGAGGAATGGGGGCGCCCGGTAACCGATGAGGCCACCCTGTTTGAGTTTCTGCTGTTGGAGGGGGCCCAGGCCGGGTTGTCATGGATAACCGTATTAAATAAGCGGGATAACTATCGCCGTCTTTTCGATAATTTCAATGCAGAAAAAATTGCGCGCTATACGCCGCGCAAGATAGAAAAGTTACTACAGGACCCGGGGATCATACGCAACCGTCTCAAAGTGGAGTCTGCGGTTAAAAATGCCCGCGCAACTCTGGCACTGCGAGAGAAAGGGCAAACACTCTCTGACTTTCTCTGGCAATTTACCGACGGCAAGGTGATCGTGAATAAACCCCGTTCCCTCAAGCAGGTACCGGCCAGTACAGCGGAATCTGATGTGATGAGTAAAGCGCTTAAAAAAGCCGGCTTTAGTTTTGTTGGCTCTACCATTATGTACGCCCATATGCAGGCCACGGGGATGGTTAATGACCATTTGCACACTTGCCCTGCGCGTCAGCGCTGCCTGGATGAAGCCGAGGCGGCGGGACTACTTTAGAAAGCAAATAACCGCTGTGGTTAGCCGGTTCCGATCTTTATTATCAGCGCATTTGCCAATGAACAGGAGGCCCTTATGAGTCTTGATGGTATTGGTGAAAGTTACTGGCCCCTTTTCACTGCTGGCTTTTTACGGATTGCGGCCGCAGTGCTGGTTATTGCAGTGACTCTGGGGGTGGCCCACCTGGCGCGAAGTGCTATAAATCGATTAACCAGCCGGCTCGATGCGACACTGGTGCCGGTGTTGCGCAATATTGCGACCTGGGCCATTTATATTGTCGGGGCGCTGGTGGTTCTGGATGTGTTTGGGATCAATACCACGAGTCTGATCGCCTTACTCGGTGCCACCGGTTTGGCGGTGGGGCTGGCCTTAAAGGATACCCTGCAAAATATTGCGGCCGGTTTTATTTTGCTGAGTTTGCGCCCCTTTCGTGTCGGCGATGTGATTCAGTTTGGCCAGACCATGGGCACTGTGCGTCAGGTGGGTCTTTTTACCACTGCGTTGGATACTAGCGATGGCCTGCGAATTACAGCACCGAACAGCACCATTTGGGGGCAGACCCTCACCAATTACAGCCACAATCAGACTCGTCGTGTCGAAATAGTGGCGAGCATCGCCTACGGAGACGATATCGAGGCGGGTATACAGGTATTGCGCCGACTAGTGGCAGATGAACCGCGAATTCTACCGGAGCCCCAGCCGAGCTTCGCGGTTCGCGCACTGGGGGATAGTGCGGTGAACCTGCAAGTTCGGATTTGGACACCGACTGTTGAGTACTGGGATGTCTATTGGACTCTCATGAAGCGCTTGAAGCCCGCCCTGGAGGGCGCGGGTTTAACGATCCCCTTCCCCCAGCGGGAGCTGCATATTGTGCAGAAGCCCGAGTGGCCCGATCCCAGCTCCCCCGAGCCGAAGACATAACACAGAGTCCCGAATGATCCGCCATTTTAGGCGAAACCCTCACCAAGACTGCTCGTCTCGACGCGCAGATATAGCGTTTGAAAGAGCTCGAATCGACAGTTCAAAGATTTCGTGTCAAAGTTAGCGGCGTTTTTTTGTACAACTTTTGACCGAGATAGGAAAATGCCGATTAAGCTGAACAACCCTTTGATCCCCAGCCTGCTGGCTGTCGCTATCCTTGCGGGCTGTCAGGGCGATAAGAGCGCTCAAGCAGGAGCGAATGCCGACAAAGCTCAAGGTGCCGTTGCCGAGGCCCCTGTAACCGTTGATGCGGTGGCTGAGACCAAGCGTCTGACCGAATGGCTGGATGCGCGTTACGAAGAGCAGCTGCAGTTCAGCCCCATGCAGCTGTCCTATCTCGGCCGCAAGGAGCAGTACGACCAGATCGACGATATGAGCGAAGCTGCCGAGGCGCGCCAGCTGGCCTGGATGGAAAAGGCCGTTGCAGAGCTGAAGAAGAACTTCGACTACGACAAGCTGAGTCAAGAAGGGAAAACGTCCTACGATATTTGGGTTTACCAGTTTGAGCAGGCCAAAGCCGCCGAGCCCTTTAAGCGCCATGGCTATATTTTTGAGCAGATGGGCGGCGTGCAGTCGCAACTGCCCAACTTTCTGCTGAACTTCCACAAGGTGGACAATATCGAGGATATGCAGGCGTATATCGCCCGTATCGGCGGTATTTCCCGGGCTATCAATCAGCTGCGCGAGCGCGCTGAGCAGTCTGCCAAAGAGGGCATTCGCCCACCGCGCTTCGCTTACGAGGGCGCGATCGAGCAGTCCAGCAAGCTGATCGACGGCGCCCCCTTCACCGATGGTGAGGACGCCCCCCTATGGGCCGGAGCCAAAGGCAAAGTCGCTGAACTGTTGGAAGCCGGCAAGATTGACCAGAAGCAGGCCGATAAGCTGACCGCAGACGCGCGCAAGGCCTTGGAGACCGAGTTCCTGCCTGCCTATAAGACCCTGGTTGCCTGGCTGAAGAAAGATGTACAGAAGGCCTCTGCAGAGCCTCAGGGCGCCAGCAGTCTGCCGAATGGTATGGCCTACTACAACCAGCGCCTGGCAAATACCACCACTACCAGCCTGACCGCTGATGAAATCCACAATATCGGCCTGAAGGAAGTAGCGCGTATTCGCAGCGAGATGGAGACCATCAAGAAGCAGGTGGGCTACGAGGGCAACCTGCAGGAGTTCTTCACCTTTATCCGTGAAGATGGCCAGTTCTACTACCCCAATACCGACGAAGGCCGCCAGGGTTACCTGGATGATTCCACGGCTTTCCTTGACGACATCACCAAGAAGCTGCCGGATTACTTCGGCCTGCTGCCCAAGGCTGAGCTGGTGGTTAAGCGGGTGGAATCTTTCCGCGAGCAGGATGGTGGTGCCCAGCACTACTACCCGGGCACTCCAGACGGCTCTCGCCCTGGCATCTACTATGCGCACCTGTCTGACATGAGTGCCTACTCCACGACCGATATGGAAACTGTGGCTTACCACGAGGGCAACCCCGGCCACCATATGCAGATTTCCATTGCGCAGGAACTGGAGGATATCCCACAGTTTCGTACCCAGGCGCACTTCACCGTATATGTCGAAGGCTGGGCCCTTTACTCTGAAAAACTGGCTAAGGAGATGGGTGCATTCGAGGACCCCTACAACCTGTTTGGCCATCTGACCGCAGAAATGTGGCGCGCCATCCGCTTGGTAGTGGATACCGGCATGCACGCCAAAGGTTGGAGCGAGGAGCAGGCGATAGAATACTTCCTGGAAAACTCCGCGATTCCTGAAACAGCCGTGCGCTCCGAAGTACGCCGCTATCTGGTGTGGCCGGGTCAGGCTACCGCCTACAAGATCGGGATGCTGAAGATTCAGGAGCTGCGCAAGCAGGCCGAGGAGCAGCTGGGCGAAAAATTCGATATCCGCGGTTTCCACGACACCGTACTGGGTGGCGGTGCACTGCCGGTACCAGTCCTGGAGAGCCGAGTGGCTGCTTGGGTGGACTCAATTAAGAGCGCTTAAAAGCTAACTTGGTTATTGAATTAAAGCCGGGCATTGCCCGGCTTTTTTTATGAGGGTGACTCTTACCTTTCCCATTTTTTAATTGTTTGGCCAAAGAGAAAAAGTTAAAACTCTCATTATTCATTAAACCTTAAGAGCGCAACGGAACTGCTGGGTAAATTTCCAGCTGAAACTGCTGGGAAAGTTTGACAGTGAACTATGTGGGTTGGAGGGAGTTAAAGAATTGTTTTCTCAGAATTATTAGGTTGACTTAAGATTTTCTCAGCTTTTTCAGGTTTTTTAAAGTCGACGTTAATCCATTCGGTTGAGGTGTCGGATAATGTTTCTTAAGCTACATTTATTCTCTTTGATTAATTTTTCTGAGTAATATTTAAGGTGATGCAATAAGTCATAGTCGAATATGCCCACGAAAGGCTGGTCAATATCTACGTTGAGAAAATCGTATTCGATACGCCCCTTTTGGGAAAGAATCTTGGCAATCTCTAAAGTGTAAAGTTGGTTTTTATCCATAGAACGCTGTATGTTGGTTAAAGCATCATGAGCCCAGTGAATGCGTCCCCATTTTCTCAGCGAGTGGTACTTCATACTTGAGCTTAGTAGTTTTGGGTATCCAGAGCACAAGACCAGTATGTAGTATTTTTTTTCTGGAAATTCATGAATAATGTCTCTTAGGATTAAACTAGACGGGTTGTTTATAGCTATAGCCGCATCTGCAAATACACAACAAATACCCTTTTCTTTAGCTGTTGGGTAAATTTTGAAGGAAGATTGAAAGTTGGACTTCATCGATTCAAAAGAGACTGGAGGGAAAGCCGTCTCGGCACTAGCTGCAGCTGTTACCAGTTGGTATAGGCTATTTGTAGGTAAATCTAGGGCCGCATCTCCTCGATTTTTGAATAAAAAGATTTCTCCACTATCTATGTTTAATGTTGGAATAATAACGTAGTTATCTAAATCATTAAATTTTAAATCTTTTGTGTAGTATTTCTCCATGATCTCATGTAGGCGTCGGCCGAAATAGGCTGGTGAGAAGAGCCCAGCCCCAGTGAGCAGCTTGTGATACCAGGGGGATTTAAAGATATAAGTAGTTTCATCTTTATAAATATTTATTAGGTAGTCTAGGTGAGAAATATTCTTCCCATAGTAGTCTGGAATAGCTTTACCTGGGATGTTGATTCCAGTTGCTATAACGGCTCCAGTGGATACTCCGGCAAAAACATCAAATACTTCATTAATCGGTTTTCCTAGGTTTTTTTCGATATATTGCAGGACATAGAGGGGGATAAGTCCGCGAACGCCCCCGCCCGTAATGATTAGTACTTTGATTGTATCTTTATCTTGCAGATGATCTAAGTTTCTAACAAATCTTTTTGAGATAAATTCTCTGTTAAAGGTGACTGATTGAGGGAAGCATTTGTTATAAATGTAGGCCGTAAGAGCATAGGCTCCAGATAAAGTTGTTAAGGTAAAGAATAGTCTTTTGGTTAGCTGACCGGCCAGTTTCAACATAAAAGGAAACCATGTTTGTTCAGTAACTAGTCCTTAAGCAATGCACCTTTCTCATCGCGGAACTATTGTAATGTAAAATTTATACCTAATATGAAAATCGTTTGGTTTTGATTTATATGACCCCAAAGAGGAGAATGTCTTTTGATATCACCTGTTGAAAGTAAGGTGTCTAGCTTAAGGAAGGAATTAGAACTTAAAAAAGGCTGTGTATGAAAAAAATTATCATTATTTTATGTTTGTTAATTGCCCAATTAGTTGCTATTCCACTTTGGGCCAAGACGGATACTAAGGCGGTTTCTACCGAAATTACCGTGCGTGCCAAAGCCAAGGATGCCAAATTTATCGGTTCCTCCATTGGGGGTGCCATGATCATTATCCGTGCGGCAGATACTGGGGAAATTCTCGCACAGGGCCTGACTCAAGGGAGCACCGGCGATACTGGTAAGATTATGAAGACCCCGCGTGAGCGCTATGCGCCTATCGCCGAGGGGGCGGCTAAATTCACCGCTAATCTGGATATTAGTGAGCCAGTTTTTCTTACCATTGAGGTGCTGGCCCCCTACATCAAAAAGCAGGCCCGCGTGGTGGCGCAGACCCAGACCTGGTTGGTGCCCGGCAAGCCTATTGGTGGCGAGGGCTTGATTGTGGAAATCCCCGGCATGGCGGTGGACCTGCTCAGCCCACAGACTCACCTCTACACCGGTTTGGATAAGAGTCCATTCGAGATCCGCGCCAATGTGGTGATGATGTGTGGTTGCTCCTTTACCGATGGTGGCTTATGGGATGGCAGCAAGATTGAAGTCACTGCGATAGTGAAGCGAAATGGAGGCGAATTTGCCACAGTGCCACTGAAAATCCAGGACACTATGAATACCTTTAGTGCGCCCTTCGCCACGGATTTACCCGGCGTCTACGAAATTCTGGTTTACGCTTATGACGCTAAAACCGGAAATACCGGTGTTGATAGGGGCAGTTTTATTGTGAAATAAACTGGATTGGCCGGGGCCAAGGCAATGAGCAGAAATAGGACAGGGGACTATGAGGTGTTTATGCGTGGTATGAATACGCGAGTCCCCGGCTTTTATAGCTCCGCTGTAAATCCCGGCCAGGTGCTCCTGCTGGGCCTCTGCTATGACGGGGCGTGAGCAAAAGGGAGCGATGTCCCGGCGCGAGTTGCTGGAGGAGCACCGCCCAGAACGGATCCACGCCCGCCTGGGGCGAGAGCCGAAATCTCAACGGGTCTCCGATTTTGTTCTGGGGGCTATCGATGGCTGCGTTACCACTTTTGCCATAGTGGCCGGGGCCTTCGGTGCGGGTTTTTCCGAGTCGGTGGTGTTAGTTATGGGGTTCGCCAATCTGATTGCGGATGGCTTCAGTATGGCGGTGAGCAATTACGAGGCCGTCAGTGTGGAGCGTGAACAAGCTGCGGCGGCCACACGTATCGAACGCGAGCATATCGCACTGGTACCCGAGGGAGAGCGAGAGGAGATTCGCCAGATATTCCATCGCAAGGGATTTCGCGGGCAGGTGCTGGACGAGATCGTCACTACCATTACCGCCAATCGCCAGCTATGGATTGAGACCATGTTGGCGGAGGAATACGGTATCAGCCGCACCAAACGCAAACCTCTGGGCAGTGCTTTGGTGACCTTCTTCGCATTTATTGGCATGGGCACCGTGCCGCTGTTGCCCTACCTTCTCCCGCCACTGAACTCTTCACAACAGTTCTATAGCAGCGTTATTCTGGCGGCTTTAACCTTCTTTGCCATAGGTCTGTGCAAGGGCCTGGTATTTTCCCAAAAGGTTTGGATGGCGGGCTTCAAGACTCTGGTATTTGGTGGCGGTGCCGCCGCGCTGGCATTCGCTGTAGGCTTCTTCCTGCGCGACCTTATCACTTGACCTAGGCGGCTACTACCCGGTTGCGGCCACTGTTCTTTGCCCGGTACATACGCTTGTCCGCCTCCGCCAGTAGTTGGTTGTGAGGGTTGCCGCTTCCCTCTACCACGCCAAAACTGATGGAAACTTTTACCGGCTGTACGTAGCGGCGGCTCAGGGCCTCAACCTTGCGACGCAATTTTTCTGCCAGCACCCTGCCGCCGCGCACATCGGTATTGGGCAACAGCAACAGAAACTCCTCTCCGCCCCAGCGTGCAACAACATCCTCTGCGCGGGTGTTTTCCCCGAGAATTTTCGCTACGTCCTGCAAGATGCGGTCACCAAAGCCGTGGCCGTAGGTATCGTTAATGCTTTTAAAGTTGTCCAGGTCGCCAATCAGTATCACGTAGCGGCCCTGTAACTCCTTGTTGCGCCGTTCCATATCGTGGATAGCCCGGTAGGCCTCTCGGCGGTTCGCCAGCCCGGTGAGAGCATCGGTGGAGGCACTTTTTTCCAGTTCACCGGTGAGGCGTTCGAGTAGCTGTTGGGTGTGATGGCGACTGCTGTCGAGTAGTGCGGTGAGAGCGGTAAGAGCGCCAAAGACCGCAATAAAACGTGCGCGATAGGCGGTGTCATATTCCGCCTTCAGGCCGGGGAAATCCGGGTAGAAAAGAGCCGTCGCGGTGACTAGGCCGATGGCGATCAGCGCCACTGTGCCGGTCTTATAGCCGTATAAATTGATAAATCCTGGCACCAACATCACCGCCCACATTAGGCCAGTGTTGTTAACCCCGCCGGATAACAGCAGATAAAAGTAGAGTACCAATAAAAGAATGCCTACCAGTAGCGGTGTTTTTTGGCTGGGGCCCATCACATTGATGGTGACATAGGAGCAGAGTATCACTACTGCGGCGGCGGAAAGGGTCGTGGCCTGCAGAATATCGGCGGCGCTCAGGGCAATAACCGCCATGACACCGGTTACTGCCATGGCAAAAATTAACATGTAGGAGGAGGCCATGATACGGCGGCGCAGGTCGATGCGCTCCAGCTCCGCCACCGGTGTGCCTAGTGCGGTGTGATGCTTGTTATACCCTGAGTTCATAGTCGTCTCTGTTCCTGTACAGACTGCAACTTCCGTCGGTCGTAAGCGCGATTACTGTCACTTATTTCACCGGCAGAGTGAAGCTGCGCCGAGTATAGGAGGATTCGCCCGATGACCAAAGCCGCGAGCTACAGTATCTGTAAAGCAAACGTTAGAACTGAGAAACCGTGACACAAATTCATCTGACTTGGGGCAATATCCTGACATTACGTGGGGACGCACTGGTGTGCCCCGCGCACAAACATCTTATTCGCGGGCGCGGCCTTTCGGCGCAGATTTATGCACAGGGTGGCGTTGAGCTTGCGACTCAGTGTGGTAGGCAACTTAAATGTGCCGTAGGTGAGGCGCGGCTAACTAATGCCTACCATCTGCCGGTGGATTATCTGCTGCACACGGTTACGCCGCAGTGGAGCAGTGGTGATCAATGGGGCGCTTTGGCCATTGGCCAGCTACGGCGTTGTTATGAGAGTGTGTTGTGTCTTGCGAGGGAGAAGGGGTTGAAGCGTATTCTCTTTCCCGCATTGGGTGCGGGTACCAATCGATTTCCCCATGCCATTTCCGCACACCAGGCCCTGGAAGTTCTCAATGAGTATTCCGGTGAATTTGATCAACTGACGGTTTGTTTACATTCTCCCGCCGCTCTTGGAGAGTGGGAGAGGGTTGAGCGGCGTTTCTACACGGTGTGAGATTACCTGATCACAAAAGTGTACAGTCGTGCTTATTTAGTAAGGGCTAATTAAGCCTTTTCACAATGTCCTTGAAAAAGGCTGAAGAAGTTGTTCCTTAACTAGAAGTTAGGCACTTACAAAGCTGAGCGCGAGGAGATAATAAAGCTTGAAAAATCGTCCAGTGAATTTCAAGCCTCCCTACCCCGCATGGGAGCTAGACCTTCCCTCTAACCATTGGTATGTCCAGTGCCAGGTTGGCTTACAGTTTGCGAGTGGACAACGTGACGATTCGCTATTCCGATTATTGGCCAGGTTTTTATCCAGTGCTAAAGGTTTGCTGCACTTTGAGCGGGCGGGACACATCGATGTTCAGAGAGCTTATAACGATATTGCTATAGCCTATTGGGACAACGATGAATCAATGGGGAAATGGCTTAGGGAAGAGGCTACTGAGTTACGGGAAATTATTCAGAGTAAGTCGGGATTTTGGTATGAGGCGTTAGCCGCTCCACGCTCACACTTTGAAGTATCTTCCTCCACACCTATGGCTGACTGGGGGATTTTTCGCCACTTTGATATTTGTGAGCAGCATGAACACGCTTACTGGGGGGCGATGCGGGATCGAATTAGTGCGGCGGAGAATGATGGGCTTCCGGGTCAACTGCAAACCTTGCGGGCAATACCAGTTGGGAAAAAGTCAGATACAGAAATATCTCTTCCCGGTAATTTATGTATGATTCGTACAGTTCAAGGGTACTCGACAGCCAGTTCCACGGAGCGGCATGCCTACCGGGAATCTCTGTGTTCCGAGTATGAACAGGGGGTGCATTATTTGCAGTCAAACCCAATAGAATCGCGCTGTCTTAGTGCTCGCCTGTTAAAGGATGAGCATCCTGCACTGGGCAGGCCGGACACTGAAACTATTGCTTGGTTTGCATCCCTGGCGGATTTGGAAAACTGGGTACATCACCACCCTACCCATAAAGCTATTTATGCGGCTGCGCAGTGTTATGCGAGTCGCTTCGCCTCTGGGATGCAACTTTTGTTGAGTCACGAAGTGGCAGTAGTGCCGCATGGCAAGGGGCGGGCTTTTTATCAGGGCTGCCATCCTGATACAGGGTTGAAGCGTTTTCTCAAGTAAAAGTAAAGTGTATCTGTAGCTCTCAGAAAAGTGATATAGACACCTTAAAATAAAAGCAGTGAAGTTATTTTAATGTGTTATTGCATGGCAATTAAGTCGGTTCCATACGAAATTGATGACATTATTCGCAAGGTATATAAATACTCTGATTTGGGTAATTATCTCGATGAGGAGAATCGTTTTCTAAGAAATCTGGTTTCCGAGGGATCAACGCTTATAGATTTTGGTTGCGGTAATGGTCGTCATCTCAGGCTATTAAACGATCGTCTTGAACTCGGATTGGGAATAGATAATGACCATGGGCATATTGCGAGTGCACGAAATTTGAGTAAAGGAATAAGAAACCTCCAATTTTTACTTGCAGATGCCAAGACATTTACATCGGAGCGTAGGTACTCTATCGCCATATCTATGTATAACACGGTTGGTAATATTTACCCAGCGAGTAGAGTCATCGAAGTAATGCAGAGTGTATGCCAGCGTAAAGGGAAATTGATTGTCAGCGTTTTCTCAGAACAATCTATCGAAGAAAGAGTGGTGTTTTATCAGAAAATTGGTTTTGGTATAAAGCGGGTATCAGAGAATTCCATTCTGACAGACAAAGGTGTGGAGTCCTCTCATTATAGCAGGGTACAACTTTCTAAGTTGATTCCTGAGGCTGAAATTATACCCTGTAGCAAATTTGGATGGCTGGCGGTTAAGTCAGTTTAAATGAATTTGATGATCGATTATCTCTTGTTAGATATTTCTTGCTACTGGGTTTTTAACCATATAACCGTACACTTTGTTAAAAAGTTTGTGCATCTAAAACTCGACATTATCAACACCTTCAAGGGATTTATGACTGGCATGGTCTTCAATTGATAAGTCGGTCATATCCCAAAATCCTGTGGCTACTAGGGTGGCTTTCCCAGAGGACTTTATTTCTTTTCTGGATGATACAAGCTCTAGAAGGAGGTCATTTTCGAGTTTTTTAGCATGGTGAATAGCGAGTACCTTTGATTCTTTGGTGCTTTCATTAAATTTAAGTATCTTCATGGGGTTTAGTTTTAATTTATTGTTGTCAGGAAGGCAGCTGCCTCGGAAATTGTAAAAACTACAAGGTATTAATGTTAATGAAGGTAATTGTTGTTTCTGATATTTGGGGGCGGACAGAAGCCTTGGACGCCCTTTGTTTGCGAACTTTTGAGGATTATACAATCCTGGATCCATACTCCGGTAGTGAGATGAACTTTGAGATCGAGGGGGACGCATATAAATATTTTATCAACGAATGCGGCCTGGAAAGGTACTATTCCTATGTAAGCAGTTACATTAAAGAGCAGCGTTATAGTTATAATCTGCTGGGATTTAGTGTGGGCGCAACAGTCGCTTGGATGTTAGCCTGTAGTGATCAAGCTGAATTTATTAAAAAAACAGCCTGCTTCTATGGTTCCAGGGTTCGCTATCTTCTCAATGAGAGGCCAACCCGAAGTGTAGACTTTTTTCTGGCAAATAAAGAGCCCTCCTTTAATGTTTTGGAGTTCTCCCGCGAACTCTCCAATATACCGATGGTGACTTTACATAAAACACAGTTTTCTCATGGATTTATGAATAGTTGTTCTGAAAATTTTAATCCTGAAGCTTACAGGCACTACCGTGATTGGCTGAAAAGCTGGGCTAATGGCGCCTAGGCAACAGAGTGCGGAGAAGAAAAGGGTTGGAAGCTGAGGTCTGAAAAGGGAGGGCTAAGAAAAAAGGTCTGAATATTTTATGTGAAAAATAAAAGGACCCGAAGGCCCTTTTATTTCCTGGAAAAGTAAAATCTTAAAGATATTTACTGACAGGAGCTCGCTTCCCAGTACTGCGGCGCTGCAGTCGGAGACCACCAGTTGGGTCCGAAGGTAGAGACGTATACCTGGCCTTCGAAAGTTACCTTATCGCCAACTTCGTAGCCGGCATCACCCGCGTAGGGCTGTTGGAACACTGGGCAGGAATCTGCCGAGTCCTCATCGCCATTGTCGCCATCAGAATTTCCGTCTGTGTTGTCACCGGAACCGTTATCTGTATTGTCGCCAGATCCATTATCGGTGCCGCTGTTATCGCCTGACCCTGTACCGGAATCGTTGCCAGAGTCGCCGCCGCTTGTTTGACAGGTGGTTTCATTCCACAGCGATGGTGCCGCACTCGGAGACCACCAGTTTGGCGCATGAGTGGATTCGTAGGCGACACCTTCGAAGACAACAACATCACCGACCGCATAGCCTGGATCGCCAGCATAGGGCTGCTCAAACGCCTCGCAGGCAGAGTTTCCGGTGCTGCCGCTATCGCCAGTGTCTCCAGTATTCCCTGTGTTGCCGCTATCGCCGGTGTCACCCGTATCTCCGGTGTCCCCGGTATTTCCAGTATCACCCGTGTCGCCAGTACTTCCAGTGTCTCCGTTGCCATCATCCCCAGAGCTCGATCCGCCTTGCCCGAAGACCTCCAGCGCCGCATCCAGAAGTGGATACTGGTATTGGTTATTCTCGCGCAGCATACCGCCCCGGAGCTGCCAGATCATTACACCGCCCAGGTCTTGCTCGACCACGTAACGGGACCGCTCGGCGATTGAGGTGGTGTCCTCGAAGGAAATGAAGCCGCCATCTGGGAACCACCCATAGTGAGTGACTGCTTCTGGGTCGTAGGCGGTCTGGAATGATGCGTCGCTCTGCATTTTCTCAACGATCTGGTAGTAACGTGTCTCGGTGTCGGAACCCCAGTGAGCGACATCCTGCCCCGATGCGGCTTCGCCGATCGCGGTGGCGCCGGCGACACTGCGGCCGTAGTGAGACATACCCAGGATGATTTTTTCTGACGGGATATTGCCTTCAGTCATCCACATATTGCGGCAGCTGTCCGCGTCGAAGCCCTCATTGACTTGGCCGGCATAGGGGTAAAGTGGCGAGGTGTGCTGGGCTACTGAATCCCAGTCGCCACCGAAGTCGTAGGTCATCAGGTTGACGTAGTCCAGTGTTGCACCGACCTCGGCAAAATCGTAGCCTTCTTGTGCAATCGATGGGCCGCAAGCGACGGCGGCGGTTAGCTCCAAGCGCTTGCCGGTCTCGGCTTCGACTTCATCGAAGCGCGCACGCAGCTCCTTCAGTAGTGTGGTGAAATTTTCTTTGTCGATCGAACGGCCACCGTTGGGTGCATAGCCCGGATATTCGAAGTCGAGGTCGAGTCCATCGAAGTCCCAGTCGGTTAGTAGGGTTACCGCATTTTCGATAAATGCTGCACGTGTGTTGGCGCTTTCCATCATCTCAGAGACTTTATGGGAGAGCGTCCAACCGCCCACAGAGAGAATCGCCTTGGCACCATCGTCGTGTACCGACTTTACGAAACCGGATTCGTGATCGTTCCAGCTCTGGCAGACTGCGTCCTGCTTGCTTGCATCGTACTGGCTGTAGGGATGCCAGAACGGCGGTGAGCACTTGACCGGACCATTGCCGGCGCCGCCGGAGAAAGATTGAGCCCCCATTCCGTAAAAGACATAGGGATCAGTAAAGTAGATGGTGCCCTCTTCGTCATTCCAGGCAAAGGCGTATTGCACATGGGTCAGTTTGGAAAAATCCACATTGTCGTGGGTGAAGGAGGAGTCGGCCCAATACTCCCAGTCGGCCCAGTAAGCGGAAACACGTTTGGTTTCCTGGGCGCTGACATTGGCACTCAGCACGAATGCCGCAGCAAGCGTTGCTACTTTTTTTAATCCAAATCCGCGCTCATTGCGGCACCCCACTAACATCCCTGTTCGATCCTGAAATTGCAGGAAAGAAAACATTACAGTGACCTCCCATGGGCCTTAATTACGATGAAACTTAGCGTTATAGAACTAAACTTTATAGTTGAGGAAATTGGAAAAAAACCGGGGGATAAAAGTTCCATCTGAAACTTAGAGTACCATCGTAACTAACTCATTTTTCTCGATAAATTGTGCAAGAAAAGTGAAAGAATCAAGATGTAAACCGCTTTTTACAGGATAAAATTAGTTTCTATCACATTGGGGTAATGTGATAAATATTTGGTGATGATGGTCGAATTATTAGAGTTATTTAAGAATTAATTTTTATGATGTGAGCAAAAAAAATAAAAATGGTATTGGTCTGGATAATACCCAGGGGCAGTTGCCTAGGTGTCGCTGTCAGCGCTTTCCAAAAATAAATAGCAATAAGCGCTGGTTGCCCGGATAAAGTATTTTTTCTAGATTGCTTAAGTTTTCGGTGTAGGTTGTCACCAAGTGTAAAAAATAAAAAAGGGCCCTATAGGGCCCTTTTTAAACTGAAGAAAATTTTAATTATTTCTTCGTGCGCTTACGCATATTTTCCTGCAGGATTTTTTTGCGTATACGGATATGGTTGGGTGTCACCTCAACCAGCTCGTCCTCTTCGATAAACTCCAGCGCCTGCTCCAGGGTATGGCGGATGGGCGGAGTGAGGGTCAGGGCTTCGTCGGTGCCGGCGGCGCGAATATTGGTGAGCTGCTTACCCTTGGTGGGGTTTACCACTAGGTCGTTGCCGCGGGAGTGGATACCGATAACCTGGCCTTCGTAGATATCTTCGCCGTGGCCGAGGAACAGGCGTCCACGGTCCTGCAGGGCGAACAGAGCGTAGGCCAGAGTCTTACCGTTCACCATGGATACCAGTACGCCGTTGATGCGCTTGGCCACTTCACCCTGTTTTACCGGGCCGTAGTGGTCGAAGATGCTGGTCATGATGCCGGAGCCGCTGGTCAGGGTCAGGAACTGGTTGCGGAAACCGATCATGCCGCGCGAGGGCACGATAAAGGTCAGGCGCACACGGCCTTTGCCGTCCGGCTCCATATTGGTCAGTTCGGCTTTGCGTAGACCCAGCTCTTCCATAATCGGGCCCTGGTGCTGGTCTTCAACGTCGATCACCACCTCTTCGTAGGGCTCCTGGATCTCGCCGTCCACTTCTTTCTGCACCACTTCCGGACGGGAGACGCCCAGCTCGAAGCCTTCGCGACGCATGGTTTCGATCAGTACCGACAGGTGCAGTTCGCCGCGACCGGATACGCGGAATTTGTCCGGGGAATCACCTTGCTCAACGCGCAGGGCTACGTTGTGGATCAGCTCTTGATCCAGGCGCTCCTTGATATTGCGCGAGGTAACGAACTTGCCATCCTGGCCGGCAAAAGGCGAGTCGTTCACCTGGAAGGTCATACTCACGGTGGGCTCATCCACGCTCAGGGCCGGCAGGGCCTCCGGAGTGTCTGGGTCGCACAGGGTATCGGAGATATTCAGTTCGCCCACACCGGTAATACACACAATGTCGCCGGCGCTGGCCAGTTCCACTTCGGTGCGCTCAAGGCCCAGGTAACCCATCACCTGCAGAACCTTCGCCTTGCGGGAGTTGCCTTCGCGGTCCAGTACCACCACCTGCTGGTTGGGGGCCAGGGTGCCACGGGTGATACGGCCAACACCGATAACACCGACATAGCTAGAGTAATCCAGGGCGGAAATCTGCATCTGGAAGGCGCCTTTTGGGTCTACCTTGGGCGGCTCAACCTTGTCCACGATCATCTGGAACAGCGGCGTCATATCGTCGGCCATATCGGTATCGTCGAGGCCGGCGATGCCGTTCAGAGCGGAGGCGTAAACAACCGGGAAGTCCAGTTGCTCATCGGTGGCGCCGAGGCTGTCGAACAGGTCGAAGACCTGATCCATCACCCAGTCTGGGCGTGCGCCGGGGCGGTCGATCTTGTTGATCACCACGATGGGGTTGAGGCCCTGCTCAAACGCCTTTTGGGTAACGAAGCGGGTTTGCGGCATGGGGCCATCCACCGCATCTACCAACAGCAATACGGAGTCGACCATGGACAGTACGCGCTCTACCTCACCGCCAAAGTCGGCGTGCCCTGGGGTGTCGACGATGTTGATGCGGTAGTCGTTCCAGCGAATGGCGGTGTTCTTGGCGAGGATGGTAATGCCGCGCTCTCTCTCCTGGTCATTGGAGTCCATGACCCGCTCGGCGCCTTCATCGCGACGGTCGAGTGTGCCGGACTGGGACAGCAGCTTGTCCACCAGGGTGGTTTTGCCGTGGTCTACGTGGGCAATAATCGCAATATTGCGCAGATTCTCTATCACTGGGGGCCTCTGGGCGTTAAATCTTGGTAAATCGGGGCGGGGGCCTGCGGGGTTTCTACAGCAGCATTCCGGCCAAAGGCGGCGATTATAGGGGGGCCGCATGACAATTGGGAGTGATTTTGAGTAAAAAATCACCGGTCGCGTTCAGAATAGTGACCAGAGGAACAGAGCAGGGAGGGCGCGGGCGAATCTGCCGCCCGCGCCGGGCAATTACTTCTTGATGCCGTCGGGGCGGTGCGGGATCTGTGGGCGCAATACGCCCACATTACGGAAGCCTTCATCTAGCAAGTGAGAGGCATGTAGGCGGCTCATTACGCCGCGCGCACAGTAAAGCAGGTACTCGCGCTCCTGATCCAGCTTGGCGAAGCTGTTATTGAGGCGGTAGAAGGGGATAGTCTCTACTTCGACGCCCTCTAGCTCCAGCGGGTCCATTTCTTCTTCATCCGGGTGGCGGATATCGATGATTACTGCGTTGCCGGCCTCCTCACGGATTTCCACTTCCGGTGCTTCACCGTCCACTTCTTCGATGACCTCGTCGATATTCTGAATCGATCGGTTGCCGATGGCGCGGTCAAGAATAGTGAAGTCAAAGCGGTTTTCCTCGGATTCCACTTTTTCAATCTTGGCGCGGGTGGTGGGTTTTACCGAAATTACACCGCAGTATTCGGGCATATTTGCGGCGAATTCCTCGGTGCCGATGGCCCGGGAGGTACGGATAATATCGGTCTTATCGGTAGTGATCAGTGGTCGCAGTACCAGGGTGTTGGTGACTCTATCGATTACTGACAGATTCTTCAGGGTCTGGCTGGAAACCTGGGCGATGGCCTCACCGGTTACTACTGCATCCACTTCCAGCTCTTTCGCGATAACGTCTGCGGCGCGCAGCATCATACGCTTGAGAATCACGCCCATGTGGGAGTCGTCTACGCGCTCGAGAATTTCTGCCACCACTTCGTCGAAGGGCACGGTGACAAAACGCACCCGGTGGGAGGCGCCGTATTTGTTCCACAGGTAGTAGGCCACTTCCTTAACGCCCAGTTCGTGTTGGCGCCCGCCCAGGTTGAAGAACAGGAAGTGAGTGCGGATACCGCGTTTCATGGTCAGGTAGCTGGCCACGGTGGAATCGAAACCGCCGGAAACCAGCGATAGCACCGGGTCCTGGGTGCCCAGGGGGAAGCCGCCGAGGCCGGGGTGCTGTTCCTCGATCACGTTGAGTTTGTCGTGGCGGATCTCCAATTTGACCGTGATATCCGGGTTTTTCAGTTTCACCCCGGCCGCCCCGGTATTCTTGTTGAGGCCGCCGCCCACGTACTGTTCCACATCGAGGGATTTGAAGTCGTGGTCGCCGGTGCGTTTTACCCGCACGCAGAAGGTCTTGTCCTTGAGGGCTGGGCCCCACACCGACAGGGTCTTCTCGTACATATCGTGCAGGTCGCCCAGGGGGAACTGGCGCACGCGGGAGAAGTTGGCAATGCCGGGGGTGTGAGAGAGCACCTCTTCAATGCGGCTGCCAAGGTGGGCCACGGCGTCCGGGGCGATCACATCGATCTTTTCCCAGTCTTTGCGCACCTGGATACGGTCGTCCAGCTGGCGCAGCAGGCGCTGTAGGTTGTCCTTGAGCTGGCGCGACATACGTTTGCGCACCGGATTGCTCTTGATGGTGATCTCGGGAAAAAATTTGACGACAAAGTGCATGGGAATCCGTGGGGTACCGCATGTTGATAGAAGGTGCGGCATTATAAACTAGCCGGACGCAAGTTGGTTGTGCACTGTTTGTGAGCAAGCTGGAGTATAAATGCGCCATTGTGGTGCATTTAGTTGTGGCTGCACAGCCACAATACATCTATCCTGCCCCAGTCGGCCCAGTACTGGGGCCCGCACCGGCACCAGCCGCCGCTGCGACGCTACTGCCCTAATTTGGCACACTCTTTGCTTTATTTCACGCCAGGTAAAGAGCGAATGCCAGCAGTATAGGCATAGCGACCAAATACTTTTCAAGACCTGGAGGACAGCAATGTCAGCGAAAACGCTCGGTTTGATTAATGAGAGTGAAGCTAAGTGGATAGACCTGCGCTTCACCGACACCAAGGGTAAAGAACAGCACGTATCTGTGCCCGTGTCAGAGATTGACGACGAGTTCTTCGAAGAGGGCAAGATGTTCGATGGCTCCTCTATCGCTGGCTGGAAGGGCATTAACGAGTCCGACATGATCCTGATGCCGGATGACGATACCGCTTTCCTCGATCCCTTCACCGACGAAAGCACCGTGATTATTCGCTGTAATATCGTCGACCCGATCACCGGCCAGGGCTACGAGCGCGACCCGCGTTCCATCGCGCTGCGCGCCGAGGAATACCTGAAGTCCACCGGTCTGGGTGACACCGCACTGTTCGGCCCAGAGCCCGAGTTTTTCGTCTTCGACGATATTACCTGGGGTGCCGAAATGGGTGGCGCCTTCTACAAGATCAACTCCGAAGAGGCGGCTTGGTCTTCCGGTCATAACTTCAGTGAGGGCAATATTGGTCACCGCCCCGGAGTGAAAGGCGGTTACTTCCCAGTGCCCCCGGTTGACTCCCTGCACGATGTGCGCGCCGCTATGTGTTCCGCTATGGAGCAGATGGGTTTGCGTGTTGAAGTACACCACCACGAAGTGGGCACTGCTGGCCAGTGTGAGATCGGCGTTGCCGCCAACACCTTGACCAAGAAAGCGGATGAGGTGCAGATCCTTAAGTACGCCGTACACAATGTGGCTCACGCCTACGGCAAGACCGCGACCTTTATGCCGAAGCCGCTGGTAGGCGATAACGGCTCCGGCATGCACGTGCACCAGTCCTTCACCAAGGATGGCGTTAACCAGTTTGCCGGTGATGCCTACGCGGGCCTGTCCGAGACTGCCCTGTACTACATCGGCGGTATTGTGAAGCACGCGCGCGCCCTGAATGCGATCTGTAACGCATCCACCAACTCTTACAAGCGCCTGGTTCCTGGCTTCGAAGCCCCGGTTATCCTGGCGTACTCCGCACGCAACCGCTCTGCGTCTATCCGTATCCCTTACGTGACTTCTCCTAAGGGCAAGCGTATCGAGACCCGCTTCCCGGATCCAACCGCCAACCCTTATCTGGCATTTGCTGCGCTGTTGATGGCGGGCCTGGACGGTATCAAGAACAAGATCCACCCCGGCGATGCCGCCGACAAGGATCTCTACGATCTGCCGCCGGAAGAGTTGGCCGAGTACCCGACCGTTGCTGCGAGTCTGGAAGGCGCCCTGGATGCTCTGGATCAGGATCGTGCCTTCCTCACCGAAGGCGGTGTATTCACCGACGACGCCATCGATGCCTACATCGACCTGAAGCGCGAAGAAGTAGAGCGCCTGAACATGACCACGCACCCGGTCGAGTTTGATATGTACTACTCCGTGTAATGGCGAGCGGCATCACGCCGATGTCGTCGAGTCGTTCTCGAAAAGCCCGCACCCTACTGGTGCGGGCTTTTTTATTGGAGGTACACTGATTGGGTTGGTTGCTTTTGCCGTCTATGGTCGATTTTGTATCTCTTGGACCCAAAAGCCCGCCCCTTTGAGACTGCGGCCCCCGTATTGGGCTGAGACAAGGACTACCGCCTCGCGGCTGAGTGAGTGATGGAAAATATGAAACTGCTTCAGGCCCTTTTCCTTGCTGTTCCCCTGGTGGCCTTTGCCGGCACCGATGGTGGGAATACCTCCAGTACTATTTACAAGGTCGTCGGCCCCGATGGTCAGGTGACTTTCAGCGATACGCCACCACCCAATGGGCAGGCGCAGGAGGTGCAATTGGCTCCCATCAATGTTCAGCCCATTGCCCTGCCGCGAACCCTGCCAACTCGTAAATTGTCTCCAAAAGATGAGACTGACACCGGCAAGGAGGGCTATACAGGCCCGGTTTCTATCCAGATAGTGAGTCCCCTGGATGGCGCCACCATCCCGCCGGGACAGCGCTTTATTCCACTACAGGTAGACGTGCATCCGGTGTATCCAGAGGGGGCGAGTTTCTTTGCAGTGGTAGATGGCAAACCCTGGCAGGGTAGCTCTTCTGGAGCGGGCCTGGATATCTCCCTGCTCGAGCGCGGCACTCATACTGTGCAGGCGGTACTCACCGACTCCAAGGGCCAGGTATTGGCACAATCTCAAGTGGTTACTCTCTATGTGAAACGTCCGGGTGGCAGATTGCCTGACAACTCGGCACCGCGTGCACCGCAAGCCCCCAGGGCTCCGGTTGGGCCGGGTATCCCCCAAGCCCAGCCCAGCCCCTAAATTTGCCCCGCCCTCAAGGCCCTCACCGATAACTTCTTTTTTGGTGGGGGTCGCCGTTTTTATCCTTGCTGGTTGAATTTTACTCTACGCACTAAAATGGTGCGCATAGGGGTAAGCTATCTCAAGTGCTTCGGTACATGTGTCAGCTGAATCGTTTAAACCCCCTAAGACCGAGTGGGTTGGGCAGTGCCTCCCATTAATTCCGTGCGCCATTTTGGTTTGCTTTTTGCACTGGCTAGATACAAGGGGTTATCGCGCCGGGCATAGGAGATTGTCCCGGCCCCTCGATGAAAAGCGGAAACGATTGAATGCTCAATGATCGCCAGTTGCGTCAGCTGCTAGACAGCCTAACTTCAGCGGTACTGGTACTGGATGACCAGTTATCGCTTTGCTACCTGAATAATGCCGCCGAGGATCTGTTGGCTGCCTCCAATGCACGGGTTGAGGGTATGCCTCTGCAGGAGGTGGTGAGGGAATCTAACGCCGCACTAAAAGCACTGCACAATGCGCTCCTCACAGGGGAAAAATTCACGGTGCGGCGCGCCCACTGGCGCTTGCACAACCTAAAAACGCGCACCGTAGATTACTCCGTCAGCCCTGTACCGGAGCTGGGGGTATTGCTGGTGGAAGTGCAGCCGATGGATCGTTTGCTACGCATTGCTCGCGAGGATGCGTTGCTCAGTACCCAGGAGACCGCACGCAATTTGGTGCGGGGTATGGCTCATGAGGTAAAGAACCCCCTCGGAGGGATTCGCGGTGCCGCACAGCTGCTGCAGCGCGAACTGCCCGATGCCTCCCTGGAAGAGTACACCCAGATCATTATCGAAGAGGTGGATCGCCTGCGTAATCTGGTCGATCGACTACTGGGGCCCCGCCAGCCAGTACAACTGGTGCCCAGCAATGTGCACGAGATCCTAGAGCGGGTGGCACAACTGGTCGAGGCCGAATGTGGGGGTGAACTACTGATTCGCCGGGATTACGACCCCTCTATCCCCGATGTGCCGGCAGACCCCGAACAGTTGATCCAGGCCTTGTTGAATATCGCCCGCAATGCCATGCAGGCCATCGATGAAAGTATTGGTCTCACTAATGGCGAAATGGTGCTGCGTACGCGGGTACAGCGCCAGTTCACGATTGGTCGGCGCCACTGCCCGCTGGTTTGCCGTATCGAAATAGAAGACAACGGCCCCGGTATTGCCGAGGAGATCCGCGAGCGTATTTTTTTCCCGATGATTTCCGGGCGCGCCGAAGGCTCGGGACTGGGGTTGTCTATCTCGCAAAACATCATCAACCAACACCGTGGCTTAATTAAATGCGACAGCCGACCAGGCCGCAGTGTATTCCAGATTTATCTGCCACTTGTTACCGAATCAGCCAATACAGGAACCTAGAGAATGAGCAATCGCGTTTGGATTATTGACGACGACCGATCAATCCGCTGGGTACTGGAGCGAGCGCTGTCACGGGAGGGGATTGAGACCCAGTGCTACGAGAGTGGTGATCGCGCACTGGATGATTTTTACAGCGACTCCCCGGATGTGGTGATCAGTGATATCCGCATGCCGGGCTCCGATGGCTTCAAATTACTGGAGAGATTCCAGGCGGAACGGTCGGGCCTGCCGATTATTATCATGACCGCACATTCGGATCTCGACAGCGCCGTGGCTGCCTATCAGGGTGGGGCCTTCGAATATTTACCCAAGCCGTTCGATATCGACGAAGCGGTAGCGGTTACCCGTCGCGCGCTGGCGCACGCCAAGGAACAGGCCCAGGAAGAGCGTGCGGAGCCGGATAATGGCGCAAGCAACAAAGAAATTATTGGCGAAGCGCCGGCCATGCAGGAAGTATTTCGTGCTATTGGGCGCCTTTCTCATTCCAATATTACCGTGTTAATCAACGGTGAATCTGGAACCGGTAAGGAGCTGGTGGCTCAGGCCCTGCACAATCACAGCCCGCGCCGTAACAAGCCGTTTATTGCCCTCAATATGGCCGCGATTCCCAAAGACCTGATGGAGTCGGAGCTATTCGGACACGAGAAGGGTGCCTTTACCGGCGCCAGCGCTCAGCGGGCGGGTCGTTTTGAGCAAGCCAACAGCGGCACCCTGTTTTTGGATGAAATTGGCGATATGCCGGCGGATACACAGACGCGTCTGTTGCGTGTGTTGGCAGATGGTGAGTTTTATCGAGTAGGTGGCCATACACCGGTAAAAGTGGATGTGCGTATTATCGCTGCCACTCACCAGAACCTGGAGGAGTTGGTGCGCGAGCATAAATTCCGCGAGGATTTGTTCCACCGCCTGAATGTGATTCGGATTCATATCCCGCGCCTAGCGGACAGGCGCGAGGATATTCCACGGTTGGTACGTCACTTCTTTAATGCCGCCGCCGCCGATCTCGGCGTAGAGCCGAAAATTCTCAGCAAAGATGCGGAGGAGTACCTCTCCGGTCTCGACTGGCCCGGCAATGTGCGCCAGTTGGAAAATACCTGTCGCTGGATTACCGTGATGGCCTCCGGCCGTGAAGTGCATATTGAAGACCTTCCGCAGGAATTGCATCAGCAGGGTAATGAAACCGAAACGCCACTGGACTGGCAAAAAGCCCTGCGTATCTGGGCCGATCAGGCACTGAGCGCCGGGCGCAAGGAAATTCTCAGTGAGGCCGTACCGGCCTTCGAGAAGGCCCTGATAGAAATCGCCTTAAAGCACACCGCTGGACGCAAGCGGGATGCTGCGGATCTACTGGGTTGGGGCCGCAATACTCTGACGAGGAAGTTAAAGGAGTTAGAAATTAATGGAAGTTAAGAACTGCTCAGCGCTTAACTTAAGGAATAGCTTTATAAATAATTAAGCGGATATTTCTTTTAAATCTTAATCGCTGAATAAGTACATACTTTTTTTGGCTTCTCTACCAATATTTATTTATTCCACTTAAATGTATTGGTAGAAGCCTGGAGAAAGTTTATGACTGCTGATGAGTTAAGTGTTCTCGATAGTGTGCCATTTCTATTCTGGGTAAAAAGTAGAGATGAGCAGTATTTATGGGGAAATCGAAAAATTTGTGAATTGGCTGGTGAGGATGTAGCGGGAAAGACCGATGACCAGCTGGTTTGGGCAGAAAATGCCTCAGCACTGAAGGCGGCAGATATTCGCGTTTTTAATTCCGGTAAGCCAGATTATTTACTTGAGCATGTGGTAAAATCCAGTAAGGGTGAGGAAACCCTTAGCGTTTGTAAGTGGCTCGATGATTTTGAGGGGCAGCAGTGTTGTTTTGGGATCTCTTTTGTTATCGAGTGACTTGAGGTTTGTTAGAGTGGGGTGGTCAAATTGGTAGTGGCCCCGTAATATCCGTGTTGTTTTAGTTCAAGGTTCCTATTCTTGTTTATCATCATAAGGTCGGTAATGTACAAGATTCTTGCCGATTTTAATTTGAAAGTGATTGTGGCTAAATCCCAGGACTCAATAGTTATAGGTCCTGGGATTCAACGAGCTTAAAGTATTTGATGAAACTAATTTTCTATATCGGTTTTTTTAAATCGGCCGATATAGCCGCCCCGGTAGTCTATCCTGCTGGAATCTGGGATGGAAAATAGAGCGTTTTGAGTCACTCGGATATAATAAAAATTCTCATCGATGTCTAGCAGCTCTGTGTCTCTCTCTCTCCATAAAACACATTCTTCAGATTGTCCTTCACAAGAGGCTAGATAAGGAAGAGTTCCATTTTCTTCAGTGTCCAGTGATGGATCATAATAGTGCTTAGTTATTAGGGTATCATTCTCAACCTTTTCCCAGGAGCCTATTCTCGGGCTGATGCCCCACTTGGATTCTGTCAATGGTTGTTCCTGATACAACGTTTCGATATGAAAAATTCCGTTATCTTTATAGGTTAGTGCATAGTTATAGTCAGTGAGAAAGGGTGCATTATATTCAAGCCTAATAGGAGTGGGTATATTTTTAGATACTTTCTCCATCATAAATCCAGAGAATATTTTCTTTTTATCGGTATTAGGGTTATTGCCTATACCAATAAACCTCAGTGTTTTGTTGAAAAAACCAAGCGGAATGTAGCGGACTTCAGTGCCCCCCTCATACTTCACTCTTAGATCTTTATCAAAGGTGTATGAATATTTTTCACTGTTTTCTGAGGATACACCATAAACTATTTCCCCGGTGCTCTCAGTTTTATTGGTGAACTTTGCAGGAAATATGTCGCAGTCACAGTTTTGATATGTTTCTGGGTGATAAGAGGCTGCATAAAATTCCTCTGGTAGGGAGTCCCAAGGGAAAGTTAGCTTAGTGTCAGTTACATGAAAGTATCTGCTCTCAGTACTCTCGTAGTCCCCATCAGGGCCTTCACACATACCTTTAAAATCGATTTTTACTATCTGGCTATAAGGTGTTGTGAAAGCATGTTTTGCTTCAAACTCTCTATCCCGCATATTTACGCAGCTCTCTTCTATATAGTATTCCCATGTAGAGTCTCCGATGAGGGAGCCGCTTATATTGCCAAATTCATCCGTGCTTAAAGTAAACTTTCCTACTTCTGATAAGTCTGCTGATCCACTAGTTTGGTGTTGTGTGCTTAGCTCAATGAGGCCGGTATCTAGAGTAGCATCTGAATCAGTTCTTCTTGTAGAGAAAATTATTTCTTCAGATGCATTGAGTTTGTAGCTTTGATCTCGCAAATATTTATTTTCTAGTAAATAATTAATAGATTTTAAATAGATGTCATGAGTATTTTTGCTTTGATTAATTATATCTTCAGATTTCTGTATGGAAAATTGAAAGTCTTTGATGAAATCTTTGGTGTTAGAGTATTTATCAACAGGAAAATAGTAGTTGTTTGTATCTGTTGTGGCGCTAGAAATAGTGGCCTTCATATAGGCGGCTAGCTGTATGGCTTCATCCAGTGGGACTTCGAAAGTATATTTTTTTAAATCCTCGACTGAAGTAATGAGTTCTCCATTGTTTGCCAAGTCAATAAGGTCTGCCATGACACCGGTGAAAGTTCCTACTGCAAATGCAGGGTTATTATTTAAATAACTTACTTCATTATTAATGGCTTTATCTTTTATGTCTGAAAATGATCCGGCATATGAGCGGAATTCGAAATCCCAGTCGTTGGGCATAGAACCCTTGGCCGAAAAAGTTACCAGTTCATTTTCGTGACTAGAGTCGACTTCAACACTAAATTCATTATTATTTTTTTGGTCGGCAATATATTCTTTCTCACCAATTCTGACGGTTACGACAGGAAAGTCCTTAAAGTCCTCGGTGAAAATACCATGTAGAGTGATTGCTGATGGGGAGGAGGGCTGTCCTGAGGTGTCGCCCCCGGTTGAAGGTGTGGATGGTGTAGATTGACTTGGGGTTGGCTCAGATGAATCGCCACTTTTGCTTCCACCTCCACTGCATGCACTAATTAATACTGTAGAAATAAGTAGTGTTCTATAGAGGTTGGTTATCCTTTTCATACATAGACTTCCAGTTGGTCGTGAAAATTTTGCGCATAATACATTTTTTATTTAAATATTCATCTTTGCGGTTGGTACGGCGGTGCTTCTACTTGTGTAGTTGGATGTGGCGTTAGTAGGTGTTTCAGCGTAGTGGCCGTTTGTGAGTCTTTACTATGGCTTCTGAGATTTTTTTAAAATATTTCTCTGAACTATGGGTGTGGGGAAATTATGGAAAAAAGTGTCTTTATAGAATGTTAAATCTGAGGGTTATAAATTGGGGAATGATGATGGAGCCAAATAGGTAGCAGTCTTAGATATGTGATGATTGTGTTAAGCTGAAGGCTGCTTGAATGTATTGAGCTTTATCTAGTTGGTTTTTTTATAAAAAAGTTTGGGGTCTTTTGAGGTATTTAAAGTTGACTCGATGATATTGAGGGGCAGCAGAGTTGCTCTGGAGTCTCTTAATTATTGAGTGAATTATTCAAAGGCATTTATAAAAATCTGGAACTTATAAGCAATCCGGAACTTACCTGGCAAACAAATTGATTATTGCTCTGCTTTTTCTGCTTTTTCCACGCCGAGTTTCTCTAGGTTTTTGACGATATCTTCAGCCGTAGTGGCGGGGTTGATATCTCTGTCTATTTTCAGAATGGTGCCATCTTTACCTATGTATACATTCACTCGCCGGGCGAGTTTTATAAAGGGGATTAAGACATCGTAGGCTTTGGCGACTTCTCCCGTGGGGTCGCTTAGTAAGGGGAAGTCGGCGGAATTGTACTTGGCAAACCGGACTTTCTCATCGAGTTCATCGGTGCTAGCCATAAAATAGGCAACGTTAAATGAGCGAATTTGCTCACCGTTTTTAACTAAGGATCTACATTCAATTGTGCAGTTCTTGGTAAAGACTCTGGGATACCAGGCAATTACCACCGCACTTTTTCCAACGTAGTCTTGTAGCGAGTGGGTTTTTCCATCTGTGCCCTTTAAGGAGAAGTCGGGAGCTTTTTGCCCGACCTCTAACGCCATCAGCGGTACGCTGAGTATTATGGCGACAATCAGGGTAAGCCAATATTTCATAGGGTCATCCGCTCCGGCAAAGGTGGCGTCTATGCTATTGCCGCTGTGTGCTTCCAACAATTATATGACGCTTGCAGGGTGAGGACCCTCTGTAACTGTCATCTTTGCCAAGAGTGACTGAATAGTGCCCACTGTGTGAGCCAGACTTTTCTGATATGGAGGGCGAGGTCTTATGCATTTGTGCGATAAGGCTTATGGACTTTCCTTGTCGCTGCTTTACCTGTTTACCGTGTGGCTAGTGTTCTTCACCCTGGCTTTGGGTGTCTATTGGGGATCCAATATTCTCGACGACATCGAATCCCCTAACAGCGGTGTTGTTGCAGCTACCCAACGTTTGTGGCGTTTATTTTAGCCTTTTCCTTCAATATGACTTCGGATCGTTTTAATGAGCACATGACGTTGCTAGTACGGGAGGTCAATCTCCTCAAGCGTGTCTATCTGAATGGGATTTTTTGGAAACAGGATGAAGGTGATCGCGCGCGTGAGTTGATTGCAGAGTATCTAGACCTTCGTGATTTTTATCCCTTTATCCCTTTATCCCTTTATTCCGGTAAGTACGGTAGATATTGCGCGCAGTGAAGAGGTTCTCAGAGAGTTTTGGCAGTTAGTACAGAATCATATTATCAGACTCTATAAGGCCGACTATTTTCGAGCTACACCGCGTCAGATTGGTGGTAGGGCTGCCGTAGTGAGAATTCCCGCACTGCTGTGGTTGGCACTGTACTTTATGACTTTACTAGCAATGCTTGTTATTGGTTTTTAGTTGGGGACTTGCCGTGCTGGTTAGGATCGGGTGGTGCTGGCTATGGCGCTGACTTTCGCCAAGATGATTTTGTTGATTGCGGATCTAGACAGGGTCAATGAGGAAGTGCAGATGGTGGATTAGGGACCGATGAGTAAGCTCAACCAGTGTCTCAGTGCGCTGCGAGAAGACCGGTCCAGAATTCTCGCAGCGCACCAATAATAAGAGGGTCTTAATTACGCATTATCTTTTTTATGCTGCATCAGCATATCTTTGCTTTCCGGTTTAGGGGGCATCAGCATATCTTCCGGATGGACAAATTCCCGCATAAAAATTTCCCAGAAAGCCAGGAACAGGGCTGCTAACAGGGGGCCCATGGCGAAGCCACTGATACCAAACAATATCAGGCCGCCCACGGTGGAAAATAGCACCAGATAATCTGGCAGCTTGGTGTCCCGCCCCACTAGAATAGGGCGCAACAGGTTGTCGACCAGGCTGATAACGGTAAACCCATAAGCTAACAGAATGGTCGCCTTAACCGGCTCGCCGATACCGTACAGATAGATCGCTGCGGGAAACCAGATGAGTGCTGCGCCAACGGCGGGTAACAGCGACAACAGGGTCATCAGTACGCCCCAAAGCAGTGGCGCGGGCAGGTCGAGGACCCAGAAAATAATACCGCCTAAGCTGCCCTGGGTAATCGCGACAACCAGATTGCCTTTAATTGTGGCGCGAGTGACTTCGGCAAATTTGGCCAGCAGTAGATGCTCGCGCTCATCCCCAAGGGGCAGTGCATGAATGATTAAATTGACCAGCCTGTCGCCATCGCGAATCAAAAAGAAGGTGAGGTAGAGCATCAGGCCGAGCATGACAAAAAAGTTAACGGTGTTCTGCCCAACTTCTATGGCATTTTTTGCAATAAAGCTGCCGGCATTCATCACGCCACCGAGAAGGCGCTGTTTTGCCTCATCGATGTCTACACCGATACCCTCGAGCATATCGTTCACTCGTGGGAAGGCATTGCGCACTTGCTCCAGGGATTTAGAGACATCAATTTGCCCTTCCTGTACCTTTTGATAGAGGGTCACTGCTTCATTGATAAAAGAAGTGGCCACCACCAGCACCGGTATTACCAACAATATGACGCACATAAAAAGCGTCAGCAGAGCCATAGAATTGGGGGAATTGGGAAAGCGCTGCATCAACAGCCGGTATACGGGATAAAAGATCAGAGCGATGGCACAAGCCCAAAAAATTGGCGTAAAGAAGGGCTTAATTAGTACTAAAAAAGCTACTGATACCAATATCAGCGAAAGAATAAATGAGCGCCTTTCTAATTTTTCCTGCACTGGGGTTCCCTCTACTTCTGCAAAGCCCTGTGGTATCGGGCGCCTAATTTGCGATCTATCTAAGCAGAAGCAGGGGGGATTTACCAGCGCCTGTAACCGCAGGTGTCAACGTGAAAGCGGATACCTTTATAGATTCCCAGCCCCATATTCCATTCCTTGCCTTTGTGCTTGTGGATATCTCTCAAGACAGGAACCAACTGCTCGCGGGTAAATTTATTTTGCGGCACCACGTCCAGGCCACAAAAGCGCAAATGTTTACTGCCTTTGGAGCCACCGGCCTTACTGTTGTAACTGGTGGTACGCCAGCCGGAGACCACTGTAACAGGGCCGATACGCGGTACTATCTCCCGCTGCAGCACCCTGAGGGTGTAAATCATTGAGCCCCAGTTTTCCACCGGAGGAATAGCGAAAGGGGGCTCATCCAGATCCCGCCAGTCGCTGCCCTGGCGCAGGAGCTCAAACGGGCTTACTACCTGGTCCACTCGGTTGATCTGTAGAAAATTCTTCAGTTTGTCGAATAGAGCCTGGTTTGCATTTTGTTTTAGGAAGCGGCTGAACACTCGCTCGGAGGCAGCTGGGTAGCCCTGGATATCGTAAACCTCGGGGATTCCCGGCAGCGGCAGGAGTTCGATAGGACTGATGAGCCGTTCTCGCAGATCCCGTGTTTTCTCCGAGGTGAATAACAGCACAATAATAATGGCGATGAGCAGTAGCCCTCCCAGAATTATTAACCTGCGCCGTTGGTTTCGTGTATTGCCTGTCGGACGATCACTGTTGTCTTGTATAGCCATGCTTCAATCCACCAGTTGCCATGTGCGGTAGCCACAGGTGTCGATATGGAAGAGCAGCTCTTTACCGAGACCCAGGCCGAAATTGCTCTCCGGGCCCAGGCGTGCATGCAGAGCTTGCAGTTCTTCCGCGAGTTCACCTTGGCTAATGTGAGAGGTTGGAATCAGGTCGAGGGCGCAGAATGCCCGGTGGCGAGATTTGTCGGCGTGTTCCAGCTCGCGGTTGTAGCTGTCGCTACGGAAGCCGGAAATGACCGCCACTGGACCGATTAAAGGAACTATCTCATCGCGTAGTAGTTTCAAAGTGGAGACCATGTTGGCCCACTCACCCTGCGGCGGAAGGGCGAATGGTGGCTTCTCGAGCTCCAGCCATTCGCGACCCTGGCGTAGGAGGTTGCTCACTGCAGTCACTTCGCCTACCCCTTGGCTCTCTAGGTAGTCAGTGAGTGCCTGTACCCGCGTGCGGTTTTCACCATTGCGTAAGAAATGATTGAAGCTCTCTTCACTGGCGATGCGATAACCGCGGGTTTCGACATAGGGTTTTTCTTGCGACTTCAGCCATAGCCACAGCCATAATGCAGCCAACACTGCGGCGAGTAGCAGCGTCAGGCTGGCGACCACCAAAAAATTGATTCGCCGGCCGGGCGGCCGGTGGGGGTAGAGTGTCCTGAAGCGGGTAAAAGAATTGCCTTCAGTCATGGGGTGCGGCTACAGCTCCGAAATATGCCTGAGACATGAAAGTCTTCGTGCCGACGCCTATTTCGTCGGCGCTTCTTTAAACACTATAGCCGCAAAAATCGACCTCTTACTGGGGGATTGAAAAACAAAAAAAGCCCCGGCACCTTGCGGTGGCGGGGCTTTTGCGCTTCTAAAAGAAGGCTATATCCAGACGATCAGACCTTGGGACCGGCGTTTTTCACATCATCGCTGACATTGAATTTTTCAATGTTTTCGGCGAACAGCTTGGCCAGTTTACCGGCCTGGTCGTCGTAGGCAGCCTTGTCTTCCCAGGCTTCGCGCGGGTTTAGGTAGGACTTGTCGACGCCCGGTACTTCCAGAGGAATATCCAGGTTCAGGGTTTCCAGGTGCTCGGTGGCAGTACCTTCCAGTGCGCCGCTCTGGATAGCCGCAACTACTGCGCGGGTTACAGGGATCGGGAAACGCTTGCCGTTGTCACCAGAGCCTCCGGTCCAGCCAGTGTTTACCAGGTATACCTTGGAGCCGAAGTCTTCGATGCGCTTCATCAGCAAGTCCGCATATTCACGCGGGGCGCGCGGCATAAACGGAGCGCCGAAGCAGGTGGAGAAAGTCGGGTGAATACCGGCCTCTGCACCCAGCTCGGTAGAGCCTACGCGCGCGGTGTAGCCAGACAGGAAGTGGTATGCGGCAGCCTCTTTGGAGAGGATGGATACCGGGGGCAGCACACCGGATACATCGCAGGTGAGGAAGACGACGTTCTTCGGCTCGCCGGCGCGGTTTTCCAGCTGGCGCATCTCTACGTGCTCCAGCGGGTAGGAGCAGCGACCGTTCTCGGTGAGGCTGGTGTCACAGTAGTCGGCGGTACCATTCTCGTTGGTGACTACGTTCTCGACGATAGCGCCGAAACGAATAGCGTCCCAGATTACCGGCTCATTCTTTTGGCTCAGGTCGATGGTTTTGGCGTAGCAGCCACCTTCCATATTGAATACTGCACCTTTGCTCCAGCCGTGTTCGTCGTCACCGATCAGGTAGCGCTCAGGGTCTGCGGACAGGGTGGTCTTGCCGGTGCCGGACAGGCCAAAGAACAGGCAGGTATCGCCGTCTTTGCCAACGTTGGCGGCACAGTGCATTGGCATCACGTCTTTTTCCGGCAGCAGGAAGTTCTGCACGGAGAACATCGCCTTCTTCATCTCACCGGCGTAACGCATACCTGCCAGCAGCACGCGACGCTGGCCGAAGTTGATGATGACGCAGCCTTCGGAATTGGTGCCGTCGCGCTCTGGCTCACAAACGAAGTTGGGAGCGTGCAGGATGCGCCACTCTTCCTTCGCCTTGGGGTTGTACTTTTCGGCGCGGATAAACATGTTGCGGCCGAACAGGTTGTGCCAGGCGGTCTGGGTAGTTACAACAACCGGTAGGTAGTGGTCTTCGTCCTGGCCGACGTGCAGGTGCTGCACGAAGGTGTCGTCACCGGCTACAAATGCCTCTACGCGGTCCCAGAGTGCGTCGAACTTGTCCTGTGGGAAGGGGCGGTTCACATTGCCCCAGGCGATGCTATCGGCGGTGGAGGGCTCTTCTACAACAAAGCGGTCCGCCGGGGAGCGGCCGGTGCGGGCACCAGTTTCAGCCACCAGCGCGCCGGTGTCGGAAAGTTTACCCTCGCCGCGCTTAAGAGCCAGCTCTACCAATTTTGCTGGTGAAAGGTTTTTATAAACCAGCGCGGTGTCGTCGATCTGTGCCATTCGTCGATTACCCGTGAATGTTATGTTGGATAGTAAAAAATAGGAGCCGTCCAAGTATTAGACAGCCAGGCAAAATTTGGGGGGCGCATTATGGCAAAATTCAAAATAAGCGGGTAGCAAACACGGTCACTTTTCGCGCTTTGACAGCGCTGTCACCCCAAATTAAGGCGTTCTGGATTCATAAGATCTATGTAGTATTTTTACCTTATAGATTTTGTGAATTTTTATGTTCTAAGTCGCGAATTGCCAGTAGCTGAGGCTGCTCAGTACTGGCAATAATTTCCCTAGTGCAGGGTGTGGGGTGGGGCATTGAGCAGTGACTCTACCTGCTCGCGATCAAAGCGGTATTGGGCATTGCAAAACTGGCAGTCACTGACGATTTCGCCATTTTGTTCTTCCAGTAACTTGTACACGTCTTCAGCACCGAGAGAGACCAGGGCGCGTGCGCTGCGCTCTCGCGAGCAACTGCACTTGAAGCGAATAGTGTCGGTGCCCAGGGTAGCCGGTTTCAGCTGGTGGAACAGGCGGTGAATCAGCTCGTCGTGGGGCACGTCGAACAGCTCTTGAGGGGTCACGGTATTTGCCAGGTGCAGGGCGGTTTCCCAGGCGTCGCTGTTTTCCTCGGCGCTGGCGGCATTATTACCGGGTAGCACCTGCAGCATAATACCACCCACGTTGCTGCCATCGCACTCCAGCCAGAAGCGTGTCTCCAGTTGTTCCGACTGGGCAAAGTAATCCTCCAGACACCCGGCCAGGCTCTCTTTTTCCAGCGGGACCACCCCCTGGTAGCGCTCGCCACGCTTGGGCTCCAGAGTGATAGCGATGACACCGCGAGGGCCGATCATATCGCTCAGGCTGGCCTCTTCACTTATTTGGGCGCCACCGGCGACACGGGCAATGCCGCGCAGATCACTGTGGTGGGTACACTCGGCCATAATCAGCGGCACATCGCCCTCACCGCGGGCCTGCAGGCTCAATATGCCCTCGAATTTCAGGGTGGTGGAGAGTAGGCAGGCGGCTGCGAGAAACTCTCCCAGCAAATGCGCTACCGGTGCAGGCAGTGGATTGTGCTTGAGCACTTCGCGGTAGGCGTCGGTGAGGGTCACCATCTGCCCGCGAATATCGTGTTGGGAAAAGATAAAGCGTTCCAGCTGATCGGACATAGATCGAGTGCCTCGGTATTAAAACCGCGGGATTTTAGAGGTGGATATGTCTAAATGGTAGCCGGCGCGGGTAATTGTGGCGCCGGCACCGGATACTAAGGTTGGCTGGGGAAGGGTTACCCGCAGCGATTGGCGATTTCCCGCTTGAGCTGTTCGGCCATTCTCTGGCGCTCCCGCTCTGAATAACGCACCTCTTTGCCACTCTTGTCGATAAAGGCCACCCGTCCATTAAGTGAACGCAGGCGCTGGCGCGCTTTCGTGCAAATACGCTGTTGCTCCTGTTGGCGTGCTTGTTGCTCTTGTTGCTGGCGCTGCTGGTACTCCCGCTCGGGGGCAGTGGCCGAGGACGTGATCAGACTCGGCCTCTTCTTAGTAGCCTTAGCGGCATTGATTGGGCCCAATTGTCCGGAAATATCCTGGGCCTTGCCCTCGGCCGGGGGGCGATCACTGAAGTGCACACGGCCATCGGCATCGACCCAGCGATAGAGCTCACCGGCGCTGGTGTTGGCAGCCAGCAACAGGCTGCCAACTAGGATTCCTCTCAGTCGTTTCACGGCTTCTCCATAGCCCACACAGCGGGCCTTACTCCTCTTTATTGGCCAGTCTGCTGAACAGCCCCTGCGAGTGGCGCTGGGGGATATGGTAGGTCTGCAGAATCATTGCCTCTTGTTCTTGAGCTTCGGCGTGATCTAGCACCATGCGATAGCCGGAGCGATCGCGCAGCTCTACAAAATTCTCTTTGTTGGTTTCCATCAATTGGGCAAACTCGTCGAAGTCCGCGACATTGTGGCCATTCACCGAATCGATAATCCAGTTTTTCCAATCGTGGTAACCCAGGTTGACGTTGGCGGGCAGGACCTTGAGCGCAACCACCAGCTCGCGGCGGCTCTCGTCACTCCACTGGTTGCGTGCATAGAGATAATCGATTGGCGCCTTGGAATGCCAACTCTTGCCCCACCGCTTGATCAGGTTCATGTTCAGAGGCACGAAGACCACGCCGCCATAAATGTAATAGCGCGGCTGCTGGTCAAATTGCTCACCCACCACCAGGGCGCGGGAGGGTGGCGGTGCTGCCAGGGCCACTTGCGCACTTTTTTCTTCACCATTGCGGGAAAAGCGCACCGGTAATTTGTCGCCGACATGATGGCGGTCCACCGCGTAGTGGTAGTTAGTGCGCTGGTTTTCACGCCATTCGACGGTGCGATCGGCGGCAACCTCGAAGCCATCAACTTCCAGCAACACGTCGCCGGGTTGGAAAATTTCGGCAGCGGGGGAGTCGCTAAATACCTTGACGATCATTGCGCCGTCCTGGTCCTCGCTGAGACCGGCAGCCTTCTTCATGGAAGGGCTCTCCAGGCTCTGGGTCACCAGGCCCAACTCGGGGAAGCCCTGGTGTTCGCCGTCTTTGGCGTCTTCGAGTACATGGGCGATTACGCTGGGAGGCACAAAATAACCCAGGTTTTCGGCGCTCTGGTTGGTCTGCATGGCCACACCGACGATGCGACCACCGGAAATGACCGGGCCGCCGCTATTGCCGGGGTTAATGGCCGCGTCGATCTGGCCGGCCATCAGATAGCTCTCGGCGTGGGCATAGTACTGGTGTTCCACCCTGGACAGTACGCCGCGGGTGATCGACAGGGACTTGCCGCCAATGGGGTAGCCGTACACGGTGACCTCTTCTTGCAGGTCCGGCAGTGTGCCCAGTGTCAGTGGGCGGGTGTCTTTGAAGAAACTGTCATCATCCACGGTGAGCAGAGCCAGGTCGGCGTCGTGGGAGACAAACTTCACTCGGGCGCGGAATTTCTTGGCGTCGCCGTGGCGTTGCACCTGAATAAAGCTACCGTTGGCCACCACGTGGGCGTTGGTGAGGATCTGCTTGTTGCGGATAACCGCGCCGGAGCCAGATAACTGCTTGGGGTTAAGCAACGCCCAGGGATTGAAGTAGTCCGGGGCGGCAGCAGTGGTGTAAATTTTGATTATCGAACGCTTGAGCTGCTCGTGTTCGCGGCTATCGGCGAGGGCCGTCTGCATTCCGAGCAGAAGCAGCAGGGAGATGGCGATCAGTCGTTTCATCGTGGCTGTTTTCTATCGGGTTAAGTGGGGGCAGTTTAGCAGCTATAGACAAAAATGGCGGAATTTTCACCACTTTTGTCATTTGAGCCTACTCCTGCTCGCGCAGGAAGCGGTGGATCTGGCGGCGCTGCTTTTTATTGGGTCGCTCGCGCTGAATCCCCGCATTGGCTGCCTGGCGTTCAGTGCGCTCCTTTTCGCGCCGGGCAATGCTGTCCTCGGTCTCGCGGTACAGGGTGCGGGCGATATCGGCACCGCGACGCTGGTCGGAGAGGGCAATAACCTCCACCTCAATCAAGTCCCAGCCTTGGCGGATACTCAAAAGCGCGCCAACGGTGAGATCTTTGCTGGCTTTGACCCGATGTCCATCGGCGTGCACTTTACCACCTTCGATAGCCTGTTTGGCGATACTGCGGGTCTTAAAGAAGCGTGCGGCCCAGAGCCACTTGTCGATACGTACTTTTTCCATCGAATCCTGTTGATCAATATAAACTTGGGCCCGGGTTATGCGGGCTTATTGTTACTGCGCTTTGTTACTGCGTTGCAGTGACATAATTTCATCGAAGTGATGAATCGCCGGGAAGTCGCTGATCTGCCGTTTGGGCCCGCGGCTGTCCGGCTGACGGATACACAACAGGTGGGCGATGCCATAGTCCTGTGCGGCGGCCAACACACTCTGGTTGTCGTCAACAAACAGCGTGCGCTCCGGGTCGAAGGCCACCTCCTCGCGCAGGGCGTGCCAGAAGTTTCCACTCTCTTTGGCATGTCCATAATCGTGGGAGGAAATGATGTCGTCAAACCATGGCTCGAGGCCGGTAATTTGCAGTTTGTGGTCGAGTCCATGGCGGTGTGCATTAGTGACCAGATAGGTGGGTTTACGCAGTTGTCGCAGTCCCTGGAGGAAGGCCTCGGTATGGGGGCGCAGGGCGATGCGCTCTTCGATCTCGCGCAGTATGGCGAGGATATCCAGCTTTAGAGTTTCCGCCCAAAAGTCCAGGCAGTACCACTCCAGAGTGCCGCGGCGTGCATCAATTTCCCGCTGCAGCTCTATTTGGGCCCGCTCGGGATCGAGACCGTGTACTTCGGCGTAGCGTTTGGGTAGATGATCGAGCCAGAAATGGTTGTCGTAGTGCAAGTCCAGCAGGGTGCCGTCCATATCCAGCAGTACGGTGTCGATACTTCGCCAGTCGAGCATGGGGCCTGTCTACCTCTCTGTGGTGGGGGTGGGAAGCCAAATTGTAGCCTTCCCAAAATATCCCCAGTATGAAGGTGGGCATTATGCCTGGGCACGGCGTATGCCGTACAGGATGGCAAACTGAGCACCGTAATAGCTGAGCATAATTGCTGTGTCGGCTAGAGGTAGCGGTGCTATGAACTTATTCACAGCGATCAATGCGTCGGACAGCATAAAAGTGAGTGCACCGGCGAATAGCAGCCCGGAATTGCCCCGATGAGCCCCGGCGCCTAGGGCCATGGCGACAATGGCAAGCAAGTAAAGAAGCACTGCTGGCGCCAGCTCCCCCGCTGCGGGAAGTATCCAGCGGGCCAGTCCCACTGCGGCCAGCAGAACAGGCAAGATACGTAACAGACTGCGGCGTTTGCGGAAGTTGGCAAAACGCAGGAAATTGGCCGCGTAGAGAAGTTGTGCCACCAGGAAAGCACCCAGGCCAAAGATAAACTGGTGGGCAAACCTCATTTCCAGGAGTACATCGCCGAGTGCGGAAAAAGCCAGGGCCGCAAGTGTCAGAGTGCGAGTGAGCCCATCCAGGTGCCGCATCGCCATCAGGGCGAGAATGGCGATTGGCAGAGCTTTCAGCGAAGCCATCCACAGCCCTTGAATTGCCATGCTGTCGAGGAGCATAAAAAGAGCGGCAAAGAATATAAATGCTACAGGCATAAATAGGCTTGCATGAGTTGCATCATGGGCATCGGAGGTCATATTCGGATTCATGGCAGCGCCTTTATTTTTGGTTTTATGTTTATCGGAAAGAAGCCAGTCACTAAATGTGGCACAAAGACGTGTTACCACCAACCGGATCGCCATGAATTCACAGCTCCGTGTGAAACCAGTTCCTTATGTTGGCGGCGATTACTTGCAGAGGGATTTCCTTGTGGGTCTCTTGGGGCGGCGTACATCTGGGTTACTATCTGCGCACAGGAAATTATAAATCGGTGGACTGCCTGTCTGCCGTGAGAGCCATTAACGGAGAGCTTCATCAATGAAGGCAGCCAATATTCTGGAAACCATCGGCAATACCCCGCATGTGCGTATCAATCATCTGTTTCGCCCAGATATCGAAGTGTGGATGAAGGTGGAGCGTTTTAACCCCGGCAGCAGCATCAAGGACCGTATTGCCCTGGCGATGATTGAGGATGCAGAGCGCCGCGGTGCTTTGCAGCCCGGTGGTGTGATTATCGAGCCCACCTCCGGCAACACAGGTATTGGTTTGGCCATGGTGGCCGTGGTTAAGGGGTATCGATTGATTCTCACCATGCCGGAATCTATGTCTTTGGAGCGGCGCCAGGTGATGAAAGCTATGGGGGCTGAGTTGGTGCTTACTCCCAAGGAGCAGGGTATGGGCGGGGCTATCGCCAAAGCCGAGGAACTATTGGCGCAGCATGAAAACAGCTGGATGCCGCAGCAGTTCTGTAACCGTGCCAATGCCCAGGTGCATCGTGACACCACTGCCAAAGAAATCCTCGCAGATTTCCCCGAGGGGCTCGATTACCTGATTACTGGGGTTGGCACCGGTGGCCACATCACCGGTTGTGGAGAGGTACTGAAGGAATCCTTTCCCAAGTTGCAGGTTTTTGCCGTCGAACCGGAAAATTCTCCAGTGATCAGCGGTGGTGATAAAGGGCTGCACCGCTTGCAGGGGATTGGTGCCGGTTTTATTCCCGAGATACTCAATACCAAAATGCTGGATGGCACCATTTTGGTAAATGGAGAAGACAGTTTTGAAATGGCGCGTAAGTGCGCTTTGAAGGAGGGGATTTTTGTGGGTATTTCCTCTGGAGCGAGCCTAGCTGCGCTGAAAAAGCGCGAGGGCGAATTTGCGCCTGGTAGCCGCGTATTGATTTTTAGTTATGACAGCGGTGAGCGCTACTTGTCGGTGAAGGACCTTTTCCCCTCCTGAGACTTTATACTCACCACCTGAAAAATAAGGGGGTTTTAATGAATAAGGCATTATTGGAGCAGGTGATTGCAATCTGCAAAAACGCCGGTGAAGCTATCTTGGAGGTTTATCACAGCAGTGCTGAGCTGGAGGTGGACACCAAGGCGGATGACTCGCCGGTTACAGCTGCTGATTTAGCGGCACACAAAATTTTAGCCCCTGCTTTGGAGCAGCTGATTGACGGTGTACCGGTATTATCGGAAGAGCAGGAAATGCCATCATTTGCCGAGCGCAGTCAGTGGCAGCGGTACTGGATTGTGGACCCGCTGGATGGTACCAAGGAATTTATTCGTCGCACTGGTGAGTTCACCGTTAATGTGGCCCTTATTGAAAATGGCGAACCTGTGCTGGGCGTGGTGCATGTGCCGGTACTGGATATCACCTATGCTGGCGGCAAGGGTGATGGTGCCTTTAAGCGCACTCTATCCGGCGATACAGAAATTCATGTGCGCCCTCTGAAGCCGCGCCTGGAAGCTGGCGATGCAGTGGAATTGGTTGCTAGCCGCAGCCATGGTGCCGGTGCCGTGGATCAACTGGTAGAGCGTATCGAATCCAAATTGGGTGCGGTGGTCTGTAAAAACATGGGTAGCTCTCTCAAACTGTGTCTGGTGGCTGAAGGGGCCGCTGATCTCTACCCGCGGCTCGCACCCACTTGTGAGTGGGATACAGCCGCGGCCCAGGCGGTGGTTGAAGCTGCCGGTGGCACAGTGGTGGACGATTCCTTCAAGCTGCTGCGTTATAACAGCAAAGATTCTTTGCTGAATCCGTTTTTCTATGTGATCGGTGATGCATCTTACGATTGGCAGGATTTGCTAAATGCAGAGTCTCCAGTGAACTAAGCTTGCCATGCCCCCACTTCGGTGGGGGTTCTATTTATTTTTATCGACCTTTAAAACCAGTACAAAAGGCCGGCGCTATGCCTCTTCAGGTGAGCCGCAAAGCTTCAGATCTGAATGAAACCCGCTGTTTACGCAGGCAGCTGGAACAAGAGATTGCCTGGTTACAGCGGCAGCAGGATGCCCTGGTGGAGCCGGAGGCAGAAAATCAAAAATTCCTATGGCGCACTTTTAACGGCATGATTTTTTCCCGTAGGGCACTTCTCGGAAGAATGCCGCGCTAAATTTTTCGTCGTTCGCACCTTGATAAGGTTTAAATGTCTCAGTGGTTAGGTTGTTTGGCGTCGCCCCTCCAATAACCATTCCGGCTAAATAATGCAATCCCTCGCAATGAGGTTCAACTCCGACCTAGACAATAAATTCAAAAATTAATTATTCAGCTTTCGGTTTATTCTGAAGTAATAGGTGCGGTTGCGCAGGGTTTATTTTATTGGGGAATTTGTTGATTTTCCTTGCCATATTTCGTTCGCAGTTTTGAAACCCGTCTACGCTTTGGAAAGCCAATGTATAAGAGAATTTTCTAATGCGCTATCCGGTTGTGCTTCACAACATTGAATACGCCGGCTTTGGTGCCATAGCACCCGACCTGCCGCATTGTCACTGCTATGCCGAAACTCTGGATGCCGCTCTACAAAAAATGGCGGAGACTATTTTTCAACGCCTGGAAGAATTACGGCAAGCTGGAGAGCCGATGCCACAGCCTCAAGACGTCGACAATTTGCGGGATAACCCAGCATTTGCCGGTGGTATCTGGGCCATTATTGATGTGGAAAGCCTTTAAGGATCATTATCCATATAAATTTGGCATTCGATTCGGATAAGTTTCTGAGGTGGATAACCATGACAGCTAAGCTTTGGTAAGGGGGATGAATTAAAAAGCGTCGTGCTGCAAGGATGGATGTAATGAAGACGGTGTTATGTGTCTTGGCTTTACTGTTATCACCATTGGTCACTGCAGTCGAATGGAATAATCCTTTCGATGGTATTGAGTCGGGTGAATATCGAATTATTACCACGCTGGGACTGGGTTCAGGGGAATTACAGCTCAATAATCAGCGGGATTTTTTTGGTTATGTCAGCGTTGGCGTGACACCCGCCGTGGGTGTTTGGCAGGTGAATTTACAATTTTCCCGCTTTGATGATAATCACGTGCGAATTAATCAGGTGGGGCTCAATTTTAAAGTGGATTTTACCCTGAATTGTTACGTTCAGTGTCTCTACTGGATGGCGGGGTGGAATTATGCCGATGTTGATCTGAATGATGTGCGTAAATATGGTTATTGGTATCACAATAAAGACAAGTGGCACCTGTATGATATTTATGACAAGGAAAAAGACTGGTATTACGACGGCCATTATTACCATGTGATCGATGCCAGTGGCAGCGATTCTTTCTGGAATCTTGGGGTCGGCTATCGGTTTATGTGGAACCAGGATTTTGATACTTCCATAGAATATAACTACAACGATATTAATTCTATCTACCGAGTGAACCTTGGGCACTTACGTACTTTAAGTCTTAATTTTTCCTATCGCTTTTAAATATAAATATAAGTTTATGTTAAGCGGAAAATTTGAGGTATTTCCCGCTTAACATACTATGTCCGGTTTTTCAGACCAGTTAATTAGTCATCGTGTTTTAAATACGGTAAATGGTTTTTATCCATAAGGTCCTGCCGGGCTCATTAACCCTATCCAACTGTGGGAAGTTGGGAATTTCCGCACCTGCGCGGCTGACATGTTCTGCATAGGTTTCATCTAGTAAGTTATCGACCCCTGCAGTGAATAGCAGCCGTTGGCTTGGGCGCCAACCTGCGTTAATTGACAGTACGTCGGCGGAATCCGTGGGCCCAAAGTCCTGCCCGATAATGTTACCCTTACCGATATCGACGCGATCCTGGCTGGCAATAGCCCGCCACAGAATACCCGCCGACCACTGAGCTTGCTCATAGTGCAGCCCCAGGCGTGTTTCCAGTGGGGGCAGTTGGGCCAGGGTGGTATTGTCTGTGTCGTTGGCACCACGCACTGAAGTGACAGTAAACTCGGTGCGCCAGTTTTCGTTTAATTGATAGCTGGCATCTAGTTCTAGTCCCCAGGTGCGCGCCTGAATATTGCGAATTACCACAGCGGTACGCTTATCCCCAGGCTCCCCCATATCCATTGCGTTGCCCATCGAGGACATGGTGCCCATGCCTGACATCACCGCAGCCTTCTGGTAATCATTCTGTACTAACAGGTAGTCGCGAACATCACTGGCGAAAGCGGAAATACTGGCAGACAATTTTTCAGTGCGATAGATAGTGCCGATATCCAGTTGACTGGTTTTTTCTGACTCCATATTGAGTGCGCTATAGGAATCTGCTGCTTCGCGGGAAAATATTTCCCAGTAATCCGGGAAGCGCTCACTGTAGCCGAGCCCGGCGTAGAGGGTGGCTGAGCTGGTGGAGGTACTTGGCAGCGCCAATTCATAGCGTATAAAACCGCTGGGCAGTTGTTCTGAGCGGCTCTCGCCAGCGGTGGGGTTATCGACCGAGGACATCATCGATAACGAAATTGTCTCGCGCAGGTCGCGTACTTCCCAGTCATCCAGTCTGGCGCCGGCGATCCAGCGTTGATCCGGAGCGAATTGCCAGCTGGCTTCAGAGAAAATGCCCAGTTGGTAAAATTCCGCATCCGTATTCCAGTTGCGCTGGCGGTAATCAACCATCGTCTGGTTCATGCTCATGCGTCCGCGGTGACGGTTTTCCCAGGTATCCAGGCCTGCTGTCAGCTCAAAGTTATCCGCAGGATTCAGCTGCAGACTCAGCTTGGCACCAATGGTTTCGCTGTCTAAATTCATGACGACTGGATTGGCAGCCATTCCCGAGGGATTACGCAGGCTGTAATTATCCATGATGTGATCGACATAGTTGTAATAGATCTGCACTTCGATGGTATTCAGCAGAGCGCCGATATTGCTGCGCCGGTATTTGGCTTTGTAGCTCTCGCGTGCAAATTTACTGCCATCTACTCCACGGTCGGCATAGGCCGCTTCGGCATCGCTAAAAGCTGTTTCGAATTCCAGGCGACTGTCATCGTCGGGGGTCCAGGCCAGATTGGCTTTGCCACTCCAGCGCTCGTAACCGGAGTGCACCCGATTGCCGTCGCCATCTTCATAATCATCTGCAGAGGCAGAGGTTGCCGAACCGCGCAGGGAAAATTCTGGGGTTTTGTAAGCCAGGTCAAAGAGCCCGTCTTTTCGATCGGCGCTGCCGCCAAGCAGACTCGCATGCATATCCCATTCGGGTTCGCTCGGGCGCTCCCGCTGTTGGTTGAACAGCACTACCCCGGCGGAATTGCCCGGTCCGTGAGTGACGCTCTGGGGGCCTTTAATTACCTCTATTTCGTCGAGGCTTTCGGGGAAAATATAGGCGGTAGGTGGGTCCATACGGCCGGGGCAGCCACCCATAAGAGACTCTCCATCCAATAACATGCCCAGGCGCGAGCCCCCCATACCGCGCAACAGCGGATCGCCACTGGTGCCGCCTTTGCGCACCACGGAAAAGCCGGGAATGGTTTTTAGGTAATCGGCGCCGTCGTTAGCTGGTAGGGGCTGTCGAGGCATTTTCGGGTCCGTCAGTAGGTTGAGCGGCAGTTCGGTTTTTACTCCGGTGACCACCATCTGCTCCATTTCCCCCTCTTTTTTTTCATTTCGCTCACTGGCCATTAGGGAAAATGGAAAGGTGCAACCAGCAATAATTGCCAGGCTCAGTGGTGTGTGTAATGGCTTTTTCTTTTTGAGTTTAATTTTTCGCATTGTGACTTATCCGTTTCTGGGCCGAAGGTCGGGCACGGCCATGGGGAGTGCGGTAAAAATTGAGCGCACGGGCTTATCCCCGCCGGCTAAGCAGCGGGAATTCCAGTTTTTTTAGTGAAGCGGGTCTACGGCTGTTGCAATATCCCAACCAGAAAAATTACCGGCAAAGGTAGTGCAGCGAAGCGCAGAAACAGGCCTCGACTATTTAGTTTTTGAAAAATAAGAAAACCGAGGTTTTAAACTGGAGGGGCGCGGATAAGGGGGCGGCTGTAGTATAAAGAAAGAGCGGGGTTAATGCCGTTGCTGAAAGGGGGAAGAATATTCCCCTCACTGGCGAAATGCAGGTCTAATGTAGGTACATGGACAAGACTGGCAGCGGCGGAAAAATTACAGTGATTGTCGGCAAAAGAATGCGCGGTCAGTGCATCGTGGTTGTGCCCACTGTGCCCACTGTGCCCACTGTGCCCACTGTGCCCATCACCATGGCTGTGATGATGGTCCTGAGCCTGGCTGGCCTGGGCATTTAATAACAGAGCGCTGCGGCTGTCGCCGTGACAAAAATCGTAAGGAGTGCCCGCAGAAAAAGGGGCGGGCATAAACCCTGCGGGAACCAAACCACGAGCACTGAGAAACACCAGTAAAAGCAGCAGAGCCTGCCACTGTGGCAGGTGAGGGCGGTTTTTACGGGTGCGCGGGCGACTCATAAATAAGGTTCTTGAAGTTACCGGGATAGACTTAATAAATTCCCGAAGGCAAGTGGCAACAGATTACCCGCTGGCTGTAAAAAGTGCCACTATCGGTAACAAATTTTTCTGTTTGCAAGTTTATTAATTTGTACAGTCGCATTCGGATAAATCTATTATCCGATTTTTTTAACGCAAAAGAGATTTTAAGCGTGCGCTGATGCCATGAAAAAACTGATGTTTTTTCTTCGCTTTATCACCGCTTAAAAAATTGATTTGGATTGCCTGTCGTTTGCCGACAAAACTGGGGTAACCATGCCAACAATTATCCGTTACCTTAAAGGCCACCAGAGAGCCCGGTCCCGGTAGTAGTTCATCACTGTAGTCGTCCAGGCTCTTGCCGCTGCGCAGGATACGCAGGCGTCCAGTGGGCGCAGACCAGTCGTTGTTCAGATAGATCAGTACGGTAATGAGTTTGGTTTTGGAGTCCGTATGGATACGCCCATCTTTGGCTCGGGAGTATCCGCGCAGGGTGGCCATCATCGGTTTATCAGATAGATCCAGCGCAAATTTTTCACCGAGAATACTTCGCACCTCTTTGCTGCCAAATTGTTCGACAAAACTGCTCAGGCGTTCCGAAGTTTTGACATCCTTGATATTGAAGCTGCCGCCTTTGTCTAGAGGAGGGAAGTCTGCGATCAGGGCGCTGGCCTCATCGGAGGCCAGGGAGCGCTCTAGGTAGAAATGGGGGAAAGGGGAAGTCTTTACTTCGGCACTGCTGAGTCGCTCGATAGTGATTTGGGACATGGTCAATTTAAGCTCCCTATACTGTGGGATTATTTTTTTAGGACATCGTTAACATCACAGTTCTTTTACCGCTTACATCAAATACTTTGAATTCTCGGCGATGCCGCTGGTTAGATTTTGCCGCTGCGCTTCAAACGCCAGTAGGCTTCCACTAGCGCCTGGTGCAAAAGCTCTGGACGGGAATCCACCACTAGTACATTACAGGCTTGTAACTGTTGCAATAGGCGCGCACGGCGACGAAGAAAATCCCTTGCGGCTGCGCCTTCGACGGCCTCGGAAAAATCCCCGATAGGCTTTTGTGCCATTCGGTCTACGGCGGTCTCCCGCAGGCTCGCCACCATCACTAAGTGATTGCGAGTGAGCAGCCGCACTGCGGTGAGCAGTTCACTGCTGTCTTCATCGCGCAGGTTGGTAATTAGGATCACCAGTGCGCGGCGCTTGTGGGCACCCAGCAGTTGCTGGGCGGCGCCGCTGTAGTCCGCGCTGCCAGTGCCGGAGTGCAGATCGTAGACATTGTTCAGCAACAGGTTGATGGCGCTCTCACCCTTTACCGGTGGCAGTTGCCCGCCGGAGCTGTCCTGTGCGGCGGCGAAGGCCTGCAGACCCACGGCGTCGCCCTGCTTTATCGCCACATAGGCGGATAGCAGCAGGCCATTGAGGGCATGATCAAAGTGACTCAGCTCGCCATCTTTAGCGCGCATGCGCCGACCGCAGTCGAGCATATAAATAATTTCCTGATCGCGCTCGTCCTGGTATTCACGGCTGATCAGTTTGTGCAGGCGTGAACTCGCGCGCCAGTCTACCTGGCGCTGGCTGTCGCCCAGGCGATATTCACGCAGCTGGCGAAAATCCATGCCTTCGCCGCGGCGCTGCTGCTGATGCAGGCCGAGGTGGCGCAGGGTTTGCTCGGTGGAGAGCGCCTGCAGGGAGGAGATGCCGAGAAAATTGGGGTAGACCTTTACCGACTGTTCGCGACCGAGCCACAGGCGTGTTTGCCAGAGGCCCCAGGGTGAGGCGGCGAGTACCTCGATTCGGCCAAACTCGGCGCTGCCACGGCGATGGGGTACCAGACTGTACTCAATGGCAACCTCCTGGTCAGGCTCCAGCAGCGCCTGGCGTGGTAATCCGTTGCTGTCCAGCTGTTGCGGTACGTTGTCACATACCGATAGCTTCAGGGCCCTCTGGCCATGATTGCGCAACTTCAAATGAACGCAGTTGCGCACGCCCAGGGCCAAATTAGCGGGCAGTTTGCGCTGGCCCTCCAGGCCCAGAATCCTGCGTCCGGTGAGGAAATCCAACAGCGCCGCGCCGATCAGTAGCCCCCCAACTGCCCACCAGAGGGACTGCAACAGCTCCGCAGATTGGGGTGCCCAGATGCGCGCGGCGCTCACCGTAAGCGCAGCCAGGCACCAGTAGCCGAGGAGCTTTACCAGGCGGTGGCTGGGCCCGGGCCTTCCGAGCTGAGGTTTTGCGCATGGAACCTCTGTCACAGCGACATCCCGTGTCACAGTCGCGGCGCCTCGACGCTATCGATAATCATGGCCAGAGCACTGTCGGTGGTCTCGCCATCGATTTCCATATCTGGGGACAGGCTCACGCGGTGGCGCATGACAGGGGTCGCCATCGCCTTGATATCGTCGGGCAGCACAAATTCCCGCCCCTGCAACAGGGCGCTGGCACGTGCGGCCTGCAACAGGCCGATACTGGCGCGGGGACCCGCTGGGCTGCGCAACTGGTTGGCGTCGCGGGTGGCGCGCACCAGGCGCACGGCGTAATCCAGTACCTGCTGGTCCAGGGCTACCTGGGGTACCAGGGCTTGCAGTTGTTGCAGTTGCTCCACGGTTATCTCGCCGGCGGGCTTCTCTCGCAGGTGCTGCTCGATGCGGCCGCTGCTGGCGGCGGCGGCCAGTTTCAGCTCGGCCTCCAGGCTGGGGTAGTCGATCAGAACTTTGAGTAGGAAGCGGTCCAGCTCCGCCTCCGGCAGTGGATAGGTGCCCTCTTGCTCAATAGGGTTCTGGGTGGCCAGCACCATAAAGGGGCTAGGTACGGGAAATGCCTTGCCATCGATTGTGACCTGCTTCTCCTGCATCACCTCTAGCAGGGCTGCCTGGGTTTTGGCCGGGGCGCGGTTGATTTCATCCGCCAGCAGTAAGTTGGTAAATACCGGGCCGCGGCGCACTTCGAAGCGGCTCTCGCCCATGTTGTACATGGCATGGCCGGTCACGTCAGCTGGCATCAGGTCCGGGGTGAATTGGATGCGGCGGAAGTGACCGCCAAAGCAGCTGGCCAGGGTACGCACCAACAGGGTTTTGCCAAGGCCGGGTACGCCTTCCAGCAATACGTGGCCGGAAGCCAGCAAGGCCACCAACACCTGTTCGACGACCTGCTCCTGACCGATCAGCAGGCGGTTGATATTGTTGCGTAGCAGTTGGAGTTGGGCGGAGGCAGCCTGCCAGTCCGGTGCCTCGGTGTGGGTTTTTGGTTCTGGGTTCAGGGTGGTATCACTCATAGGGCTGCCTCTATACGCTGCAGATTGCGCATTTGTTCGGTAAAGGTTTCTTCGCTGGTCGCCGGTGTGCCCCAAAGGCAGGCGGCCAGTTTGGTTTCACTGAGGCCGGTGGCATCACTGAGGTGCTGGCACAGTTTGCGCTTGGTCTTGGCGTTGGCGTCCGCAGCGCCGAGCCGGCGCAGCAGCTCTTCGCGCTGGCCGCGCAGTAACCGTTCGCACTGGTCGTCGCGCCAGTAGTAGTGGCCACAGGCGGAGATATGCTCCAACAGTGAGCGCCGGGCAATTTCAGGCGGAGGTTGTAACGGGCCAAAGCGACGCGCACGTAGAACCAGCCAGCCGAGCAAGGCGAGTAGGCCGGAGATAAAAAACTCAGAAGCGTACTTTTTCGCTAGAAAACCCAGGGAGTCGAAACGCGGGCGGGTCAGAAAGACGAAATCGCCACTTCCGGCCAAAAGCTGCAGGAAATAGGCGTGGTCGAAATGGCCGATGCGGTGGGATTGCCAGATAGTGTTATCGGTCAGCAGGGTGATAACCCCTTGACCCCGCTCAAATTGCATAAAAGGCACGGCTTCGTCTTCGCGCCATACCTTGGCGAAAAATACCGGGGCGCCCTCAGCGCTGCTGTTATCGATCCCCTCGTGATAGAGCAGTTGGCCTGCGTCGAAATGTAATTGAATCTCAGCCCCACCGGCGGTAGGCAGAGTGATCAAGTCTTCCGTTTCAACATCTGGGTTGCGGGGTTTTTTCTCTTTGGTCTCGGCCTGCTCTTCGGCTTCGTCGATTTTGCGATTGTATTCGCGCATGGCCTCACCGGGGCTCTGCTCCGGGCTCAGTTCGGCATCTTCGCCCAACAGTGGCTGCAGGGGATGCTCAAAGCGATATTCCTCGTGGCCTTCTACGATGGAGACACCCAGGTTTTCCAGCAGCCAGTCGCGTTCGGCACTGCCTCCTTTCTCGGAATCGAACCCTGCAGTACGTGCCACTACGATGGCGTGCCCCCCGCTTTCCACCCATTGCAGTAACTCCTCAACCCGCTGGGAGTTGTAAGCTTGGCTGGAGTTAGCGATAAACAGAGTCGCATTTGGGGACAGCCCATTCAGGACGGAGATATTTTCTGCCTGGCGCGGTTCCAGCCCTACTTGCGCCAAGTAGTGCTCGGCGGCCAGAAACAGATTGCGCCGCGCCTCAGGCCCCCAACCGCGATCCTTTTCTTCTGTGTAGCGTTCAAAAAAGGTGAGAAATAACCATACCAGTGCCGCACAGAGCAGCAGGGCGAAGCCAATTACTAGACGTTTAACGGTCATTGCCGAACACCTCCTGCCACTGTTGGCACAGGCCGCCCAGCTGCTCATCGGCGGGGGGGCGATGAGCATAGGCCAGCTGTTGCCAACTGCCGGTGAGTTGCTGCACAAACTGGCTCAGTGGGGCGCTGACTGGGCGCAGCGCTTCCTGTGGTGATCGCTGGCGCTGGCTTACCAGCTGGGCACACTCGCTTTCGGTAAGGTGGTCGCCAAACTGGAACTGGAAATCCTCAATTAAATGGGACAGGGTGGAACGATACAGGAGGCCGAGACCGGCGCGTTGATCGCCGGTCCGCCACAGGCGCATTACTTCCGCACATACGTCGTCGGGCAGGCTGGACTGACGTACATCGAGTCCGAACAGGGTTTCTGGCGCTACCGGTTTTGTTTTGGGTTTGTGTTGCCAGCGCAAGCTGTTGAGGATGGCTTCGCGGTGGCGCCACCCCAGATAGAGCAAGCCGGCAATCACGCCAATCCACAGTAGTAACTCAATGGGCTTGGCGAGCAGTGCTCCCCAGTTGATGTCTGAGGAATCATCAGCCTCCTGAGAGTTTTGCATAAGCCATTTGAATAGCCATTCGAATAGCTCAATGATCCACTCGGGAATTTTTCCTCGCTCTTCTTCAATTTTTTTCAGGCGCCAGCCGCTCTCCTGCTCAATGCTGTGAAAATCCTCTCCGGCGAGAATCTCGTCAATGTGTTTTTGCGCTTGAGCTGGGGTTTGCAACGTTTCCGCATAGGCTTGTGGCGCCGGTGCAAAGGAGGTGCCGGCCAGGACGCACAGTAACAACATGGTGGCTAGGTGGGAGGTGCTAGTGGCGGTCTTTTTACCAGCCCGCTGAGTGTGTCGGTAGCGCTCGACCAAATTGCGGAATTGAATCTCGATATCCCAGCCTTCCAGCTCGATGCGCCGGCCGATATACAGGCAAAAGCCGCTGACGATATAAAACGGCGCCACCGCCGCCATAATAAGTAAACAGAGAATATTGGATGCCCATTCCAGCGCCAGGGTCTCGCCGCGAATCAGTGGAATCCATTGGATATTTGCCACAATCTGCTCGGGAATAAACAGATAAATCAAGATAAAGGCTGCGATGAGGAAGAAGGATTCCAGGTGAATACCAGTCAAGGTCAGCCAGGTGGCCGCACCGGAGTGTTTGCGGTGCAATACACTGATACGCGCGCTACGAGCCGTGCCTTTGGATTGCTCCAGTACAGTGACCGGCATATCAAAAGAGCGGGTCGGGCTCAGGCGACGGAGGGTGATCCAGGCGAGCCAGTCGGTGCGGTTGTGGCGGAAAAACTCTTTGAGCGCTGCCAGTGCAGATACCGGCGCGCCGAACAGAGTGCGGCTGATCATGAACAGCGGCAGGCGGTCAAACACCGGTTTTAACCACCAGAGAGCGAACAGTGACCAGCCGGGATGAGCCGGGAAGAACCAGGCCAAGGCACCCAGTACCAAAGCTGCCGGCAACAACCAGACCAGAAACATCGGCAGCCAGTGCTTGCGGGTCAGAGCGACACCCAGATCGATGGATTCCCAGGGCGAGCGCAGGCGTGCCCGTACCGCCATATTTTTAACTTGCATGGCTGGAATCCCCGCGCCCAGCCAGGGCGAAGTAAGCGAATACCAGCAGCCACAGCAGGGCGCCGAAACCTAACTTAATTGTTATGGGCGTGGTAGCGCTGGAGGACCAGAAGGCTTCGAGGAAGGCGGCGATCACCAGCATCAGGAAAGTGCCGTACATGATTTTCATGGCCTCGACACTGGCCAGGCGCAGCGCCACAGAACGGCGGTGTTGTCCCGGCTCTACCAGCGAGCGCCCTAACAACAGGCCGGCGGCGCCGGCCAGTACTATGGCGGTCAGTTCAAAGGCGCCGTGACCGATCACAAATGGGTAAAATGTGGAGACAAATCCCACTCGCGTGATATGCCCAAAAGCCGCACCGATAAATAGCCCATTAAAGACCAGGAAAAAGATGGAGCCGAGTCCGAATAGTATGCCCCCGGCAAAAGTGCGGAAAGCAATGCCAATATTGTTCTTGATGTAGAAGCCAAACATGGCCAGATCGGTATCGGAGCCGCGCTCGCGTCCCAGCACGCGGTTGCCGGGATCGTACATCGATTCCAAGGATAATACGTCTCCTGGCGACATCACCGCATAAATCAGTGCGTCGTTATTGTAGGTGCCGATGCCCATCACTAGGGCGGGCAGTAAAAACAGTGCCGTTGCCAACAACACTACGCGGCCATTGGCGCGCACCGCCTGGGGAAATCCGGCCAACAGATAGTGCAGCCAACCTTTGCGGCGTAGAGTTTGCTGGCGGTAAACCCGGTGGTGGGCCGCTGTAACCAGCTTGTTGAGGTGGTCGATCAGGCGGCTGGTATATTGACGTTCTTTGGCCACCGCCAGTTGCTGACACAGCTCCCGGTAGACGACCGGAAGATCCAGGGCGCTCGCCTGCGTACTTTTGCCATCGCTTTTCAGCCAGGCTTCCAGCCGTGCCCAGCCGTCGCGGTAGCGATTCTCAAAATCTCTCTGTCTCATAACCCCTCAGCCCCTGCCGCCCAATAACCAACTACCTACAGAGCGCAGGTATTCCAGCGCAGCGCTATCTCTCTTCTCGGTAACGGGTTCGAGCAAATTGGCCAGCTCTTGTTGGCGCGCTTCGCTCAGGTCTTCGTGGCGTTCCAGTAAACTGATCAGGGCCAGCTGGTCCTGTTGTTTGAAATTGCGCGGTGGTGGAAGAGGCGTTGTATCCGGTAGGGCTACAGGCACCTTGTCCTCGTTCTTGTAGATCACCAGGGTACCTGCGGCCAAGTCACCGAGACGCTGAAAGTGTCGCCCGAGGGTCATGGCAATAACGCCGGTGGCGTAAGCGAAAGGGAGAAAGTCGGCAAAGCGCAAAAGGTTGCGCACTATGGAAGCACCCCAGGAGGTGGGGGTGAGATTGTCGTTGACTACCATCAGGCCGAAGGCCTTTTTACCCGGTGTCTGGCCGCCGCGCAGCACTTCAAAAAACACCGGGTAGAACCACTCCAGCAGGAAGGAGCAGACCAGCCAGATTCCTATACCGGCGGTTTCGGCAAAGGCCAAACCTATACCCAGAGCAGTCAGTATTAGGGTGCGGTAAAACACATCCACGGCAAAGGCGAGGATGCGCGGCACAGGCCCTGCAGCCCGTGCACGCAGATCGATACCCTCAGGGGTTTCGACGTTGTAGGTGGTATCCAGCAAGCTACCACTCCTGTTAGATGCTACAAATTAGGAACCTTGAGGGCCACCAAAAACTTTGCGGTAGGCGACGCCGTATGCAATAGAAGCTAATGGGAGAGCCCAGATAAGGCCTATCAACAGTGCCAAGCCACCTACAAGATAGATAAGAATTAATACAATAAAGAAGCCCAAAAAAGCAAACCAGTTGTTGGTAATGGCTTTGCGGGATGCTTCCAGAGCTTTCCAGGGGCCTAAATTTTGGTCAGCTACCAGGGGGAGAGCCAGCATATAGGCTATGACCAGATAAATTCCTGGGATTACCAGTAGAAGGAAACCAATACCCACTAATATGCTCATGATGATGTAAGTCACACATAAGGGTACTATTTTATCGAAGTGCGCAAAAACCTCAGTACCAGAGGTTTCTTCTTTTCTGGCGATCTTGATGCCCACCATCATCATCCCCACAGCTAGGGGAACCCCTACGATTCCGGTTATCAAGTTATAAATGATTGTTGATGAGAGGGATGCACTAGCGGCCCCTGTCAGATCAAATGCTGGGTAGCCAGTTAGTAGGCCGGCAACAAAACTGGTTGCAGCAATTGCGATGATATAAAGAATAATGGCAAACCAAACTGTGCGCTTTTTGCCTTTCGACAGCTGCCAGCCCTCATTGATGGCTTCGCCAATAGAAAAGGAATAATCACCGGCAATGCCTTTCTCGAGTGATCCAAAATCGCCAGCTTCACTATTTTCGGCAAGTTGGGACTCGGGAGCTTTATAAATATCACTCATCCTGTTTGATTTCCTTATTAAAAGTTAGCGGATTGGGATGTGCAGAGCCTTGATGACGAATATCGCACAGGCGCGTTGTGGGAACAATGCCACGCCAGTACAGCGGCAAATTAGGTGATGAATCTTTCTCAGCATAAAATTCCCCTTAGACGTAAAGAGGAAAGGTAATAATGAAGAAATTTCTATGGGCGGGGGCTGTGATAATAATGGTTATCACAGCTGGATATGTGGCACTGCCCTTTTATGCAATGGAACAGTTGCAGCGTGCGGCGCAAATGGCGGGTGCGCAAGAGCCAGAAAAAAGGCGAGAGAGTATCGATACGCTGGAACGCTACGTGGACTTTCCGGTATTACGTGACAATTTAAGAGTTCGTTTACAGGAACAGCTGCGCTCTTCTATAGGCAATTCAATTCCACAGGAATTTGATGAGCTACTAACCGCCGGTGCGAATTTTGTCATGGGGCCATTAATGCAACAGTTTGTAACCCCAGAGGGGGTCGCAGCCCTGTTGCGTGGCGGTGAGGACTTACAGGGGATGGAACGAAAGTTGTTTGGCCAGGACACAGCCCCCCAGGCAGATTCCTATCCGCAGACCCGGCAAGATTTTGAAGAAAAGCCTGAGAGCAGTTGGAGACGTCTCAAATGGCGTTTTACCGATATTAACCACCTGAGTGCGGATTACGGGGAGGCCAACCGGGCAGAACTGCGGTTGATTATGCAGCGCAATGGGCTGCATTGGCAGCTGGTGGATATCGAATTACTCAATGGCACCGAGGGGGAAGGTTGATAATGGAGATGGATAGTTCGGTTAATGTGTTTGGCGATGCACTTATTCCCTGCAGCCTGGCACCAATGACCGGTTTTTTTCGCGACGGCTGCTGCAACACCTGCAAAGAGGATCAAGGCTCCCACACGGTTTGTGTGGAAGTAAATGATGAGTTCTTGGCATTTTCCCGCAGCCGTGGCAACGACCTGAGTACGCCGATTGAGGAGTACGGGTTTCCGGGGTTGGCTCCGGGAGACCGCTGGTGCCTGTGCGCCGCCCGCTGGTTGGAGGCCCAGCAGCAGGATAGGGCACCGAGAGTTTTTTTACAGCGTACACATGTGAAAGCTCTGGAGATAGTACCTCTACAGCTACTGCGACAATACGCTGCAGATTTGAATTAATCAGTGCGGAAGAGAAATTGGCACAGCGAGCAAACTGTAAAGATTTGCTCCGCTGTGCCAATGTCATTTATCCAAAACCCCAATCAGGATGGCAGGAAGTCGATGGAGTAATTGCGGGTTGTGGCTTTAACATCCGCAGAACCAAAGTTAATCATGCGGATCCTCGCCAGCAGCTTGCGCTCCAGGACGGGGTTGTTCAGCTCACTCTCAATCAACTTGATGGACGAAATAGTGCCGTTTGCTTCAATCACCAGCTGCACGGTAATTTTACCCTGCAGGGTGGGATCACGGCGTAAGGCACGGTCATAGATCGCATTGATTGCCGCCTTGTTGGCCTCCATTATGCCGCGAATGGCATTGTCGGTTCGCGCCAATTTCTCACCCCTGACTCTCCTGGCTGCCTGCTTAGCGGAGCCCTTCGCCTGGGCCTGCTCAACCCGGGTGGTTTGTCGGCCTGCCAGTGATACGCCTCCCGTGTCAGTGCTGATGCTCCCGGCCCTGACACCGCCGCTCGAAGTTTTGGATTTGTCGCTGATCATATTGCGCTGTGTTTGTGCAGCAGTGGCGCTGCCGGCACTGAGCTGACCGCGGGTAACTTCACCCGTATCAAAACTCTCACGCATATCCAATAAATCGTCGGCCAGGGCATTGATGCCGCTGCTTGCCGCTTTTTCCCGCGCTTTTTGTATAGTGGCAACAGGGGGTGTCTCTACTTTACTGGGCTCGGGTTTCGGAGCCGGTTTCGGCTTTTCCTTCTCGACTTTTTTAGGTTCTGGTTTTTCTTTGGGTTTCTCTGCGTCAGGTTTTTTTTCCTCAGGCTTCGGTTTGGCCTTGGGTTTGGGCTTCGGCTTGGGGAGCTCCTTTTTCTCCAGGATAACCTTGGCCAGTTGTGGTGGCACTCGCTCTGCCTGTTCCCGGGTCAGCTCCGGCACTGGAGCAAAGGTAACGATGGAACCACAAACGGCGAAGACAATAAGCCCTGCACGCAGGAACTTTATAAAGCGCTGGTCTTCCTGGTTGGAAGCAGACCAGGGCAACAGGGTTTCCTGTAGTTGCCAGGGGGCATAGCGGCTGGTTGCAGTGCTCATATCAGCTTTCCACCCCCGCGGGATCTATTGGTGCTGTCTGCTCAACAGCAAAAGAGATATCGCGGTAATCTGCCTGGGCGCAGGTCTGCATAATCTGTTTGAGCAACTCATAGGGAACCTGCTCGTCACCCATAATGGTGACCGAGCGTCCCCTTTGCTTTTGCTCGTCGCTGAGTTCACCGGCGCGTTCGGCGCGGTACTCCAGTTCCTTCAAGAGGGGCTCGATATTTTCCTTACCAGCGTCAATATCGTTAATGCCCACGATCATGCGATCACCAACGAATAATTGCTGATTATTGACCCTCACGACCGTAGTAACTTCCGGCTTTTGCTGAGAAGTAGACTTGGGTAGCTTGATAGTTTTGTCTGTTTGCAAAACCTGTACATCGCTAGTGGAGTTCACCAACAGGAAAAATACCAGAATGGTGAAAATGTCCATTAGAGAAACCAGATTGAGCTTCGATTGCTGTCGTTTCTGTCGCTGACGCCGCTCCTGTAATTTGGCGGCTGCGTTAAGCATCATTTTATTTCCCCACTACGGTTGTTTGCTGGGGGGCATCGCCCAGGGAAATCTGTGGAAACAACTCGGCATCGACGACCGATGCGGCAACTACTGCTCGATAGCTGCGTGCGGTATCCATAGCTGCCACCAGGGTTTTATAGGATGTATCTTTTTCCGAGAGAATGACCAAGTCGTCTTTCTCGATGGATTTTTCCCGTAAGTTACGCTTTATCTGCTGCAATATCAGGGAAACCGTTTCCATATCTGGTTCACCATCGGTATTCTCCACTCGCCTGACTAGTTGCCCTGCCGGGTAATTGATATCAACATGTGCGGTGCGTAATACCAGTTCCAACTGTCGATTTTCCTGTTCAGTTGCACTACTGCTTCCATCACTGATGCCAGGAAGATTGAGTTTTAAAACTGAAATATGGGAAAACACCATATTGAGCAGCAGTACAGGAACCAGGATAGTCATCAGGCTCATAAAAGAGGTGATGTCCAGCTCTGCTTCCTCGTGTCCACGGCGACGAATATTTAATTTCAACATGGCGAGAGCCCTCAGGCATTCACTGCGCGCTGCTGTTCCGTTTTTTGTGGGCGGCCCATAGTCAACAGGTTTAGGAACTTTACTCCGGCCATCTGCAGGCTATCTACAATTTCATTGGTCTTGTTTTGTAGCATGGAATTAAATAGCAGAAGGGGAATTGCTGAGATAAGCCCGAATGCGGTGGTATTCATTGCTACGGAGATACTGGTAGACAACATAGTGGCTTTTTCCGCAGGGTCGGCAGCGGCTACAGCGGTGAACGCTGCGATAAGGCCCATAATGGTGCCTAACAAACCGAGTAGGGTAGCAATATTGGCCAGGGTAGCCAGGTAGTTGGTGCGCTTTTCCAGGCGCGGTACTGCTTCGAGGATGCCCTCTTCGATTGCCAATGCAATATTTTCTTCGCGCTTGGCGAATTGCAGGGTATTAATACCGGCGGCGGCAATGCGACCCATCGCAGCATCGTTGTCCCGGGCCAGTTGCAATACATTCTGGTAACTGCGTTTTTGCAGTAGCGGTAATACCTGCAGATAAGCGCGGCGATTGGCGCTTTTAGCGCGGGAAAGAAAAATCCAGCGTTCCACTACCATGGCGAGGCCGATAACCAGCACCAGGGCAATAGGGTACATAAAAGGGCCGCCAGTCTGGAAAAAGCGCAATAACGCCTGAGTAAATTCCATGATGAGTGTCTCCACAGAAGTAAGTGTTTAATTAGCGATATTTTTTTGCCAAACGGCCATTCCATGGTCATTGGGCATGATGATGAATATTGTGGAGTCGGATGAGGGCTCTACAATAAACTCCTGATAAGTGAAATACCTGCGGTGGCTTATCCCTGCTCCACTGGAGTACTGAGTTTCAGCAAAAAAGCACGATTACATTAGTTTGTGGTGCTTGATGAGTATTATTATTTTTTCTATTCATTTTTTTCTTCAACAACCGGCTTGGCACTGAGCAGTTGAATTTCCCGTTTGAATTCTGAGAGCTCCTGGTGCTTGAAAACGGTATTAAAATTTTGGGCCAGAGAACTATCAAGGCGCTGCAGGCTGTCGGCTTGCTTCCATGGGATGATATACAACACCTTGGGCTGTTCCTGACTACCGATTACCGTGGATTCCAGTGTGGTAATTTCATCCGCACGGGCGGTGAAGCAGGCGCATATTATGGACATTAGAATGATTAATTTATCTCGCATCAGAGTCTACGCTCCAGTTCCAATATCCAAGCGTCGAGTAATTTGTCTCCTTGTTCTCGACTGCTCTGGGCCAAACGGTATTGCTGTAATGCCTCTTCCGGCCTGTTTAGATAGAGGTCATAGAGAATACCCAGATTGCGGTGCGCATCGCTAAAGTCGGGCCAAAGGTTCAGCGCCTGCAGGTAGCACTGTTCGGCCTCTTCGAAACGGCCAGCGTCGCGTAGTAGTGCAGCCAACTGATTCCAGGCAAATACATTACCGTCATTGACCTCAATCGCCTTGCGAAAGCTATTTTCCGCATTCTCGGCCTGTTCACTTTTCTTCTGTACTATCCCGAGGTTTAGCCAGGGGCCAGAGAGTTCTGGCCAGCGTTCAATGACCTGCTGTAGCTGCTGCACTGCGGTTGAGCTATCTCCGTTGATAAAGCTCTCGTGTGCCTGAGCCATAGCGACGCTGGCCTCTTTGGGAACCCGCTTGGTATCTGCCAAATAGGGGTTTTCCGTAATCACATGCTCAATTGAGGCGTCCTTCGGTTGAGCATTTTTGCTCAGCGGAAGGCTGCCACAGGCGCTGAGTGTCGCCAGAATCAGTAGTGTTGCTGTGAAGCGAAAAATACCACTGGGGCAATTGCGCAAATCAATGCAGTGCATGGCTCCACTCCAGGGTTGCTTCCGGTTTTTTGTAGCGTGCGGGTAACAGTTCGCCGAGGGAGGCAAAACTACGTTTGACCCAGTCGTCGTAGATTCCATCACTGGTGCGCTGAATATTGGCCTGATGCAGCTCTATCGCCTTTTCCTCGAAAGGGAAGGCCTGCTCTTCGAGTAGGATTTCGTACTGCTCCAACTCAAGGTCATTCAGGTTTTTGGGGCGTTGAGATTCCATCAGGTCATGGCTGAGCTGTCGATAAACTTCAGCTAAACGGAAATTGGCCTGGGTGGTGAATTCCGCAATTTCCAGCTCGAGAACCTTGCGATAATCGGCCACGGTGGTTTTCATCGCGCGCTTTTTATTGGCGAGACTGGTTTTTAGCGGCAAGTGCAATTTTAATGAAGCGAATTTTTCATAGCTCTGCTCTGCCAATGCGCTTTGGGAATAGGCGGACAGGTAGCGGCCCCGAGGGGATTTTTCTGAATTTTTTGCTAATTGCTGTAGCCAATAATTCTTTTTATTAGGTTGATTGGTTTGCGCGTACAGTTGCACTAACTGATATTGCGCCTCCAGACGTTGTTCAGCAGGCTTTGGCCAGAGCTTGTTGTAGTTACGGTAACTCTCAATGGCACCTTGATACTCACCTGCTTTTTGCAAGCTTTCCGCCGCGAGGAATAAGGATTGGCGACGTACTTCTCGGTCGGGATCATTTTGTGCAAGTTGCAGTAATTCGCCGGCCGCAGCGGCAGGCATTTTCAAGGCTTCAAAAATAACGACCGCCTTGGCGGCGAGGGTAGGTGCCAGCTGATGTGCAGGATAGAAACTCCGGAAGTCTGCAAGTTCAGCACTGGCACGCTGCCACTGCTGTAATTCCATCAGGTAATTGATCGCGTCATACTGGGCGGTGGCTGCAATTTCGCTGCGTCCACTTTCCCTGATGCGCAGCAGGTGGCGCAACGCCTCCTCACTGGGAATCTCTCTGCCATCCTCGGTGAGTGCTGGTTGCGCAAGTGCCAACTCTGCCTGCCTATAGATGGAAAGTTGAAGTTGCTTGCGTGTGTCCTCGCGCAAATGGCTATCTTTAGGCTGTATATTCAACGCACGGGTATAGGCTTCTTCCGCAGCCATATAATCTTTCAATGAAAAGTGACTGTGAGCCAGGATCATCGCGATATTTAATTGCTGAGCCTTATTCGCTGGTGGCTGCCACTGATCTGCAGCTTGTGCAGCGGCAATAGCCTCGGCAAAACGTGACTGTTGTAGCAGCTTATCTGCGGCAGATAGTTGTACTGGTAAGGCTCTTTTATCCTGTGGCCAGCTCTGGGCAAATTTAAGACTGGCCTCAATGTTGCGATCCAGCCACAGGATTTTTTGCTCGGCATCCTGGTCCGGTGTTTCTTTATGCACTTGTGCAGAGCTAAGAATGGCTGCATAACCAGCCTCCGCACCATGCTTCTTGTCTTGGTATTCCCAGGCTACCTGGCTGTATGCGTGCCAGGCTCCAGTGTAGTCGCCAGCCTGCTCGAGACATTCGGCCATCAGGAAGACCATTGGTGGAGTGCGGGGGTCCTGTGGAAAAGTCTGTGAAAACTGCCGGTAGAGTTCCGCTGCCGCTAGGTAAGCTTTGCGAGACTGAGCTTTTAGCTGCTGTTTTTGTTTACTTTTATTAGCCGGTGCCGTGCTTGCTAGCTGAGCAAGTTCCTGCGCGCGCGCGTGGTCAAATTGGGCTAACTCCTCAAGCCAGGGGCGCAGTGATTGTGCCAGGGCTTCGCGCTGACTTGTCTCTGCCTGCTGCCAATACTCACTGCGAATACCATAGCGCTGTACAAATTCCCGCTTGGTTGGAAGCACCTCATCGTGTAAGCCGCCATTTTGCAGTGTTTCAATAGATTGCAAATGTAATGATGGCGCTTCAGTGCTATTGGGGTAGTGCTTAACAAAAGCCAGATAGGTATCCGCGCTGTTGCGGAATAACTCTTTCTCTCGATACCAATTGCCCAGAGCGCTGTACAGCAGGTGCTGATAACCTCGTGGTTTGCCATCGGGATTAAAGGACTCGATAGCTTCGGCACCGCCCAGGTAACTAAAATTCAGGGCCAGGCCACGAAGGCTATCCTCGCGCAGGCGCTTCTGGCCCAGAGGTAACTCTGCTTCGCTGGCACGCTGCTGCAGAATATCCAGAGATTCGAGAAATATCTCCGTGGAACGGCGGTAATCGCTGGATTTAAACTCTGACCAGGCGAGCATATAGCGGGCATTATCGGAAAATGGGCTTTCGCCTTTCTCCAGCAATGCGCGGAAGTCCCGTGCCGCTGCCGAATACTCCTTGCGATTGAAAGCCGCTTCGCCTCGGCGGAATAAAACCTCCCCCATAAACGGTGACTCAGGCGCGCCCTGGGCGATGCGCTCCAGTGCTTGCAGCGCGCCTGGCATTTCGCCATCCATAGCACGAGCTCGCGCCAGACGATAGAGAATATAGTCGTCTCGAGGGCTCTCTTTGGCGAGTGTCTGGTAGTGCTGCACCGCACTGGCAAAACCGACTGAAACTTCCGGGTTATCCGCCTGATGTTGCTCCAGTCGCTCCATTTCCAGATCGGCCAGGCGCAAACGAATCTGTGCGCGAATCTGCGGGTCTGGCTGGCTGGCCAGTGCTTGTTGATAGCTCTGCACGAGAGTGGCGAGATCAACCGATATCAACTCAGGGGGAGCTGATACAGGTTCTTCAGTGGAAGCAGCCGTGGCCGTGGGCAGATCTGCAAGTGTCAGTGCGGACTGATTGCTGCAGGCGGTACTGATACAGCAGATAGCGGCAGTGAGCAGACGCAGGGAAAAGCTTCTGGAACCAAACCTATTCACTCTGCCCCCCTTCATTATCGGGCAATAGAGCTTCTGCGGTCTTTTCCTCAGTTATTTTCTCTACTGTGGCATTGCCTTTTTCGTGAGTATTTTCGCCATCTTGCGTTTCCACCTGAGTATTTTTCTCAGGGTTTTTTGGCGGAGGCTGGCTGGCGGCCTCTAGCATGGAGGCATCCTGTAAGCGCGCGATAGCGAGGCGGGTGTGGGCCTGGTAACTGTGAATCCGCGACTGCTCTCGCTCCAGCTCAGCAATAATATCCCGGCGTAGGGCAGCCTCAACCTTTGAAGCCGTTTTGGCTATGGCTGCGCGTTGGCCGGATAATTGCGCCGCAGTGCTAGCCAGACGCTCTGTTAGCTGGGTCAATTGCGGTGCGCGGCCCACTTCTACAGAGGTTTTACCTAGTTGCTTTTCACCATCGCGTAAGCTGGATTCGAGTAGTTGCAGAGTTTTGCGCTGTTGCCACAAGCGGTGATGATACTGTTCGCTGGCTTGCCATAATAAAATGCCACGGGCTTTAGCCAGGGTCTCGCCCTGATAGTCAGACCCCTTACCGTTACTGCGCAGTAGTTGATAGCGTTGCTCAGCGCCCTGCAGTATCTCCAGCATCTCGAATATCTCACTGTTATTTCCACCCTCCCCGTTGCTGGTAGCTTCGAGCAGAGTCAGTGCGTCACGCTCCCCTTCTATTTGGGCCAGGGCATCGTTGAGATTGCGGTAGTGTTGCTTGGCGATTTGCAGTTGCTGGTCAAACTCTGCGCTCTGGTACTGCCCGATGATGCCGGAGCGCCTTTGGTGACGCTCTTCGATCAATGAATGCAATTGTGGAATTTTTTGTGACCAGTCATTGAGTACTCTATCCATCTGCTGCAGGTCGCGCAGCTCCGACAGGCGCAGCTGGAATTGATCGCTCTGTAAAATGGGTAAGAGAAAATGCTGGTTGTCCCGCAGTAAGGGTGCGGCTTGAGCCAGTTGTAGCCAGCCGTAGCGTTGTGACTGGCTAAATTGACTGGTGTCCGCCAGCGGTTCTGAAGACAGCTTCCGCTGTAAGTGCTGCAGCTGCTGCAATGTGCTCTCGAAATATGTGGCTGCATCACTATAGGCGCTTAGGGCTTTATTGCGTTCAGCCTGCTTTTCATAGGCATAGGGCAGGGCGACCCTGGCCTCCCGTGCGGCGGGACTGTGTTGGTGTTCTGCCAATAAAAAACGTAGGGCATCTACCCCCTCCTGGTATTGCTCGCTGTTGATCGAAGACCAGGCGAGTCCGAGCAGAGCTTTGGTTGCCCAGGGGGTGTGCAGGCGCACTTGGGAAAATTCAGCTTGGGCCTGGGAAAACTGCTCTGACAATGCCATAGCGTAGCCAGCGCCGATATGCGCTTTGTCCGCGAGTATCAGGATATCCTCTGAGGGTTCATCCTGCTCAGTCGCCAGTGTGCCTGCGAAGCGATATTCCTTGGCGGCGGCAACTAACTCTCCTCTTCGGGCTAAGGCTGCGCCTAGATTGATATGCCCGAGTAGGCGCTCTGACAGCGGCAGATCGGCTCTTTTAAGGAATTCCTGGGCTGTGGAGATTTCTTCACTGCGCAAGGCCAGGTTAAGGGGGAGGGTGGAGGAATCTATGGCTCCAGACTTTTCCAGATTTTTTGCCGCCAAGGAAAAGTCACCCTGCAAATAGTTCAGCTCTGCCAGCTTCAGCCAGGCAGCCTGGCGAAGTTTGGGATCTGTATTTTGATTGCCGGTTTGAAGCTGTAGTTCGAAAAGTTCGGCAGCGCGCCGATGCAGACCAAAACTGAGGCTGATTCCCCCTTCGATCAACGCGGCACTGTCGCGGTGAACTTTAATCGAATCACGTTGTTTGGCGACAAGCAGGGTGCTGAGGGCATCGAAATTGTTGCCTTGAAAGTACTCATACAGGGTTGCCCCGTAGGACATATCCTGGGCTTGGCGATACTTTTTATCTTCGGATTGCGTCTTTTCCTGAGGCGCTATTTCTTCCGAGGTAACTTCGGTCTCGGTGCCATAAGCAGGCAAACTGGCACCTAGCAAAGCGACACTAAGGGATATTATGTGGGAGAGGGGCCGGTAGCTCATGGGTAATCAGGGCGTGGGCCATTGAATGAGTTCAAAGTTCGGCTGTTGCTTGCCGGTTTTATCTGAGATGCGTAATTCGATAACAACGGGCTCATCGGTCTTTTCCAACGCTAGAGTAGCACCCCGCTTATACTCGCGCCCTTCTGGTCCAAGACCGGTAAAGAATGCGGAAATGGTGTAGTTACCAGATTTTAGGTTGCCTTTGTGTAGGGGTTGGATACCACCGCGTACAAGGGCACTGCGCTGATGATCGGTATACAGGTGGCTGGCTGTGAGTTTATTGTCGATATGTAATTTAACAGCGTCCAACTGAAAATAGTGACCGACATCCACAGAAACATAAAAAGCCACTTGGCTTTGTGCCGGGTAGAGCAGGTCTTCTTCCAGGATTAATAAATCCCGGTTTAACTTAATAACATCACGCTTTAGATTTTCCAGCTTTTCAGCAGAAAAAGACTCTTGCTGAGCCTGAGACGCTGCGCCTGTGAGGAGGGCGAGTGAGAAAATAAACAACTGGAGAACGCGTCCCATGGAAGGCCTTTCGCTTGCTTATGGCTTTATTGTGTAATGGGCGCAAATTATGTCAGGGGCGCAGCTATCTGGTGTGATCCCGTTGGCAAATTTTTTACGACGTTGTAACGATTATTGTGGATTTGCCAGTCCCTGACTGAAGAACAGACGTTTGTTACTGTCGATAACCACTGCTTCAAATTGGGGCAGGCGATCAATGAGTGCCAGTCCTTTTTTCTTACCCAGCACAAATACACTGGTGGAAAGTGGATCGGTATCAAAACCCCTTGGGCCGATAATACTGACACTGATTAATTTATCGCTGTCTCCAACAGCTGTGTCTGCGGGCTTTCCGGTATTTGGATTGAAAATATGATGTATACGCTCTTGCTGTTCATCAATAAAAAAGCGCTCGTAGTCACCGGAAGTTGAAATGGCAATGTCGCTCAGGGGGATTACTGCGGCACTTTTGTTTTTTTCTCGCGGGTGACGAATGCCTACCAGCCAAGGTTCACCGCGTTTATCGCCTAGCATACGTGCATCGCCACCGGCGCTGACACTGGCACAGCAGACTTCAGCCTGTTCGAGAATTTGAATGGCTTTATCCACAGCATACCCTTTGGCAATTCCACCCAGGTCAATTTTTGTTTTGCTGTGACCAAAACGCAGGGTCTTGGACTTTTTATTCAAATGTAAGTGGCGGTAGTTCAGCGCCTCAATTAGAGAGTCAGTAAGGGCGGAGTCTGCCTGTTTTCTGTTGCGGAAATCATAGTGTTTGCCGAGAGTAGCGTAGCTGATATCAAAGGCTCCATCGGTCAGGTGGCTGAACCAGAGGGACTTATCCACCAGAGAAAGCAGCTCATCGGAGATATTGACTGCGGTTTTGCCTGCTTCGCGATTAACGAGGGATAGCTCGCTTTCTGGTTTGTAGGGTGACAACTGGTTATCTAAGCGATGGAATTCCTTCATTACCTTTTCGATCAGGTATTCAGCCTCACTGGCATTCTCGTGCCAGAGCTGAAGATGGACTTCAGTGCCCATGATTGCACGCTCGGCATAGTGCCACTCGGCCAATACTGGTGCCGCACAGAGGGCGGCACCACCTAACAGGAGAGATCGAATAAAACGCAACATCTCGGTATCACATTATCTTATAGGGGCAAAAGCGGTCATGCTGTCCCTGAGGGTAACGCTACCGAGACCGTGGTTGGGAAAGATTTTTTCAAAGTTATCTTGTTCACCATGTAAAGCCAGGTAATTCATGACTACCGTTTCTACCAGTAGATTAACGTTGTTGGCGGCGGGACTTGAAGACGTTTCCACGTCCCCGGAGGAACGCATATAACCCAGCTGCTGATGCCTTGCCTGCTCGTCGGCGCTGCCACCGAGTAATTGCGGACGCCCGGCAGGGTTGTATACCAGGAAGAAAGAAGCAGCGGTTTGCTGATTGTCTCCGGTCCACACACCCTTGCCACGACCTTCGACAGAGTCGTCGATCATACCGTTGGAGAAAACCGAACCATCGCTAAAGACATAAATCATCAGTGGCTGGTTGCGACGTGCAGCATACTCCAGGCAGGCGCCAATACAGCGACCGGCACGCAGGTCGCGCATCTCGCCGGTGGCGCGGTCGCCAGTATGGTAGTCGTAGCCGCCCATGGTGATAGTACCGGCACCGGCATAGCCATTCACCACTAGTTTCATCGTTGAAGCGGTTTTGCGGAATTCTCCATCCCCACTCAGTTCAGCACTGGTAAAAATACCGGAGGGACCGACAATATCCGGGTCGGCTTCGGGGTTTAGATCGGCGGGATTACCGAAGCGGTCCGCCAGGTCGGCGCTCTTCATATAACCGCAGCGCACCATATCCTTGATAATCGCATCGGCTCCCACGCGAGTGTTTACCTTACCCAGCTTGGCATCAGAAATACGGTACATGGATTCCATCACTGCAACCGTGTCTTCCTGGCTGAGCAGGCCCACCAGGTCGCCCACATCTACGAGGCCGGTAACATCAGAAGGCCTGTCCACTTTGGTGGGGCGAACTTCAGGGTTGATCATTGCCGACGGAGCCATGGAGTTACCACCGGAATCACTGGAGCGAGAGCCGATCAGGGCCAGTAGGGAACCATTGGCCCCGGCCTTGTTGATTCCGTACATGGGGTTGTGAGGATTGTTGCCGGTATCGTTTTCCGAGCGTGCCGGGATCACCGCACCGTTGGTAGCGGTAGCAGTGCCGGAGCTCACTTTTTCCAAGATACCGCGCAACATGCCGCTGTCGCTATGGAAAGCAAGGCCCAGGTCGGTGTTAACAAATCCTTCTCCGGCTGAGGGAATCATATCGCCCGGCAGCCCCTGTTTGTTGTAGCCGGCCGTACCGAGAAAATCCATCTGACCACCCTGTTTGCCTACCAATACATTGGAGCCAGCGATATTGGCTCCACCGGCGAGGTCGAAACAGATAAATGGGATTTTACCGGCGCCAAAAGCGCTAACATCACAGGGGCCGCCGTTACTCTTGCGCAGGTCTTCCAGGTCGGCAGACAGAGCTGCGTGGGCATTATGTGGGTTGGCAAACATACTGAATACAGAGCCACCTAATACTGTCGCCATGCCCGCGCGGAAGCCCTGGGCGAGAAAATCACGACGGGTTACCGGGCGGTGGTGATCCGGGTGGCGTAGGGGCTGGTCCAGCTCAAAATGTTTTTTCTTGCTCATAGTTTTTTGCGGATTTTTTATCCGATGTGCCGGTAAATTATTTTTTAAATTTTTAGCAGATTGTTGAAAATTTTCTTTCGACAATCTTGTCTAGGCTGTGATTAATCTTCCCAGGTACGGTGTTTAAAATCGTACCTGGGCGGCAGCCCGTTTTTTTAATCAGTGAATCAGGATCATAGCGCTGCCCATGGCGGCGGCGCATACGGCTTTGACCGTGGTCTCGGTGCGATCTGCTTCACAACCATTGCCACAGGCAGTCATGGTGTTGATCAGGCTGTTTAATTCTGCTTCTACGGTGCCCAGGTCTGGTGCACTAGACAGCTGCGAGTGGCTGCCGTCATGCCAGTTCATTTCGTGGCCTAATAGGCTTTCCATTAATGGATCAATCACCAGTGCTCGTTTACTAGCGCTGTCAAAAGCTGTATTGGCAGGAGCATTAAAATCAAAACCTGGGAAATAACTTCCGCGCGCATTGGAATCCACCAGGGTGCTGCAGTATTTCACGGCAAGTTGGGTGATACCCATTTGTTGTGCAGCCAGGAATCCGCTGATATCACTGGAGACAGGTAGCTGGCGCTTCACGGCTTCCCAGGTTTCCATCACATCCGGGTGGGCGCTGGAAATGCCGGTGGCGCGAGAGAGGCTGGCGTTAATCTGCTCGAAGCGGCGCAGGCCAATACGCGGTTGGGCCTCCAGGTCTGCTGGCTCCGGTGGTGCGGCAGGTGTGGGCTCTACACGAGTAAAGCTAGCGTTGCCGATACGCTCGAAAGTAAGGAAAAATTCATCTTCCAGGGGGCCTTTATCGAGGGTAATGATAGTGCCAAGCCTCGACAGCTTCTGGCCTTGCAGGGGCACATAACTATCATCGATTTCGGCGGATAATTTAGTCCAAGACTGGCCCACTTCCGCTTCGCGACCATTAATACCGATACGCATGCCTTCGATAGCGATACCTTTCGGATCGACACTTTCATCCAGGCTGATAAAGGTAGGTTCACTGAACAGGTAGGCATAGTTGTCGAACTGCTGAACGGTAAACATTACATAGCTTTCAGTAATACCGGTGTGTTCTTCAACTTTAAACAGCAGGAAGTATTTTTCTCCGACACCTACTTCATAGTTGGTGGCAACATCCTCGGCAGAGAGTGCGCGAGAGTGAATCGCCAGCATGCGGATAGAACCCTGCCAGCTATTTCCGTTACTTACTTCACTACCAACTGCTAGGGCAAAGGTGTCATCCCAAGTGCTCAAGAGCCCCGCTTCGCTGGGGTCCATTTCTCCAGTATCTGCGCCGTTTACAAAGAGTTTACGGCCGTTGATCGGGTCAAAGGTAGCGACTACGTGCTGCAAACTCGCCTGTACCAGCTGGTCTGCATCATCCGTCATCAGAGCTGGCATTCCATCCGCATCGGTACTGTCACTGCGGTTCTGGAATATGTAGCTGTACTGCGCCTGCCCTAGGGTGAGGTTGCGAATGTCGTCACCGCCGGAATAGGTAACCAAACGTGCGGGACCTTCCTGGGTGACATTGGCTGGTGCAGCCCAAACCTCAATAGAGTATTCGCCGGTGGCAGTGAGAGTTTCGTATAACTTACGGCTGGTTGCCGTAGCGCCCTGGGCTTTACCACCTTTAAGCTGCAAACCCCAGGACTCAATCCACTCCACATCGCCTGAAAGCGCCAAATCAATGGCTGGATTTACCCCGGAAGTGTCATAAGCCGTAGTGCCGCTACCGGTTTTAAATTCATATAGGGCGATTGCATTATTTTCTATACGGCCACCACTGCTGGCGACAATACCATCGGTGAGAAGCAGAGCCTTACTAAGGATCCAATTCGGATTGACTTCAGTAGGGGCAATGCTGTCGGCAAAGGCTTGGATAGCCGCCGTCATTTCCGCTGCGTTGCTGGAGCAGTTATCCCAGCAATTGTGAAATTCACTACCCAGGCGTACAGAGAAGCGTGAATCCGCAGGGGTATCCAGGTTCATTTTGCTTTTCGCCGCCTCGTAGGCGAGATCCACATCAGAGCTAGCAAAGTAGGGTTTTTGTGTGAGCGCGGCATCTTCGCTGTGGCAGCTGGCACAGTAGTTACGCAATACTGGGTAAACGGTAGTGCCGAAGTTACTACTGGAGACTGGGAAGCTCTTGCTCGCGCCCACATCGCGTTCAATTGGGGCAGTTAGTGTGACTGTATTACTGAGACCGCCGCTGGCTCGAGCCCATTCTTCAATATAATTGGTAATAATTTCAGCGCAGGCATCGTCGCTGGAGAGCCAACAGTTGTGCCCGCCGCCCACCTTGGTTACCAGGCGTGACTCTTCCGGGAGGCTTAGGTTTACCAGTTCACGACCTTCATCGTAAGCTGCATTAATATCGTCACCGCGTACGAAATGGGGGCTCTGCGCGCCCTCTACGTGGCAACTACCACAGCGATTCTGTTCGGCCAGGTTATCCCAGATATAGCGCTTGTACTGTTTGACATCTTCAGTTTCCGGTGCTGGGCCTGAATAGCTGGTGCCGTTATTGGATTGGTTCGTATTTGGCTGCTCTTCTGTATCTTTGCCACTGCCGCCACTACAGGCGGCAAGGAATGCTGCTGTACATAAAAGGGTAGATATTTGCAGGTTCTTAAAAATTTTCATTGTTATTAATCTCCCGCGCAATAAACCGCAGTATCGGCGTATACCTGCTTCAGTTTGTAACCGGAGCTGCTGAAGTTGTTAGTGATGGCTTCTATACGTGCACGATCATTGGCATCTTCAGGATCACGCAAACACACCTGGCGAAATACTTTAGTGACTTGGCAGCTGGCGAAAGCACGACTGTTGGCCAACTCCTCACCGAGAGACTTTGCCCCATTACCGCTACCGGATAGGACACTATTCCATCCAAGATGCAGGTTGGGGCCCTCACGCCAATAGTTGTCCCAGCGATCGTCGGGAAGCTGGTATCCGTGGGGAAAGTTTGCCGCATTAATGTGGTTTTTAGCTTTCACGCGACTGCCGGTTTCCGGATCTGTATCTCCTGCACCGTTATAGTCGAGTGCCCCGTTGTTGCCCTCTGGGTCATTGTCTGCATCGTAGACATAATCGTAATAGGCGAAGGCTTGGGCCATAGGGTCCATACCGCTGTGACAGCTGACGCAGTTGTTTTGAAATACCCGGCTATCCCCCCCTGGACTGCGACTGACATCCTGGCGAATTCGATCCGGTGAACGTGTGCTGTCTTGCACCTGCTCCATATCCCGGCACATATGGTTGAGCATGGTAAAACGGAACATGGCGCGGTTGGTGCCAGCACTAAAAAAGGCCTTTGCTGCGGCACGACTGGTAATCACACCGGCAGTAGCATCGGCCGGAAGCCCATTAAGGGAAGACTGACTTTGTCTGGTGAGATTTTCTTTCAGGGAATAACCACCAGCTTCCAGAGCTTCGTAGTGATTATTGTTGCTGGTACTGTAACTTGGCAGCCCGGAGACATTTCCGGTATACAGAATATTTGCTGACAGTAATTGGCGAAAATCCATATCGTCCCGGACCATACCAATAACGGTTGCGCTGTAATCATTTAACGGCGCAAACACATCCTGTTCCTCGTTAGTCCAAGGTGTGGCCAGGTTTTTCAGGGTCACATTGTAAAAGTCATCGTGTTGCATTGCCGTATAGGCAGCACTGGCAGGATCGCCATTGGCGATGTCCTCGGCCATATCCAGCAATACACTTTCAGAGGGAATGGTGCCGGTGATACGGCTGTGAATTTGCAGAGCCTGATCCTGAGGGGCCGCAAGGGCTGGGGCACTCCAAAGGCCGGCCCCGATTATTGCGCCTACCACTGTGAGCTGGATCACACGCGCTCGAGACGAATTATTTTTCATTGGTTTATTTTGTCGATGGGGTCAGTGGGGTATGTCAAGGCATACTAAAAGCGAATTTCAGGACTGTCAGAATGACTTTTAATATTTGCGTCCCAGTTGGCAAACTTTTTGTGCGCAACTTGCGAGAATTACCCTCGGCGGCAAAAACCGCACACAGAAATAATTAAGGGCCTTCTGCAAATATTACCGGCATGTTGCTGGTGCCTATGCTGGGTAGAAAAAATAATGAAATCTTTGCGTGCAGTGCCACTACTACTGTTGGTGGCTGCTTGTAGTGGTGGTGGCGGTTCCTCTAGTAGTGGGGAGCAGGCGGAAGATCCTGTAGTGGTGGATTACCCTATTGCCTTCGTGCGTCGCCAGCTTAATAAGGATGATGAAGGAGCCCTAGAGCAAGATAACCAATACCAGCCCCAGGATTTTTTCCCCGGTGCTGAACTGATTCTGAAAGATCGTGCTACAGCAAGTGCTGCAGAGACAGTAATTACCGCAGAAATTTTTACCGGTGATTACGATGTTAAAGATCTCAATACCTCCGCAGATGGACAGCGTTTGGTATTTGCCATGCGCGCACCAGAATTAGAAAATGTTGATGACGATGAACAGCCTACTTGGAATATTTGGTTATATGATCTTGAAACCAAAGAGCTGAAAAGAGTCATACAGACCGATCTGATTGCGGAGGAAGGGCAGGATGTTGCCCCTGCATTTTTGCCTGATGGGCGTATTGTATTTTCCTCTAGTCGCCAGCGTCGTGCCCGCGCTTTGTTATTGGATGATAATAAGCCACAGTTTTCTGCCCTGACAGATGATCAGGATGAGCCCGCTTTTGTTTTACATGTGATGGAGGCGGATGGCAGTGATATTCGTCAGATCTCTTTCAATCAGAGCCACGATCTCAATCCCACAGTACTGAATAATGGACGTATCCTGTTTAATCGTTGGGATAATGCCGCCGGTGTAGACCGCGTAAGCCTATATACCATTAAACCGGATGGTAGTGACTTATCTTTTCATTATGGTTATCACAGCCAAGAGACCGGCACTGAAAATTCACTAGCCACTTTCTCCAGGCCGCGTGAAATGCCTGATGGCCGCTTACTGGTCAACCTACGTTCGCCTTCGGGAGTAAGTTATGGCGGCGATCTGGTGGCTATTGATGGAATCAATTACAGCGAAGCCTATAGTGAAGCCGGCGGTGAGGGGGATCTGGTTGGTCAGGCCTCTATCGCCTTTGCTGAGGTCACAACTGATGGAACCCTCTCTCCCCATGGCACATTCTCCACAGCTTGGCCTTTCTACGATGGTACCAGCAGGTTGTTGGTATCTTGGAGTGAATGCCGCATTGTGGAGGAAGAGACGGAACTGCTACGACCCTGCCCAGAAACCTTAGGGGAAGAAGAGGAACCGGTATTAGCTGATCCTCTTTACGGCCTGTGGATTTATGACTACGTGGCAGGTACTCAACTACCTATTATCGTCGCGGAAGAGGGTGAAATGATTTCCGAGGGGGTGACACTGGAGCCCCGCACGGAGCCGGCTTATATTCCCGACCCAATTCCTGGAATAGACGTAGATGGCGATCTAGTGCAGGAATCTGTGGGTATTTTGGATATCCGTAGCGTCTACGATTTTGATGGTGAGGATATAGCGGGAATAGAAACTCTCGCTGATCCTGCTATGACTACTGCCGATGAGCGTCCCGCACGTTTTCTCCGTATTGTAAAAGCTGTAGCGATCCCAGATGACGACACCCTGGACTTTGACGGTTCGGCTTTTGGTCGCAATCGCAGTCAGGGTATGCGTGAAATCCTGGGCTATACGCCTATTCAACCGGATGGTTCGGTACGGGTCAAAATACCTGCCGATACTCCCTTTGCAATATCAGTGATAGATGCCGAGGGTAAGAGAATTTTTGAACAACACAATAACTGGTTGCAGTTACGACCCGGTGAGGTACGCAGCTGTGTGGGCTGCCATACCAGTGAGAGTGAAGTGGCTCATGGTCGCGTTGATATGGAGCTGGAATCTGCCTGGAGTGGGTCTCCTACTTCAGCGGCGCCATTTGTAAATACCGAGCCTGCATTACTGGCGGAAATGGGTGAAACCATGGCGCAGTTATTGGCTCGGATTGTTGGAGAAGCTGGATTAAAAGGGGATATACACTTTTCTGATGTCTGGACCGATCCAGCAGTTCGCGTTAAAGACACTGATATTTCTCTGGCTTACGCTGATTTATTGACTGAAATCCCCGCTCCATTAGCCTGCCTGGATAATTGGGGGAGCAGTTGCCGCAGTGTTATTCATTACGAGCAGCACATTCAGCCAATCTGGGATCTGCCACGTCAAGTTGTGGATAATGCCGGTACGGTAATTAGTGATAATACCTGTACTGCCTGTCATTCACCAGTAGATGCCGCTGGTGCTACACGAGTTCCCGCCGCGCAGCTGGATCTGACCGCAAGCGCGTCTTCTGTGAACGATGCTTGGTTTACCTCCTATGCTGAACTACTAGTTGATAGCCCGATATTGGATCTTGTCGGTGGAATTTTAACTCCACGGCTGAGGCAGGAGACGGATAACCAGGGCAACCCGGTATTTGAAACCGATGAAGATGGTAACTTGATTCTCGATGCCAATGGAAATCCTATACCGGTGATGATCGTTGTAACTACTTCTTCTGTCATGGCTGAAACTGCTGCAGAAAGTGCTTTTTTTCCTATCTTTTCGACCGGTGGTGCGCATACGGGACTCTTAAATCCGGCTGAACTACGGTTAATTGCAGAGTGGCTGGATATCGGCGCTCAGTACTATAACGATCCTTTTGCGGCACCGGCTGACTGATCCATGTCTATTTTAAAGAATTATCTTTTTATTTTCCTGCTGTTCGGAGCCAACTTCCTTTCTTCCTTTGTATTTGCAGAGGAAGTTGGCGAAACACAATCGATCGAGAGTCTGAAGGTCGGTGAATCTTCGGGAGATGTCTCTGAGGGATTCCTCTCGGTAGAGGAAAAATCAGAAGCGGTAATTCCCACTGCGATCAATGTGGTGAGCAAGATACCGGATGACGCAGAGCAAGTTACCGTTGGTAATGCATTTATCAATATGTATCGAGGCCCCGGCCGGGGTTATCCGATTTTTCATGTGGCTGAATATGGTGAAAAAATTTGGCTGCTTAAACGCCGTACTGATTGGGTAAAGGTATTGGCTGCGCACAATAAGACTGGCTGGGTACGAGTTGCGGATTTGCAAAACATTTATGGTGAGGAGGGTGAGCTGGTGCGGGTTTCCCTTCCCGATTTTAGAAATGTGCAAGCGGGTTTCTTTTATCTGGGCTTATCCTATGGCGATTTTGCCGGAGCTAATTCCTTGGCGACAAGAATCGGTTACCAATTTACCGCTAATTTAGCTACCGAATTGCGTGCTACTCAGGCAGTTGGTGAATTTTCGGATAGCCAGGTTTATCAAATGGCAATACTGCATCAGCCGTTCCCGCGTTGGCGATTATCCCCCTATTTTCTACTTGGTGCTGGTCTAAATATCACATCACCTAACGCAACCATTATTGCTACGGAAGATCGTCAGGACACAGTAATGCTGGCAGGCATAGGCATAAAAACGTATCTATCGCGCCGCTTTGCCATAAAAGCGGAATACACAAACCACTACCTGCTCACCTCGCGGGAAAATAATCAGGAGATAGTCGAGTGGAAACTTGGTTTCGACGTATATCTGTAGGCACTGCAACCCTATCCGCGCTGTTCAGTGCTCAGGCCTGTGTCGCCCAGCAAGGTGAAGACGTTATTGCAGATATTGTCGTTTCAGACTTGGAGCGTCGTGAGGTACGTGATGCACTGATCGACAGTGAAAATATTGAATTGGGCATCTTTGCCGGAGTGATCAATGTAGAAGACTTTGGATCTAATGCCCTCTATGGCACCTCTGTTTCCTACCATATTACTGAAGATATCTTTATGGAAGGCACCTATGCGCAAACTGAGTTGGGTGAATCCAGCTTTGAGCGTTTAAGTGGTGCTGCTCCTCTGTTGACCGATGAGCAAAGGGAACTTAGCTATTACAATTTCTCTCTGGGTTGGAATATTTTTCAAGGAGAGTACTTCATTTCAGATGATTGGGCATTCAATACGGATTTTTATCTGGTGAGCGGTGCCGGCAATACCTCTTTTGCAGATGAAGAGCATTTTACCTACAACTTTGGTGCTGGAGTGCGCTTGTTGGCCAATGATTGGTTGGCATTACGCTTCGATGTACGTGATCACGTATTTGAACATGAATTATTTGGTGAGGCACAATCCACTCATAATTTGTCTACCCAATTAGGTTTTACTGTATTTTTCTAGTTTTTTTAAAAAAAATAGTCAATAAGGATTTTTAATATGTTACGACTCGTTGCTGCTTTTATATTACTAATATCGTCGATAGGTATTAGTGCCGCAGAACCATCCCGAGATTTTACGCTGGCTTCTAACCAAGGCGCGAACCTGCGCCTGGCGGAGCAGCGCGGTGAAGTAATTATGCTGAATTTCTGGGCATCCTGGTGTGGACCATGCCGCCAGGAAATGCCTTTACTAGATCAGTTGCACGAGCGTTATTCCGCCGCTGGATTCCAGGTTTGGGGCGTAAACGTAGATGCACATCGATCTGATGCAGAGAAATTACTGGGAAAAATACCGGTGGACTTCCCCATCTTATTCGATAGCACCAGTGAGGTGAGCAAAATGTACGGTATTGATGCTATGCCGAGTACTGTTTTTATCGACAGAGATGGCAATGTTCGCCATATCCATAAAGGCTATCGCGATGGCGATGAGGCAGCTTATAAGAAAATCATTAAGGAATTAATCCGGGAGTAATAGAATGTTGCGCTACTTGTTGCCGCTGTTGGCGGTATCGCTATTCAGTGGCTGCACAGTAACGCCCTGGGTGGCTCCTTATGAGCGTCAATATCTGGCGGACCCGATTATGGGTTTTGAGAGAGATCCAGTCGCCGCCAGTTATATGAACCATGTTTATGAAGCCCGCGAAGCGGCCAGGGGAGCCGAAGGTGGTAGTGGAGGCGGATGTGGTTGTAACTAAGTTGTTACGTTATTTCTTTACAGTAGGGTTATTTTTGCCTACTTACGCTTTTGCTGCCGTGTTACCTGAGGAGCGAGCTGATAATCTGTACCATGCCTATAGTGGTGGAGGGGTGACCATTGATGGCCCTTCAGTGTTAATTCGTAAGAATATCGGCAACAATATTTCCTTTTCTGCTAATTACTATGTGGATATGATTTCTGGGGCCTCTATTGATGTTGAGGCAACCGCGAGTGAATATTCTGAGCAACGAGATCAATATTCCCTCGGTGCAGACTACTTGGTAGATAAAACAACAATTAGTGTTGGTTATACCAATAGCTCGGAGAATGATTATGAAGCAGAAACAGTTGCTTTTGGTATCAGCCAGGGATTCTTTGGCGACCTAAGTACTATTGATCTTCGTGTTAGCTATGGTAGCGATGATGTATATCGAAACGGTGATGAAAATTTTGCTGATGAAGCAGAGCATCGTCGCTATGCTCTCAGTTGGAACCAGATACTTTCACAAAAGTTGATTGCTGAAGTGGGCGTTGAGACGGTCTCCGACGAGGGATTTCTCAATAACCCTTACCGCAGTGTACGCTACTTGGACCCAGCTTCTGGTACTGGGTTTAGTTACCAGCCTGAACTCTACCCAAGAACACGCAACAGTGATGCCGTTTCTATCCGGGCTAAATATCGGCTGCCTTACCGTGCATCATTAAAAGGGGAATATCGCCGCTATGCGGATAGCTGGGGAATAACGGCGGATAATGTCGAGTTCCGTTACACCCACCCACTGAAAGAGCGTGATGAATGGATTTTTGAAGGTAAGATACGCTATTACCAACAAACCAGTGCCGATTTTTATAGCGACTTATTTCCCTATCTGAACGCCACTAATTTTCGCGCGCGAGATAAGGAGATGAGTAACTTTACCACCTTGGCCTTTGGTTTGGGGGTTTCCTATGAGCTACCGCAGCGTTGGTCTTTATTCAATCGAAAGAATAACATCAGTTTCTACTGGGATCATATTCTATTTGACTACGAGGATTTCCTCGATGTTACGGTGCATGGTGATAGTACGGCTATTACTCCGGGAAGTGAACCTGCCTATAGTTTCTCTGCGAATGTTATTCGTCTCTTCTGGACTGTGCGCATTTGATATTTTAAAACCCCCTCAATGGGAGAGTATGCTCCCCCATTGAGGATAGTGGTTGAATTTGGAAGAAAAGAGCCAATTACTGATCATCGGCTCGATGAATATCGTAATCCTTTATTACTGTGGCAATCCGTATCCGGTAGTGATCAAAGAAACTGACTCTACCCAATTTCTGAGCTTCCCGATGTTGGTTCTGGCGCTTCCAGGATTGTACGGCTTGCTCGTCCCGCCAAAAAGAAAGTGAAAGAAAGTTATCTGGGTTGTTGAGGCTCTGGAATCTCTCCACCGAGATAAATCCATTTATATTTTTGAGATACTTTCTCAGTTTCCGGGCCTTGGAAAAGTAGACTTCTTTGCTGTCATTTTTAGGTTTAACTTCAAAAATTACCGCGATCACCAGTTTATCCTCCCCTCAAGCGTATATAAGTAGATGGAACTGCTGTGAGGAATGAGCGCTTTTCCTCCAGAATAAATTGTTGATTTTGAGCAAATAGAAAATTGTCATGGCCACCTTCCGATGATTTCAGTCGTATTCTATATTTCTCATAGCTCGCCAGACTATCGAAACTAATCAGGCCAAATGCACGGTTATTGGTGCCTTCATAGGGTAGAAAATAGCCTATTAGCTCTCCTCCACATTCAGGGATAATTTTGCCCCAGTTCTCCGCATACTGTCTAAATTTATCGAGCTGATAGGGATTAATACGATACTCGATAAAACAGGTGATCGTCATAGGTTTTGCCTCTGTTTGGAATTCATTGCATTCTATGACACTAATTTTTTTATGCTTCGATCTACAACGAACTATCTGGTGTGCCTATGGAGCCTGATATATCTCTGGTGGCGGGTTTGATTGGTGATAAGACTCGCTCGAAAATGCTAATGGCATTGATGGGTGGCAAAGCCCTGACGGCAACTGAGTTGGCCTGTGAAGCTGATATCAGTGCTCAGACAGCGAGTACGCATTTATCCAAACTCACCGAAGGGGGTTTACTGGTGGTGCGTAAACAAGGGCGTCATAAGTATTTTCAATTGCGCGATTATGAGGTAGCAGAGTTACTAGAGAAACTACTTAATATCGGTAGTACTCCGATGCAAGGAAGTATTGATACTGGTCCTAAAGACCCCGATGTTAGGAAAGCTCGAATTTGTTACGATCACCTGGCAGGAAGTCTCGGCGTAGCCCTATACGACTCTCTAGTGGCAGAAAGTGTCATCATCGAAGAATTTCAGAGTACGAAATTGACTGAAAACGGCAAGAAATTTTTCCGTAATCTAGGTGTTGATATTGGTGGATTGAAAAATACTCGGCGTCCATTATGCAAGTCTTGTCTAGACTGGAGTGAGAGGCGCAATCATCTGGCTGGCACCCTGGGTCAATGGATATTAGAGGATGCATTTCGAAAAAAATGGGCACGAAGGAGGGTGGATTCTCGTGTGATCGATTTCTCGAGCCTTGGGCTTAAGAAATTCCTGCATAACTATCGAATATCATTTGATTGTTGAATCTTGGTGCAGGCGGTAAGAGGGTATATTAACCGCCTGTTAAATTATAAATTTAATGCTATTTTGAATGGCGGCTCTTTAAGACCTTGTTTCATATATTGTTGGAGCTCTATTTTTTATTGGTGATGACCTCTAGCGAATATATAAGTTAATTTACCTTATAGGTTATTCCTGTGAATAGAAGAGTACCCAAAAAAATCGCTTTTATTGGTTCCAGTTCTATCTATGGTCGAGGTGATACCGAGTTGGGCGGTTTCGTGCAAAGGATTCGTTTCCGCTTCGAACCTTTGAATCCCAAAAACCTAGTCTACGCCCTGGGAATATTTGGTGAAAATGTTGTATCGCTTACTCAGCGGGTATCATTGGAACTTTCTGTGAGAAGGCCACATTTAATAGGGCTTTACCCCGGTTTTAATGATATTTGTCGCATTGGTGGGGCAGAAGCACAGAATACGGTAACTCTAGATTTTTTTCGTCAAGCGATGTTAGAGCTACTGCAAGCATCTAATTCGATTGCCCCCAGCTTTGTAATGACGGGTATTCCTTTCGATGAGCAGAGAACAACGCCTTATCGTGACAGTGATAGTTATTTCTTTCGTAAAGATGCACAGCTTTATAGTCAGGTGGTGAGAGAAGTTGCCTTTAATGAGGGAGTCCCTGTGCTGGATTTTGAAAGTTTATGGTGCGCACTTGAGATTATTCCACTGCTTTCTGAGGATGGTCTCCATGCTAACCCGGCTGGGCATCAGTTACTTTGTGAGCAAACCTGGGATTTTATTTCGAGAAATTATTTATAGAACGTCTACTTTGATTAGATATGCGTTGAAGTTCTTTCAACGGTTTATATCTGATCGATATTTTTAATTTTTGTTGCGAAATTTCCATTGTCGCCTAAGAATGTTGAAGAAATTTGATAAAAGGAAGTATGAGGTGGATAGATGGGAAACAATAAAGTCACCAGTAATTTAGAATCGTTGAAAGCTCTATCTGAGGCAGCGCGGTGTGCTGAGGAGTATATTTCTGGTATTCGAGAACAAAGAGTCAGCCCATCATCTTTGGAGTTGACTGAGTTGGAAAGATTAAACTCCTCCCTGCCTAACAAGGGGCAGGATGCTCAGCAAGTGATTGCAGATCTCCATCATTACGCCTCCCCCGCCACTGTGGCGAGTACCGGTGGTCGCTTTTTTGGTTTGGTGGTTGGAGGTTCCACACCTGCGGCAATGGGGGCCTCTATTTTGAATGCGGCCTGGGATCAGGTAGCGGTACTCGAATCATCGGCACCATCGGCCATTTTCTTGGAGCGAATAGCCGCCCAGTGGCTGCTGCAATTATTAGAGTTGCCAGAAGAAAGTAGTGTTGGATTTACCACTGGTTCCTCTATGGCAAACATGGTGTGTTTGGCTGCAGCGCGCAACCGTCAATATGAGAGAATGGATATTGATTTGGCGAGAACGGGGCTCGCCGGAGCCCCACCGCTGAGGATTGTCGTCTCTGCAGAATCACATGTCACAGTGCATAAAGCCCTTTCGATTCTCGGTATTGGCAAGGATCAATTGGTGAAGGCTCCTTGTGACAATCAGGGCCGTGTGCGGGTGGACACTTTTCCCGAGCTGGATGAAACCACCATCGTGTGCTTGCAGGCAGGTAACGTGAACTCTGGTCATTTCGACCCCTTTAAAGAAATTATCCCGATGGCCAGGGCGGCCGGGGCCTGGGTACATGTAGATGGCGCCTTTGGCTTGTGGGCGGCGGCATCACCCAAGCAGCGGCACCTGACTGCGGGAGTGGCGTTAGCGGACTCCTGGGCGGTGGATGGGCACAAATGGCTAAATACACCCTACGATTGTGGTGTTGCTATCTGTAGTGAAGCCCAGATGGTACATCGTGTTATGACTACTCAGGCGCCATATTTACAGGCTGGGGTTCAGGTGCCACCGAAGGATATGGTTCCCGAATTTTCCCGCCGTGCCCGAGGTGTTGAGGTCTGGGCGGCAATTCAGGAGATGGGCAGCGAGGGGGTGGCCGCTCTGGTGGAGCGGTGCTGTGGATTTGCCCGTCAGTTTGCTGATGGACTGGCCAAATTAGGCTTTGAAATTCTCAATGAGGTCGTGCTGAATCAGGTAGTGGCCAGTATCAATGACGAATCCGCTTTGCAACAGATTGTGCGTATAGTGCAGGAGGAGGGTGTGTGCTGGTTTGGTACTACTGTGTGGCAGGGTAGAGTGGCGTTACGTCTCAGTGTCTCGTCCTGGGCAACTTCGGCAGAGGATATTGCTTTGTCACTGGATTCTATTCGCCGAGCAATGGAACAGGTGCTTGAGGCCAAGTGATTCTAATTCCCGCTTGGAGAGATCAACTTTTGGGCGTTGCCACTCTGTGCGGTGGCAATACTGACTAAGCGTTGTGCTCGTTTTCCCTAGAGGATTCAGAACTCCACTGCTGAATGCAGTCTATCCTTCTGGTTGGCCCATGAATTTTAAAGTGGGCTGAACTGAGAACATTGGCGCATGGAGCAGATGAGCGATTACCCTAGAGCACTGGAAATCACCTTCGATTCGGTGCGCAATGTTGGCTTGGCTGCAGCCTTGCTGGGGGCCGCAGCGGTGATTATTCAGGCTCCCTCTCTTGCATTTAATCTCAATTGGTTGGCCTATACCGAAGCGGCACTGCTGGCTGGCTTATCTGCAGTATTGCAGTTATTAAATCTTGGCGCCTGGTTTCTGTCTATGCGTCGTCTGGGCTATAACCGGTTTTGGCTTACCCTGGCCGGCGGCCTATTTATGATTTTATTGATGCACTTTTATGTGGCTGTTGCTTCGACCAGTCTTAAAGGACTGACTTTCACTTCGATGAATTGATCCTTTATCAGATCACACCGTTTTTATAGACAAGCAGCACGGGCCAGGGAGACCCTGTCGTGAGTATGACATTCTGGATTGTTTTAATACTTTTACTGATTTTTGTCTGGTTACTGGGGATCGCTTTTTTTAGCCCAAATCTGAACCGTAATGAATTGTCCAATTTTTCCTACAACCAGTTGGCTTTTGCCGATGGTTTCTCGGTGAATTATCGGGAAGTTGGCAGGGAGGGGCGTCCGTTGCTGTTGTGCTTTCACGGTGGTGGTGATTCCTTAGGGGGTTGGGGGGAGTGGGCAAAAGTTTTGGCTAGGGATTACCACCTGATATTGGTGGATCTCCCTGGCCATGGGCTCACAGATCCCTTGCCGGGGGGCACCTATACCCCCAAACACCTGGCGGATTTTATTGGGCGCTTCATTGAGGCAATGGGCTTAGAAAAGTTTGTGTTGGTTGGCCATTCCTTTGGAGGCAACGCAGTATTGCGATACCTGATTGAACATCCCGATGCTGCAGAGGCTGCCATCTTGATTGCACCGGGTGGTTACCAATGTGGCAAGGGGTTGGAAATGCCTCCGGCTATGGCACGATTTGTACTTAGTCACTGGGGGCGACGCTTTGTCTCTCATCTGGGTAGCCGTGGGTTGCTTAGAAGAATGTTAAAAGCACGGTTTTTCTACAACCCAGCGGCGCTGCCTGAAAAAATGGTGGAACGTATCTACCTCCTCTCCCGTTATAAAAAAAACCGGGGAACAGTTCTTAATTTGGTGGCTAATGCCACTGTAAATTTTCAACCACTTAACGGTCTTGAAAATATCAAGACTCCCACTCTGTTTATTTGGGGTGCGGATGACCACATTATTCCCTTGGAGGTGGGTCGCTATTTTTCAGGTAAAATATCTGGCAGTCAATTGATAGCTTATGAAAATATTGGGCATATGGTTCATGTTGAAAATGCAAAAACCAGTGCCGATGATGCAATTAAATTTATCAAAGGGTTGTAGTGATTTTTGCTAAAGTGAAAAACAACAAAAAATTTAGTGGGTGCCTACCTGGAATTTATATTTATTTTAATGGTAGATTAAATATCCACTTGGATTGTTTGCCTGCTGAAGTTCAGTTTTTGATAAGAATAAATAAAAAGTTAAAGGTGAAATATATTTGTACTAGATGCTGGCAATGTTGGAATTGGAGAAAGTTCTTCAGTTAATCCTATTAATTTTCCCCCATCGCAATATGGCCCAAGACTTGGATTGGCTCAGTAAAGTGTTGGTGCTATGAAAGCTATGGATGTGTTTAGGATAGTGAATTTTGTCATGCGGAGACACGTGGTTATTAGGCACCACTTTGTCATGGGGGAATCCGCTATGCGGGCTGTGCTGTGGCGGAAGGCGATAATATTGTTGTTTCTAGTAATCCTACCTATAACAATGGCGCACATGTTGTGGTGTGTAATTATTTTTCCTTGGTAGATAAAAGACACCGTATTCCATTAGTTAATGGTTTAAGCTGTGAAGATTTTAGAATCTGCCAGAATTATGCTGTTTGCTCTTGCGTTGACAATATGTGTACAGGGGGAAAGCCAAAGATTGGAATGTTTCAGAAAAAATAATCTTGTAGATCATTATGGCGATGGTTTGGATGGAGGTATTGTACCTTGGATTGTTTATAACCCTTGGCGATCATCACTACAAGTGACTGAATTTAAATATAGTTTAGCTGACAATAAGATAATTTACCCTGGATTTAATATATCAAGAATGGTGGTGTGCATCACTATAAGATATTTCGTGATGAGGATTTCCTGGCAGAACTCGCCGTCTAAGTTACAGTGATTTAGAAGCGAAATAATATAAACTGTCGCTATAGAATAATTACTGTAGACCATGCTGGATAAGAGAGGCCTTCTGGTTGTCTGGATATGCTCCCTGAATAAATTGAGAAAGTACTTGCCTTAGGTTGAGTAAGTTAAAGGTAAATAAGTGTCAATTTTTTATGAGGTCTAAGCTTTCTTTATAATGTGAGTATGTATCATTTTTGTTTTCTTTTTGAAAGTGAAAGCTCTTTGAAGCTTATATGATATCTGTTTGCCAAATGAGTTTATAAGTTGAAGGGTTTAATTAAAAGCTAAAAGTTTTCTATCTATTTATATTTGGTTTTTTTAAAGGTGTGCATTTGATGAGTAAGATGTGTGGGTGGGATCTCTATTAAGTAGCGTTCTTTTTTCTCGTTCATGTGATTTATCTTTTTCTATTGTTCGTTAATTGGAAACAAAGTTAAGCCAATATTGAAACAATAATATCTAATAGATTTCACAGAATAGAGGGCCATCATTAATATAATCCGTCGGGATTTATACCAAGCACAACTATATTCACCGAGACTGATATGAGTGAGCTATTTAAGCTGATCACAGCTATTTCTTTATCCGCATTTCTGGTTGCCTGTGGGGGGGGCGGAGGCAGCTCTAATAGTGAGGAAGATAATAATCCTGGGGTTATTGATAATAATGGCGGTGGGACCTCTGATCCTGATCCTGATCCTGATCCTGATCCTGATCCCGATCCCGATCCCGATCCTGATCCTGATCCCGACCCTAGTCCCGATACTATTAGTGGCGGTGAAGGTAGCGTTAGCGAGGATAATGAGACTTCTACCTCTGGCAAGTTGATTGATAGCGTTGATGCCAAGCAAATTTTTGGAAAGCTTACTGAATGGGGAAAATACGGTCTGCTTGATGTTTCTCTTGATGGTACCTGGAGCTATACCCTGGATGCGGGCCTGGCTGACCCCTTGAGCGCTGATGAATTGGCAATTGATGAATTTATGGTTGGTGTTGGAATAGGTGATGACATCACATTAATTACTATTCAGGTGACAGGTGCGGATGATGCTTACACTTTTAGCCCTGAATCCCCTCTTGCTACTTTACTCGTGGGGAGCAGTGAAGAAGCCAAGGGTACTCTGAAAATCATAGATGTCGACAGCAATACCCCAGGATTTGTTGAGAGTAGCATTGCTGGGAATTATGGTGATTTTAGTATTACCGACGTCGGTGACTGGGAATATACCTTGAATGACACAGCGCAGAGTCTCAGTTCAGGGGATGCGGTCACAGATACCGTCACTTTCACATTAACTGATGGTGCTGAAAAATCTGTTGTTTTTTCTGTTGTTACTGTTGACCCTAATGGCAATGGATCCTTTGAGCTCTCATTGGAACAAAAGCGCGTAATGCTGGATACCCACAATGAGTATCGTCAAAGGTGTGCTATGGGAGAAGCTGGTGAGGGTAACGGCCCAGAGAGTTCCGGTAATATGCAGACACTTTTCTGGGATGAGGCTTTGGCCAAGATGGCGAAGGAGAGAGCTTCTGCGTGTTATTTTGGACACTTTAATGAAGCGGAGGGAATTAGGCAATCTTTCGATAAAGTTAAAGATGAAGTCTCTTTTGTGTTGCCAGCAGGTAATATTGAAATTGGAGAGAATGTTTCAATCAATATTTTCAATCCGCCGGCATCGCAATATAGCGCTGAAACATGGGCTGGTTCAGTTGAATCCTGGTACGCTGAAAGTAATTCTTATGATTGGGATATGAAATTTTGTCATGATGAAACATGCGGACATTGGGCCCAGGTATGCCATGGAGAAACCCGCTATGTAGGCTGTGCTGTAGCGGAATGCGATAGTATTGTTGGTTCTAATAATCCTGCCTACAACGATGGCGCACATGTACTGGTCTGTAATTACTTTCCTTCGTTGAATAAAGGTGACATTCCCTTCACTGATGGATATGGATTTAAAACTTGCAGGACGTGTCTTAATTATGACCTTCCTTTCTGTGTAGACAATATGTGTACCGGAGGAATAGCCAAAAACTGGAATGCTTCTGAGAAGAAAAATAAGAATATTGATCAATGTACCGATGGCTTAGGTAGGGATATAGTACCCTGTACTTATGGTAACCATCCTCCGCCCGCTCAAGTTACGGGGTTCAAATATACGGTCTCTGATTGGCAGGTAAATTTGTCCTGGAATGAAACCATCAGGAATGGTGGTGTGCATCATTATAAGATCTTTCGTGGAGAGGAACTTATAGATAAAACACGTCAATTATCCTATAGGGATTCTGATGTGGAGCAGGATGCTACTTATCGATATAAAATCATTGCGGTAGACCATGCTGGTCAGGAAGGCTTGCCTACTTATTTGGATGTAAGTACTAATTCAAATTAGTGAAGAGTAAAAGTTAATATGATTTGAGGGCGGGGGAAGCCAATATATGGTGGAGTTCAAGCTCTCAATTCATAATTGCTTAAAAATTTTACTGGCCGAATATTACTTTTATATTTTTACTGTTGAGTGTTGACTGGTTATTGTATAAAAATAATTTTAATGGGATATTCAAGTTGGATTCACCTACAGAATATTTTCAAGTGCTTCCTCATTAGATGAGGATGGTCTTTGCTTTTTATAGCAAATCGAGGGAGTTTTCCTTAGATAAAAAAGGGCCGCATAGCGGCCAGGTTTGGGGGGATAAAAGAGGTAGAATTATTTTATTTTAACCAAGTCGTAATCACCCAATGCGGGCACTGTCAGGTGAATTTTTGATTCCAGTCGGTCGATGGATTGCAGGGAAGCACATAGCTGCTCAGCAGTGTGTTCAATTTGCTCAGCGCGTTGTTCCAGTAGTTCTTCCGCTTCCTCGGTAACACGCTCCTCAATACTCTGACCGCCAGTGAAGGCTGCCTTGAGTGCGTGCCAGGCAATAGTTCCTGCGGCATCCTTGGCCAAGCGTTCGATGCGGGGCTCAAATTCTTTGGAAATCGTCTCGTCGATAAAGTTACCAATCTCAGTATCGCCGAGATAGTAGATTTCTCCCTCGCGATTGAGACGATCTTCGGTGCGCTGGATTAAATCTGCAGAGAACTGCTTAAGCTCCTGATTTTCTGGATGATCTGGCCCGGCCAGGGCGCTAATAGCAATAGATAAGCCATCCATAGCGATATCTACGGCCTCTAAAGTGACTAGCAAGGTATCACGGCCGGCTGCATGCAGTTTTTGGCGATATTCCTGTAACAGCTCTTGTTGTTGATCATCCAGGGTGATCATGTCTCCATTTACTATTAGCTGTGCAGGTGAGTGAAAAGACACCAATTGCTGCTTATCGCTATCCTCGTGTATTTCGAAAAAATCGGACCCCACTTTTACGGTGTAATCCAGGGTGGACTCACAGTTGTCAGTATCGATATGAATGGACTCAAGCGCCATAACTTGGCTGGCTCCACCCAGGCTGATCAGGGCTGATATCGCAAGTGGCTTCCACATATTTATATCTCTGTATTGTACCTTTCCCATTGAGACGAGGTAGGGGCTGTGAATAGATGCAGAGAATAGGAAAAAAATTGCAGGTTATTTTTTATACAGATCGGGACTTCTCTAAGTGCTACCCTAGGCCGCGGTCCAATGCGGTGATGGTGCTGCAGGGTATTGGCTCTAAATAATTAAGAATTGGGGGATGGCAAATGTCATTCAGCAGGCAGTTGATGGCTCTGTGCTTAGTGTTGTTAAGCACAGTGGCTCGGTCTGGGGATATCGCCGAGTACACGGCGGATATGCGCAAGTACAGTGGTTATCACGATTTCTATTGGGATGAAAACAGCGGTCGGGTGCTGTTGCAGATTAATGAGTTTGAGCGTGAACTGCTGCTTCTCACCGGTCTGGCCCAGGGGCTTGGATCCAACCCTGTGGGTCTGGACCGCAATCAGATAGGCGAGAGCCGTTTGGTTAAGTTCCAACGTGTGGGTAACAGGGTGCTAATGCACCAAGTGAACGCCAACTATCGCGCTGAATCAGAAAACCTGGCAGAACGCCGCGCGGTGGAGGAGGCTTTTGCCTCTTCTGTGCTCTGGGGTTTTGAAACCTTGGCACAGGAGGATGGCGTTGCCCTGGTGGACTTTACCCCCTTCCTTTTCAGCGATCAGCACGGTATTAGTGCTCGTTTGAAACAGGCGGAGCAAGGCAATTACTCTGTGGATAAGTCCAAGTCCGCAATCTACTTGCCCCGCACCAAAAATTTCCCCAAGAACAGTGAGTTTGAGGCTCAACTGACTTTTTCTGGTAACAAGCCTGGTAAGTATTTGCGTGAAGTGGTGCCAACTCCCACTCTGGTTTCGCTGCGTCAGCATATCTCTCTAATAGAGCTTCCTGATAAACAGTACCAGCCGCGGGTATTTCACAGCCGCAGCGGTTATTTCCCCTTCACTTTCCGTGATTACGCTACGGCAATTGACCAGCCTCTGGATCAGCGCCTTATCTACCGGCACCGCCTGGAGAAAAAACCGGGTAGTAATGAAGTGGTTGAGCCTATTGTTTATTACGTGGACCCCGGTGTGCCGGAGCCTGTACGCAGCGCGTTGGTAGAGGGAGCCAGTTGGTGGAACCAGGCTTTTACTGCAGCCGGTTATAAGGACGCCTTCCGCGTGGAAATCTTGCCGGAAGGTGTAGATCCGCTGGATGTGCGTTACAACGTAATCAATTGGGTACACCGCTCCACCCGCGGTTGGTCCTATGGGTATTCTGTTTTTGACCCCCGTACCGGCGAGATTCTCAAGGGTAATGTAACTCTGGGCTCCCTGCGTGTACGCCAGGACTTTCTAATCGCCCAGGGGCTTTTGCAGCCATATTCCGATAAATCTGCTAATACCCAGGCCTTGCAGGCGATGGCGTTAGCTCGAATTCGTCAGCTGTCTGCTCACGAAGTGGGGCATACCCTGGGTCTTGCGCATAATTTTGCCGCGAGTGCCGTAGAGCGCGCTTCCGTGATGGATTATCCGGCGCCGCTGATTGCTCTGTTGGGCACCGAGTTGGATTTCTCCGAGGCATATGCCACTGGTATTGGCGATTGGGATAAGTTAGCAATTCGCTATGGCTACGGAAACAGCGGGGAGGAACAGTCCTATCTGGATAGCATCATCGAAGAAGCGGAGAAGCAAAAGCTGCGCTTTATTTCTGACCCCGATTCCCGCGCGATAAACAATGCTCATGCAGCCTCCCATTTATGGGATAACGGCAGGGATCCCCTGGAAGAGTTCAGCCGTTTAACCGAGCTGCGCCGCCATGCTCTGGATAATTTCTCCCGCGCGGCAAATCCCAAATCCGCACCTCGCTCTGACCTGGAGGAGACCCTGGTGCCAGTTTACTACGGGCATCGCTATCAGGCCGAAGCCGTGGGCAAGTTGATTGGTGGGCTGGATTACGATTACTTATATAACGGCGCTGAGCAGAATAGCTACACGCTAGTACCGGCTGAGCGCCAACAGCAAGCCATGGATGCGCTAGTTGAAACTCTGTCGCCAGAATTTTTGGCATTGTCAGAACAGGTTCTTCAGCTAATTCCCCCCAAATCCTATGGTTATGAACGCACCAGGGAGAGTTTCCCCTCTCACACCGGTGTTGCCTTCGACGCAGTGGCTTTGGCCGAAGCAGCAGTGGGTCACACCCTGTCGATCCTGATGGATCCACAGCGGGCGGCACGTATGGATCAGCAGAATGCACGTAGTAGTGAAATTCCTGCATTCGATAGTTTATTAGAGAGGCTTACCACAGGAGCTCTGGATAATGAACAGTATTCCGGTTTACAAGCGTCAATTCACCAGCGTATCAACCATGTATACATCCAGAAGCTGATGCTGCTTGCTGGTGATCGTGCAGCTGCCGAATCGGTACGAGCCAAAGCACAATTACAGCTGGCAAAATTCCAACTGGCGCTTGGACAGAAAAAATTATTTGGTGATGATTCACAGGGATACAATGCCCATTATTATTTCCAAGCCAAACGCATAGAATCTTTCATGCGCGGTGAACTTGAAGTAAAAGCCGGGGATATTAAAGCGATGCCACCGGGTTCACCAATCTGAGTCTTGTCGCGTTTGAGATTAAGCCTGGGATCACCCGGAATAATTACCGGGTGATCCCAGGCAAGATCAGCTGCGAATGAACTGAGATTTTTTTATCCAGTGACTGCCGCGATACTTTCTCGTAGAGGCGGAATTTCGTTTTGCCCAGAAGAAATGGCGATTAAACTGGAACTCTACTTCATAACCTTCTGCCAGGGCTGCCAATGGCATCGCTTGCCAGCTGGTCTGACGCCGCTTGCTGGTGGCTTCCAGTAGGTACTCCTGGCCATCCAAGATGGCAACTACCCAGGCGTGTCCCTGGCCTTTGTGTGTCCCCAGTGCTACTCGTGCGTCCACGCCCAGCTCAATCAGCCAGTCGGCCAGTAAGATGGCATGATCTTCGCAGTCGCCGCGCTTTTGATAATAAGCCTGACGGGATGTCTGCCAGATATCGGAAAGTCCGGCATACTGTAGATGGTCGTACTGATACTCCTTTTGCATCGCCAAAGTATATAGCGGTACCCAAAGCTCGCGGGTTTGGAAAGGTTTGAAGCCCACCAGGTAACTATTGGCAAAATGGTGCTGTTTATCCAGCCCTCTTGCAGTGGCTGTGACTGCCTCTAGCCCTTGCCAGTTCCAGATGGAAACCTGTGCGCTCTCCTCAAGAGAACGCTTGGCCACTACCTGTTGGATCGTTTCTTCCGATAGTGGATAGCTGGTACCCACTACTCTTACCACCCCATTTTGGCGATCTATGGTGTCAGCGTTAGTAGAACCATAGGCCCTACTTGCTGAATTGAGGGGCTGCTTTGACGAAGGTTTTAATTCAGGCTTTTGAATTGTATTGCGTAGAATTTCTGGCAGCGTTAACAGCACAGAGAAAATAAGCAAGGGGACAATCCATTTATACACGTTTTTACCCTTTCAATCCGAAAGAAATAATGATGGCAACAAAAATCAGAATTGTGGACGCAAAGATAGAAACTGCGATATTGCCATTTTTCAATTCACCTTCGATGTCTACTGTACGTAGCAGTTTTTTGTCGATTGTTATTAAGGCGATTATTCCAATAAAAAGAGCCAAAACTGTGTAGATTAGGTTGATGCCGAGATTAAATAGTGTTGCGGTTATAAATTCTAATTGCATATTTTTTATTTCGATAAATCAGATTTAAATTTTACCGATTATAACATCTTTTACTTAATTTCTCTGTCTTGTTGTATGTGAGTAAATACAATATCTTGTTTTTTTCATTGATTGGTGTTGAAAATGCGTTTTGTTTCAGTTGCGGGCCTGGCGGCTTCCCTTTTTATGTTATCCGCTTGTGGTGAGCGGGTAGAAGTGCCGCCTGCACATGTTGGCAAGGTGTTAACGGAGAGTGGCTACAAGCCCGAAGTGGTACCGCCTTCCAAGTTTCGCTTGGATATGTGTATGTTTTATTGTGACAAGTTGGTCACAATGACAATTGCAGACTTTGGTCATTTGGAAAAATTTAAAGTCTTTATGCCCAAAGATCAGCTTAATATGAGCTTTGATGTACGTATGACCGGTGCCATCAGTAGAGAGGCTATCGATAGTGTTTTCGATCGTATTCCGCCTGACAATGACAATATTTCGGTAAATCGCGTTTATGGTACTTATGCACAGCCGGTAATTAGAGATGTGGTACGCCGTGTTGTAGCCAAGTACTCCATCAATGAGATTGCTTCAAGCCGAGAGTCTCTGAGCCACGAGCTGTTTAATGAGGTATCCAAAGCCCTAAAAGGCACACCCATAGAGATTAAGCGTTTGGGACTGGCGGATATACAATTTCCTAAGGTCATCACTCAGGCTAAAGAGCGTGCGGCCGAGCGCCGTGAACTCATAGAGCAGGAAAAAGCTCAATTTCAGATTCAGAAGATACAGATGGAGCGCGATTTGGAGAGGGAAAAAATGAATCGTGCCATTGCCCGTGAAAAAGCGATTGGACAGAAAGAGGTCAATGATCTGCTTGCCAAATCGGTGACGGATAAATATCTGGCTTATAGAACCTTGGAAGTCCTAGATAAAATGGCTGAGTCAAACAACAAGGTATTTTTGCCTGTAGAGGCATTGGGGACCATCGGCATGCAACACGCAGTCCTTAATGATCAAGTAAAGCAGGTGGCTGGTAAATAGTGTTTGTAGATAAAGGCTAGAAGCAACTTCTGGCCTTTTATAACCTGGCGAGCAGATTTTTGTTGGGGAAATTGGATACTTATAAAATATTAAACATTATGTAAGTATTTAGAGCTTCTATTTCTGGAAAGCTATAGCTCAGAGCACACTTGGCTGTTCCTGCAATAACAGGCCATATTATTTCAGCTGCTGACTGCTAATTCTAATCAGAGGTTGAATCCTTCCCAAAGGAGGAGCAATAAGCTCCCCATCTGAGAAGGTTTGATCAGAATTACATGGAGCCGGTGCAACCATTGGCCGCCAGGTAATCAAATGCGGCTTTGGCCTGAACCAAGCCATAACCATAGGCATTGTCACGGCCAGCATCACCCAGGTCCTCTGCGGTAACATGCAGGGCTGTGCGAATTTCGCTATTGCTACAGTTCGGGTAGTGGCTCCAAACCAGAGCAGCTACACCAGCAACATGTGGGGTCGCCATGGAGGTGCCATTAAAGTAAGCGTAATCCTGTGCTTCGGTCTCTATCGTGGCACTGGCACCCAGCTGAGTTAATAAAGCGCTGCCATCCGCATCGGAAATACCCACGGAAGGAATATGAGTCTCCACGCCACCATGGGTACCGTAAAGCATTCCGGGTACGTTGTTGTAGATGATCGCTCCAACACCACCACCGGCTTCGCAGTTCAGAACTTTATCAGCAAAGCTGATATTGCCACGTTGAATTAGACAGATTTTACCTGCTGCACTTACGCAGGCAGATTCAGCGGTACCACAATCTTCCAAGGCTCCGGTAATCGTCCCAATGGGAGTACCAGTCATAGCTGCGGCTTCGACTTCAGCCCCTGCTACTTCCAGGGTGGCTGCCTGGCCGCTGCCAGTGGGGATGGAGGACAATACCTGCACGCCAGGCCCAGCGAGTTCAACCTGATTGGTTTGCTGGGAGAAACCTGCGATGTTTTTGTTGCTGTCGATCGCTGCTACGGAGACAACGGAGTTGTAAGAGGCAGGGTAGTTATGACGGGTATTGCCATCATTACCAGCGGCGGCAATTGAGAGAATGCCGCGTTTATTGAGATTATCGAAACCGCGTCTCTCAAAGAAGCTGGCTCTGTCACCACCGAGGCTCATATTAATTACATTTGCACCATTCGCTGCACAATCTTCTGCAGCGGCAATCAGGGATGAAGAGTAAGCCCAGCCATCAGCACCAAATACTTTGACGATGTGCAGATTGATATTGCTGTTAGGCATTACCCCCACAACGCCAGCGTTATTATTCATGGCGGCAATAGTGCCGGCTACATGGGTACCATGGCCATTTTGATCTTCATACCAGTTGCCAGTACCCTCTGGATCGTTGCTACCAGTAACGGCATTGCCTGACAGGTCTTCGTGGGCCAGGTCGTAACCGGAATCAATGATACATACGGTACGGTTGCCAGCTTGTAAATCGCTGAGTTGGTCTGCCTGTACCATAGGGATACCGTAAGGTACTTCCTGAGACAGTGGATAACGTTTCAGATCCTCTTCAATAAAGGCGACATTGGGGTTCCTGCGTAGTGCCATTAATGCTTTTGCCGGCAGGTGTGCAGCCATAGCGTTATGGTTGCGAACGTCAAGCGCTTTACGGCCGCCGTTTTGCTGAACCAGAGACCTGACGGACTCTCCCTTGCCTTCTTTGAATGTAACGATATAGCGCTTGTCTTCGGCAGTGGCAGATGTCGCTAGGCTTAATGCCAGGGCGCCGCTGGCAAATATCGAAAGGGCCTTTTTCATGAGTTACTCCTTAACAGATATTATTTTATTTTTTGGGGAAAGGAAATCCTTACGGGAAGCAAATCCCGCCTTTCCCCGTCATGAAAAATAACAACCTTTTAGTTTTTGAGGAATCAAAAACGTGCTTTTTATTAAAAAAAATATATTTTTAATAGCTGGTTAAAAATTGGCGGTTTTTTCATTGAAAGGTTTTCATTTGAAAACGTTTCTTTACGGCGGGTATAAAAATAAAAAATAATACTTAAGTATTTAAATTTAGTTTTAAAGGTGTGTGAATTAGAAGCCAGGCACACTTTTGTGTGCCTGGTCAGTATTAGGGGGCTAGTTCAGGGTTGTTTTTCTATCGGATTGCCATTGGTATCGAGTTCAATAATCTGACCAATGTTAAGTTCAAGAATACCGTTTTCTATTTTGCTTTTATCACCAACAATCACCCAGATAAACTGATCTGGCTTGATAGTGTCCTGGGCCAATTTGTGTATTGCCTGAAGGTTTACATTGCGGATTTTTTCTGCATAGCTATCCATATAATCCAGAGGGCGGTCATAAGTGATTATGCTCGAAACTGCACTGGAAACAGCTTTAATGGTTTCAAAGCTACCTGGTAACTCATTGACACTTTTATTTTTTACTTTTTGCAACTCCTCTTCCTGAGCTGGTTTTTTGCTGATATAACTGCGCAACTCAGTCTGCAGTTCTAGCAGGGATTCTCTGGTTTTATCTGTTTGTACCGGTGCATAGATCATTAATGGCTGCTGGCCTTTCGCTCCCGTTAAAAAGGAATAAGCCCCATAAGCCCAATGCTTATCTTCGCGCAGGTTCATATTTAGGCGAGCGGTGAATGTGCCGCCAAAAATATCATTCATCATATGCATCGCATCGCGCTCAGCAATCTTTTCGGAGGGCGCCAGCAAGCCGCCAATAATAATACTTTGTTCTGCGTCAGGCTTGTTAATTAGATAGACACTGGCTTTTTGAGGATGTGCTACTCGTGTAAGGTTTTTCTGGGGCAGGGGACTTTCTGGTGCGCTCCAATCGGCAAAATGCTGTTCCAATTTCTGTGTTAATACCTCGAGGGTGATATCACCAACAGCAACTAGGGTGGCATTGTCTGGACGCAGCCAAGTTTTATGGTAGTCCACCAAGTCATCACGATTTAATGACTCTATAGAAGTCTCTGTACCGGAACCGGTAAATGGTACGCCGTAGGCATGGCCCTCTCCATAAAGTAATGGCGGTAAGCTGCGTAACGCCATTTGTACTGGACGAGTTTTTTCTTGTTGAATAGCAGCGATCCAGCGCGACCGTTTACGTTCAATTTCCTCTTCTGAGAAAGCCGGGTGCATAACAATGTCGGCGAATAGCGCTAGGGAGTCATCTAAGTTGGTTTTCAAGGCATTGAGGCGCACGGTAGAAGTGTCGATGTCGGCTCCTGCGCCAATATGTGCACCCAGTATTTCCTCTCTCGCACTGATCTGCAGTGCATCCAGTTTGCTGGTGCCCTCTTTCAGCATGGACATCGCATAGCTGGATGTGCCCAATTTGTTGCCTTGATCTGCGGCATATCCGGCATCAAACTGCAGGCGTAGATCCACGACAGGTACAGAGTTTCGTTCAGCCAGGACTACTTTAAGTCCGTTAGAAAGCTCGGCTGTTTGTAGCTTGGGGAAGGGTACACTGGGGAAATTGCCCGTCTCAGGTAGTTTGCTGCGGTCAGCCCCGCTTTTGGTTGCTTTGTATTCGGGGAAGGGCAGAACCTCAAGATTGTAATCACCACTGGACAACCATTTCTGTGCAGCTTCACGAACCTTTTGTGGGGTGATTTTTTGTTTCTCACTCAGTGCATCCAGATAGGCATTGGGGCTGCTTTTATAGAGTTCGCCACGGGCAAGGAGTACCCCTTTACCGCTCCAGCCTCCGACTTGCTCGAGGCTGCGCACCATTGAGGCGTATTCGCTCATATTTACCCTGGCCAGCTCCTCCTCGGTTGGCCCTTCGGCAAGGAATTTCTCCAGCTCTTCCTCAATGGCGGCCTCCACCTTAGCAGGCGCTACACCGGGCTTGACGTCTGCGGTAATAGGGAAGATGGAGGAGAGTTCGAATTCATGCAGGCCAACGCTGATATTGGTGGCGATTTGGTCCTTGTAAACCAGACGCTTATACAGGCGTGAATTCTTGCCGTCACCGAGCACTGCTGCGGCCAGAGCAATAGCATTGGCGTCTTCATGGGTGAGGTTGGGGGTATTCCAGACTTTATACAGGCGGGGCTGGGCTACGCGGTCGAACATTTGCTCGCGGCTGGATTGATCCCGTTTTGCAATCCAGGCCTTTTTCTTTATTAGGGGAGGGCCGGCGGGGATATCGCCAAAGTAGTGGCTCACTTTAGCCTTGGCCGTTTCCACGTCGATATCGCCAGCTAGGACCAATACGGTATTAGCTGCACCATAGTATTGTTTGAACCATTCATGCACATCCTCAAGGGTTGCGGCATTGAGGTCTTCCATCGAGCCGATGGTGGTCCAGGAGTAGGGATGATTGGCGGGAAAGATCGCTTTTTGCATACGCTCCCAAACTTTGCCGTAGGGTTGGTTTTGCCCTTGGCGCTTTTCATTCTGTACCACCCCGCGTTGCTCATCGAGCTTTTCCTGGGTAATCACTCCCAGTAAGTGGCCCATTCGATCGGATTCCATCCAAAGGGCCATGTCCAGTGCGTTGGTCGGTACAGTTTCAAAGTAATTGGTACGGTCTAGCCAGGTAGTGCCGTTCATTCCTGTGGCACCGGCCTGCTCAAAAGGTTTGAAATACTCATCGTTGTAATTTTCTGAGCCGCTGAACATCAAGTGCTCAAATAAATGGGCAAAACCTGTGCGTCCAGGTTTTTCATCCTTGGAACCAACGTGATACCAGACTCCCACGGAAACAATGGGAGCTTTGCGATCTTCATGAACGATAACGCGCAGGCCATTCGGCAGGGTAAATTTCTCGAAATTGATGGAAAGCGGAGCTGTGGCACTTGCTGTGGAGGTTAATGCTGAGCTGAGAGAGTTTTGTTCGTGATTATTATTTTCTGGTGCTTTTCCGCAGGCAGATATAGCCAGAATCAGTGTCAGGGGTACACTGTACTTTCGTACAATTTTCATAGTATTTCCTTGTCGAATAATCCTAATAATCGGTATTGGGGGCGCTTTTGAGTGGCAGGCAATTAACGCTGAGTCTCTTATGAGTTTCTTATTATAAAATTTTTTCTGAAAACAGATTGGCTAATTGTTTGCTGCTTTCTCCATGAATACGACACTAGTTCATGGAGGAGTTACCTGTGCAATACGATCTAAAGAGTTAGTGGGTCTGCTGTAGACCTATATTGATGCACGATGAATTGAGCTTTATTACTGAGTTCTTATAGCGGGCGAGGGAGCACCTGGCAAATACGCTGCTTTACGCGTAGGTGGCTCCCAATAAAAAGCCTAATGACTTAGTAGGCTTGGCGAATGATATCGATTCCTGGTGTGATGGCACGGTTCCATGCCGCTTCGATCTCAGGGGAGAACGCACTGTCATGTTGGCGTAGGGTGGCTATCAGGGCATCCAGCCACAGGCGGTACCATTCTGGGCGAATATTATAGCCAGTGCGGTCGTGGCTTTTACCCAGGGCGCGCAGCTTGGTGTCAGACATACCACGGGAGTAAAGCACTAATTGCATAATGCCGTTACGCAACAAATGCCGCTGGGCCTTCATATCTGTATTGGCAAACAGATTGCGAATATCCGCGGAGCTGCCCATAAAGCGATCGTAAAAGTCCTTAAAGAATTCCTCATTGTTGCAGCAGCGTCCGTAACTTTGAAAGACTATATCGCTGTCGGATTGTTCCATAGGTAAGAAATCTCCATATGTGCCCCGCCGCTACCGTGGTATACGCCGGGTCTTGTGTAGTAGTGCTTATTCGATGGGGTCGGCGATTCTAGCGGTGTGGCTTTTCAGCGAAAAGAACTTTTGCATCAATGGGTTACAGAGCAGAGAGGAAGGAGAACGCGAGTCGTAAGGGTGAGGCTGAATCTCTCAAGCCATAGATTCTAGTTGAGTCTTTCGTGCAGCTTCTCAGCCAAATACCTAGCTCGCGTATGGAGTTAGGAGTTTATATGAGCGCGGCTATAAGTTTGGCATTAGGTGCCTGAAGGTGCTTCTGCCAAACAGGCTTAGAGTGAATTTCGATCTTTTCTGGCTCTGACATTAAAACTGCCATGTTTTTCCTTGTTTAACTGTCGGCAGTGGTGCGGCGCAGTTGATATACTCCGCGCCCACATTTTCAGTTAATCGAAGTAGAAGAGGATTGGCGAATGGCGGTCAAATTGATGACAGATCTGGAGCTTGCGGGTAAGCGCCTACTAATTCGCGAGGACCTGAATGTACCGGTGAAAGATGGTCGGGTAACTTCTGACGCCCGTATTCGCGCGGCGCTTCCCACTATCCAGGCCGCCATTGATGCTGGTGCCAAAGTACTGCTGATGTCCCACCTGGGCCGTCCTACAGAGGGGGAGTATGCGGATGAATTCTCCCTGGCTCCGGTAGCTGCGCATTTAAGTGAACTACTCGGTCGCGAAGTGGCCCTGATCAAAGAGTGGCGTGATGGCGTCGAGCTGGCTGAGGGCGAGGTGGCGTTGCTGGAGAACGTGCGCTTCAATGCCGGCGAGAAAAAAGACAGCGAAGAGCTGGCTAAAGCTTACGCGTCACTCTGCGATATTTTTGTAATGGATGCCTTTGGCACTGCACACCGCGCCCAGGCTTCCACACACGGTGTGGCCAAGTTTGCTCCAGTCGCTTGCGCCGGTCCATTACTAGCAGCCGAACTGGATGCTCTGGAGAAGGCACTGGCTGAGCCAGCCCGTCCATTGGTTGCGATTGTGGGTGGTTCTAAAGTGTCTACCAAGCTCACAGTGTTGGAGAGTCTGGCGGATAAAGTAGACCAGCTGATTGTGGGTGGTGGTATCGCCAATACTTTCCTCGCCGCTAGCGGCAAGCCGGTGGGCAAGTCTCTCTGTGAGCACGACTTGGTGGATACCGCCAAGAGTTTGATGCAGAAGTGCGATATTCCTGTGCCCGTTGATGTCGTGACCGGTAAGGAATTCAGCGAAACAGCTGTAGCGGAAACCAAGGCCGCCGATGCTGTGGCTGAGGACGATATGATTTTTGATATTGGTCCACAATCTTCCGCAATGTTGGCGGAGATTCTTAAGGGCGCGAAAACCATTATTTGGAATGGTCCTGTAGGCGTATTCGAATTCGATCAGTTTGGCGCTGGCACTGAACATCTGTCTAAGGCCATTGCCGATAGTGATGCCTTTTCTATTGCCGGCGGTGGCGACACCCTTGCGGCTGTGGATAAATATGGTATTGCCGATAAGGTATCTTATATTTCCACGGGTGGTGGTGCCTTCTTAGAATATGTTGAAGGCAAGAAGCTGCCCGCGGTAGCCATCCTGGAGTCCCGCGGCGAAGACTGAGTACCCAATAATGCCCTCCTCTTAAATGTGGAAGGCAATAAAAGCAAAAAATTACAAATACGACGAGTAGACGAGAAAGGAATTTAATATGGCTCTTATCAGCCTACGCCAATTGCTGGACCACGCTGCCGAGCATGGTTACGGCGTACCGGCCTTCAACGTAAACAATTTGGAACAGATGCGCGCGATTATGGAGGCGGCCAAGGAAACCGACTCCCCAGTAATCGTGCAGGCCTCCGCCGGTGCGCGTAAATACGCCGGTGCGCCCTTCCTGCGTCATCTGATCCTGGCCGCCATTGAGGAATTCCCGGAAATTCCAGTGGTAATGCACCAGGACCACGGCACCAGTCCGGCAGTGTGCCAGCGTTCTATCCAACTGGGTTTCAGCTCCGTGATGATGGACGGCTCCCTGCGTGAGGACGGCAAAACCCCGGCTTCCTACGAATACAACGTTGATGTTACTCAGCGCGCAGTAGATATGGCACATGCCTGTGGTGTTTCTGTTGAGGGTGAACTGGGTTGCCTGGGTTCCCTGGAAACCGGTATGGCCGGTGAAGAGGACGGTGTTGGTGCTGAGGGCAAGCTATCCCATGATCAGCTGCTGACTGACCCGGAAGAGGCTGCGGACTTTGTACAAAAAACTAAGGTGGATGCCCTGGCAATCGCCTGTGGTACAAGCCACGGTGCCTATAAATTTACCCGCCCGCCTACTGGTGACATCCTTGCTATTGACCGTATCAAGGAAATCCACGCGCGTATCCCAGGCACCCACTTGGTGATGCACGGTTCTTCCTCTGTGCCTCAGGAGTGGCTGGCGGTAATCAATGAGTTCGGTGGTGAAATCCCCGAAACTTACGGTGTGCCGGTAGAGCAGATTTGCGAGGGCATCAAGCACGGTGTGCGTAAGGTCAATATTGATACTGACCTGCGTCTCGCCTCCACCGGCGCCACCCGTCGTTTCCTGGCCGAGAACCCGTCAGAATTTGATCCACGCAAATTCTACAAGGCTGCTATGCAAGCTATGAAGGAAATTTGTGTTGCGCGTTACGAAGCCTTCGGTACAGCCGGTCAGGCCAGCAAGATTCGTCCGCTCAGCCTTGATGCCATGAGTGAGCGTTATGCCGCTGGCGATTTGGAACCGCAAATCAAGTAAGCGCTTACTTATCTTGCAGTGAAGAAAGGCGGACATTGTGTCCGCCTTTTTCATATTTAAGTCACTATTCACTCAGCCTGTCTCTTCCCACCCAGTGAAAATGCAGTACCATTGGTTCAATGGAAACCTTGCAAGACATCAACACCTACGAAAGTAGCCCGGTAATTCAGCGCCCGGACTACTCGGCTTTGCGGCAAAAGCTGCCGCAGCTGGACTTTGCCAATGATACGGCACCGCTGCTGACTGAGATGCAAGATTACCGAAATTTTTACGACTTACATTTTCCTCTCTCCTATAAAACCGGTGTCGGCACTTTTACTGCGGCGGGCTTTGAGCTGGTGTCCCAATATTGGCTGGTTGAAAAACCACGCGGTACCTTGTTTATCTGCCATGGTTATTTCGATCACACCGGTATTTATGGACCAGCGATTCGTTTTGGCCTCGAGCGCAATCTCAATGTGGTGATTTTCGATTTTCCTGGCCACGGCCTCTCCAGCGGCGAGCGGGTGGCTATTCAGACTTTCCTGCAATACCGCCAGGTATTTGATCGTCTTTTATCGGTTGCCGAAGGGAAACTACCCAAGCCTTGGCACGCCCTGGGGCAAAGTACTGGTGGTGCTGCCTTATTAGCGCACTTGCAATACAGTCGTAAACAGCCACTAGATAAGGTTTTTCTGTTGGCTCCTCTGGTGCGCCCGGCCAATTGGCTTCTGGTGAAATGGAAATACTATCTTGGACGCTTGTTTATTAGTGAACCCAGTCGAGAGTTCACGATTAATACTCACGATGCCGAATTCTCCCGGCGCCAGGCCCTGCGCGACCCCCTGCAATCCAGGGTAATTTCCATGTGTTGGCTCGGCGCCATGGTGGATTGGATCAAGACTTTCCCCAAAAGCGCACGAAATCCACGCAAGATCTTGGTGGTACAGGGCACCGGTGATGGCACGGTGGATTGGCGCTATGATATGCGCGCAATTCGCGATCGTTTTCCGCATTGCCACCGAGTATTAATTCGCGGTGCCCGCCACCAAATGATCAATGAAACCCAGCCCTATAGGCATCAGATACTGGCTGCTATGGATGACTGGTTAAATAGATAGGCTAAAAAGCCTCTCATTCCCCAATTTTATCTATGCTAATTTTCCACTGATCTTCTCATATTATTAAATTGAGAGGCTTTATTGGGCTCGGTAATTCTATTGATTGAGCCTTTCATCATATGTTTCATGTTTTTCAAAGTGAGAGGGAGATTCTTACCAAAGGATTTCTCCGGTAATTAGGGAGGTGAACAAGGGTAAGAAAATGATTGAGGGGGGGGTGTCTAGAGAGGCAAATTTCTTTCTCAAGTAATATGTACTTTTTTTAGCCCCTAAGAAAAAATCATAAGTATTTACAATCCTGTGCGGTGTCAGCAGTCTACTGACACTATTCCATGGTTGAAAAATTATGATGGATTGTTGTTGGGAGCTTGTGGCTTAAACAGAAAGGCCCGCTGTAGGTGTATTTTAATTCTGAAAAAATTAAATGGGTTGTTAATTTTTAAAAAGTAACTTTTTTGGAGTTGCACTAAAAAATTTAGTAAGCCCTAAAATATCTGAAGTGAAATATAAGGTTGAAGGAATTCCCTATTTTTGAGAAAAACAACTATGTTAGTGATAGTTAAAGTGCTTGTTGATTGCGGTTGTATGAAGGTTCTGCCTGCTTGACCTGGATTGATATTTTTGGTCCAGGTCAAGCATATTGAAATCAAGGTATAGAAATTTTGAGGTGGAATTATATTTTCTATCTTGCGTTCTTAGTGATTATTCTGAGTATTATCATGTCTCTTCTTTAGGCCACTGCCAAGCCAGCCAAATAATTACTAACTTAAGAGTGATTTCAATAAAGCCTAGATAAAAATAGAAGTACCATGATGATATGAGCATTGTGGCACCCAAGAATATAATAAATATTGTGGCAACAGTTATATTAAGCCATTGGCAAATTTTCGGCTTTAGCATTAAGGTTAGTGCAACCATAATGCATGGTATTGATACTATTATCGCCACTGAAAGTAGTGAACCTTGAGTAACTGCACCGAATGGGCCAAATCCCTCTATAATTCTCTCAATTTTTCCTATCTTGAATAGTCCAAAGAAATCTCCATATATATAACAAAATATTACTGAGGCCCACAAAGCAGATATTTTAATTTTCACATTTACATAAGGTTCAGATAATCTGACTGTGGTTTTTCGTGTTTCTTTTTTGTTACTCATGATGTCCTCTATACTTTATGTACGACTGCTTCTTTACTTGAGTTGGTTTCAATTCTTGGCATACTTTCTTTGAGTCATTGTATTTTCAGATTAGCCCACATATTCTTCGTCTTCGCTTGCCCTATATGATTTCATTTTGCCTATAACAGCTGATATCGACTTTTCTCCTCTAGCATTTAATCTAAACTTCATCTTCTGATAATTGATTAATATTTATCCTCTATGCCTCCTTTTTTCGAGAGTTTATGTTTAGGATATTGCTGTTGCTATCTGGAGATTGACGGAATGCTGAATGAGAGCGTTGAATGGCAGTATGCAGCGATAAAGTGTTGACCAATTTTTAGTCGGGGTAGATGATAGTCATACTGCAGAAGATGTGGAGTAAGAGGAATTCAGTTATTACTACCTAGATAACCTTACAGGTTGTCTTGTCATTTACTATTGAACAGGAGGGTGTAATGTTTAGTCATATCATGGTTGGTGCTAATGATGTTCAGCGGTCTAAGGCGTTTTATGATGCTGTTTTAGGTGCTCTGGGCTATGAGCCAGGCGTTACTGATGAAAAGGGTCGCTGCTTTTACTTCACTAAAACCGGTGTTTTTGCTATTTCCAAGCCTATTGATGGGGAAGTTGCTTCTCATGCCAATGGCGGTACTATTGGTTTTAGTGCAAAGAGTACTGAAGAAGCTGATGCATGGCATCAAGCAGGTCTTGCTAATGGCGGGGTTGCTTGTGAAGATCCTCCTGGAATACGTGAGGGTGTAGCTGGCAAATTGTATATTGCCTATTTGCGTGATCCCGATGGCAATAAACTCTGCGCTCTACACCGAGTTGGCTAACATCGCCCCTGAAATTAATATATGTCTGCCCAATGCATGATTCTTTTGCATTGGGCAGTCATTAAGTGAGGCTTTCAAAAAAACGGCTACTTTTCTTTACTATCTTTTTCTTTTTTTCTCTTATCTGCTAAGTCGTTATTTTTCTTCTTTTCTTGAGCTCTATTCTCTGGTGCAGAGTTTCTACTTGAATTTTTCTTGTGATCTGAAGTTGACTTTTGGGGGGGCACGGTTGGGGTTGGATTGGTTGGGTATTCAACTTTGCATTGTCCGCGCCCACCATCGGAAAGGACTATTTCATTCAGGTCATCCATCACCCTTATGGGGCCTGAATAGTATTTACTCATACCAGCAACAAATCCCTTTTTATCGGCTTCCGTTACCGGGGGGGGAATAAGATGAGTCAAAGCTACAGATTTTACTCCAGCTTTAGTTGCCATTTTGGCAATATCCAGGGTGTTAGAGTGATAATGAATGATTTGATCCGCTTTTTCATAGCGAAGTCGTGCCCTGCGATTGTTCCCAGTTTGCTTGAGTTTACTAATGTATTGAGCATAGCTGAGGGCTTCAGAAATTAATAAATCCGCGTCACGTTCAATATTTTCCAGGCCATCGAATACATGGGTATCTCCGGTGATAATGACTTTACAAGGACCGAAACGTATCTCATAGCCAAATGCCGGAAATACGGGTTCATGATGCACGGCAAAGACAGAAACCGTAGTGTTTCCATGGTACCAGACTTCCTGGATAACTTCCGATCGATCTCCGGCAATGTTTATTAGGTGTGGAGTGGCAACAGCTAGAACGGGATCGAGTATCCCTTGTCTATTTGCTGATCTAAAGAGAATATCGGGTCCAAAACTCTTCCTGACCCCCTCCATAATGTTGAAAATACCGTAGGGCCCATAAACGTTGATCGGTTTGCTGGCGCCTACAAACCAGGATTCATTAATCACCATTGCCAGACCCCCAAAATGATCGGAGTGCCAGTGAGTAATAAATATAGGGTCCACTTGAGCCAAGTTAAGATCCAGCTGGCCGATACGCGCTGTCGTACCTTCACCCGCATCAACTAGGAATAATTTTCCACTACTGCGTATTGCTACACAGGCAGGGTGGCGCAGCCATTGATAGGCCGGGTCCGGGGTTCCGGTGCCACAGAAGTAAATATGCATCTTGCCATCGTCTTCCACATAGGGAGGATAGTGACGAAGGGATTCAGGTTGTTTGGCTGTCGAATGAGAAGACAGAATTGAGAAGAGTAGAATGGCCAGGAAAAGTTTGGCGAAAACTTTCAGCATTTTTTTGCCAATCGTTGATCTTGGAGATAAACCAAGAGTAAGCCCGGATCTATAAAACTTCCATTTTGTTCATCCCTAGACTTCAGATCTTATCTTTTTAAGTTCTTTTAATTACCGAGGTATAAAACCAGTCTTTGCTTTGGTTACATTTGCTTAAATAAGTGCATATAGCGTCTGCTGACAGGCAAAACTTCCTGGCAATATTTTAAATGTATTTGAGCTGTATCTCCGTCTCGGATGACATGTTGAATGGCTTTAAAGTTAACGACTACTGAGCGATGTACTTGTACGAAATGCTGTGGGTCCAGCTGGGCAGAAAGGTCTTTTAGAGGCGTTTTAATCAGTGCTTCAGATGTCTTCCCATGTGATTCACTCCAGGCTATTAGCGTATATTTTTCATCGGAACGTAAATAGTGGATATCCTCTACTGCGATTAAATGCAGGGTTTTTCCAATAGAGGCTTTAATCCAGCGCAAATAAGTGCTTGGTTGCGTCTTTTGAAACTGCTCGCTAATTTGTTCCAACGACTGCAGGCTGTTTTTTACTGAGCTTGTCATTTGCAGGCGTTCTTGCAGGCGAGACACGGTGTTGGCTAGTCGGTCGTTTTCCACAGGCTTAACCAGATAATCCAGGGCTCCTTGCTGGAAGGCCTTCACGGCATATTGATCGTAGGCGGTAATAAAGACCAAATGGGCGCGGCGGCCAATTTCCTGTGCTGCCTCAACGCCGAAAATACCCGGCATTTGGATATCGAGAAAGCAAATATCCGGCTGGTAGAGTTCAAATAACTCTATGGTTTCTCGGCCATTGCGCGCCTCCGCCACAACTTCCAATTCGGGCCATTGGGTGGCAAGTTTGCGAATAAGGGCTTGACGCAGTAGGGGCTCATCATCGGCGACCAGGGCGGTAGCAGTGCACAGTGTCATAAGTGTTGTTTCCTGGCGATAGGGTAGTGAATTTCTGCGAGCATTCCCCGAGGTTGTAGAGCCGATAATTCCAGCGAAGCCGTTTCCCCAAAAGTAAGGCGTAAACGTTCTCGCAATGTTGAAAGTCCTGTCCCCATTCCGCTGGTTTTACCTTGCATGCCCACCCCGGTATCTTGAACTTTTACCCTGCACATACCTTTATGTAGGAGTACACGTATTTTTATTTCACCGCCGCTTTCGCTGGGATCTATGCCATGGCGAACGGCATTTTCAACAAGGGTCAATAATGCCAAAGAAGGGCAGGGTAGTGAGTGAACCTCTTCATCGGCATTGATAGAAAAATGCAGGCGATCGGGCATGCGCATTTTCATCAGGGACAGGTAAGCTTTGACCAGGGACAGTTCTTGGCCAAGAGTGCTCTGGCTTGAATCCAACTGTGGAATGGTTGCACGCAGATAGGTGATCAGGCTGTCCAGTAGTGCTGGTGCCTGTGGAGAGGCGGAATCCACCAGCTCGCGCACATTGGCGAGCGTATTAAAAAGGAAGTGTGGCGTTACCTGGGACTGTAACAATCGCAAGCGACTATCCAGTGCCTGCCGCTCCAGTGCGCCCCGCGTACGTTCAAATTGTCTGGCCTGCTCGCGTACTATTTCATCTCGCTGGCGCAATAGGGCGGACATGGCGATCCAGGGGGCAAACAATACACCGGTTACCATAATGGCAAGAAAGCCCAGGTGCTGGTCGTGGTTTTGCCAAAATGAGGGTCCACCTTCTTCTGCTGTGCCCATGTAGACGGTCAGTAAGGCCAAGGGTATGGATAGAGCTACCCCAACAACTTGAAGGGCCCAGCGCGGTAATGATTGCGATAACTTTTGGGGCCAATGTTCCAACAGTCTGTAAGACAGCAGCGCGGCCAGTGCGGAACTGCTGGTGCGCACCAGCAGTTCTGGATAAGTACCTTTCCAGTAAAGTCCTAGGAGCAGGGTCCAAGCCAGTATGGCGATTAGCACCGTAAGTAACTGCTGCCGGCCGGGAAGCGGCAACTTATCGATTGAAAGTCGAGGGGGTTGGTGCATGGCGGTACTTAATCCTTATCCGTAGCCGCCATTTTCACACACTGGGCTGGCGAAGCTTATCCTTAAAGTGAGGCCTTGCCCTGCAAATGGAGTTTGCGCCTTTGCGCCAGGGCATCCATTGAGTAGAGCGCTAGACCCATCCATACAAACATAAAGGTAGTGAGTTTGCCCTCGCTAAATGGCTCACCAAGCATTTGGGTGGCGACCACCAGCATTAGTGAGGGCCCGATGTACTGTAGGAATCCCACCGTGGACAAGTTCAGCCTGCGCGCAGCAATAGTGAATAACAGCAGTGGCACTAGGGTGACGGGGCCGGCCAGCACCAACAGACTGTTTAGTTCCCAGCCGTTGTTCAATAAGTTACTGGTGGGGCTGGCGCTCCAAAGCAGGTAGATCAAGGCTACCGGCAACATATACAGGGTCTCTATGGCCAGTCCGGTAAGGCTTTCCACCGGCGCACGTTTGCGCGCAAGCCCATAGAGGGCGAAAGACCCAGCCAGGAATAGGGCGATGACCGGCACACGGCCGAACTGCAAGAGTTCGTGGACAATACCTATGGCGGCAAGCGCCACCGCCAACCATTGTAGGCGCCGCAATTTTTCTCCTAGGAATAAAACCCCCAGGACAATATTGATTAATGGGTTGATGTAGTAGCCGAGACTACTTTCCAGCAGGTGGCCATTGTTAATAGCCCAAATAAATACCAGCCAGTTACCGCCAATCAGTGCGGTAGTAAGGGCCAACACCCGCATTTTCTTGTGGTCGCGCAGAGTGCGGATAAGATCGGGCAATTTACCCAGCAGTAACATAATCAGCAGCGCCAGCGCGAAGGACCAGATACTGCGGTGGGCGAGGATCTCAGCTGCGGGAATGCCTTGTAGCTGATTAAAGTAAATTGGGGCCAGCCCCCAAATAAGGAAGGCGGCAACGCCGGCGAGAAAGCCGGTAGTGGCGGTATCGTTGTTGCGCAAGGGAACACCTGCTATGGAAAATGCGATGTTGGCTTGGGCCCGGTCACGCGAGAGGGTGCGTGTGGGACTGAACCAACAGAATAGGAGCTGCTATTGTAGAAGTGAGCGCCATGGTGGATCAATCCTTTTATCGATCAGCTGAGGGCGCAGAAAGACGGGTGGCAGAGGAGTTGCACGCCCGTCCATAGAGGGCTTTCTAGGGAGCTAGAACAACACGCGGCAGCGCAGGGTGCCGGGGATATTCTTCAGTTTTTCCAGCGCTAGGTCCGAGTAAGCCGCATCCACATCAATCACCACATAACCTACTGTCTCGTTAGTCTGCAGGTACTGGGCAGAGATGTTGATGGCATTATCTGAGAACACCTGGTTAATGGCACTCAATACACCGGGGACATTTTTGTGGATATGCAGCAGGCGATGGGTACCGGCGTGTCCTGGCAGTGCGACCTCGGGGAAATTCACAGAGCTGGTGGTGGTACCGTTATCGGAGTAGTGCGCCAGTTTTTCCGCCACCTCGGTGCCGATATTTTCCTGGGCTTCCATGGTGGAGCCGCCGACGTGGGGAGTCAGCAGGGCGTTGTCGATGCCGCGCAGTGGGGAGAGAAATTCATCGTCATTGCCGCGTGGCTCTACCGGGAATACATCGATAGCGGCACCGGCCAAGTACTTACTATTGAGGGCTTCTGCCAGGGCTTCAATATTCACCACGGTGCCACGGGAGGCGTTTAGCAGTATGGCCCCGGGCTTCATTTGTGCGATTTCTTCGGCACCCATCATCATTTTGGTAGAGGGCAGCTCGGGTACATGCAAGGAAACGACATCGGACTCGCGCAGTAACTCCTGCAAGGAGCCTACCTGGCTGGCGTTGCCCAACGGTAGCTTGGTGATGACATCATAAAATTTCACCCGCATACCGATGGCCTCTGCCATGACTGATACCTGCGAGCCAATAGCACCGTAACCGATAATACCCAGGGTTTTACCGCGGGCTTCGAAGGAGCCCACTGCAGATTTGAGCCAGCCACCGCGATGGCACACGGCATTTTTCTCTGGGATACCGCGCAGCATGAAGATGGTCTCGGCGATAATCAGCTCCGCCACGCTGCGGGTATTGGAATAAGGCGCGTTAAATACGGCAACACCGAGCTCAGTGGCCGCTTGCAGGTCCACTTGGTTGGTTCCGATACAGAAACAGCCAACGGCAACTAGTTTTGGGGCATTTTCTAGCACCTTGCGGGTCAGCTGGGTGCGGGAGCGAATACCGATAAAGTGGGCATCCGCGATCTTCTCGATCAACTGATCTTCGGGCAGGGAAGTTTTTAGAAACTCAACGTTGGTGTAGCCACGGGAGGCCAACAGATCAATAGCCGACTGGTGTACACCTTCCAGCAGCAGGATGCGAATCTTGTCTTTTTGTAGGGACTTTCTTTGATCGGAATTGTGCGGAGCCATAAACTATCTCTTCACTGAGTGCGGGTAACGCGATGTAAAAAGTGCTTTGCCACTTCTAAGAGGTGCCGAAGTCAGGCGAAGGCGCGATCATAGCACATGCTGGTTATATCGCTTTATTCGAAATTCCTATCCTAACTATCTTATTTATTTATGTACCAACACCAATTTACCTGTGGCAGTGAAGTTCCTTACAAGCTGGGCAAGATTATCTGTGTGGGGCGCAACTATGCCGACCACGCCGCCGAGTTGAATAATCCGGTACCTGAGGAGCCGTTGCTGTTTATCAAACCGGCTACTGCGGCAGTAGACATGGCCAAACCTATTCACCTGCCCACGGGACGTGGCAGCTGTCACTTCGAGGGTGAGTTGGCACTGCTGATCGGTAAGAAATTGACCGATGCCAATGCGACAGAAGTTCCCCCGGCAATTGCTGGTCTGGGTCTCTCGCTGGATCTCACTCTGCGTGATTTACAGGCACAACTGAAGCAAGCCGGGCATCCCTGGGAAAAGGCCAAGGGTTTTGATAGTTCCTGCCCCCTTTCTTCTTTCGTCAAATTGGACTGGTTGCCGGATTGGGACAAGCTTAGTTATTCGCTGTGGCTAAACGGCGAGCAACGCCAGTGTGGTAAAACTGAGCATATGCTCACCCCGATACTCGATTTGGTGGCCTATATCAGCAGTTACTTTACTCTTGAACCCGGCGACGTGGTGTTGACTGGTACCCCAGCGGGCGTCGGTGAGCTGCATCACGGCGACAAGCTGATGATGCAGTTACAGGATGATTGGTTACAGGTGGAGACTGAGGTCGTGTAATTCTACTTAGGGGCCTGCCTCTTGGGGCCCCTTAATGTACTTGCCAAGCCACAATAAGCCGGATGCCAGCAACCCCTTTGATTTGTGATCACATTTTCGATATAACCTGAAAAAACTAATAGTCTCAGACGAGGTGTGCCATGAAAGAAGAAAATAATATCCCGCAAAACCTGCAGGAGTGGCAGGCTCTGGCGGCCTCACTCAAGATTGAAGGCCGAGCATTTATCAATGGCGAGTATGTAGATGCTCTATCTGGGGAAACTCGTGCCACCTATAACCCCGCCAATGGTGAAGAGTTGGCGCAGATCGCCAGCTGTGGTCCACAGGATGCCGATCTGGCAGTCAATGTGGCACGCGAGACTTTTGAGTCCGGTGTCTGGTCGAAAATGCCGCCGATGCAGCGCAAAAAAATTCTGGTGCGATTTGCCGAACTGATCGAAGAACACTTAGTGGAAATTGCCCTGTTGGAGAGCCTGGATGCGGGTAAGCCCATTGGCGATACCATGGCCGTGGATGTTCCCGGGGCAGCCACCACTATTCGTTGGAGTGGTGAGGCCATCGACAAGATCTACGATGAAGTTGCTCCTACAGGCCCGGGTGAGCTTGGTCTGGTAACCCGCATGCCGCTGGGGGTGGTGGCGGCAATCGTGCCCTGGAATTTCCCATTGTCCACCACCGCTTGGAAGTTGGGGCCGGCGTTGGCCACTGGCAATAGTGTGATTCTGAAGCCGGCCTCCAATACCCCGCTGACAGCGATTAAATTGGCTGGTTTGGCCAAGAAAGCAGGTCTGCCCGATGGCGTACTGAATGTATTACCGGGACCAGGTAGTAGCTTGGGTAAGGCGCTGGGCCTGCATATGGATATCGACTGCCTCACCTTCACCGGTTCCACCGAAGTAGGCAAGACCCTCACCGAGTATTCCGGTCAGTCAAACTTGAAGCGTACTTTCCTGGAGTTGGGTGGAAAGAGCCCGAATATTGTCTTTGCTGATGCCGACTTGGATAAGGCCGCCGATGCAGCAGCACTGGCCATTTTCTATAACCAGGGGGAAACTTGTACTGCGGGTTCACGCCTGCTGGTAGAAAAGAGTATCGCTGATGAGTTTATTCAAAAGGTAAGCAAGGCTGCTGAGCGCTTTAAGCCCGGCCACCCACAAGATCCCAATACCGCAATGGGTGCGCTGATCGATCGCAGTCAGTTCGATACGGTTGAATTCTATGTGGCCAAGGGCCTGGAGCAGGGCGCGCAGCTGGTATGTGGTGGTCAGCCGGTGGATGAGGTGACTGGCGGTTACTATTATGAGCCGACCGTATTTCGCAATGTGACTGGCGAAATGACCATCGCCCGCGAAGAGATTTTTGGCCCGGTACTGTCGGTGATCGAATTTGAAACAGAGGAGGAGGCGCTCGCCATAGCCAATGATTCCATCTACGGGCTGGCGGCAGGTATCTGGACCAACAACTTGGGCCGCGCCCATCGGATGGCCCGCGATATCTATGCGGGCTCTGTGTGGGTCAATAACTACTTTGGCGGGGATATCACTGTCCCATTTGGTGGCTTCAAACAGTCGGGCAACGGCCGGGATAAGTCCCTGCACGCCTTGGATAAGTACTGTGAATTAAAATCCACTTGGATAGATCTCAGCTAGATTCACTCTTCCTGCATCCTAGTAGCATAAATTTACAAAATGGCCACAAATAGTGGCCCTTTCTTTGCCTCGCTAGTTTATTTATCACCCCTTTTATTTTCCTGTCACCTAGCTATTCAATCTGGCGTGAATTATTTAGTCAGCTATACCTAAGTTATCGCCTTTTAAAAATGCCTTCGGCGACATGGCCCATAAACTGGGCTGGAGTCTGTGGAAAAACCAGCTTGAGGAGAATTGGCTTGAGAAAAATCTGCCTGTTTGTCGTTATCCTGGCTGTCAGCGGAATAACACCTCTACGGGCAGCGGAGGCCCCCAGGTTTGGAGAGATTGCGGGGCTAGTCAGTGTGGAGCGAATATATGCCCAGGCAATGCGCACCACACAGGTCCACAGTTTGATTGGCAATTGGATGGAAGTATTTGTCCGGCATGGCGATGCGGTGGAAAAGGGGCAACTTTTGGCGGTTTACAAAAGTACTAGGGGGAGGGCTGTGTTGGAATATATTGCCAGTCGTTCCGGGCGGGTACTTATTAATAGCCGGGCAGCACTGAATACCGTAGAAAGTGTTCTGGAAATCATCACGGTACCCCATGAAGAATATTGTCGACATGTAGATTGCACAGCTGCAACAGAGGAATAGAGCTTATCTATCGGGTTCATCTACTGGTTGTGAGTATTCTGGGGGTTCTGGAACAGGGCCTCTTACCTCATGAAACTCATTTATACCCATGAAAACCGCCTCTTGGTGGAGCTGGTTAAAAGTCGCCTGGAAGTTGCCGGTATAGCGGTCAAACTGAAAAATGAATTTGCCCAGGGTGCATCTGGAGAGCTGGCCCCGAACCAAGCTTGGGCGGAACTTTGGTTGGAGCGAGACCGAGATTATGAGCGGGCCTGTCAGCTATTACAGGATGCCGAAGCTGAACAGAGAGGCTGGACCTGCCCCAGCTGTGGTGAAGAGAACGGGGCGGCCTTTGACTATTGTTGGCAATGCGGAAAATCACGGCCGGTAGCCTGTGAAGAATAGCTATTTTCATGTGTCCAAATTTTATTCCTTCAAGCAGAAGTAATGTTCTTAGCCTGATAAAAATAAAGCATTAATTTTTGGCGCAACGACTTCTAAGTGTTTATTTAGAGTGTGTATTGAAAGCTAACTTATCCTGTGTAGAAAACGTCAGTTAAGGGTGACCTATGAGCGATCAACCTCACGGTGTTTCTATCGGTTTGGAGCAACAAGGCAATCACTTCTTTTTGACTCTGCGAGCTCGCGGAAAACTGACGCATGAGGATTACCAGACCATGGTACCCATGCTCAACTCCGCTATTGCCGGTGTAGAAAACCCCAAGATTGATTGTCTAATGGATGCCAAGGAGTTACAGGGTTGGGAGCCGCGCGCTGCTTGGGACGATTTAAAGTTAGGGTTATCTCATGGCCGTGAGTTTAATCGGATTGCGGTAATCTCTGATAAGCGCTGGATGAAAATAGCTAGTAAAGTGGGGAGCTGGTTTATCAGCGGTGAGTATAAGGTATTTGATTCTGAAGATAAGGCCATGATCTGGTTGCGTCAAGGCGAATAGAGTAGCTTAATATGGCCTACTCCCTGACACTCTCTTCTGAACACTGAGTTAGTAGAGAAGTCAGGTGACTAGAAAAGATAAAGTTTGGCGCTGACTGTGCCATATTGGCCTCCTCTAGTTACGGGAAGAACATTTCAGAATAATTAATGGATAAGGAATTTTTATGTTCGAGTGGATAGCCAGCCCGGAAGCCTGGGTTGCTCTGGCTACATTGGCAGCGCTGGAAATAGTTCTGGGTATCGATAATATTATTTTTATTTCTATTCTCGTTGGGCGCCTTCCGCCCCATCAGCGGGAACCGGCTCGTTTTATTGGCCTGACCCTCGCTATGGTAATGCGCCTAGCATTATTGTTTTCCATCGTCTGGATTATGGGGTTGGTAGAGCCACTGTTTAGTATTTTTTCAATGGAGATATCCGGCCGAGATATTATTTTAGTGGGAGGCGGCTTGTTCCTGATCGCTAAAGCCACACATGAAATACACAATAGCTTGGAGGGTACTGAGACTGATTCGGCCTCACTGGGGACCGCCGGTTTTGGCATGGTGCTCCTGCAAATTGCCATTCTCGACATCGTATTTTCACTCGATTCTGTGATTACTGCCGTAGGTCTGGTAGATGAAATCTCAATTATGGCTGTCGCCATTGTCCTAGCAGTAATGGTTATGCTGGTAGCCGCTAAACCAATAGGTGACTTCGTCGATCGTCATCCCACGGTTAAGATTCTCGCGCTGGCATTTTTGATTATGGTTGGACTTACCCTGGTGGTAGAGGGCTTTGATGTGCATGTACCCAAGGGGTATATCTATTTTGCCATGGCATTCTCGATGGCAGTGGAGATGCTTAATTTGCGCCTACGTAGTAAGAAAGAGCGCAAAACAAAGCCGGTGCGGTTACATCATGCATTACGTGAGAATGATAACTAGTATATAGAGCTAGTCTTAATTGGGCGAATGGTGAATCAGCACTTCGCCCAATTTAAAGTGACTAATATAGTGTAAAACTTAGTAATTACTTCTTTTGTTTTTCAGTATTAGGTAGGTTAATCCTAGTGCTAGAGTCGCAGCTGCCAGCCCGATTAATTCTCCCGCACTGACTTTATCCAGATCCAGAATTATAAACTTACGCGCAAGCGCCAGTATAGCAATTAAGACTACAACGGTAGTTTGAATAATACTCTGCTGCTTGGTTACCACATATTGCAGGGTGTGGCTGAACTCCAGTGCAATCAGTAAGGTAATAATCTCACCGAAAATAGTCTGGAATACTTTGTGATCAAGAGGATCTTTCATGCCGATCAATAGCATGGAGTATACAGAATAGGCAAGACGACTAATGGCGATAATAACAATTACAATAATGATAAAGGTGAGAAGTAGTGCAATAAAGCTTTCGAATTTACGGTAATAATTCTGGATGGCACTTTCTGGCTTGGCGGTCTCTTTATCTGAATTACTCATAGTTAATTGCCTGTGAAAGTAGGCTAGGCATATTAAGCATTTAGAATTTCTTAATGAGGCTATTCATAAAATATATTTATTCCATACCTGTTATGACTTCATTTTTCATCAATGAAATAACTTTAGTACTCATTGGCATTAATCTGTGTAAGATAACCGGAACCTCATAAGATACACCAATTCCCAGCTGGGCGCTGCTGTGTGGCATTATGGTGATGTCGTATTTGGTCCAAATTGAGACAGGTTGGGTTTGTTCCAAGAGGTGTATTGACTTGTTTAAAGATTTTAAGAAGTCACTACCCACGCGCAGCTGTTTCCCTCCTTTATATGGCAGAAAATTTGCCCAATAGCTACCATGGTGTGGAGAGGCAATAGAGATAAATTTATGCACCTTATCAATACCGCTCATGGCTTGTAGGTAATAGCGCGCGACAATTCCCCCCATGCTAAATCCTATCAACGTACAAGTCTCCTCTCCCTTAAGAATATTCTCCATCTTTGCCATTAATTGAGCGGATAAATGCTCCATACCGTGCCAACCTGAGTTGTAACGCAAGTGAATGTAATATGTGTTATAGCCTGCCTCAGAAAGTATACGTTGCATTTTTAACAGAGAGGTACCCCGGTCAAAAATCCCGGGGACTAATAGAACAGTATGGCTTTTGCGGCTCATGCGTGACAGGTATTCAGTTGTTTAGAGTTGGTATGTTTGGGGTAACGCGATTAACTTATTAGTTTCTCGACTGAAGAGTGTAGTTTGCAAGTCAAAGGCGTGGGAATTTGCTTGGTGACACTAATAATGTATTTATAAGTTATGTTGGCATGTAGAGAATCATTTGGTGTCGATAATGTTACTGTTGTGGATTTTTCCGAATACTGCTTATTTTTTTGCTGAGGCAGTAGCCTTTTATTTTATTTGTTGTGAGTGATCGGAGTGAAATATGAAGATGCCTTCAAATCGTTCTAAGAATTCAGATTGGCCTGAACTTCACTTTCAAGATTGGTCAGACACAGTGGCCACATTACATCTGTGGACACAGATCATTGGTAAGATTCGCTTGGTTCAGACACCTTGGACAAATCACTCCTGGCATGTGCCTTTTTATATATCAGCAAGGGGATTGAATACCTCTCTGATCCCCTATGGTGGAAGAGCTTTTTCTATTGAATTTGATCTTCTTGAGCATCAACTTTCAATATTGGTCAGTGATGGTGGTAGGCGTATCATACCGTTAACGCCAATGTGCGTTGCCGATTTCTATATGGCGGTTATAAATGTAATGAGGGATCTTGGTCTTTTAGTTGAAATCTATACCACACCTAGTGAGATTGCCAATAGTATCCCCTTTGAAGAGGATAGGAATCATTGTCATTATGACTCAAGGTTTGCAACCCGTTTTTGGCAGGCGCTAATGCAAATAGATAGAGTTTTTAAAGAGTTTCGTTCCCGTTTTATAGGGAAATGCAGTCCTGTACATTTTTTCTGGGGAAGTTTTGATTTAGCGGTTACACGTTTCTCTGGCAGAGAGGCACCTCTGCATCCTGGAAGCGTTCCAAATTTCCCTGACTGGGCTGCTCAAGAGGCATATTCTCATGAAGTCAGTAGTGCTGGGTTTTGGCCCGGCGGAGGAGGTTATAAAGATGCTGCATTTTATTCTTATACGTATCCTGCATCTGATAAATTTTCGGGTCAAGAGGTTAGTCCGGATTCTGCATTTTATTCAAAGGAGCTGTCTGAATTTATCCTTCCTTATGATGAGGTGAGGAAGTCTACTGCACCAGATGAAACATTATTGGCTTTTCTGCAGAGTACCTATGAAGCTGCAGCGAGCACTGGAGGGTGGGATCGGAGTGCTCTAGAGAAAGAATTTATTCCAAAAGCTAGATAGAAATATTGATAGCAAAATCATAGGTATGATTATTAAGGTGGATGTAATCTTGTTTTTGTATGGTAATTCCTGAGCTGAAAATAAACTATCTTACACGTAGTTAGGGAGGGAAAGCTAAAGTTAAAATTTCTTGTGTGTTTATTTTTTGCTAAGCTTGGATATCGCACTATAAGTAGTGTGATATCCAAGGGTATGGATTGGAATGAGTATTACTCTCAATTGTTAGTGATAAATAAGCCGGGTAGGAATTCTAGAGGTAATTATTGATATCCCACGCCCGGCGACTTTTATCAACCTCTAGAAGGGTCTTTAGGATAGCAGTATGACCTGAGCCACCGATAGCAATTACTTTAGTTCCTGGCTGGGCTTTGGCCTGTATATTAGCGTACATCCGGAAATTACGGTGCCACCAGCTTGCTGCTGCATCGGCCCCAATAAAACCTTTACCTGCACCTATATCATTTTCCATAATATAGAGATTCATATTATCTAGATCTTCCTTTGAGCTATTATGGAATTGCAGTAATTGACCTAAAGATAAAGTGCTGTGCCTGAGAGATGTATCCTTGCCGATCTTCTCTATAAGTTTGTCATGAGTTCTTTTTCTCTCCGGTGTTTCTTTGGTCATATAATCTCTTAGTTCAGCACCTTTCCAATGAACATTTCTTTCGTCATAACAAAGTACCTTGTCCAGTCCCGCTTTTTCCGCTATACGAAATCCCAGTTGCTGATTCTCATTTACGCTGAGGTCATGGTTGCCATTTTTATAAGAATTGAACTTGCGATTTATTGTTTTTTGATATGTCGGCGGGCATTCAATTAATACGTGGGTGGGCCCCTCATCTGCAAGCTTGCTAGTAAGTTGCTCCAAATAGCGCTGGTTATTGGGAGTAAGTACGTTGATTACCTCTGACTTTACTGAATCCAATCCAGGATTATGAAAATGAAAAACACCAAATAGCATTACTTGGGCTGCTGGTGTGTCCTGTTCTGGTATTACGGGTTTTTCAGTGGCGTAGCCAATAGAGTTGGCAGCTAAAGCAAATGTACCAGCTAAAATTAAGGTAAGCTTTCTCATTATTATACTCCCTGTGTTCATTAAAATGAGTGACGGTTGTTATGTTACTCACTATTAGACGCTGTAGAATCACAGGGAGATGCAGTATCAATAAATTTATTGTCTACTATTTAAATAAAGCTATCTGGTATTAATGGTTTAAAGCTTCATTGATCACCTTGTCTCATTGAAACTATTTATCAGAAAGGCCTTATTCTTAAATGGCTAGATGTTTCCTCTCATTCTTGAAACTATCGTCTCAGCATTTTTCATCCTTGCAGCTTGGGCTACTTCTGTCACTACAATTGTTTTTCCAATTGGTGATAAGGATATGCCTGCAAGCTTTAAGTGTTGAATAGCGAAAGGGATACCAATGATGGTTACAAAGCAGGCAATAGCATGTACCAAATGACCAACCGCCAGCCAAATTCCGGCAAATAGGAACCATATGATATTGCCGATCAAGCCAAGTCCACTGGTCCCAATATCTTCGTTTAGGGTCAGCTCCTTGCGTGAAATAGCCTCACGTCCAAAGGGAAAGAATGAGAACTTGCCCATTACAAAGCAGGCCCTACCCCAGGGAATACCGATAATGCTGACAAAAGCGATTAGTGCAAAAAACCACCAGCAAAGGCCCATAAAGACTCCGCCAAGAATAAACCATAAGAAATTGCCCAGGGTTCGCACACTTACTTCCTCGAGAGTTATTGTGGGGACTTAATGCAGTTGCTGTTCAGGTACCAGGGCTAAAACCTTGCCAGGCGGCACCTAGAAAGGCGATATCTTCCCCTTTTAATATGCCCATACCACTCTGACGCGGTAGAGAGCTTCTATAGATGCATCAGGGCATAAATTTGAAGGAAGCACAATGGCTGGCATAGAGTGGTCAATCTCACCGGCTGGCGAAAGAAAGGTGAGCGCACTAGAAGAAAGCCCAATACTGCTAAGGATTACCGTCTATTAGCTTTTATACTTTATGGGATGAGTTCGTTGGCTGGGGCATTGGCATTCAGTAACCGCTCGCATTGACTATTGCCAATAATTGGCAGTTGGTTATCCAAAAATCCCATTTGTTTAAGTACAGTGGCTTGATCCCAATAGATATGTTCTGAGCTGATCTTATCGCCGTCAAAGTCAATTACTGCAACATGGGGAACAGACAGTTTCCTTCCCGTGGCTTCGATACCTGGAGCGAACCAATCCATACGCAGGGAGTGTGTCAAATGCAGGATAAACTCATCGATAACTTTGTGTTTTCCTACTGTGCGAGTCAGTAGCTCCAGGCTAACATCGGCCGGCATCTGCGGTATAAAAATATCCCGATAGAAGTTCCTCAGGGGTTCCTTTCCGGTTGCACCTGTGTTTACCGGGACGTGGATTAAAACAGGGTTGTCGGTCATAGTGGCGATAGCAGCATCAGCATCCTTTAGCTCAAACTCAGCTGCTGTATGGGTTTCCCAGACCGTAACAAGTCGCTCTTCTTGCTCACTCATGTCTATTACCACTCCATATTCCAAAAGGAGATAGGTACCAATGGCAATGCGATCCGCTCAATTGAGCCTTACCTTTATCGATATCTATACCAATGTCTAGATCAAGGTTTCTCTGCCACGGGCATCCAAAAGAAAGAATAGTTGCAATATAGATTGAAAAATTGGGGATGCTGGTGTTTCTTGATGTTTATAGTGAATTCTGTTGAATATCAGCCAGGGAGGCAGGTTTTATTTAGGTAAAGCTTGACTGGATATTTATGGTGAGGGAGGGGAGAGGCGCTTTACAGAACTTTTAGCTAATTTTCAAATTCAATGTAAAGCGCTGAAATCTCTTAACCGCGCCAGTAGTTATTGGCGGCAGCTACTGTCTGAAAGTTGATGGCAACTACCTGGGATGAGGCGATCAAGCTATCTGCGTTTTCCTCGTAGGAAGCTCTCAACTTGCCTCTGACCTCATCCGAAGGTTGGGTGTATTTCACTCCCATTCTGGATAGTTTCATGGCCAATTCAAACCCTTGCTGTGCATTCTCGGTAATCAAACTTTCTAACCACATGTGTGACATGAACTTCCCTCTCTTGTGTATAAAATCTGTGGTGGCTTAAATATACCGACTTAACATTAAAAATGAAGGCCTAAATTGTGACGTCCTTCAATATTGTTAAGCCAGTACATACTTACTGATATATTGATTAAATTGGATAAGATCAAAAGACCCTTTGATTTCAAATTTGACCTTTCCCACCTCGCTGAGATACACCACGATTTCACAGTCCAGGTCAAAGGTGCCAGAGCTTTCTACAGAAAACGCCTGTATTTTACTGTAGGGCAGTGATGTGTAGTCGACCTTGGAGCCGGTAATTCCCTGGACGTTGGCTGCGATAATTCTTTTGTTGGTAAAAACCACCTGATCGCGAATGGTTTTGAACCCTGCGAAGATAGATTCACCTTCAATTAAAAATTTATTGAAATCATCTCTAGCCTCGGAGATATCAATAGGCTTCAGTTTGAATATGGGTGAATTTTCAAAGTCGATCATAAAGCTTCCATGTGATTCATTCTGACACGCAGTCATTGTATATATGCTGCATTTTTATAACAGTGCAAACCTTTGGGTTTATTGTCTGTCATTAATGGCTTATAGGTCTTTCGTCTGGGAAGCAGTAACCTAGACCAATTTAGGCTACTGTGGCTTTGCCGATAGTTAGTTTTTAATTACTAAAGCCCGCAAAAATAGCTGCACGGCCGGATGGTCTGCTGCATTCTTTTTAAAAGTGGCAGCATTCTGAATGCGGTAGTGAAAACGCTCGGCCAGTAGCGGCTTCAGTTTGCCGCACGCCACATATTTTTGTGCGAGATAATCCGGTAGAAAGCCCACAAAACAGCCGGATAGAATCATCGCGAGCCTTGCGGCCATGTGGTTAGCGGTGGAACGGTTGGGAAATAATCGGTAAAGGTGAGCCGCGCCAGAGAGCACGGCATGACTGGGGGCTGCCAGTTCCTGCTGAGTAAGTAATTCCTCGCTGACCTGATCCGCTTGGGCACATGGGTGTTGGGCGCCACAGTAGAGTGTGGATTGGTGGTGGAATAGCGGCTGGTATTCCAAGCCTGGTCGACGTGTGTGCAAGGGGTTAATCCCCACATCGGCGCGGCCGGCGAGTATCTCCAGCTCCAGTTCCTGGGGTGCGGCAAGTTGTACCTCCAGGTGTAGCTGGGGGGCCTGTTGGCGAAGGTGGGCAATGGTTGCCGGTAGATCCAGTTGTGGTATCTCCAGCACATCGTCTGGCATAACCAGACGCAGATTTCCGGTGAGGTGAGACTGAATGGCATTCACCTGGCTTTTAAAGGCCTCCAGATGGCCATCCAATTCGAGGATGGCCTCGAAGAGTGACTCCCCCTCGGGTGTCAGTTTGAAGTCGGCACGACCGCGGGAGCGCAGGCACAATTGCATACCCAGGCGGGCTTCCAGGTCGGAAATATGTACGCTAATGGTGGAGCGGCCGATATTGAGCGCTACCTCTGCAGGCGCCAGGCCACCGGCGCGCACCACTTCACGGAAAACGCGCAACAGGCGAAGGTCTATATCGCTGAGGCGCCCGCCCAAGGCGCTTTTTGTCTTGCCCATCTGCCGATTTATCCCGTGTTATTTGAGTTAGTTTGCCGTAGCTTAGGCACTGCCAGCGGAGTGGGGATTGGAGTGGACAAGCCACTTCACCCTTAAGTTTGATAAATATAAACTTTAGTTCGAAAAATACTACTATTCTCCCTGGGCTGCTGCGGCCAGAATCGCCGCAATACCATTAATAACAGTAAATTATCAGGAGTTTTCCGGTGGAACTGGCGAATCCAAACCTGTTGAAGTCTCAGAACTATATCGATGGAGAGTGGCGGGATGCTGCGGGCACCGCAGAGGTGTGCGATCCGGCCAATGGCGAAGTACTGGGCTTAGTGGCCGATGGTTCAGCGGAGGATGCAGAGGCGGCGGTAGCCGCAGCCAGCGCCGCATTCCCGGAGTGGAGCCGCCGCACCGCCGGCGAACGTGCCGCCATCCTCAAGCGCTGGTACCAGTTGATTATGGATAACAGCGATGATTTAGCGCGTCTCCTCACTTTCGAGCAGGGCAAGCCGCTGGCGGAGGCCAAGGGGGAAATTATTTATGGCGCCTCTTTTATCGAGTGGTTTGCTGAAGAGTGTCGCCGAGCCTACGGCCAGACGATCCCTACCCACAATCCGGCGATGCGCCTGAGCACCATCCGCCAGCCGGTGGGTGTGGTGACCTGCATCACCCCCTGGAACTTCCCCAACGCCATGATTACCCGTAAGGCGGCACCGGCGCTGGCAGCCGGCTGTACTGTGGTGATCAAGCCGGCACTAGAGACTCCACTGTCCGCATTGGCGTTGTGCCAGCTGGCAGAGGAGGCGGGTCTTCCCAGAGGCACCATCAATGTGGTGACCGGCAGCGATTCACCGGGCATCGGCAAGGTACTGACCCAGGACCCGCGCGTGGCTAAATTTACCTTCACCGGCTCCACCGCCGTGGGCAAGCTGCTGATGGCGCAGTGCGCCAGTACCGTGAAGAAGATGTCCATGGAACTAGGCGGCAATGCCCCCTTTATCGTATTCGACGATGCGGATATGGAGACGGCGGTGCAGGCCTGCGTGGCGACCAAATTCCGCAACGCCGGCCAGGTGTGTGTGGCCACCAATCGCATTTATGTGCACGAGTCGGTACACGATGAGTTTGTGGAAAAGCTGCGTGCCGAAGTGGCCGCACTGAAAATCGGCCATGGCTCCGAAGAAGGTGTCAGCATGGGGCCGATGATTTATCGCCGCGCGGTGGAGCGGGTACAGGACCTGGTACAGGATGCGGTAGAAGCCGGGGCGAAAATCGAGATTGGCGGTGAGCAGCTGCCCAATGGAGAAAACTATTTCGCTCCCACCCTGCTGACCGGTGTCACGGATGCTATGCGGGTGGCTCAGGAGGAGAACTTTGGTCCCATCGCCGCAGTACAGAAGTTCACCGATGAAGCCGATGTGATTCGCCGTGCCAACGATACCCCTTACGGTTTGGCTGCCTATGTGATGAGCGAGAACATTCGCCGCGCGAACCGTGTGGTGGAAGCGCTGGATTACGGCATGATTGCCTGTAACACCGGGGTATTCTCCACCACCGTAGCGCCTTTTGGCGGCAACAAAGAATCCGGTATCGGCCGCGAGGGCGGTGTCGAAGGCATGGCCGAATTCTACGAAACCAAATACTGCTGCTTCGGCGCCTGATTTTTAGTTTCGAACGGCAGTGCCGTGCGCTTGTCTGAGATTGCACAAGCGCCTGAAAAAATTCGTGGGAGTCGCTGGCTCCCCAAAGCAAATATTTTGAAGTTTCAGGGAACTTGCGGAGATATAGTTTATGTCTGAAATGCCAACCAACGCTTTCTGGATGCCCTTTACCCCCAACCGCACCTTTAAATCTGCCCCGCGGATTGTTGAGCGCGCCGAGGGTATCTACCTCACCGAAAAAGGTGGTCGCCAGATTATTGATGCCACCGCCGGTCTCTGGTGCAGTAATGCCGGTCACGGCCGCACAGAAATTGCCGAAGCCATTTATCACCAGGCGAAAACCCTGGATTACAGCTCCATCTTCAATTTTGGTCACGAGTTGGGCTTTGAATACTCCGAGCGCTTGGTGAAGCACACTCCCGATGGCCTGGACCATGTATTTTTTGGTAACTCCGGTTCCGAGGCCGTAGAGACCGCGCTGAAAATTGCTCTGCAATACCAGCGTGCGCGTGGCAAGGGCACTCGCACCATGTTTATCGGTCGCGAAAAGGGCTACCACGGGGTGAACTTTGGCGGTATTTCCGTGGGTGGTATCGCTCCCAATTACCAGGGCTTTGGCCAGCCGGTGAAAGCGAACCATATGCGTCACACTCTGGATATCGAGCGCAACGCCTTTAGTCGCGGCTTGCCGGAGCATGGTATAGAGCTTGCGGAAGACCTGGAACGCCTGGTGGCTTTCCACGGTGCCGATCAAATTGCTGCAGTCATTGTCGAGCCGTTTGCCGGTGCCGGTGGTGTAGTACTGCCACCCAAAGGTTACCTGAAGCGCCTGCGCGAGATCTGTGACAAGCACGATCTGCTGCTGATTTTCGATGAGGTGATTTCCGGTTGGGGCCGCACCGGTTCCGCTTTCGCTTCTATCGAGTTCGATGTGACTCCGGATATGATCACCTCCGCGAAAGGTATTACCAATGCGGCGGTGCCTTTGAGTGCGGTGTTTGTAAAAGACGAAATTCATAACACCGTTATGAATGCAGCCGCCGAAGGTATGGTGGAATTTTTCCACGGTTACACCTATTCCGCACATCCAGTGGCCTGCGCTGCGGGTATGGCGACTCTGGATATTTACGAGCGCGAAGGTCTGCTCACGCGCGCGTCTGGTGAAATCGGGCAGCACTGGGAAAATGCCCTGCACAGCCTGGCGGATATGGACAATGTGATCGATGTGCGTAACTACGGCCTGGTTGGTGCTATCGAGCTACGTGCCCCTGAAAACCTCAAAGGTAAGTTCGGAGGCAAGGCTTCCCTTATGGCCTGGGAATCTGGGGTAATGGCGCGTGGTATCGGCGATGCCCTGTGTATGTCCCCACCGCTGATTATCGAAAAACACGAGATCGATGCGATTGTGGATAAACTGCGCGGTGTGATCGGCGAGTTGGCCTGACCCATACCCTCCGCCGGCAGCCTTAGGGCTGCCGGTTGTCTTCATTTATGTCTAGAAAACTCAAAGAGTACTAACCTGTCAGTAACATCGGTTAAATTCACTGGTTCTCTCCGCTATCGTAACTATCTCCAAACTACGTTTGACCGACGTATGATGGGGCCTTTATGGGCAAGGGTCGCAAGCGGACATTGGCAGAACACTCGGAAGGAGGGTTTCATAAGGCTGCTGCCAATGACAAAGCACTATCACTAGAAGACTGATTGTGCTTGAAGTGGTGAAGGGCGTTACAGTAACTGGCATTGACACCAAGCAAGTTTAGCCCACTCTGACTCACCGATTTATATGAAAAGCTCTTTTAGGCTGGAAGCTGGTATAAAGCCCACCAACGGACACTAAAGGTTTTATCGGTATCCGAAGAGAGAAGGCCGAGAACTCACTTTAGCCTGCCCAATCTGGCCTCCCCAAATTGTTACCCCTTTACTCCCAGGTCCTAAGGTTTGTACTGTTCTTCGAAAATTCTGCTTGTTGGATTCTATATTTGGACCTTCGTTTTATCCGCTGCTCCCATTGATCTGTAGTTGGGATATAAAGCGATGCTGAATTAGCCGTGCTTGTAAAATAGTCTTGTAAGGTGTCGATGACGTTCTCTTTTTAAATTATTGTTTCCGGAGGAAAAACTTCACTACTCCTTATTATTTTGAAGTTGCTCCTAGTGCTGGTTAATTTTTCTTAATGGCGCGTTGCTATAAAAATTTGTTTCACTGGCTTTGGAAAGCCTAAAGAAAATAAGCGTGATGAGGACTGACTGAAGCTGGTTTTTATCAGGGGGTTGCCGTGTACATTGGAGTTAAAGACATTTCGGGGCAGTTTTTTGAGGGAGATAAGGGGCCTGGTTGGTATTTTAAGATTATCGTGCTCTCAACATTTTGAGAGTGAGAGTGCGGTTTTTACATGTCTGTTTATATTCTATTTCTTCTTTTATCGAGATATTAGATCACTCAAGTAACACAAAGTATCTACCTGTCCTGCCAGTCTAAGATGTATATCTTTTCTTTTGTTTACATATGTGGATGGAAGATAGTGCATGCAGTGAATTAAAATATGAAGACGTACTTTATATTATTTACTGCTAGCCCTCCGTATGGATGTATTTCCTTGTAGAGCAATAGACCAAACCTATTCCGTTTCGTTTTCTTGATCTCATGTTGAGTATTTCTTTGATGTTTCTAAGCCTTTGTTTGCTCCTGCCGTATTTGGGTTTTTATCTGTTCAGTGAGGCGAAAAGTCCTATACAGAAGGTAGCTGGTCCGTCTGCCTCTACTGGTATTAAGCCAATGCGAGCAACAATAGTTGCTTCTGTGGTAATTCTGATTTTTTTCTTTTTGGGGGGAGGTTCCGCTAATGCAGCAGTTTATACAAGCACAACCAGCTCTACAGGCACACATAAGATTAGTTGGTCCTATAACTCATCAGCTGAATACTATTCGATCAATGTCCGAAGGGGATCGACACTAATTGGTACCTATCATGTATCAAACGTTACTAGTAGGACCTTCTCTCATACAGAAAATGGAACATACACTTACTCAGTTACCGCAGTTTATAGCGAAGTTTGGAACCCAATTATCCAGGAGTGGGTAGCTGGTGGGCTGTCATCGCTAGGTGATGTTAGCGTAACAGTAAAGGTACCTGTGCCTGGTATTCCCAGTTCAGTTTCAATACCCAAAACCGATAATAATGGTGAGTTTACAATTTCCTGGGGTACTGCTAGTGGCATTGTTTCTCGATATGAATTGAGAGAAAAGAAAAACTCAGGCTCATACGTGGCAGTTTATTCTGGTACAGCAAGGAGCAAGTGGCTAAGTGGACGGACTGATGCTGTTTATAACTATGCTGTTAGGGCCTGTAACGCTTCAGGATGCGGTGGTTGGAGATATGGTGGGAATACCCTTACGGTAAGACGAAGGCCTGGCACACCAGGAACACCAAACAACCCAACAACTAGCCTGAATGGTTATTATAGTATTAGCTGGTCAGCGGCTTCCGGCACAGTTTCCTATTATGAGCTGCTTGAGAGTAGTAACAATGGTTCCAGTTGGACAAGTCATAACACCGGCACCTCGCGCAGCTTCTCGGTAAAAGATAAGGGCCAGGGCACTTATTTATATAAAGTAAGAGCCTGTAACACCTATAGTTGGTCTTGTACAACGGGTGGACAGAAACAGACAGCTGTGAACTACCCTTCAGCAGGTACTGCACCGACAGCCCCCTCAACACACGCCGCTTCAAAGGTTGCAATCACTTGGTCATCCCGGGTCGGTAATGCCTTCTTTTTGAAGGAGAACCAAAGTGGGCGCACCTGGGAGGTAAAAGGGCCGACTACTCGTATAGAGATTAGTGCTCCGTCGAGTGATGGGCAGTACACATACTCTTTAAAATCCTGCATGGTGTTCAGTGAAGGCGGTGGCGCCTCTCCAGAATATAACTGTGGTAATTACAGTAGCGCCAGTAATGTGATGCTCTATCGCAAGGTGCCGGGCAGTGCTCAAGCCCCCACGCTTTCCTCAACGCAGAGTAGCAATGGCGAAGTCAACCTTACTTGGGCTAAGCCTTCAGGTAATGCCACTTATTATTATCTCGAAAAAGAAAAGCAAAATAGTGGCTCCTGGTTGCGTATTGGGACCTCACAAACGGATCTCAGTGAGTCTGTTAAGGGTTTAACTGATGGCGAGTGGAAGTTTAGAGTGCTTGCCTGTAATGGATACGATTGGTCTTGTAACACGAGCTCTGAAAGTAAAGAGCTGAAAGTACGAACACCTCCGGGCACCCCTGGAATTCCAACGATGAGTAGTGGTGGGTCAAACGTCGTTAGCTGGAGCCAGCCTGCTGGAGCGATTAGTGCCTACCAGTTAAGAAGAAAGGTTTTTGATGGTCCTTGGGAGCTGGTGTATTCCGCCAATAAGACTTTTTATCCTGATAGTGATTTAAGGACTGGTACTTGGTATTACCAAGTGAGAGCGTGTAATGATTTTGCCTGCTCAGCTTACTCAGCCTCTGCAGAGATTGTTTATGATGGAGGCGCTTCGAACTCCAGTATTTCTGGCCCTGTTTTAGCGACAGATTACACATTGTTCTGGACAAATTTAGCGGACTCTGTGCGCATCAGTGAACGGGGGCCGGGGGAAACGGCTTATCGTGCTTATCTCAGGTTGCCAACCCAGGAGTCGATCGGTGGCCCGATTGAAGATCGAGGAGAGGGAGAGTATCAATATCTACTGGAGCACTGCCATAGCGATGGAGCAATAATTTATGGTTGCACCGGGACTCTGGGCAGTAAAGTTGTCAAGCGCTTGAATGCTCGCACAGCCGCTATCAATCCCGAAGTCAGTACGAATGGCCAATATGCCGTCTCTTGGGATCCCGCGCCGTTTACGATTGATCACTACCAATACCGGGTTAACGCTGGCCCTTGGCAGGATATCAATACCAATAGCGTTACCGTGACTCAATCAGAGTCTGGCCGTTATGGGTACCAGGTGCGAGGCTGTATCAGTGGCGATTGTTCTACCGCGGGGGTTACATCCTTCGTAGACGTGATACTAGCACCTGCTGTTCCGCGCACTATTGAAGTCGAGGCTGGCTCTAGCGCGGATGAAATCTCGGTTTACTGGGAAGCGGGAGAGGGTAACAACGACGAGTTTGTACTCGAATTAGAAACGGCTGATGGTGCCTGGGAAGAACAGTATCGCGGAAGTGCTTTAACGGCGACAGTCGCAGGCGTTAGTGCAGGCCGTTACGTCTTTAGAGTCAAGTCATGCAATGTGGAGCCTGCGGGGAGGGCATGCAGTGGTTGGCGTACCTCGTTGACTTACCAGCACCCACTGTTGTTCCTTTCTCCGAGTATTTCTACCGATGGTAAGTTCAGCCTCAGTTGGAGTTTTGGCGGCGGTACGGCCAAGGTTCGAGTGGTATCCAGCCAAGTAAAAAATGGCTCTAACTACATGTGCGAGGGCGCTGAAGGTGGATGTCAGGTTGGCCCTTTTTTAAAACCAGGACAAATTTCTTTCCACCTTGAAGCTGCCCATGCCCAGGCTAATGAAAATTCGGAGTGGGTATCACTGCCTCTTGGAGGCGAAGAGCGTGTCTACGGTAGGATTATCTATCCTCCGGTTAAAGCGATAGTTAGCCTTGAACACGGAGAGACTGACTATAAAGGATATGATTGGGACGGAAATTACTCTTTTCAGATTGCCGAAAACCCAGGGGACTTTATTGAATACTGGGAATATCAGGAGTCTGCCACGGGCGACTTTAACAGCGCCGTGACCCAGACCCTTGGGGCATCATTTAGCGGAAAAGAGGATGGAACCTATTACTATCGTGTTCGCGGCTGTAATAGCTATTTTGACTGCGATTTGAGCGCCTGGAGTGATACCGTAAAAGTTCAGGTGTGGCATGTGCCACTACCGAGTGCCCCAACAATTGAACCACTTGAAAATAGTACTTCGGGCAACTACAGCGTTTCCTGGCGCTATCAAGTGGGTCAGTACCTGGATGCTCCCCATGGAACCTTTGTGCTCAAGGAAAATGGCAAGGTTGTTCTGGGAGAGGACGGTGACTCCTCCTCGACGACCTATACGGTTAACGGCAAGGATGATGGCACTCACAGTTACCAGGTTGAAGCTTGTAACCCTAGAGCCTGTTCCGGCTATTCCTCGGCCGAATCACTACACGTGGCCCATAGGCCGGGATCTATAGAGTCCATTAGTGCGACCCCAGCGGTGATCTACGATGGCAAAGTGGAAGTGATCTGGAGTAATCCAGCTAATAGAGTCGTACAGTTTTATCTGGAGCAGGGCAGTTACGATGTAGATTCAGGGCAAACTGCCTGGACGAACGATAGTATATCCAGCGGTCAGCAGGTTGATCCTCAGGTTTTAGACCAAGCTATTCTCAGCTACCGAGGCGCCGGTAATACGACCGCCATCGCCGGTCTTGAGAACGGCCAATATAAATTCCGGGTTTGGGCCTGTAATAAACAGGGCGATTTCGAAGTTTGTAATGGTCCGACCGAATCGCAACCGGTGAAGGTTGTTAATAACCAGAACCCAAGCCCCCTTCCATCGGGGGAGGCACCGTCAGCAATCAATATCCCTTCAGCAGCGAGTTCAGAGGTGGTGGCTTCTGACTTGGTGGGTGAAACCGCCGGGCAATTCAGAGTGACAGAATCGGGAACGCCATCCTATTCAATACCGATTCTTACCGGGCCAGCTTCCGGTGATGTTGCTCCGAAAATTGCGCTCAGTTACGCGGGATCGGGTGGTAATGGACCTGCTGGTGTAGGCTGGGGTATCTCGGGCCTTTCAACCATTATTCGCTGCCGAATGACGCGGGAACAAGATGGGTTTGATAATGACCTTTCGCTTGGATTGGGAGACCGCTTTTGTCTGGATGGCCAGCGACTGGTGGCAACCTCTGGGGCTTACGGTGAAGCTGGCACCGAATATCGAACAGCGGTGGACTCATTCACACTGGTAACACAGTTCGGAGACCGTAATGGCCCGGACTATTTTGAGGTGCGCCGTAAGGATGGCTCAATCTCCTATTATGGTGTAACGACTGACAGCTATTTGACTGGTGTTGGCAGGAATAGTGCAGTGAAGTTGATGTGGGCCCAGTCGACTTTCAGTGACAGTGTCGGTAACACGATTTCTTATCACTACCAAAAAGATGTAGCAAAAGGGGAGCACCTGATTAATCGCATAGAGTATGCGAGCAACGATGGGGTGGCTGCCTCAAACCGTATTGAATTTCACTACAGTGATAGCAGAGCCGATACTTCTTCCGGTTATTGGCTTGGCACTGTCACCTCTCAAACCAAGCGCCTGGCTACCATAACCTCTTACTCTGAGAACAAAGAGCTTCGCACTTACAAGCTTGGCTATATCGCCAGTGCGAGTACGGGGCGATCCTTACTTGAATCTATTCAGGAGTGCGTGGGGGCAAATTGCCTGGCTCCGACCACCTTTAATTGGAGTCAACCAAATATTGGCTATGGCGATAAATCTGAAGATTTCACTAGCGGTAATCAAGATTTAACCGCTAGCTTCTACTCCCCGCGCTCAGCCGATGTGGACGGTGATGGACACGAGGATCTGACTTGGGTGCGTCGAAATAGTAGTGGCAGTGATTACTTCGTTAGCGTAGCAACTGCAGAAAGCTATCTTGGCAACTATCGCCTTAATTATGTGGATGCGGGGGATATAAAATTGCCCAAAAACCACGTTGATCAGCCTATGTCTTGGCACTTGGCGGATTACTTTGGCACAGGGAAGTTGGACCTCATTGTTGCTACCGATAGCAACTGGAAAGTACACCGTTATTCAGGAGCAGGTTTTTCCAGCACGCCGATCGATACTGGGATACCAGCCAAGGGTACAAGCAATTCCCTTTTACAAGATATTGATGGTGACGGTCTCCCAGATTTGGTGCGTCTTGTTGCTGGAGTGCCCGGAGGGGATTTGCCCAAGCTGGTTATTCATTCTATGCAGCGTGACGGTGCCGGTGGGTACCGATTCAATCCAAAAGAGAAGACGTTCCCACTGGTGTTTGGGGATTCCCTGGAGAAATTGGGTGATATTGAGAGTGGAGACTTCTGGCCAGATATTAGCCTGGCCGGCACCCGCTTAGCCGACTTTAATGGCGACGGCCGTGTCGACCTGTATGCGAGAATTCATTGGAAGTGTACACCAGTTGGACGGATAGACGGGGTCTGTGATTCCACCAACGACACACACCTATGGATGCTTCTCCATACGGAAGGTGGAAGTTTTGTTGAAACCAGTTGGGGCGATTACGAGATAGCTTATTCTGCTGATCCCAGTGGTTCAGAATTATTGCCTGCAGATATCAACGGCGATGGTTTAACCGATTATTTATATAAAAGCAAAGCACAGGGAAATTGGTATGCGAATATCAATACTGGCTTAAGATTTATTGCTAGTAATCATACGATTCCCGCTGGCCAACCTATAGCTTTCACCGATTACGATGGCGATGGGGTGCTCGACATGATGGCTGTCGACACTACCCTGAGCACCCCTAAGATGGTACGCCACTATTGGGATGGAGACCGCTTTGAGCGTGAGGAACTGTTCGCCGCACCTGGATATGATTTTTCTCCTCAAGCTGATCGTAATTATGCGCACTTCTTTCTGGATCTGGAGGGGGATGGGTTCGCTAGTCATATGCAGCTGAGATATAGCAATAGCGGAGAGCATAGCGACATCGTGGCTTATCATGATTCCGCTAACAACCTGGAGCCCACGGACGAAATCACCAAGATTACCCATGGTCTGGGTTCGGTGACTGATATTCACTACCGTAGAATGAATTTACCGGGGGCTTCGGCAAAGCACACTTACATCAAGGGTACCGGCGCTGCAGCCCTGGAGTTTGGCAGTGGCTCCGGTATTGTAGATCTGATTGCTCCGAGCTTTTTGGTCTCCCGAGTTGAGAGTACGGCGCCGATTGCAGCCGATACCAGTCATCAGGTTGCAGTGTCTTATAAATATGAGGCGGCCCGAATCCAGGCTGGTGGACGCGGTCATCTCGGTTTCGAGAAAGTTTCCTCTATTGATGAGCAAACAGGGGTGGTAACTACCACCGTGTATCGCCAGGATTATCCGTTTGTCGGCATGCCGGCGAGTACAGCCAAGTGCCTGGAGCCTACGAAGCTGGTGAGCTGTGAGATTGATGATCCGTCTTCAAAGCTGATCTCTACAGCGGTGAATACGCTGGATAGTTTTGTACCGGTACCGGGAACCGTTTTACCTTATGTGCGTACCGCCACCGAAACCAGTTTTACTCTGAACCTGGAAAAAGCACAGAAGACGGTTACCACAACGACCTACAACTCAGGTGATGATCGTAAATTCGGCAATATCTCTTCATTGCAGATTGAAAATTATGATGGCCTAGATCGGCTTCTATCCAGAAAAGCCACTCAGAATACCTATGACAACAATGCTGGGCTCTGGCATCTGGGACGTTTGACTCGTACGGAGGTGACTACCACTAAGCCATTGACTGGATTACCCGCGGAAACCCGTATATCGGCCTTTACCTACGATCCTGACAGTGGTCTGCTCAAGAGCGAAACCATAGAACCGGATAACCCGGCTCTCTCGGTAACCACTGCTTATGGGTATGACAAATTTGGTAATAAAGTATCAGCGACATCGAGCGCTCAGGGAGCGCAGGATCGTACCACCAAGTGGCACTATGACACCGCAGGTCGCTACCTGGTTGCAGAAGAGAATGCCCTTGGGCAGGTAACGTCCTTTGCCTCCGACTTCACTCACTACGGTAAGGCGCAGGTCGTCGCCGATATTAATGGTGTACTCGCGGGTACCGCCTACTCCGATTTTGGCAAACCCTACTTTAAATGGGCTGAGACCGGGGCTTATAGCAAAACCCTGGCAGCGGATTGTGCTATCGCAGGCTGTGGCAACGGCCCGGCGGGGGCGGCCCATAAAATCACCACAACCACCTTCAATAGCAGTGCCAGCGTTGAATATTTTGACAAGCTGGGGCGGCAGCTGCGCAGTAGCCGCACCGGATTTGCTGGTCGCTGGATTTTTGAAGACAAGGAGTACGATGAACTAGGCCGTGTTGATCGCCAGAGCCTACCTTACTTTTCTGGTGATACGGCCGCTTGGACCAAGTTTGATTACGACCTGCTCGGGCGCACTGAGCATACCGATGTGCCTGGCAATCAGTGTGATATCACGGTCACTTACGACCAGTTGCAAGGTGACGGCACGGCGCGCACCAGCACGACAACCTCCGGTGGCAGTGGCTGTAACCAGACCAAGCACCAGGATCGCAATGTGCTGGGTGAATTGCTGAAGGTCACGGACAATGCCGGCAACACCGTCACCTACCAGTACGATATCCAGGGCAATCTGACCCATACCACCACTGTGGATATGGAGCAGGGGGCCAATATTACAATCCAGCTCCATTACGATGGGCTCGGGCGCAAAGACTACATGGTTGATCCCGACAAGGGGCGCTGGGATTACATTTATACCGGATTTGGCGAGTTGCAGCGGCAGACCGATGCCGAAGGCAATTACCAGGAGATGCACTACGACGCCCTGGGACGCATGATCTACCGGGAGGATCGCAAAGCCGGTGGCGCCCTGGAAAAGGCCACACGCTGGTATTACGACCGCGACCCGGATTGCAGTAAAGTGTCCTATGCTGCGGGCAAGCTGGTGTTTGTCGCCGAGAGTAGTGCGCCTATTGCCAGTAACTGTACCGTAGACTTTGACCAGCTCAGCTACGCACGAATGTTTGGCTATGACTTTTATGCGCGACCGGAAGAAACCATCACCATCTTGGGGGATGCCGGTGCGGACGGCGATCACTGGCAGAAGCTGGAGTACGACCGCTTTGGTCGGGTAAAGCTCAGCTATGACGCCGCTAACGAGATGGCAGCGATCAATGGCTCCTATACCAAGGGCATCTGGAATCACTACCATCCGCAGTGGGGCTATATCACCGAAGTAACCAGTCCCGACTATATATCAGGCAGCACCGGCCAGCGCTACTACCAGCTACAGGATATGGATGCTCGCGGTAACAGTACCCAAACCCTACTGGGTAATGGCCTCACGGTTGTGCAGAATTATGATCCTGTCAGTAACCGCCTGCAGGGTATCGACAGCGGCCTAATGCCTGGGCTGGGCAATGTGCAGAAGCTTCAGTTTAACTGGCTGGCTAACGGCAACCTGGACTATCGCGAGGATTACTCTGGCGAAGCCGGTGCGGAAAAAGCCCTGCGCGAGGACTTCAGCTATGACGGCCTCAACCGCCTTACTGGAGTATCGCTGAAAAATGCCGATGGTAGCAGTCAAGTAGGAGTCGGCTATTCCACCAGTGGCAATATTCTCAGCAAAACCGGTGTGGGCAACTATCGTTACGGCGCCCAGTGCGCGAGCAGCTACGGCCCACACGCGGTCTGTGAAACTGATAATGGCAGTGTCACCACCAGCTACCACTACGACAACAACGGTAACCTGATTGCGGATAGCACGGGCCGATCCCTACGCTACAGCGTGTTTAACAAGCCGCTCAGTATCGATAAAGGCAACCACAGTACCCAATTCCGCTACGGCCCCGGGCGCGAGCGCTGGAAGCGCATTGATGATGCCAACGGCGCAGTGACGGAGACCCTGTACCTGGGCAATGTGGAAAAAGTCTATAAAAACGGCTCCACCGAGATCCGTCGCACGATTGCAGGGTTTGTTCTGACCACGGAAAAGTACGACACCGACCTGCGCCAGTGGCAGGCGGACAGGTTCGCTGGAAATCGCGAAGGCGAGCATGCAACGGATTACCTGAGCGGGACTAAAAACCGCTACCTGCTCAGGGACCACCTGGGCTCGCTGGATGCGGTGACGGATGAAGCCGGGCTGGTTATCGAGCAATTGAACTTTGACCCCTGGGGTCAGCGGCGTAATGCCCAGGACTGGCAGAGTGCCCTGGACGGCGACGCCCTCAGCAATATCCTAGCAATCACGCCGCGCGGCTTTACCGGGCACGAATCCCTCGATGAGGTGGGTCTGATCCATATGAACGGTCGTATTTACGACCCGGTATTAGGCCGCTTTGTGCAGGCCGACCCGCAAATCGATGGGGCCACCAACAGCCAGGGGTACAATCGCTACAGCTATGTACGCAACAATCCCATGGCCTTTACCGATCCTACCGGCTACTGGTCGTTTGGTGAAAACCTTCCGCAGATTATGCAGGCCGTAGTCATGAATTACGCCTATATGAACCCGGTGGTATATGCGGCAGCCACCGCGATCTATGCCAAAGGTTCTGGAGCTTCAACTCAGCAAGCATTGATGCAAGGGTTCAAGGCTGCTGCAATCTCCTTCGCCTCAGCCAAAGCTTATGAAGCGATCGGCGATTATGGGGCGGCCAATAAGGTAGGGGCCAATGCCCCTGGGGCGGTGCAGGTTAGCAATGGAGTTTGGGCCTCTAAGGGGGTCTATGCCACTATGGTGATGGCACATGGTTTGGTGGGCGGTATAGCTGAGAAGTTGCAGGGCGGTAAGTTTGGGCACGGATTTGTCTCTGCGGCCCTCACCAAAGGGTTATCACCGGCGATCGGCAAGCTGCCGGGATCCATGCAGAGGCTTGCCAGTATGGTGGTTGGCGGTACCACTTCGGAGTTAAGTGGTGGTAAGTTTGCCAATGGAGCGATTACTGCGGGAATGCAGTATGCGATGAATTGGGATGGGGACCATGAGGATGCACAAAAGGATACACTTGATCGAAAGCAAATTATTGCAAATCATTCAGCAGTTAGGCGAAAGGTTCATGGTTCTGCAGTTTCAAATCCAAATGGCTCGATCTACCTGAGTAAGTTAGATCAGGAAGCTATTTTGGCTTTTGAGTTTATGCAGGCGTTAAATACTGATAAATCGCTGTCATCATATTTAGGCGATTTTATCAATGCAGATACATTTATATATGAAGATGGCTTAGCTACTAGTACTTTTATTTTGGAAGGGGTTGGCCCAGTTAATGGCGGAGACTTTAATTATATTTCAGTGGGTATGATGGCGGCACATTACGGACATTCTCTAGGGATGGTTGCATTTCAATCCACAATGTGGAACTCGCGGCAGCTAATGCTTGGAGAAGGGCTTCATAATTATGGGCAAATGTTCTCTGGGGCTTATTGGGGTGGTTATGGGCATGAATATTATAAGCAGCAGCAAAAATGATGAAGAATAAAATAATTTATTATTCGGCTATTTCTGCATTTATAGTAATGGGTTTGGTATTTTTATATGGTGATTATCGTCTGGCTAACTCATGTAGGGTGCTAGAAAATATATCAAGTGATGATGAACTGAATGAGATGGTTAGGTTAGAGTTGTCTAGATATTTTAATCAGCCTAGAGTTCGGCATGGCCTCAAAAAAACTGCAGGAGTTGTATTCAATGTAGAGGAGCTTGATATTCCGTTTAAGACAGCTCTTAATGACCTGGGGATCATAGAGAGAAATGTGCAATTAGTTATTAAGACTGATAGGAAGGATAAGCTTTTTACTGAACCCTACAATATTCTAGAGGTTGGGGTTGGGTACTCACGTGCGTATTTAATGTTTAAAAATGAAAATATTAATGGTGATATAGGAGGAAGTGAGAAGCCTCTAAAACTGCACCCTGATTCCTATGTTGAATGTAAAATATAGGAATGGTGTGTGTTTGAAGTTTGAGTGAAAAGTTGAAACGATATTTCGCTTCCCTGACTCGCTGTCATCATAAGTTTAAAGCCTCGGCAGAGCTTATTTGCTGGGGTTTATTTTTTTTTGGTGGCTAAACAGAAGGGACCGTTGCCTCTGGAAAAACATCCGGCTAAGGTAAAACCCGCGTCGGGGCAAAAAAATGAGGAAGAGCCAGCGGCGCCGGGAAAAATGGTTGCTAACTCGCTGATTGTGCTAGGGAAAATGGAAAGTTAAGGTACGACTGGCCTCGGGGTGATGTCTTTGCACAAAAGGGATCTAGGACCGCTTATGTTGGCGGTTTTATGGATGATAAAAATGAATTTGTTAAAAGCATGTATGAAGCTTATGGCAAAGAAGGAGATATATATTTCGAGCATCATCAGAAGAAAGAATTAGCTGCTTGGATTGATGAAAATAATTCTGAATATTCGCTAACAGTAATTGGTCATAGTTATGGTGGTAATTCTGCCGCAAGAGTAATCGCTGCTGGCCATCGTGTAGATCACCTAATTACAGCTGATCCTGTTGGTCGATTTAAACCTAATTTTACGAATGTAGCTCTATACTCGGAAACATGGACAAATTACGTGGCTACTGGTGGCGGTATGAATAGGAATAACCTTGTCGCTAGAGCTGGTGGTTGGTATGGGCATAAGCCGGAATGGTATGCAGATGCTCATATTCCAATTAATAAAGATCATGTGGAAATATGCTTCCAGTATTGTAGGCCTTAGTATGAAATTAGTTATTCATTGTCTAGTGGTTTTGGTTGTAGTTTATCCTATGGTAGGTTGTGGTGAAAAACAAATTGAACTATCAAACATTCGTATGGAAAAAATTGATCGCTTAGAAGCAAAAAAACTAATTCCTGACGATCAAAGATTACCTTTTAATGTTAGGCAGTCTGTTTCAATTTCAATTGTTGAATTCGATTTTGACAAAAAACGCTAGAAGTCCTCCCTGAAGAGGGAGGGGTGCTTAAGGTGGAATTGCTTAGGTGTTTGAATGGTGAGCAGCGAGAAACATCATTTATTTATGCTAAAAAAATAAATGTCTCTCTGAGTACTAATAAACGGGAAGCACTTCTGCCGGTGGGTGAGGCGTACTTTTTTGTAGATAGTTCTTTGGTAGAAGATACTTGCTTTACGGTTGTATTTAAGAGTTTAAGTCGCACTACTAAGTCTACTATTTACAGGCTCCCTTAATCTGAAGCCTGTTTCTGGCCCCTCTTAAAAAGCCCCACTGGTGACCCCAGCGGGACTTTTTGTTTAACCGACTTGCCGCTTGGTATCCCAGCGCCGGGATTGATACTTAATAATCATCCCGTTTAGCAACTCCTTGACGATCTCTTTCTCTTCTGTTGGCAGTTGGCTGATCGCTTCAAATTGCAGCCTTAGCTGCGCACCCTGCGATAAGTCGGCAAGGGTATGAATCATTTATTTATAGTGTTTGCCCTTTGTATTCCTATGACAATATGACTGAATTTTTTATACTAATGGTTCCTGGCTGACCATGATAATATTCGTAAAATAGTTTTTTTGTTGGAGATTTTTATGGTAAGAAAGAAAAATTTTTATAGTGTGGTCGCTGGTTTGTTTGGCCTGATTACACTTGCAAGTTGTGCCGGAAATGGAGTGAGGGAAATAGATAAGGATCTGATGCAGGGGTCATCGGTTCGTGTAATTTCTGGTGTTATGAATCGAGAAATTCAAGTGCAGCGTAACGCTCCAGATCACTATCCTTTATTTGCTTATTTTGATCATATTCCCCCAAATAAGGAAAACTATGATGCATCTTTAAAGGGCGAGCTTGGTGATGCCTTCTTATATATGGGTGCGCCTAAATTTCAGTCAAACACTAACTTAATAAAAGGTGAATCTATTGTATCTTTAGCGGCTTTTAGTTACTTTCCTGCTCATCCACTGTATCTTGCGGAAAGCCTTTTGTTTGAGGGGGCTCTTGATGAATACGTCAAATCTAGACAGAAGTGGATTCAAATATATTCTAAGAATCGTGCAGATATATCCTTTATTGAAAAGAATCTTCCTGAATTTTTAGGGGGTGAAGTAATGCATAAAACTTTGAAATCTTATCTCTCCACGAAAAGTTTATTTGGAAAGATGGATTTCCGAACTGCTGATTTTAGATACGGAAAACAGCTCAAGGGTAATGTAAAAAAATTAAAGAAGATTTTCTTATAGTAGTAGATACCGGTTTTTATATAACAAATGACACTGCAGCTGTAGAGTTGGTTTCTGAATATTACTTATATGAAACGCTAACTGGTAAGTTACTTCGTCAGGGAAAGGCTGTATATTTTTCAAATGTGTATGGTCGCCACCTCGTTCCTATAACAAGTGATAGTCGTTCCAAAATCATAGGTAAAATTAAAAATAAGTATGATCTTGGTTCGGCTTCTGGAGTTACTGAAAGGGTGCAGCTTTCCAGTAAAATTAGAAAAGAAGTGCAGAGGTTGGATAAAAGATTAGAACTCGTTGGAGAAGAGCAAAGCCTTAAGAACTTGTGGACAGATAGTGATAGTGGAAAATTGAAGGCTGCCTTGCAAGAGGGCGTCGAAGAACTCTCGGCAATGATCTCTGCGGAGCTTGAAGGTACAGTATGTAAGGATGCCTCGTTAACAGCACGAATAGAAGAGGTGGAGCCAGATAACTTTCGTTGCTTGTTGTATGAGAATAAAGGCAGGCGGAGAGAGCGACTTTCTATAGGGCGCGAGTCATTATTGATATCTTATATAAATAATTGGTATCCGGCTTCTGCTCTCTACCTGGACTGGCGGCATATAGCAAATCCGTAACATCAGGGTAATAGGGGTGAAGGGATCTGTCAAAAATCATAAACTAGTTCGCTCAAAGTGAACATTCAAGATACCTACAGATTAGAGAGGAGGGTCAGTAACGTTGCTGACCCTTGCTTTAGCAACTATTCCTTTTTGGTTTAGCACTAAGAAGTGATGGCACAAAGAATGATTATGCTTCGGTTTCAAAACAGTAGTTTTAGAAAAAACCGAGGGAATAGTAGGGCGAAGTTAGGTCAAAATCAGCAGAGATAAACTCAGGGTACCCATAGATTAGTAAGTTATCGAGCAGTTGAGCTCTAAGCTCTGGGGCCAACGGCACAATGCGGGGGCTGGCGGAGTGCCATGGATTGAAATCCCCTCAATAATATCCTGGAAATCGCGGCGCGCAGCTTCACCAGGCAGGAGCACTTTGATCAAGCGGGCCTGATCCCTATGAAAGGTCGTATCTACAACCCAGTATTAGGCCGCTTTATGCAGGCCGATCCTCAAATCGATGGAGTCAGGGCTACAAATCGCTACAGCTATGTACGCGACAATCCCATGGCCCTTACCGATCTCACGGTTTACTGTTCGCTTGGTGAAAACCTTTCGCAGATTATACAGCGGGTAGCCAAGAATTATGCCTGTATGAACCTGGTGCCTTGTGTAGAAGCTGTTTCATAACTTCTTTAGCGTAATTAACATGCAGGCAATATAGAAAAAAGCTCTGTATGAAGATAAGTAGCGATCCCACCTGACAACTAAACGACGGTAGTTCCCTAGCTATGCAAAAGTTCGCTCAACTTTCCAACGTCGCATATATCTCCTAAGCTTTCTGCCATCTTGTTTCGAAGGTTTTCTTCTATTCCTACGGTGAGGGCAAATCAGGTCAATTTCACGGCGGGCCAAACTATGGCGTAGTGGATCAGAATCTGCAGCCTTGTCGTACACTAGTCGTCGAATTTTTGTATTTTCATAGGTAACATCGAGTAGTGGGTGTAATAAATTTACTTCTGCTGGTGAGGCCGAAGTAACGGTGCCTCCCAATGGAATACCTTCGCCATCGACCACCACCATCCACTTTGTACCCTTGCCTCGCTTAGTTTTTCCGACTTCTGCTCCCCTTTTTTTGCTGAAGCAAAGCTACCATCCGAAAAGACTTCTTTCCAATTAAGCAGGGATCTTTGATCGAGCTGTCCGAAAAATTTTCTCCAAGCCTCCAACCAAGCGCCTTGCTCTTCCCAAAACTGGAGCCTTCTCCAGCAAGTACTCGGCGAAGGGTAAGATGGGGGGAGATCCTTCCATCGTGCTCCTGAGCGCAAAATCCACAAGATACCTTCAAAACATGCACGGTTATCAATGGGTTTGGGACCTCCTTTTCCACGTTTTAGCTGGGGAAGGCAAGGCTCAATCAATTTCCACTGAGCGTCGGTTAATTCTGACTTAAATCTACTCACACTTACTGGTCTTATCATTCCATGAGGTCGCAAGAATAACTGATTTCAAGTTATGAAACAGCTTCTAACCATTACCTTAATAGTAATATCTTACGCTTGTTTGAATGCTCGTGGTAGGGACTAATTGTGCAAACCTCCTGAATTAGATACTGTGCATATGGGGCTGGCTGGAGAAAATAAAGAGTGGTGGTTCTTGTGTGCTAACTGGATAAAAATTTATGAATTTATTTTTTACTTTGCCTAGAAGCTGTTTCATAACTTATTTAACGTAATTAACATGCATGCAATATAGAAAAAAGCACGATAAGTGGACAAATATCGCTCCCATCTAACAACCAAACGGCGGTAATTTCCCAACCACGCAAAAGTCCGCTCAACTTTCCAACGGCGAGTATACCTTCTGAGCTTTCTACCATCCTGCCTTGAGGCTTTTTTCCTATTTATCCTGTGTGGACAGATAAGGTCGATTCCACGACTCAACAGACTATCTCTAAGAGGATCAGAGTCCGCCGCTTTATCATAAACTAAGCGATGAATCTTTGTATTTTTATACGTAACATCAAGCAATGGATGTAATAACTTTACTTCTGCTGGTGAGGCCGAAGTAATGGTGCCTCCCAGTGGAATACCTTCGCCATCGACCACCACCATCCACTTTGAACCCTTGCCCCGCTTGGTTTTCCCGACTTCGAAGCCCCCTTTTTTGCTGGTGCAAAGCTACCATCAGAAAAGACTTCCTCCCAGTTAAGCAAAGACTGTTGATCCAATAGCTCCAGGAATCTTCTCCATGCATGTAGCCAAGCTCCTTGCTCTTCCCAAAACTGAAGCCTTCTCCAACATGTACTCGGTGATGGATAGTGTGAAGGAAGATCTTTCCATCGCGCTCCAGAACGCAAAACCCACAGGATGCCTTCAAAACAAGCCCGATTATCAATGGGTTTTGGGCCTCCCTTTCCTCGTTTTAATTCAGGAAGACATGGTTCGATCAATTTCCATTGATCATTGGTTAACTCTGACTTGAATCGGCTCACTATTGCTGAACTTTTTTTCTATGTAATTGCGTGAGAATAACCGATTTCAAGTTATGAAACAGCCTCTAGTGTCTTACACGATCTATGTAAAATGCTATGGAGCTTAGAACTTGCGGGCATTTAGGTTGCGGTGATTTCCTTTACCACTGCGAAAACTTCGAAGCTATCGGTGCAACCAAGTCTATTTGGGGGAAGCTGTTATTGTTTTTTTAATGGCTTATTAGGTGCCCAAATATGTATACGACTTTATGTCTTCGACGGCTGCTGCTTCGATGGCTTCGTCAGGGGTGATTAATGCATCGAGTGGTCTATATGGCACGGGGCTCCATTTTGAGGAACGTTTAGATCTTCAAGTTTTGTTAAAGTGCTCTGGTGGATAATGTAATTTTAGCTGGGTTACTGATACCTATATTTACTTTGGTAATTAATGTTAGTGGCTAGTATTTATTTTTTTATGAAGTGGGGATAAATTTTTATAGTTGTGTCATAGATATTTTTTATGGGTATTATTTCTATTTTTAGGTGCGCTGTCTTCAAATCGTTTTTTACGCTTAATGAAAAAAAGTGAAAATAATTAACTTTGAAAAAGTCCCACTGATAATCCCGGTGGGCTTTTTATTTAACTGGTCTGCCGCTTGGTATCCCAGCACCGGGATTGATATTGGATGCTCATTCCTTCCAGCAACTCCTTAACGACCTCTTTCTCCTACATTGGCAGTTGGTTGATAGCTTCAAATTGCAGCCTTAGCTGCTTGTCCGGTCCGCGCTCGTTTTCATCGAGTACCAGTGAGCCAAAGGTGATACTCATGGCGACAGCAATCGTCTTTAGCGCTTCCGGGGAAGGCTGTGTTGCCCCGGCTTCATAGCGCTGAATCTGATTGACATGCACCCCAATGGCGTCGGTCATCTGTTGCTGGGTCAGCTCGCGCTCACGACACGGGTTACTAAGTCTCTGTTGGATGCTCATCCGGCGATAGGTCCAGAGGCTGTTGAAGCGACCCATATTCCCCTATCAACCAATAAGGGCCTAAGCCAGCTTCTTACCTGGCCTTCACTTTTACAAGATTTCTGCGCCTATTTGTCGTTAAGGGCTACACTGAAATTAGCGGCCTGCGGCGCGATCATAGTCTTTGCAGAGTCGACTATTTGGTCGCGGCCGTGGGCCGCCGCTCCCTTATTTTTGCTGGTTCCAGGGAAAATATGTTCGGCTCTGCAAGGCTTCACAGCCTGGCGCTTCACTCAATGCTGATCTGTAACCCGGGGACTGCTTATGTCCACTGATACTTCTCCTATCCCCGCCGGCCCCATATTGAAGGTGCTCTCCGCCAACTGGTGGTTACTGCTGTTGCGCGGTGTTATCGCGGTAATCTTCGGTGTGCTGACATTTATCTGGCCGGGGTTGTCACTACTCACTCTGGTTTTTCTCTTTGGTATCTATGCCCTGCTCGATGGTATTTTTTCTTTGGTGGCGGCAGTTATGGGGCGGCATGCGAGCACTCCTCTTTGGTGGCTGATTGTGTCCGGCCTGATCAGCCTGGCTGCGGGCATTGTGACTTTTATGTTTCCCCAGGTAACCGCTTTGGTACTGGTGATTTTTATCGGTGCCTGGGCATTGGTGCGGGGAATATTTGAAATTGTTGGAGCGATCCGACTGCGCAAGGAAATCGACAACGAGTGGTTGTTGATTGCGATCGGTGTACTCTCGGTAATTTTTGGCCTGGCAATATTGGTCAGCCCTGGAGCCGGAGCCCTGGCACTGGTATGGGTAATCGGGGCTTATGCCATTATCTTTGGCCTGCCCATGATCTGGCTGGCATTCCGCTTGCGCAAGCACAGTAAAAGCGAGAGCTGAAAAAAACTATCGAAGGGTACTGGTGCAATATTCGGGTGTCTGCACAGGTTATTGATTGGAAGGCTTAGCGTGTACGGGGTGGGGAAATCTCCTCACCCTGTACGGGACAAATAACAAAATATAGCGGTTTATTTATTTGCCAGCTCTACCGATTTTGGTAGAGCCTCCATCAGCGACTGGCCTTTTTCCTGCAATGCCATACACAACTGAATACGCTCTTCAGTCTGCGCCAGGCTGCGCTGGTAGCCGGGCGTCAGCTTGCCGTGCTGGGCGAATAGCTGCTGCAATTCATCCAATTGTTTTTTATCGCAGAAGGCATTGGCAAATGCGGGTGTATGGCGGCGGATCTGCGCGGGGATTTTATCCACAACCTGGACAAAATTATTGCGCAGCCAAGCCCAGTGTTGCTCCTGCACCAGCGGCTGCGCCAGGGCGTAGCGAATCAGCGCAAAAGACTCCCGCGGACCCATCTGTTCGCTGAGTGCTAACTTTTGGATAGTCTCTATTTGCTTGGGGCTATTACTGCTGCCGATGGCGTTGGCACTGGCGTTTTCAAAGCGTGGATCATCCAGCTCGGTGCGCACTTGAATCAGGTGTGCGAGGAAGTCCTCACCGGCATCCTGGATAGCCACGGTCAGGGCGGCTTCGTACAGGTCGGAGTTCAATGCCTGGGGATCGCGCTCGGTGTTAAAGCCGGTAAAGGCTGTAGCCTTTTCCATTAACTGTTTGCGGGTATCCGGGTCTTCTGCCACCAGTGCCATAAAACCGAGCAGGGCGCTGTGTAGCATTTGCTGGTCGGCATCTTCGCTGCTCGCGCTGTTGCTCAATAGTGGCAGATACAGGTTCTGGGCAAAGTTTAGGAAAGCCAAGCGCTCGGCATCGTCGAGATAATTATCGCGATACTTGCGCAGGTAGCGCAGAGGCATGGTAATTACCTGGCGCTTGTCTGCTTTCGCTGACTGGCGCACAACGTCGAGCAAGCGGGGAGCAGGTAGCTTACCGGCTTCGAAGGCAGCGAAGGCGCTGTCGATAATCGAGAGTTGCTCCGTAGGGGCGAACTGGGTGAAGCGCTCGGTAAGGGCCTGCCACTGGGGCTCGGGCAGGTTCCAGCGGTAATAGCCGCTGCCCTGTGCGTTGGGCATTACCCAGCTGGGGCAGCTGCCTGCAGCGAGTTCCAAGGTCTCTTCTTTACCGGTCAGTATCTGACACTGCTGGGTTCCGCTGTCGCTGCTAAAGCAGAAGGGGATACTCCACTGCTGTGCGGTTGTAGCAATAGGGGAGCCAAGGGGTTTGTAGCGGCTCTGGGTGACATGCAGTTTGGCCTGGGCCGGATTACTGCAGTCCAGGGTCAGCTCCAGTTGCGGTACACCTTTTTGCTCGACAAAACTGCGGAAAGTTTCTGTCAGTTCCGGGGTATTGGTTTCCCTCCCGATCACTTTGTAGAAAGAAGGGGAGTCTGCCTCACCACCGTTAAAAGTTTCCAGATAGCGGCCCAGGGCCGGACGGAATTTCTCCGCGCCGAAGTAGCTATCCACCATATTGATAACGCCCAGGCTCTTGGAATAGGTGATGGAGTCGTAGGCGTTGCGGATATTGTTGTTGTCGCTAACAGGCTCGCGAATGGCGCGGGTGCTGGCGAGGGAGTCCAACTGCATAGCGCCGATTGCGTAGGTGGCGGCGTTTAGGTCGTGTCCGCCCTCGGGTTCCATAATACGCAGGGCCAGTGGTTCGCCCCAGGTGGCGAAGCCCTCTTTTAGCCATAGGTCGTCCCACCAGGGGGGAGTCACCTGATTGCCAAACCACATATGCGCGATCTCATGGGCGTGTACCTCTACCAGAGCCAGGCGCGCCCCGGGAGCGGGGTTATCGCCCACCAGAATGCGTTGTTCGCGATAAGTGATGGCTGCAGACAGCTCGGTGGCACCGCTGGGCCACTGGGGCGCGGCGATAATATCGAGCTTTTTAAAGGGGTAGGGGCGCTGCAGTTGATTCTCGAAGGTCTCCACCATTTTGGGGGTGATATCGAGGATGTAATTCATATCGCCACCGCGCCCCTGACGCGCAAAACCGCGCAGGGGGATAGGGTCCTTGCGGTACTTACTCGGTGGAATAGCCGCGCGCTCAACCACATCGAAGGGGCCTACCGAGAGGGACAGCAGATAAGTGGACATGGGGGGAGTGGTGGCAAAAGTCACTTTCTCCATGCCGCCCGGCACAGTCTCGCGTTTTAATTCCGGCCCATTACTGATAGCGGCGTAGCCCTCGGGCACAGTGAGGCTGATGGAGAAAGGCGCCTTGAGGCCGGGCTCATCGAAACCCGGCAAGTATTTACGCGCCTGGATGGACTCAGATTTGGCCAGGGCATAGGCATTGCCCTGCTCTTCCACTTTAAACAGGCCGGCTAGGTTGCGATCGAAATCTGCGGCGTAATCCAGCTGCAGGGTGAAGCTGCCGGCCGGCAGCGACTCGTCGAACTCCACTATGGCGACGCCGCTGTCGAGGAACTCTCGGTAGGAGGCTGTCACTTCACGCCCGTCTGCCAACTGTGCATTGGCTTTGGTTACCGACAGGTTCTTGCCGTGCAACCAGATATGGTTGCCGGCCTGGTCCAGCTGAATGTCGATAGCGACACGGCCACTGAAAGTATCTTTGCGAGGATCGAGAGTCAGGTCCAGGTAGTAGGCGCTGGGCTTTACTCCTTGGGGAAGCTTGCCCTCAGGGGCTTCTCTGATATCCAGGGCTGTCATTTGAGCGCTGGATTCCTGGTCGATTTTCTGCGGGGCCTTTTCCGCCGGGTTACACCCGGCGACTGTTACTGATAACAGCGCCGCGCTCAGCAGGGCGAGCGGTATCTTCTTGTTCATAGAGCGATGGGGTACTTGGCCAAAAAAAGGCCATTGTACCGCTTTGGCGGAAAATTACGTGGGGCTGTGGGCGTTGAGATAGATCCAGGGGGAATGCCATGCCCGGCGATTGAGTGCCGGGCATGGTGATGGCTGTGAAAGTTTACAGGTGTGGGACAGTTAAACTGGAAACCTTGCTGCTGCTATAGGGCACAGTGATGGTGTAGTTGGTATCTTGTGGCTTCTTGTAAATAGGGCCTTGAGTATCAATAGCCATAACTACTCGGTGACCGGCAGGCACATCGTAGCTGGTGGTGAACAGTTCAACCTCCACTTTTTGCTTCTTACCTGGCTGTTCAGTGCGCACAGTAATTGGTGCGTGGGTGATCAGGCGGCCAAGGCCAAAGAAATTGACATCGTAGAGATGTACATTCATTTGAACCTCGCTCTTACTGGGCTCGATCCACATCTCTAGCTTTGGTGCGCCGCGGACTTTCAGGGTCTCAGACTGCCTTGGTGACTTGTATTCGATGGCATAGTAACCGTTGATTGCCATCATAGGTGCGTACACCGGAATGCCGAAACCTTCTAAGGCATCGGAAACCAATGGGATACCGGTACCAGCAAAGGTATCCCAGCCCCCGTGGAATTCATTACTCCAGCTCCAGCCATCATATTTACCGCTCTCCATACTGCCGCTATTGAACATGGTAAAGCGTGGTTGTAGATACCAGGTGGTGCTCTCTTGGGTTACCGGGTAGTCCTCATAGTGCTCCAGCTTGTTGCTGATACGCACGGTCATGTCCACTTTAGGTTCGCGGTTGATTCCGTTGTCTTTGCCCTTCAGGTGGTGATCGAACCAGCGGAAGCTGGTAGACCAAATGTGTCCATCGTTGCCAGAGAGTGTCTCGGTAATGGCGTGGGTACCAGGGTTTAGCATCAGCTTCTTGGGCCCCTCAAGTAGGGAGAAAAAGTCTGTCATGCTGTTGGGCTTGAAAAGATAATCGGCAAAGTTATTCGATACTAGTACTGCAGTGCCATTTTCATTTAGTTGATCGACATAGCTTATTGCCGAGCGTTTGGCGCCGAACTCTATAACTTGCTCCATGTTTTGGCCGCTGCGCAGGTCATCCCAGACTTGCTCAAGTTCAGCTTCTTTATCGAAGGCGGTAGTGACAAGTAAGCTACCCCAGACCAAGTTAACGGTTTCATTAGGGTAAAGCGCTTCAACTACATCGGCCCAGCCGGACAGCGCAGCAACCGCATCAATACGGGAGTCTTGCGCGGCGCTTAGTAGGGAAATACCGCCACCATAAGAAATACCAGCCATTCCCAGTTTGCCCACGGAGTAATTGGATTCGAGCCAATCAATCAGCACACCCACATCGGCAATGCTGTTCTCTCCGGCCACGTCCACCAGTCCACCTGAGTGGCCAAAGCCGCGGGTGGAGTAACTCAAAACCAGGTATCCATTTTCAGCCAGCTCCTTGGCCTGGAAGTGGTATTGGCGTTTTTCCAAGCCCCAGCTGTTGGTGAAGATCACGGTAGGGTAGCCCTCCGCTGGTGCCGGGGTTTCCGGCACAAACAGGTTGGCATCGAGTACCGTTCCGTCGAAAGAGGTAATATCCAGGTCGGAAATATATTCAGGGGCCGACCAGGCATGCGCTGACATCATAGCGCCGCCAAGCAGCGCCAGTAGTGGTGTAGTTTTCATTTTTTTCTCTCATCAAAGTAAATTATTTTTATTTTTTGACCATGATTAATACATTGGTCAGGAGCGCAATATATAGAACCCGGCCGCGTATTTGTATGCTGCTTGATTAAAAAATGAGACGCTTGTCTCGTAGTTTGTCGCTGCCCCCATTAGGTTTTTATATCGACTTTTTTAAATTCACTTTGTCCAGATGGTCACATAAAAATCGCCTAAAAAGTTCATTTCTTATTCATATTGATCTTTTTTTGATCAATAAAAACCGGTAATGTGTGCTTCTACGATTTGGCCACGGAGGGCTTCGGCAACAATGACTCGGTGGCCTGAACTATGGTTTCTCGCTCAGCTGTTTTCTTAGTACTTTTTTTCGTTTTCTCACTGTCTGCCAATGCTGCATCCCGCTATCTCGGCGAGGAGATCTGGTATCAGGTAGACAGTAAAAACTTTCGGGTTATTACCGATGGCGATCCCAAAGCGGTAAAAACCCTGGTGGCCGATCTGGAGCGCTATCGCGCCGTGGCCATAGAGCTGTTGGAGGTAGACCCCAGCGTCCCTAAGCTCACAATTTATGCAGCCGGGGACCGCAAAACCTATGCGGGTCTGGTTGGGGCTGAGTTGGCGGAGATGACCAACGGCCTGTTTGATACCTCCGCCGAGGGCAGTTATGCCCTGGTGAACCTGGATGGCCGCAGTGTAAAAAAACAGCTTAAGGCCCGTGAATTTCTCTTTCACGAATATACCCATTTCCTTAGCTATAACGGCAATACCACGCATTTCCCCTACTGGTATAGCGAGGGCTTTGCCGAATTTATGGCGACTATGTCCTTCCCTAAAAAGGGACGTTATGAACTGGGCGAAATTCCCCAGGAGCGCGCTCAGACTCTGATGTATGCCGGCTTGATGCCGCTCGACCGGCTGCTGCGTGCAACGGTGTACGATACCGACCCCGAGGAGAAAGCCGATATCTATGCCAGCGGTTGGTTGCTGTCCCACTGGTTGATGATGGAGGGCGATAAGGCGGAAGAATTTAAGCAGTTTGTCAAAGACTACAATGATGGTGCAGATCCGGTGAAATCACTGGAGAAAGCCCTGGGAATGTCGGTAAAAGAGCTTGAAAAAGTATATGTAGCCGCATTTGACTCAGGGGAATATGAGGTGGTCAGTGGTGATATCCCTGCTGATTTTAAAGAGGTAACACCTCGAGTGAAGCGCCTGCAAAAGCGGGAAGCAGTAAATGTACTGGCGAACTTTATTGCCCAGTCTGGTTACAACCTACAAGCCCTCGACGATCTGATTACCTATTCCTACCATACAGGGATCTACAGCACTGAGCTGGCTGCCATTAAGGCGAGTGCGGATCTGCGTATAGGGGATTTTCCGCAGGCTAGTCATTTGCTTGCCAGTGTACCAAAAAAGGATCGCCGGCAACCCTGGTACCTGAGTGCCCACGCCTGGCTGACGGTGAATCAACAGGCCACGGTGCCCAACGATGCCCGCGATTTACGCAGCCTGAAAAAGGCCCGTGAAGAGTTCGACTACCTGGTGAATAAAGAGCCTCAGAATGCTTCTCACTGGTTTGGTCTGGCCATGGCTATGGAAATGTTGAGCTATCCCCGTGAGGAATATCTATCCAAGCTTGAAGAAGCTTATAAGCGCGCACCGCGGGAGCTCCATATTGCTCAGTGGCTGGCAGAAGAACTCTATCAACAGAAAAATGCGGAATACTTTGCCCGGGTGGCAAAGCCGCTGATGTTCGAACTCCCGGATGAGGAGGAGAACCGACAAATAAAAATGAGATTGGCGGAGCTACAGGGCAAGCCTAAATCCAGCTAATAACAATAAGATGCTCACAGAATAATAGAGGGGCTGTCACTTGATGTAAGAGACAACCCATAGTCGCCAACGTATATTTGCCCGGCAATTTGGTTTGCCGGGCTTTTTTTATTGCGGCTGCGGAAAACTGGTACGATTTGGCTTATTGTTACTGATGTTGGGTTTCTTCCTGATAAAGGGGAGTACTACTTAACTACTAACATTATAATGATGACGCCTTACCCGGTGCTTTTTAACTATTGAAAGACATCGAACAGAAGTCAGAATTTGTTTTTAAATACCTATAGACGCCGATGCCTTGCGGCGACAGTAATACTCTACGCTGCACTAATTCGCTAGTTAGTCCAAAAGTGGATGGATAACAATAACAATTTCGCTGAAATAAGGTTGAACTGTGCATAAAAAAATAGTCGCGATAACTTTTCTGATTGTCGCTCTTATGTGTTCAGTAAGCTGTGAAAAGCGCTCTTCGCAACAAGTAGAATCACAGCAGGTTGAACCCCAACAGGTCGTCGCTGAACCCACTAAAGAACCTGAAATTGTTTTTGCGAACTACCCGGAACTCGGAGACCTACCCGCCTTACAGGAGCGAGGCATCTTGCGCTTACTTGCCACCCGAGGCCCTGAGGAGGATGCCCTGCCGCGTTCTGGCTTGCCGCAGGGAGAGTGGCGGGAGCTTGCAGAGAAATTTGCCTACAGCCGCAACCTAAGGCCCCAGTGGGTTTATGTGGATAACTTTTCCGGTTTGGTCCCCGCTTTGGCAGAAGGCCGAGGTGATGTGATCGCCACTAATTTTTCCCGCACGGCCAAAAGACGCTCGCAGGTGGCGTTCACACGGCCGCTACAAACGGTGAATGAACTAGTAATTACGCTTCGTGATTTGAATAGCCCGCTACAGGAGGTAGCCGTACGCCGTGGCAGTGCCTATGCCGAAACCTTGAGTGAAGATACAGATCAGGCCTATAAGGTCACGCTCCTGGATGGTGCGGTGGCAAACAGCGCATTGTTAGATGCTGTTGTCGCAGGTAAGTATCAGGCAACCGTGATGGACAGTAATTTGGCTGATGCGCTTTTGCCCGATTATCCGCAGCTCGCTGCCAGCGATCAGCTGGAATCCAGCAGAGATATTGCCTGGGCAGTGCGTCTCAATGCCACAGAGCTACGACGTGAGCTCAATGAATTCCTGACTGCAGAACTGGTATTGGCCGGGCAAAACTCCAATAAAATGATGCGGGATTGGAAGGGTATTTTAGCGGATGGCACTCTACGAGTACTGACCCGTAATCATCCAGCTTCTTACTTTATTTGGCGTGGGGAATTGATGGGGTTCGACTATGACCTGCTGAAAAAATTTGCTCGTGACCATAAGCTTCGCCTCAGTATGGTCGTGCCCGATGCGGATATGGATTTAGCAGATGCCCTGCAGGCAGGTATGGGCGATATGATCGCCTCGTCACTGACGATTACCGAGATGCGCCGTAAGCAGGGGCTCGTTTTTACACGCCCCTACCTTGAGGTGACTGAACAGCTGATTGCTCCCAGCAAAGATATCTCCCTGCAAGGAGATGTGCCCTTAGAGCAAATGCTGTCGGGAAAGATGGTGGCTGTAAACCCGCAAACCAGCTACCGTGAGAGTCTCTCAGAGATGGTGGTATTGCAGCAGGAGCAGGGAATCGCCCCACTTCAGATATCTGAGCAGCTAGGTGCAACAACCGAATATTTAATCGATGCCGTTGCTCAGGGGTTATTTCCCTATACGATTGCAGATTCTCATCTGGTTGCGATCGAGAGCACTTATCGCGATGATTTTAGGGTGGTGGCTGAATTGCCCAGTGTCAGAGAAATAGCCTGGGCTGTGCGTGCAGATCAAAGCCAACTGCTGGGAAAATTAAATAACTTTTTAAATAAACACGATCGCGATTTGTTTTTTAATGTTACTTACAATAAGTACTTTAAAGAGAAAAAGCGTATTCTTCGCCATCAGGAAAATCGCCTGCGCAGTAGTAGTGATTCACTTTCACCCTACGATCCTATAGTCCATAAATATACGGATAAAACGGATCGTGACTGGCGCATGGTGGTTGCTCAGATGTACCAAGAAAGCCAGTTCAATCCCCGCGCCCGTTCCTTTGCCGGGGCTCAAGGTCTGATGCAGGTGCTCCCGCGTACTGCTCGCCAATTAGGGGTTGATAATCTTTATGAGCCTGAGAATGGCATCCGTGCGGGAGTCTCCTATCTAGATTGGCTGGATCAACGCTTCCCACAGATGCTTTCGCAGGAGCAAAAAATATACTTTACTTTGGCTGCTTATAATGCCGGCCATGGCCATGTACGTGATGCTATAGCCCTTGCCCAGCGCATGGAATTAGATCCCAATCAATGGTTTGGCCATGTAGAACAGGCCATGCTGTTGTTATCCAAGCCTGAATACTATCGCCAGAGTCGCTTTGGCTATGTACGGGGTCGGGAGCCGGTTAAGTATGTGCGGGAGATACGGGATAGATATATAGGCTATCTCGGTGTAGAGCGTAATGGGCCTCCTAGGGGAGGCGAATGGTGATTCTAGCCCTGATGGCCTTATACCATAGCCGCTATTGCCTCAATCTCTAGTTTTAGGTCAGGGTGAATCAGATTAGAAACTTCGACTAGTGAACAGGCTGGCAAGTTTCCGTCATAAAACTGAAATAACGCTTTGCGCAGGTTACTGGTCTGTTCGATGTCCTTTATGAAGATTGTTAACTTAATGAGATCAGACTTGTTCCGCCCCTCGTATTCCAGGATATTATCTATCTGAGAGAGTACCTCTTGGGCTTGATCTAAAAATTCTTTTTTCTGAGAAGTGGTTTCCTGTGCGGTCAAGCCCGAAATGTAGAGCGTATTTTCATGGATAACAGAATGTACATAAGGGCCTTTTTGTGACGGTAGAAAGGGATATTCTCTTTTTTTAAGCATAATTAATCCAAGCTTATACGGAAAATTACAAATCTAGGGGTTATGGTTTCCAGTTCATTTTTATAGTCGACGCTAAGGTCTCTTGTGGACCAACTTTAGCGGCTCCGCCAATAATATAAATGGAATCGTTAATTGTAACAGCACCGTGTCCATGGCGAGCCATAGGGAGAGAGATTTCTTTTCTCCACTGATCACTAATTGGGTTGTATGACCAGATCGAGTTAAATGCAGAGCCTGTTTTCCAGTAACCGTTGGGGCCAAAGGCTTCTCCACCGGTAACTATTATCTTTCCCTTTAATAGTGTGGCAGTTAGCCCGGCAAGTGATTGGGGTAGCGGTCGTATTTTATTCCACTTGTCCAAGCTGGGATCATAGACTTCCGCGTAGGAGAGATTCCTAGCCTTATTATTTCCATTGCTAGCTTGGCGCCCACCAATAGCATAGATTCTATTGTTTAATGCCGCACCTGCTGCGGAATTTCGGCTGATAGTCGCCGGAGCTGCAGTTTCCCAGTTGGCATTGTCTATCAATATATAATGATTTTTCGTATCGCTATTTTTAAGTTGGTCATTAGGTGTTTTTCCACCGATAACATGGATGCCTTTTGATGTGTTGGCATAGATGCTTTCGGCCATGGGAGCGGGCAAGCGGGGCCCAGAGGTCCAGATATCTTCACTGTTGGACAGCTTATAAACAGTAGCCTTGGCCTGCCAAGCATTATTTTTTACTCCATTGAAACCTCCAATGCCATAAAGATATTTGGAGTTTGCAGCCATACCTAGATGGTGTATAGCTTCTGGAAGTGGTGGACCATCTCGCCAAGTTTTGGTTTGGGGTGAGAATATATAGGTGCGATCTGTAGGGGCTAGACCGTAAAATATGGAATTAGATGATGGAATAAAACCACCTGAAATATAGATTTCTCCAAAGAATACAGAGGGGTATATTTCCTGAACGGCTGTTTTTAAGTCTGGTAGTTTAATGAATTGTGGTTTATGGGCAGATTGCCATGTTCCAGCTTTCCCCTCCATTCCACCTAGTATAAATGGTGCCGCTCCGATAATTTTTAAAAAATCTCTTCTAGAGTAAGGCATATGTTTGTATCTTCCCTTAAATTAAATGGTAAAGCTTGCTTACAGCCTAAGTTTTTTTGTAAAAAATAGACTGTGTGGATCCTCTCTATAGTTGGAAAATGGCCCGCAGGATTTAAAGCCATTTTGATAGTAAAGTGCTATTGCTGGAGCAAAATTTAACCTGTTACCAGTTTCAAGCTTTACCTCACTGTAACCCCGTCTTCTGGCTTCATTTATTATCTCCTGTAATACTGCTTTAGCGACACCTTTGCGTAGGAAAGATTGGCTGGTTTTCATTGACTTGATTTCTCCCAGAGTAGAGGAGACTTCCTTGAGGGCGCCACAGCCTGCTAGAACGCCATTGATCTTTGCGCTCCAGAAGGTGATTTTAGGATCAACTAACTCTTCTGGTTTGAGGGCGTGCACACTTTCAGGGGGGGAGTGCTGTTGCATTTCTTTTAGGTGCTGCGCCAATAACTCTACGACGGTACCATCTGATAGGTCGTCTTTTTGAACCGCTATATACATAGAGATGCCTTAGTTATTTTAAGTATAGATGCCAGTGAAGTTTGATTTATGCAGATCTCAATTATGTTGGGTAGTAATTGTTTTCATTGATTTATATGTATTTATCCATTGGAAGGCGAGATCAATAAATAAGGGCCCAGTGGCCCTTAAATATTCTTGTGGTATTGATTCTTTTATTTTTTTGTGCGCTCTACAGGTCATCTATAAAAATAGAATCCGATATTATCCATTATTCTTGATGAGTAAAGCTTGCCCCATTTTGATGCATCGTTCACTGGTGTAGAGGTGATTTTTTAATGCTTTAACCAGTGTGGGCTTAAATTGAGGGTTTTCTTCAAGGGTCGTGCTTATTTTTTGAGCGCCCTCATCTGAGCACATTAGGGGAAAAATATTGGTGTAGCTACTGATTAGCTCTGAGGAATCCTCATTATTAATTTGCTCCAGTGCGTAAAGGATTTTTTCGCTGTTATTATTAAATAGGGAGATTTGTTCATCTTTAAATAGAGAATAAGAGGCCTTGCGCAGTTCACTTAACTTGAAGTTATCCCTGTGCTGAATTAGGTTTTCTAACCATTTTTGTTTGATTTCTGGTAAAGGTCTTACTACTTCGGCAGCAATGGCATTCAGTTTTGATCTGTCTGAGCTATCTTTGCTTAGTTCACGGACAATAGCTTGTTCATAATCAGAATATAAATAGCGATTTTGCAGGTGAATTAAATCCCAGCGCATATCCGGATCTAAGATCAGTCCTTTAACTGAGAGTTCACCCATCAGTAATAGTTTGGCATTGTTAAGCGCGCTGTTCGAATGAGCTATTTCGGTAAATAGCTCAAACCAAGTCTTTTGTTGATCGCTGCCTGCAGGTGCCTGCTGTAGCCGCTCCCACACAAAATCCTCCATGGTTTTTAGAATTTTACTACGGCGCTGTTGATCAATAGGAACTTGGTTTAGATAACTATGGACATAATTTAAATAGCGCGCATTGAGTCGAATAGCACTGATATCTTGTTCGGCGACACCATTATTAATAATAAAACTGATGTATTCATCAAGGGGGAGCTTTGCATCATAGGCGCTGTCGAATAGGCTTTGCCACAGCATAAGACGGGTGAAAGGATTTTCAATGGCATGGAGGTATTGAGCTATATTTTTCAGGGTGATTGAGTCAAGAGTTACCTTGGCAAAAGCCCAATCTTCCTCGTTAGGATAGAGAATTTGAGGGCAGGATAACCCTTTAGCGCTCTCTACTTTGGTTAATTCACCGCTATAAATTACCGGCAGGGTGGCATAACGTTTCATAACCCCTTCATTTATGCGATAGAAACCGAGCTGAGTGCGTTGTTCGCGTAGCGTCGGGTAATCATCTAGAGCTGTCTGTGTCAGACTAAGGCCGGTAATCCGATCATTTTCACATTCGAAACTTGCTTCAATAGTGTTAAGACCGGCTTGATAAAGCCATTGTTGTTGCCATTCCTCCAGATTGATGCTGGCGGCCTTGCCCAGATGATTAATAAAATCATCAAGTGTAGAGTTTTTGTAAGAAAACTCTTTCAGGTAACTGCTAACACCTTGACGAAATTTTTCTTTACCGAGGAAATAGGGTAATTGTTTGAGTATAGAGCCCCCTTTGCCGTAGGTAATACCATCAAAATTGCTAAAAGCTTCTTCGGTATTTTTTACTGGTAGCTGGATGGCATGAGTAGTGGGCCTTTGATCGGAGTAATAAGCCCACTGTTTAGTACCAAGATAAAAATTTTCCCAGGCATTGGAAAATTCACTGTTCTCTGCTAAAGATAGGTTGGCCATATAAGTGGCAAAACTTTCATTTAGCCAAAGATCGTCCCACCAGTTCATGGTCACTAGATTGCCAAACCACTGATGTGCCAATTCGTGAGCAATAACATTGGCCAAGCGCATACGCTGGGCCTGGGTTTTTTCTCCACGAGATACGTAGGCATCATTAAAAGTGACTGCCCCCACATTTTCCATGGCACCGGCATTGAAGTCGGGTACCAGGATCTGATCATACTTATTAAAGGGGTAATCTATTCCAAAATAGGGTTGGAAAAATGCAAAGGACTGCTTGGTGAAGGTAAACCAGTCTTCGGTTTTAACATATTGTGCCAGGCTCTGGCGGGCCATCAGGCGTAGAGGGATACCTTTGGCGTTATCCTCCCAAATATGGTAGGGTCCGGCGTGTAATGAGAATATGTAGGATGAGAACTTTGGAGTTTGTGGAAAAAACCAATGCTTTATTTCACCCTCGTGCTCTACTCTATGTTCCCGCTCCGCACTGATTACTATCCACTCTTTTGGCGCTGTGACATCTAGTGTATAGCGAGCTTTAAGGTTCGGTTGGTCAAAATGTGGAAAAAGGCGGTTGGCGTCATAGGGTTGAAAATCAGTGTATAAATAGACTCTACCATCTACAGCGTCTTTAAATCGGTATAGGCCCGACCCATTATTTGAATAAGGATGTCGATAATTTATTGTAATTGTATGCTTCTTATTGGGTAGCTGTGTATTATCAATACGAATAAAATGTCCATTGTAACTGAAAGGAGTCTTTTGGTTATCCACCTGTACAGTTTCAACAGTACCTCCAGAGAAATCGACAGTTAGAGGCTGTTGTAAGGGTTTGTTGAATTCAATTTCAGTTACAACTGTGCCGGAAAAACTGTCTCCGTTGCGATCAAGATGAATACTCAGTTGGTAATCTACCTCTGCAATTTGCTGTTTTCTCAGCTTTGCATATTTCTCAGATAGCCCCGCGATCTCCGCTCTTGTTACAGGTTTTGTTGTAGAAGTTTGTGCGGCTTCTGTACTACCTGGGTTTTGCTCACAGGCAGCGAACATGATACTGCACAAGAGAGTGGTAATAAGTCTTAATCTTTTAATCTTGGTTTGATTGATCATGGTGGTCTCACCGATCGGTTAGTTGTTATTGCTATGATTCTATATTTGTCCGCAATTTATGCACCGAGAATCTTACTATTGGTGCTATACAATAAATAGATGAAATGGCCCAAATAAAAAGCGGTTAAAGTGGGTTAGTCTTCAAAATTATATCCCATGTAGATTCGGGATTATTTTATTAACAGGGCTTGAGCGTTAAGGGGTTGTTCTTATGGGGTGAATTGCTGTTTAGCAATGGGGGAAGCCGCTAACAGAATAAAAACGCTATTGACCGTTAGCAACTTCAAGAACAGACTCAGCGAGGGCGTTTACCAGTCCATCAATCTCTTCACGGCGTGTAATAAATGGCATGCCCAATTGAATGGTGTCTCCGCTATAGCGAACATAAAAGCCTTTCTCCCACATCTTTAAAGCAATGCGGAATGGGTGTAATAAGGGCTCCCCTGGGGCTCTCTCAATCGTTAGCGCAGCGGCTAGGCCACAGTTGCGGATATCGTAAACCAGAGGCAAGTTGCTCAGCTGATGTATATATTCTTCCAGAAGATAGGCAAGCTCTGCTGAGTGCTTGAAAAGGTTATCTCTCTCTAGAAGTTCTAAGGTAGCAAGTGCTGCTGCACAGGCTACTGGGTGTGCTGAATAAGTGTATCCATGGGGCAGCTCCAACTGGTAGTCGGCTCCTCCTTGCTGCATAAACGTCTCATAGATCGTTTGCTGCACCACCGTGGCTCCCATGGGGATGACTCCGTTAGTGAGTTGCTTGGCGATGTTGATAATATCTGGAACTACGCCAAAAAGCTCTGCACCTGTGGCAGTGCCCAGTCTGCCAAATGCGGTGATTACTTCGTCGAAAATCAGTAAGATTTGGTGTTGCTCGCAAATATCTCTAAGTCGCTGTAGGTAGCCTTCTGGTGGGGGTAAAATACCCGCGGAGCCAGCCATTGGCTCAACGATGACAGCGGCAATATTGCTAGCATCGTGTAGCTCAATAATTTCTAATAGTGATTCGGCAAGGTGTGCCCCATATTCAGGCTGTCCGCGACTAAAGCGATTTTCCGGCAGTAGTGTATGGGGAAGGTGAGCGGTGGAGAGTGCCGGACCATAGATGGCTCGGTTGGCTCCGATGCCGCCGACACTAACTCCACCAAAATTCACTCCGTGATATCCCTTACTTCGACCAATCAGTTTGGTCTTGCTGGCCAGTCCTCTTTTGCGCCAATAGGCACGGGCAATCTTCAGCGAGGTCTCCACTGCTTCAGAGCCGGAATTGGTGAAAAATACCCGATTGAGGCCCTCCGGCATTAAGCGAGTGATTCGTTCCGCCAACTTGAAGGAGCCGGGGTGGCCAAACTGAAAGGAGGGGGCGAAGTCTAGAGTCTCCAACTGCTGGTTAATGGCTTTGGCGATTTCTTTTCGATTATGACCCGCGCCACAGGTCCACAGGCCTGAAAGGCCATCGAATATCTGGCGACCATCAGCACTGGTGAAATAGCACCCATCAGCGGCTGTAATCATTCGTGGGTCTCGTTTGAACTGCCGGTTACCGGTGTAGGGCATCCAGTGTGCATCGAGTTGTGTTTGGCTGAGCCCTGCGAGCTTGTCGTTCATTTTTATTTTCCGACAATTGGGACAGTTATCTTAGACAATCTTTAAATAGTTCGTTGTTACCACTTGAAGCCCTAAAGCTACATTGTGAATTTATTTAAGGCCCTCCCAATTCTGGACCAACTTTTCTATTTAATAAATTGCCTAAAACTAACTTTAGTTGCATAAGTGGGGGCTTTTGAGAAAGGTTTGAAGTATGGGGCTTGATTGTAGCTTATCGGTTCTAGCGTAGTTTTTAGACCGGAAGAGGTGGAGCGAGAGGAGTCGTAAGGATACTGACAACTCAACGATAAAGAAGGGGAAGTTCCGGGGACTTGAGTCCCCGGTAACAAAGAGGATCAGACTGCGGTAGCAATCCGGTCAACGTAAGGGGCGAGTTCAGGCTTGTTCTCCAGGATTTCTTCCCGAGTGAGGCCGTCGATCTCATGAGGGAATACCAGCCACTCTTCAGTCTTGTGGATAAAGTAATCCGGCTCGCGCTTCGCTTTGTTGTTTTTCGGCTTGTAGTAAGGCGTTGCGATACGAATCTCTGGCGTGTTCTTTTTACAGGCTGCGCGCAGGTCTTCAATTGTTTGTTCAATACTAAGGCCGGAATCGTGCACATCGTCAACGATCAGTAGGGAGTCGTGGGACTCAAGGCGCTTAATCAGATAGTTCAGGCCATGCACTCGGACTTTCTTGTCGCGCTCGCCGATACCGAGGTAGGAGGAAGTTCGGATTGCGATATGGTCCGCATCCACACCCATCACATGAAGCAATTCTTGTACCGCGATACCTACCGGAGCGCCGCCACGCCATACACCAACGATGTAATTAGGGCGGAAGCCGCTCTGATAGATTTGTTCGGCAAGCGCGTAGGAATCAATCAGCAGTTGCTGTGCGCTGATAAAATGCTTTTTCATCTGTGTACCCCTCAGAAAAAGGCGAACTTGGCAATAAAGAGAGCCGCTAACACGTAGACACTGATGCTGACGTCTTTACTGCGCCCGCTCAGTGTTTTGATGACTGCGTAGGCAATAAAGCCCAGAGCAATACCGTGAGCGATAGAGAATGATAACGGCATCATTACTGCCGCAATCACCGCCGGAGCGGCTTCGGTGATGTCATCCCAGTCGATGGAAGACAGACCGGAGGTCATCAGGACGCCGACATACAGCAGAGCTCCGGCAGTCGCATAAGCGGGAATCATCCCGATCAGCGGGGAAAAGAAGGTGGCCAGCAAGAACAGGCCAGCGCAGACCACTGCAGTCAGACCGGTGCGTCCGCCTGCGGTAATACCCGCGGTGCTCTCAACGTAACAAGTAGTGGTGGACGAACCCAGAACAGAACCGACTACAGAAGCGGAGCTGTCTGCCATCAGGGCTTTGCCCATGCCCGGCAACTTACCGTTTTCATCGAGAAGCTTGGCGCGGTCGGAGACACTCAGCAGAGTGCCGGCAGTATCGAACAGGTCTACGAACAGGAAGGCGAAGATTACACTGATCATACCCACTTCAAATGCCCCGGCGATATCCAGTTCGAGGTAGGTGGGCGCCAGGCTCGGTGGTGTGGAGACCAGGCCGGTGAACTCTACTTTACCAATAGCCAGTGCAATAACGGTAACTGCGAGAATGCCAATCATTACCGAGCCGAGCATACGGCGGTAGGACAAAGCCACAATAATAAAGAAGCCCAGAGCAGCCAGCATAGCTTCAACAGACTTAAGGTCCCCCAGGGTCACCAGGGTGGCGGGGCTGGCAACCACGATCCCTGAGCTCTTCAGGGCGATAATCGCCAGGAACAGTCCAATACCGGCTGCCAGGGACTGCCTCAGGGAGGTGGGAATACTGTCGATTATCCATTCCCGCAACTTAAAGATACTAAGCAGTAGGAACACTACCCCTGATATAAACACTGCACCCAGGGCAACCTGCCAGCTATAGCCCATTTCGCCCACCACTACATAGGCGAAGAAGGCGTTGAGGCCCATTCCCGGCGCCAGTGCGATGGGGTAGTTGGCGTACAGCCCCATAATTAGACAGCCGATCGCAGCAGCAAGACAGGTCGCCATAAACACGGCGCCCTTATCCATACCAGCCGCCGCCAGGATGTTGGGGTTTACAAAAATGATGTAAGCCATGGTCAGGAAAGTGGTTACACCGGCAATCACTTCCCGGCGAACATTTGTCTGACGCTCAGACAGCTTGAACAGCTTTTCCAATAAAGAGGCGTCGCCGCCCGCCTGGGGAATACCAGACCCTGGGGTCGCTGATGTTTGGATATCAGAGGGTTTCATATCAGAAGTGGTACTTTACTAGCAGGTTAACATTGCGCTCGTTGGAGTCGGTATTAAAGGTTCCATCTTTGAACCCAAATTTGTCATTCCAATGTACGTATTCAATACCGGCATACAGGGCTTTCGGCTCACCCCAATTGGCGCCCACATCCCACTTGAGTTGGGAGGTAAAGTTCATGCTTGGGTGTGCATCTTCGGAGGCGCTGGTCCAATCGATAAAGCCATCGTATACGAAGCTGGCGTCGCCCAGGGCAAATGGCATCGCCCAAACCAGGGTCAGCTGCTCGTTGCTGGCCTTGTCATCGTTATCGCGGCGGTAGGCGTTTACTTGGACAAAGGAAAAACCCGGAACTGCAAGGTCGAAACCGAGACCTGTCAGAACGTTGGTGAAATGCGGGCCTGTGGCTGTGAGGTGATCGGGGTCATCCATATTGCCCAGCTCTACAGTGGTTGCCACTAATACGTCGGTTACCGGCCCCCAAGCCAGTTCACGATCGCTGAGCTTCCCCAGGCTCAGACGCGGAGAAATTTCTGAATAGAGCTCCTTTGAACCATCTTCTGAATGCAGATAGTCGGCAAAGATAAACAGGTCTCCCCAGCTGTGGCCACTGGCGTGTTCAAAGGTCACTACAGAGCGCTCTGAATCATCGGTGGTCAGGCTGTAGTTCATTTCATAGTCGCGGCCATACAACAGGCTGAGGCTGTTATCGCTCCAAGTCATTTCTGCTTGGGCAGCTACAGACAACAGCCCGGAGGCCAGTAGTAGCAGGGGCTTGGTTGGTTTCATTGTATTACCTCTGTTACAGCGACAGGCGGAAACCGCACTGGCGGCCGACACTTGGGTCGGCAGTTGGTTAAAAAATAGTCGCGGAATATACCCGAGTTTACCGAGTGTTTTCCAGTATTTTTTTTCAGCAATAGCCTCTAGGTGAGCAGCCTTAAAGCAATGAAGTACTAATAAATTTTTAAAAATAAAAACTAAATACCTTTTAGCGGTTGGGTAAGCCTACATCCGGGAAAAAGGCCTATTGAAGGGCTGGCCTGATTTTTGGTTACGTTGAACCGATACTTTTAATAAGGAAAGGTTGTGGACCATTACTTGCTGCCTGCAAATAGGGCGCCAGGTTGTACAGGGAGCACTAATAAGCTGCAAGAGTTTGTAAGGCAAAGCGTTGTGGAAAGACCTGGAGGGAACTGTATTAAGCGGAGCTGAGTACACCTTGTGCACGGGTCATCCTACTAGCATGCACCATTGAGGTGCATCGTGCAGATTCTATGTAAGGCTTTCTTTTAATAGTGAGCCCTGATGAAGGAGTGACTTGTGAGTAACTTCGTTATTAATCAGAGTCAGTTCTTCACAGCAACACATGTGTTAAAGTACCGCACTCAATTAGGAGGATATTTCAAGGCTTGCCGGTTAGTAGTGACCTGATTACGCCTGTTGTTGTTTTTTTGAGCACTTAGTGGGAGAGACTCACGAACCGCCCTATAAATAGGTGCAATATGTGTCTCTCGGGGCTCTGGCAGCTGCCTTGTTATCCGGATGTCATCTGGGAAGCCCTTGATCGGCCCTGGTGGCGTAAATAATAAATTGGGGTCGCTATACCCCGTATGTACCAATTGGTTGCTTGAGAAATCTATCCCCCAGGGTGTTGGCTTGTGATTATATGTCAATCAGCGGGATGAAGAAGAGCGGCCGGGAGTGGGAGGTTTTATGAAATCCAATTGCTTGCACCTTGCAATCCCCGCAGGGGATCTTGAGGTAGCCAAGAAATTTTACTGTGGCGTTTTTGGCTGTAAAACTGGAAACAGTGAAGAAGGGCGCTGGGTAGATATCGATTTCTGGGGCAATGAACTTACTTTGCATCAGAGTGAAGAGAAGCTGCCGAACGTACGCCATAAGGTTGATATGGGAGCGGTAGCTGTTCCCCATTTCGGTATTCACCTGCCGGATGATGAATTCCAAGCCCTGAAAGCTCGTATCGAAGCTGCTGGCCTGGAGTACTTGGATAAGCCATATCGTCGCTTCGTTGGCAGTGAGTACGAACAGGAAACCTTCTTTATCGAAGATCCGAACGGTAATGTGCTGGAAATGAAAACTATGGTGAATCCAGAGCTGATGTTTAAATAGCGCTATGGACCACAGTTAGCACACATTGAGTTAGCCCGAGGTACCATACGTATGGTCTTTTGTATTGTATCTTGGGTTAATTTAAATTTTTTACCTCCTATTATTTTTTTCCTTTCTTTCCCTGCCTTTATTGTTTAGCTGTTTTTGAAAACTATCTTATAAGTGAAAGTACTGCCTGAAGAGTTGATGGTTGCGAGGTTATTTTATTTAAGCCTTTTGGCTGGAGCAGAAGAGTGAATTTTCTAATTGCAGCTTAAAGAATTTATGAAACTATTGGCTTGAGCTTGGATGTCTTTTTTTTCCTTCGTTGTCAATTTATCTAAGAGGCTGAGCATCATAGACATTCTTGGGTTTTTCTTAAAATAGTCGCGCTTTTCTAAGAGAAAATTCCAATAAAGACTATTGAAGGGACATGCACCTTCACCAACTCTCTTCTTTACATCGTATCGGCAGTTATCACAATAGTTGCTCATTTTATTGATATACGAGCCACTGCTTATATAAGGCTTTGTTGCGACCAGTCCGCCATCGGCATATTGACTCATACCGCGAGTGTTCGGTAACTCTACCCACTGAATAGCATCGATATATATCCCTAAATACCATGCATCTACCTGGTCTGGGTCGGTTTGTGTTAAAAGAGCAAAGTTACCAGTTATCATTAAACGCTGAATGTGGTGGGCATAGGCATGCTCAAGGCTGTTTTTGATAGCGCTTTTAAGGCAGTACATATCCGTTTGCGCTGTCCAATAGAAATTGGGCAGCGAATTATGATTTTGTAGTTTGTTGATTTTCGTATAGTTTGGCATCTCTTGCCAATAAATGCCGCGCATATACTCCCGCCAGCCAAGAATTTGCCGGACAAATCCTTCTATTTGATTCATATGAATTTCCTTCTTGTTGGAATTCCAATGATCAATAGTGCGATAGATAACTTCACTGGGAGATAGTAATTTGCAGTTAAGAGAAAAACTCAGGCGGCTATGAAAAAGGTAGGCCTCGTTGGGGTCCATCGCATCCTGGTAATCGCCGAAGTGTGGTAAAAGATATTTACAAAAATGGTTAAGGACTTTGAGGCTATCTTCTCTACTTGTTGGCCAGGTAAAATGCTTGGCGTTAATAGAACCAATGGTTTTTATTTTTGCGGCTTGGATACGTTTAAGTGTTTTTTCCACATTCTTTCGAAATAGGTATTGTCGGGGAACTTGAGGGTCTTCACTCCATTTTTTTCGATTCCCTTTATCAAAATTCCACTGGTTTCCTTCAGGATTCCCCTTTTTATCGACAAGTATATTGTTTTCCCTGCGCATATGGCGATAGAAGCTTTCCATTAAGAGAGTTTTCTTTCCCTTAAAGAAATCCTTCAAGTGGTTTCTGGTGGTTAGAAAATGTTCTGTGTCATAGGCTTTATACTCTATCTGCAATTCTTGAACTATTGTATTTAGTTGCTCTTCAAGACGATACTCATCAGGTAGTTGATATTCAAATCTCTGAATATCTAGCTGAGCAACTATTTGTCGAATATTTTCTTTAAGATTTTGTCGATTTTCTTTGCAGTCAATCTGATAGTAAATGACTTGATGGCCATGTGATTTCAGCCACTCGGCAAACGTTTGCATGGATTCAAAAAAGGCAACCACTTTTTGAATATGATGAATGGCGTAATCTGTCTCCTGTCGTATCTCGGCAATATGGTAGAAAATATCTGGACTGCTTGATTTATACCAAGAGTGCTTATGGTTGAGCTGGTCGCCGAGTATTAATCGTAGCGTTTTCAAAAGGAAAGCCTTTTTGGAATACAGTTTTTGTCAAAAGGTTATATTTGGTTAAGAGTAAAGCTACTTGTATGCTTTTCAGGTCTCATAACTTCTAAAGTTTAGTAGTTCATCGCAGATTGAAGTTACGCTTTTACGCCAAAGTCATTGATTTTATGATTATAGTGCACTGTATGTGTTCACTGTTTAGGATTGTTATAGCTGCTTTATTTTGCCTATTGATTGACGCTATTTAAGTGAGAAATAGCATAGGGGCATAAACCCTAAGAGTCCTTAAAGTTGACTGCTACCATTTACAATTGATCAAAACCTCAAAACCTCAAAACCTCAAAACCTCAAAACCTCCGAAGGATGTAAATACGACTTGAATTGTAGGCTTAGCGATTTTTCAGAGAGTACCTAAGACTGCTTTACTTCAAATATTTCTTATGCATCTGAATGTTCGGGCGATTCTGGATCAAGTTATTCCTCTGGCAGTTTTTTGAGTTGATCTAAACGATAACTTTTTGAGCAATTAGTCGGTCAATGTCCTCAGTGTTAAATCCTAGTGAACTCAGTAGGGATCGGCTATCGGCACCCAGTTTGGAGCCTGCTTGGTGTTGTATATTTTTCTTTCCATTAAACTTGAAGGGCGTGTTGATCTGTAGGAGAGGGCTGTCACTTTTGGTCTTTGCGTTTACAACCATTTGCCGTTCTTTGAACAATTTACTTTCTGTTGCTTCACTAAAGTTGAGAACAGGCTCAACGCAGGCGTCGAGATCAGAGAAAATATTAATCCATTCACTCAGCTTACGTTGTTGTATAACCTCGGAGATATCTTGTTTCAAGCTCTCTTGCTGATCGCTCTCTAGTACCCGAACCATCCAATCCGGATGCCCAATTCCTTGAAAGAAAGCTTCGGCAAACTGAGGTTCAAGGCTACCAACGGATAGATAGCGGTCATCAGCTGTACGGTAATAATCATAGTAACTTCCACCGTTAAGCAGTTCCATTTCCACCTTAGGATCTCCACCATTTGCGAGAGCACTGGCACCACATATGGCATTCAAAGCATAGGCACAGTCGGTCATACTGATATCGATATAGCCGCCGCTGCCTGTTTGTTGGCGGTGATACACGGCGGCAAGAATTGCCATGGCTGCATGGTGGGATCCACCGGCAATATCGGCAACTTGCATACCACTCAGATTGGGTCCGCTGCTCTGCCGACCGGAATAGCTGGCGAGCCCTGAGAGTGCAAGATAATTGATATCATGCCCAGCACGCATTTTAAGAGGGCCATCTTGTCCGTATCCGGTGATTGAACAATAGATAATATCTGTGCGTATATCACTGAGGTCTTCATAGCCAAAACCAAGCTTATCCATGACTCCTGGGCGGAATTGTTCAATAACAATGTCGTATTCAGAGAGTAGTTTTTCAATAATTTTCTTTGCTTCATGGCTTTTTAAATCTAAAGCCAAAGATTTTTTGTTGCGATTAATTGTTGCATGAGCTGCGGAAACGGGATCTTCACTGTCGATCATAGGAGGAAGCCCCCTAAGCATATCCGGACGATTCGGCGACTCTATACGTAGAACCTCCGCACCCATGTCCGCTAATAACATAGTGGCGTATGGACCTGGAAGCAGGGTGGTGAAATCGAGTATACGTAGGCCTTGCAGGGGGGTGATAGATTTATTCATTACTTATTTTATATATTATTATTTGGAGGTTTACGTAAAGGAATTTTCAGAAGTTAAACATGTAATTAATCTTTTGTATGACAAGTATGAACGAATTGTGTGGAAAAGTTATATTTATTAGTTGATGGCAAATAGAGGTTGGTGTAGCTGAAATCGTAAATTGGATCGGCGATTAATTGTTCTCTTATTAATACAGTGGCAGGGTGAACCCGGCGATAGTGTAGACCGCCGGGTTATTGCACTTAGTTATCACGGAGAATTTCACGGGAAATAATGAGTTTCATTATTTCATTCGTTCCTGCATAAATACGTTGTACCCTGGCGTCAGCCCAGGAGCGGGCAATAGGATACTCCCACATATAGCCGAATCCACCATGGAGCTGAACACACTCATCCAGCATCTTACATTGGAAGTCGGTAGCGAGTAATTTGGCTTTTGCTGCAGTGGCTACATCAAGCTTTTTCTCGTAATGGAGTTCCAGGCAACGATCCACAAAGACTCTGAGGGAAGAGAGTTCACTATCCAGTTCTGCCAGTTTGAACTGTGTATTTTGAAATGCGGCTATAGGTTTTCCAAAGGCTTTGCGGTCTCGTACATAGTCAATAGTCCACCCTAATGCCGCTTCCGCATTGGCAATGGCAAAAATAGCCACACTGAGTCTTTCCTGTGGTAATTCCTGCATTAGGTAGACAAAACCTTGGCCTTCAGCTCCCAGTAAATTCTCCTGGGGTACTCTGACATCATCAAAGAAAAGCTCGGAGGTATCCTGAGCTTTCATGCCGATTTTTTCCAGATTATTGCCTCTTTTGAATCCTTCCGATTTGGCATCAACCAATAACAGGCTTACTCCGGAAGCCCCTTCACTGGGGTCTGTTTTTGCAACAACGATAACTAGATCGGCGTGCTGGCCATTGGTTATAAATGTCTTGGAACCATTGAGTAGATAGTGATCGCCACGCTTGATTGCGGTTGTTTTTACTCCTTGCAGATCGGAACCCGCGCCGGGCTCTGTCATAGCGATGGCCGTTACAATTTCACCGCTGATACATTTAGGTAAGTACTCCTTTTTTTGCTCTTCACTGCCGTAATTAATAATGTAGGGTACGGCAATATTGGAGTGCAGCCCCCAGCCGATGCCAGAAAGACCTGCACGGGCGATTTCCTCATCGATAATAGAGTTATAGCCGTAGTCCAGCCCAAGGCCGCCGTAGGATTCGGAGATTTGAGGGCAGAGAAAGCCCATTTCACCAGCCTTATTCCAAAGAGCACGATCGACCTGCCCATCTTTCTCCCACTGACTGTGAAAGGGGATGGCCTCGTTTTCGAGGAACTTTCGCACGGTATCGCGAAAATGCTCGTGGTCTTCGTTGTAAACGGTTCTCGGTATCATTCTGAACTCCAACATTCGTTTTTATTATCTGGAATTGTAGACTCTTCGCATTTGTGCAATTGCGGGACTGCCCGGCCGTGGCAGCCCCGTTAATACTGCTGAGTCTTCTCGCTCATCAGCGACTTCGTAGTCTTTATGTGACTAATGGGTATCCTTCAGCTCCTCTCTGGACTCGGCGAGTGCTATTAATGTTTCCGGGGGAGAAAATCTGTCCCCGTAGGTTTCGGCAAGTTTTTGGGCGCGCTGTACAAAAGCTTCAACGCCATATTGGTTAATATATTGCAGGGCTCCGCCGGTCCAGGGAGGAAAACCAATACCAAAAATTGAGCCTATATTGGCCTCTCGCACGCTGCGTAGCACTTTCTCTTCGTAGCAGCGCAGTGTCTCTATGGCCATGATAAATAACAGGCGCTCCTTGATATCCTCAACAGGGGGTTGTTTGGCCGCTGGAAACTCCTGTTGCAGGCCTTGCCAAAGGTGTTTCTTACCCCCTTCTGGATAGCTGTAAAAACCGCCACCCGCCAACTTGCCGGCGCGGCCAAGTTCCAGCATATGATCAATTACAGATTCTGCAGGATGTGTGGGGACACTTTTACCCTCCTTCTGCAGGTCGTTAATCGTCTGTTGGCGAATCTTTCCCATTAAGGTGAGAGAGACCTCATCACTCACAGCTAGAGGCCCTACTGGGAATCCGGTCAGGGATGCTGCATTTTCAATCGTGGCGGGATTTATCCCTTCGCCAAGCATGCCAATTCCCTCATTGGTAAAGCAGCCAAAGACCCGAGAGGTGAAGAAGCCTCGGCTATCGTTAACAACAATCGGCGTCTTGCCGATTTGTAAAACGAAGGCGAAAGCCTGGGCCAAAGTCTCTTCACTGGTTTGCTTACCACAGATGATTTCCACCAGCGGCATTTTGTCTGCCGGGGAGAAAAAATGCAGGCCGATAAAGTTATCTGGCCGAGCAGAGGCCTGAGCCAGGCCGGTAATTGGTAGTGTGGAGGTGTTAGAGGCGAAGACAGCACTGTTATCCAGTTGGGCTTCTGCCTCGCGGGTAACTTCGGCTTTTAACTCTCGGTCCTCGAACACTGCTTCAATGATCAACTCACAACCGCTCAAGTCGGCGGCATTATTTGTTGGGTGAATATGAGACAGGATAGTCTGTACGTGTGCCTCGTCTGTTCGGCCGCGCTCCAGACGTTTTTGCAGTGCCTTTTCTGCATAGTTTTTACCTTTTAAGGCTGCCTCGGTGGAAATGTCTTTCAGCACCACCTCAATGCCCTTGCTGGCACAGGCATAGGCAATACCGGCACCCATCATTCCGGCTCCGAGTATGCCGATCTTTTTGATAGCTGTGGTTTTCGATTCGCGAGCGGCTGGTGGGAGAGAGGTGCCGGCCTTCAGCGCGTTAAGAGCAAACCAGAAGGTACCGATCATATTTTTTGCTACTTGACCGCAAGTGAGGTCGACAAAGTAACGCGATTCGATACGCGTGGCGGTGTCGAAATCCACTTGGGCGCCCTCGATAACCGTCGCCAGTATCGCTTCAGGAGCGGGCATACAGCCGTGGGTTTTCTTTTCCAGCATGGCGGGGGCAATCATCAGCAGCTGGGCATTTTTAGGATTTTTGGCGTCACCGCCGGGCATACGGTAACCGGGTTGATCCCAGGGCTGTAGGCTCGGTTGTTCACTGTTGCTGAGGATATGGTCCCGAGCCTTATTGAGCAGCTCTCCGGCATTTTGGGCTGTCTCATGAATTAAACCACTTGCCAATGCTTGCTTGGCTTTTACCTGCTTACCTTCCAGCAGGAAGGGCAGTGCATTTTGAATACCTAGCAAGCGGGGCATACGTACACAGCCTCCACCACCAGGCAGCAGCCCAAGAGTGACTTCCGGTAGCCCTATTTTTACTGAGTTGTCTTCCAAGGCGATCCTATGATGGCAGCTGAGGGCAATTTCCCAGCCGCCGCCGAGAGCGGCACCATTGATTGCCGCTACAACAGGTTTGCCCTGAGTTTCTAGCCAGCGCAAGTTTCCCTTAAGGGCCTCACAAGAGTTAAAAAACTCCTGAGCCTCACTTTTCTTTGCGGCATAGAGGGACTTGAGATCGCCGCCGGCGAAAAATGTTTTTTTAGTGGAGCGAACAATAATCCCCGCATAGTCCCACTGTTTTATCTCCTCCACCGCGGCCTGTAGTGAGTCTGTAAAATCCCGATCCATTACATTGGCGGAGGCATTGGGGTTGTCCATAATCAGGTGGACAATGTTATCGCTGTCTCTTTCCAAGCGTATAGATTTCATATTTTCCCCCTAGACTCTTTCGATAATAGTTGCCACGCCCATACCGCCACCTACACATAGAGTGACCAAGCCATAGCGCAACTGACGTTGCTCTAATTCATCAAGCACGGTGCCAATTAACATGGCACCAGTGGCGCCGAGAGGATGACCCATAGCGATAGCGCCGCCGTTGACATTGATCTTCTGCGGGTCAATATCCAATTCATGTTGGAAGCGCAGCACTACTGCAGCGAAGGCTTCGTTGACTTCGTACAGGTCTATGTCATGGGCGCTTAGGCCCGCAGCCCTGAGGGCTTTGCGAGCGGAGGGAGCGGGTCCAGTCAGCATGATGGTGGGCTCGGTGCCGACGACTGCGGCGGAGACGATACGTGCCCGGGGTGTCAGGCCCAGGTCTTTTCCGGCCTGCTCACTGCCGATAAGAATGGCGGCGGCGCCGTCCACAATGCCTGAGGAGTTGCCAGCGGTATGTACGTGTTCGATAGCTTCCACCTGGGGGTAGCGGGAAATCGCTACGCTATCGAAGCAGAGGTCGCCCATGGCAGTAAAAGATGGGGAGAGATTGGCAAGCCCCTCCATGGAGGTTTCTGGGCGCACCAACTGATCGCGATCGAGAAGTAACAGGCCGTTCTGGTCCCGCACGGGGATTACGGATTTGTTGAAGGCACCACGTTGCCAGGCACTTGCAGCCTTGCGCTGGGAGTTCAGAGCAAAGTTATCCACATCTTCCCTGGAAAAGCCCCCCAGCGTGGCAATTAGGTCGGCTCCGATGCCCTGGGGTGCGAAGCCTGTTTCTATGGCGGTTTGTGGGTCCATAGCCCAGGCACCGCCATCACTGCCCATGGGCACCCGCGACATAGACTCAACGCCACCGGCCACTACAAGCTGTTCCCAGCCAGAGCGGACCTTGGCGGCGGCTAAATTAACAGCTTCGGCACCGGAGGCACAAAAACGGTTTAAGGTGACGCCGCCAATATCCCAGTCCCAACCGGCACCGAGTGTGGCGACCTTGGCGATGTCAGCGCCCTGCTCACCGACAGGTGTTACGCACCCCATTACCACATCATCGACCCTGGCCGTATCCAGTTGGCTGCGTTGTTGCAATTCGCGCAGCAGGTTGGAGAGTAGGGTGATGGGTTTGACTTCGTGCAGCGCGCCGCTGGGTTTTCCTTTGCCACGCGGGGTGCGGATTGCATCGTAGATATAGGCTTCACTGGGCACGGTTATGGCCTCTTTATTTTTGATTGTGGGTACAACCATAGTTGTGTGGGGTTTCGGCGCAATGATGAAAGACGCCAGGGGGGGTGACGTGGTTGTCAGCTCAGATAATTAATGCAGCGAATCTTTTTACTTTACTTATTCCAAATCAAACTAACTCGATGAGTGGTGTGCCGTACACTCAAATAAGGCGCTTTATTTTTTATTTTCGGCCAGCGAATAGCAGCCGATTAGATTGTATTTAAGCCGCAATAGCCCCACCGAAAAATTTAGTTGTGGGTTTTGGCTCACAGGAAAAAGCCTTTATCTGGGTTGATTCATCACCAACACCATTTAAAGAGTGGCTTTAGCTTGCGGTTGTCTGGCAGTGAGGGTCGACTATGGCAGAGAATCTACTGGAACTGGCGGCGAGCCAACTGGGCAGCTCGGGTATCGGTACCCTGGCATCTGCACTCAACCTTCCGGCAGAGAAAGGTCAGTCAGCACTGGATACTGGAATCGCATTTGTTCTTGCAGGCATGCTGAATAAAGCCAGTAGTAAAACTGGTATGGCTTACTTGTTCAATATGGTTACGGACACTGAAGTTGCGGATCTCCCCAGTGTTTTGCAGCAGTTTGCAGATAAGGCAAAGTTGGAAGCCTCACTGCCAGCCGGTGATGCCATGCTGCAAAAAGTATTTGGTACCCGGGTCGAAGAAGTGACCAAAGTAGCCACTACAGAACTGCCGGGTAATGAAGGTGGCCACCTATTAAAGTTGGTGTTGCCACTGGTGATGGCCCTGCTAGGCGCTCAGGTAAAAGCCAACAAAATGGACGTCTCTGACTTGGCTTCATTTTTAATTGGTCAGAGAGAGTTTTTACGCAACAAGGTCCCTGATGCACTCCTGGATGCTCTTGATGTAAAAGGGTTTGATAATCTGGGGGCCGCCCTGGTTACCCATGGCCATGCCAAGCCTCAGGAACCTCGGGAACAAGCCCTGCATGGCCATGTGGAAAAGAAAAAGCCCGTAAGTTTTAGCAGCTGGTTTTTTCCGTTATTAGTGGTACTAATTGCCCTCTATGCCTTAAATATGTGCATGGACAAGGGTAGGCAGGAGGAAGCGGCAGGCCAGCCTTTTGAGACTCCACAGGAACAGGCCTTTATGGAAGCGCCCTCACAGCCTGCTGGCGATACTCCTCCCAATGAAAATAGCGCCCAGGCTCAGTTGGGCCCGGATAAATTCTCTAGTAACTTGCGGGATTACTTGAAGAGCTTTGATCGGGACCCGAACCAGGAATTTATTCTGCGAGTGAAGTTTGAAAAGGGCACGGCAAAAATTCTTGATCCCCAGTCCGCTGATATTGATGCACTTGCACAAATTATGCAGGAAAACCCACAGCTTACGGTTGCTATTGAAGGGCATGTACAAGGGGAGGGCAATGAAATTAAAGAGCAGGAAATTTCGCAAGAGAGAGCGGATGTTGTGCGGGAGCTGTTGCTGCAAAAGGGGATTGCGGCTAATCGTATGACGGCCACCGGTATGGGATCCGCTAAACCTGTGCAGGAAAGTGAGACAGGGCAAACAACACCGCAGCCGATGAACAATGAGCGTATTAGTGTACGAGTGGTTAATACCGAATAGATATTTTCACAATCTTGGCAAGCAAATAGCCCTACATTTCTGTGGGGCTATTTATTTTGTGGAGCGATAAAAAACGCCCATTAATGTTGGAAATTTAATGCTGGCAATCAGCTGCGAAATTTCTCGCGGTAGGCGCCGGGGGCGAGGCCGGTCCATTTTTTAAATGCGCGATTGAAAGCACTGGGTTCAGAAAAGCCGAGTCGTTCGGCGATTTCTGCCACTGCGGTTTCCTGCTGCTTTAGCTGGTACACGGCCATATCACGGCGTACAGAGTCTTTGATGTCCTGCCAGCTGTTGCCCTCGTCTTTTAGGCGCCGGCGCAGCGTTTGTGGGGAGGTGAACAGGCGTGCAGCCACATCGTCGAGGGAGAGATTCTCAATACTGTTCTGTTGTTGCAGCATACGGCGTATACGACCGGTAAAGCTGTGGTCAGATTTATATTGGGTGAGCAGGCACTCCGGTGCTCTGGATAAAAAGTCTGCCAGTTGCTGCTCATCCCGCACCAGCGGCATTTGTAAATAGCGGGTATTAAAAACCAGGCAGGTTTCAGCCTGGTTGAAGTAATGCCGGCACGGGAACATATCGCAGTAGTCCTCATTGTAATCCGGTGGCGGGAAGGCCAATAACACCCGTTCGAGCAAAATGGTGCGATCGATCAGCCAACTGAAAAAGCGCAGCCAGATAACGGCAATGGACTCTACGAAAATCTGATTAGGCAATTGTTTTTCGTTGCTGTGATGAATGATCAGCCTGGCCTCTTCGCCATCCTCTACCAGTTTGATATGCAGGTCGTCGCTGACCATGCTGATAAAGCGTGCTGAGCGCAATAGAGCTCGCCGCAGGTTGGGGCAGCTGATGCAGGCGTGGCCCATCATGGCAAAAGTACCCGGTAGCCAGGGGCGGGCTAAAAACCCGCCTGACTCATCATTCAATAAATCCCACTCAAGGCGCAGTAGACTGGCCATCTGCTCACGGCCGATGCGGCTGTCGGAATCTTCAAGATGGGCGGGATCTATCCCGCTGTCCCGCAGCAACTGTTGGCAATCCAGCCCCGCTGCCTGGGCGCCCACCAGCTGGGCGCGAACTACTGCGGCGAGGATACCTGGGTCCGCATCGCGGAGTTTGGGAGTCTCGCTTTCCACTGTCTCAGCCCTCAACGTGATCTTGTTTGCTGGATGTAATTTTTACGTGCAAGCAGAGATTATGCGCAAAGCGAGCGTGAAAGTCAGGTTTATCCCCAGCGGGTGTAAGAAAAGGGCAACTCTGGCGAGCTGCACGGTAAAGGAGCGCTAATGAAAACTGTAGCTATTGCAGCTTTTTCCACGAAGTTAGACGTATGTTCATTGATTTATCGCCACCACTTATCAGATAGAGTGTAAGTGGTCGTAGCAGTATCACTTTTCTTCGCTCTTTGCGTGAGGAGCAAGTCCTCCAGTATTTGACTATGTTTTTCTCCAGGCATAGGGAGTATAAATGGTCCAATAAACCCAATGATCAGCTTTTGGATAAAGCGTCTCGTAGGGTAGCTATAAATTAGACTGAAAAGTCAGATAAGATAAGAATAACCTAAACATGCCAATGAGGGAGTGGCCCGATGCCGTCAGCATCCGTCGAAAGCCAGCTGAATCCGACTATTTGTCGGCGTATGTTGATCGCCTATCTGATTGAACAGATTCCCCGCCCCAACAATCCAGCCCTGGAAGAGGCTACCGGGTGGCCGCGACGCACGGTTCAGGACATTATTGCCAAGGGGTTACCAGGCCACGGCACACAGGTGGAGTTTATTCAGGAGGGGGTGCGCCATAATGATGGCTATTACCGGCTTCACGACTGGGGCTCATTCGACCGCAATTGGGTAAAAAGCAACTTATCGGTGATCTGTCGGGTGCTGGGAGTCAGCATCGAATAGCCTTTTCTTCGCGGATACTCACCAATAAAGCATCTTATTTATTCTGAAAACCAGCTGACCGGAATTAGCACAAACACGTATGCACAATTGAAAAGTTGCGCCGACCAGTGGCCGGCGACGAAATCCAATTATTTGTTAATTGAGCAGATTGGCGGTGCAGTGAGATATTGTGTCGGAATTACTGCGGTTTTTGGTTATGTCCCTGTTGCAGTATTTTATTGACCTTTTCCAGTAGGGCAGGATTAGATTTAATACTGCTGGCAATTTCCTGATATTTACTCTTTGATAACCCTGCCTTTTCAATAGCTGCGACCATCTTGCCCTGCGCTTCCTTGTTGAGGGCTTCAGCCTCTTTGATATCTGCAGCGGCCTTGAGCTTGGGGGCATACTCCCGGCTCAACATCACGATTGAGCGATAGGCATCAGCAAACTGCTTGAGCTGGGGTTCACTGAAGGAGACTTTTGGGGCCTCGGCCTGTGAAGTTGCTGTCTGGGCGGTCGCAAAGGGCACTGTGAGCAACAAGGCGAAAAGAGCGAGATATTTAAAAGGGAATTTCATTGGGCACTCCTGAAAGTTGGGGGGCGCTTTTGCTTCTACAGAGCAATACCCAGTCACACTGCTCAAATGCCTGGGTGTTGCTGCGGAATCCATCGGTAATTGAAAGCGTTGGCAATCAACTCTGAGACATTAGTTTCAGGGTAGTCAGTTTCAGAGCGGCTGTGGCGCCATTCCCCGCCACCGCAGCAATTTTTATCGGCGGTGGCTCAGGGCTAAAACAGGCCGAGGAACTTCCTGCGTTTTGGCAGAGACTGCTCACAGCTGTTGAGTTGTTGCTGGTAGCGCTGCGCTTTTGCAGAAACCTTGTGGGAAACCTTCTTGAGCCAGGCTTTATTTTTAAAACTACGCCGATTAAAGCCGCCGTGCCCCTCGTGGTAAGCCAGGTAGAGGTGGTAAGCGTCGCGAGTGCGGATTTGGCAGCGGCGCGCACTGGTATTGTTATACCAGCCAACAAAATCGATAGCGTCGCCAAAATCATCTCGATCGGCGCCATAGTTAAAGCTGGAACGTTGATATCCGCGCCAAGTGTTGCCGAGTGCCTGGGCGTAGCCATAGGCATCCGAGGGCCGAGGACCGGGAATAAAGCCGAGGATCTTGGTGCGCGGGGGGCGTGCATCATGCACAAAGCGCGACTCTTGGTGCAGAATGGCCATCATAACAGCCACAGGTGATCCCCATTTCTCCTCGGCAGCCTTGGCTTCCCGGTACCAGCTCTTCTTCTCACGAAAAATAGAGCAGATATTATCGAGGTTGCTCGGCGGGCTTGTGGCACAGCCCGCGCTCAGTGTCACGGCACCCAACAGAGCCGCCAGCAGTTTCTTATTCTTGTTTCCCATAATGTCTCTAGATTATCCAGCGGTGATGGTTTTCACTCCAGAGCTGGTGCCGAGCAGCAGCACATCCGCTGGGCGCTTGGCAAAGATTCCGTTAGTGACAACGCCAGTGATATTGTTGATAGCGTCTTCCAGGTCCTTGGGTTGCTCAATCTTCAAGTTATACACATCCAAGATGGCATTGCCATTATCGGTAATCACACCCTGGCGATAGACAGGGTCTCCCCCCAGCTTTACCAGCTCGCGGGCTACCAGCGAACGGGCCATGGGAATGACTTCCACCGGCAGGGGAAAGTCGCCCAAAGTCTCTACCCACTTACTGTCATCGGCAATACAAACAAATTCCTCAGCACAGGCGGCGACAATTTTCTCGCGGGTCAGGGCCGCACCGCCACCTTTGATCAGCTCCAGGGCGGGATTAGTCTCATCGGCACCATCCACATAAAACTGCATGCCATCCACGCTATTCAGTTCATAGACTGGAATACCGTGGGCCTTGAGTCTCTGTGCGGAAGCTTCAGAGCTGGCGACGGTGCCGTCAAATTGGCCTTTGATCTCTGCCAGGTAGTCGATAAAGAAATTGGCTGTGGAGCCGGTGCCGACGCCGACGATGGAATCGGCCTCCAGGCGCGGGGAGATATAGTCGATGGCGGCGCGAGCAGTAGCCTGCTTCAGTTCATCCTGGGTCATACGCTGGATAGTTTCCTGTGCAATTATTTCTGCTTTATCTATTTCTTTCGATAAAAAAAAGCGCAATAAATCTAAAAAAATGGCAATTATGCTGATCAAGGCTTAGACTGGCCTGCCGGTGTTGCGCTTGCGGCGGCTCCATGACCGCCCACTCCTGCTACTACGCTTGCCTGAGTCGCGCACAGAAATTAACCGCAACGGCAGTTGATACACGCCATGCCCAAGTCCTATATCAAGCGCATTTTAGACGCGCGCATTTACGATGTCGCCATTGAGACGCCTTTGGAGCCAATGCGCCAGTTGTCCCACCGTCTGGGCAACCGAATTTTGCTCAAGCGGGAAGACCTGCAGCCGGTTTTTTCCTTCAAGATTCGAGGCGCCTATAACAAGTTACTGCAACTGCCCCCGGAGCAACGTGCGCGCGGAGTAATTGCCGCCTCTGCGGGAAATCATGCCCAGGGGTTGGCAATGGGTGCCGCACAATTGGGGGTGCGCGCGACTATTGTGATGCCAAAGACCACCCCGCAAATTAAGGTCAGCGCCGTTCGTATGCGCGGTGCTGAGGTGGTGCTGTACGGGGATACTTTTGATGAGGCGGCCGGCCGTGCCCGCCAGCTGGTGCATGAACGCGACTTGGTATTTGTACATCCTTATGACGATCCGGATGTGATCGCCGGACAGGGCACCGTAGCCATGGAGTTATTGCGCCAGCATTCGGGTAATCTCGAGGCGGTTTTTATCCCGGTAGGCGGCGGCGGGCTTGCTGCGGGCATGGCGGCTTACATTAAATATGTGAGGCCGGAGACTCGTGTCTATGCCGTGGAGCCAGAGGAGGCGGCTTGTCTTAAAGCGGCCCTGAAGAGTGGTGAGCGTGTCCGCTTGCCGCAGGTAGGGTTGTTTGCCGATGGCGTTGCGGTGGCACAAATTGGCGAGGAGACCTTCCGTGTGTTGCGCGAAACAGTGGATGATGTGATCACGGTGAGTACCGATGAAATTTGCGCGGCGATCAAGGATATTTTTGAAGACACTCGCTCAATTGCCGAACCGGCCGGGGCAGTAGGCTTGGCCGGCTTAAAAAAATATGCAGAGCAGAGTGGTGGCCGCAATGTGGCTCTGGCGACGGTGTGTAGTGGCGCCAATATTAATTTTGACCGGCTGCGTTATATCAGTGAGCGCACAGAAATTGGTGAGAAACGCGAAGCGGTGCTGGCCGTGCGTATTGAAGAGCGACCGGGCAGCTACCTGCGCTTTTGTCGCGATCTTGGGGACCGTGCTATCACCGAGTTTAATTACCGTTATGCAGGTGATGGTGAGGCGCATATTTTTGTCGGCTTGCAGGTTTCTGCCGGCAGCGACCGCAGCCAGTTGGTAGAAGAGTTGGAGCGCAAAGGTTATAGCGTGACAGATCTCACCGATAATGAAATGGCCAAACTACATATCCGCCATTTAGTCGGTGGGAGAGTTCCGGGCTTGTGCCACGAGGTGGTCTACCGCTTTGAGTTTCCGGAGCGCCCCGGTGCGCTGCGGAAATTTCTCGAGCAATTAGCGGGCCGTTGGAATATCACCCTGTTTCACTACCGCAATCACGGTGCCGCTTACGGCCGGGTTCTGGCGGGTATGCAGGTTGAGCCCTCTGAGCGCGAGGAGTTATTGGATCTGTTGGAGCAACTGCAGTTTCCCTTTTGGGATGAAACTGAAAATCCCGCTTACAGCTTCTTTCTGGGTAGCTGATCCCAATTTGGGGGCATGGCGAGAAAGGTATCTCTTCACTTTCTTTTTGAGTAGACCAGGGTTTAAGTTTTGTCGAACCCCCTTGAGCAAAAATGCGACAAAAAACGCAGAAATTATTCAATAAACGGTTACTATTCCGACGATTGTTCAGTATCTTCTTTTGTCGTGGAACTTTTGCTATGGCTTAGGTCATAAGCGGGGTGAAACGCATATAACAAAAAAATTGATCGTACAGGATGGTCCCAATGAAAGCCGATGCGCTGACAATCGCCGTGGTTGTCTTTGTCGCGGGCGTTCTGCTGAGTACTAGTGGTTTGACCGAGGTATTTGCCTCGGAAAAAGAACCGCCTGCTGCTCTGCAAGAGGGAGTGGTTACCCGTTAGGCTGATGCCGGGGGGGCGCTCTGCCCAAGCACAACAAAAAAGGCCGGATACCTATGGTGTCCGGCCTTTTTTGTTTGTGCTTTTGCGCCTAGCTAGTTTTTTATAGGCCGTTGAGTGCTCAAAAACTTTGGCATTATGTGATGTTTGTCAGAGAGTTGCTGCTCACGAATTACCGGCAACGATAGATACGCTTCTCTGTCACCACCATATCGAGAGGAATATCCCAGTTATCCGTTGGCAGCTGATCCACACATTGCAATTGGTGGGCGGCGCCAATTAGCAGTGGCCCACTACCGGGCAGCAGTTGTTTGTGTTCAAAGGTACGATCATAAAAACCCGCGCCCATCCCCAGACGGGCGCCATTAGGATCGAACGCCACCAGTGGTACCAGCACTAGGTCTAATATGCCTGCGGCTCGGCTGGGGCTTCGCACTGGCTCAGGAATATCGAAACGGTTTCGAAAAGGTAGCGGGCTGCCATTCCACTGCTTGAAGCCCAGGTGTGGGTGTGGTTCCACTGGTAGTATTGGCAGGTAGAAGCGCTTCTTGGGAAAGCGTTGCAATAGAGGGCGAACATCTAACTCACCATCCATTGGCCAGTAAATACCAATATGGAGGGCGCGCTTCATCTGCGGAATTCGGTTCAGCAAAGTGATGGCAGAGCGGCCATGCAGACGCTGTTGGTAGGCACTAAGCTGCCTCCGCCCCGCGCGCATACGCCGTCGCAGCTGCGTTTTATTTTCGCTCATGAATTGGGGGAGTATAGAAAAAGAAATGGCAACCCCGAGTGTGCGGCTGTAGACGGAGCCTTGAACCGTAAGGTTCAAGGTGGCAGTCTCCGGGGTACATAAGGCTTTCCGCTGCATGGCGGACCTGCACACCAGCACCCGCTGGAAACCACCAGGGTAAGATTATCGGCTCAAGGACATAGTCTGCTGGCCAACACCCCAGGGTATGTACTAATTATAACTTGTTGAAAGGGGGGCTGTTAACCGCAAATTGGGATGTTTTGCGGCACTGCTGGCAAAGTTATGACTGGGCCTCGCTTTCTGGGTCGGTATCCCCCAGGGCGTTTTGCATCTTATTTTGAAGCCGTTCCAGGATTTCTTTCTGCAGGGGAATACTGCTTAATTCCGCTTTCGCTTGGATAAGTTCGTGGGCAATATTGAGCGCGGCCATCACGGCAATACGCTCTACGCCAATAACGGTGCCGGTGGTTCGGATTCGAGACATGCGCTCATTAAGTAATTGAGCGGAAGCCTGTAGTCCCGCACGCTCGCCGTCGGCACAGGCAACGCGGTACTCTTTGCCGAGAATGGAAACGGTGACGGTTTCAGAAGTTAATGCAGAGTCTGCCATCAGGATTCTTGCGTAAGCCCTTTGAGACGATTAATCATGGCTTCAACCCGCGAACGGGCGGCCTCATTATTTTTAATTAAGCGCTGGCGTTCGCGCAGCCAGTCGGCTTCCTGCCGGCGCAGTTCACGATTGTCATTTGCCAGCTGTTGGCAGCGGGCGATCAGTGAATCCACGGTGCTTTCTAACGCTTGCAGCTTATCCATATTTCCTGCGTTTGAGGTCTACGTCTGAGTTCGCAACACGACAGACTGCGAGGGATTCCGCTACTATATTGCCGGCGAAATGGTGGGTCAATCGCTCCACCTGCGTGGACAATCACAAAATTGTCCTTAGAACCCCGATTCTCATGCCTGCTGCTGCCACCGCAGCGCATCGAATCCATCCCGATTAAGAAAAACTGTGCGGTAATCATGACTTCAGAAAACAACCGATTTGAGCAGCTCGCCAATGCCATTCTCTCCGCGGGTGGTCAGGTGGACCCGAGTGAGTTACACGGCTTTACCTGTGGCGTGTTGGCTGCTGGCGCCGAACCGGATAAAAAACGCTGGCAAAAAGAACTGGCGGAGTTGCTCGACCTTGAGGCGGTACCCGCAGATCTGGATCGGGACTTATTGCAATTGGCGGAGGAAAGCCGCAAGCAGCTGGGTGGATCGGATTTCTCTTTTCAGCTGCTCCTCTGCGACGATGAAGATATTGTCAGCCGCACTCTGGCCCTGGGGCACTGGTGTGAGGGTTTTTTACACGGGTTTGGCATCGGTGGAGCAGAAGTAAAGATGCAGCCCACCAGTGAAGAGGCGCTCAAAGATATTGGAGCTATCTCCCAAGTGGATGCCGATCACGTTGAAGAGAGTGAAGAAGCTGAACAGCAATTAATTGAGTTGCAGGAGTATGTGCGGGTTGCGGTGCTCAACATATTTACCGAAGTGCGCGGCAGCCACTCCGGCAGCGGCCCCACCGTCCACTGATGAGCGGCAGCGAAAGCGCAAAAGATCCGCTGATTAGCGGGTCGGAATATGCCCTGCGACGCGCCCGGCTTATGGCGGGGTTGGCCCCGGATAGCCTGGCGATTATCTCATCGGCTGGGGAACAGCTGCGCTCCCGCGATACCTACTTTCCTTTTCGACAGGACAGCGACTTTCTCTACTTAACCGGATTCGATGAGCCGGAATCATTACTGGTGCTTCTACCCGGCCGCAGTCAGGGAGACACGTTGCTGTTTTGTCGCGAGCGCGATAAAGAAAAGGAACTTTGGGATGGGCCACGTCTGGGACCAGAACGCGCAGTAGCTCAATTTGGTCTTTCGGATGCTTTTCCCATCGGCGACCTCGACGATATTCTGCCCGGATTAATGGAAGGGCGAGAGCGTATTTACTTCCCTATGGGGCGCTATGCCCATTTGGATCGACGGCTGCGCGCTTATCTACAGGTGATACAGGAGGCGCCCTCCAGCAAGGGAGTGCCGGAAATGCTCGACCTGGATTATCAGTTGCGTGAGCTGCGCCTGCTCAAGAGCGAACGAGAATTGGATTTGATGGCCCGTGCAGGGGAAATTAGCGCTGCTGCACATCACTGCGCCATGCTGCGCTGCCAGCCGGGACTTTACGAATACCAGTTGGAGGCGGCTCTCTTACATAGCTTTATGGATGCTGGTGCCCGGGAAACTGCCTACCCGACAATAGTCGGCAGCGGTCGCAATGCCCTGATTATGCACTATTGCAGCAATAAGGCACGGATGCGCGATGGCGACTTGGTATTGGTCGATGCGGGTTGTGAATACCGGGGGTACGTCGCCGATATTACCCGAACCTATCCGGTCAATGGCCGTTTTAGTGATGCGCAAAAAGCAGTGTATGAAATCGTCTTGGCGGCGCAGGCGGCAGCAATGGAGCAGGTTTGTGTCGGCAACCACTGGGATCAGCCTCATGGTGCCAGTGTTGAGGTAATCACACGCGGCTTGCTGGACTTGGGGCTGTTGCAAGGAGACTTTCGTGAACTGATAGATTCGGGTGCCTATCAGCGTTTTTATATGCACCGTGTTGGGCACTGGTTGGGTATGGATGTCCACGATGTGGGCGACTATCGGGTACAGGGCGCTTGGCGGCAATTGGAAGCGGGCATGGTGATGACTATAGAGCCCGGTATTTATATTCCGGCAAACGATGATCGCATACCTCTGGAATTTCGCGGTATGGGGATTCGTATTGAAGACGATGTCGCGCTCACTGCCGAAGGTGTGAGGGTTTTGTCTGAGGGTGCTCCAAAAGCCGTGGCAGACATTGAGTACACCATGCGCCATGGGCGGGATTTACTGACCCGCTAATTTAATTTGAGATTTTATTATTCAGTGGGCAGAGCTATTCAGACCACTGGGTAAGGGGAGGTTTCCATGAGTGAGCCGCTAGAGCGGGTAGATGTGGCCATTGTTGGTGGTGGTATGGCCGGCGCCAGTCTGGCACTGATGCTGGCACATTTCTGTCCTCACCTCAGCGTCCAGTTATTGGAGCAGAGGTCTCTGCACAATGCCTCAGCTAGTGTGCAATTGCCCAGCTTTGATACCCGCGCCACAGCGATTGCTGCCGGCAGTCTGCAGCTGTTTGAGCAGCTGGGTCTCTGGCCGGCACTGCGGGAGTACAGTGCTCCAATCAAACGTATCCAGGTGAGTGATCGCGGCCATGCCTTTGGCGCGGCCCTCTCTGCAGGCGCACAGAAGCAGGCCAGTTTTGCTGGAATGCTGGGAGCAGTCATCGAAAATGCGGCGCTGGGGCCCATCCTGCACAATGCTCTAAATGACACTGCGGTCAGGCTTATCTCCCCAGCTCGGGTAACTTCGGTGCAGATGGATAATGAGGGCGCTAACTTGCGTTGGACAGCCGTGGATGGCGGTTCGGAACATGTAATGAAATGTGACCTGTTGGTTGTTGCTGACGGTGTCGATTCACCGCTGTGCAAGCAGCTGGGCATGGAAATTGACACAGTAAAGTACCAACAGAGGGCGTTGGTCACTACTGTTGCTCTACAACGGGATCACGATGGCGTTGCCTATGAGCGCTTCACTGCATCCGGCCCCATGGCGCTGTTGCCTCTACCTCGTCGTGAGGGAGTACACCGCGCCGCTGTGGTTTGGGCCTGTGCCGAAGAGGAGGCCGATGTAGTTTGTGCGCTGCCAGAGCAGCAGCGCTTGCAGCGCTTGCAACAGCAATTTGGGTGGCGAGCCGGTCGATTTATCAGAGCTGGGGCCCTACAAGGGTATCCTCTCAGTCTTTCTTTGGCTCGTGAACAGTGGCGTCGTAACCTGGTTTTGTTGGGTAATTGTGCCCACTTCTTGCACCCGGTGGCGGGTCAGGGGTTTAACCTGACCCTGCGCGATTGTTATGCCCTGGCCCAGTCACTGGTGCGGTCGCAAGTGCAGAGTGGCTCAGTGGGGCAGCTGGAGTGGCTGGCGGCCTATGGGGAAAACCGAAGGCTCGACCAGCAGTTAACCGTAGGTTTCAGTGACCGAATCCCGGCATTGTTTTCCTCGGCTAACCCTTTCCAGCAAGTAGTACGCCAACTGGGGATGCTTGGCCTTACACTGGTACCGCCACTGCGGCAGCAGTTTGCCGGGCAGGCGGCAGGATTTGGGCTTTAACCCCAAGCCAAAATGGCGGGATTTCAAGCGTTGCACCGCGATGGGCGCTAAATTTGGCACAACAGTGGAATTGGCTAGATATGAATAGACACCGTTTGGACTTTGCCATTGTCGGCGCGGGAATGGTGGGTATGGCTCAGGCGGCGCTGCTCGCTGTGCGCCACCCAAATATGCGCTTGGCACTGTTGGAGGCTTCTCCAGAGACCACTGTGCAGCAATCCGATAGCTACGAGCCGAGGGTTGTGGCGCTTACCCAGGCGTCACGTGAGTTGCTCGAAGAGGTTGGAGCCTGGGAGGATATCTCCGCGCAACGGGCCTGCCCCTACGTGGAGATGCGCGTTTGGGATGCTGATGGTACTGGTTCGGTGCGCTTTAACAGCCGCGATGTGCAATTGCCCAATCTGGGACATATCGTCGAGAACAATATTATCGTCGCCGCTTTACGCGCGCGGCTAGAGGCCCTGCCCAATGTTGAGCTGGTTAACAGCTTCCGCTTGGAGAGCTGGTGGCGCGACTGTGGACTCTGGCATTTACAGCCGCGGGGCGAGCAGTCTGATGATGGGGTCGAAGGTTTGCGCGAGCAGGCTGAGATAGTGCAAACACGCCTGCTGATCGGCGCTGATGGGGCTCGTTCCAAGGTCCGTGATTTATTGCGCATCCGCTGCCAGGAAACCGATTACCACCAGACCGCTCTGGTCTGTGTAGCCCGCTGTGAGAAGTCCCACCGACACACCGCCTGGCAACGCTTCATGCAAAGCGGCCCTTTGGCCTTCTTGCCGATGGCCGGTCTCGGAGACGACAACCACTGTGCCGTGGTTTGGTCGGCGGATGATTCTCTCGCGCGTGAATTACTGATGCTGGATGACCAGGCGTTTGCCCTCAATCTTGAAAAGGCCATTGAGAGCCGCCTCGGTAAAGTGGAATCCGTCAGTGAGCGTTTCTCTTTCCCCCTGCGCGCGCGCCATGCAGAGCGCTACCACGGACCCGGTGCGGTGCTGGTTGGGGATGCCGCTCACAGTATTCACCCACTTGCGGGGCAGGGGGTTAACCTGGGCTTCCAAGACGTACGCGTACTCACCGATGAAATAGATCGCGCTTTGTCACGCGGCCTGGAGCCGGCACATACCTCGGTATTGGCGCGCTATGAACGCCGCCGCCGTGGAGATAATGCCTCGACATTAAAGGCCATGAGCGCCTTTAAATCCCTGTTTGGTGCTGGAGATTTGCACTGGCGCTGGCTGCGTAATACCGGCTTGAGTATGGTGGACGCCAGTCCCATGCTAAAGAAGCGTATTATCCTGCGGGCTATGGCGGTTTAAATCGGATCTGTCTTAAATTACCCATCGGCCAGACCAAAGCTGGCCGATGGGTATATCAATAAAACCGTTAGAGCAGCCTGCCTGCCAGCTGATAATTTACCTCCGTAGCACAAGCCGGAATTAAGGGTTTCCCGAATTGAGTCAGTGGATTTTTGTTTACAGTTTCCCCCTCTCCAAGGATCTTGGTGCGCTGGCGCGGTTTATCCAGCGCCACCAGTTACCTTTGCGTATCACCGAGGAAAAAAATCAGCAGTTACTACTCTGCCCTGATGCTAGTTTGGCAGAAATGCTTAAGCCTCTACTGCAGCGTTGGGATTCTGGTGAGCTGGATCTCGATCAGGTACAAATGCAGAGGGCAGAGGAGCGAGAGTCTGGCAGTGAAGGGGGGCAAACCTCTGCGGCTGAAACTGACAGCCAGCTTGGAAATACAGGGGATAATCCCGGTAAAAAACACAGTGATGCGGTCTCTGTCCTGCCAAGTTTTCCGTTGGACAGGACTCCACTCAGCCTTTTATTAATTGCGCTGTGTTTTTTCGGCTGGTTTTTACAGGTTAATAATTTATCCAGTGGCTTATTAATTTACCCCGATCCAAATGCTGCGGACTCTTTTTCACAATCCTCACTGGCCTGGCATTTGGAGCGGGGGCAATGGTGGAGAATATTCACACCAGCAGTTGTGCACTTCTCCCTACCCCATGCACTGTTTAATGCCCTGGGAATCTGGATTCTGGGCAGGCCAATAGAGGCCCGTGGTGGCAGTATTTTATTTGTTGTATTGGTGCTACTCGGCGCCGCCGCCTCCAATCTGGCCCAGTATTTTTGGCAGCCTGGGATTCGTTTTGGAGGTATGTCTGGCGTCGTTTATGCCTTGGTCGGTTTCGCCTTGGTTTTACAGCGTTTTCAGCCTCTGTGGCGGGATATACCTGCAGGAATTCTCACTGTAGCCCTGGTGTGGCTGTTATTGTGCGCTCTGGGTGTTGTGACTCTATTAACTGGAGTTGGGATAGCTAACGCCGCTCATATCGGTGGGTTACTCAGTGGCTTAATAATTGCTCTTGTGTACAGCGCATTAGGAGGTCCGCGACGATTTGCCTCCGCGTAGAGAGTTTAAATATAGCGAGATGATAATCCATTATCGCGTAGTGCGATCTCTTATGGTTATCGAAATGTCTTATAAGGATCGTTAATGTTTATCTGAATTCAGGCTCAGGATGGAAAAATTAACAAAAAGTACCCAATCTTTGTTCCAATGAATTGGTCTGATTCAGCCTTTATTTCCTTATTGATTGAGACGAGCTGAGTGGCCTGAGAGCTGGTTGGAATAGTGGGCCAGTGGATAATTGCGTACTCTATCCTCCCCAGGGTGCGTTTGACATAAAAGGCATAAAATATCTCTCTGTATTGTTACTCAGCATTAGGCATGGACTGTTAATGTTGAGATTAAGAGTCGGTATTTTCTCTCTCGCCGCCTTGCCCTAAGCGTTCCCCATATACCTCCGAAAATATCAATAAATCCAGGAAGGAACTCTTATGAGATGTATTTTCGTACTGATATCCTCGCTTTTACTAACAATGGCTGCTGGAGCTAAAGAGGCTCAGCGCTTGTCAGCCGAAGTGCTTTGGAAAATAAAGCGCGTGGGCACTCCAGTGATTTCTCCCTCTGGTGATCAGGTAGTAGCCCCTGTGACAACTTTTGATCTTGAACAGGATAAGGGGGAAACCCGCTTGTGGTTGCTCTCTACTGATGGTGATATCCAAAGGCCATTAACGGCTGTTGGGCTCAGTGTTTCGGAGCCGGTATTTTCCCCAGATGGTAAACATTTGGCTTTTATTGGCAAACGAAGTGATGACGATATCAAGCAAATTTTGATATTGCCTATGGCTGCTCCCGGAGAGGCGGTGCGTTTGAGTGAGGTACCGACTGGTGTCTCATCGATAAAGTGGGTGGGGGACCACCTTTATTTTATCTCGCGTATTTGGCCGGATAAAGCGCCGGAAGAAATGGCTGGCCGAGTTAAGGAAGAAAAAGAGAAAAAGGTGTCTGCCTATGTCTGGAATGCATTGCCTTTTTCTTTTTGGGATAACTGGATAGATGAGCAGCGGCAGGCGCATGTATTCAGAATCCCAGCCAAAGGCGGTGCGGTAGAAAATCTCACTTTGAGGACGGGTTTAAAGCTTCCCAACTGGATCCAGGGGGCAGAAAGTTATGACGTATCGCCCGACGAGTCACACCTCGCTATTGTGGCCGATTCCAAGAAAAGTGGTACTCGCCCAGACTTCGATGTGTTTCTGCTGGAGCCCGGTTCCCCTAAAGCCAGAAATTTGACCTTGGCCAATGAGGCGCCAGACTTCAATCCAAAGTTTTCACCGGATGGCCGTTTGTTAGCCTTTAATCGCCAGCTGATATCGGGTTTTTATGGTGATACGCGCCGCCTGGTGGTACACAGGTTGCGCTCTAGGCAGAACACTGTTTTACATGAGGAATGGGATAGATCCACGGATGGTATGGTTTGGGCACCCAGTGGGGGTGGTCTCTATGCCGCAGTCGACGACCAGGGCACTCGGCGAATTTACTATCTGCCCGTCGGTAATGGCGACCCAAGAGTAATCACCGATTCGACCGACTTTAGTAATTTGTCTGTTGCCAGTGATGGCACTCTGGTAGGTATTAACCAGAGCTTTCTCTATCCGCCAAGGGTGGTCAGTATTGATGCAAGAAATGGGGGAGTGGAGCGGCTGGATAGCTTTAATGATGATTTATTTGCCAATGTCGATCTGGGAACTTACGAGTCGGTGACATTTACCGGAGCGGAAGGTGCCGATATACAGATGTGGGTGCATTATCCACCGGGCTTTGATCGTAATCAGAAGTATCCATTAATGCTGTTACTCCACGGTGGGCCACACAATGCCGTCACCGATACCTTTCATTTTCGCTGGAATGCGCAAACCTTTGCCTCTTGGGGCTATGTTACCGCCTGGTTTAATTTCCATGGCTCCTCCGGGTTTGGTCAGGCATTTGCAGATTCCATCAATCCAGACTGGCTCAGTCGGCCGTATACCGACACCATCGCTGCAGCCGATTGGTTTAAATCGCAGAGTTGGATAGACAAGGATCAATTAGTGGCAGCGGGAGGCAGTTACGGTGGCTATTTGGCGAGTATTCTATTGGGTCGCGAACATCCATTTAATGCCCTGGTAATTCATGCTCCGGTGTATAACCTCTACTCCATGCTGGCAGCAGATTATTCGGTACACGGGGTTCGCTTTGGCGAATATTGGCAGAGCCCGGAGATTTACCCCTCAATTTCACCGCATACTTATGCGGCTCAATTCAAGACGCCGAGCTTGGTTATTCACGGTCAAAACGATCTGAGAGTGCCGGTTGGCCAATCCTTCGAGTTGTTTCGCACTTTGCAAGAGCGCGGTGTTGAATCGCGCCTGATTTACTATCCCGATGAAAACCATTGGGTACTAAAACCGAATAATTCGTTGCACTGGTACGGACAGGTGCGTGAGTGGGTTGAGCGCTTTGCCGCACCTAATAGAGGCACCGAAGCCTCTGCCAGTGTAACGAAGTAAAGCTCGTTGGCAACTAGAGAGAGTTGGCTTTCTCTCCACTTGGTTTGTCCTGGAGCCTCTGTCGGTAGCGGCATGAGGCTCCAGGTATACGCAATAAGTCCTGGATAAAACGCTTTTCTAGCCAATACCTTACTCTCAAGGGAAAATTGGCCGGTTAAATTCATTTTTATTGCGGCTTTGATGCTTTCTGGGCTTGTTGTGTCACGGACAGTGCGCAAGAATTCAGCTCTAATTCTGCTGTAACCAGGGATATATGTTTCTCTTAATTACCTATATTTTTATCGCTCTCGGCTTTTCCTTTTTGTGCTCGATTGCCGAGTCGGTCATTCTCAGCGTCACCACGCCCTATGTGAGACTTCTTGAGAGGGAAGGGCACAAAGCGGGGCCTCTGTTGCGCAAGCTGAAAGGGGATATCAATGCGCCCCTGGCCGCGATCCTTACCCTGAATACCATTGCCCACACTGCTGGTGCCGCTGGTGCTGGTGCCCAGGCTGCAGCGGTTTTTGGCAACCAGTATCTGGGTATTGCCTCCGCAATCCTCACCTTGTTGATTCTGGTGTTCTCCGAAATTATCCCTAAAACCCTAGGGGCGGTTTACTGGCGTCAGCTGGCTCCATTTACTGCCTACGCGTTGCGCGGACTGGTGTGGTTGCTCTACCCCTTTGTGAAAATGTCCGAGTGGCTCACACGGGGCTTATCGCACGGACCCACCCTTACGGGCTTCAGCCGCGATGAGTTTGCGATTATGGCGGAGATCGGGGAGGCCGAGGGCCAGCTGGAGCAGCGTGAGTCCAGTATTCTGCGCAACCTGTTTTTTACCCTGCGCGACCATTCTGTACGCGAGGTGATGACGCCGCGCACTGTGGTATTTTCCCTGCCCGAGGACGCCACTCTGGCTGAGGTCTACGAGGAGGTGGAAAGGGGGCGCTTCTCCCGTATCCCGGTATATGAAAACCGCGATCAGGACTGTGTGGTGGGGTTTGTACTTAAACAGGAACTACTGCTCGCCTATGCCAAGGGTGAGGGCGAACGTAAATTGTCCGAGTTCCGCCGCGAAATGTTGATGCTACCGGAAACCGCCACTATATATCAGGCCTTCCAGAAAATGCTGTCGCGCCGGGTGCAGATCAGTGCGGTATTGGATGAATACGGCAGCCTGGAAGGGGTGGTTACCCTTGAAGATCTTCTCGAGACTCTGCTCGGTGAAGAGATTGTCGATGAAGCGGATAAAACTCCGGATCGCCAGGAGCTGGCCAAGCGTCTGTGGCGCTGGCGCTCAAAGAGACACGGTCTCAAGGTGGACGAATCTGCGCAGCAGGAGCAGGATACTGAGGAGGCTGGTGAAGGTCGTGATGGCCGAGAGGGGCGCGATAGCTAATTTCTACACCTGATAGCTTGTGCTTTCCCTGCCGGTGGCCCCGACGGAATCTTTGACGGCCTCCGGCGGGCTCTACAGGTTTTGATTCCGATGGCTGCTAGGCTTCTGTGCAGATATGTCGCAGGCCATTGCCTGCTGGCAAGGTCTGTACCCAAGCCGCTAGAATACGCCGCTTCGGAACCTGACGGACTGAGATTTTAAAATGGGAAACAGAACGCCTCTGTATGACACACATGTCGCTATGGGCGGCAAAATAGTGGATTTCGGTGGATGGGATATGCCGCTGCACTACGGTTCGCAGCTGGATGAGCACAACAAGGTGCGCACCGATGCGGGGATGTTTGATGTCTCCCACATGACCGTGGTCGATGTCGATGGCGCTGACGCCCGCGACTACTTGCGCTACCTGCTGGCCAACGATGTGGCCAAGCTCGATGGCAATCCCGGCAAGGCACTTTACACCGGCATGCTGAATGAAAAGGGCGGCGTGATTGACGACCTGATCGTCTACCTGCGCGACCCCGGTTATCGCGTGGTGGTAAACTGTGCAACCCGCGAAAAAGACCTGGCTTGGATGAACAAGCAGGCGGAATCTTTTGAGGTCACTCTCACTGAGAGGCCTCAGTTGGCGATGATCGCCATCCAGGGCCCTAACGCTCTCAGCAAGACGAAAGAAGTTTTGGGCATCGACTGGACTGCGGCGATTGATGCGCTGAAAGTGTTCCAGAGCGTGGCCCGCGGCGAGTGGTTTGTGGCGCGTACCGGCTACACCGGTGAAGATGGCCTGGAAATCATGCTGCCCGGCGAAGATGCCAGTGGTTTCTGGCGTGCTTTGGCCGAGGCTGGCGTTGCCCCCTGTGGCTTGGGTGCGCGGGATACTCTGCGCCTCGAAGCAGGTATGAACCTGTATGGCCATGAAATGGATGAGGAAACCTCTCCACTGATCGCCAATATGTCCTGGACCGTCGCCTGGGCGCCGGAGAGCCGCAATTTTATCGGCCGCGCAGTGCTGGAAGAGGAAAAGGCTAAGGGCATCGAACACAAGCTGGTCGGGCTGGTTCTCGAGGAACGCGGTGTTCTGCGTGGGGGCCAGTATGTGATGGTGGACGGTAGCGAAGAGCGCGGTATCATCACCAGCGGAACCTTCTCGCCTACCCTGGGTTACTCCATCGCCCTGGCGCGGGTACCGGCCAGCGTCGGCGATACCGCCGAAGTGGAAATCCGCAAGAAACTGCAGCCGGTTAAGGTGGTTAAGCCCTGCTTTGTGCGCAACGGCAAATCGGTTATTTAAGCGCCGCACCACAGGTGTCAGCACCATTCAGACAATATATACAGATGCTTAATCAAGGGATCACAGCATGAGCGAAATCCGCAATGAATTAAAATACCTCTCCAGCCACGAGTGGGCGCGATTGGAAGAGGATGGCACAGTTACTATCGGCATCAGTGACCATGCCCAGGACGCTCTGGGTGATGTGGTATATGTTGAAACCCCCGAAGTGGGCAGCACTCTGGCTGCCGGCGACGAGGCCGGTGTAGTTGAGTCTGTTAAGGCCGCTAGCGATATCTACTCCCCGGTATCTGGTGAGGTCGTAGAGGTGAATGAAACTCTGGAAGAGTCCCCGGAGACTGTAAACTCCTCTCCTTACGATGACGGTTGGTTTTTCCGTATCAAGCCCAGCGATGTGAAAGAGCTGGACAATATGCTGGATGCCGATACCTATCGCTCGGAGTCTGAGGACTAATTCCTCATGCTCACTGAGTGCAAAAACCGCTGCTATTGGCAGCGGTTTTTTGTTTATAGATGGTGTTTATTCGGTACTTGCTGGATGAAGGATGCCTTTCAGGCCTATTTTATGTAGGAATGCGCCGACGGTGTGCTCGATTTCCTCAGCACAATCCATTTGGATCACTTGTTGCAGTAGTAACTTGGTATCTGCTTGGCGTACCGCGCGCAGAGTTGCCTTTACTCGCGGTAGATTGGTGGCGTTCATCGACAGCATGTCGTAGCCCATGGCCACCAACAATAGGGCGCCCCCGGGTTCTCCTGCTAATTCTCCGCAGATGCCGACTCTGGTGCCCTCAGCGTGCGCGGTGCTGACAATCTCTTGCAGAGCACGCAACACTGCGGGGTGTAGGGCGTGGTAGATATTGGCAACGCGACTGTTATTGCGATCCACAGCCAGTAAGTACTGAGTCAGATCATTGCTGCCCACTGAGATGAAATCAGCGCGCTCGGCTAATTCGCGAATCTGATAGATCGCTGAGGGCACCTCCACCATGACCCCGAGCGGCGGCATCTCAATTTCATAATCTTCTTCCAGAAGTTCCCGGTAGGCTCTTTCGATCAGTTTGCGTGCGGCTTCGAGTTCATTGAGCCCACTGATCATGGGCAGCATGATACGCAGGTTGTTGAGCCCTTGGCTGGCCTTCATCATGGCGCGCACTTGCGCCAGGAAAATTTCCGGGTGGTCGAGGGTTACGCGAATGCCGCGCCACCCCAGGAATGGGTTGGTTTCTTCAATGGGAAAGTAGGCCAGTGCTTTGTCACCGCCTACATCGAGGGTGCGCATGGTTACCGGCATGGGGGCAAAGGCTTCGAGTTGTTCCCGGTAGATTTCCCGCTGTTCCTCCTCGGAGGGAAAGCGGTCGCGCAGAAGGAAGGGGACCTCGGTGCGGAACAGGCCGACACCCTCGGCCCCGCGCTCTAGGGAGCGAGTGACATCAGCCATCAGGCCGGTGTTGACCAGCAAGTGAACCCGGTGTCCATCGGCAGTTTCAGCAGGTAGTTCTGCCAGGTGATCCAGACTGTGGGCGAGCTGTTGCTCTTCGGCGACGATCTCGTCGTAACGGCGTTTGAGCTCTACGCCAGGATGAATGTGCAGGTCGCCGCGGTAGCCATCCACCACCATATCCACATCGTCGATAGTTTCGTAGGGCAGGTCTTGCACGCCCATAATCGCCGGCAGCCCCATAGCGCGGGCAATGATGGCCATATGACTGTTGGAGGAGCCTTTTACGGAAACAGCACCGATCAGCTTCTCCCGCGGCACTTCGGCCAGCACCGCGGCAGTGAGCTCTTCCCCAACCAGAATGGTGTTGTCTGGATAATCGCGCTCGCTCTGCTGTTGCTGGTGTAAGTGGGTGAGGACACGGGCTCCCAGGTCTCGCACGTCGGCGGCGCGGTCGCGGAAATAGGAATCGGACATGGCCTCAAAACGGCGCACGTGTTCGAGCATGACTTCGGCCCAGGCCCTGGGGGCGCTCAGCTGTTGTTGGATACGATCGCAAACCTCTACGGCGAGTGAGTCGTCGTCGAGCATACTGATATAGGCATCGAAAAGTGCGCGCTCTTCGCGGTTGAGTTCGTCTTTGAGATGCTCTCCCACTTCGCGAATCTCCTCTCTGGCGGAGGTGAGCGCTTGCCGGAACAAAATCAATTCCTCTTCGATGTCCAGGCACAGGGAGTAGGGCACGGTAGCCAAGTTGGCCCTGGGGGTGACGATATGGGCACGACCTATGGCGACACCTGGCGAGGCGGGAATACCGGAGAAGTGGGTTTCCTGGCGCTGCCGGCGGATGGTAGCCAGCATGCCAGTGGCTTCGGCGTGGGCAATCACCCCGGCAAGCTGGGCAGAGAGGGTGACGAGAAAAGCTTCTTCACCTTCATCGAAACGTCGCTGCTCTTCCTGCTGGACAACTAGGACACCGAGCACTGCGCGGTGGTGGATTATCGGTGTGCCCAGGAAAGCGCTAAATCGCTCCTCACCGGTCGAGGGAAAATATTGGTAGGCGGGATGTGCCTCGGCCTTTTCTAGATTGATGGGCTCTTCGCGGGTGACCACATTACCAACCAGGCCCTCATCGGGTGCTAATTGCACCTGGCCCACGGCACTTGGTAGCAGGCCATCGGTGGCCATCAGGACATAGTTGCCGGTTTCTTTGTCGCGAAGGTAAACAGAGCAGACACGGGTGTGCATCACTTCGCGCACTCGCCGCACAATGATTTCAAGCACCGCCGGCAGGTCCCTGGCGGAGTTAACTTCCTGAACGATACTGCGCAAAGATCCGAGCAATGGCCTTTCCTCGCCAGTCAACGGAGAATGAATTAGGCCCAGGAGAGCCTGGGCTTGGTGGTGCTGGAGCGCAGCAGACGCTGCGGAGTTACTCGCCCCGCTCGCGCAACCAACGCCTTTCCAGCTGAATTTGTTGTGGGGCCAGTTCGGCCAGCGCGCGCCGATAAACCTCGCGCTTGAAGGTCACCACTTTACTGAGTGGGTGCCAGTAGCTCACCCAGCGCCAGTGGTCAAATTCGGGCTTATAGCCGTTGTCGAAGCTGATGCAAGACTCTTCGGCTTCTAACTTCAGTAAGAACCACTTTTGTTTCTGGCCAATGCACAGGGGTTCAGAGCGCCGGCGGATCAGGCGCTGCGGCAGGCGATAGCGCAGCCAGCCGCGGGTGCAGGTGATAAGACTGACCTGATCGCGTGTAAGCCCTACTTCTTCGTATAGCTCCCTATATAGTGCCTGTTCGGGAGTTTCGCCCGGATTTATACCGCCCTGGGGAAATTGCCAGGCGTCCTTGCCACCTACCCGCCGAGCCCACAGTGCCTGACCGCGGGCATTCAGCACAATGATACCGACATTGGGGCGAAAGCCCTCTGAGTCTATATTGCTGCTGTTGTCGCCACCCTGTCCCCGGTTGCGATTGTTGCTACTGGGGTTGTCGCTGCGATTTGACTGCTTGGCAGGCTTACGGCGGTTTCTTCGCCCGGCAGGTGCCGGTTTGCCGTCGCCCAAAATACCGTCCTCAATACTTTTGTGTGCGGCCGTGCGCTGCACTTACTTGTCCCGCATTGTTCCACAGAGGTGGGTTTACAGCAATTCAGTGACGCAGTCCGTGTGATAGGGGCGAGTGCGCGGTAAAATCGACCGCCACTCTAGTGGTGGTTGCTTTACCCTGGCGGTGAAATAGCCATTGCGAATCTATAGTTTACGGGGGAGTTGGCGATGCACTTGGCAATTTTTGATCTCGACAACACGCTGATCGGCGGAGACAGCGATCATGCCTGGGGTGAGTTTCTGGTGGAGCGCGAGCATGTGGATAGCGAACGCTATCGTTTGAGCAACGATCGCTTCTATCAGGACTACCAGCGGGGTGAGTTGGATATCTTTGCCTACCTGGAGTTTGCCTTGGAGCCGCTGTCACAAATTTCTCGGGGTCAACTGGAGAATCTGCAAAGTGAATTTATGCAGGAGGTGATCAGCGAGTTGTGGCTACCGGCAGCGCAAGAGCTAATCGGTGAACATCGTCGCAAGGGACACCACATCATGATTATTACCGCCACTAACCGCTTTGTGGTGGAGCCGATTGCCGCCCGTCTGGGGGTGGATACCCTGTTGGCGACTGAGCCTGAAGAGCACGAGGGTCACTTCACCGGCCGTGTCGTGGGAGAGCCCTGCTATCAGGCTGGCAAGGTGTTGCGCCTGCGCCAATGGCTGGCGCAAAACCCTGAATACACGGGTAGGGAGAAATGGTTCTACAGCGATTCCATCAACGATTTACCTCTGCTCACGGAAGTGGAGCATCCGGTGGCGGTCGACCCAGATGCCCAACTGCGAGCAGAGGCGCAAGTGCGTGGATGGCCAATTATCAGCTTGCGCGATCAGGGCTAAATGGCGATTTTGGCCAAGAGAAAAGTGCGGCCTTGGAAAACATGAAAAGAGGAAGTGAGTGAACGGATATTGCCTTCGGTCTCTGGCCACAGCCCTATTGCTGGGAGTACTGGTTATCGTAGTTGGCTGCGAACAGCGAACCTCTCAGCCTTTAAAGGAACAGAAGCGTGCCCCAGAGGCCCAACAGGTTGATGAAAAGGTGGCCTCGGATCTCTCGCTGGCAATCTGGCAGGCGGGACAGGCTCAGGTATTGCACGCTCATGCCTCCGTGGAAACGTTGCGGAGAGCTGTCGATGCCTTGCTTGCCCAGCCCGATGAGGAGCAATTGGAGGAAGCTAGGCTCGCCTGGCTGGATGCGCACCGCGAGTTCGCAGCAACTTTGCCCTATATCCAACTGGCTTTTTCGCCCTCGGACCTGCGCAGTCAAGGTCGCAAGCTCTTATTGGCACTCGATAGCTGGCCCGCCCAGCCTGGTTATCTGGATACCGTGCCGGGTTATTCTGATAGCGGCATCGTCAACGACACCGCTATCGAACTGACTTTGACAAACCTGCGCAAACAACATCGCCTCACTGCACATGAAGAGGCGAGCACCGGCTTTCACGCACTTGAAGTGATGCTCTGGGGCCCCACAAGTGAGCGCATGGCGGAAGACTTTGTGGCAGTTAGCGAAGGGGAGAGGCCGGAGGCTCTGGCGGCCAATCGTCGCCGTGAACTAACCAGTCTGATTGCCAAGGGGATTGAAGAAGATATGGCCGGGCTGGCACGTCGCTGGCCCACTTCAGCCAATAACCTATCCCGTGAGTACCTAGCCCTAGGACCGGTAGCGCGATTGCAGCAGATTCGCGCAGCACATACCCAGGTGATTGATGAGCAGCTTTTGCGCCGTCTCCCCGAGGGCTCGGAGAGTGATGTAGAAAGTGGCCGCGCGGCAGACTCGAAGCAGGCGCTACTGGCAATTATGGCGACCTTGCAGTCTAACTGGATCCCCTCCGGAGGTGGTGGTCTGGCCGAGGTGCTTCTTGACCGTCATCAGGTCAATGCTTTGGAGGAGGCCTTTTCAGATTTTGAGGCCCTATTGTTAAAGATGGAGGATCCATTCGAGTTGGCAGAGCTTGGGCAGTTGGCCAAAGCGCGCAAGTTGCTGGAGCGGATGGCAGGTTTGATGACTGGTACCACAGAGGTGCCAGTATCGGAGAAGGATGTGATGCCGGTGTCTTTACCGGCCGTTGAGGGCTAAAGGAAATAAAAAACCCCGGCAATAGCCGGGGTTTTTTGTGAGATGTCTATAAGCTTACCAGCGACGTACAGGGCCTGTGTCCACGTGCACGAAGTTACTCTTCGGGTAATAGCCGACACCACCTGCCTTTAGGTTCAGCGCCGCTTGCCTCAGTTTTGACAGGGGTACACCGGGCATGCGGATATCCAAGGCCATACCGCGGGTATGGTAGCTGCGCTTGGCCACGCCCCGACCCGCAGCGCGTAACTTCGCATTGGTCTTGGGCGAACGGTAACCGGAGATAATCTCGATGGTACCGGTGTAATTGAACTTTTCCTTCAGCTTATACACGATATCAAATAGTTTCGGGTCCATGCGGGTCACTTCGTTAGCTCGGTGGTCCCGCAGCAGCTTATTGAACTGTTTCAAACCACCGTTGCTGTAGTTTCCGTTGCTCCAGTAGGCGGCCTCCAGCTTCTCCCCTGTGTGCAGGTTGCGCATCTTCAGGGTGCGGGAGCTACCTACTTTCGCGAAAGTCGGTCCGGCGCTGACCGCCGCCGCAGTTGCGCAGGTCACTGCCAGGAATCGACGTCTGGATGGATTCTTCATAATTCCGCCTCGTCGTTAAATCTCTTCGGTGTGCTCTTGATTGAGCGCATCCGGGTACGGCGGAAAATGTACAAAAAATAACCATTTGTTACAAATTGTGACCTGCTAATTAGGAAATATTTGAAGGCTTTCGCTGGTAAATTTTTTTACGGATGCTACTCCCATTGCGTTCTCGTAGCTGCTGGCGGGGGAATTAGCATTAGAAACAGGAGACAGCGTTGTCATTCAGTGGGCAAGCTTAAAAAATCATTTTTTTTGCGACTATTCAGTTTTTTCCTAAAGCAGGGGCACTTTTTTGGGGGGCGCCTGGGGCATTGACCTATTTATCCCTGTGATAAATATCCCGGCGGAATTGAGGGCGCCCTTCGGCGTCTATCCAAGCTGTCATATAAACGATAAAGAGTTTAGGGGCGGGTTTGATGGCTACTTTTAGAGGTTCGTCCCCGGTTGCGGCCTCGGCGATGCGGGTCCTGTCCCACCCCTGGGTTTCTAGCAGGTTATAGGCCAATTCCTCGGGTTGATGCAGGCGCACACAGCCGTGACTAAAAGCTCTATGGTGCTCCGTGAACAGGCTTTGCGCCTGGGTGTCGTGTAGGAATATGGCCTGCTTATTGGGAATAACGAACTTCACTTTACCTAGGGTGTTATCTGGCCCGCTGACCTGGCGCATGGTGGCGTGGCCACCTGCGGCCCTCTGCAAGCTTTCATCGGTGATCGGGGAAGTTTTGCCACCGCGATACTGGATGACCCGATAACCGCGGCGGTGCATGGCTGCAGGGTTGTGCCGTGCTTTGGGGAGTAACTCTGTGATGAGGATACTGCGCGGCACTGTCCAGGTGGGGTTGAATACCACACTGGTAATGCGGGTGTGTAAATTGGGTGTGCGGCTGCTGTTCTTGCCCACCACGGTTTTCATATCCAGCTTGATACGTCCATCTTCCACCAATTGCAGGCGGTAGTTGGGCACATTTACCAGCACATAGCGTCCTTCTTTCTGAGAGGGGAGCTTGTCCCAGCGCTGTGCATTTCTAACCATCTGTTCTGCTCTCTCGATGGGGGAAACCGACAGGGCCGTGAGGGTTTCTCCCTCGGCAACACCACTTGGCACCAAGCCGTGGCGGCGCTGGAAGCGCTCAAGTGCCGACTGCAATGCGCTGTCGAAGCGCATAGGGTCCTTCTGTGGAGAAGATATCGGACCGGGTTGTCCACGATAATCGCCGTATAGTTCGAGCAGTTTGCGCAATTGCAGCACCCGCTCGTTCTTATCCCCGGCTTGCAGGGGGCCACCCTGGGGGATAGGGCGCCAATGTTTGGCTAGGTTTCTGTAATGCAGGGCTTCGCTGCGCAGCTGGTCTCCCATAAGGGCAATATCCAGAGCTGCAGCACCCTTGGAAGACTGGCCACCGCTTATTGAGGCGGCCGAGGCAATGGCCACTGTCAGGAGAGCAGCTAACCCTAGATGGCGGGGATACCAAGCCATAGTGAACTCCCACCAGATTGATGATACTCAGCCACGATTGGCTCCTTTTCCGGCTTTGTCCCGTTGATAGATATCCGGGCGGAACTGCAGTTGGCCGTTTTCATCCACCCAGGCAGTCCAGTAGGCGATGTATACCGGTAAAGGGTTTTTCAGCGCTACGCCATGGGTACGACCGCTCATCAGCGCTCGCTCAATGCGGGCGTTGTTCCAGCGATTTTGTTGGGCGAGCATCATGCGGGCAAATTTCAGAGGTTTTTCCAGGCGTATGCAGCCGTGGCTGAAAGCACGCTGAGATTTCTTGAACAGATGCTTGCTGTTGGTATCGTGCAGGTAAATGGCGTGACGGTTGGGTATCACAAATTTGACCCGTCCCAGCGCATTTCCCGGCCCTCCTTTTTGCTGCAGGGTTACCTGGCCCCGGCGCACTGCGGCGACATTTCCACGGGTGAAAGGTACTGCCCGGCCGCGATGGTTGATTAAGCGGTAGCCCTTGGCACTCAGCGCCGAACTGCCCTTTGGCAGAAGTTCCCGTAAGGCGATATTGGGGGGGACTCGCCAAACTGGATTGAATTCCAGGCGTGTCATGCGCGTGGTCAACTGTGGGGTCTTGTGCTTGGGCTTGCCCACCACCACTTTCATACGGAATTGCTCGCGCTCGTCGTCGATCAAGCGCAAGTTGAACTCGGGAACATTAACGACGATATAACGGGGCCCTAAATCCTTTGGGAGGTTTTCCCAGCGTTTAATATTGGCTGCCAGAATCCGAACCAGCTTATCCGGGTTAGTGTTGAGGCGACTGCGGGTGCGCTCATCCACCAGGGCATCCCCTTTTAGGCCGTGGCGGCGCTGGAATCGGCGCACAGCCTCTTGGAGGGGCTTGTCGTAGACGTCACCTGTAAGTGTTTCTTTGGAGCCTTTGCTGGGAAAATCCCTGGGGCGGAAATCGCCGTAGAGCATTAATAAACTGCGCAACTGAGCTACTCTCGGTCCCCGGCTTCCCGGAGTGATTGGCTGTCCGCCATCCAGCGGTTGCCAATGATCCCCCTCGGCCAGTGTCTGGTAGCGAGCCAGTTCCTCACTGAGGAGAGTGTACTGTCTGCCATAGGGGGAAAAGGGATCTCTCCCTGGCACAGGCAAATCAAGGTCTGCCCCTGCGCTCGCCAAGGACGGGGAGCCATCAAACCCCAGCACAAGGGCCAATATAAAAGCCATGGTGCCACTGTGGATTGATTTGCTCTGCAAGGAGGAGAGATAGTCAGCACCCATAAGTCACCCCAGTAAGCGAAATCGGATCAGAGAGACTGATCACCCTGCTCACATTGGTAACTTGTGACTCTTGAGCCCTAAATAATTTTGAGGAATGGATCCGGGCTATGCGCCGAGGAAAAAGACTATGGGGGGTTATTATTGGAGGCTAAGGGACGGCCCCGAAGGCCGCCCCATACTTGCTCAAAATTGATTGTCGCTCAAACCATCCTTGCGATAGATATCGGGGCGAAAATTCAGCCGGCCCTTTCCGTCCACCCAGGCAGTCCAGTAGGTGATATAGACCTTAACCAAGCGGACTAAGTCGACCTCGGTGGTCTTCTCTCCGACAGTGAGCTGGTCGATGCGCCACTGGTCCCAGTCACCCTGAGGGCGAAGAAGGGCCTCAGCCAGGTGGCGGGGTTTTTCCAGGCGGATACAGCCGTGGCTGTAATCCCTGTCTGTGAGAGAGAAGAGAGTGCGGGCGCGAGTATCGTGCAGGTAAATATCGTGTTTATTGGGAATTTCGAATTTCACTCGCCCCAAAATATTTTCCTCTCCACCCATCTGGCGCATAAGGAAAGACCCAGCACCGGCGGCTGACAAGTTACTAGCGGTCAGCGGCAGGTGTTCCCCTCTGCCATTGACGACTCGATAACCCATGTTCTCCATGCCCGCAGGATTCTTGCGTGCCTTGGGCAGAATTTCATTCACCAGGATACTGCGTGGCACTGTCCAGGTGGGGTTGAATACCACCTTGCTGACCCGGGTGGTGATTTCGGGAGTAGCGTGTTTCTTCTTGCCCACGACCACATTCATGGCCAGTTTTACCCGGTTGTTCTCCACATACTGGAGGCGGTACGCGGGTATATTCACCTGGATAAAGCGATCCCCAAGGCTGGCGGGAAGCTCTTCCCTGCGCAGGATATTCATCTCAACAATTTTTGCTCGCGCTGAGGGGGATAGGTTGAGTCGCTTGCGTGTGCCGCGGCCCACAATTCCGTCTGGCTTGAGGCCGTGGCGCTTCTGGAAGCGCAATAGCGCTTCATGCAGGCCCCGGTCAAAGCGGTTGGGGTCACCTCCGCCATAGCTATAGCGGCTCTGATAGTCCCCGTAGAGGGTGAGCAATTCTCTCAGGCGGGCCACATGGGGGTGGCGAGCACCCATCGTCATCACCGGTCCCGGAGGTATCGGACGCCAACGGCCACTGTCGGAGATTCTGCGCAGGCGTTTCAGCTCGTTTCGCAGGGCATAGACGTCGCTACCGTAAGGCGTGTTTTCTTCGAAATAGGGCCCCTCACTGTTTTCTGAGCGAGCTGCCCTGGTTCTTTCCTGGGGATGACTATTGCGGCCCTGATTGTAGTAAACCCTGCTGCCGCCTCTCGTCGTTCCAGAGGAACCACTGTCACTGGAGGTGTTGTAGCGCGTGCGATAGCGACGAGTGTCGGAAGGCCTTGAAGAGCTGCGTTGGTTGTCAGTGTTGTAGTCGCGGGAGTAGTAGCGACTGCGTGGTTTACTGCCGATCATGCGCGCCCGATCATAGCCGCGAAAGTACTTGCGTCCGCTGGGCTCGTTGGATGCCTGCTGTGGGGCATTGCCGAAGGCTACCATGCGAAATCCTTGGTGCTCCCGCAGAACCGGTGTAATTCCTCGGCGCGGACGGCTTTTGGGGGTGATTCTGTCGAGCTGGGTATCTTGTGCGTAAGAGACGAAGGCGTCTGTCAGCAGAATATCCAGTACTGCGGCCATTTGCAGGCGCTGGGGAGTGTCCCGCAAAGTGCGGTCGAAGTACCCCAGGTGGTAACGATAATCCACCATGCTGCTTGGATTGCCAGAGCTGGCAGCTGTTAGCTGCTTGAGGAGGTCATTGGCGCTGTCACTCAGGTTGTAATTATCAAACCACAGCAGGCGATAATTAGTACGCTGGTAAATCCTGCGCACTGCCGCCGGGTTGAAAATGGGATCTTGGGCCGGCCATGCGTCTGGGTTTTCCTCCAGCCAATGCACCAAATGTGGGCGTACTGCATTCTCAGGCAATACTGGCACCGTTTTCTGGTTAGCGGAAAAGGCGTAATAGAGGATGGAGACACAGAGACTGCCTAGCACCAGCAGGGGCAGTAATGATTTGCGTTTGCGCTGCTCTGGGTTGAAGTAAGACATGGTACCTCAGCGATACTGCAGGGGCCCGGTGTTGTCTTGTGGATAATGCCGGACGCCAGATCGTTCATACCTTCCGAACCTGTGGCGAGCCCATCCAGAGACTGTTAGGTGTCTAGCGTTGACTCGCACTTGTCATGCGTCCCGCGCGACTTCCTCTAATGTAAGACCACAATTGGCGTCACGCTTGCGCGAAACTCAACCAATCTCAGCCTGTGAAACTAAGTATGGCAATAAATGCGGAATTTGCTTGGCGTTTCTTTCCTCTGAGGATATGAGGCTTGGTAATCTGTGATGAAGGCACGCAAATCTTAGCCCTTACCGCGATATGGTTCTGTTATTGACAGAAATTTGTCTGCTATGGCTTCGGGGCTTGGGCGATTAGATACGGCCAATTTTTTCATTAAGCCCTAAAAACCCTACAGATTTCAGGGGCTTGGGATAAAGGATTCAGGGGATGGAAAAGTGGCGAATGGGCCCATACGGATTGCCCTGGGAAAAGCTCTGTTCCCATAACTGGGTCTGGCCATCCCGGTGAACTGCTATGAGGGTGCTGGCACGAGTGCCATAGCCTTGCTGAGTGTCGCTTAAATCTTGCCTGCTTGGCAGTTGATTCTTTCTCTGGGATATCTGCACAAATATTGGCGACAGGGCGCGCTCCATTGACAAACCCACGCCGGTATCTGGCAGCTCCGCATCTGCAGCAGAGGCCCTGTCCTGCAGAAGGTTGAAGGCCGGTTCAATAAAGTTCTCCCGGCCAATGGGGCCTTCAATTTGCCGTGTAATTTGTGCTAGCCCCGCCTTGCCCTTTTCCACCTTGGGCCAGGGAGCATCGGGTGCGCCATTGGAGATACCGTGTACTCCGGCAGAGAAAGCGAAGGGCTTATGCCTATTGCCCGCGCAGTAGAGGGGGGGGGCTTTATCCAGTGCGAATAGCAGCGCATTAAAGCCCCGATAGTGCTGTCCTTCGAGTTCCCCTGCGAACTGCTCGGGGGAATCATCGCCGGTTAGGAATTTACAAGGAATTTCCCCGCGAGATAGGGCATTTTCGGGCTCTGCCCTTCCGGGCTCGCGGATATTGGTCACTGCGGCCACCCGCCGCGCAGAGATCCCTGCCCAGGTTCCGCCAGCCTGCAGGTCGCGTCCAGCGACTATTTGTCTCCCCTCTGGCCCATTCTTCCAGGGTTCGGCGGGGGCACTCTTCCTGACGTAAAATTCATCTCTATTAGCGATAAGTAGCAGCGGGTAGTCGGGATGGCAACGGTAGGCAAACAACAGTAGACACATAGTGTTTTCCTGAAGGTGGGCTTTTAGCGCGCCTCTTTCGCTGGGGGGCGCTTTGCGACCATAATACGCTCTTCGCCAACAATCTCGATTCCCCCATGCTGACTTATCCAGAAATCAATCCGGTGGCCATTGCTATAGGCCCTTTAAATGTACATTGGTACGGGCTGATGTACCTGTTCGGTTTCGTTGCTGCCTGGTGGTTGGCACTGCGGCGTAGCACTCGGGCCTGGTCTCCAGTTATTAAATCGGAAGTGGAGGACTTGATTCTCTACTGCGCTATCGGTGTGGTGGTCGGTGGGCGCCTCGGCTACATGTTCTTCTACAATCTGCCGCAGTTGATGGAGAATCCGCTCTCTCTGTTCAAAGTCTGGGAAGGGGGCATGAGTTTCCATGGTGGCCTGGTTGGCGTGATGTTGGCCACCGTCATTTATGCCCGAAAAATTGGTTCAACTTTTCCCGCACTGATTGATTTTGTCGCCCCACTGGTACCTATCGGCCTGGGACTGGGGCGTCTGGGTAACTTTATCGGTCAGGAGCTCTGGGGCCGCCCAACAGAAGGCCCCTGGGGAATGGTCTTTCCCAAGGACCCGGAACTGTTGGCCAGGCATCCGTCGCAGTTATATCAGGCCTTCCTGGAAGGGCTAGTGCTCTTCGCAGTGCTCTGGTGGTTCTCCAGCAAGCCGCGCCCGCGCCTCGCCGTTGGCGGCATGTTTGTGTTGCTCTACGGTATTTTCCGTTTCCTGGTGGAATTTGTCAGGGAGCCAGACGGTCATATCGGCTTCGACTTGTTCGGCTGGATGACTCGCGGCCAGCTTTTGAGCCTGCCGATGATTATTGCCGGTATCGCTCTATTGGTTTGGAGCTATCGTACCCAACCGCTGCCCGAAGGGCGCGGCAAGGGTGGAAACAAAGAAAACCGTTCTCAAGTAAATGGCGGAGCCTAGTTAGAAATGAAGCAGTACCTCGATCTAATGCGCCATGTGCGCGAAAACGGCACAGTAAAAGGGGATCGTACCGGCACCGGCACCCTGAGCGTATTTGGCTACCAGATGCGCTTTAACTTGGCGGAGGGTTTCCCTTTAATCACTACAAAGAAGTGTCATTTGCGCTCCATCATTCACGAACTGCTGTGGTTTTTGCAGGGAGACACCAACATTCGCTATCTGCAGGAAAACAAGGTGCGAATCTGGGATGAATGGGCTACCGAAGATGGGGATTTGGGGCCAGTTTACGGCCACCAGTGGCGCTCTTGGCCCACGCCTGATGGTCGTAAAATTGACCAGGTGGAAGAGCTGGTGCAGCAGTTGAAAACCCGTCCAGATTCTCGCCGTCTGATAATCAGTGCCTGGAATCCGGCGGACCTGCCCGATGAGGGCGTCTCCCCGGCGGAAAATGCCCGTGAAGGGCGCATGGCGCTCGCCCCTTGCCACGCCTTGTTCCAGTTTTATGTGGCGGATGGCAAGTTGTCCTGCCAGTTGTACCAGCGCAGTGCGGATATCTTCCTTGGTGTGCCTTTCAATATTGCCTCCTACAGCTTGCTAACGTTGATGCTGGCTCAAGTGTGTAACCTTGAGCCAGGGGAGTTTATTCATACCTTTGGCGATGCCCACCTCTACTCCAATCATCTGGAGCAGGTTGACCTGCAGCTGCAACGGGAACCACATCCCCTACCGACAATGCACCTCAATCCGGATGTCAAAGATCTGTTCGCCTTCCGTTTCGAGGATTTCGATCTGCAGGATTACCTGGCGTATCCACATATTCCGGCTCCAGTTGCGGTTTGAATAGGAGATATACTGTGGATACTCCGATTGCCTTGATCGCGGCTGTGGCCCGTAACCGTGCCATTGGCAGAGATAATGAGTTGCCCTGGCGTCTTTCTGGCGACCTGCAGTTCTTCAAGCGCACCACTATGGGCAAGCCTGTGGTGATGGGACGTAAGACCTTTGAGTCGATTGGCCGCCCGCTACCTGGGCGTGTCAATATCGTAATTACCCGCAATCTTGATTGGCAGGCCAATGGTGTTGAGGTGGCAGGCAACTTGGAAGCTGCACTGGAACTTGCCGATAAGCACGCACAGGAAGCAGGAGCTGGCGAGCTGATGGTGATCGGCGGGGCACAGATTTATCGCCTCAGTATGCCCTATGCCGCTCGCCTCTACATCACCGAAGTGGATGCTGAAGTGGCGGGAGATGCATTTTTTCCTGAAGTTAATGACTCATGGGTCGAAGTTGCACGAGAGTGTTACCCTGCTTGCGACAAGAATGAGTATAACTACGCATTAGTTCAGTACGACAGATTTAAATAAAAACAATTTGATTAAAAGTTGATCAATCTGTTAAATTCTGCGACAGCCAACACAGGGAATAGCGCCGTCAATGTGTGCAAGCGACCCGGTCTTGTTACCCGGTTGTTACTTTGCTACCCACGCGGGCCGATGCTGGCAATCGGCATTTGAATAATCAAATCGGCTGTTTACAATGTGCGGCTCTTAGCTGTCTTCTAACCAATGTTTTTAAAACAAAAGGACACCGCGTTGTGGCAGCTATCTCATCGCGACCATGTTGTGAAATATTGAACCCACTGGGGGGTCTAATGAAAACCAAGCGATTCATGGCTGTGGCGCTGACCACTGCGCTGTCTGCCGGCGCGCTCTACGGCAGCGTAGCCACTGCGGATACTCTCGATAACGTACTCGCCGTCGGCCAGCAGAAAACCACTGCGGCCCAGGCATCGCAAAAACGCATCGACAAGATTGCCGAAGAAACCAGCAGCCTGCTGCAGGACTTCAAGGTGGTCAATAAAGAAATCGATGGTCTGCGAGTGTACAACCGTCAGCTGGAAAAGCAGCTGGCCAACCAGCTCGAAGTGATCAATGAGCTGGACGAGTCCATTGCCAACGTTACTGTAATCGAACGTCAGATCCAGCCGCTGATTTTGCGTATGCTGGACGGCCTGGAGCAGTTCATCGAACTGGACGCACCGTTCAAGCTGGACGAGCGTATGGCCAACCTCGAAGGCGTTAAGAACAATATGGATCGTTCCGATATTACTGTTGCGGAGAAATTCCGCCAGGTACTGGAGCTGTACAATTTCGAAGCGGAGTACGCGCGTAAGATCGACACTTACGGCGATACCCTGAACGTAAATGGCCAAGAGCGCCAGGTGAACGTGCTGCAGATCGGCCGTATCGCCCTGCTGGCTCAGACCACCGACTCCTCGATCTCCCTCGCCTATGACAAAGGCCAGAAAGCCTGGGTTGAGATCGATGCTGGCGAATACCGCCGCGCTCTCATGAACGGTCTGAAAATCGCCAAGAAGCAGGCCACTATCGATATCATGACTATGCCGATCGCGGCTCCGGAGGCAGCGCAATGAAATCCTCTATCGCCAAACGCGTACTAGTTGCAGCAGCGGCTGGCCTGATCAGCTTCTCTGCTGTCGCCCAGGAAAAAGCAGCTTCTCTCGATGACCTGCTGAAAATGGTTCAACAATCCAAGGTTGCTGAATCCAAAGAGCACAAGCAGCGTGAAGCTGAGTTCCGTCGCCAAAAGGCCAATCAGCAATCTTTGCTGAAAAAGGCTAAAGACACTCGCACTGCAGAAGAAAAGCGCTCTGCTGAACTGGAAAAGAAATACCAGGAGCAGGAAGTTGCTGTAGATCAGAAACGCCAGCAATTGGACGAGCGCCTGGGCTCCCTGAAAGAGCTGTTCGGCCATATGTCTTCTACTGCGGCAGATCTGCGTGCGAATATCGGTTCCTCCCTGGTTTCCGCCCAGTACCCCAACCGTACCGAATTTATCGACGGTCTGCTGGCCAAGATGAACAGCGCTACCAAGCTGCCGACAATCGAGGAAATCGAGCGCCTGTGGTTTGAGGTTCAGCGCGAAACCGTGGAATCCGGCAAAGTAGTTAAGTTCAACGCTACCGTGATCAAGCCCAACGGTGAGCAGGTTCAGCAGGAAGTTGTCCGTGTTGGTAACTTCAACCTGGTTTCCAGCGGCAAATACCTGGAAATGAACGACGCCTACCAGCTGGCCGAGCTGATTCGCCAGCCAGATGCCAGCTTCCAGAAGATGGCGGAAGGTTTACAGGCCTCTACCGCAGGCTTCAGTGCTTTTGGTATCGACCCGACTGGTCCTACCGGCGGCTCCTACCTGAAAGCCATGATCAACAGCCCCGATATTGTTGAGCGTTGGCACCAGGGTGACATCGTTGGCTATATCATCACTGCCGTTGGTGTATTCGCCATGCTGTTGGCTATCTTCCGCCTGATCGTACTGACTGGCGTGAGTGCCAAGGTAAGTGCTCAGCTGCGCTCTTCTACCCCGAACACCAATAACCCGCTGGGTCGTGTATTGGCTGTTGCGGAAGAGAACAAAGGTGTCGACGGTGAAACTCTCGAGCTGAAGATGGAAGAGGCGGTCCTGAAAGAGCGCCCGGCCATCGAGTCCGGCCTCAACCTGCTGAAGATTATTGCCATGGTAGCTCCGCTGCTGGGTCTGTTGGGTACCGTTACCGGTATGATCGTAACCTTCCAGGCAATTACCATCTTTGGTGCTGGTGACCCCCGCGCAATGGCTGGTGGTATTTCCTCTGCCTTGATCACCACCGTTCTTGGTCTGTGTGTGGCTATCCCCACTGTACTGATGCACACCATTGTTAATGCTCGTGCCAAGCGCGTCCTGCATATTCTTGAAGAGCAGAGCGCTGGTATCGTGGCGGAAAACGCCGAGCGTAAATAAGAGGAGGCGGCAACATGCACGCATTAATCGACGCATGGGCCGCCGTCAACGCCTTTATGGCGTCGGGCGGGCCAGTACTGTTCCTGATCGCCGGCCTGACCTTCTTTATGTGGACGCTGATTTTTGAACGTGTTTTCTACTTTAACAAAGCGTTAAAGAGTGACGTTCAGGGTGCGGTAGACCAGTGGGAAGAGCGCAGTGAGCGCAAATCCTGGGCCTCCCACCAGATCCGCTACGCGATGATCTCCCGGGTTTCCGAGAAGATTCAGGACAATATGGACATGATCCAGGCCTGTGTTGCCCTAGCGCCCCTGTTCGGGCTGCTGGGCACGGTTTGGGGCATGATCAACGTGTTCGATGTTCTCGCAATTACCGGTGGCGGTGACGCTAAGCAGATGGCCAGTGGTGTATCCATGGCAACTATCCCGACGATGGCGGGTATGGTTGCGGCCCTCTCCGGAGTATTCGCCAACACCTACCTCGCCCGTAAGGCCGAGCGTGAGACCCAGTTGTTGGAAGATCATCTGACCATGGATCACTAAGCACACATCAGCGAATAGGCCAGCTTATTTGCTGTGAAGGTTTAGCCAAGCCAGAAATTTTCGCCAGGGGCGCTCCCTGAGGGCCCCTGACGAGAAAGTTCGCTAAGAGAGTTGCTATGAGCAAAAGACAAAATACGGCAGAAGAAGAAGCCGGCGCTATTGACCTCACGCCCATGCTGGACGTGGTGTTCATCATGCTGATCTTCTTTATCGTCACTGCGACCTTTATTAAGGAACCGGGTGCTGATGTTGTTAAGCCGGAAGCGACAACCGCAGAACTCAAAGCCACCTCTATTCTGGTAGCGATCAACAATAGTGATGAGATCTGGATTGCCAAAGAGAAAGTTGATGAGCGCCAGGTAAGAATTGTCCTGGAGCGCCTCTACTCGGAAAACCCGAAGGGGTGGTTGGTGATTCAGCCCGATAAGGAAGCGAGTATTGAAAAGATCGCCCTGATTGCGGAAGCAGCCAGGAAGATTGGTATCAAGAAAGTTTCGGTCGCGACAGAAAAGAGTTAACAGCTATGAATCCGGTAAGACTTCTTGGGGCAGGTACGCTGGCAGTAGCCACAACCTTTGGCCTCATCTTCACCATGCATCAGCTGATTCAGGCAAATATGGGCGCTCCAGAGGAAAAGGAGCAGTTCAAAGTTGCCGATGTGGTGATGCCTGAGCAGAAGATCGAAACACAATACGACACGACCAAGCCGGTGAAACCGGAGGATCCTGAAACTCCGCCGCCGGAAATGCCTGAGCCGGAGTTTGAGGAGCCGGACATCGATGGCGGTATCAGTATCTCTGCGCCCAAGGCGTCTGGCGGTGTCAAGCTGTCTGGTTTTAGCTTTGGTGAGGGTGACTACCTGCCCATCGTTAAGGTTCAGCCCCAGTATCCACGCCGTGCACTTCAGCGGGGTATGGAAGGCTATGTAATCGTAGAGTATACGGTGACCACCAATGGTTCTGTGCGCGATCCTATTGTGATCGAAGCCTTTACCCTGGATGGCAAGCCCACCTCTGTTTTTAACAGGGCCGCACTCAAGTCCGCGCTGAAGTATAAATACAAGCCGCGGGTAGTTGATGGCAAGCCGACCGAAGTCCCGAATGTGCGGACTAAGATCAGCTTTAATATGGCTAAGGACTAAGGAGGAAGCACTATGAAGTTGACAAGCATTAGCAAAAGTTTGTCCAAGCTCGCGCTGCGCACCTCAGTAGCATTGCCCCTGGTCTTGGCACCAGCACTCAGTGTTACCGTGCTCGAAGCAGCGGGTGTTTCCGCACCTTTCGCCTCTGCCCAGGCCCAGGAGCAAAAAAAGCCCAGCAACCAGAAGAGCCGCAAAGTACCGGCTATGCGCGAAGCCGCGTATAAAAAGTTGGAGAAAGCCCAGGAAGCTGCTGATGCAGAAGATTGGGCGGGCGCTTTAGTTGCACTTCAAGAGATGGATGCGAGTAAGAAACGGTACAACGGCTATGAGATAGCTCAGATGTACAATTTCTTCGGTGTGGTTTACTACAGTACCGAGCGCTACAAAGAGGCCATCCCCTACTTTAAGAAAGTGCTAAACCAGGGCGAAAAAAACTTGCCGGTTGCACTTGAAGTGGGAACCTTGTTTACCCTCGCGCAGCTCTACTTTGTTACCGAGGATTACAAGCAGGCGATTAATTACCTGAATAAATGGTTTAAGGTCTCTGATCGTATAACTGCCGACTCTTATGCATTGCGTGCCCAGGCCTATAACCAGGTTGGTAATCAGAGCAAAGCACTGGCGGATATCAATATTGCGGTATCCATGTATGAGAAAGAAGGCAAGGTGCCCAAGGAAGGTTGGTACGGTCTTCAGCAGTACGTGTACTTCGAGCGCAACGACTACAAAAAAGTAGCTGGTGTTCTTGAGAAGCTGGTACAGCACTATCCCAAGCCTGTGTACTACAAAACACTGGCGGCTATGTATGGCGAGCTGAAGCGCGATAAAGATCAGCTGCATATGATGGAAGCCGCTTATTTGGCAGGTGCGCTGGAGAAGGATCGGGACCTGTTGAATATGGGTTATCTCTTTATGGGGCACGAAATGCCTTATAAAGGTGCCAAGGTGATTGCCAAAGGTATCCAAGAGAAGAAGATCCCTCGTACAGCCAAGAACCTGGAAACGCTTGCTCAGGCGTATCAGATGGCTCAGGAGCTGCAAAAAGCGATTCCCCAGCTGGAAGCTGCAGCTCAATTGTCTGATAAGGGTGAAATCTACTCGCGCCTGGCCGGGATCTACCTGGACCTGGACCAGAATGAGAAGGCCGTTTCCATGGGCAAAAAAGCTCTGGCAAAGGGCAAGATCAAGCGTGTCGACACTCTACATATTGTGTTAGGCATGGCTAATGCCAACCTGAAGCGCTATGACGCGGCAATAAAAAGTCTTAGAGAAGCCTCGAAAGATGAGCGCTCTGAGAAGTTTGCCAAGCAGTGGATGGAATTTGTCAAGGGTGAGCAGGAGAGGGAAAAGCAATTGGCAATTTAATCGCTTAGTTACTTTTCAATCCCAGAAAAGCCGTACAGAGATGTGCGGCTTTTTTTATGCCTCTGTTTCCTCTTTCAATAATATTAAATGTTGCTATAACCTGTATTTACGAACTATTTGCATTTTTTCGTGAATTGGCTAATGATTAAAGTCAGCTGATCAGCTTTTTCCATTTCGGCACTTAGATGCCTTTTACGCACCCTAATAACAATAGGAGAGGTGTTATGGATAGAGCTTGCACGCCATTTTCCAGCCCCGATTTTTTCCCTACCCACCTGCTTGCCGGTTATGTTAAAGGCTTGGCCTACGCAGCCTTGATTACTCTCGGTTTGATTTTTGCAATGAGCCAGTTGATCTCCACAAATTTTGTGGAGCCGGTGGCTAAGCCGTTACCGACGATTCAACCTATAGATATGACCGACAAGAAAGTGGTTACCCAGCAAGAGTATCAGGCTCCGCCAAGCCCTCAGGATATTCCGCCACCGCTTGAGCGTACTGAGACGATTAGAAAAGTGGAGACTATAAATACCATCCCAACGATTACTCCTCCGGTTACTGAAACTGGTAATAATCCAGCTATCGTATCGAGAGAGCCTGTGCCTGTTTATAAGGCTACACCGCGTTATCCGAGCACGGCTATACGCAGAGGTATAGAAGGTTATGTAGTTGTGGAGTTTACGATAAGCAAAACCGGTGCGGTGCGCGATGTGCGTGTTGTTGCTGGCTATGACAGCGCCGGCAATCCAACCAATGTATTTAATCGTTCGGCACAGGCTGCGGCAGAGCGGTTTAAATATCAGCCACAAGTGGAAGATGGCCACCCCGTCGAGCGGTATGGTGTTCGCAATCGGATCACCTATAAACTTGCACAATAAAAAAACGGCCCGTTTGGGCCGTTTTCTATTTTCTGTATATCTGCTTAATCAATTTCCCTTACCGCACCGCGATCAGCGCTGGTGGCGAGTAATGCATAGGCTTTTAGGGCCTTGCTGACTTTGCGGGGGCGCTCTTTTTGGGGTTTCCAGCCCTGCTGGCCTAGACTCTCCATTTCCTGGCGGCGATTCTCAAGTTCCTCTTCACTGAGGGCAATCTCAATTTTGCGCGCTGGTATATCGATTCGGATTGGATCGCCATCCTGTACCAGGGCGATATTCCCTCCAGATGCAGCCTCTGGAGAAACGTGGCCGATAGAGAGGCCAGAGGTGCCCCCGGAAAAACGTCCATCGGTAATCAGGGCACAGTGTTCCCCAAGGCCCTTGGATTTTAGGTAGCTGGTGGGGTACAGCATTTCCTGCATACCGGGCCCGCCTTTAGGGCCCTCATAGCGAACAATTACCGCCTGGCCTTTCTGTACTTTACCTTCGAGAATATGGGCAACCGCCTCTTCCTGGCTCTCGACAACATGGGCCGGGCCCTCAAATTGCCACAGTGTCTCGTCCACACCAGAGGTTTTTACTACACAGCCATTAGGGGCCAGGTTGCCGAATAAAACTGCCAGCCCGCCCTCAGCAGAATAAGCGTGCTCAGCTGAGCGAATGCACCCTTGCTGACGATCGGCATCCAGAGTTGGCCAGCGACAGGCCTGGCTAAATGCGGTCTGTGTGGGAATACCTGCGGGACCAGCCCGGTAGAAGTCATGCACCGATTGCTGATCGGTGCGAGAAATATCCCATTGCCTTAGTGCATCCGCTAATGAGCCACCGTAGGCGGTGGGCAGGGAGGCATCAATTAACCCAGCAGATTCCAATTCGCCGAGAATCGCCATTACCCCACCGGCTCGGTGGACGTCCTCCACATGGTACTTCTCTGTGTTAGGTGCGACTTTGCACAGTTGCGGCACCTCGCGTGAGAGTCGATCGATATCCTGTAAGTTGAAGTCGATATCGCCCTCCTCGGCTGCGGCGAGTAGATGCAATATCGTGTTGGTCGAGCCGCCCATGGCGATATCGAGAGCCATGGCATTCATAAAGGCTGCGCGGTTGGCGATATTGCGAGGCAGGGCGCTCTCGTCATTTTCTTCGTAGTAACGCTTGGTCAGCGAGACGATTTCTCGTCCGGCGCGCAGGAACAATTCTTTGCGGTCCGCATGGGTGGCCAACAGGGTGCCGTTGCCTGGCAGTGAGAGGCCCAACGCCTCAGTCAGACAGTTCATGGAGTTGGCGGTGAACATGCCGGAGCAGGAACCGCAGGTGGGGCAGGCAGAGCGCTCGTACTCCGCAACCTCTTCGTCAGAGGCGGTATCTGTGGCGGCGATCACCATGGCATCCACCAGATCGAGCTTGTGGTCGGCCAGTTTGGTCTTGCCAGCCTCCATTGGTCCGCCGGATACAAAAATAACCGGGATATTCAGGCGCAGGGCAGCCATCAGCATGCCCGGAGTGATCTTGTCACAGTTGGATATACATACCAGGGCATCAGCGCAGTGGGCGTTGACCATGTATTCCACCGAGTCGGCGATAATCTCACGGCTGGGCAGGCTGTAGAGCATGCCATCGTGGCCCATGGCGATACCATCGTCTACGGCGATGGTATTGAATTCCTTGGCGACACCGCCGACTCGCTCGATCTCCCTTGCCACCAGCTGCCCCATATCTTTGAGGTGTACGTGCCCGGGTACAAACTGAGTGAATGAATTGGCGATGGCGATAATCGGCTTGTGGAAATCCGCATCGGTCATACCTGTGGCACGCCACAGGGCACGGGCGCCGGCCATATTGCGTCCGGCGGTGGAGGTACGGGAACGATATCTGGGCATGGTACAAGCATCCGGCTGTGTAAATTAGAGCGTCAGCTTAGCAAAAAAAGCCTATATCTGGGATGTTTTCGCGCAGTGCGGATCCACTGCGCTACTTACTAGGATAGGTATTGCGATAGGAGAGAGTTAAGACGTACCGTCCTGGCCGAGCTGTTTGCGCAGAATGCGTGAATTGCGCTGGATGTTGTACAGGGATTTACGTGAGGCTGGCAGATCACTCACCCCGACCTGATCAAACCCCTGTTCGATAAACCAGTGTTCGGTTTGGGTGGTGAGCACATAGAGCTCGCGGATATTGACCGCTCGGGCTTGGCGTTCGAGGTGGCGCATCAGCTTGGCGCCGCGCCCACCGCCACGAAAATCTGGGTGGCTTGCCACGCAGGCAATCTCTGCGGCAGAAGTATCGTCGCTGTCATCTCCAATAGGGTAGAGTGCGGCACAGGCTACGGGTGTACCATCGACCTCCACCAGGGTGAAATGATCTATCTCGGCTTCGAGCTTTTCCCGTGAGCGTCTTACCAAAACGCCTTGCTTCTCCAGTGGGCGAATCAGACCGAGAATCCCCCCTACATCGGTGATTCGCGCCCGGCGTACCACTTCATAACTATCCCGGTAGATCATGGTACCGGCGCCCTCACGCCGAAAGAGCTCCTGGATCAGTGAACCATTCTGGCAGTAACTGAGTAGGTGGACCCGGGCTATACCTGAATTGCAGGCCTGAATGGCACACTGCAGGGTTTTGCTCTGTATTCGGGTGGCGGCTTGCTCGGCCTGCACAATACTGAGATCGTTGATCGGATTACCATCAAGCATTAATTGCGCCGGCTCGCGGAACAGCACCAGTTTCTCGGCTCGCAGGACTCTAGCGGCCTCTGCGGCTAGGTCCAGGTAATTAATATTGAACAGTTCGCCGGTCAAAGAGGTCCCTAGGGGGGATAGTAGCACCAGTGCGCCCTGGTTTAGTGCCTGTTCAATAGTGTTGACTTCCATGCGCCTCACTGTGCCGGTCCAGCCCAGGTCGACACCATCCAGAACGCCGCATGGGCGTGCAGTAACCAGATTTCCAGAGATTACCTTCAGCGCTGAGCGCGCCATGGGGGAGTCGGGGAGCCCCTGGGAAAAGGCCGCTTCGATATCGAAGCGCAATCTGCCCACTGCGGCTTTTATCACTTCCAAGCTTTCTCGGTCGGTAACACGCTTGTTGCCGTGAAAACGGCCCTCAATGCCGCGCTCTTGCAGGGCGCGGTTGACTTGTGCTCGGCAGCCATGCACCACTACCAGGCGGACTCCAAGGCTGGCCAGCAGCGCCAGATCGTGGACCAGGTTGCGAAAGTTGCTGTGTTCGAGCCCGTCGCCGGGAATGCCGACTACCAGAGTGCGACCGCGCAGGTCATTGATATAGGGCGCCGCATGGCGGAACCAGTTGAGGGAGGCGTTCTCGTCGGTCACTAATACCTTTCCGTCTGTCGATGTATTTGCTTGTGTAAGGAGTGGATAAAAATTTAACTGAAGCCAGGCTGGCCTGAATGGTTTAGAGGCAGAAGCGTCCGATCAGGTTGCGCAATATTTTTACCATCGGCTCTATACGATCGAGCTCCAGGTATTCATCCGGTTGGTGAGCCTGATCTATATCACCGGCGCCAAGCACGATGGTGTCAATATTCATGCTCTTCAAGTAGGGGGCTTCAGTGCCGAAGGCGACACTCTGGGCGCTGTAACCGGTGAGCTTTTCCGCAACCTTGACCAACTCAGAATTAGGATCTTGTTCGAAGGGTTCGGTACCGGGAAACAGAGAAACCATATCGAGATGAATTCTACTGTTGTCGATACATGCCTGCAGCCTTGTATTTAACTCACGGCGCAATTCCAGCAGTGACATACCGGGTAGTGGGCGTACGTCAAACTGTAATTCCGCATGGCCGCAAATTCGGTTGGGGTTGTCACCACCGTGGATACAGCCAAGGTTGAGGGTAGGTACGGGGACGACAAATCCGGGGTTATTGTACTTTTCCTGCCACTCCCCGCGCAGACGTAATAACTCCCCAATAACCAAGTGCATAGCCTCCAGGGCGTTGGCACCGAGGCTTGGATTGGAGGAGTGCCCCGATTGTCCTGTGATACGCACGGCCTCCATCATCACACCTTTGTGCATGCGAACCGGGCGCAAGCCAGTCGGCTCGCCAATTACCGCGTAGCGTCCTTGCGGTCGCCCGGCTTTGACCAGCTCTCTGGCGCCGGTCATTGAGGTCTCTTCATCGGCGGTAGCGAGAATGGTCAGGGGCCGGCGCAGAGGTTTATCGATAAAGCTACGGGCGGCTTCGATGGCCAGTGGGAAAAAGCTTTTCATATCACTGGTGCCCAAGCCATAGAGGCGATTGTCGCGCTCCTGCAGGCTGAACGGGTCTGAATGCCAGCGCCCATCGTCGAAGGGAACCGTGTCGGTGTGTCCGGAAAGGATCAGGCCGCCTTCAGCACCCTCATGTGCGCCAAGGGTGGCAATCAAGTTGGCTTTATTCGTGCTGTCTGGCAGGGGCATCAATTCCACTGTGAACCCTAGGGTATCGAGCCAGTCTGCGAGTTTTTCCACCACCGAGCGGTTGCCCATGTCCAGCGCTGGGTCGGTGGCACTGACACTGGGGCAAGCGATTAATTGTCGAAGCTGGGTCTTTAACTCAGGTACTGCGATAGGCGCCATGGGAATTGTCCCCTATTTTGTTGCGTCGCTCGTTGAGGATAACCGCCAGTGCGATTGCGCATCCACCCAGAGCGAGTCTGGGAATATCCGCATCGCGGTTCCAGATTAACAGGTTTACCAGTAGGCCGGCGGGTACCAGGGCATTGTTCATAGCTGCGAGAGTCGCCGCGGAGACTAGGGTGGCGCCCTTATTCCAGAGGAAATAACCGAGGCCGGAGGCCACAAGGCCGAGCCACAACAATACTCCCCATTGGGTTAGGGTTTGTGGATACCTGGGCTCGCCCAAAAAAGCCCATGCGCATACCGTAATGACTGCCGCACCTAGAAAAAACCAGCCAAATGTCTGCCTGGGCGGGAGAGATTGATCCCGCTGCATAAATTGCTTGTAAGCAACCTGGCCGACGGCAAAACACAGGTTGGCCCCCTGAACCACGGCAAAGCCTAACCAGTAATCGCCACTGGGGGAGTCCCAGCGGATAATGGCCGCCCCGCAGACTGCCAGCAGTGCGATGGCCAAATTCCACACTGATAGGCGTCGCTCAATCAGATCATAAAGCAGTGCAATGTATAGAGGGGTAAATATGGTAAACAGCAGTACCTCAGGCACACTCAGCAGCAGGAATGACTGATAGTAAAAAAGGTACATGGCCCCCAGCTGTACGGCACCAATGGCCATTAGAACAATGGCGTCGCGAGCACTAGAGCGTCGCCACTGTAACAGGGGCAGAAATACCAGAGCGGCCAATAAAACCCGAGTCATCGCCGAGAAATAACTGTCGACCTGACCGGCGAGGTAAACTCCGATCAGGCTGAAAGAAAAGGCCCAGAGCAGGGTGACAAGGATCAATAAAGGCATGGGAATGCTTTCTCGGGAACGGATGATATGCGGCAAATAGCTAGTGGCTGGTGAGTATTGCGCGGGCGAAGAATAAATGGAAGTGGTTGCCACTTACTGCGATGAGTAGTGTTCAATGAAGCTTGCTCAATCGAAAAAGAGGGACAAAAACATTGCCCTCATCGTTTGGAGTGGCTGTCATATACTCCGATGCGCCCGGCTGTTATTGCGGGCAACTTGGTTGCCCCAACGCAGTAGGTTTACATTGCAGTCGTTGCGGTCGATCAGCACTTCGATCAGGCACAGGCCACTACGCTTCTTGGCTTCGGTGATTGCCTGATCCAGCTCGCCCTGGGTGGTGACCCTACACCCCCAGGCGTTGCCTTCCCCTGCACTAAAAGTCTCGATCAGCTTGGCGTAATCCCAATTCTTAATCGTGTTATAGGGGCCATCGTGGATCTCCACCTCAATGGTATAACCACCATTGTTGATCAGGAAAATAATCGGGTTAACCCCGTAGCGAATCATGGTGGATATTTCCTGGGCAGTGAGCTGGAAGGAGCCGTCTCCAATGCAGGAGATCAGGCGCCCTTTGCTCATTCCGAGGGCGTAGCCGAGGCTGGCTCCCACAGACCAGCCGATGCTTCCATATTGCATCTGAATCTCAAACTGTGCTCCCTCGGGCAATGAAAGCTCCATACCGTTAAACCAGGAGTCCCCAGTCTCCACCAGCAAGGTACTTTTGCGATCGAGCAGCTTCTGTATTCGTGCGAACAGTTGTCTACTGGTGAGCGGTGTGTCGGGTTTACCGGGTTTGGGGATATGTTTAGGACTGCTCACCCTGTGGTAGGCCTTCAAGGCCCCATCGTTTGCACTTAGTTGTCCTACAAGGGCATTTAGCAGATCCCTCATATGCACATTGCTGTAGCAGGTGTCCCCCAGTTGAACAGAAGTAGGTTGCACTAGGATGGCTTTATCACCCTGAAAGCACAGCTGATGGCCGGTTGTTGTGTAATCGGTAAACAGGGGACCGGCAAATAATAGAGCATCTGCCGTATCCACAATCTCACTGCATCCAGGGGTGCTCACAGGGCCCCAATAGATACCCATAAAGCTCTCAAGGGTCTCGGGAAGTAGACCCTTGGCATCGGGCATAGAGGCGAGACCATATTTACAGCTATGGGCCAGATCGCACAGGGCTTTTTGCGCACTGGCTGCACGCACCCTGCTGCCAGCAATTAAAACCGGGCGCTCGGCACCATTTAAGAAATCGACGATATGCTTCACAGCGGCGGCGAGGGAGTCGGGATCACTGGTAGGGCGCCGGGCAAAGCCGCGCGGAATTGGCGCCGAGGTTGGGGCATTGGCGACATTGGCGGCGACCTCTATATACACTGGTTTGCGCCGCAACATGGCGGTATCCAGTGCGCGATCTATAGCGGCCGGTGCCAATTTGGGGTGGTGGATAATTACAGTCTCGGCGGTAACGTAAGAGTACATCTCGCGCTGATAGCTGTAGTTCACTTCGCCCAGAGTGTGGTGCAGGTACTCCCACTCGGCTTCCGAATTGGTATTCGGGCCCCCGGAAATGGCAATCAGAGGGAGATCCTCCGCATAGGCCCCTGCGACTGCGTTGATCATGCTGAGCCCGCCAACAGAAAATGTGACCACGGCTGCGGCGGGTCCCTGGGTTGCCCGAGCGTAGCCGTCAGCGGCATAACCTGCATTCAGCTCATTGCAGCAACTAATCATCTTCAGGTCAGGCTCCAGCAGTAGCTGGTCGAGCAACACCAGATTGTAATCGCCAGGCAGGGCAAAATAGTGGCGGATACCCACATCCTTCAAGCGCTGTGCCAGGTAGGTGCCAACGGTCCAATGTGTAGTGTCACGTGTCGTCATGTGGCGATATTCATTCTTAGCCGGTGATCGCTACTCGGCGGGCGGGACGGTTTCGGGTAGATCTGGGACAGCTTAGTTCAGTTTTTGAGAGGGTGATGAGGAGGGCTCTGGCTAGGCAGCAGGAAAAGAGCGGTTCGCTTGAAATAAAAAAGGGAAGCTGAGCTTCCCTTTTTTAATGGATATTGCGCAGCCGCAATTAGCCAAACAATCCCTTGAAGAAGTAGAAGAACAGGATTGCAATACCAGCGCCAGCGGGCAGGGTAACTACCCAGGAAGCGGCGATGGTGGTAATCATACGCAGGTTCAGCGCACCGATACCACGGGCCAGGCCAACACCCAGTACCGCGCCCACCAGGGTATGGGTGGTGGAGATGGGCAGGCCGGTGCCGGAGGCCATAACTACGGTAGCAGCGGCGCCGAGCTCTGCAGCAAAGCCGCGGCTGGGTGTTAGCTCGGTAATTTTACGTCCAATCGTCGCCATTACTTTAAAGCCATAGGTGGCGAGGCCCACCACAATACCCAGGCCCCCGAGCAACAGAATCCATGAAGGCATAGTTGCCTTGGCGGTTACCGCACCCATTTGGATGGTGTTGACTACCGCCGCCAGTGGACCAACGGCATTCGCCACGTCGTTAGAACCATGGGCGAAGGCCATGGCACAGGCAGTGAAAATCATCAGGATAGCGAAGACACGCTCCACATTGGCAAAGCGGTTTTCTGCTTCGATGGAGGTGTCACGCTTGATACGCTTGAGCATGGTGACGCCAACGCCTGCGACCAACAGTCCCACAATCGCAGCAATTCCGGCGTCCTGCAGGAAACTGAGCTTGATATCTGCGTCTTTGAGAACGTGCTTTAGACCCTTGGTCAGGGTCACCATGGCGATCATCCAGCCCACAGCAAACATATAAAAAGGAATGTAGCGCTTGGCGTTGGCAAATGGATCCTCGGTATCGAGGATCAGGCGTTGCACGCTGCGGAACAGCAGGAAGGAAATAGTACCTGCCAGCAGCGGGGAGACTACCCAGCTCGCTACAATGCTACCTACCTTGCCCCAGGCCACCGCGTCGGGGGAGATACCCACTGCGGAGAAACCGACAATAGCGCCGACAATGGAGTGGGTGGTGGATACCGGCCAGCCGAGGATACTGGCCACCAGTAGCCAGGTGCCGGCGGCGAGCAGGGCAGACAACATGCCGTAGACGAGCAGCTCGGGCTGCGAGGCAAAGATATCAGAATCGATAATGCCTTTGCGGATCGTGGCGGTTACTTCACCACCGGCTAAATAGGCGCCCGCAAACTCGAAAATCATGGCGATGACAATCGCCTGTTTGATAGTCAGTGCTCGCGAGCCGACTGAAGTGCCCATGGCGTTGGCGACATCGTTGGCACCAACACCCCAGGCCATAAAAAAGCCCGCGACACAGGCCAATATCAACAGAATATGGCCATATTGACTAAGAATTTCCACGTTGAACCCCCTAACGTGCCAACAACAACTGCAAACGGTTACCCACGCTGTGGGCGCGATCGGCCAGTTCGCCGATCCATTCAATCACCCGGTAGAGGAACATCACATCCACCGGCGGTAGGTCTTTTTCGATAGAGAACAGGGAGGCGCGAATCTCGACTTCCAATTTATCCGACTTGCGCTCTAGTTCATCCAGCTCTTCGGTCATACGCTTGGCGATGGTCACCTCGCGCCCGGCAAAGCCGCTCTCCAGCAACTCATCCAGTTCATTGATCGCGCGCAGGGCCTGGGCGGAAGTGGCCACGGCGCTCTCTACAAAAGTGGTCATCAGAGACTGCAGACTCTCAGGGATCTGCATTTTTCTACCGACCGCCAGCCCGGCAATATCCTGCGCTGTGTTGGCCACCTCGTCTTGGGCGTGCAGCAGCTCCAGTAGGTCGGAGCGGGAGACAGGCATAAACAGGCTGTCTGGCAGGTGCAGACGCAGGTCTCTCTTGATGTCATCGGCGCGATTCTCTGCTGCAGAGATACGCAATTGAATCTGCTCCGCTTCTTTCAGGTCGCCTTTGATGAGGGCGTCGAAGAAGGGGATCAGATCGGCTGAAGCCTCGTGGGCCGTAGCCATATGCTTCTCGATCGGCTTGATCGGTGAGCGGCCAAACAAATTGGCAATATTCGACAGGGCCATGGTTAGCTCCATTGCTCAGGGTGCGAAACGGCGGCATGGTACCCCAATCGGAGCCACTTCGGTATTAGTGCGTTAACGATGCACTGTCGGCTTTGATTGATAGGGCTACAATGCGTCGTCATATGAGAATAAGGAGGCATGCCGATGACAGAGAGTAGAGCGGCGGACAGGTTGCTGGATTTGCGTGGATTACTGGAGGACCTCGTTGCCCAGGGCTACGTGAGCAGACTGGATGCGAACCGTATTGTGGGTACTCCGCGCACTGCGGAGCAGGCACAGATGCATCCGCTCAGCTATATCGCCAGTTGCGATCTGGCCAGCCAGAAGAGCCCAGGCACTTTACTGGGCGACGAGCTACTCAGTGCCTGGCTGGCGGAGTGTGCAGACCACCCCCTCTATCATATCGACCCGCTCAAAGTGAATGTGAGCGCGGTAACCGAGGTAATGAGCTTCCAGTTCGCCAAGCGCCACCAGATTTTGTGTGTCGAGGCTGGTGCAGAAGAGTTAACCGTTGCCACGGCCCAGCCTTTCACCCACGGTTGGGAGGAGCAGCTGGAACATACTAGTGGCCGTCGGGTGCGGCGGGTGGTGGCGGACCCCGCAGATATCAAGCGTTACTGTGTGGAGTTTTACTCCCTGGCGAATTCCATTTCCGGCGCCAGTGGACTGCAGGGTACCTCTGCGGCGAATAATTTTGAGCAGCTGCTGGAGTTGGGCAGCCTTAAAGACCCGGAGGCCAATGACCAGCATATTGTCAATATCGTCGACTGGTTGTTACAGCACGCTTTCGATCAGCGCGCCAGTGATATTCACATCGAGCCGCGGCGTCAGGTGGGGCGTATTCGTTTTCGTATCGATGGGGTACTTCATCCGATCCATGAACTGCCCGATCAGGTCAATGCGGCGGTAACCAGTCGTCTAAAAATCCTTGGACGAATGAATGTGGCGGAGAAGCGCAAACCTCAGGACGGCCGCATAAAAACCAAACGGCCCGATGGCAGCGAGGTGGAGCTGCGCCTCTCCACTCTGCCCACCGCCTTTGGCGAGAAGCTGGTGATGCGTATTTTCGATCCCGAGGTACTGGCGCGCTCTTACAGTGACCTGGGGCTCTCCGGCACCGATTTGGCCCGCTGGCAGACGATGCTGGCGCGGCCCAACGGCATTGTGCTGGTTACGGGCCCTACCGGCTCGGGTAAGACCACTACCCTATATACCGGCCTCAAGCAACTCGCCACCAGTGCAGTGAATGTCTCCACCGTGGAAGATCCTATCGAGATGGTGGAGGAAAGTTTTAATCAGACCCAGGTGCATCACGCCATCGGCTTCGATTTTGCCGCGGGCATCCGTACCCTGATGCGCCAGGACCCGGATATCATCATGGTGGGGGAGATTCGCGATCTGGAAACCGCGCAGATGGCGGTACAGGCAGCGCTCACCGGCCATTTGGTGATCTCCACTCTACACACCAACGATGCTCCCACGGCGGTTACTCGTCTGTTAGATTTGGGATTGCCTCACTACCTGCTTAAGTCCACCATCCTCGGTGTTATGGCCCAGCGCCTGGTGCGGACTCTCTGTCCTTCGTGCAAACGTGAAGACACAATCAATGAGGCAGACTGGCATTCTCTGGTTCGCCCCTGGAAAGCGCCTCTACCCGAAAAAGTGTATGCCCCCGAGGGCTGCCTGGAATGTCGTAACACTGGCTACAAGGGCCGCCAGGGGATCTATGAAATCCTACCGTTTAGCGAAGCGGTGCAGACCATCGTCACCCCCGATTGCGACCTACAACAGCTGCGTCGCCAGGCTATGCGCGAGGGTATGAACAGTCTGCGTCTGTCGGGGGCCAAGAAGGTGGCTACTGGCCTGACTACGGTGGCGGAAGTATTGCGTGTTGCACCGCCTCCGGATATCGCTTTTTAATTGGGCCCAAATTCCCCAAGTAGTTTGAATTTAAAAATTGTGGGGCGGGAGAGCTGCCCCTGCAGAATTCCACATTTGGAAATAAGGATCGATTTCCCATGATTGATAGCGCCATCTGCCCTGAACCCCTGCGCCCGCAACTGCAGAGTCTGTGGCAAGACTGGCGCGAGGCGGCGGGCCCGGCATTGGCGGCTGAGGCAGAGGCGTTGCTACAAGATAAAGCGCTTGGGTTGGCACTGGCACGTAGTTTTATCGGTTCTGAATTCTTTTATCGACTGTGCTGCCGCCAACCGGATTTCCTCTTGGAACTACTGCAACAGGATGATCTGGGCCTGCAATTGCCGTGCTTTGATAGCGATGAAACTTTAGATCTGGCCCTGCGGCAGCTGCGCAACCGAGCGACCGCCGAGGTTATTTTCCGGGATTTTGCCGGTCAGTGGGATATTCCCAGGGCCTGCCTGCGTCTCAGCGAGCTGGCAGAGCTGGCTATTAGCACGGCTTTGCAGTGGCACCACCACCAGCTGGCACAGCGTTATGGCGAGCCCCGGGATAAAAGTGGGAGGGCTCAGTCTTTGGTGGTGCTGGGTATGGGTAAGCTGGGCGCGCGCGAGCTGAATCTCTCCTCGGATATCGATCTGATCTTCGCCTACCCCGACCCGGGACATACCGATGGTGATCAATGTGTGGAAAACCAGAAGTTTTTCCAGCGCTTGGGTCAGCGTCTGATTAAATCCCTGGATGCCATCACGGCGGAGGGCTTCGTGTTTCGTGTGGATATGCGCTTGCGCCCCTATGGTGACAGCGGTCCATTGGTGAGCCATTTTGCCGCTCTGGAAGATTACTACCAGACCCAGGGGCGCGAGTGGGAGCGTTACGCCATGGTCAAGGCGCGTCCGGTGGCTGGCGATCAAAGCGTTGCCGCCGAGTTGATGGAGCTGTTGCGGCCATTCACTTACCGTCGCTATATTGATTTCAGTGCTATTGATGCCTTGCGCGAGATGAAAGCGCTGATTCAGCGACAGGTACGCGCCCGTGGCTTGATTGACAATATCAAGCTGGGACGCGGAGGTATTCGCGAACTGGAGTTTATCGTGCAGGCTTTCCAGTTGATCCGCGGTGGACGTGTGCCGGCGTTGCGAGAGCGCAATTTGTTAACAATCCTGCCTTTGCTGGAAGCTGACGGCCATGTGGAACCTGGTGTCGCCGATGAGTTGGGCAACTGCTACCTGCTGCTGCGTCGGGTGGAGCACGCCTTGCAGGCTTATAAAGACCAGCAGACCCAAGCGCTGCCGCAGGACCCAGCAGAACGCGAGCGGCTCGCATTCGCCCTTGGCCGCGACAACTGGGATCTGTTGTCCAGGGAGCTGGCTGGCGTTCGCAATGTGGTGGAGCGAGAGTTCGACACGGTTATTGCACCGCCGGAGGAGATTGCCGAGCCCCATGTGGCGGAAGAGTGGCAGGGATTGTGGAGTAGCTGTGGCGATGAGAGTAGTGAAGAGATCAATCTGCAGACCTTGGAGAATGCAGGTTTCAGTCCGGAGCCGGAGGCTCTGGAGTTGCTGCGGGATCTCAATCACTCTCCAATGGTAGTGGCACTGCTAGCATCTTCGCGTGAGCGCCTGGATCACTTTATGCCCTTGTTGCTGGCCGCAGCCAGTTTGCAGGAAAGACCATTGTTGGTTCTCGGTCGGGTACTCCCCCTGGTGCGCTCAGTATTGCGCCGCAGCGCTTACCTGGTGCTTATCAATGAGAACCCCCCAGTACTCAGCCAGCTGGTACAACTGTGCAGTGCCAGCCCACGAATCGCCGAGCAGCTGGCGCGTCACCCCATCCTGTTGGATGAACTACTGGATTCTCGCCGCCTGCTGGCACCGGCCACGGCTGAAGATATTGCCGATGAGCTTCGCCGCGAACTGCTGCGTGTCGATCCAGCAGATCTGGAGCTGCAGATGGAAACACTGCGCTATTTCAAGCAGAGCCAGAGTCTGCGTATTGCCGCTCAAGAGGTCAGCGGGGCATTACCGCTGATGAAGGTAAGCGACTCTCTCACCTGGCTGGCGGAAGGCATATTGCAGCACTCACTCAGCCTAGCCTGGGCGCAAATGGTGGATAAATATGGACAGCCGGCCGGCGCCACAGCTGAAGATATGCATTTTGCCATTGTCGCCTACGGTAAGCTTGGAGGGCTGGAATTATCCCACGGCTCCGATTTGGATATTGTTTTTGTGCACGATGCGGACCCCCAGCTTGTTACTGACGGCGCAACCAGCATCGACAATTTGCGTTTCTATACTCGCCTGGCGCAGCGCCTGATTCATATCCTGCAAACCCGTACCCTGAGCGGACCGCTGTATGAGGTGGATACCCGTTTACGCCCTTCGGGCAATTCGGGCCTGTTGGTCACCTCTATGAAAGCCTTTGAAAAATACCAGCGCGAAAGTGCTTGGACCTGGGAGCATCAAGCGTTGGTGCGCGCCCGCCCGGTTGCGGGTAGCGAACAGCTCTGCAAGGACTTTGAGGCCCTGCGCTTGAAATTGCTTTGCGAGCCCAGAAATGAGGGGAAATTACGCGAGGAAGTGGTTGGGATGCGCGATAAAATGCGCTCTCACCTGGATAAAAGCAATGATCAAAATTTCGACCTCAAGCACGGCCCGGGCGGTATTGTCGATATTGAATTTTTGGTTCAATATGCTGCTCTGGCCTGGGCGCAAACTGCGCCCTCGATCGTGCGATACACTGATAATATTCGCATTCTCGAAAGTCTGAATGACGCGGGCCTGATGCCGGCCAAACAGGTCGAGCATCTGATCGACGCCTACAAAGCCTACCGATCTGAAGGTCATCGCCTGGCACTACAACAACTGCCAGGGACAGTGAGCGATGACCGTTTCACAGCGGAAAGAAAGACCGTTCTAACAAACTGGCAGCAATTACTCGGTTAAAACCGGTTTGGTCCTGCTGCCCGATTAAACTGTTTTTCAGGATTAGTGGGAGTTGCCCTATGTCTTTTGCCGACCGTGATGGCGTTATCTGGTTTGACGGTGAGTTGGTTCCCTGGCGCGATGCGCGCGTGCACGTCCTAACCCATACCCTGCACTACGGCATGGGTGTTTTTGAGGGGGTGCGCGCTTATGAGACCGATCGCGGAGCCAGTATCTTTCGCCTGCAGGATCATACCCGTCGTTTATTTCGCTCCGCGAAGATCATGAATATCCCTATGCCCTATGAAGCGGATGAGCTGAATGAGGCTCAGCGTCTTGTAGTCAGGGAAAATAATCTCCAGCACGCCTATTTGCGCCCAATGGTATTTTACGGCTCTGAGGGGATGGGGTTGCGTGCAGAGGGCCTTAGTACCCACGTAATCGTCGCCTCCTGGGAGTGGCCCAGCTATATGAGCCCAGAGGCATTGGAGCGTGGCATCAAGGTCAATACGTCCTCTTATACTCGTCACCACGTCAACATTAGCATGTGCAAGGCGAAGGCCAACGGTAATTATATCAACTCAATGCTGGCCCTGCAGGAGGCGATTCGCAACGGTTGCGAAGAGGCGTTATTGCTCGATCCAGAGGGCTATGTGGCCGAGGGCAGTGGGGAAAACTTTTTCATCGTCAGGGATGGGATTATTTATACCCCGGAGCTGACCTCCTGCTTGGATGGCATTACCCGCGATACGGTGATTGAGTTGGCTAGGGAGTGCGGTTACCGGTTGGTGGAGAAGCGTATCACTCGCGATGAGGTTTATATCGCCGATGAGGCCTTTTTTACGGGTACCGCCGCAGAGGTGCTGCCTATCAGTATGCTCGATGGCCGCTCCATCGGCAGTGGTCGCCGCGGCCCAATCACCGGTCGCTTGCAGGGACTTTATTTTGATGTAGTGCATGGTCGCAGTACCGCGCACCGAGGTTGGCTGAGTGATGTGGATGACACCGGCCTTCATGACACAAGCCATGTTGCTGTAGCCTAACTCACCAGATTTGGGCTAAGTTCAGATCCTCCCAATTTCAGGTGGAGGGCACTTTAGAGTGCCTTCCCTGACCAGTCTCCAGGGGAAAGTAGTACCCTGCCTGTTGTTCTCGTAGAATGCTCAAGTAAATTATCCCTCTGTACTCAATAGGTGTTAGCCCATTGCAGACTTGGTGTGAATCGAAAGCGTTGCATAGCGAATTCAATCTTTACCCCTGTTTAATGGGGTGCTGGTAAATAAGTCATTAAGGGCTGTGGGAGTTATTGGTGTTACCAATTAAAAACCTTGCGAAGGATTGGAAAGGCATTTTTGCTCAGTTTTGGCAGCGCAATGAGCTGATCGATGTATCTACAAACTTGCAAATGCTAGGAGGCGCTCTGCTGCTTTTATATGCAGCACTATTTCCTTTGGGGAGCGATTTTGCAGATACCGCTAAAACTCTATTTATTGTTCTTACTTTTTGGGTACTTTTTACCCGTGGAAGAAACTGGCTCAACTCACCAGTCGGATGGTTCTTCGCTGCTGCTTTATTAGTTCAGATGTTGTCCTGGGCTGGTATGTTAATGGCATACCCAGAATGGGCCGAGTCTTCCCCGAAATTCCACCGCCTGGGGCAGTGGTTTGTATTCGCTGCCATAGCCTGCTGGTTGGGCGGCAGTACTCGCAATACTTTAATTCTCTGGTTGACGGCACTACTTGCTCTGCTTTTGGCACCCTGGGTAGCGGGAGGGGGATTTGCTGAGTGGATAGATGGAGCTAGGGGGCAGCGAGTCGAATTTGGTTTCCATAATGCCCAGCATACCGCCATTCTTTTTGGTGTTGCACTGTTGGGCCTAGCCGTTTTCTCTCGTCGCTTATTTAGGTATACAGGACTGTTATCCATATCGAGCTTAGCCTGGGCTGTTGCTGTTGGTATATGTGCTCTGGCCGTGCTTTATTCACAGACTCGTGCGATTTGGTTTGCTTTGGCCGTATCTCTCTTCACTCTCTTAATCGTTTGTGTGTTTATAGTTCTTCGCAAGCAGGGTAAGGGAGTTTGGTTGCGTTTAATAGCTTGGGGGACGGTCATCGGTGTGGCCATGGTCGCCCTTTGGGTGAAAGTTGGGGATGTGGTGAGCAAGCGCCTCGGGCTTGAGAGGAACACCGTTGATGCTTTGCTTTCAGGTAATCTTGATTCGATTCCCTATTCTAGTATCGGTGTCAGGATCCATAGCTGGCATGCTGCGATGAATTGGATAGCTGAGCGCCCATTGCTTGGCTGGGGCGGTAAAGGTCGACGTCTCGTTATTCAAAATCTGCAAGGTATGCCATCGGAGTTCAAAAATACTATTGGGCATCTACACAATAGTTATCTTGATTTACTGGTGAACTATGGAGTTCTGGGCGCGTTGGTATGGGGAGTTTTCAATTGCTGGGTATTCATATTGGCTTATAAAAGCTGGCGCAGGGGTGTTTTACCTGGCGACTTCTTCTTATTTTATATCGGTTTTATGATTCTCTGGCTGATTGCGAATTGCTTTGAATCCTATCTTTTTTACTCCAGTGGCCATTTTATTTTTGGCATAGTGGTTGCTGGTATTGCTACCCATATTTTTCGCTGCAGGAGTGAATTTAGGCCTGAACCTGGCCGGAATCTCTAAGTGAGAACCTGAGGGGCTAAGCCCCTCAATGTCTTGTAGGGCACTTATACTTTCGGGCGTCCCACACAATAATAGTCCATGCCGCTCTCAGCCATGTGTTGGGGTTCATAGAGGTTACGGCCATCAAAAATAACCGGATTAGTTAACGCCTTGGTAACGGCCTTAGCATCAATGGCCTTAAATTGCTGCCACTCGGTAGCGATAATCAGGGCATCTGCCCCAGATAACGCAACTTCCTTAGTGCCACAGAGTTGCATGTCTTCGCGCACACCGTATATCCGTTGGCACTCCTCCATTGCCTGAGGATCAAAGGCTTGAACCTTTGCACCGAGCTGCCAGAGTTGTTCCATCAAGGTACGGCTGGGCGCTTCGCGCATGTCATCGGTATTGGGTTTAAAGGCAAGCCCCCACAAAGCAAAGGTTTTTCCTTTCAGGTCCTCGCCAAAATGCTCTGTGATTTTTTGTAGCAGGTAGCTTTTCTGGGTTTGGTTACGCTCCTCCACAGCATTCAAAATACCCGGGGATACCCCCATTTGAGTTGCTGTAGAAATCAATGCTTTCACATCTTTCGGAAAGCATGAACCGCCGTAACCGATACCGGCGTAGATAAACTGGTAGCCAATGCGGGGGTCAGAGCCAATACCCTGGCGTACCTGCTCGATGTCTGCGCCCACATGATCGGAGATTTGTGCCATCTCATTCATAAAACTGATTTTGGTCGCCAGCATGCAGTTAGCGGCGTATTTGGCCAGCTCCGCACTGCGAACATCCATGGTGATGATTTTTTCATGGTTTCGGTTAAATGGCGCATAGAGCTGACGCAGTGCATTCTCTGCGGAGGTGCTGCGAGTACCAATAATGATGCGATCTGGTCGCATGCAATCGCTCACTGCAGAGCCTTCTTTAAGGAATTCTGGGTTTGAAACGACTTCGAAAGGGATATCTTCGGCATTACGTGTAGCCAGTCGATCAGCAATGGCCCTACTAACTAAATCTGCAGTACCCACGGGAACTGTAGATTTATTGACGATCACCTTGGTTTCGCTCATATAAGTGGCGATAGATTCGGCCACTGCCAGCACATGGCGAAGGTCGGCTGAGCCGTCTTCGTCAGGAGGGGTTCCGACGGCGATAAAGATGACTTCCCCGTGCTCTACGCCCTGTGACGCATCAGTGCTGAAATTCAGCGTTCTATTTTTTAAGTTGCGCTCAATCAGTGGGGATAGGCCAGGTTCATAGATGGGGATGATCCCTTTTTTCAGATCTTCGACTTTCTTCTCATCGATATCAATGCACAAAATATTGTGGCCAACTTCAGCCAAAACTGCGGCCTGAACCAAGCCGACGTAACCGCTGCCAAATACCGTTACATTCATGAGTATCCCATTACCTGTCACTGGAGGGGCTGTGCCGCCCAAAAATATGCGCGCTAGTGTACCAGATATTGCCTCTAGGCCTTGGGGCGCAATTGGCATATTCGGTGTTCTCATATTCGCCGACAAGTGGGCAATAAGCTATGCTTGCGGCCTTTTACTGGCAGGGGTTCATTGGCTTTGCAGCTGAAGGTATGGCGTTTTCTCGATGGTAACCGGGCGCATGAGAAACAGAGTGCGGCGCTGGTTTGTGGCCTGGGTAAAAGTTTTGCTGGGCAGGTACAGAGTTTTGATATCCCTGCAGAGTTGAGCGCTTCGCGCATTTTCCTGGGACGGGCACAACAACTCGATCAGCTGCCTAAACCGGATTTCCTAATTGGAACCGGCCGCAAGAGCCGTATACCGATGTTGGCCGCGCGCCGCCGTTACGGTGGTCGCGCAGTGTCGATAAATCGGCCGCAGCTACCTTTTGGCTGGTTTGATTTTGCGATTGTGCCGGAGCACGATCGGCCACCACCTCTGGAGAACATTATCCTAAGCCAGGGTGCCCTAACGGAGCCTCTACCCGATATTGGTCCTCAGGCTGGGAAGGGGTTAATTTTGCTCGGTGGACCGAGTAAACACTATTCCTGGGATCTTCAGGCTATCCGGGCACAGATAGAGCCATTGATAAGACAACCTCTTGATTGGCAGATTTCCAATAGCCGCCGAACGCCAGGTGGTACATTGGAAGCCTTGTCCGAGGGCAAGGCTCGCTTTATCGATTGGCGCTCATGTCCTCCCGGTTGGATTCAGGAGCAGATGGCCACGACTGAGCAGATTTGGGTGAGCGAAGATAGTGTTTCCATGCTGTTTGAGTCCTTACAGAGCCGCGCGAGGGTGGGGGTAATTCGGGTTCCCGGCAGGGATAAGTCCAATAAGGTCCGAGCTGCGGTGCAGAGGTTGATCGATCAGGGGGTCGTCAGTGAACACCTGGAAGAAGTGTTAGCGCAGCCGCCTCGTCAGCCTCTGGATCAGTATCTTTTATGTGCCAGGGCACTATTGCGCCGTTGTGGACTATTGGCCAATTAGCCTTTCAGGCCGCGCGCCTCGAATTTTCGCCAGGGTATCTTCTTGTCGGAGACTTCCCATTCCACGCGCAACCACATACGTTGGATACGGCGGTGGATATAACGCCTGGCAAAGAAACTGGAAAATTTCGGTAGTGGCAGGAACGAGGCGCAGCCCAAGCCATCAATAAGGTAAATCTGCAAACGCCCGTTTTCTCGGCGTAAGACTAGGTTGTGCGCGATCAGGTTTTTGGTCAGTACACCGTATTCCAAGAGCCAGCTGGCAAACTCTTGTAGTGCAATACGCACCTCTTCATCCAGGCCGTGTTTGTTTAAATATTGGCGTAGGGTAGGTGCCGGAGTTCCGCTCTCATCAAAGATCATATCGGTCACTGCGGCGGGGCCGAGACTGGTCTGCTGGATTCCATACCAGCGGGGTAGGTGCTGCCACAGTCCGGCGCTATCCCGTTGAAGGGCACTTTGGCTATAGCCCTCCTGCTCACGCAAGTTATCGTCAAAGCTATCCAAGCCGCGTCCACGCTTATACCAGGGGGCCCTATCCAATAGTATTTGAGTGCGCCCTGGGCGCATCACTTTGACGCACAAGTGAGGCTCCTGCGGATGCTGATAGCAAAAGCGATTGCCTCCACTGGCGAAGGGTTCACGATTGTTCAAATCTATCATGGCGCCATATTTCTCTTATTGTTGTTAAGCATAGTGCGATAGATTTCCATGGTGTGGGCGGCTTGTCGCTCTAAGGTAAAGGCTTCTGTGAGTTGGGGTCTTTCTTGAGGAGTGTCTAGTATCTCCAGGGTCTTCTTGAGGAGCATTTGCCTGTCCCCTTTATTGACCAGACCCTGTGGGAAGCAGGCCTGCAGGGATTCCGCCGGGCCGCCGATATCATAACCAATAATCGGTGTGCCTATTGCGGCGGCCTCGATAACGGTGCGGCCAAATGGCTCCGGGCGTTGTGAGAGATTGAAAACCAAATCGGACTGCTTGTACCAGTAGCGAATATCAGAGCGATGCCCAACAAAGCTGACACGATCCTCTATCCCCAGATTTCGTACTTTTTCTTTTAGTTCTTCTTCGTAATGGGCTTTATTCGCTTCGCTGCCACCGAGGATTACTCCATAAATATGGGGGTCTAAGGGGGCGAGTTTAGCAATTAGCTCAATAAAATCTTCCTGACCTTTCCAGCGGGTCAAGCGTCCCGGCAATAACAACCAGCGTTTCCCTTGGAGCTGTGGAAACTCCTTACAAGTTCGCTCCATCCAGTCAGCTGGGAGACAAATTTGGGGGTGAAACTCTTTGGTATCGACCCCGCGATAGACAATCTGAGGGGGCCTCTGTAGGTCATTAGGGTAGTTCTCCAGCAGGTAATCGTTTACGCACTGTGAGATAGCGATAACCTGCTCGGTTTTTGCCATGATCGCACTGTAGCGGTTGGTCGAGTAGAGCCCGTGCGCTGTGCTCAGCAGCCGGGGACGTTTGTCCACGGGCATTTTTTTCCAGGCCAGGTAAGTAAGCCAGGCGGGCACCCGGGAGCGAACGTGCAAGATATCTGCATTTAATTTCTGCAGCAGATTACGCAAAGGGCCCACTTGTAGCAGGCTGGTGAGGGACTTTTTATGGATTGGCAGGGTGATATGCTGTGAGCCTTCATGCTGTAGCTGCTCCACCATACGGCCGCCACTGGAAATGACAATGGATTCATGGCCGGCATGGACCAGTGCACGGGCAAAATCCAGGGTTCCCCGCTCAACTCCGCCCGAGTTTAAGGCGGGCAGTAGTTGCACAACTTTCAAGTGACCAGCTCCGAGTGACCAAGAAGAAAATGTTCTGCCAATGATATGATGGCCAGGTTTTGGCTTCCTGGCAGGGATCTCATTATATGCAGTGAAGCCTGAACCAGTACAGCTGGTGGTACGCCTTACCAGTATTTGTTTTCTTCCCGTGAAGCACTTTTGTCGATGCGAGTTCTGTATAACGTTATTTTTCGAGCGGCGATGCCACTTATTTTGCTGCGTCTGTGGTGGCGTGGCCGCAGCCAGCCCGAGTATCGGCTGCGCCTGGCTGAGCGCCTGGGAAAAGTGCCGAAGCGCCTTAGTTCTGCGCCTTTACTCTGGGTGCACTCAGTGTCTGTGGGGGAAACGCTGGCGGCGATACCGGTGATTACTCAGCTGGCGGCTCGCTACCCTCAGTGGCAGTGGTTGGTGACGACGAGCACCCCCACAGGTTCTGAGCGGGTGACTGAGGCGCTGCGCCCTATTCTTGGCGGCCGTTTACTGCATTACTACCTGCCTTACGACCTGCCAGAGTGTCTGACGCCATTCCTGCAGGCTTTACGTCCGAATATGCTTGTCATTGTGGAAACTGAATTGTGGCCGAATCTCCTGCACTCTTGCAGAAAGCGCAATATACCGACGCTGCTGGCCAACGCTCGGCTCAGCGAGAAATCTGCGCGCGGCTATGGAAAGTTTCCAAGATTTACCCAATCAATGCTGGCAAATCTGGATAAGGTCGTCGCTCAGTATGATGTGGATGCTCAACGCTTTGTAGAATTGGGCTTGCCGGCGCCGCGGGTGCTGGCCAGTGGCAATATCAAGTTTGATCTGGATATCGGTTTAGGGTTGGTCAGTGAGGCCCAGGCCCTGGCCCACCAGTGGCGTGGATCTGAGGGGCGCAAGGTGTGGCTGGCTGCCAGTACCCATGCCGGTGAGGATGAAATTATTCTGGATGCCTATCGGGCATTGCTAAAGACCAGTGAAAATTTGCTGTTGGTGTTGGTTCCCCGACACCCACAGCGCTTTGAAAGTGTTGCACGGCTCTGTCAGGAAAGGGGCTTCCAGGTGGTTAGGCGCAGTGAAGGGCGGGCGCCATCTGTCTGTGATCAAATACTCCTGGGGGATACGATGGGAGAGCTGCTGCGCTTCTTTGGCGCGAGTGATATGGCCTTTGTGGGTGGCAGCCTGGTTCCTGTGGGCGGACACAACATGATTGAGCCAGCAGCCTGGGGGGTCCCGGTGGTATGCGGGCCTTTCCTGCATAACTTTTCCACCGTTGCCCAATTGCTAAAGGACGCTGGCGGCATGATGATTGCCGAAGATGCAGCGAGCATAGCTGAACAGCTGGGTCTTTGGTTGAAAAACGATCGCCAACGTATGGCTGCAGGGCAGAATGCCAGAGTGGTGGCACAGGAAAATAGTGGCGCTTTACGACGTCTGCTGGATGAAATTGAGAGTCTGATGCCTGATTTGAAAGATCAGTGAGTGGATCAGAGTCCACTCACTGATAGAGGTACTACTGATAAATATGCGCTTACTTAGAAGGCGCTGGTGTACCGGGAGGACTGGACTCGCCTACGCGGAACACATTGTGTGCTGGATTCAGCATACTATCCAATTCTTGCAGATCCTTTGGCGACAATAGCCCCGCCACCAACTTGAGGTTCAGGCTGTTGATGATGTAGTCGTAGAGGGCGTTGGCATAATCCGTCTGAGACTGGAACAGGGTCCGTTGGGCCAATAACACATCGACGATATTACGTGTGCCCACCTCATAGCCGGCCTGGGTGGCATCCAGTGCACTCTTGGCGGAGACCACCGCCTGTTGCCGAGCCGCCACCCGGGAAACATCGGTCACTACCGCACGGTGTAAGGTACGGGTGGACTGGATGGTGTTGCGCTCGGTCAGGTTGCGCAGATCCTGGGCCTGGAAGGACAGGTTGCGCGCCTCGCGGCGATTGGCGCTAATCAGGCCACCGGTGTAAATGGGAATATCTAAGGTAATCGCGGCGGTAGTATCGCGAAAATCCTGATCTCGTGGAAATACCGTAGATCGATTCCGCTCCCTAAAAGGTTCATCAAATAAAAATCTAGTTCTTTGATCACCTTCCGAGGTGAACTTATTGTACGAGACAGAACCTGTAAGCGTAGGCAGATGCTGGCTGGCGGCAGAGCGAGCATTGTAGCGGGCTGCCTCGGCGTTTAGTCTTGCGGCTTTTAGGGTAAAGTTATTTGCCAGGGCGAAATCGACCCAGTCGGCTCGATCTGACGGTACTGGCGGCGCTACCTGAAAGCTCTCTATCAAAGGGGCTACCTCATCGTGATAGCCACCGGTCAGTACCGAGAGGGCGTCAAAGGAAGAGAGTAAGTTATCCTGTTCCGTTAAGCGGCGGGCAACCGAGCTATCGAAAGCCGCTTGGGAATCATAGACGTCAGTGATTGCCGTCAGCCCCACCTCGAAACGCTGCTGGGTTTGTTCCAGCTGCTTTGCTAGAGCTTTTTCTTCAGAGACGGCCGCTTCCAGTACATCATAGGCGCGCAATACATCGAAGTAGGCAGTGGCTACGCGGATCATCATATCCTGCTGGTTGGCGCTGTACTCTGCCGTAGCCTGTTCGGTTAGTTTCTTACCTTGCTGATAGCCAAACCAGGCGGGGGCATCAAATATCGCCTGGCTAAGGCTCGCATTATATGTTCTGTCGTCAAAAGTACCTGTATCCCGTTGGAGGAAATCGACCAATTCAAGATTATTGTCGTCGTTTTCATCAACAGGTTCTGAATTTCCAAATTGCCTGAACTCGTGATTTCTTGCCGCCTGTATCTGAGCATTCACCTGCGGCAACAAGGGCGCACGCAGCTGATTTTTTGCCTCAATTCCAGCATGGTAGGCGGCGCGGTCTGCAGCCAGCTGGGGATCGTTATCCAGCGCCTGCATATAAATATCCCACAGGGTGTCGGCCTGGGCCTGCATGGCGCCGAAGCCCAGCAGGGTGGCGGCGATTAGTTTCTTCAGTGGACGCAACTGGCGGCCTTTCGGCGCTTTGCGGTTACTTCTTTTCATCTGTTTCAACTTCCTGTGGCGGGTGCGGTCTTCAAGCTTCTGTCAGTTCTCTGGAGCGGCACTCGAGTTTTGATTCTCGGTGGGTTCCCTTGGCTCGCATGGTCCGATGTTGCTGCCAGTCTCCCCAATTAGCAGTCGCGAGAGTGTACCCGCGGCCAGTCTAAGCGTCGAGGCGACGCTTTCGGCTTTTTGGTATATCTTCGTTAAACCGACGCGAATGTGCGTTTACCGGTATCTGCCTGGCAGTATCAGGGCAGCATTGAATAGGGCAATGCCCCTACATTGCAATAGACGCGCCATGGAAGTATTTGGATGCGGCAAAAATTGTGCAGAATAAGGCAAGGACCTCTGGCACATGGATCAGCTGCGCATCAAAAAGCCAATACCCTGGCAGCGTGCCTGCCACGAGTGCGACCTGTTATTGACCGGCAGTGTGGCACCGCCCGGTCAAAAGCTGGTTTGTCCCCGGTGTCGCTGCACGTTGCACCGCAATAGCAATCACAGTGTCTATTACACTATTGCCCTGAGTCTCACCGGGCTGTTGTTATTTATTCCCTCTGCCAGCCTGCCATTACTCAAATTCTCAATTTTCTCTTTTGGTGCCGATAATACCCTATTGAACGGGGTTCACTCTCTCTACAAAGCAGGATTTATCTGGCTGGCGTCTCTGGTTTTATTTTGCAGCGTGCTGGCGCCCCTGGGCAAATTTCTGTTGTTGTTATTTATTTGTTGTGGCAGTGCCTGGAGACTTTTGGATCGTGCGGTTGCCTTTGCCGTGCGCTGGTATCAACACATCAAAGAGTGGGGCATGCTGGATGTCTATATGCTGGGTATTCTGGTGGCATTAATTAAATTGAGAGACCTGGGCAAAATGGATGTGGAGCCTGGGCTCTACTGCTTTGGTGCCATGATGTTAGTGGCAAACCTCTCCTCTCTTAGTTTCGACCAAAATGCCATTTGGCAGCGAATTGCGCTGCGGCGTGCCCTGCGTGAGGCGGCCATATGAGTGCCCAGCAGAAAGCCCTCAAAAATGGAATGAGCAGCTGTTTGAGCTGTCACCAGCTGATTATTTTACCGGCTCGGGGAGGGCGCTGCCGCTGCCCTCGCTGTGGTGCGAGTGTTTATGGACGCATTGATGGCAGTTTGATGCTTACTTGGGCACTGACAATCACCGGTGCCTTGTTGTTACTGCCAGCAAATATCCTGCCGATTATGAGTGTTGTTTACCTTGGCGCCGGTGAACCCAGCACAATTATCAGCGGTGTTATGCAACTGTATAACAGCGGTATGTGGGGCATCGCTCTCATTGTCTTTGTGGCCAGTATCGCCGTGCCGGTAATGAAACTATTGGGATTGGTACTGCTCTTGGTACAGATCCAATTACGATTGCATTTTGTGCCCTCTCAAGCGATGAAAATATATCGAGTGGTTTCCGGAATCGGGCGTTGGTCGCTGCTGGACCTGTTTATGATTTCTATTCTGGCGGCGCTGGTGGACATGGGATTTATCGCCCGAGTGGAAGCAGGGCCGGGTAGTACCGCTTTTGCCTCGGTGGTGGTGGTCACCATGATGGCGGCGCGTTCTTTCGATCCGCGCCTAATATGGGATGCCCATGATGGCGACCTGTATGCAACCGCGGTAGAGCCGGAAACGGCTCACAGGAGTGCGGCGGAGAATGGCTGACAATACGCCAGTGGATAATGACACCATAGAACCCAGCGCCTATGAAGGCCCTCAGCGGGGACAAGTGCGCAGGAGTCGCGGCCTGCCGCTTGTGTGGATATTGCCACTGGTAGCGGGTTTGATTGCCGCCTGGTTACTTTACCAGGATATGGCTGAGGGGGATGTGCACGCGAGCATCCTATTTCACTCCGGCGATGGTCTGGTGAAAGGCAAAACGGTGGTGAAATATTCCGGTGTGGATATCGGCATAGTGCAGGATGTGCGCCTGGTACCCAATGCCAAAGAATTAAATGGTGCCGACGGTGTTTTGGCTGAAGTCAGTCTTAACCGCAGTGCCGAGTACCTGTTGGTTGAAGGCACCGAGTTTTGGGTGGTGAAGCCGGAGCTCTCCATTACTGGTATCAGCGGATTGGAGACTTTGCTATCGGGTAATTACATTGCGGTGGAGTCCGGCAGTGGCAAGCGTAAGCGGGAGTTTGTCGCTCTGGATCGTCCACCGGCATTTATACGCGGCGACGGTTTACGCGTGGTACTGAAATCCCGCCGGCTCGGCTCCCTCAGCCGGGGCTCACCGGTGTACTACCGTCAGTTACGTGTGGGGCAGGTGGCCGATTACAGTCTCGACGAAAATGGTAGAGAAGTCAGTATCGAATTATTTATCCGGCGCGAGTACGGCTATTTGGTGCATCGTGGCAGTCGCTTTTGGAACAGCTCCGGGATTTCGATTGAAGGAGGGATCAGCGGTATTAGTATCAACCTGGAATCTCTCGCCGCTCTTTTTGCCGGTGGTGTCAGTTTTTACACGCCGGAATCCCAGCGCCAGTCGCCATTGGCGGTCAATGGCACAGAATTTAAGTTATATAAAAACTTCGCTGCCGCAGATGCGGGTATTGCCGTCACTTTAAATTTTGACCGAGGTGTCGATGTGACACCCGGTAGTACCAAAGTGTATTACCAGGGCATCAAAGTGGGTGAAGTCAGTCGGGCTAAAGCCAACAAGAGTATGAATGGAATGGAAGTACGTGTCCTGATGGACCCGGCGACCGATGACCTGCTCAGTGAAAATACTCGCTTCTGGTTGGCGCCGCCCACTTTTGATTTTAGCGGCGGCTTGAATGAATTAATTCAGGGTAACCGTATCGAGGTAGATCTGCGTCGGGGGAAGCGTTCTCAGCGCACTTTTTCCGCGCGCGCTTCGGCACCACAAATGGACCCTAGGGTCCCTGGACTGCATTTACGCCTCACCTCCCGCAACCCGGGCTCACTGCAGCGCGGAGCCCCCGTATATTTTCGCCGTATCGAAGTGGGCAAGGTACAGGGGATGGAATTGCGCAGAGATGGCGAAGGCGTAGAAGTGTATGTGGTGATTGAACCGCGCTATGCACACCTGGTTAGGCCAGGTGCCCGCTTTTGGAATATCAGTGGATTGCGCGCTAGTGCGAGCCTGAGCAGTGGCATCAAAATACAGGCGGATTCGTTGATGTCTTTGTTGCGTGGTGGTGTTGCTTTTGGCATCCGGGGTGGGGAATACGAAAAGGGTGGACCTGCGCAAAATGGCGATCAGTTTCCTCTGTATCGCAGTCGCGAAGCGGCGATGGAAGAAGGCATTGAAATAAGTATTAATTTACCCAGCGCTGAGGGGCTTAGGGAAGGGGCTCCGTTGCGTTACAGAGGTGTGCAAATTGGAGAAATAACCCGCTTGCGCCTCGGCAGGGATCTCGGTGAAGTTCAGGCACGAGCAAAGCTCTACCATCGCGGTGGCAATTTTGCCCGTGCCGGCACCCGTATCTGGGTGGTGTCCCCGCAGATTGGTATCAGTAAAGTCGCGCACCTGGACACGTTGATTACCGGTCGCTACCTCGCCCTGGAGCCCGGCGGCGGGCCGCCGGAGACAGAGTTCTACGCCGAGCTTCAGGCCCCGAAGGAGGATCTTGCCGAAACTATGAGCCGACCCGGCCTGACGGTAATACTCGATGCAGCCAGGCGCGGTTCTCTGGTGGCCGGTAGCCCCGTTTATTATCGGCAGGTGCAAGTGGGGGAGGTTACTGGCTTTGAGCTGGGAGAGTGGGCGGACCGGGTATATATCTTTGTGCACATCGAGCCAGAATATCGCCCGTTGGTGCGTGAGCATACGGTTTTTTGGAACGCCAGTGGTGTGGATGTGAATTTTGGGCTGAAAAGTGGTCTTAATGTTAATACCGAGTCTGCTCAGGCTCTAATTAAAGGGGGCATTGCTTTCGCCACGCCCGAGCCGCCATTTATGGGGTTCGAAGTGGAATCCGGTAGCCACTTTCCACTCTACCCACGGGCGGAACCCAAGTGGTATAAGTGGAGCCCCAAAATAGAGCTTTATAATTATTCGGAACCGGTCAAATAAATAACAAGGTAAGGAGCATTTATGCGTTATATAACCATGGGATTAATGACTCTGCTGTTCTTGGCCGGGTGCCAGGAAATGCAAGTGGAGCGGGTGAGTACGGGGGCCCAACCGGTGGCTTTTTCTACCTATAAATGGGGAGTGACGCCACTCAATGATGCGGATGCCTCAGCACAATTGGTAGAGCTAGACGAGGAGATGCGCAACTCAGTGGCGGCGCAATTACAGCAGCGCGGTTACCGAGAGGTGGCCCAGGACCAGAATGCAGACATGGTCGTGGATTATCAGGTGGCTGTGGTTGATGAATTTTTTTCTGGCGATACCCGAGATCCAAGCTGGGACAAGCAGTTTGATAGCAATGCACCCCAGGATGTCGTGGAGCTGCCGCCGCTCACCGATGCTCCGCTGGTGATTATGAGCGTGGGGATTGGTCGCCCCGACGGCGCGATAATTTGGGGGGGCAGGGCCAGTGAACTCCTAACTCGCCCAGACAGTATTGAGCAGCGTCAGCGTCTGATCTCACGGGGCGTGTATGAATTGTTGAGGGATTTGCCTCAGGCCTATCAGTGAGCCGAAGTATCATCGCTCTTTATAAACCCCTCTAGCTTATATCCCACCGCCGGCTGTTGGTCGGCGAAATTCCTCAAATATCAGAAAGTTAGCAGTTATTGTTTTTTTCTTTTCACGGCCCATACAGGCTGGGCCGTGAAAAATACTTAACGAGTTTATTAAAATTTAATGAGTTAGGGGCGCCCACGTCGCATCAGGGTTTCGTAGAGTTCAATATAGGAATCCACAATAAACTGCTTCGAATAGCCTTTTGCATACACCTCCGCAGCATTCTCGATCAGGCTCTGGCGCAATTCTGGATTATCCAGTACGGAGCGGATGGCCTTGGCCAGGGCATCGGCATCGTCGATAGGAGTGATTAGGCCGCTATGACCATCGCTGATGACTTCCCCCGGGCCTTGGGAATTGGTGGCTACGATTGGGCATCGGTGTGCCCAGGACTCCATCACAATTGAACCCAGCCCCTCGTGCCGTGATGGGCATACGAACAAATCTGCGGTGCGCATCAGGGTAGTGACGTCGTTGCGCCAACCGAGGAAGCGCACGCGCTGGTCCAGACCGAGTTTATGGCACAGGGCTTTCAGGTTGGCCTCTTCGGGACCTACGCCGGCGAGCCACAGGGTGGCATTGGGTATTTGCGCCAGAGAGTGCAGCAGGACTTCGAAGCCCTTGTTGATGTGCAGACGGCCTGCAGCGAGGATGAGGGGCTTGTCCTCCGGTGTATCGAAACTGTTGCGTGGCAGCGGTTCTACTGGAGTTTCATCGGCAAAATTGGGGATATGAAAAATCCGCTCCCTGGGAATGCCACCATCAATCATATGCTGGCAAATACCCTTGCTGATACCGATCCAATAATCCGCGTGCCGGTAGTACTTCAGGTTGTAGTAGTGGCCGAGTCGACTGACCAGCAGGTAGTTTTTAGAGTTGGGGGTGATAATGGTGGCACGCCCCATCCAGGTCATAACGATGTCTGGCTGCCAGTTATTCAGTCCCTCGCGGTAGATTCTGCGGCCTAGAAAATCCAGTTTGCCGCCAAACTTAAAACCCTCGGTTTCAACCCCATTTTTGCGCAGCGCTTGCACGCGGTGATCGTGGTTGCGGATAAAGGCTTTCTCATTAATCTCATTGCGCGGGTTCAAACCGCTTACCAAACGTACGAAAAAATTTTCTGCACCGCCGTGTTCGGCACCGGCGAGGACCTGTGCCACTCGAATTGGTTTGCTACTCATAAATCCAACGTATTCTGTGTAATTCTTTCGGTGACCCGTTATTTCAGTGTGCCATCCAGATTGACATCACGGGCCCAGGCGTAGTCGTGACTAAAGGGTTGCAGGCTGGTGGCCTCAACAATGTATTGGGCGTAAAGCTTCGAGTTCATTTGGGTGTGGAAAAATTCCCGGGCTTTAGCTGCCCAAGCACGGCGCTTGGCATCGTCGCTATGGAACTCGCGGATTTTTTCCAACAGGTCCTGCTCATCAGAAAAGTAAACCACGCTCTCTGGGGGCAATAGCTCGTCGAAGTGCAGCTTGTCACTGGTGAATTGCAAAATACCATTACCGGCAAGCTGGGCCATTCGCGCAGAAGAGTACCAGTAATGGGTGTCTTGGCGATTAAAATTCAGTCCCATTTTAGTTTGCGCGAGTGCGCGATCGTAGTCTCGTCCCCATACTGGCGCTTCACCAAAGCTGCCGTAGGTTTTGAAGTTCAGTGAATCTCCCAGGGTATCCTTGAGATTTTTCACCATTTGCAAGCGCTTGGTGAAATCATTGCTGTTGCTACAAAACAGCAGATCAATAGACAGATCAGTGCGTTCGGCATTATTGAGGTTTTCGATAGAGGGTTCGACCGGGTTGGGCATATGGTAAACCCGGGCGTTAATGCCCTCAAAAATACTCAGCTCGCGACGGCCGGTGGAGACGAAGATGGCATCGGCCACTTCGGCGCGGTGTTTGATACGCTCAACATTGCTGGGCACGAACAGTGGATCGTTATTGCAGTGTGCGATTAGGCAATTGGGCTGTTGTTGCTTGATCGCCTTTAGGGTGTCGTTACTGATCATGTCGCAGTGGCCGGCGATGATCAGGTCGGGCTCAAATGCTTCAACCGTTTCTAACAGGCGGCGATTGGCTTTGCTCACCCCTAGGTCGCGGATTCCGAAGGGCGCTTCGAAGGCGGCCACATCCCGGTCGCTGAACACCTGTGTGTAGTGATCGTTTTTGATCAGGCCAAAAGTCAGTTTTTGTGCCCAGCTAACCCGCGTCTTACCGTAACGGCGCAGTTGCTGGTAGGCGATATTGAGCACTCTCATGGTGGTGCGGTCTCTAAAAAAATCCAGGAAGATATTACGTATGGCCGCTTGCTAGAGGGGCTGGTACGGTGGGCGCAGAGTATAACAGCTGCATCCCGGTCATATAGTGTTCGAGTATGCAGACCCCAGTCGCGCAGAAGGTCAGCGAACTAATGTCAAAAATGAAGAGTCAAAAAAGGTTGTCCCCAGAGTTTTCCGCAGATTCTGTAGAAGTTGTTTCCAGGGAAACGGTTTATAAGGGATTTTTTTCCATGTTGCGGCTACGGCTGCGCCATCGCCTTTTTCGTGGTGGCTGGAGTGAAATCTTTACTCGGGAGCTGTTTGTACGCGGTCCGGCAGTAGGGGTATTGCTCTACGACCCTGAGCGAGACCTTGTTGCGCTTACCGAGCAGTTTCGTATTGGCGCCCTAGAGCGGCCGGCAGGCCCCTGGTGTCTGGAAGTGGTGGCCGGCATGGTGGAAGCCGGGGAAGACCTAAAAGATGTAGCTCGGCGTGAAGTATTGGAGGAAGCGGGGCTCAAAGTGCAGGAATTGCACTTTATCCACAGTTATATGCCCAGTGTTGGCGGGAGCTCCGAACGGCTACACCTGTACTGTGCGCTGGTGGACTTGAACTGTGCGGAAGGTTACTTTGGTTTGGAGCAGGAAAACGAAGATATCCGCTTGCGGGTGTTTTCCAGGGATTCGGTACTCGCCGCCATGGCGGGGGACTATGCTCCAGGAGAGAACCCTATCGATAATTCGGCCACCATTATTTGTATGCAGTGGCTGCAGTTAAACCGGGCAAAATTAACAAAACACAGGCCAACTGCCTGACCGTCACTTGCGTTACGCAATGTTACCTGCGTATAGAGCAAACTGAGATCTGAGTCACGGCGGCCAATGAATTGGAGTGTTGATAATGGCTCTACTGGGAGAAGCGAAGGCGCGGCAGCAAAGGAAGTTGAAAATGTCGCCAAATGGCAACGCTAGGGCGGTGTATCGAGTCGATCTACCGTCTTATCATGCCGATTGTGACGCCAACTACCTGCGCTTGAGCAAATTGTTGCCTGAGCTTTCACAAAGAGCGCTTTGGCGCTACCAGTTGCCCGGCGGCACTCTGGTGTTGAGAGTAGTGGAGCGCTCCAGATATACCACGGAGGTGTCTCTGGTGGCGGAGGTAAATCTTAACGAGTGCCAATGGCTGGAACCTCCCGACTTGACTGTACGCCTCTACCACGATGCGTGTATGGCGGAGGTGATTAAAGCCAATGGTCGCGGGCCGGTGGGTGGTAAAGGAGTGGATACCGCCTATCCCAATCCCCGTATGCAGCATGCAGATGAGAGACCCCAAGCCAATCGCTTCCTTGGTGAATGGTTGGAGTACTGTCTTGCAAATGGTCGTGCAGAATTTGAACTGGTGTTGGATGGCCAGAGATTTTAATTCTGCTGCAGAACACACGGATGTGAACACAAGGTGAGCAAGTGATTCGCGAGCACAACAAGTCGGATTCACCCCTGGGGGTGACTTCGCACCGTCTTATCCAGATCACAGATCCACATATCGGCAGCAGGCCCGATTATCAATTATTGGGTCTGGATACCGGCCACACCCTCGATGAAGTTTTGACCTCTCTCCAAAGCAGGCAGCCCCATGCCCGGGCTCTGGTCGCCACTGGCGATATCAGCGCCAATGGTTCTGAGGCATCCTACTGCCGGTTCTTAGAAAAGACCCGCATACTTTCCATGCCCTGGTACTGGCTGCCCGGCAATCACGATGTGAGTGCCCGCATGAAAAAACTGGCCCCCAATCGCTGTATCGATTTGGTCTCCTTGGGGGATTGGCGCCTGCTGCTGTTGGATACCAGTGTGACAGGGCAGATTTGTGGTGGCTTGGACAGCGCGAAACTGGAGCGCCTTCAGTTGCTCCTTTGGGAGACTCGCGATCACCCGGTGATTATTATGATGCATCACCAGCCGGTCCCTGTGGGGAGTAAGTGGATTGATGGCCATATGCTGCGCGAAGGCTGTGAGACATTTTTGCAAATAGTTGATCAGGCCCCCCAGGTAAAAGCCTTGGTTTGGGGGCATGTACACCAGCAGTTTGACAGCAACCGAGGCCATCTCGGTCTGCATGCCACTCCCTCTACTTCGGTACAGTTTACTCCCGGCAGTGGCCCCTTCGCTGTCGACGAAGAGATGCCCGGCTACCGCTGGTTTGAACTGTATAGCGATGGCTCCTACGAAACCGGTGTGGAGCGGGTGGCTATCTCCAAGTATTGTGTCGATCTCGCCTCATCCGGTTATTGATTTAAGTCAAACCGCTGCGAATTCGCAGCGGTACTTTCACTAAAGCTCTCAAGTCTTCCTCCTTGCTATTGGCTCCCCAGTAAAGAATGCAATGTTTTCGGAATAGGCAGCAAACAGGTCACTGCCTATTGGTAACAACCATTCCTATTTTGCGCGACCTGAGCACAATGTATTTTCCCCTCTCTTTTTCAGCAAAAAAACCAAATAAAACCATTCTTAACCAATCCCCTGTGTTTTTCCCCTATCCTCCCCGTACAATGAGATTACCTGTATTGAGCGGTGCTTTTTGAATATGGGAAAAGCGTGGTGAAAGGTGAGCCAATAAAGTATTCAAGTGTGGTTTCTAGAATTGCCGAGGTTTGAAGCCTAACGGTGATAGATAATGTGATTGGAGCCTCTCGCCGAATAGATATTTTTCGGAAATTCAGGAGCTTGTAAATGCAACAATTATTTTCTATACCTCTCCTCGCAATTTTATTATTGATTACGGCTTGTAGTCAGCAGTCCACTTTACAGGATCGTAGTGATGGTCTGGAAGCACGCCCCAGCCAGCTCGATGAAGTCGCGGCAGCTTTCGCCTTGGATCTCAGTGGTGCTAAGGTTTATATCGCACCGGTTCAAATTGACTACACCAAGCGATTCTCCTCCCTACCCAGGCGCCAATATCGGGAAAAAGATTACGAGCTGGACCATAGGGATCTACAGCGTTTGAATACACTGTTGGCGCAGAGCTTTAGTAATAAGCTGCTAAAACCGCGCAATGCCCAGCAAGTGTCGGAGCAGGCGGAAGCCGACTACACCCTATCCCTGTCACTGCAAGATTTTTCCCTGGCTGCACCGCTAGATCCATCTCCCTGGACTTGGCGTGTCTATACAGAGCAGAGCGCCTACGCACAGCTGGTAGGTACTTTGTACGATCGTAACGGCAGCGCAGTAATGCATTTTCGCGATCGGCGGGATATTGGTGAGAATTTCGGTTCCTCTGGGCCGGGTGGACGGCTGGAACGTTTCACCAGTGTTACCTTTTGGTCAGATATGCGTGTGGATATTCGCCGGGCTTTTGCTAGCTTGAACAGATCGCTGCTGTAATCGGTCTCTGGAAGAGCAGGAACTGTGAGGAGGCCAGCCCCATTGCTGCCGTGGGGCGCTATAATCCCCGACTATGCAAACACAAAATCTCAACGGAAGGCCACTGCTGATCTATCTGCACGGCTTTCTTTCATCGCCTCAGTCCTTTAAATGCCAGCTGATGCGGGACCGGTTGGCTGCCAATCACCCACAGATCATTTTCTGTGCGCCACAAGTCTCCCCCTATCCAGGAAGTGCTCAGCAATCATTGCTGCGCCTATTGGATGGCTTCTTTGACTCAGACAACTGCGGCCCAATAGGGTTGGTTGGTAGCTCTATGGGGGGATTCTGGTGTACCTACCTAGGCGAGCGTTACCATTTGCCAGCGGTGTTGATCAATCCGGCCGTTCGCCCATCCCGCTTTATGCCGGCCTACGTCGGCCAGGTGTTACAACCCTACAGTGGTGAGTCGCAGGAGTATCGCCTAAGCGGTGCGGACGTTGATACCATGGCGCAATTGGAAGCAGAGATACCCAGTCCACTGCTGAGCCGCTATTGGCTTTTGGCACAGCGAGGCGATGAAACCCTCGATTACCGCGATGCAGAGTCTTTCTATCAAGGGCAGCGTCAAACTGTCGAGGAGGGGGGCGATCACAGCTTTCAGGGCTTCGCGCGTTACTGCGATCCCATTGTCGAATTTCTATTTAACCAGCAGTAATTTATAACCATTATGGCCAATTATTCCGCCGAAGATATTGAGGTACTCACAGGGCTGGACCCGGTGCGAAAGCGCCCGGGCATGTACACAGATACCACCCGCCCCAACCACCTCGCCCAGGAAGTGATTGACAACAGTGTCGACGAAGCGCTTGCCGGGCACGCGAAAAAAATTGAAGTGGTATTGCACAAAGACCAATCGCTCTCGGTTAGCGATAACGGTCGCGGTATGCCGGTGGATATTCACCCGGAACAGGGGCGCCCTGGTGTTGAAGTGATTCTTTCCACCCTGCACGCTGGTGGTAAGTTCTCCAACAAAAATTACCAGTTTTCCGGTGGTCTACACGGTGTGGGTGTTTCTGTAGTAAACGCTCTTTCCAAAGTGTTGGAAGTGACCATCCAGCGGGATGGTAAGGTGCACCGAATCGGTTTCAAAGATGGGGAAAAGGCCTCGGATCTTGAGGTTGTCGGTAATTGTGCAAAGCGCACCACAGGCACCAGTGTACGCTTTCTGCCCGACCCCAAGTATTTTGATTCCGCAAAATTCTCCGTGGTGCGACTGCGTCACCTACTGCGCGCCAAGGCGGTATTGTGCCCCGGCCTGACGGTCACTTTTATTAATGAGCAGGACGGTGAATCAGACGAGTGGTACTACGAGGACGGTCTCAAAGACTACCTCGCCGCTGCCAATCAAGGCTGGGAAATCTTGCCGGTCGAGCCCTTTGTGGGTAGCTTTGCCGCTTCTACCGAAGCGGCAGACTGGGCAGTGCAATGGCTGCCGGAGGGCGGTGAGATTACCGCCGAATCCTACGTTAACCTGATCCCCACCGCCCAGGGCGGTACCCACGTGAATGGGCTGCGCGCGGGCCTTCTGGATGCCATGCGTGAGTACTGCGAGATCCGCAATTTATTACCCCGTGGTATTAAGTTGGGCCCTGAGGATATCTGGGGGCAATGCTCTTACGTACTCTCCGCCAAACTGGCAGACCCGCAGTTCTCCGGGCAGACAAAAGAACGCCTCTCCTCCCGTGAGGCCACCGCGTTTATTTCTGGCGTGGCCAAGGATGCGTTCAGCCTGTGGCTGAACCAACATACGGAAGAGGGTGATAAGCTTGCCGAGTTGTGCATTGGTAATGCACAAAAACGAATGCGCTCAGCAAAAAAAGTCGCGCGTAAGAAAGTCACTCAGGGGCCCGCGCTGCCGGGCAAGTTGGCGGACTGTTCCAGTGCCGATACCTCCCGCTCCGAACTCTTTCTGGTGGAGGGGGACTCCGCTGGTGGTTCCGCCAAGCAAGCGCGGGATCGCGAGTTCCAGGCCATCATGCCGCTGCGCGGTAAAATCCTGAATACTTGGGAAGTGGACTCCGCAGAGATTCTCGCCAGCCAGGAAGTGCACGATATTGCAGTGGCGCTGGGTGTTGATCCAGGCAGTGACAATCTGGAAGGGCTGCGCTACAACAAAATCTGTATCCTCGCCGATGCCGACTCCGATGGCCTACACATCGCCACACTACTCTGCGCTCTGTTCTTACGTCACTTCCGTCCGCTGGTAACTAACGGTCATGTCTATGTCGCCATGCCGCCACTGTTCCGCATAGACATCGGTAAAGATGTTTACTATGCGCTGGATGAATCAGAGAAGCAGGGTATCCTCGATCGTATAAGCGCAGAAAAGAAAAAGGGCAAAATACAGGTGACTCGCTTTAAAGGTCTGGGTGAAATGAACCCCATGCAGTTGCGTGAAACCACCATGGACCCCAATACCCGTCGCCTGGTGCAACTGTATATTGATGCCGGCGATGACAGCAATCAGCTTTTGGATATGCTCTTGGCTAAAAAGCGTGCCGGGGATCGCAAGCAGTGGCTGGAAAGCAAAGGGAATCTGGCTGAAGTGGGTTAAGCCCTAATTAATCGCTGATCTATTTTTCTTAGGTTGCCTTAGTTTACTAGGGCAACAATTTAAAGCGCTATGGAAGGTATTTTGTGAAATTAAGCCATTTATTTATCTTTTTTATTTTTTTCGTTTCTCCTTTAGCCGGGTTGGCAAAAGATATTCAGTCTTTACTTAATCTGGAGATAGATAGTTTTATAGCAGAACTAAAAGGCGAAGATAACTTAGCCTTATCCAAAGCTGCTAATCGTATAACAGGATCTGGATTAAGTGATGAACGTTTATTTGATGTGGCTGAACAGGTTCTCCTAGAAAAACACCAGGCGAATATGACAGTTGCTCAACGCGATGAGCAAGTGATTAGTGAAATCGTCAATTTATTACGTACACTTTCATCATCTGGAAATACAAAATATTCACCCACTATCAATAAGATAATGCGTGAAAGTGGTAATCGTGCGATTAGAAATCGAGCGAAGCATGTGCTGACCAAGTTTAGTTTTTATCAAAAGCGCAATGCATTGATGCAAAATATGGAAGGCCATGTAGCTACTAATAGCTTGCATACTACACGCTTACTAAATTTGCTCAATAGTAACGATATGATCATGCAGCGGTTTGCCGCTGAGGAAGTTGTCCGCGATGGAGCTGCTGAAACCGTAATTCAGGAGTGGTTTTACAAGGCAGTAGAAAAGGATGTTAGGCAGCCTGTAGACAAACTACATATCGATACACTTGCCTGGTACTGCAAAGCTCTAGGTACGGTTAATAAAAGTGAGTACAAGGAATTCCTGAGTTCTATCGCTGATGATAGAAATGTACACAGAAAAATTAGAAGACACGTGAAGAAAATTCTCGGCTAGGTAGCTGCAACTGAGCGAGATGCCTTTGTCATTTCGCTCACAACTCATCTTTCATTCTCCTCTCTTGTTTTTTCTGCCGGCATAGAAATATGTTTAACAAATATGCCGCGATTTTTTTAGGATGATATATTTCACCTCTTCCTTCTCACTTTATCCTTGGTGGATACTTTTACTTACTAATTTGAACTCTCTGAAATTTAATGGCAGAGGGACTATTTTTGCTTTTATTTAAAGGTTATGTCGTTGGCTGGTTGTATATAGGGTGCTCAGGCGTATAAGTAATTGTTTCTGATTGGTGAGACCTGTTAGATGACAACAATATTAGAGTTTTGGATGCGTTAACCATCTTCTTGTTTTCTTAAAGGTCGCCAGTCTTCCAGACGCCTATAAAGAGGAGATAAACGTTCTAAGTTAGGCGATTATATACTTTTGGTCGTAGAGCGTTATCTGTTGGTATACCTGTAAAAGCTAAGAGTTGATTCTAAAGTTATTTAAATTACCGTCTTATTCGATGGGGTAGAGTCGGATTATGGTGTGGGATACATTAAGTGCTGTGGGCGAGCTTGTTGGAGCCTTCGCAGTTGTCGCGTCCTTAGTCTATCTTGCTGCTTTAATAAGAGTTCAGAATAAAGAATCCAAAATTGCTTCTATGCATGAGATATCTATTGCTCATCGAGAAGCTGTGGCGGCAATTTGTGAAGGTCCGATGGCAGATGTTTTTGCGAAGGCGATGAAGGATTTTGATTCGTTATCTAGTGCTGACACTTTGAGAATCATTGGTTTTGTATATCGTTTTTTTAAAATTTGGGAGGAGGCCTATTTTCAATATAAGGCAAACAGGCTGGATTTTACTATCTGGGACTCAATGACTCGTCAATATACTGCATATTTATCGATGATTCCCTTTAAGAGGATATGGGAGTTGCGATCTGAATATGTAGCTCCTGAATTCCGTGATTATGTAAATTCTAGAAAGCCAGTAGATTTAGTTTTACCCAATGCAGTCAGTAAAAAGTGATTCCCTTGTCCGCTGTGGAGATACAGGAGTTTCATTCCGATGGTTGCAGTATCTTTCCTGATGGCACTCTTGAACAGAGTGAATTATGGCTTGATTGCTGCTATGCCCATGATCATGCCTATTGGAAGGGGGGAAGCAATTCGCAGCGGCAAGAGGCTGATCGTGACCTAGAAGTTTGTGTTGCCAAAACTGGGGAGAGGGAAGTTGCGTTGTTGATGCTGGTAGGGGTTAGAGTTGACGGGACGCTATTCTTGCCAACCTCATTCCGTTGGGGCTATGGTTGGCCCTATTTGCGGGGTTATAAAGCCTTAACAGAAGAAGAGCTGGATGCTATTGAACAGCTGCAAGGATCTTTACCTGGGTCGTTTTAGATAGTCTAATAATATTTTTATTCAATATATAAGATTAACTCTATGGTTTTTGCTCTCTCAAGGATACTGGGAGCTAATGGTGATATGATCAATAATCAGAAGGTTTCTTAAAAGGGATTTATAGCGTGGCTTATTTTCGTGGTGTTTTATGGTTCTGCATTACCCTGAATATACTGGTCTTTGCTTATCTGGCCTTCCTCTTGGGCTGGAATGTTGGGCTTCTTGAAGTTTTACTGGGAATCATTCTTGCTAATTTTCCTTTGCCTTTTATGGTTCGCTGGTGTGAGCGTATGGCCAAGGATTTAAAGGGGTACTGGATCAACTTTATTCCCTATATAAGCCCCGTATTGGTAGGGTTTGGTGGCTCAGCGGTCTATATTAATGCAGCGCTAAAAGGTGAAAAGGTATTTTGGCTTTATTTAACTGTGCCTATGGCACAGGCAACGGCTTTTTGGGTACTCCTGGCACTGGTCTTTTGTATTTACCCGTTCATTAATACTGAAAGGCAAGAAGTGGTAGAACCTGAGTATAGTAGCAGCGCTGAAAGCCCCGCAGACATTTTGAAAAAAGAGCAGGAAAGGACGGATGAAATTGCTTAGTGTTTGTAAGCATTACTGTATATAGGTTCATATCTTTTATTGTTTATTAGTCTTCTGCTGGTTCCCTTTTCAGTAGCTGTCCATACTCTTTGGAGAAGTGGTTTTTTAGCCATTGCATCAGGCTACGTACGCGAACTAATTGATGGCGCAGCGGGGGGCAAACCATAGAGAGCTGGGTGGACTCTGACCATCCAGGCAAAATTTCCTGTAATTTACCTTTTTCGATATCTGCTTGGACGTAGATGTCTGCCAGGCGAGTTACACCAAGTCCTGCCAGTGCTGCAAGGTGCATCGCCCGGCCGCTGATCAGTTTGATACCCTGTTCCACCTCAATCTTATGCCTGGTCTTACCACGCGTTAGCACCCACTGGTCAACACTGCCGTAAATTAGGGGTACTTTCGAGAGGTCCATGGGCTTTAGAATTGGGCCACGCATTTTGATAAAATCCGGACTCGCAACATAGCGGGTTTTGATACTGTGCAGTTTGCGTACTACGAGGGTGGAATCTGGCAGCTGCCCCATACGTATTACTAAATCGTAACGATCCTCAATGAGATCGACACGCACACTGGAAAAATCCAGCTGTATTTGTATTTCGGGATAAGTTTTCTGGAACTTAATGACTAGGGGGGCAATGATCTCCTCGCCGATAATCCCACCCACCGCATTGATACGAATTTTCCCCTTTATTTCCTCTTTGGCATGTGTTGCCCACTCTGCGGCACTATCTAGTTGCTGTATTGCCTGCTTGCATCGCTGGTAATAGCCTTCACCGACCTCAGTAAGCCGCAGCTTACGGGTGGTACGGTGTAACAGTTGAACACCCAGGGTGGACTCTAATTCGGAGACTTGTTGGCTGAGTGTAGCTTTGGAGAAACCTGTATGATCCGCAGCAGCAGTAAAACTGCCCCGCTCAGCCACAGCAATAAAGGCGCGTATGGCTCGCCAAGAGATATTGTTCATTAATTCCAAACAATGATTTCACATTAGTTGAGTTAATAGACCTAATTCTAAATTCTATACTGCCGATACAAAAGGGTTATCCCGTAGTCTTTAATCATTGATTGCAGAAGAGAGAGTCAGTATGTCTAAGCCATTGATTGTAATAACAGGTGCCAGCTCTGGAATTGGAGCATCAATAGCTCAGCATATGTCGGATGCCGGGCATCCGTTGTTGCTATTGGCGCGTCGTTTGGAAAAATTAGAAGCGATGAATTTACCGAACACCCTCTGCAGACAGGTCGATGTCACCGATCCTGCTGCGTTATCTGCAGCAATTCAGGAGGCTGAGACTCTTTATGGGCCTGTAGATTGTTTGGTGAACAATGCCGGTAAGATGTTGTTGGGGAACATAGAGACCCAGAGTGCTGAAGAGTGGCGGGAGATGTTTGATGTCAACGTGCTCGCCTTGATGAACTCCATGCAGGCTGTTTTGGCCGATATGAAGTCTCGTGGTCGCGGTACTATCCTCAACATCAGCTCGATTGCCGGCGTGAAGACATTTATCAATCATGCTGCCTATTGCGGAACCAAGTACGCAGTGTCGGCGATTAGCGAAACCGTGCGTGAAGAGGTTGCCGCAAGCGGAGTACGTATTATGGCCCTATGCCCAGGAGCTGTGGAGACAGAGCTACTGAGTCATACCACTTCTGAAGAGATTATCAAAGCTTACGAAGAGTGGAAGGCCTCCATAGGTGGCGCCATTAATGCAGAGGACATCGCTCGTACGGCGTTGTTTATGTACAGCCAGCCCCAGAATGTGAATATCCGCGAAGTGCAAATAGCCGCTACAGGCCAGGATCGATAGATGAGTTAGATCGGGAAAGAGGGTGAACAATCTAGCTATTGGTCGGCCTCCTTCCTGAAAATTGTTTGGATACTGGAGAAATCCAGTTCTTCATTGCCCTTCAGACTGTGTAAGCCAAATAGATTTCTGGCTAGTGAGCCGAGCGGTGTGTAGCTTTTGCTATTGTCGGCGGCTTGCTGAGCAAGCCCCAGATCCTTACACATCAACCCCACTTTAAAGCCTCCACGATACTGATTGCTAGCGGGCACACTATCCATAACACCGGGATAAGGATTATAAGTTTGTAGGGACCAGTTGGCGCCCGAGCTTTTCGCCATGATTTCAGTTAGCACTTTGGGATCAAGGCCGTTATCCACCCCCAATTGGAGTGCCTCGGCGGTGCCAATCATATGAATAGCCAGCAACATATTGTTGCAGATCTTTGCCGTTTGCCCAGCTCCGGCAGGGCCTGCAAAAAAAACATTGGCCCCCATATGCTGTAGAACTGTTTTGGCTCGCTCTACATCCTCGTGCTCACCGCCACACATAAAGCTGAGAGTTGCGGCAGCTGCCCCTTTGACTCCGCCAGAAACAGGAGCCTCTATTGCATGAAGGCCTTTATTTCGTGCGGCGTTAAGTAGGCGTTTTGAGCTGCTTGCTGAAATTGTGGAGCAATCAATAATTAAGGATCTCTCTTCGATAGCTTCCAGCAGATGATCTTTTTCAATATAAAGGCTCTCTACCGCAGCACTGCTGGGTAACATACTAATAACAAAATCTGCTCCCTTCACCGCTTCTGTTGCTGATGAACATTTTTCAACTCCCTGTTCTACAGATTTCTGAAGCAACTCCTCTACTGGATCGAAACCTCTTACACGGAATCCAGCTTTGATTAAGTTAAAAGCCATTGGGGCACCCATATGCCCCAGACCAAGGAAGGCTGTGATTTTATTCATGGCAGTATCCAAAAAATTAAATTTTATTGGTATGTGCAGTTACTTTAACTGTATCGTCATATTTGCCTGTTCGGCATGTTCAATATCTGAATCGAACCAGCGGGCTGTGATGGTTTTTGTTTCGGTATAAAAACGCACGGCCTGCTTACCATAAGCGTGGAGATCCCCATAAAATGAACTGCGCCAGCCAGTAAAGCTAAAGAAAGGTAATGGAACCGGGATAGGCACATTGATTCCTACCTGGCCCACAAGAATTTCATGCTGATATTTACGTGCGGCTGCACCGCTGGCAGTGAATATGGAGGTCCCATTGCCGTAAGGGCAGTCATTCACCAGTTTTATTGCATCATCTAAGTGATCTACATTCACCAGACATAACACTGGCCCAAAAATTTCATCAGTGTAAATTGACATCTCGGTAGTAACATTGGCAAATAATGTAGGGCCAACCCAGTTACCATGGGGATATCCATCCACTGTAATTTTTGAACCATCCAGAAGGCAATCCGCCCCTTCTTTTTTGCCCGTCTCGATATAACCCAGCACACGTTCCTTTGCAGCAGGTGAAATTAAGGGGCCGTAGTCGGATTGTGGATTCTTCCAATGCCCGGGTATTATCTTTGCCATCGCATCCTGTATATCAGGAATCCAACTTTGCGCTTCACCCACTAATACCACAACCGAAATAGCCATGCATCGCTGACCGGCAGCCCCTACAGAAGAGCCGATGATATTGTTAATAGTGGCATTTTTATTTGCATCCGGCATCACTACCATGTGGTTTTTTGCCCCGGCAAAGGCCTGTACTCTTTTTAAATATTGAGTGCCTGTTTGATAGATATGGCGCCCAACTGGCACGGAACCGACAAAAGATATAGCTTTAATATCTGGGTCTTTTAGTAAGAAATCTACCTGCTCGCGATCACCATGGATAACTTGTAGAACCCCTTTGGGTGCTCCTGCCTGCTCAAATAATTCAGCCAGTTTGCAAGGTGTAATGGGGTCCTGTTCAGAAGGTTTAAGAATAAAGGTATTGCCACAGGCAATCGCTAGCGGAAACATCCATAACGGTATCATTGCGGGAAAGTTGAATGGCGTAATACCGGCGCAGACGCCAATGGGTTGAATATAGGAATAGCAATCTATAGCACTGGCAACGTTTTCAACGGTTTCCCCCATTAGCAGGGTAGCAATATTTGCGGCATGCTCAACCACCTCAATGCCTCGCCAAACATCCCCCTTGGCGTCTTCAAATGTTTTACCGGTTTCCTCTGCGAGAATCTCGGCCAGGGCCTCTTGGTGCTCTTTCAGGAGAGCTTGGTACTTGAGCATAATACGTGCTCGAGTAGGGACTGGGGTGTTCCGCCAAGAAATGAATGCCTGCTTGGCGGCGGCGATTGCCTGGAGTTGCTCGGCCTCAGTGGTATAGGGGGCTTGGGTTAAAACCTCACCTGTGGCGGGGTTTGTCACATCCAGCCACTCCTTGGTAGTAGACTGCACCCAGTCGCCATCAATGAATAGAGGAAGGCGTGAAGGGATGGATTTATTCATATTATTTGCCTTACCAGTAACCGGTGGGAAATTGCCAAACAGTTTAGGCGTTGCCTGAGTGAAAAAAGAGGTGTTTTACGCCGCTTCTTGAGAGGAAGAATATCGGCCTTGTTTTATGGTGTATTTCGGGGTGAATATCGATAAGGGTTTTATCTGATGAGCTTCTAGCTTTTGTTTGCAATATTGAATTTTTGTGCGCACCTTCTCAACCTGAAAAATAGCCTGTTTGTTTTTAAGCTTTGTCCGTAATCATGCTGTTAGTATGCCCTCTCTGTAGGTTTGTAGTGATTTTGTGAGGTTTTCTATTCATTTATTTTAAGAAAGAGGGTAGACGGTGTCTTATAGAAACATATTTCAGGTATTCGTTTTATTTCTTTTTGGATCTTTCAGTTCCTTACTATCGGCAACCACTTTGGAGGATCTCCGGGCCCATACACCTACGTCAGATAAAACCTGGGCAGAACAATGGTTTTACAATATTGCGGTGCCGGATGTTGGCTATTTCAAAGTAAGCTTGCAGACATATATTGCACCAGACTTTGAGGTTCCAAAACCTAAAGCTTATATACACCTGGCTTTCTCTCCGATAAACGGGTCAACTGTTAAGTATGATATATTCCATGATGAGGTTATTTTGGTGGATCCTAATAATCCGGATAAGTTTTATTACGAAGTTCCTGGGTTAATAGTTGCTGATGAAAATCATATAGATATTAATTATGATTATTTCGACTTCACTATGCGTTGGAATGGAGATCACCATTACTATTGGCATAGTAATAATCCTGGTCGGTCACCATTGGGAATTCTAAAGGAAATTATCAACTTTGGTCCTGAATGGTTTGTTTATACTATGGGTACACCAATCCAATATAGTTTCTCTAATGGAAATGTTGCATTAATGGGCCTGGGATTTGCACAGCTTGATAAAGGTTGGTTTGATAAAGAGTCGAGCTCTGGCATCGTTTACACAATGGGCTTGTCTGAAGAGTTATATTTTATGTTTACAGGAGGAAAGGTTAATGATACTAATATCGAAATGTGGATAGGTCGTTATATTAGTAGTGATTACGATCTAATTTTTTATCCTGCATTTAATGGCCTGTCTGTTAAACGGGAATCTAATGCTTGCGAGGGATATGCCAATGTTGAGTTTAATAAAATTAACTATAAGTTAGTCGTTGAGGCGAAGGCTGACCCTGATAGTTTCTATTCTCAAGACTTCCCCTCTGATGTAATTTTTGGTAGAGGCCAAGTATATATGAAATCTATGCAGGCTAACGTAACCTTCTCTCTCTATAAAAAAGGGAGCCTAGTTGAAAAGATTACAATACCTCAGGGGCTTCTAGAGTTTAGCGGCCCATTAGCTTGTGAAGATTTCTTCAACTGAAATGTGATATTTTTCAAGGAATAGCTAATCGTCTTTTTTAGCAAGGCCGAACTAGTGAGTTTCGCCTTGCTACTTCCTATACTAGGCCAGCAGGTTTAATGGTATTGAATAGTGATATTACTTGCCTTGGGAAGCCAATCCTGTAGAGCGCTATGCTCAATTTCCCCAATAACCGCCATACTCGGGTGATTTCTATCTTTCAGGAGCACTATTTTGATATGGTCCTGATGCAGGTTTTGAAAGTGATCATAGGGTGAAATCGGGTCAGTATTGGAAGCAAATAAAAGCACGGGCACAGGAGTGTTGGTTAGTAAAGGTTCAATTTGTGTTTCCAGTAGGCTTATATTGGCTTCCTCTAGCGCCATTGACGCTCCTATTTTTATTTCTTTTTCAGAGAATGCTCTACTAAGTAGGGGAAAATTCTCTTGGGCATAATTATAAACAGCCTGGTCAAATTCCAACATGGGAGCTTGTAATATTAGGCCGCTGATATCTTGTCGAGATTGAGTGATTCTCGCCGCAGTAAGGCTCCCCATGGAATTTCCAAGAAGATAAATGTTTTTACTTTCTATCAGGTCTTTATGGATAAGCTCGTCAATTAGCCTGTTAATCACTTCGCTATCACCAACGCCATATTCCTTACGGCCTTCAGATTCACCATGGCCAAGTAGGTCTGGAATAACTACCTGAAATCCAAGGAGGCGAAAATATAATGCTGAGTGAAGCATGAATTCTTTTGAAATTCTGAATCCATGTAAAAGAATGATGGTCCCAGAATAATGTTTGTTTAGGGCTTCTTTATTTATAGATAGATTAACTTGGCTGGTTTGATCGCCAGAGTCAGTTTCTATGGAGTATTTAATTTTACCTTTTTCAAGGGGGTCAGCAAAGAAATAGCTAATGCATAAGTTTCTTAGCTTGTCACAGTAATTATTTTTATGGAATCCCCATGATTTTATCTGCTCATTTGAAACTATATGATCGTAAGGGAAGCTTTTTGAACTTGCAATATAATCTCTAATGTTCACTGCGCAAGATGATATAAGTAAACAAATTGATATGGTCAGAAGCAGTTTTATTGATTGCATTTTAATAGGCATAAATTGTCATTAAAATCTAGTGTTAATCAAAAAAATAAAGTGCCATGAATTACGGTTGTATCAGTAGCGGCGCACTACATGTGGTTAGGCTAAATGGATTCAATTTTTGGCAATTGCTCATTTCTCTAAAATTTATGTAAGCAAAGTTTCACTTTTTCTTTGATTGCTTTAGGAGAGTTTAAAGCTTTTACAGCTGGCGTTGTGCCTGATCGGCTATGCCTGTAGTTAAATAGATCTATGAATATGCTGACCGGATGGTCACATTTGGGTGAAGTTGATAAGGTAAGGGGAGATTGTGAACTCGCAAAAGGAAATTGTTCGGCTTTGAGAGGATGGCGGCAGCCAAATAACCTTTGCTAACCGCCATGAATATTAAGAGTGTATTTAATTTAGGTTAATTCCGGCCTCCCTGGAGGCCGTATCAAAGCCGTTGGCTTGTCGGCCAGCCTGCAAATCGAGTGTATAAGTTAATAGGGTGTAGTCTTTCGGATCGGCTTTACAAATAAATCCCATCGAACGGGCAAATGTCTGCACGCGTTTATTGTCGGCGGACTCAATGGAATAAATTCGCTGTAAGCCCTGTTCTTTTGCGCAGTCGATCAGGCGCTTTAACATTAATCGACCTAGCCCCAATCCCTGCCAATCATCGCGGACCACAACTGCGCACTCGCAGGCTAGCCCGTCTGAATCTACGGCGTAATGTGCGGTAGCAACGGCCCTTTGCGCATGGTCGCTGGTGCAGAGTGCAATAAAGGCCTCATGAACTTGATGGTCGTTATCGGTGAGTAGCTCAATCAGCTTTTGGCTGGCTTTACAGCTGCCGCCGATAAAGCGGTCTCGCCGGGTTTCTGGAGATAAGTCTTCTATCAGTTCTTTCTCCAGTTGGCTATCACTGCGGCAGATGGGGCGTATTGATACCCTGCGCCCATTACCGAGAGTAATTAGTTCTATCTGGTGCTCATTACTGACATTGCTATTTTCTGACATGGCTGTGAGTATCCCGGCAGCACCTGGCTGCATCATCTTTGGTTCGCAACGGGGGTTGGATATCACAAAGATAGACGCTCAAGTTGCGAACGTGGAACTATGTTACGCTCGCTTGGGCTGGGTCCCCAACAACCCCTTTGTCTATGCCTATGAAGAGCAGTTTTAGCCGAGAGAACTATACAGTCAGTTTCATTATGGTATAGTGCTGCAGCTGATTTTTCTCAGCTGCGTCATTTGTAGGCCGGTGATCTACCGGTATCCCCCCGTGAACTTTTCTAAATTCTTCCCGGAACCCTCTACTGAATGCCGCGCGCCGGCTGGCCGGTGAATTGACGGCTGTGTGCATCGAGCCTCACTTGCTCTGGATGCCAACTCCGATTTTTCTATTTGCTCCTTCGTGGTGCGAATGTGTTTGATTGCGCCCAGGGCGCAGTTTGAGGTTATTTATGTTGTTTGAAGATCTGGGCCTTGCCCAGGAGATTGCCCGTGCCGTTGCAGAGCAGGGCTATACTGAGCCCACGCCAATCCAGGCCCAGGCCATTCCGGCGGTAATGAAGGGCAGTGATATTATGGCTGCAGCCCAGACGGGCACGGGTAAGACCGCCGGTTTTACATTGCCGCTGTTGCACCGCTTAAGCCAGGGAGAGCGTGCCAGAAAAGGGCAGGTGCGCGCATTGGTACTCACCCCAACCCGCGAGCTGGCCGCACAGGTGTTTGATAATGTGCAGAGCTATAGCCAGTACCTGCCAATGCGTCATGCGGTAGTTTTTGGTGGCGTGAAGATCAATCCCCAGATTTCCCGACTGCGAGGCGGTGCCGATATTCTAGTAGCGACCCCTGGTCGTCTATTGGACCTGCACAATCAAGGGGCAATCCGCTTTGATCGCTTGGAAGCCTTGGTCTTGGATGAAGCAGACCGCATGTTGGATATGGGCTTTATCCATGACATTAAGAGAGTGCTGAAGATCTTACCGGCCAAGCGTCAGAATCTACTCTTCTCGGCAACCTTTTCTCCTGAGATTCGCCAGCTCGCCAAAGGTCTGGTAAAGGACCCGCTGGAGATTGATGTTAGCCCGCGAAACTCCACTACCAAAACAGTACGACAGAAGCTCCACCCTGTGGATAAGGCTCGAAAAACAAAACTGTTAAGTCACCTGATTCGAGAGAATGGCTGGCATCAGGCACTGGTATTTAGCCGTACCAAACATGGGGCCAATCGGCTGGTGAAACAGCTGGAAGGAGATGGCATCCTGGCAGCGGCTATTCACGGTAATAAGAGCCAAAATGCCAGAACCCGGGCTCTGGCAGATTTTAAAGCCGGTAAGGTGCAGATCCTCGTTGCGACAGACATTGCTGCACGGGGTATTGATATCGATCAATTACCCCAGGTGGTAAATTTCGACTTGCCCAATGTTCCTGAAGATTATGTTCACCGTATCGGTCGCACAGGACGTGCGGGCGCCCAGGGGCAAGCCGTGTCCCTTGTTAGTGCCGATGAAATTAAGCAGCTTCGCGATATCGAGCGCTTAATTGGCAAGCCAATTCCCCGCGAGGAAATCGAGGACTTTGAGCCAGATCATCAGTTGCCAGCCTCTGGCAACCCCAAGCGTGGCGGCCAGCAAAAACCTGGCGCCAGTAAACGCCCTGTAGGTTCCCGAAATAATGAGGGCGGACGAGATGCTCGTGGCAATAGCGATGAGCGCCGTGGTAATCGCGGAAGTGGTCGCGGTAAATCAGAAGGACGTGGAACCGGTGGTCGCAATAGCAATGCCACCGCAGGTAAAGGAAGCAATGGAAATCGCTCCGGCGGTTCTGGCAGGGCTCGCAGCGCTGAATCGGGTCGCAGTGATGGCCAAAAACCACAGAGAGCTCCGAGACGCCGCCCCAGTAGAGGGCGTTCGGAAAGCGCTTAGCATTTTGAGTTGTTGGTAAAAAAAGCGGCCTAGGCCGCTTTTTTTCGCCTTTATTTTCTTTCACTGTCTGTTTACTTTTATCGTTTTATTCAGCAGCGATGCTTGAGAAAAATTTATCTTTTTTTTGTGAGTGAAGTTGTTATTTTTATTCTTATATAATTATTGTGATTTGTATTATCCATACTAATAACTGGAACCAGTGTCTGCTTATTTTGGGCTAATTTGGATATATCAATTCCATAATTGATCACATTTGCTCTCAGAAATTTGTGTTAAGTTAAATTTGCTTATTTAAGAAAATTTACATAAGGAGATGTTGTGCAACTGAAGTTACTCTCAAAATTTTTCATCCTTCCTTCAGCTGTGTTACTACTGGCCAGTAATGCAAGTGGTGAGACTCAATTCCAGCCTGCCGAAATTTACTCAATAGGTTCCAGAGCTGAAGCTGTTACCGTAGCTGACTTGAATAATGATGGTCTAGATGATGTGGCTATTATTACCTCACAGGCTTTTGATCCAGACAATGACTTCCAATTAAAAGTCTTTCTTCAGAATCAGGCTGGACAGTTACAAGACGCAGTAAATTACCCTCTGTCCAGTGAGGCAGAGAGCTTACCGAAGTCGCTCGCAGTGGGTGATATCAATAGTGATGGTCGGAAGGATGTTGCTATTGGGTTTGCAGGTGAAAAAATTGAAATTTTTTTACAAGCTGAAGATGGAAGTTTGATAGCCGGAGAAACTTACCCTTCCAGCTATGCTACCAATATTGCTATTGGAGACCTAAAGGGAGATGGAGTCAATGAGATTGTTGGAGTCAGTAAAACCAGCGATGGTGTTGAGAGTATTCGCCAGGCACCCCAGCCCTTTGGTCAGGTAAGAAGTCTGAGTTTTGTGATGGGCCATGAATCCGCTTTACTGACTCTGGGGGATGTCAACAGGGATTATATCGATGATATTGTGATGCTCAGTGAGCAACCGCTGAGTACAAAGTTGGCGGTAATGGAGTCTAATCCGTTTAGCAGCCAAATTGCCTATTATGATTTTGGTAGTAAGGTTCAGGCTAATGGTATTTCGACAGGAGATATCAATGGCGATGGGTTCAATGATGTGGTTGTTTCTCTTGGGGATAGCGCCACAGGAGCCGGTTTGGCAGTTTTTTTTCAGGATAGTGAACGTAAGTTGCAAATCCCTGTTTTTTTCTCCACACAAAATAATCCTGGACCAATTTTAACTACATTATTGCAAGATAAAGAATCCGCTAGGGTATTAATGCTGCCCAAGGAGGGATTTTCTCTGACCACTTATGGAGATTTTATCCAGGATTTGGAGGCTTCTAAATACGAGATAAATATTCCTGTTGGTAACTATTCCAATCCACAAAGTATAGCTACGGGAGATATAAATAGTGATGGGGCCGTTGATATTGTTATCGCTAATCCTCAACAGGGACTAATAACTCTAAAGGGGAGTTTGGCAGTATTAAATCAGCCGCCTCAAGCCATTGCTGGAGGTGATCAATCTGTTGGTGGAGGCTCCCTGGTTGTGCTCGACGGTAGCCAGTCTTCAGATCCTGATGGAAATATTGTTGCATATCATTGGAAGCAACTTTCTGGAGCGCCTGTAAGCTTGATGGACTCGGGGGATGGGGTGGTGAACTTTATTGCTCCAGCTGAGCAAAAAGGCATAGTGCAAGAGTTGGTTTTTGAGCTTGAGGTTGAGGACGATCATGGTATTGTCAGTACCGATCAAAGCACAGTACGTGTGGGAACTAACTTGGCACCGGTTATTGTGGTTGAGAATATCGGAACGATAAAAGCTGGGCAAAGTGTCAGGCTGGACGCCAGTGAATCCTTTGATATGGATGGGGAAATTGTAAGTGCCCGCTGGGCTCAGTTGAGTGGTGATCCTGTTGAGTTAATGCAACTTGAACGTGGGGTTGCTACTTTTACCGTTCCTGTCTTTGGTGGGCCATTAGGGTTACTGAAAGGTTATGTATTTGAGGTTGAAGTAGAAGATAATGGTGGGCAGAAATCAAAAAGAACAATCGCTTTTATAGCGGAGGGTTTGAAGGCTCCCATAGTTGTGCCTGGGGAGCCTCAAGAGGTCAAGCCTGGGAAGTTAGTTCAATTGGATGGTCGAGAATCCTATGACTCAGACGGTAAAATCGTAAGTTACAATTGGAGCGCGTCAGGCTTGGAGATAAATAATAATCCAGACGGAACCGCCAGCTTTATTGCTCCTGAGATTGCTGCTGATACACAGAGAGTGATAATGGTAACTCTTAGTGTGAAAGATGATGATGGTTATACCGGGGTGGGGTTTTTAGCGATCCGAATAGTTGGTAATTCTAGCCCTAAGGCGCAAATCGTTACCCCACTAAATGTAAAACAAAATAGTCTTGTCACCCTGGATGGATCTAATTCCATAGATGAAGATGGAACTATAATTAGTTACCAATGGCAGCAAGTTGGTGGGCCAGAGGTTTCACTAGAAAATGCTAGTGCAGCGATAACAACATTTATTGCTCCTAACAAAAGTGATGAGGAATATACTTCTTTAGCATTTCAGTTGACGGTCACGGATGACCAGGGAGATATTAATAGAAGTATAATTATGCTTCTGGTTGAATAAAATTTAAGAACAATTGTTGTTGTGGGCCTCGAAAGAGGCCCTTTTTATTTTATTGTTTTTTATAGTTTGCCATATAATCCAAAGTTAACAGGGTCAGCGCTTCAGTACCCTTACGCAAAGCATCTTCATCCACATAGAAAAGCGGTGAGTGATTGCTTGGGGCTTGGCTGGCATCCTGATCTCTTGGAGTTACCCCCAGGAAATAGAATAAGCCTGGGATTTCATTAGCGTAGTAGGAGAAATCCTCTGCTCCAGTAATTTTCGGGATTTCGATTACGTTCTTTTCGCCAACAACAGACCTCAAAATAGGCAGGGCCATTTCTGTCAGCTCTGCATTATTTATTGTTACCGGATAGCCCTCCAGAATCTCCACATCCGCGCTTGCCCCGGAGCTTTCAGCAATTAACTTAGCAGTGGTTTTTAAGCGTTTGAAAATTTCTGCACGGTTATCCATATCAAAATTACGGATGGTGCCGTTCAGATAGACACTGTCGGGAATGATATTGTTGCGGACACCACCGTCAATACGTCCGAAGGAAACGACTGCGGGCTCTTTAGTGATATCGATCTGGCGGCTGACAATGGCTTGAGTGCCCATTACGACTTGTGCGGCGGCGACAATAGGGTCCACTCCACTCCAGGGGCGTGAACCATGGGTTTGGCGGCCGTTGATAGTAATACGGAACTCATCGGCAGCGGCCATAAGCGGGCCCGAGCGATAGCCGATGACGCCGGTGGGTAGCGAGGAAGTGACATGCTGGCCAAAGGCCACGTCTGGCTTGTACTTCTTGAAGATGCCCTCTTTGAGCATTAGCTCCGCGCCACCTTCTTCATTGTCCGGTGCGCCTTCTTCTGCGGGCTGGAATATAAACAAGACGTTACCAGCCAGCTCATCGCGAAGGCCCGCCAGGACCTCGGCAGCGCCCATCAGCATGGCCACATGGGTATCGTGGCCACAGGCATGCATCACGCCAACATCTTTACCCTGGTAAGTGGTTCTCGCTTTGGAAGCGAAGGGGACATCAGTTCTCTCGGTGACTGGCAAAGCGTCCATGTCCGCGCGTAAGGCAACGGTTGGCCCGGGTTTGCCGCCTCTCAAAAAGCCTACAAGGCCCGTATGAGCAATGCCGGTTTCAACTTCAAGGCCCAGTGCACGTAAGTGTTTTTCAATATATTTGGCTGTTTCAAATTCGCGATTGCCCAGTTCTGGGTTTTGGTGCAGGTGGCGACGCCACTCGATCACTTTGGACTCAGTATTTTCCAGCAATTGCTGAGGCTTGGGGTCGTTTGCAGAAGCATGGGTAGCTAGCAGCGATGCACCGATTGCGATAGGCAGGAGCAGTTTTTTCACAGCACAATTCCTTCATTCTCATTATCGTCGGCCGATTCTAACCCAGATTTTGCGTAACAGGCTCGCTCGCGCTGGCCCGCCTTTATATATTTTGAAATTCCAGTGTTGACATGATGAACCGAACGGTTCAAGATGTTCTGCATAGATTGCGGAAAGAGCTATAACCACAGAACAATGAGCACAGTAGCAGGGGGGTTCTCATAGTCTTTACAAGACTGGGTGACACAGAAGGTGATACTGATTGGTCATAGGTTGGGCAAACTGTTGTGCTTTGTTTCATTAGGCCCAATGGAATGCTGAGAATATATCTGTGAGGTCCAAGACCATTGGTATTGCTGACCAATCACTTTGGGTGTTAATGCGTGATGAAAAAATCAGTAATGCTTAACTTGTAGAGCCTTCTAATTATTTCTTAGAGGATAATTAACAAGTTAATTTATAGTGCTAATAATAGGCAGGTTGCTAATATATCTGTATGTCTTAGGTATATTTAAATAATTATTCTATTTGTTGTTAGATTTACGTCGTCGTAAATTAGATATTTTCTTAACTCTGCGGTTCTCCGGCAATCGCCTCTGTATTGGTGAGAGTAAGCTCTGCTTAATGATTGATTACCACTAATTACAAATAAGTGGTTCTTATAGCGTATAAAGCGATGATTTCTTATTGATGTCTCGGCCATATTTACGGCTTGTCTGACAGCATTAGTGTGCCTTTTTATCAAATTTTGTAGCTGATCTTATATTGGCTATTACGGGATTCTGTGGCCGTAAGTAAATACCCATTTTCTTAGGTTGTTGATTAATTATTTTTCTATCAAGTTGTTTGAAGGAGCTGATTTAATGTCATCCCCCCAATTACCTTCGAATTGGGTCAGCCGTTATGCGGATTGGCTTATTCGATATCGATGGCTGGTAGCCATTGGCGCACTACTGTTAGCCTTCTTTGCGGTAAGCGGAGCAAGATTCCTGGGTTTCAACAATGATTACCGGGCATTCTTCAGTGAAGCTAATCCTCAACTACAAGCTTATGAGCAAATCCAGCGCACTTACACCAAGAATGACAATATTCTGTTTGCGGTAGTGCCTAAAGATGGCAATGCCTTTTCCAATGATGCCCTGGCAGCCGTAGAGGAGATGACGGAGAAATCCTGGTTGTTACCCTATGCGCTGCGGGTGGATTCAATCACTAACTTCCAGCACACCATTGCCGAGGAAGATGACCTCCTGGTACAGGACTTGGTGGAAAATGCCAGCAATTTAGATGCAGAAACCTTGGCCTCTATCAAGGCTGTAGCGCTGGCAGATCCCACCTTGAAGGAGCGCCTGGTAAATAGTGATGGTTCCGTTACAGGGATAAATATCACCTTTCAGCTTCCACAAAAATCGATGCATGAAACCCCCGAAGCGGCTGAAGCTGCACAGGCATTGATGGAAGAGATTGAGGCAAAATACGATGTAGAGGTCTATGCGACCGGTATTATTTTACTGAGTAATGCATTTTTTGAGGCCTCTCAGTCAGATATGAGCACTTTAGTTCCGCTCATGTACCTGGTGATTATTGCGGTTGTATTTTTGTTGGTGCGGAGCCTCAGTGCGACTTTTGCCGCGCTGTTGGTTATCGTCTTCTCCATGGCCGCAGGCATGGGTTTGGCCGGTTTTATAGGTGTTAAATTGACACCGCCCTCCGCTTCTGCGCCCACCATTATTATGACTCTCGCAGTGGCGGATTCGATACATATATTGGTGAGTTTGTTCGCTGCAATGCGCCGTGGCCTCAGCAAGCACGATGCAATTAAAGAGAGCTTGCAGCTCAATATGGGGCCTGTGTTCTTAACCTCGATCACTACCGCCATTGGCTTCCTGTCGATGAACTTTTCCGATGCGCCTCCCTTCCACGATCTGGGTAATATTACTGCTATGGGTGTGATGGTGGCCTTCTTCTTATCGGTTACCTTACTGCCTGCATTGATGGCGATACTGCCGGCCAAGAGTCGCGCCAGTGAATCCAAAATTGGACGCTCCATGGATACTCTGGGAGATTTTGTGATTCGCCGTCAGCGCCCGATATTACTGGCGGGCGTTATTGTCTCGTTGGGATTGTTGGCAATGATTCCAAATAATGAGATTAATGATGATTTTGTTGGTTACTTTGATGAATCTGTGGAGTTCCGAACCGATTCAGATTATATCAATGACAACCTCTCTGGTATTTACCAGCTGATTTACTCGATCGAATCCGGTGACAGCAATGGTGTCAGCAATCCGGAGTTTCTTGTCAATCTGGAGGGTTTCACTGAGTGGATGCAGGCCCAGCCCGGCGTGCGCCATGTCAATACCATTGGCGATACTTTCAAGCGCTTGAACAAAAATCTGCATGCTGACGATCCGGCCTACTACATGTTGCCTGAAGACCAGGAATTGGCAGCCCAGTATTTGTTACTGTACGAGCTGTCTCTCCCCTATGGCTTGGATTTAAATAATCAGCTGAATGTGGCTAAGTCGTCGACGCAGATTATTGTAACTCTCGATAATCTCAAGTCGAAAGAACTCAAAACGGTGGCGGATGCCGGCAGTAATTGGCTGGAGAAAAATATTGGTGTAACTACCTATGGCGTAGGTCCGGCGATCATGTTTGCCAATATTGCCGAGCGCAATATGGAGGGCATGTTGGTGGGCACTCTGGTTGCGCTGGTGTTAATTTCTGCACTGATTGGTATTGCCCTGCGCAGTGTCAAACTCGGTTTCTTAAGCTTAATTCCTAACTTGTTGCCGGCCGGTCTGGCATTTGGCCTTTGGGGTGCACTGGTAGCTGAAGTTAATGTGGCTGTCACTATGGTGACCGGTATGGCACTGGGTATTGTGGTAGATGACACAGTGCACTTCCTCAGTAAATACCTGCGCCAGCGCCGTGCAGGCTACAACGTAGAGGACGGACTGCGTTACGCCTTCTCTTCAGTGGGTGTAGCGATAGTTGTGACTTCAGTCATTCTGATTGCCGGATTTATGGTTTTGGCCCAGTCCTCCTTCGGTATGAATTCCTCCATGGCACTTCTGACTGCAATTTGCATTTTGATGGCTTTGCTAGCGGATTTCCTACTTCTTCCGATTCTCTTGATGAAGCTTGATGCCAAGGCATACGACCCCGCTATTACCTCTATTGAAAATAAGGAGCAAAACTATGCAACCCAGCCGCTCTAAAAAACAGTTTTTGACACGGGCCCTAGCAGGTGCCCTGGCTCTGGCAGCTTTCTCTATTTCTGCCAGTGAACTGGACTTGAATGCAGAAAAAGGCCTGGAAATCGCCAAGGAGGCGGATCGTCGCGACTTGGGATTCGGTGATCTCAGTAACAGCTTAACAATGACCCTGCGCAATAAATATGGTGAGGAGAGTGTGCGGGCTATGCGCACCAAAACCCTGGAGCAGGAAAATGATGGAGATAAATCTCTGGTGATTTTTGACAACCCTCGGGATGTAAAGGGCACAGCATTTTTGTCCTTTACTCATAAAGTGGGCTCCGATGACCAGTGGCTCTATTTACCTGCTTTAAAGCGAGTAAAGCGTATTTCCTCCAGTAACAAGTCTGGACCATTTATGGGTAGTGAATTCTCCTATGAAGATATTGCCTCACAGGAGGTGGAGAAATACACCTACAAATATTTGCGCAACGAATCTTTCGATGGACGTGATCACTTTGTTCTGGAGTTGGACCCGGTTGATCCTAAATCTGGTTATTCCATTCAACACCTTTGGGTTGATACAGAGGAGTACCGCGCATGGAGAACGGATTACTATGATCGAAAAGGGGACCTGATGAAGACCCTTACGATTTCCGACTACAACCAGTACGGCGATCAATACTGGCGAGCCAATAAAATGGAAATGGTTAATCACCAGACCGGTAAATCCACGGAGTTGTTGTATGGCGACTGGGTATTTGGCAATGGTTTTACCGATCGCGACTTCACCAAAAATAGTCTCTCCAGGGCGAAATAGGGATTGCGCCCATGGTTAACCGAAAAATACTCATTTTGTTGCCACTATTAGCGGCATTGAGTCATACGACTGGAGCAAATGAGTTGAGCGGTTATGCGGGCCTGGAGGCCCGCGCATTCACCGCAGACCCTTTGGATTCAGCACAAAGTGATGCCGGTCTTTCTGCGTCTTTAAATCTCGAGTACTACCGGGATTTTGACGATGGAAACCAGCGTGTTGTGGCCAGTGTTTTTGGGCGCTGGGACAGTGAGGATAACGATCGCAATCACGCGGATCTCGGCGAGCTTTACTGGTGGAAAGCTTACGATAGTTTCGAGCTTTACGCTGGGGTGCGTAAAGTATTTTGGGGAGTTACTGAAACCGTGCACTTGGTGGATGTGATTAACCAGGATGATGCACTGGAAAATATCGACGGTGAAGACAAGCTGGGCCAACCCATGATTAACCTCCTGATGGAGCGTGATTGGGGAACACTGGAAGTGTACGGTTTACTGGGTTTTCGCGAGCGTCAATTTGCTGGCCGGGAAGGACGATTGCGTGCGCCGCTGCTGGTGGATGAGGATGCTGCGGTTTATCAATCTGACCGGGAGGAGAAGCATATAGATTGGGCCTTTCGTTACAGCCATGTACTTGGAGATTGGGACCTGGGCCTCAGCCATTTTTCCGGTACTAATCGGGATCCATTATTATTGCTTACGGAAGATGGCTTGCTTGTGCCTTACTATGCACAGATCGATCAGACGGGTGTGGACATTCAAACTACCCGTGGAGATTGGTTGTGGAAGTTTGAAGCTATTTCATTTATACCTCGCGGTGAAGATCGCCAGACAGCGGCTGTCGGTGGTTTCGAATATACATTTTATGGTATTGGCGAAACGGTCTCAGATCTTGGGGTATTAATGGAGTATCAATTTGATGATCGTACCGGACCTTGGTCTACGGCCAGTCAAAATGACATTGCAATAGGTGCGCGATACGCCCTAAATAATACACAGGATACAGAGCTCTTATTTGCCGTAAGTACCGATTTGGATAACGGTAGTCGTTTTTCCAATTTGGAACTGACCCACCGACTAAATGACCGCTGGTTAATGGAAGCGGAAGCGCGTTTTTTCGGTAATGCCGATGAAGAAGACCCCACCTACAGCTTGCGTAACGACGACTATTTTCAGTTGGAATTACGTCACTATTTTTAAAAGTTAATTCTCACAGGAATACCCCCATTCCCACCCCAAAGAGGTAAGAAGTTTTGGGGTGGGCTTTTTTTAGGGAAGTGTATACTGGTCCAGAATTGTGGATAGCTGTTGGTAACTGTTTTTGCCTGCTGTGGTACTGCCCGTACCTTTATTCAGAGCCACTACGCCTCGGCTTACCGCCATAACCATCGCGGCGAGGGCAGCACAATCGACACCGGCCTGCAATTGGCCATCGTCAATAGCTTTTCGCATACGGGTTTCGATCCGGTTCAGCATATCATTGGTACCCTTTGCTACCAGGTCAGCGAGAAATCCTTCACTGGCACCCACCTCCATTGCTGCCATAGTAGCGATACAGCCTTCAGGAGTTTCAGAGCTCTCCATACCAGACTGAAGCATTTCCAGGAAGCCGCCCATAGCTGTGCGGAAGTCCGGGTGGTTTAAGGTATCCATAGCATCGCAGGCATATTGGGTGTGGAAATGTTCCAGACAGCGGCCATACAACCCTTCCTTGCTTTGGAAGGTGTTGTAGATACTGGATTTATTCAGTCCCATGGCCGATTCAAGATCCGACAAGGAAGTTGCTTTGTAGCCTTTTTCCCAGAAAACGCGCATGGCCTTGTCTAGTACTTGTGACTCATCGAACTGCTTGCGCCCACTCATTTATCGTTACCAAACCTCAAAAAAATGATAGTGACATATCAATCTGGGGGGGGCAAGACGAGAGGGGGAGAGTCTCAAAATTATAGGGGTAAATTGGTTTTGTCATGAATAATCCAGCGGATTTTCCGGTTCATGAATAGGTAGTCAGCTTATTCGGTACAAAGGCCGGGTGCTGACTAATGGGCCCCTTTTAACCGGTTGCTCAAAGTCTCTTATGTAAGTGACCAGCTCGTCTTAACCTTTGATTGTTGTGGCCTCGAGGTGGAGTCAAGGCTACCTGCTTGCGGTTCCTAAAAAAAGATAATTGACCTATGATTTCTGTCGCGAATGAATAGAGAAGGAATAGGAAATTATGGGTATTTTTGATAAAGCCAAGGAACTTGGTGAAAGGGTCAATGAGTCTGTAACCGCTTTTAGCAGTGATGAAGTAATAGCCAATACCGTTATCAAAGCGGTTGAAAAGCAGGAGAAGGTGAATGCCATTCTCAAAGCCAGGGGATGCAATTACCGTGTTGCGGATATCGATCTGGGGATGGGAATTCCACCAACGGTGACTTTTGGGGTGAGGCGAGTTGATGAGCTGGCAGAAAAAAAGACTGATGAAAATGGTGTTATGACTACACCTGCGCCTGAAGAACCCGCTTTATAGTTACCACTCTCTAAATGAAGGTTCCGGAAATTTTATAAAGCGATATTGGAATAAACATTATGAGAATAGTGCGTAGCAGAGATTTTACCGGTAGTAAGCCCTGGGAATCGCAACTGATCGCAAATATGAACGGGATTACCACTAAACTGCATTGGACTAATAAACCTTATATTTGGCATATCAATGATGGCCAGGAAGTCTTTGCTGTTCTCGATGGTCATGTAGAAATGTTTTACAAAGTAGCAGGTAGAACCGAATCGGAACTTCTTGGACCTGGTGATATATTCCACGCTTCCGAGGGCACGGAACATGTAGCTCATCCTGTTGGTGAGGCTCGTATTCTGGTTGTGGAATCTGAAGGTAGTGTTTAGGTAAATCTTTTCTTTCTGAAAAAAACACATTTTACCAGAAATTATTCTTGATTATGTGCGACTGTGATTAGCCCTTGCGAAGCTGATTGCCTAGGTCGGGAGTGAAATATTTTTTTGCTGTGTATTCCGTTACGGACGTAGATGACGGATTATGACGACTTATTGTCATTTTGATACCATTATTTTTGCAAAATTTGCGATAATATTGGCGGTTTTCTTTGAGCGTTCTTATTTGTCCCGGTTGGGAAAGCAGTCTGTATTTTTTGCAAAAAAAAGGGTGGTTTTTTCTTTGCCTGTTATGACGAAATATGAATCACCTAAAAATTTCGGATTGGTAAATTTATCCACATAAACAGTAAGTAATGAAAACGATTATTGTCAAAAATTTATAGCTAATAAAGGGAGTCTAGAATGCTGGAATTAAGACCGAATTGTGAGAGTTGCGATAAAGATCTCCCCCCTAATTCTGTAGAGGCGATGATTTGTACTTATGAGTGTACCTTTTGCAAGGCCTGTGTTGAGGAGATTTTGAGCAATGTCTGTCCCAATTGTGGAGGTGGATTTTGCCCTCGTCCGGTACGGCCGCAAGTGGCGAGACGCCAAGGGGTGGGGATTCAATTTCAGCCTGCATCGCAAAAGCGGGTTTTGAGTCGCTACAGTAAAGAGGAGATGCGAGACTTTGCTGCATCGCTGAAGGCGGTATCCCCAGAGGCGCGCTAAAGTTTTGCTTAAACTTAAATAAGCTCTTTCCTGTGACCAATCAAAAGCTTGCAGTCTAATTATTGTGGTTACTCGGTATTTTACTGCAAATATGTCAGAGGCTCTCTGGGTTAACCGGTTTCTTTTTGGGTTGAATGGTCCGGTAAGAATACTTTTGGGACTGGCAATATCTTCTCTGACACCGTAACTTATATTCCTTTTTTTTGGGGATCTGAACAGGGATAACTATGACGAGTATCGTAGCGGATATCGGCGGCACCAACGCCCGTTTTGCGATAGCCAAGCCAATTGCAGAGGGCTATCAGCTAGAGGGGCTGAAAGTAGTGGACTGCAAACGCTTTGAAGGATTTGATGCTGCGTTGCAGCATTGGCTCGATAGCCTCGATCAGCCCAGGCCAGAGAAAGTGTGTATTGCTGCTGCCGGCCCGCTGGAGAAGACTCCCTCTGGAAAGCGCGTTTATATGACGAACCTGGGCTGGAGCATTGATGCAACGGCTCTGGCCGAGGAATTTCAGTTCCCCCATCTGGAGCTGATTAATGATTTTGCCGCGCTGGCTCAGTCACTACCGCGCCTGTCCAGTAGCGATTATACCGTGCTGAGGGATGTGCCTCGTCCACAGGGTGCGCCCATGGTAGTACTGGGTCCGGGAACTGGCCTTGGCGTGGCAGGCCTAGCCGAGGCAGATGGCCGCTATCATGTGCTTGCCGGCGAGGGTGGCCATGCCAACCTGACAGTGTCTACTGAACGCGAACTGCAACTGCTACAGATCCTGATGAAAAGCCGCTGTCCGGTTTTTAATGAGTGGGTTCTTTCTGGCAGCGGATTGGTGAACCTTTACCGAGCCGTGTGTGAGTTAAATGGCCGTACTCCTGAGGCACTGACACCGCCGGATGTGAGCGCCCGTGGCCTGGATAATACCGATCCCATGTGTCGTGAAACCCTGCTGGATTTCCTCAATTTCCTTGGCAGTGCCGCGGGAGATGCTGCGCTGTATATGGGGGCTCGCGGTGGTGTTTTCCTGGGAGGGGGCATCCTGCCTCGGATCGCTGAGCTACTGCCAGAAAGTGAGTTCGAACAGCGCTTCCTTAACAAGGGGCGGGTTGCACCGTGGCTGGAAGCCGTGCCGGTATATGCTTTGAATGCCGGTTACCAAGCTCTAATCGGTGCTGCGGTGCAGTTAGAAGGCTGATTTGCCTATTTTGCCCCTGAAAAGAGGAGGTCAACCATTTCGGGGGCGCTACAAAAATAGTTGAGAGGATACTCAGGACCTCCTTACCCCTGGCCTCCAGGAGGTTTCACAGTGTTGAAGCTATAAATCCCTTTTTCGCCTTTCCTGTCAGGTATCTTTTACGTTAACTCTATCGCGTACAATTAAGCGGCATAGCCGCGTGACAGCAGTCACAGTTTCTCCCACCTCCTCCCCCCTCAGGGGAGGATGTTATGGATTAGGGGCCGCCCTAGGATGCAGGGTCTCAACATAACGATAAGTCCAGGGAGAAGATGATGAGTCTATCCAATAAAGGTAAAGGGGCGCTCAGACCCACTTTGCTATCTGCTGCCATCGCGGCCTCCGTGTCCACCTCGGTTGGGGCCTATGCGCAGGAGCAGGAAACACTGGAAGAAGTAACAGTTACCGGTATTCGCACCAGCGTTTTGGACTCCGTTGAAGCCAAGCGCGCCGCCGATGTGGTGGCCGATGTGGTAGATGCGGGCGCTCTGTCATCTCTTCCCGACCAATCAATCGCCGATGCCCTGGGCCGCCTGCCCGGCGTAACCACCGTGCGATCCAACGGTCAGTCCTCACAGCTAAATATCCGCGGTATGAACGGCGACTTCCTGCAGACCACTCTGAATGGTCGTGAGCAGGCCTCTACCAGTGGTTATACCGAAAGTACTCGCTGGATATCTTTTGACCAGTACCCAGCTGAGCTGATTAATCAGGCAGCGGTCTACAAGACTCCGAAAGCCTCTCATATCGAAGGTGGCGTAGCGGGCTCTGTAGAGCTGAAAACAGCCAATCCTCTCGATGCCGAGAAAGAACACAACTTTAATGCCAATGTACGTATGTCGTTTAACGACGCAGCAGACGACGTCGGTGCCGACGAATTCGGTGAGCGCGTCACGCTGTCGTACATGGGTAAATTTATGGATGACAAGGTGGGCGTAGCCCTGGGTTATTCCCACCTTGAGCAGCCGAATAGCTTTGTAAAGTCCCGCACGGGTGCAGACGCCCAGATCGGTTATGAACCGCCGGCAAGCGATTACGATGGTGATGGCAGCGCAGATGCTTTGCCGCGCGCATTCCAATGGCAGTCAGGTGATGGTACCGATACTCGCAATGGTTACCTGGCCAGCGTCGTTTTTGAGCCTACCGATGGTTTCAAGGCCCAGTTGGATTACTTCAAATCTGACTTTGAGCGTGTGGATACTCGCCACGGTATTACGGTTGGTGGCCTGGCCAATACAGACATGTATACCCTTTCCGATACGGAAGTAAACGGCGGAGTGGTTACCGATGGAACGGTAATTATTACTGATCCAAAAACTGTTTACGATTCCAGCCCCTGGTTTGAATCCCGCTCTGAGGATCAATCCACTCAGGCGGACAGCGATAGTATTGGCCTGAACCTGGAGTGGAATTTTGGTGACCGCCACACTCTGGCCGTTGACTACTCCTATAGTAAGGGCACCAAGACGCGCAAGGATCAGATTGTATCCATGCACTCTTACGACCTGACCTACGATGACAATGGGAACTTAGAGACCTGGGAAGAAGCTGCTGGGCAGAGCTTTGCCTATTCCCTTAATGGTGATGGTATTCCCTCAGGCGTTTTCTCCGGTGTAGATTTCACCGATCTGGATACCATACGTTTGTCGCGCTACGAAGAGTACCCCCACGAGTACACCGATAAAGTTGAAGCCTTCAAGTTCGATTACAAGTTTGACTTGGAGTGGCGAGCCATTGCCTCTATAGAGACTGGATTCCGTGTCTCTGAGCGTACTTTCGATTCTGAGCGTGGTGCTTTCCTGTACGGTAGCCGCGATGGTCAATTCAATGACTACTGTGCGGATAACCTGTCCGACATCGACTGTGAGCCGCAACTGCTGGACGGCTATGTCAGCATTGAATCTACCAATGGGATACCCCAATTCGTAGTCAACGATATGGATGCCCTGGCTTCCAGTATTTTTGGTGCCGGTAATTACGAAGGTAAAAAGGTATTTAGCCAGGACTGGACTTTCGTTGAGTCCGGTGCTGTGAAAGAGGAAGTTTTTGCCTACTACCTGATGGCCAATATCGAAACCCAGTTGGGTAGTATTCCAGTAACTGGTAATTTCGGTGTACGGGTTGTTGAAACCGATGTGAAGTCCAGCGGTATCCAAAATGTGGGTGCTGGCAATGGTATCGAAATTACTGATGACGTGGGTGTAACTTCAGATAGCTACGACTATGTTGAGTACGGCCCCGAATACACAGACACCCTGCCTTCCCTTAACTTGAACTTTGAGCTGACCGAGCAGGACTACATTCGCTTTGCTGCAGCTAAAGTGATGGGCCGTCCGCCGGTTGGGCAGCTGAAGGGCGGCGCTGGCTCCTGGAACAGCGTTAATAACGATGGCGCTACGGAGTACAACGTTTGGACCAAGGGGTCTCCCTACCTCGATCCTTTCCGTGCAAACCAGTTTGACCTGGCTTATGAGCACTATTTCGAAGATGGCGGCGCGGTAACTGCAGCCATTTTCTGGAAAGATATCGAAAGTCTGGTAGAAAAGCAGTATATCTACCTGGACAGCCAGGCAGATCGAACGGCGCTGTTTGATTCCCTGGGTATTGAAATTCCCGTTGGTCTGGAAGCCGGCGCTTTCGAGACTTACGTGAACAACGACAAGGGTGGTTATATTCGAGGCATCGAGCTTGCGGGTACCAAAACCTTTGATCAGCTGCCAGGTATTTGGGCTGGCTTGGGTATGACCGCCAGCTATTCATATACTGAGAGTGAAACCGAAGTGAGTGGCGGTAACCTCTATGGTGAAAACCTGCCGTTGCCGGGCCTCTCTGAAAATGTCTGGAGCACTACAGTATTCTGGGACATCGGAAATTTCAGCTCCCACGTCAATGTTCGCTATCGGGATGAATTTATCCTGAATATGCCGGTACCGGGTAGCTCCACACCTGTGGAAGCACAAGCCTATACCACTGTCGATGCACAGATATCCTACGCATTTGATAACGGTATTGATGTAATTTTCTCAGCGAACAATCTTACGGATGAAGCTGATGTGAAATCCTACGGAGTAGATGGAGTCCTCGGTGAATACACTGAGTTTGGGCGTCAGTTCTACCTCGGCTTGAACTATAGCTACTAAGTATCGCTGATTCTTTCGGTGTAAACCGAAGATGTGATAAGAGACCGCCCGCTGAGCTACGCTTGCCGGGCGGTTTTTTTTGAAATATTAAAGGGCCCGAAAATAAGTGCGGTGCCGAATTTTTGAGAGTCGCCATGAGCAATCAATGTAAAAAAATAATTATTCTTGGCGGGGGTACCGCTGGCTGGATAACCGCCAATCTGATGGCGACCCATTGGCAGAATAAAGGGTTTGAAATTACCCTGGTGGAATCACCGGATATTGGAATTATCGGTGTGGGGGAGGGATCAACCCCGCCGCTAAAAGGTTTTATGGAAACTATAGGAGTTAGCGAATCGGAGTGGATGCCAGCTTGTAACGCTACTTACAAGGTCGGTATTACCTTTAGGGATTGGTCGGTCAAACCGGGCTTTACCGAGTATGTTCATCCCTTTGTCGGCCAGCCGGACCAATTTACTATTCCGGCATTTTTTCATAATAGTTACCTGCGCAGGAAAGGTGTTGACTTGGAGGGACACCCGGACCACTTCTTTCTGGCAACTGAGATGATCCGGCAAAAATTATCTCCAGTCGCGCCGGAAAACTTCCCTTTTGAAATTGCCTATGGCTACCATTTTGATTCTGGTTTATTGGGCCAGTTCCTGCGGCGTGTTGCCGAAAAAAAAGGGGTTCGCTATAAGGTGGCGACAGTGGCTGGTGCCATGCTCGATGCACAGGGGAATATTGATCACCTGAAAACTACTGACGGTGAGGTTCTCAAAGCGGATCTGTATGTGGACAGTTCCGGCTTCCGTGGAAATCTTATACAACAATCCCTGAAAGTTCCTTTTATCAGCAGTGCTGAGAGTCTGTTTAACGACTCTGCGGTTGTATTTGCTACAGACCAGGAAAAGGAGTATGCACCGCACACTATTTCTACTGCAATGAAATATGGCTGGGCCTGGCAAATCCCGCTGACCAATCGCAATGGCAACGGCTATGTTTACAGCTCTCGCTTTGTCGACGATGACAAGGCGGAAACGGAATTTCGCGCTCACTTGGGGTTGTTGGACAGTGATGTCGAGGCGCGTAGATTAAAGTTCAAGGTGGGACGGGTTGCTCAACACTGGGCCAAGAACTGCCTGGCGGTGGGGCTCTCCCAAGGCTTTATTGAGCCTTTAGAGGCAACGGCGTTGGATATGGTTCAGGAAACCGTGGTGCGCTTTATAGAGGCCTATAACAATGGTGATCATACAGATAAGTATAGGGATGACTTTAATAATCGTATCAGCGCTCGTTTTGATGCGGTGCGAGACTATATCGTCTGTCACTACCGTATAAGTTCAAGAACAGATACGGATTATTGGATAGCCAATGGCACTAATGAAAAGATATCTCCCTCCCTGCGTTCAATCTTGATGTCCTGGATGGCAGGCAAGAATATTACTGATGAACTGCTGGACCAAAAACTAGATGTCTATTTCCCGAATGTATCCTGGAATTGCCTGTTGACTGGGAAGGGTGTTTATCCGAGCCAGGAGCAATTACGATCGGGGAATGAACTAGCACATAAGTATAAAATTGAGGAAATCAAGGATTTTAATCGCCGTTGCGCCCTTAATTTTAAATCTCATTTACAGCAGCTTCATTTATTGTCGTTGGGAGATGGTGGCTGAATTAATGGGAAGTGTAAAAAGCCCTGCAATAGGCAGGGCTAAAAATCGATAAGAAGTAAGTGCTTAGGTTTACGATTCCACTTTCACGATCTAAAAATAATTTGCAGAAGAAACTCAAGCACTGGTTTGCTGTTAGAGTAAGCCATCCGGGTTATTCCTCTCCTTCGGCTTTAAGTTTTTGTGTTTCCCGGATGTGTAGCATACGCCTTTCACCACGCTCACCGCGAATCTTTATTCGGTCTCCAGATTTCATGCCCTTGCGTTTTAGTTCATCTGCTTCAATAAAATAGTAGTGGCCACTTTGCTCATCTTTCAAGGCGAAGCGTCTTTCTACTTTCCCAGTCTCAAAATCTTCAGAGATGATTTCCTCCAGGGTTCCAGTTACAACCTCTTCTGCTTGAGCAAAGAAAGTGAGAGTCAACCCCGCGATCAGTGTAAAAATTCTTAACATAATATTTATCCTTTTAATAATCATTCTGATTGGAATAGGTCAAGTTGCACAGAAACTATTGTCCATAGCTTACATTAACAACAGCTGATTTACTGGAAGAGTTCTTAGATTTATATGTAATTGAGAGCCCAATTTTTGAGTCGGTAAAGCTGTCACCTGGTTGTTTAAGTACAGCAACATGGTTGGATGTTCTACCATTAAGATAATGAACGGTTACTGAACCTTCAAATTGTGATCGTGGGTTAAGTATATCGTGAGCTATGTGATAGTTGACGTAATAATGATTTCCGCCATTTTGGCTGCCAGCACTTTCTATCTTTAGCTGTTGAGGCAGAGAGCCGGAAAGTTCTCCGGCTGTTAATTCAATGGCTTCTAATTCTAAATCCTGAGAGGAGGGGACAACTTGCTCAACAGTTTTGGTGTACTCAGGAAAGAGATCATACCATTTCATATACTCTCGGTGAGCACTGCCAAATAATCTTGATTGGGATCGGTTGCCCATGAGGGAGCCGTCAGTACCGTATTCGCTATCACCACTGTCGTTAGTGTCTCCATCATTATTACTGTCGAGGCCTGCATGGCTGAGGCCAATATTGTGACCTAATTCATGTCCCATAACATTTTGATCAGAGAAGGAAGCGACCAGGCTCATACCACCTCCGACACTGGCGATGCCTGCACCGACAAGACCTGCTCTGTAAGATGCATTTGGGTAAATAAAAACTTGATGACGCCAGTTGCGCAGATTTAGGGGTTGGCCATTCTCATCAAAAAGATTGTCTGTTGCCCATTGATAAGCCTTATCACGCCATTCAAAGCCACCATCTGTATACTCCCCTTCTTGGCCGGCCTGTGCTCGGGCAACAGCATTTTCTATACTCAAGATTCCGCCATTTTCACTATCGGGGATGTCGAAGACGATGCAATCCAGTGAAGTTTCTTCCTTGCCTTGCTCACCGTAACAATAGTGCTGTAATGACTTATCCTTGACACGATGGCGAAGGAACTTGAGTTGTCCGAAAGAGTTTTCTCTATAAGCATTATCAAGTGAATCTACATCATTGAATACAGTGTTAGCTATATGAGTAAGATCGCCCTGGTCTGTTGCAGCCCCATCGGAGAAGTTCATTAGAATAAATACAATGCTGCTCTCTGTCGGATCTATAGTAGCTACAGTAAACGTAACCGACTGCTCTACACCATCCGTTAAGTGGAATTTGATGGTATCTTCTACTGTTTCACCTTCTTTCAAGTTATTAGTGTTGTTATTAAGAGTGTAATCCCAGCCTCCGTTATTGGAAACTTTAAATTCGCCATAATTGCCAGAGAAGGTGCCTTCGACAAATTTCGGAGTATCGCCATCGATATCCTCTATTATCATAATTCCTTGAGCGTGCTCCCTACTATCTACAACCATTTTTGCGAGAGGTGAACCTGGATCAAATGTATAGGGATCATCAGTTCCAGTTATGGATATGGTTATGGTTGTGGTTTCTTCGTTGCTGCCAAAACCAACTGTGAACTTATCTGTGGCAATTTCATTAGCACTTAGTGGATCAGCAAGTTTACTATTTAGAGAGTAGTTCCAACTGCCATCTGAGGAAATTTTGAGGTTGCCATACTTTCCCTGAAGATCTGATTCCTCAAAATTTTGATTGGCTTTAGAGTTATCACTCAACTGGCCGGAAGCTGAGGTTTTTATATCTTCAGTGACAATCCCTTCACCGCCAGTGATCACTCCTGGTGAGTCCTTATCACTATCTGTGTCTGTGTCTGTGTCTGTGTCTGTGTCTGTGCCTGTGTCTGTGCCTGTGTCTGTGCCTGTGCCTGTATCAGTGCCTGTACTTGTATCACCACTTACAGGGTTGCCACCATTGTTACTGTCATTATCGGAGCCTCCCCCTCCCCCTCCACAGGCTGTAAGAAAAGCGGATAAACTTATGGCTGTAAGTAACTTTAATGACTCGTTCATGTCTGTCCCGATCGATTCGATTACATTTGGTATAATTCGGACCGAATTATAGGGAGGCCAGCTTATTATTCTGTGAAGTCAGATAAATATTTGAGGTTTCTACGGAAAGCTATGACACGGGTAAATTCTGGATATCCATAGTATGAATAAAACACATATTACTCCGCGAAATAAAATTTTGTTCTGAGTCTGTGCTCATGCATTTAATTGAATTTGTGTGCAAGAAATATGCAATGCTTCACTTGAGTGTCAATAATGTTCTAAGAGGGGAGTAAAGTGACCAAACTCTTTTTGGTCACTTATTCTAGATGTGTTTTGAGTGACTATTCTTCAGTAGATAAGAGACTTATTAACTCTGCGACTTCTATTTGGTTGCAATATTGTGATCTTTGACACTTTTGCAAAGTCGTTTTTATGGTTTTGTTGCCACTTTGTTCTGTGGCCAATTTTAAATAATGCAGGGCCATTTTAAGATCATAATTTGTGATTTCTCCCGCACTATATGCTTTGGCCAGTTTTAGGGAGGCGCCGGTATGCCCAAGCTCGGAAGCGCTTCGGTAATGACTTAGGGCTCGTTCACTGTTGGCGGCTACGCCTAGTCCTTTCTCATACATGCGCCCCTGATTATAGAAACCATACTTAGAGTTATGTTTAGAGGCGCGCTCAAACCATGCTAGTGCTTCAGCATAATTCAGCTGATCCGTATCTTGAGAAAGATATAAAAGCCCGAGGGCATTCATTGCATCGACAGAACCTGCTTCGGCGGCTTGCGTCAGGTAAGTCTTAGCCTGCTGTAGATCTTGGCCCACTCCCTGGCCATTTTTGTAGAGTAAACCAAGATTGTAGCTGGCTCTTGTGGATCCCTGGCTTGCGGCATATTGGTAGATTTTAGCTGCGCGCTGGTAATCCTGTTTAACACCCACACCTAGAGCGGAGGCATAACCTAGGTTGGTTACACAATCGAGATTGTTTACTTTTGCACAGAGGGCATACCAGCCATAGGCACGATCGTGATCGGTTCGTACAATTTTTCCTCTGGAGTTGAATAGACCCATACGTAATTGTGCAGGCAAGTGCCAACGAAGGGCTGCTGCTTCGATGTCTTTCAGCGCAGAAAGTGCATCTTGTGGTTGTTGGTAGAGACCATTTTCTTTAATTTTTCCCCTTAGATATAAGGCTGCGGGAAAGCCGGCCTCTGCGGATTGTTGTAGAAAATACATGCCTTGATGGCTTTGATTTTCGTCTGCCACTTCAAGCAGGTACTTGCCATAGTAATACTGCGCTGGAGGATAGTTTTCTTTAGCCGCCTGGCTGATCAGGTTTGTGAAAATTTTCTGTTGCCCAGGCTTATCTTTTAGGTGGGTGCCCGCCTGCTCTAGTAGTGCCGGGGCATAGCCTTGCTTTGCGGAAAGCTGCAGGTAATGTGCTGCCAAGTCAGCTCTTGGCATATCGTATTGATCAGATGCTAATAGCAAGGCCATTGCGTACTCGGCTTCGCCCCGTTGTAGGGTTTCCGCTGCGCTTGCCAATAACTGGCTGGTCAACTCCGTGTCTACTTCTATTCCCAGGCCGATGGTAGTGATATAGGCAAGCATAATTTTGCCTTCCTGCAGCCCCAGGTCTGCGGCGGCAACAAAGAGTTGTGCGCATTCATCCACTGCGAACTTTGTACTGTTACCCTCAAGGCACAAATTACCAAGGCTGATATTGGCAGTGAGCGAGCCTATGCCAATGGCTTTCAAGTAGGTTTGTTCGGCCTGCTGGAAATTCCCTTCGGCTTCTTGAACCTGGCCTACAGCGTGTAGAGCAGAGTAGTCAGAATCTGCCAGAGGTAGCAGTATATTTTTATATAGGGCATCGGAGAGACCCGCGAATGGGTATTGGATATCGAGCAAGCGATGTAGAAAACGGTTATTGTCAAAATAAATTTTTCGGACTTTTCCGTTATTGGGGTCTCGTATATTGTAAACCCGATATAGACCACTGCGACTCGCGGCAAATTCAAAATAGCTATCGAGTATTTCAAAACCGGAAATATTGAGTAGGTCTTCGACATCGCCCCAGCTGGCCACTTCATAAGCGCTATAGAAAGTATCACCTCTGCGCGTTGACAGTATTCCTCTGGCAATAAAATTAAAAATATTTTGGTGGTAGCTGGCGAGTTCGTCATTACCAATGGACTCATAGCACTCTGTGGCACTCAGGTGCGGCAGCAGAGAAATACTATTGAGCTGGGTAACTTCTTGCCAATTTACCTCTGCACAGCTTTTTTGGCCTGTCTCTAGCGCAGTCATTTCTGCCTGGTAACGCCCCTGCGCTTCTAGTGAATTGAGAGATTGAGGAGACTTTAGGTACTCGCTCCAATAAATGGGGTATTGCACAGATTCGGGTGCGAGTACCACTTGTCGGGTCAAGTCCTGTAAGGGATCGACCGGTGTATGTATTGTTGATTGTGAGGCACAGGAGGCCAGCAGTAATAGAGTGAGAACAAAAAGCAGCTTCTTCATGGCTTACTTCCTGATCAAAGATTTAATCAGGTTTTTCATTTCCTGGCTCTTATTGCGATTGGAAGAAGCTTCCCCTTTGGCCCAGAATTTATATTGCAGCGCTCTGTCGAGCTTATTGAACTCGGCTAAATATTCAGGCACCTCCTGTGGCTCTACATGATCGACTTTGGATTTAAAGTTGTAGACCACCTGGAGGGCACTGTTCTCCAGTTTGGCGCTGCGAGTGAAGTTGAACCAGGAATTATCGATCGTGGTTGTGCCCAATTCTTCCTGCCAGAGCAACTCCCCCTGAATACTCACCCTTGCACTCTGCTGAATATCCACGGGGTGTGTCAGGGCCAGGGGGCTTTGACGAATGGGGTGCTGAGGCTTGGATAAATAGGGTACCAAGGCGGAACCATACAGGGAAAATATCTTACGTGCGGAACTTATCTGGGCAAAGTCACCAATTTGATAGTGCTCGGATACCACCAGTTGGTTTTCCTGTAGGCTGTCGTTGTAGGTGATCTCGGGGCTGGTGTTCACCCCCGGATAATATCCGGCGATAAAATTGGTGTAGCTATTTTTGATTTGCTCTGTGTCTGCAGAGAGGAAGAACTGGCGCACCTGCTCTGCTTTACGGTGAGAGAAGCGGGAGTTTACGCGGAGCTCCGCACGATTTTCTGCCGCATTGATATCGTATTGTTCTTCGATACGAGCACTTAGATTGGCAACACTTTCCGAGCTTGGTTTTACTGCTTTTAGCGCGTTGGTTTGCTTAGCAATAGGGAGTGCCAATTCGTAGTCGAAAAAGCCTTTGTTCTCTATATCAATCCCCTGGCCTGAAGCCGTGGCATCCACCCAGTATTCCCGGCCATTCAGTTCGATTAGGTTTATCACATGGTTAAAAGTCTCCGGGGAGGGAATATCCTTGCCGATATCCCGCCCGCGGGAGGAAGACACGAGGGCGGGATAGGATTGTACCCCCAAGTGGGCGAGCATACTGGTCAACAGTAGGGCCTTATCTTTACAGTCCCCGTAGCGTTTCTCCAGAGTTTCCTGGGGTGTTCTGGGTTGGTGAGAATTGATACCCAGTTCAATGCCAAAGTAGCGAATATCTTCCTGTACATACTCGATCGCCTTGCTGACTGCTGCCTCCAACCCTAGCTGTGCTCGCCAGTTATCCAGTTTGTTTTTTAATGACTCCGGTAGTGTGCGATCGATCTGATAAAGGTTCTGGGCCCAGTCATTAACCTGTCCCCAGTTGTCGTAGCTGGAGTATTGGAAGTAATTGAGCGGATCGTGCCAGTATGGATATTCACTTTCCATCGGCACTCCGGCCACATCGCGCAGATCGATGGTATAGGTGTGATTGTCCTGCAGGTGACTTTGCTGGACAGAATATTCGCGCTTGTTAAATCGGTAATTGAGCTTCTTGTCGCTGCTAATTTTTACAAAACGACGATCTACTGCCTGGGGCCAGGAGAGGTACAAACGGCCAAAATCACTACGGGCAAAAATCGGGTTGCTGCCCTCAATGGTATAGGCGTAGCTGATAATATCGCCGGGGCGAATATCTTCCAGTATATACAGCGCATTCCATTGTTCGGAGTAGAGTTTATTGGAGAGTTCCTGCTCAGACTGGAAAAGCTTGAAACCATCCTTTTGCAAGCGATCAAGGTGTTCGCCGTTACGCTGTACACTGATATCGTGCACCTGCAGCCTTTGGAAGGCCGGATAGAAACTGAAGTTCAGCTCGGCAATTTCACTGACCCCCTGCTGATTCAGGGGTTCGACCACGATCTGAAAGTAATACTGTTGCTCTTTTCCCCTGTGGCGAAGCTGGGAGTTGGATAGGTGTACCCGCACACTGCCTTGCGATGGGCGTTTTGACTCTACTGGTTCTAATATTTCCACCCACTCGGGAGTAGTACTGAATAAGAGTTCTGGGGCTGCCTGTGCGAGTGAGGTGACAAGGATGAGTGCGGCGGCCAGCAGCTGGCCGGGGAAACGATATTTCAAGGTGAGCCTCAATAGTTTTGCAATGGGCGCTAATAAGCCCTGATTAGGATACCGAGGGAGCTAAAGCTGAAATGCAGGTAATTACCGGTTGGCCCCAGCAAACCGGTAGCTCCTCCTGAGCTTCTCGAGCGCTGCCTGTAAATCTTGGAACAGCGCCGGGTGACGGTACTCCGTTAACCGCCAAGTGTGCCGGTAAATATACCCCATGCCTGAGATAGAATATATTGAGTAAGAGGTTGATCTGTGCGGGGGTATAAACGACGAAGTGGAAGAGTCGGTATCACCGAGCCCTTCTCTGTAAAGGCCCGGTGATCTTTGAAGGATTATTGGGACTGTTCTGGCTGCTGAACCGGCATGGCCTCCAGTTTTTGCTTCAGTTCCTTGAGTTTTTCCTTCACCCGCGCGGCATTATCCGGGCCCATGCGAATCATCAATTTTTGTACACCGGGCAGTTTCTCAAGCTTGGGGTCGGCAAACTTAAAGTAGACCGATGGACGCACCAGCTTGATAGGACCTTCAACTTCAGGGGCTGCCAGTACCTTATCGATGGCTTCAATCACCACCTGGTGAAAGGTTTTATTGCGCATGCCCAACTCACCGTAGGCCTGCGCCAAGCGCGGATACCAGTACTGGTAAAGGCCCACTGCGGTATCGGTATCCATTGAGGCGAACAGTCGCACAGGCTTATCGTAGCGACGGTAATTGTCCGGCGACAATTGGTAGCCCTCTATCGAGGAGCCGGTAACAACAATAGGGCCGCGTATGGTTTTCAGTGGGCGGTGCTTGTGGATCAGGTTTCCTCGTGCACCGGAGTTGACCGCAGCCACCCATTTGCGAATCACCTCATCGTTTACCAACCAGCGCGACAGGGCGTTGTCTGGGGCCAGGCTCATCAGGTCGTCATAAGCGGCCTTGTCGCTCTCATTGAGTGGAGGCGGTGGTTCCCTGCTGGGCTCTTCCACCGGAGCGGGTTCCTGAGGTTCAGGCGTGGTGGCCTGTTCCTGGGGTTGCTCCAGAGTTTCTGGCTCCGGGGTGCTTTGGGGTTCTTCAATAATTTTGGTAGGGGGAACTTCTTTCTTTTTTTCCTCGCCAGTCCACAGCCAATAGGCTGCCGCGGCGACGACGATCACCACAATAATTCCGATGATCCACCCATGCCTAGACTGTTGTTCCGACATTCCCTGCCTCCTTTTGCTGCTATCAGAATGTGACCCTTTGACCACGGCAAAGCCCTTCGGTTTCTCCGTGGTGTCTGGGTTTTACCTTACTCTCCGCCGCAGCCGGTCGCAAAGGGGATTTGCTTCGCTTTTTGCCTATTGCGAAAATCCTGTGCGTCTGCTGTTTGCGAAAGTGACGAAAACAAGTACTGGCTACGCCCCCACTTGGGAGGATGTAGGAATCCCATTGCCGATTAGAGTTGGCTGGTGAAAATGTGCGCGGCGAATAAGTGAGAGAGCAATGGTTAAATTTACCAGCTTATTAATAGGTCTGTTTCTGGGAACTGTGCAGGCAGCGGCGGCCGAGGGGCCAATTGATCCCTTTTGGCGCAACGCCACCATCTATTTTATGTTGCCGGACCGCTTTTATAACGGCGATAAGGGCAATGACTTTCCCTACGGGCGCAAGGATGACGGGGCCCATCTGCGCGGATTCGCCGGTGGCGATCTACGCGGGGTGATCGAAAAAATTGAGGCGGGCTATTTCAACGATCTGGGGGTAGATGCTATCTGGATGTCTCCGGTCATTGAGAATATCCACGGTCACAATGACGCTGACAAACGCACCTATGCCTTCCACGGCTACTGGCCCAAAGACTGGACCGCAGTGGATGCCAACTTTGGCACTGAGGCCGAGTTAGCGGAGCTGATAGAGGCCGCGCACAAGCGCGGTATTCGTGTGTTACTCGATGTAATTCTCAACCACACCGGCCCGATAACCGCAAAGGACCCGGAGTGGCCCGCTAGCTGGTTGCGCAAAGGCGAGCAGTGCGACTGGTCTGATTACGCCGGCAATGTGGAGTGCGCGATCCACACCAACCTCACCGATATCCTCACCGAGAGCGATAAGCCCGTGGCGCTGCCGCCGCAGCTTGTGGATAAGTGGCAGCGCGAGGGCCGCCTGCAGCAGGAGCTGAGCGAGCTGGATGCATTTTTCGCACGTACCGGCTATCCGCGCGCGCCCAAGTATTACCTGATCAAGTGGCTGACCGATTGGGTGCGGGAATACGGTGTGGATGGCTTTCGTGTGGACACGGTAAAACATGTCGAGCCCGAAGCTTGGGCAATTCTGAAAAAAGAGGCGGATCTGGCTCTGGCTGAGTGGAAAGCAAAACATCCACAGCAAAAACTCGATGATCGCGATTTCTTTATGCTGGGTGAGGTTTATCACTTTGGTGTGAATAACTATGGTCCCACCGTTGGCCGTGTTTACGATTACAGCGATCAACAAGTGGATTTTTACCAATATGGTTTCGATAGTTTGATCAACTTCGATTTTGCCCAGGTGGCCGGCGAGCCCGCGGAGAAAATTTTCTCCAGTTATTCCAGCGCATTGAATTCTGGCGCGTTAAAAGGCTTGGGGGTGCTCAATTATCTGGGCTCTCACGACGACCACCACTCCTTCGATCGCGAGCGCCAACAGACCCGAATTGCCGCCAGTAAACTGATGCTGGCACCGGGGGCGGTGCAAATTTATTACGGCGATGAGCTGGCGCGCCCCATGACCGATGCTCGCGCTTTTGGCGATGCGGCCATGCGCAGCCCCATGAATTGGGGTGATCTGAAAAAAGCTGAAACTCGTGCACTGCTCACCCATTGGCAGAAGCTCGGTCAGTTCCGCCGAGCACATCCCGCCGTGGGCGCTGGTGTGCACAAGAAACTCGCCGATAACCCCTACACTTTTGCTCGTACTTTAGCAGGGGAGCAGCCGGTAGTGGTGGCAATGGAGCTGCCGCGTGGGGAGAAGCGCATTTCTGTAAAAGGTGTGTTTACCGATGGTACGGTGTTAACAGATTACTATTCCGGTGAGCATGCAAAAGTTGAGGGTGGCAGTGTGACTTTTAATACCGGAGGGGATCTGTTGCTGCTTTCAGCTAAATCAAAGTAATCCTGGTTTTTAACCGGCCCGAGAAAGAAAAAGCCCGGCAAATGATTGCCGGGCTTTTCGCAGAAGTTTCGAACGGGATTTACACTTCCGTGTTGGTGAACTGGTTGCACACCATCACATCCACGTCCAACTGGCCGATCACCCGCTCGGCGGTATTGCCGCGCAACAGCGAGCCGGTTTCACCGAACTGGTTGAGGGTGCCCATTACCACCAGATCCGCATCAACTTCCTTCGCCACTGCTTCCACCACATCGCTGGTATAGCCCTGCTTCACATGAATACGGTGCGTGGGTACGCCGGTTTTATCAGCGAGCTTGGCCAGGGCGCCGCGGTCTGGGTAGCGCATGGAGTCCAGGTAAGCATTTACCAGGTGCAGCTCGGCGCCGTAGTGGCCGGCAATATAGGTGGCGCGCTCACTGATCTGGCGGTTTAGCTGGCGCTGTTCCAGGGTCTTCGCCTGGTAGTTGACGGTGGCCAGCACCACTTTGCGCTCGGCCTTGGCGCCGGGGCGAATCAGTACCACCGGGCAGCGTGCGGTTTTCAGCACCCGCCATTTGGATTCAGCGAAGGTAAAGCGGCGGCTGGATTTCTTGTGCACTGGCAGGTAGATCATTTCCGCATCGCAGCGCTTGGCCTCCTGCACAATGGCCGCCTGCCAGTCGCTGGACCAGCACACAGTAATCTCGCAGGAGAGACCGGCCTCGGAGATAGGTTCGCGGATCTGCTCGCGGAACCAGGATTCATCGCGGAATAGGTGGTCGTTCACCGCGCGGGTATCTACTGCCTCGCCATCTACCGCGACAAACACTGCCAAACGCGGTTGGGGGTTGCGCCCGCGGGAAGTGGTCAGGGCGCGTTCCAGGGCCACATGTCTGTCATCGTTGGGGTCCACGACCACGAATACGGTGTTTTGCTGCTCCATCTTTCCTCCAGATCAATGGGTCTTTCTGGTCCCTGCCTTATGCAGTTGACTCCTGGGTCTAAGTTATCACGGAGAGGCGCTGGCGCGGGGAATTTGTCGTCTCAATACGAGGAAAAGCGCGCCAGATAGGCCTTGCTAGCGGCGCATGATGAAGTAAAGGAGAAAGTCCGTATTGAGCCAGATCAAGACCTGCCGCCGGTTTGGCAAGCACTGACTGGGGGAGGGATACATGGCGAGTTTTTCCAGCGTTTCTTAAGTTTGCCTTAATTTTGTCTCCGTAGACTCTCGCCGTGACACTCCCAAAGAGGGTTTTCAATGGCGCTACAAAGACATTATCAATACCTGGACCAGAGGGCGTTGCCCAAGCGCAAGCTGCGGCGGCGCAAACTGGATTTCGATCTGACCCGTATAGGGCAGGCAGGCCACAGCCGGGTGCAGGGATTTATCGCGCAGAAGTTTGCCGATACCTATGGTGCGCAGGTGAACCAATTTGCCCCGCTATTGTTATCCGCTTGGCAGGAGAGCGCGTTTAGTAGTGCCCTCGGGCTACGCCGCGCCGATAGCGGATCTCTATTCCTGGAACAGTATCTCGACCATCCGGTGGAACAGGAGATCGCCGCCTTCAGTGGGGGCTCGGTAAAACGCTCGGAGATTGTCGAAATCGGCAATTTGATCTCCACCAGCCGCGGTGGCAGCCAAATGCTGTTCCTAATGTTGTTTGAATTATTTGCCGCCGCCGGTGTGCATTGGGCCATTTATACCGCGACTGCGGAAGTGCGTGGCCTATTGCAGAAATTAGTGGGTCGGCAGACGGTTTTATGTGAAGCCGACGGCCGGCGTCTGAGGGATAACCTGGACGAGTGGGGTCGTTATTACGAGTCGGCTCCGGCGGTGACCGCCATCGATATGGTCGCCGAGCACCGCGCCCTGCTGGCAAATCCCCGTACCCGCGAGACTCTGCTGGCCTGTCGCCCTTCGGCACAGGCCATGTCGCCTGTGCTCAAAACCTCGGCGGGGGGTGCCAACCTATGCAACTGATAGATCAAATTCGCCAGCAGGCTGTGAATCACCCCGAACAGCTGGCGCTGCGGGGCGAGGAGTGCACATTCAGCTATGGGCAGCTGCTGGTGGCCGCCGAGGAAATCGCCGAGGACCTGCAGGCGCGCGATATCCGCGTGCTGGGGCTCTATGCCGACAATGGTCCCAATTGGTTGTTGGTGGATCTGGCCTGCCAGATAGCTCAGATCACTTTGGTACCGCTGCCGGTTTTCTTTTCCCAGCAGCAGCTGGCACACACCCTGCGTGTGAGTGGCATGCAGGCCCTGTTGAGCGATAGCTGTGAACGCTTTACCGCGATCGAAGTGGTGGGACAGGCGCGGGCTGAACTGGCCGGTATGGCCCTGATTGATATCCATACGGAAACGGCGGCGGCCCTGCCGGAGCACACCGCCAAAATCACTTTTACCTCTGGCTCTACCGGCACGCCGCGCGGTGTCTGCCTGTCAGCCCGAACCCAGTTCACCACCGCCAGTGTACTGGCACGGCAACTGCAGCCTCAGGGCAATCGTGTGCACCTGTGCCTGCTGCCTCTGGCCACCCTGCTGGAAAACGTGGCCGGGGCTTACAGTAGCTGGCTGCGTGGTGGTGAGGTGTTGGTGCCGACTACGGCGCGCCTGGGCCTCAGTGGCAGCTCGGGGCTGGATGTAGCCCAGCTGGCGAGCTGCATTGATGAGTATCGTCCCCACAGTGTGATCCTGCTGCCGCAGATGCTGAAAGCGCTGCTGGAACACAGTGAGCGCAACGGCTGGCAGCCGCCGAGCTCACTGCGCTTTGTCGCCGTGGGCGGGGGTAAGGTCTCGGACCGGCTGTTGTTGCAGGCGCGCAGTCTTGGCCTGCCGGTTTATGAAGGCTACGGCTTGTCCGAATGTGGCTCGGTGGTTGCGCTGAATGTACCCGGCGCCGATCGCCCAGGTAGCGTGGGGAGACCCTTGTCTCACTGTGATATCGCCATTCGCGATGGCGAGGTGATGGTGCGTGGTCCCCGTTATCTGGGTTACCTGGATAGTGCCGAGGGTGGTGAAAGCCAGTGGCTCGCCACCGGTGATTTGGGTGAGTTAGACGCAGAAGGGTTTCTGTACATCACCGGGCGCTGCAAGAACATCCTGATCAGCGCTTTTGGGCGCAATATCTCACCGGAGTGGATTGAGAGCGAGGTACTGCTGGAGCCGATAGTGCAACAGTGCGTGGTGGTCGGCGACGCTCGTCCCCACTGTGCCGCCCTGATTTTTGCACGCCCCGGCAGCAGCCGCGAGCAGCTCGACAGCTGGTTGCAGGCGGTGAATCGCAAATTGCCGGATTACGCCCAGGTGCGCACCTGGACCGCACTGCCGGCGCCATTAACGTTTGCCGATGGCCTGCTCACCGCCAATGGCCGCCCGCGCCGCGATCGTATCGCCGCGCAGTTCCAAAATTCTATCGAAAGCCTTTATGGAGGTATCTCCTCATGAGTTTTTACAATCTTCTTGAACAGCAAACTGCCGACGCCCGCCAGTCTCTGATGGAGGTACCTTTTATCCAGCGCGCCGCACGGGGTGAGATTGCCTTGCAGGAATATGTGGCCTTCCTCACTCAGGCCTATCACCACGTCAAGCACACGGTGCCTCTGCTGATGGCCTGTGGTAGTCGCCTGACTCAGCAACAGGAATGGTTGCGCGAGGCGGTTGCGGAATATATCGAGGAGGAAACCGGTCACCAGGAGTGGGTGCTCAACGATATTGCCGCCTGTGGCGGCGATGCGGAAGCGGTGCGCAATGGCCGCCCCAACCTGAGTACCGAACTGATGGTGTCCTACGCCTATGACAATATCGCCCGCGGCAACCCTCTCAGCTTTTTCGGCATGGTGCATGTGCTTGAAGGCACCAGTACCGCCGTGGCCACTAAAGCCGCGCGCGCCATTCAGAAAACCCACGGACTGCCAAACAAAGCGTTCAGTTATCTGCTTTCTCACGGCGATCTGGATATCGGCCATGTGGATTTCTTCAAGGGGCTGATGAATCGCATCGATAATCCCGATGACCAAGCCGCGATCCTGCACTGCTCGCGGGTTATGTACCGCCTGTATGGGGATATTTTCCGCGAACTGGACAACCCCTTTAAGGTGCAGGAGGCCGCTTGATATGACAGCAAAAGAAACGCTCACGGTGCTGGTCACCGGCGCCAGCGGCGGAATTGGCTCGGCCATCAGTCGTCTGCTAGCCGAGCAGGGCCACCGGCTGCTACTGCAGGGGCGCAATGCCGCGCGCCTGCAGCAGGTAAAAGCGGAGCTACCCCACAGTGACCGGCACCAGGTGTTGGTAGCCGATCTGTGTGACCGGGCCGCTCGCGCCGAGCTGGTGCGCAGCTGCAAGCAATTACCGGCTGGTGTGGATGTGTTGATCAACAATGCCGGTATCGCGTCCTTTTCCCTGCTCAGCGATATCGGCGATGTGGAACTTAGTCAGCTGCTGCATACCAACCTGATCGCGCCCATGGCGCTGACCCGCGACCTGCTGCCAATACTGCAACGCAGCGAAGGCGCCGCGATTATTAATATCGGCTCGGCCTTTGGTCATATCGGTCATCCGGGCTTTGGGGCCTATGGTGCCAGTAAAGCGGGGCTGCACGGCTTTACCGAAACCCTGCGCCGGGAGTTGGCGGGCAGTAAGGTTCGTGTGCACTACCTGGCGCCCAGGGCGGTGGATACCCCTCTCAACAGTGACGCAGTTAACGACTTGAATCGGGCACTCGGTAACAAGTCCGACTCGCCACAATTTGTCGCCGCCCAATGTCTGCGTCTGCTCCAGAGTAAACACTGCCGCAGGCGCTTTATCGGCTGGCCCGAACGCCTGTTTATCAAGGTCAATGCGCTCCTGCCCTCTCTGGTAGATAGCGCGCTGGCAAAGAAACTGCCCCTGGTTCGCCAATTTGCCCGCGGGGAAACTCCGCCAACAGTACAGGATAGGACGGCTCCCAGCGCGCTCTGAGCGCGCCGGCCTTTTCATTCAACAACCAATTTAACAACCGCTCCCACGCCATCCACTGCCCCGGCAAAGGCACTATGCTCTGGCGGTGGGGGAGGGCGTTGCACCGCGCTCTCCTTACCTGTTTTCATTGCTGAAGAGCCCAGGCCAATGCGCATCCTGCTGATCGAAGATAACCAATCCCTGGCCGAGGGGATGGTCACCGCCCTGCAGAGAGGGGGCTATGCCGTTGATCACGCGGCCCGCGGCAGTGAGGGCATTGCTCTGGCACAGGCGGCGATACCGGATGTGATTATTCTCGATCTGGGCCTGCCCGACCTGGATGGTGTGGAGGTGTTGAAACGGTTGCGGGCAAAATCGATTCGCTCGCCGGTATTGATTCTCACCGCCCGCGATGATCTCCCCTCTAAAGTGCAGGGCCTGGATGCCGGTGCCGATGACTATCTAACCAAGCCCTTTGCGGTAGACGAGCTACTGGCGCGCCTGCGTGCTCTGGAAAGGCGCGGTGGCAGCGGCCTCAGTGCGGAAATCCTGATTGGCGATGTGGCCATTAATTTATCCAGCCATACCGTGGCCAGGGCTGGGCAGGAAATAAAACTGTCGCGACGGGAATTCAGCCTGCTGCGCGCCTTGGCCGAGCGCCCGGGCCATATTCTCAGTCGCGAACAGCTGGAAGATAAGCTGTACAGCTGGGGCGAGGAGGTTTCCAGCAATACTGTGGATGTGCATATCCACAATTTACGCAAAAAAATCTATCCAGAGTTTATTCAGACCATTCGCGGCGTTGGCTACAAACTGGAAGCGGCTGGCGGCGCATGAAATCTATCCGTATTTTTCTGCTGATCGCGTTGCTCAGCATCATCATGCTGGTCAATTTTGTCTCGGCGCTGCACGGCTACCGCGATACCATGGCGGAAGCGCAGCGTCTGTTTGACCGCCAATTAAGCGCCTCCGCCAGGTTATTGGCAGATATGCCGGTGGCAACAGGGGCCGAGCGGGTGGTGGCCCAGCCCGAGGCTATGGTGATGCAGGTGTGGTCGGAGGATAAGAAATTACTGGTGCGCTCCGCCGATGCCCCGAAGCAACCCCTCAGTGAATTTGCCGTTGGCTTTAAGGAAATAAATTTCTCGGGCTATCGTTGGCGCAGTCTCGCAGAATACTTTCCCGATAATGGCCACTGGATTATCGTTGCCGAGAGATCTGACCTGCGTTACCAACTGGCAGAAAAACTAGCGATTGCCGCAGTACTCCCGATACTGTTGGGCCTACCGATTGCCGGGTTGCTGATTTGGTTTGTAGTGGGGCGCGGCCTTTCCAGTTTGCGCAAACTCGCCGAAGATCTGCATAGCAAACGCGCCGAAGACCTGACACCACTGTCAGAGGGTAGTCCCCCACAGGAACTGCTCCCGGTGGTGCAATCCATTAATGCGTTACTCGCGCGCCTGCAGGCCTCTTTTGAGCGCGAGCGGCGTTTTTCTGCCGATGCTGCCCACGAACTGCGCACGCCCATCGCCGCCATACAGGTACACGCGCATAATCTGGAGAGTGATTTTAAGGGGACAGGGCAAACAGTAATGCCTCAGAGCCTGGTTAAGCTGGAAGATAGTGTTCAGCGTATGGCGCACCTGGTAGAGCAAATGCTGGATTTATTTCGCACTACACCCGAACACTACCCGGCGCGCTTTGAAATACTCAATCTTCATGCCCTGGCACGAGAGGTTTTGGCAGAGGAATACCCGATCTTTGCTCAGAGAAAGCAACAGGTGGAACTGCTGGGCGGTAGGGTATTTCTGCGTGGCGACCGTTTCGCACTGACTATTCTTTTAAAAAATCTCCTGCGCAATGCGGCGAAATACACTCCTGAGGAGGGCCATGTACAAGTGAGTACCCGGTTAATCAGAGGGGATATTCTTCTACAAGTGGAGGATTCCGGGCCGGGGATTCCAGAGAAAGAGTACCCTAGGGTTTTTGAACGGTTCTATCGAGTGGGTGGCGACGGCCACCAGAGCACAGCCCCCGGTTGCGGATTGGGCCTTTCCATTGTGCAGCATATCGCACGCCTTCACGAAGCTTCAATCGAACTCGGCCAGTCACATTTTGGCCAAGGGCTTTCAATAACCGTGCGTTTTAAAAAAGCAAAGGAGAGCAAGAATGCGTAGCTACTTACAAGTGCGAAAAAAAAACTATAACAAGCAGAAAAGGATTGGTGCTTTGGCTGCTGGCATTTGGATTTTGGCTTCAATTTTATTCAGTGCCTGCGCTCCAGATACCAATAAACCCACTGTGAAATTAGAAATCCACAACCATCTTTTTAACCCTTCAGAACTGATAGTACCCGCTGATACGGAGATTAAACTGGTGATCTACAATCGAGATGCCTCTCCAGAAGAATTTGAGAGTTACCAGCTCAACCGAAAAAAAGTGATCATGGGCAATAGCAAGGCAGTGCTATTTATTGGCCCTTTGCCCGCGGGAGAATATCTGTTTTTTGGTGAATTCCATCCTATAACGGCTCAAGGAAAAATTATCGCACAGTAGCGAAAGGCTTATGTTGTTAACCTCTGTAATGGTAGTACTGCGGGAAGTGTTGGAAGTGGCGCTGCTGCTCAGTGTGCTATTGGCGACTACCCGAATGCTGGATCTTCGCGACCGCTGGTTTTATATCGCGCTATTACTCGGTGGATTGGCTGCAATCGTCTATGGTGAAAACCTTGTGAGGGTCTCCCAGGCGCTAAATGGTACAGGTCAGGAGCTGGTGAATGCCGGAATATTAATCACAATCTATATATTATTAGCAATAGTCACCACCTTGTTGTTACTTAACTGGCGTAAGCAGCAATATCATTTACCCATCATACAGGGGGCTATGCTACTGGCAGTCACACTCGCAATTATGCGTGAGGGGTCAGAAGTTTATGTTTACCTTACTTCCTTTTGGCTGCACCCACCACTCTTACCTTCCGTAATAATCGGTGCATTGCTAGGTGCCGGTATCGGCTATAGCTTAGGTGCATTATTTTATTACTTTTTATGTAGTCTATCACCCAAATATACTTTGATGACCTCCTGTATATTACTCACCATATTGGCAGCCGGAATGATTCTTCAGGCCACGCAATTATTCATTCAAGCAAATTTACTGCCTGGGCAAGAGCCCCTCTGGGATAGCTCCCAACTATTAAGGGAGGACTCAATCCCAGGACAGCTACTCTTTGCTATAGCTGGCTACGAAGCCACACCAACCCCTCTGGAAGTAATGGCCTACGCAGGCAGTATTTTTCTTATGCTGTGCGTGCTTGGGGGTGTTTATTATAGGTGTTCCAGAGATTAACCAGTGGGTAGATAAGTTATTCCATGAGGGTTTATTTACGCCTTTTCTTATTGATTGAGGGCATTCTCGTAAATATAGTCTTTCATTCTTATGGCCGAATCATCCATACTTTCAAATAACACATATTCACGCAATCCTGCTTTGAGACAGAGTGTATTAAATTTTGCGGCTGGTGTGTGCTTAGTGTTCATAATATAGTTTGAAATATATAGGTCTTTTAGCCCCCATTTTAATCTGCACATGGGCTTCCATTTCCATGGGATTAGCCCTCTCATGAACACTATCTCTCTATTAAAGTCTATTTTTGTCTGCATAGGGAAGAGCTGTCCCCTTAGGCCAATTAAGGTGGAGAGCCATATAGGAGATACACAGAGAACAACCCACTCAGGACCAAGATCCAGCGTGATATTAGCGATATATAAAGTTAGCAAGCTTAATCCTGCTAAAACAATAAAGATAACACAGTAAGAGTTTCTCTTAATAGTTACTGTGCCATCAGTGATGATACATTTTTTGGATAAACTCATGGTCTACTAACTACTAGAATTTTAAATATGAAGTCTTCTACATAGTGGTTTTATCGTATATTCCATAAATAAAAATATATAGCCGGTACTGCTAGGTCAGTCACCATACCTTAATAGTTTATAAAATCATTAAAAAGTTTTAACCAGCTAAATATGAACCCTACCGCTATGTGAAATATATATCGAAGAAGTGTCCTTAAGTATAATGGAGCTCCATAATCGTTTCATCGAACTCATCCTGATCTACGACTTTAAATCCAAAACGCTCGAAAAAAGGTTTCATGATGTCATGTCCTTCAACGTAGCAAATGGATACAGAATTAAAGCCTTCAAGCTGCTTGATTTCAGCTAAAACAAGTTTCACGGCTTCCGAACCGTAGCCTTGACCTTGTAAGCTGGCATCGATCAATAATTGATCTATAAAGATTTCGTTTGGTTTGCCACCCTCATGATTTGGGTAATATTGGATAAATCCAATGGGCTTATCCCCAAGATAAACGCCTCGATTGATATAATGATCATAAAACTTAGATGCGGCAATAGCTTCTGAAGGAAGAGCAACATAGTTTTCCTGCTCTTTTGTGATGTCAAGGTCAATCATATCGACCCAGTTATCTTTTGTTATTTCTCGTAAGTTAATGTTCAATGATATAAATCCTTTTTATATACAATGGGAAGACTAATATTAATTTATAGAGGGAGAATACAGAGCAGTGAGTGCCTTTGTTCTACATTGTGGGTTTACTTGAATCACTAGCTGCTGTTCTATGGTCTTTAGGCACTTGGCTTTATTGAGAACTTTGCTTTTCAACTCGCAGTTATCACAAGCATATACATCAATATGTTGAATAGGTAATAAACTTCGCGAGAATTTTCTTGGCTTTCTTTTGCCAGTGCAGGATTATAGATGTTTTCCTTTTTTGATGCAGGCATACAGTCATTTTTCTCATAAAATACATGTGAGGCTACTATCATAAGTGGAGTCAAACAAGCTAATACAAGAGTTCCATTTCAAATTATGGTTTTTCACCGCTGGTGCTGCCTGAGCAGTCCTCTAGGAACCAGTAAGAACTCCAGTTTACTGTCTGCGATTATTAAGTTTTTGTGCTCGAACATTCAGTTGATAATCTCCGACGCTAGATAGCAAGCACACAACACCGCAAATGAAGGCGAAGAAGGCTAGAATCCAAAAAAAGACAGGTTGATCTTTGACTGTTAAAAGAATTTCTTCTGGACGGAAACGTCCCTTTGTTAGGAGGAATTTTCCATCCAGCACAAGCCAAGGAATTAGCCCTAAAAATATACCTGAAGCTATCAGCAAGTTGATAATTGGCGGCTGATGAGATTGCCTAGGGGCTCCGAATTCTATTAGTGCTTTCCAGTTCATATAAAATCTTAATACAGGGATAAGGTGGCGGTTCGGGTAATATTAACGCGTCGTAAACTTGTTCAGTGACGGGTGGAGCGTACTTCAGCGAATTTTTATATCTGGCCCAATACACAATCCATTTCTGTTTCCACAAGCCATGCCAGATCTATAAAGCGACTTACCTCAACAAATGTGCAAGCAGGCTTTATTGTAGAAAATAGCTATCCATGTGCTTTTGCTGCTTCTTCCCAGCGGGATATATCGGTAAGCATGATACGGGTTCTGATGATACCCGTCGGTTTCCCTCCTGCTTCTAGTATGGCCTTCATCGAAAGCTCCAGACAGTACTTCGTTTGAGCATACACATCACCTATGTAAGCGGTCTGGCCATCTTTGATAGGTGCCGTACCAGAAACAGAAATTAGGTTTCCAATTCGGCACGCTCTTGAAAAGCCTATCGGCTCTTCCAGGTGAGAACCTGAGGAGATTAGTTTTCTCATGTTTCCCTACTTGAGTAAAACACCCACTGTAACGTAGTGAGTACAGGCCTATAAGATCGAAGTTACTTCTGCACATTACAAGGCACGAATAGCGAGTAGTTTTCTTATCGTAACAGTATTTAACCAAACAATAACAGATGCTACTGTAAATTGACCTAGCGAGTGGAGAAAGAGTTTCGGCCAGAAATCTATTTCTTCAGTTAGCAGTGGGTGCCAAACATATACAAGAGTCAAGTTTCCTGGAAATAGAAATATCTTGTACCCAGGCATACCGCCGCCCCAGACATTCCAATTTAGCGCAAATGCAATGAGCCCAATTACCAACGCTAAAGCACCGCCATAAATCGCGATGGTAGTCGACTTGAATTTACTCATCGTGCATCATATCCCTTAAAGTAGAGGTGCGACTTTATAAGTGATCTACTGCTTATGATTGTTAGATAACTAGTGATCATGATTACACTATTACTTGTTAGATTTCTATGTGTCTTGTGTGCTGAGCCTGTTCATGATTTATGGCGTTCGGGTTAGGGGCGGCTGGAGCATAGCGTAAGTTATGCCAGCCTCGTATTATGCAGAGACTTCAACCGCTTTTTAAATTTTAGGCAAATACTCTAGCCAAACCCGCTCATTCGGATGATGCTCTGCAATCGTGATTAATGCCTCATCTAGAGCTCTATCATCGCAAGGGGCAATCGTGTAACTGAAGTTGGTTAGATCAATATTACTTGAACGTAGCGAATCTAGCTCCTGTTCATTCAGCACATCACCCCCTACCCATACTGGATATAGGGCTGATTTAATTATCGGCTCTAATTCTAAGTAGCCTTTTCTTGTAACAGCGAATATAACCATAATGAAATTTAAGATTTATATAGTGATAATCACGACCACTATTATCCTGATTTTTATTCCGGAGGCAATTTCACATCAATTTTCTGAAAAGTAAGCTAAATCAGTAGCTTATATTGATTTGGTACTAATGTCATATTTGAAGTGGTAGTCATGGTGACCACTACCCTAATAATTACTTGTTGGCTTAAGATATTGACCTCAATTATTTTATCTTGTATCAGGCTTGATCCAGAAATAACAGTCACAAAGAGCTAAAAATTTTGGTCAAATTGATTACTTGTGTAAAAAGGATCTGAGTTATTCAGGTGCTACAGCAATGGTTATTATTAAGCAGGAAGGGTAGCCTTGAAAAAAAGAGAATTAATAATTTTGAGGGCTGTCTACAAGCGGTAGGTTAGAACCCTATACTGCTTGAGACTACAACAAACCTTGTGTAATTAGGGCTAAAATTGCTTTGTTTATCATAAGTTGATTTCTACGAGCTTAAGTCACTTGATTTAAATGCTGGGTTTTAAGCTCTCCATCCTCACTAATTCATCTTAACTTACTGGCGGCCACTAAAAATCAATCTTGTTGCTTTTTTGAGCACTGCACTGCTTCTCATGTCACTAAGTTCAAATCCCTGCAGATAAAACTACTACGCCCCCCTGAAGGGGGATGTGTGCGTTAGTACCATTTCTTTACTCTGCAATAGGTCATACCCCAGAGAGGGTGGGCACTTGTGTCAGAGTTGCTAGGTTAGAAGCACTCTTTGAGTTAGGTATAACAACAATAACTAGGTTGATCTATTTCCTTGCCTGTCATTCTATGACAGTCATTTGCTCACAGGGATACCAGCTTTTCGCTTGGATGTATCCGGCTGCTGAGCCTAGCCGTGAATGCCTGGCAATTTGAACCTCATATTGACTGTTGTGCCCTTGGCTTCTTTTACCTTTGTTGGAAGAACCTTTCTCAGCTTCAGAGCTTACTGTTTCTCAATCGGTGACTTTGGTATTCAAATTCAGGAAATCTAGTCCTCTTGATCCGCTGTTTGTGTGATTGAGGGCTCAGATACCTGGCTTATAAAAAATAACAGCGAAAAGATGACTAAGAGAAAGCAATAATGAACAGTCCATTTCCCCTAAAAAGGCTACTGGCCAGTACAGGCCTTGTACTTGGTACACTATCAAGTGCCCACGTTAATGCCGGTACCGCTTTTGTACATTTATTCGAGTGGAGCTGGAATGATATTGCCAGTGAGTGTGAGAACTTTCTTGGGCCTAAGGGTTTTGATGCGGTGCAAATATCTCCACCTAATGAGCATATCAGCCTGTCCACCTGGTGGGCGCGCTACCAGCCAGTGACTTATACCAACTTAACCAGTCGCAGCGGTACTGAGCAGGAACTGCAAAGCATGATCAATCGTTGTCATGCAGCAGGTGTAAAAGTCTACGCCGATGCGGTAATTAACCATACGGCGGCCTGGAATGGCGGTGGCACCGGTTGGGGAGGCACTCAGTGGACCTTGCTGGACCATCCGGAGTTTTCTGATAACGACTATCACTCCGATTGCACCATTAATAACTACAATGATGCCAATCATGTGTGGAGCTGTCGGTTGAGTGGTTTGCCAGATTTGGATACTGGCTCCAGTTATGTGCAGGGAAAACTCGCTGGTTACCTGAGTAAATTAAAAGGCATGGGAGTTGATGGCTTCCGTATTGATGCCGTCAAGCACATGTCCCTCGGTGATTTACAGGCAATTGTGAATCAAGCTGGCAACCCCTGGGTATTTTCAGAGGTTATTGGTGCTGCCGGTGAGGCCTCAGAAATCCAGCCTTATAATTATACTTTTCTAGGTCGGGTTACTGAATTTAAATATGGCACTGATGTAGCCAGCAACTTTAACGGTCAGATTAAAAATCTTGCCACTATTGGTGAAAGCTGGGGACTGCTCTCCTCGAGTGATGCCGTTCATTTTATTGATAACCATGATCGCGAGCGAGGCCATGGTGGCGGTGGGAATCTGACTTATCACGATGGAGACAAATACAATCTGGCCAATGTCTTTATGCTGGCTCATCCCTATGGCTACCCCAAGGTAATGTCCGGGTATAACTTTACCGATACCGACATTGGCCCTCCCAGCAGTGGCCCGAATAACTGTCAAAATGGTGCCTGGGTCTGCCAGCATCGCTGGGGCAATATCGCCAACATGGTAGGTTTTCGTAACTATACCAATGGCACTGCCATGAATAATTGGTGGGACAATGACAACAACCAGATTGCCTTTGGCCGTGGCAACAAAGGATTTGTGGTGATCAATAATGAGGGGGGCTCTCTGAACCAGACGCTCTACACCGGCATGCCTGCAGGGGATTATTGCAATGTGTTGGCGGGCGATAACGAGTGTAGTGGCGAGGTGATTACTGTAGATAGTAGCGGCTATGCCACCTTTAATGTCGCTGCTAACTCTGCCGCGGCAATCCATGGTGGGCAATTGGCGACGCCTTGTGACGATTGTGCTGAACCTGGTTTCCCCAGCCTTTACTTTCGCGGTACCGCCAACAACTGGGGTAGTACAGCATTCGAACAAGTGGGCGATAATACCTGGCAATTAGTTGTGAACTTTGATGGTCAGGCGGACCAGCGCTTTAAGCTGGATATTTATGGTGATTGGACAGAGAACTATGGCGATGATGGTGCCGATGGTACTTTGGATAAGACCGGTGCAGATATTTATACCTCTGTGAGCGGTAATTACCGAATCGAAGTCAACGACCAGAGCCTGAGCTATAGCCTAACTGAAGTTTCCTCACAGCAGGCACCGGTTGCGGTTGTCACTCCCTCAGCAGTAACCGTTGCGGTCAATGAAAGTATCACGTTGGATGCCAGCGCTTCTAACGATACCGATGGCAGTGTGGTGTCTTATAGCTGGAGTAGTGGTGGCAGCAACGCTAGTACTTCCCTGAGTTTTGCCAACGCTGGAACCTATACAGAAACCGTAACGGTAACGGATAACGATGGCCTGACTGACAGTGCCACTGCCGCCATTACTGTGACTGACCCCAACGGAGGCTATGCACAGAACTTCACGGCACTGCATTTTCGGGGAACGCCCAATAGCTGGGGCACCCAGGCCATGACTCTGATAGCAGATAATATCTGGCGTACTACGGTTGTATTTGATGGCAGTAGCAACCAGCGTTTTAAATTTGATGTAAGCACTAACTGGGATGAAAATTACGGGGACAACAATGCCGATGGTTCTCTGGAGCAGGGAGGCAATGATATTTATACCAATGTGTCTGGTACTTATCTTGTTGAAGTGAATGATAAAACACTCAGTTATACCCTGACTTGTGTGGATTGCGGCAGCCATGCCTCTAATTTTGCCTCTCTACACTTTCGTAGAACGCCAAATAACTGGGGAGCTGAGGCTATGCAGTTAGTGGCGGACAACCTTTGGGAAATTTCGGTTAACTTCGATGGTCAATCCCAGCAACGTTTTAAGTTTGATGTGAGTGACGATTGGAGTGAAAACTATGGTGATAGTGACTCTAATGGAACTTTGGAGCAGGGTGGTTCTGATATTTACACCTCCGTTACAGGGAACTATAAGGTGCAGATGAATGATCAGACCTTGATTTATAGTCTGGTAGCCCAGTGAATATTATCTAGTATTGATACAGAAAACCCGGCTTCGAGCCGGGTTTTCTGTAATAAAAGACTGTATTTGCTAGTCAATTGTCAAGCTTGAAGATATGGCCTTCAAAGGGGGGAAGATTAAGTGTTATTCGCCCCTGGCCATTTTGGATAACCAGCTGTTGCTTCGCATTGCTGATCTGCCCTTCTAATGCATAGCTGCCGTCTTTCAGTTTCCACTGTTTAAGTAGCTCATTGGGGATCAGCAGTTCGAATTTGCTGGCCTCTCGATCAAAATTTGCAACGATCAAGAGTTTTTCCGTTTTATTCCAGCGCGCAAAAGAAAATTGTTTTTCCCCATAGCCGCTATCCTGTTTGCGGTTGTAGCTGTGCAAGTCCAGATAATCGCCAAGCAGGGCCGGGCTCTGTTTGGAGAAATTAAGCAGGCGCTGGTAGAAGCTGCGCAGCTCTTTTTCTTCTTTTGTCAGCAGTGCAGTGTCAAAAGCGCCCTCATTGTTCCAGCGGCGCACACTGGGTACTGACCAGTAGTCGAAAATGGTGGTGCGGCTGGCTTTACCGAAGCCGGCATCTTTGTTGGCGGGCTCTCCTAACTCCTGGCCAAAGTAAACTAAGGTAGGGGCTGGAGAGAGCACGGCAGATACCAGCATTGCAGGTTTACCAGCCTCTGGGTTGCCAGAAAATTGTGGGCTGGCAATACGCTGCTCGTCGTGGTTCTCCATAAAGCGCAACATATGAGAGGAGATATCTACCAGGCTTGCCTGTACCTGTGCGATTTTATCTGTGCTGCCCTTGTTCTCCATGACCGCACGAATAGCGTCGTAAGTGCCGACTTTATCGTAGAGGTAATCCATTTTGCCCAGATGCAGATAATCTCGATAGCGCTCTGGAGTATAGATTTCGGCAAGTAACAGTGTGTTGGGGTTGCGCATTTTGATGGAGGAATTCAGGTAGCTCCAGAATTCTACCGGTACCATACCGGCCATATCATAGCGGAATCCATCGACTCCAAAGTCCAGCCAGTAGTGGGCGATATCGCGGAATTTTTCCCAGGTGTCCGGGACTTTCTTGTCTGCCCAAAACTGGGCGTGGGCCCGGTAGTCGCGCTCGGCATATTCCTGGGGTAGCTCAGAAAAATTCTTACTGTTATCGGGGCGAACGCCAAAATTAATTTTGACGGTTTCATACCAGTCGTGCATGGCAGGTTGTGCACTGCGCGCGCCATTACCGGTCCATTTCGCTGGACTCTCTATAAACTGCCCATCGACAAGATCATTGGCTTCGCCATTGAGAGGCTGATAACTGTCTTCTGCAACGGGTACGCGGAAGTCTTCGCCCACCACATAGTAGAAATTGTTGTTGCGGGCATAGGTGACCTGGGTGTTGTCGCCAGCTCCAAAATCCTGCACGCCTTGGGGTTTATCGAGAGAATGATAGGCGCGGGCTACATGGTTAGGCACTATATCGATAATTACTTTCAGGCCGGCCTCGTGGCTGCGTTCCACCAGTGCGCGGAATTCCTGTAATCGCTCTGCTGGGTTATTTGCCAGGTCTGGGTTTACGCTGTAGTAATCCTTGATGGCATAGGGAGAGCCGGCGCGGCCTTTGACCACATCTGGATCATCGTTACTGATACCGTATTCCGTATAGTCGCCAACGAGCGCGTGGTGCAGGACGCCGGTGTACCAGATATGGGTGGCGCCCAGCGCGTGGATTTCATTCAGTGCTTTTGGGGTAAAGTCGGAGAACTTGCCCACACCATTCTCTTCGAGTGTGCCCCAGGGTTTGTTGGTACTGTTAGTGTTGCCAAATAAGCGCGGTAGCACTTGGTAGATAACAGCTTTTTTCTCCACAATTTTTTCAGCGTGCTGTATTTCTTCCGGGCTGCTCTCCTGGCTGCAGCCGGCAGTGCCGAATAGAGCAGCACCTAGTAGGGAAGCCGAAAGGAGTTTGGCAATAAACAGGGAATGTAACTTCTTCATTGTTTCCTGATGACTTTAAATTTTTTTGTCAGTGAACAGCGGTTTGCTGAATTATTGATTTTTGAGCACTAAATCCAGCGGTTCTTTGTGCCAGTCAAATTTAACCAGCAGTTGCTGCTTGCGCTTGTTGTACCAGGCCCCACGGGGTGCCTGAGTAAAGTCTTTTTCACTGTCGAAAATAGGCAGGGATTCGCCGCTAATATCGAGCTGCACGGGCACTTGTTGCCAGTTGTGGATCTTTAAAGTGACCGTGCGAGATTCCGGCATACCGGTATAACCGGCTCCTTCGCGATTAAAGACGAAGGCTAAACCCTGCTGTTTGTTGTCAGCTGAGAAATGTAGCTTCTCGTATTTGCCTTTTTCAAAAGCCTGCGCAGTAGAGCCATCATCTTCATAAACATAGCGCTCGGACTTTGCTGCTGATGGGTGCGCGTAGTAGTCCAGGGTCAGGTTTTTACTGGAGTAATCACGACTGCTGTGGACATCGTCAATGGTGGGAATAATGGCGCCGGCCCGCACCAGCACAGGAATAGTTTTCAGGTCCACTTCTACCTGGGCCTGATCGCCAGAATATTGTTCATCAGTCCAGTAATCGAACCAAGTGCCGCCGGGCAGTTTTACCGCGACCTCATCCACATCTTCTTCCACGACTGGGGCAACGAGGAAGTCCTGCCCCCAAAGGTAGGCATCCTTGTAGTCCAGGAGAGATAGGTCACTTTCATTTTCGAAAAACAGCGGACGCATCAGTGGCATGCCGGTCTGGCTGTTTTCGAAGGCGAGGGTGTAGTTGTAGGGCAGCAGGCGATAGCGCAGTTTTACATATTCGCGCAGGATATCGCGGGTGCGGCGATCGTGGAAAACCGGTTCGGAAGCAATATGCTCCTGGGCGTGCGGGCGGTAAACCGGTTGGAATACGCCGTACTGTAACCAGCGGATGTAGAGTTCGCGGTCAAATTTCTCACCGCCGGCAAAGCCGCCCAGGTCTGAATGGGTGTAGCCAAAGCCCAGCAAGCCCATACTCAGAGCCAATTCCACCTGGGGCTGTAAGCCACCCCATTCCCGAGCGACGTCGCCGGTCCAGGGGATCATTCCGTAGCGCTGGGAGCCGGCAAAACCGGCGCGCATCATAATAAAGGGGCGACGCTCAGGGTGCTTTGCCGTCTGGCGTTCGTGCAGTAATTGCGCCCAGGCGTGGCCGAAGACGTTGTGGATTTCATCGGCCATACCGATTGCGTGAACGGTATCGGAGGGGTGAACTTCCGGCTCACCCAAGTCGCCCCACCAGCCGGTTACGCCCTGTTCCAATAACCCGTCGTAAATATTCCAGAACCAGTCGCGGCCATCTTCGGAGAAGACATCGATCAGGCCGGTATTGCCGAAGTAGAAATCAAAACGCTTGGGCTCTCCGGCCAGGTTTTTCGCCAGGGCATTATTCGCCACGGCTTCCTGCCAGCGTTCGGAGGTGGAGAGGACAAAAGGCTCGGTCACCAGGATGGTATTTATGCCGCGTTTTTTAAGGTCGGCCATCATCTTTTCTGGTTCGGGAAAGGCTTCCTTGTCCCAGGCAAGATTGCCCATATGACCTTTTATATCCGGGCCAAACCAGTAGAGGTCCAACACCAGGGCGTCCAGGGGGAAATCTTCTTCGGCAAATTTATCCACGGTTGCGCGGACTTCAGCTTCGCTGTGATAGCCAAAGCGGGAGGCGAAGTTACCCAGGGCCCAACGGGGGGGCAGGGGCTGTTTGCCGGTGGTGGATACATAATTTTCCAGCAACTGTGGATAAGTCTCACCGGCTACCACGATGTAAGCGGTGCGCCCGGCTACGGCTTCAAATTGCAGGATATCTTTTTCGTTTGCGCCCAGATCCAGGGTGCCGGTGGCAGAGTTGTCGAACAGCAGAATGTATTTGTTGCTGGACAGTACTGCTGGCAGGGAAAAATACATCTGGTTGGATTCGGTGGTGTATCCGTAATGGGCACGGTTATACAGGGGCAGGCGTTGACCGCGACGGTCCATCCCCATAACCCGCTCTCCGCCGCCCAGCAGTTTTTCCTCTGGTGACAGTGCGAAACGGAATCCGCGCATCGTCTCGGTGGCAAAGAAGCCACTCTCTTCACTCAGGATTTGTTCGCTGCCGCGCAAGTACTCGATTCGGAAGGGAGACTTGTGGATGACTGCAGTAAGCGAGCCAGTGCGGTAAACGAGCTTGTCCCCTTGTTGCTCCAGCGTCGCCTCGGATCGGCCGGCAGAATTGGTGGCCAACGCAAATGAGGGCAACTGTTTCAGGCCTTCGCGGCGATAGTGCACCGATAGAGCTGACGGACCAACCGGGGTGAGGGTGACCTCGCCCTCACTCGTCTGTACAGTTAGTGAGTCTTCGCTCATGGTGTGATCGCGGTAGTTGCGCTGTTCAGCGGCCAGGGATTGAGCGCTCAGGCAGAGTGTAGCTGCGAGGCACACCAGGCGCAGGAGTGGGAGTTTTAGGGTCATCGCGCGGGACTTCAGTTGCTTGATTAGGGTTCACAGTTTCGTGTTGGCCCGACGCGTACGCTGGGCCTGAGTTTATCCTAAAGCGCAGAATCTGGCCCGCATCCTCCCCGCTGGGGGGAGGATGGAGGTCTGTGGTGGGCGTGTCAGAATGGCAAAATAAGCATAACGAGAGATGCGGTGACCCTATGAGCCAATCAGAGCCCAATCCTATTCAACAGCCCCGTCTGCCCTTCTGGCAGGTATGGAATGTCAGTCTCGGCTTTCTCGGTGTGCAGTTTGGCTTTTCCCTGCAAAATGCCAATGCCAGTCGGATTCTTTCAGATCTGGGAGCGGACCTTCATTCTCTATCCCTGTTCTGGATAGTAGCGCCGCTCATGGGACTGATCGTACAGCCGATCGTGGGTTCGGCCTCGGATCGAACCTGGAGTCGCTTCGGTCGCCGCAACCCCTTTATCCTTTTTGGTGCCATCGCCGCAGCCCTGGGGATGGCGTTTATGCCCAATGCCGGGATTGTGGTGGCGATAGTGGCCCCAATTATTTTCGGCGGCGTTATGTTGGCCCTGATGGACGCGGCCTTTAACGTGACCATGCAGCCTTTCCGCGCGCTGGTGTCCGACATGGTGCCATCAGAGCAGCGCACCCTGGGGTACTCGATACAGTCTTTGCTGATTAACATTGGCGCCATCTTCGGCTCCATGTTGCCATTCATCCTGACTAATGTGATCGGTCTGGAAAATACTGCCAGTGCGGGAGAGGTGGCGCCCTCCGTTATATGGGCTTTCTATATCGGCGCCACAGTGCTTCTGGGCAGTGTGTTATGGACTGTGCTGCGTACCAAGGAGTATCCGCCGGAGCAGTACAATGCCTATAAAGGTCTCGACTCCGCGCAACTGGAGCGGGAGAGACAGCAAAAAGCCCCACTGGCAAAGCGCTTGATCGGTTTTTTCCAGCTGCTAATTAAAATGCCGCGAACCATGCGCCAGCTGGCCCTAGTGCAATTCTTCTCCTGGTTTGCCCTGTTTATTATGTGGGTTTACACCACGCCTGCGATCACTCAGCACGTTTGGGGAGTGGAAGCCAAGTGGTTTGATCCCGCCTATCTGGAAAGCGTCAAAGAAATTCCCGCACATATCGCTGCCGCTAAGGGTGCTGCCGGTGACTGGGTAGGAATTATTTTTGCTGCTTACTCTCTGTTCGCAGCGATCTTCTCTATTGTCCTGGCCCGTTTGTCTCAGGTGTTGGGTCGTAAGCTCACTTATTCCCTATCGTTGGCACTGGGCGGTTTTGGATACATCAGCTTCCTGTTCTTCCAGGGGGGCGATCCCACACAGGTGAATCTGTTGATTACAGAAGTTTCCGTACCCAGTGGCGCCCTGGGATTATTGCTACCGATGGTGGGTGTGGGCATTGCCTGGGCCGCTATTCTGGCGATGCCCTATGCGATCCTCTCTGACTCGCTGCCGGCGGATAAGACTGGTGTTTATATGGGGATTTTTAATTTCACTATCGCAGCCCCGCAGATTGTTTCCGCCCTGGTAGCTGGCTTGATATTGAAAACAGTTTTCGAAAACCAGGCAATTTACATCATTGTTTTGGCGGGGGTGTGTATGTTGCTTGGCGCTATATCGGTGGCGCTTGTGAGGGAGAGTTCTGAACCCGAGCCCGCATTGAAGGCAACTACTACAGCTTGATAAAAAGTTGTAAAAGATTGTTAGAAAAGCCCCTGTTAGGGGCTTTTTTATTGCCGGGATTCCAGGTTTTCCCAAAGTTTTCGCATTTATGGGGCTACGAAGTTTTATGGTGGCATTTTGACAGTCTGGTGTGAGCGTACCTAGACTGGGCGGATCTCACCGGAAATGAATTAAATTATGTCGATATTCCCTGCAATTGATCAGGCATTAGAGGCTTTTGCCAGTTTTGTCTGGGGGCCCCCCTTATTAGTACTACTCGTTGGTGGCGGCCTCGCGCTATTAATCTATTCTCGTGGCCGTCCCTATCGCCATCTTGGGCACAGTATTGGGCTTTTAAGTGGCCGATATGATGACCCCAATGACCCTGGCCAAGTGAATCATAGCCAAGCACTCTCCACAGCGCTGTCGGGAACCTTGGGGTTGGGCAATATTTCCGGGGTTGCCATCGCAATTACGATTGGTGGGCCTGGGGCGATTTTCTGGATGTGGATAACTGCCCTGGTGGGGGTAGCTACCAAGTTCTATACAGCGACGCTGGCGGTGATGTTTCGCGGTCGCGATGCCTCTGGGGAACTGCAAGGTGGCCCCATGTATGTTATTCGTGAGGGGTTGGGCCAGCGTTGGATGCCGCTGGCAGTACTGTTTGCCGTGGCGGGACTCTGCGGTATGTTGCCGGTGTTTCAGTCCAATCAAACCACGCAGCTACTGCGCGAGTCTTTTGCTGAGCCCTTGGGTTGGGTAGCACCCGGAGGTTCACTCACTTTTGATTTTGTTATTGGCTTATTAATTGCTGTTGCATCGGCCTACGTTATTGCCGGGCGTATCCAGCGTATCGGTAAATTCTCCGCAAGAGTAGTGCCGGGCATGGTGCTGCTTTATTTGGGCATGACCCTTGTGGTAATTGCCAGCTTCTGGGAGCAGGTACCGGCAGCATTTGCGCTAATTTTCTCCGATGCTTTCAACGGTCAAGCTATTGCTGGAGGTACTCTGGGTTCGGTAATCACAGTAGGGGTGAGCCGGGGCGCATTTTCTAATGAGGCGGGTATAGGCACAGAGTCTTTAGCCCATGGTGCAGCGAAAACCCGTGAGCCCGTTCGAGAAGGCGTGGTTGCCATGCTGGGCCCCATTGTAGACACACTGATTATCTGCACTTGCACTGCCCTGGTGATACTACTGACTGGCGCTTGGCAGCAGGAAGGGGATATTGCCGGCGTTACCCTGACTGCACAGGCATTTTCTCAGGTATTTGGGCAGTTTGGTCCAATTTTGCTACTGCTAATGGTCCTTCCACTGGCTTTCAGCACTATCGTTACCTGCTGGTATTACGGTATGAAGTGCTATGTTTTTCTTTTTGGCGGCCGCTGGCAGGACCTTTATACCGGGCTCTATATGATACTGATTGTATTGGGTGCGGTGGCTTCTTTGAGCGCGGTCAACAGCATTATTATTGGCATGTACGCCGTAATGGCTGTGCCCACTATGGTTTCCACATTACTGCTGGCACGGCATGTAAACCATGCAGCGCATGCGTATTTCACCCGTATGGAAGTCGCAAAGCGGGAGGGGGCAGAGGCCTCTCAATAGCAGACGTTTTTCCAGGCAAAGAAAAAGGCGGACTTAATAGTCCGCCTTTTTTATGGTGCCTTTTCACAAGTGTCTAGATTTTACCTAAGGTACAACGGATACCTTTGTGCCGACTCTGGCGTGGCGGTAGAAAATCTTCGCCATATGCCAGGGGATGCGGATACAGCCATGGGAGGCCGGGTAACCGGGTACATAACCGGCATGCATGGTGACTGGGCCATTAATCCGCATCATGTAATCCATTGAGGCTCCGCGGAAGCGAGACCCGGCAGGCTTGCGATGGCGGCGTACATCCACATTACTGCGCAGTACTTGGCCACGAGAGCTTATATAGTGACCGTACAGGTTGGAGCGGTGGCTGTATTTCTTCTGTGAAATACGAAAGTTACCAGTAGGAGTTCGATGGCCTGGTTTACCGGTAGAGACCGGGGACATGCCGGCGAGACGTCCTCCCTTATAGAAGTAGGCCATCTGGTCACTTAAGTCGATCACAATACGCGGTGTACCTTGTACATGGCCTTTAAACCACATATGCCGGCTATTTTGTGGTTGAGCTTGTTGGTATCTGCCGTATCGAGAATATGCCCTTTGGTTCCTGCTGTATCGAGAGTAGCTCCTTTGATTCCTATTGTATCGGGAGTGTCCCCTATACTCTCTCCGGTACCTGTAATCTCTGCTATATCTGGAGTGGCGGTCATAATGCCCTCCATGCCCCTGATGAGCGACATACCTTGAGCCCTGGCGGGAATAGGGATTGGAATAATCCGCAGCATAGGCCAGGGGGGCCAATATTGCCGATCCAACAACCATCAGCGCAGCGGCGAACGAAGCGTTTTTGCGTAGAGCTCCTTGTTCCTTTTGTAGGGATGTTTTCTGTCGTGTAGGTATAATTTGATGGTTTTGCAGCGAAGGTCGGTTATGCATTACACACCTCTCTATTGCCAGTGGGCCGTGTAAACAACCATGGATTTAGAGCCTAACCATTGCCTGCCAGGGTGCGGTATCCCTAGCACCCAATCAGAAGCACGGCGCAGGTCAGAGATTTCCCCAAAGCAGCTCCCCGTATACTCGGCCTCAGCTGCGGGATGGGTTAGCACAGGTTTTCACCAATGCAGGTCCAAGGGATGGTAAGGTCCGTGTCTTGGGCCAGTCACATCAAAAAGGAATAAGTGAATTGCTGGTTATTAATCTCACAGACATTTGCAAGAATGGTTTGCGAAGGGATTGATAGGCATTAGAGCTCCAATCTGAGGAATTATCTTAAAGAGACTTCTTTAGCGGGGTCTTTAGCCGATAAAGTACCAGCGGATTTGCCACATTAGTGAACTATTCACTAGCGGGATCAGGGGTTAATTTATGGAGCGTTTATTTTCCTACGGCACTCTTCAGCAAGAGAATGTACAACTGGAGACTTTTGGCCGTAAGTTACAAGGATCTGAGGATACTTTAATTGGTTACCAGCTTTCTGAAATAAGAATTATAGATCCACAAGTTGTGCAAACTAGCGGCAAGGAGTTTCACCCCATACTGAAGTACACAGGGCGTTCTTTTGATACGGTTGAGGGTACAGTTTTTGAAATCTCTGCCGAAGAGCTTGCTCAGTCTGATGCCTATGAAGTGGATGCCTATCAGCGGGTTGCCGCCAAATTGAAATCTGGTATAGAAGCCTGGATTTATGCTGAGGCAAACTAAAGACGTCATTTCCTAAGGTAGTTATGCTTTTATTAGAGGGCATAGGGAGGTGTTTCACAGGGGGGGGATGGCCGAGGGGATGCGGATACTGCAGATCAGGCCAGCTTTTTCTCGATTTCTCTGTGAATCAATAGATATGAAACAATATTTCGATAAAGGCAAGAAGGGCCTGGTTGACCTTTCCCGTAAAGTGCCAGCTGAAATCACCGGCAGTTTAAAAGTTTTTCAAGAAGTAGTTGCCGGACTGCCAATATTTTCTTCTGCGGAGCGCAGTGAGAATTTTGTGCAGAGATACGATGAAAAGCACTACTTTGTGATTCCCTATAAGCTCTCACAAACTGGCTTTACTCTGCACACAATGCGTTGTTTGCCTGATGATGCCCCAGAAGTAAATGATCTACCCAAACGCCGAATATTTCACTTTCCCAACTCCCATTATGAGGGGAGTTTACGTAAATTTATGGTGGAGAGCGCCGTAGAGTTATCCCTGGAAAGGGGAAATTCTGGAAAGAGTTCTCTCGAAAGACTGGCGGATGATATCGACAAACTCGATAGAAAATTGACCGTTGGTATGCTGTTAGTTGGGGGTGTTGCCGCAGTGTTTAATCCCCTGATCGGTGCCGGGCTGGCAGCCAAGGCGGTGCTGCCCGGTATGAGTGGCCTGGTCAATAAATTCGGCTTGCGCCCAGCCGGAGAAAAGCTATCGGAATTACAGAGCAAAAAAATGCTTCGTCAGGCAGAGGAAGATGTTGCCAAGCAGTTTTCCGAATCGAATACCCTTAAGGTGATCAATCCGATTCTACAAGAATTGGAATTAGCGCTGAGAACCACTGAAGCCCAGCACGACCCATTGACCGATCCCAATTTAGCCGATGGCTCAATCCCTGAGCTTAATAGCGAACACTGGCGCGAGTTGACCGAGCGAGCGGTTTATCATGTATATAATGACGTGTATCTGAATAAGAAACTGGCCAAAAATACTCAGTTGGGGCCGGAGGACTTGCGTTGGTTTGAGGTATTGTTTGCTGGGATAAAGTAACTTTAGAATTTTTCGAGAGAAATTCAGCAGCCGATTTGGCTGCTGAAAAATTAATTAATAAGCGGCAGTCTTTAAAAGTTGTAAGTCAGTCCCAGTGAGGAGAGGCTGGGTTTTCTTTCGTCCATTTCAAAACTGGTGTGCTCTAGACTCAAGCTCCAATTGTTGTAGTTCCAGCCGGCGGAAACACCATAATAAAGATCGTTCTCATCATTGGTATTACAATGTTTCCATTCTTTGGTGTAGTGATCTCTGTAATCGCCGTGATAGGAATAGGTTGCATTATTCTCATAATGCTCATCCCAACGTTGAAACCCTGTGCGTAACCCAATGTAAAAATCTTTGGTGATATCGGTGGTTAAAAACAGACCAAGTGTTGTTGCTTTTGTGCTAACCGTACGATTGTCGATGCTAGTAGAAAATCTCCCATAATAGGTTTTTTTATCTTTCGCCTCCCCCAGATCTACATGGCCACCTTCTATAGAAAGAAATTTATTAAAGCGATATCCCAATGTAAAAGACCAGGCATTGGGATCAGATAGATCTGTTGAGATATCTGTGTCTAATTTTCCGTAAGTAGATTTTAGATACCAGGTATTTTCCATTGCCAGAGTACTTGATGTGGAGAGGAGGATGGCGGAAGCAAGGATTATTTGTTTCAAAGGGTATCCTTAATTAAATATACAGAAACCAGCTAACTGGTTGGGTGGTGAATGATAATTGCTTTTCTTTGGAATTATAAATATGGTAGAAAATTAGTCATTGATTCTCCTGCGCTGCAGCCTGCTCGGCAGAAGAGTGAGTCTATTTTTTACTGATTCAAAAATTGTAAGTCAGTGCCAAAGAGGAAAGCCTTGGTTCTCTCTTTTCCATCTCAAAAGTGGTGTGTTCCAGGTTCAAACTCCATTTATTGTAGTTCCAGCCAACTGAAATGCCGTAATAAAGATCACTGCCGTCATTGGTTTTGTGAGTGGTTATTATGTCTTCATATTCATCCCAGTCCCAAAAGAAGACGTCATCTTTTTCTTGAAGGTGCTCATCCCAGAATTGATAGCCGATGCGTATTCCAGCATAAAAATCTTTAGTAATATCGGTAGTAAAAAATAGACCTAGTATTGTTGCTTCTGTGCTGAGGGTGTAATCATAGATATGACGCTCGTAGTTCGTACCGCCCCAGTCGCCAATGCTCGATTCTTCATGTCGATAACTCCCTTTAGCATCTCCCAGGTCTATAAACCCACCTTCGAATGCAATATGGTTATTGAGGTGATATCCTAGGGTAATAGACCACCCACTAGGGTCAGATAGCTTAGTTTCAAATCTCTCCAATGCTTCTTGGGTTGAAATATCTGTATCTACCGCCCCATAAGTGGATTTAAGGTAAAAGTTATTTTCCAGTGCTATGGTATTTGAAGCTGTCAAGGCGATCGCTGTAGCCAGAATAAACCTTTTCAAGGGACATCCTTAATCAATTAAATGATGAGTAGTGTTTGTTTATCGTGAGGTTTGAAAATCCGGTAGAGAAGAAGTTATATGTGCTCAAGTATGTGCGGTATAAATCATGTACTGATGTGACTGTTGATTTGCCAGTGATACTTCCCCAAATTTCGCGCATGTTGCAACCTCTGGGAGAGACTGTCAACAGCTATCTATTACAGCAAATTACAACTGCTTGAAGCCATTCGTAGAAAAGTGATCGGAATTAAAGAGTTAAAAATGCTTCGCAAGGCTGGGGAGGTAGTGCCAAGCAATTCTTCGAACCCAATGCCCTCAAGGTGATCAACCCGATCCAACAAGAATTGGAATTAGCGCTGAGAACCACTGAAGCACAGTACGACCCATTGAGCGTCCCAATTTAGCCGATGGCTCAGCCCCTGAGCTAGAAAGCAAACACTGGCGCGAGTTGACCGAGCGAGCGGTTTATCATGTATATAAGGACTTGGATTTGGATAAGAAGTTGGCCAAAAATGCTCAGTTGGGTCGAGAGGACTTTCGTTGGTTTGAGGTATTGTTTGCTGGGATAAAGTAGTTTTAGAATTTTTTAGAGGGAAATTCAGCAGCCGATTTGGCTGCTGAAAAAAGTAAGAGCGATCTTTAGAAGTTGTAAGTCAGCCCCAGGGAGGAGAGGCTGAGCTTTTGCTCATCCATTTCGAAAATAGTGTGCTCCAAGCTTAGGCCCAAGTTGTTGTGGTTCCAGCCAATGAAAACTCCGTAGTAAAGATCACTACCATCATTCTCACCTTTATCTAAATCACTGATACTATCGGAAATAGAGTTTACTACTCTTCCTTCAAAGTCGACGCGCTAATAATTCCAGATATAGTTTTCTTTTTCTTCATATTCGGTTTCCCATAAATGAGAGCCTACACGAACTCCTGTGTAGAATCTTTTTGTAATATTGGATGTTAGGGATATGCCAAGTATCTTTATCTTAGCGCCAATATTAATTTTGTGGTTGTAATCATAGTTGCCTGATACGTACTTACTGTAAGTGATCGAATCACTTTCCCTAATTTTTCCTTCTGTATCACCAAAGTCGGCATCCCCTCCCTCAATAGCAAAAAAATTATTGAGGCAGTATCCTAAAGTTACTGTCCAACCTCTCGGGCTGGGAAGATTTGTTTCAAAATATTCTTCACTTTTCTGAGTAGAGATATCTATATCTAACTATCCGTAAGATGACTTAAGGTAGAAGCTGTTTCTATTGCCATAGTATTGATTGTGGAAAGAATGATTGCGGAGATGAGAATAAATCTTTTCAAAGGATATCCTTACATCAATATAAAAAACCACCTACCTGGATAAGTAGGCAGGGCGAGTAATTTGGGGAGGTAAATTGGCAGAGACGTGAAGGATTAGTTTCTGCAGTGAATTTTTCTAACATCTGATAAATGTGTGCCAGTTCTCAGTTTTGTGCAAGTTGCAGAATCAAACGCGCTTAGTCGATAATAATTAATTACGATTAATTGCCGTCTATAAAAAAATAAACATCTTTGTAAACCAACGGGGCAATGGTTGCGTTAAACAATTGTATTCATAACAAACTGTGAGACCCCCAATGAGTAAATATATTAGGTTGGCTGTTTTTCAATCAGTATTCTTACTGTTTTTAGCAGGTATTGTCCCTAAGGTTTTTGCGCAGGAAGATGATACTGTTCAATTAGTACTCAGCGCTCACCCAGAGAACCATCTAATGGTGAATGCCAGCGTGATTACTGCGGAAGCGGCGAGAGTGGCAATAAGGTTTAAATCTGCAGATACCAGTCGACGACGTACAGATTATAGTGAGCCAGGCACAAACCACGAAGTAACCGTGGTCGGCCTGCGCGCGGATACTACCTATCGGTTTACTGCGGTTGCACTTTTAGATAGTGGTGAGGTTGTTCACAGTGAAATCGTAGAGTTTAAAACAGGGTCGGTGCCTGAGGGGGTCCCCGCTGTTGAGCTTTTGAATAAAACGGTTAAGTCCGAGGGTGGCATCACTATCTTCGCGCCATCAGCGGAGAGGGATAGTACTTTCTGGGGATTTGATGAAGAGGGAGAGGTTGTTTGGTATCTGCACGGTGATGTTCCATTAACTGGTGCCCCAGTAGCGAGAAACCTACAGGGTGGGCGTTTACTTTTATTACTCAGTGGGGAGGCCCGAGTAATCTCCTTCTCCGGAGAGGTGTTGTCCTCTTTCGAATTGCCGAGTTATCACCACGATGTCCATTTGCTGGAGAATGGCAATCTGTTGGTGTTAACCAACGAAACTGGCCAGTTTGGTGAGCATTTTTTACAAGGAGATGCCATTTTGGAAATCGATACTGAAGGGAACACAGTTTGGCGATGGTCAGCATTTGATCACTTGGATACCAGCCGTTTCCCCGGTGCTTTGGCCAGTAGGGTTTTGGATAACGGAGCCCTTGACTGGAGCCACTCTAATGCACTGCATTATGTTCCTCAGGATAATTCCATTTTACTTTCTAGCCGCTCTCAGAGCTGGGTGGTCAGTATTGATCATCAGTCTGGTGCGGTAAATTGGATAATGGGGAGGGATTCAGATATTGAGAGCGATTTGAAGGATAAATTCTTTACACTACATACTGGTTCCTGGATGGCTTCGCAGCATACGCCAATGTTGACAAGTAATCATGAAATTCTGATTTACGACAACAGAAATGAAGCTGAGTTGAGTGGCAATATCTACAATAGCCGTGCAGTAAAGTTTCTGCTCAATACATCGACAATGAGTGCTGAGCAAACCTGGGAATACATAGCGCCCAAGTATACTCAATCATTGGGTGATGTTGATGAGCTTGCCGGTGGAAATATATTACTATGTGCCGGTGGCCCATCGGATATCAGTACGGGGAGTGATCGCAATGCTTACTTGATAGAGGTAACATCGACTAGCCAAGCGGAAACTGCGTGGGAATTAAAAGTGTACGATAGCACGATTTACCGAGCAGAGCGTGTTAGTTGGTCGGAAATGTTGACCACCAATCCTGTTTTTAATTTTCCTGAGTAATGACACAAACGTTTAGAGGGGGTGGTCCTTATAGTTTTTTAATTCAGGGTGAATAGATTTTTTTCACTGTTGATGAAGCTTATAAATCTACTGCCTTTTTATGATTCAAGTGTCTCCTGTTACTTTCCGAATATTCTCCTTGGTCCACACTAATTTTGTTGTGGGCCTATGATCATTTACTCTGCTGAAGAAAATCGTATGTTTTTAATCGGAAGTATGCTGATATTTTTCGATTCTTGCTTCTTTAGCTAAAATTGGTTCTAACTCTTTTAATGATTCTTTTAAATGGGGCTCATCCCAGTGTTTTCTTTCACTTTCTTTTGAATCCCATACCTCTAACGTCATAAAGGTATCTGTTTCCTCACTCGAATATAAAATCTGATAACTCAAACATCCGCTCTCCTTTTCAGAGTTCTCTGCCAGTCTTGTCAGAATGTTTTTAGCTTTCTGTGTTTCTCCAAGTTTAGACTTCACTTTTGCCATTACATATAGATTGGGCATTGTCGGATCTCCAGATATATTTATGAATTGCGTTTTACCACTAGTAAGATGCCTGTAATCATTAGAATAAATCCAATAATTCGTTTGGGGTCCAGGCTGGTTTGTTGTGCGCCAAAGAGGCCAAAATGGTCGATGGTGGCCATAGCAAAGAGCTGGCCGAGTAACACAAAGGATATAGTATTGCCAACGCCGTATTTTGGTGAAACCCAGGTGACGCTGAGTACGTAAAAAGCAACTAATATCCCGCCGAGATAAAGGTGCCAGGAGATATCTTTGTGAAAACCGGCTACTTGGAAACCTTCAGTTTTAAATAAGTAAATAATAGAGATGGTCAGTCCGACAAAAAACAAAATCGTCGTAGCGAGAGCAGAGCTGCCAAGCTTCACACCTAGACCGCTATTTAACGTGGCCATCACAGGGATGCCGATTCCGGCAATTAACATTAGAGACGGATAAAGAATTGAGCTAGGCACTGCTGGAACCTCACTGAAGGGGTTTTAAGGCTATAACTGCTCATGTAGATGAGTTGTGTTGGCCCACAATGGAAGCTGAAGGGTTATGGAAAGCTGGCGCAGGGACATCAGTTTGCGCCAGCATTATTGATGCGTTATTAACGGCTAGTTTATTAACTGTTTAACGATCGCTTTACCAACAGCATGTGCACTGGCTGGGTTTTGTCCAGTAATCACACGGCCATCCTCGATGACAAATTCCTGCCAGGGTTGCACTTTGTTAAATCGAGCAGATTTTCTGCTGATAGCTTCTTCAAGCAGAAAGGGGATATCTTCAATGGTGCCAAAATCGATTTCTTCTTCTCGGGTAAATGCAGTCACAGACTTAGTTGCCAGTAAGCTTTCACCATTGCTCAAAGTGATAGGCAGCAGGCCAGCTGGTCCGTGGCACACGGCAGCAAGTACGCCGCCATTTTCATAATGCTCTGCAGATAACTTGGCAAAGTCCTCATTGCTTGCTAAGTCGGAAAGTAGACCAAACCCACCTGGGTAGAACACCGCATCGTAACTAGCAGTATTCAGCTGGTTTACTGGAATAGTGTTGTTGACACGGTTCTGGAAGTCTTCATCGGCCAATACCTGGCTGTTGACCTCATCTCCTTCAATATCTGTACCGTAGAGTGGTGCTTTGCCACCTTTAATAGAGGCAATATCGTAATCAATGCCATTTTCTTTAAGTACATGCACGACGTGAGTCAGCTCAGGGGAGTAGGTGCCATTAGCTTGGTCGGTTTCCCCAAGGGTTGCATGGTTGGTTACGGGAATAAGTACTTTCTTCATGAATCTGTCCTCTGTGTTAAGCATTCAGTGGGGAGGATTCTAGGTTGTCCCTGATAAGATGATAATATGAGATTTCTGTGAAATACTTTTGCTAAATAGCAATAATGGTGGGGTATGGATACATTTGACGGTGTAGTCGAGTTTGTTGCTGTAGCTGAGTGCCAGGGTTTCTCTGCGGCCGCCAAGCAGCTGGGGTGCAGTACCAGCCATGTGAGCCGGCAGGTGGCTCGCTTGGAGGAGCGTCTGGGGAGTGCGCTTCTGGCTAGAACAACGCGCTTGGTCAGCCTGACTCAGGCTGGGGCTGTTTATTACCAGCGCTGTAAAGAGCTGGTTGTGGGTCTGCAACAGGCCAATGAACAGCTAAGCCTGCAGCAGTATGAGCTGAGTGGCACGTTGCGCGTGAGCTGCGCTGGTTTATTTGCTGAACAGTATGTGGCTCCAGCACTGATGAATTTCGCCTTACAACACCCTGACTTAAAGATCGACATCGATTTCAACAGCCGAATGGCCAATTTTGTAGAGGATGGTATCGACTTTGCGATCCGTTATGGCCGCCTTGAGGACTCTGGGCTGGTGGCTCGCAAGCTGGCTGGACGCCAGATGATGGCAGTTGCCAGCACGGAATATCTTGATCAATTCGGCAGGCCAATCCACCCACAGGATTTAAAGTCGCACAGTTGTATTGTTGCGAATAATGAGAACTGGATATTTGATATAGAAGGCACCGAGGAGTCTATTCGCGTTAATGGACGCTGGAGAAGTAATAATGCCCATACAGTGGTTAACGCATGTGAAAAAGGCCTAGGTATTGCCTATATGCCAAAAAGCAGTTTTAACCGCTCTATAGAGTCACAGCTATTAGAGCCCGTACTGGAGCCTTTTTGGGGGCGCGGAGCCAGTAGCTGGATTGTGTATCAGAATCGCCGCTTTTTACCAATACGAGCGAGAATGGCCATTGATTATCTAATGGATCACTTTTCTAGCTGGCAGGAGTAAATATGATAAATATTCTAGAAAACCTCCCGAAAAACACTGAGGTTGAGCACTTCCAGGACATCATAAAAAGTGATGCTATACGAATTGAAAGAATTGTTTCATACGGCCAGTCTTCACCGGAGGAAGGTTGGTATGATCAGAGTGAACACGAGTGGGTGCTTGTACTGAGTGGTTATGGTGTGGTGGAGTTTGACTGCGGGGAGATATGCCAGCTGAAGTCTGGTGATTGCTTATTGATAAAGGCTGGAAGAAAGCACCGGGTGATTGAGACATCCTCTGATGAGGCGACGGTATGGTTGGCAGTATTTTATCGTGAATAAACTTAAAATAAAGTTCAAAAATAATTGAATTTTGTAGTTTGAATATATCTTCTGTTAACCAAAATTTTTGTAATTTGTAAGTTTAAATTCTTTAATTAGTTTCTCTGCACCTAAGCTATGGGTTATTTCCCTTCGATACACCAAGCAGATTTCATCTTTGAAGCCTGGTTGGTCTTTACTAACCCATTGAAGCTGATTTCTTCCAATTGTTTGAGCAACTCGGCCAGGAATAATACCGACCCCGACTCCCTCAAGTGTCATATTTGTGATCAGTTCGTGGCTAGAGGAAGTAATATATTGTTTATATTTGTTATTTTTTTCCATGTTTTTTAGCAGCCAGTCTGTTTGCATCAGTGCTGGGTCATAAATTAATACGTCCCTAGACTGTATTTTTTCAGGGTTATGCCAAAAACTCACCATATCATGACAGAGGTGCTTTATTATCAAATCAGGATGGGATACGGGATTTACCACAATGCCGATATCAATTTTCCAGCTGATCACTGATTCGACAATTTCCCGAGAAAGCGCGTGTTGGAAGCTTAATTCGATACCTGGATTTTGAGCAATAAATCCGGCTAGCCTTTCAGGCAGCATATGTAGAGAGATGGAGCTGTGACACCCGATAGTGAAGTGACCAACAGCTTCTTTGTTTTCGCGCAGCGCTGAGTACTTTACCTCATCCCAATCATCAAGTAACTGTTGAGCACTTTTTAATAGTCTTAACCCTGCACGAGACAATTGCACACCAGTTTTCTCTCGTATGATTACTTCTGTACCAAGCTGTCTTTCCAGCCTCTTGATAGCCGCGCTTAAACTCGGCTGCCGAATCCCTAATCTCTCTGCAGCTCTTGAGATATTTTTTGTTTTAGCAACTTCAATAAAATAATTGAGTTCATCAGCGTGTGGAAACATAGGTATAACTTATTTAGCCACTTTAAAAAGCCAGTGTGTTTAAGTTGAGTCTACATCGACATTTATTTTGTTGCCATAGATATTGCCTATGGCAACCAGCGACGACATCTATTTTTCAAGTTTCAACTCCCATGCTAATTTCTTCGCCTTCCTAGTATTCAAATTATTTCTGGAGTCAGGGTGTCTACATCATCTCTAAGCTATCCGGCGGTAGCGAATGGTAGTACGGTAACTTATGAAACTAATTTCAATTCAGTTTTAACTTTTCCTCTACATGCTTGGTATGAGTGGGGATACTTACATAATCCAATTACTGCGAGTGACATAGACCTTTCTAGAGTTAAACACTCCTATGCATTACTGCAGGAACAGCTTGGAGATGATGGAAACCCTATCTACGGTTTGCACACAAGTTATGGAGAAAATGAACGCAATCGCTTAGATCCAAATCAGTGGAAAGAGACACAAGTCAATCTTCTGGAGTATTTAAGAGTTGGTGTTGGTGCGCCATTACCGAAATCGGTAGTCAGGCGTGCATTAAAGTTACAGGCTCTAAAAACAGCGCACGGCTTATCTGGTATCCATCCTTCCACTTATCAAGCGCTTCTTAAGCTAGCCAACAGTGAAACGCTTCCGAGAGTGCCTCGAAAAGGGAGCCTTGGAGCCAGTGGTGATTTGATTTCCATGGCCCATGCTATTTCACCACTGTTTGAACAAGGGCCAAGAGGCCCCCGTGATGTCATTGGGCTTGTAAATACCAATGCTATGATGGCTTCCTGGGCTATTGAACATGATTATCAGCTAAGAAAGCTATTAAGGGATTGTTTCAAATCTGTGGCATTAACCTCCATGGCCATAGGGGCGGGAGATGAACACTTCTCCGAAGGGTTGAGCTACGGAGAGGTGCACGGCAGTTATGCTCGTGCTGGCCAATTACTTACCCAGTTACGACGTGATTACCTGCGCTCCTCAAGAGTTATTGAGGGTGAAAAAAGCTTATTACAAGCCCGATATTCTGTTCGCTGTGCTCCCCAGATATTAGGCCACTGCCTTGATCTATTGGATTATTCTGAGGCAAAAATTCGTTCCGAAGCCACTGCTGTTGCAGATAACCCTCTAATTCTTGAATCAGGCCCATGGCATGGTGGATTGTTTTATGCGATTGGATTGGCGGCTTCTGCCGAATTTATGCAGGAAATTATTCATCGCTTAGCCGAAATGCTTGATCGACAAATATTGATTTTGATGGATCATCGCTTGAATGGAGGGCTGCCGGATAATTTAAATGCTGAATCGTTTAACCACTGTAAAGGAATTCATCAGTTATCGTCGGCTCTGTTCCAGGAAATAAAAGCTAGATCGACACCTGTGCGTCAGATGAGTTTCTCGTGTGAAGGAAACAATCAGGACTTGGTTCCCTGCGGAATGACAGCTCTCAATAATGTCAGCGACCAACTGGATAGCTTAAGGGAAATTATTCGAGCAGCGACTTTTTGCTCAGCTAGGGCAGCAATAATGCGTTCAAGTGTCGATTTGCCAGAAGCATTAAAATTAGTGAATTGGCCGCAATATACAACATCTCAATTAGAGAGCATTCTATGAATTTTAACTATTTAACAGGAAATTTTGGTATTGAGATTTCCGCTAAAGAAATTTCTGAATTAGATCTGGACACTGAGCAAACATTAAAAAATTTATGGCATGAACATGAACTTTTAGTTATCCGAGATATGGACCTGGATACTCAGGCATTTGTTAGGTTCTGCAGCCTGTTTGGGGAGCTTCAGCAGAACTATTTCTTCTTTCAAGGTCACTCAGAGGGTTATCCACAAGTTGCTAAAATTATTAAAGAGCCTGGTGAAAAGAAAAATACAGGAGGAATATGGCATCACGATCAGGGCTATTACTCCAACCCGGTAAAAGGTATCGCATTGTACGGTATTGATATTCCTTCTAGGGGTGGTGATACCCTCTTTACAAGTTCAACGCTTGCTTATGAGAGTCTGTCAACGGTAATGCAACAGTTAGTCGGTTCACTCAATGTGATACACACGACAGAGTTGATGCTTAAAAAACAGCCGCTGAAGAAATCAGTAGAAGGTAAAGATGGAGATGATTCAAGTATAGAACGAGCACTAAAATTGATGCCACTAGAATCTGCTATACATCCAGCAGTCTGTAAAAATTCTGTAACCGGTAAGCCTTTTCTCTACCTAAACCGAACTACTACTTCGCAATTTGAGGGAATGACATGCGATGAGAGTATGGGGCTTTTGAGTTATTTATTTCAGCATATAGAAAAACCAGAGTTCAATTGTCGAGTGCAATGGCGTCCTGGGACCTTGGTTATTTGGAATAATCACCAAGTCTTACACTATGCCGTCAATGATTACAATCAACGACGAGAATTACATCGTGTACATTTTTCTGCTGAAAAACCGATTAAGTACTATAAGTGATTAATTGGTGGATTTTATGAATTATTATGAGCTGCGAGCTGAATTTTTACATGTCAATAGTCAGCCTGAAATTGAAAGGCAGAGTTTAAAAGATGAACAGGTGAGGCAATTATTGCGAGAATCCTTTGAAAAATCTGATTATTATCGCAAGCTAATTATAAATAATAACATTGATATAGAGGAAATAAGAAATTGTGAAGATTTATATAAGCTACCGATTATAAGTTCGGAAGTATTCTCAACTTCTATGTCAGAAGTTAGTATGAATTATGACAATATTGTTCGCTATTGTCATACTTCAGGCAGTACCGGTGCACCCAAGCGCGTGCCTTATACACGTAAAGATATTGAGCTGGCAATAATCTCTCAGGCTCGAAGCTATTTGCTTGCAGGTGTTGAACCATTCGATAAATGTTTATGTGCAATGACTTATGGTCCTTGGCCTAGTGGGATGATCTGTCATGCTGCCAGTGAAATTTTTGGTCTCACTATTCCTGCAGATTCTTTTCTAGGAATTGATCATCAGCTACAGAGCCTACAAAAAGATAAGCTGAATTATATGGTTTGCTTACCTTCATTGTTACCGAGGCTAGAGCGTTACTGTCTGGAAAAAAACGTATTGCCCGCGTCTTTGAGTATCAGGAAAATATTCGTAGTGGGTGAATTATTTTCAGAGACTTTTCGGAGTTACTATGAGGGGGTATTCAACGCCAAGTTAATTAACATGTATGCAAATACGGAATTTGGACTAATAGCGAGTGAATGCCAATATCATAACTTACATGTCTGGGAAGATTTTTTTCATGTAGAGGTTATTGATCCAGATACGGGTAAGTTATGTGAAGATGGCGTCACTGGGGAATTAGTAATAACAGCGCTGAAACGTGAAGCTCTTCCTTTGATTCGTTATAACACACACGATTTGGCTGAAATGTATAAGGAGCCATGTGAGTGTGGCCAAACTGGAGCCTATTTGGGCCCCATCAGAGGGCGTCGCGATAATATGTTCACAATCAATGGGGGAAATATATATCCAATTGTGTTGGAAAATATTGTTACAGCCATTCCTGGACTTAGCTCCTTTTACTATTGCATTATCGATAAGATTGATGGACACGATCAATTATTATTTAAAATTGAAGCTAAAGATAATGTTGATGATCAGGAGAAAGAGTATTTGGCGGGTGAGTTTTATAGAGAGTTGACTAGTTTTGATCTAACGCTTCGTATGATATTCCTTGGGCTTGAGTCTGCTTCAAGACTAAATATAGATATCCTGCAGCCTGGTATAATTAGTCAGAAATCAGGGAAGATTAAAAAAATCATAGATAGAAGATGATTTCTGCATCATCAATATCTTTTCAGTTTGTTGTTTTTGTGGTTAAGTGTTCCCCCGTATAGATGTAGTATATCGAGTAAGGTTGAGGCTGGCTTAAAGTTAAACATTGTTGGTTTGATAGGTGTGTATTTGGGTAAGCCTTACTTTTTTTTTAATAAGAATAAAGTTTCATATGGGGTGAGCTCATGTTCAGATGTTGGATTTTTGCGTATTTATTTTTGATGTCCTCTTTTTCTTTGGGGGTAGAGGTTGACAAGTCACCCTTGATAGTTGGCGATTCGATAAGCTTTTCATCCGCAATCTTAGATGAAAAGCGCACGTTGAATGTTTACCTACCAGCGAGTTATCAACGCGATACTAAAAGAAGTTACCCGGTAATCTATCTTTTAGATGGTTCTATGAATGAAGATTTTGTTCATATAGCTGGTTTGTTGCAATTTGGGTCCTTTTCCTGGATTAATATGCTACCGGAATCGATTCTTGTTGGAGTCGTAAATGTAGACAGGAAACGGGATTTTACATTCCCCTCGGCTAAGAAGCTGGATAGGCAAGAGTTTCCAACCTCTGGTGGTTCGGATAATTTTATAGGTTTTCTTGATGGAGAAGTTCAGCCTCTAATTGAAAATAATTATCGTGTAAACGGGGATTCTACTTTGATTGGCCAGTCCCTTGGGGGGCTTTTGGCTACAGAAATTCTATTTAAACGTGCAGATCTCTTCGATAATTACATCATTATTAGTCCAAGCTTGTGGTGGAGCGGAGAGTCTCTTTTGAAGAAAGTTCCTAAAGATTGCTGTGATGATAAGTCGGTCTATGTAGGTGTGGGGAAAGAAGGGGAGGTCATGGAACGGCTGGCAAGAACTTTATTCAATAAGTTAGATAATAATAAAAATAATATACACTTCGGTTATTTTGAACAGCTGGATCATGGCGATACGCTGCATCTTGCTGTATATGATGCATTTGATAAAATTTTTAATACTAAATATTTAGGTGATAAAAAGGATTAATTGGGTGCAAGCAGGCAGTAGTATTATGTCCTGATTTGTTGATCAAGTGGTTCTGTATTTTAAGATCATTTGTTTTTTGAAGGGAGGGTATTTATTAGCCCTTCCTGTAGTTCCTTTTTGTCCAGCTGGTGATATTTCCTCTTGATTTCATTGATATCCACGCTGGGCTTGGGAAAAGTCATTTTTAAGGACTCCATTGCATCTGCCACTATGGAGGCAATCGCAAGATTCCTAAACCATTTGTGGTTTGCGGGAATGACAAACCATGGAGCATGAGAGTAGCTGCATTTTTTTAGGATATCCTCAAAAGCCTGGGTGTAGGCATCCCAGTAGCTTGCCTCTGTATAATCGCTCTCGCTGATTTTCCAGTGTTTGCTTGGGTCATCAATACGCTGTTTAAAGCGTTTCAGTTGTTCATCTGCATCAATATGCAGGAAAAATTTTAATACTAGGGTGTTGTGGTCGGCTAATAATTGTTCGAAGTGGTTGATATGATCGTAGCGCTTGGACCAGATGCTCTCTGGTACCATATTATGCACCCGTTGAATTAATACATCTTCATAGTGGGATCGGTTAAAAATCGCCACATGTCCCTGTGCAGGGGTGACTTTGTGACACCTCCACAGGAAATCATGGGCGGCTTCTTCTTTAGATGGCTGCTTGAAGCTGGTTACTGTACAGCCTTGGGGATTCATTGCTCCAAGCACATGATTAATAGTGCCATCTTTACCGGAGGCATCCCGACCCTGCAGGCAGATCAATAGGGAGCGCTTGTGCTCGGCATACATAAGATATTGCTGTGCGCGAATTCTTTCATCCAATTTATCAATGACAGGCTGGGCCTCTTCGCGATTTTTATAGCAATCTTTAAAACTGGCATCGATCTTATCTAACTGTACCTTGCTGCCGGATTTTACCTGGAATGCCTCGAAGCAATTCATAGTTTTATTTCTTCATGGTAAGTTAAATGATTTGTCCATGCAGGTTGGATTAAATATCCTGCAGACGTTGATAGAGTAGCTTCTTCACCAGATCCAGAATAAACATCCACAAAATCATATAGAGCCAAACGAGCCCGATAATACGCCAGGGAATAGCAGGTACCAGCCAACCAAATCCACACATCAAAACCGTGAGCGCCTGAGTACCAACAATAGCGATAAATAACTTCATTGCGGGCAGTGGCTTTGCGAAGAAGGCAGAGCGAGATCGCACGACAAAAAGTAGTAAATGGCCGCCGGCAACAATTTGTAAAAAAATAATCGTTTGGATCTGAGACTTATCCAGGGGTATCCAGGATTGCCATTGACTGTTTTGTAGCCATTCCATACCAATCAAAAGCAGCCCCATGGTTTGTGCGATAGAAAAAATGCCGATAATGGTTGAACCCAATAATAAATCGCGCATTTCCCAATGCACCGGCTCTTTCGGCAGCAGGGTGTTGTCGTAGGCAATAGTCATAATGGGAATATCGTCAAGCAGTGCCACTAATACGATCATGACTGGGGTGAGGGGAGAAAAACCGAAGAGGATAGTGGCAAACACCACCACCACCATAATATCCAGGGTCATGGATACCCGAAAGAGCACATAATTAATAATGCGCTCAAAGATCTTGCGTGCTTCGTCAATTGCATCCACTACAGTGGAGAGGCCCGGAGCGGTGAGAATAATCGCCGCTGCGGCACGGGCCGCATCGGTGGCGCCACTAACGGCAATTCCGCAATCAGCTTGTTTTAGGGCTGGCGCATCGTTGACACCGTCTCCGGTCATTGCCACCTGGTGCCCTCTCTCTTGTAAGGCTTTTACGATTGCGTACTTATGTTCGGGGAAAACACGGCCAAAGCCATCGGCGCGCTCAACACAATCGACCACCTGCTTGGATAAGTGGTCCATATTCTCCGAGTCTGTAAAAACATCGGCGGCGGCGTAAATATTCTGCCCAATCCCCACCTGAGCAGCGATTTCTTTGCCGATAGCGACGTCGTCGCCAGTAATCATTTTTACCTGCAGCCCATGCTCCCGGGCCCGGCTGATGGTTTGTTTGGAATCATCCCGAGGCGGATCTTCTAAAGAGAGGATGCCAAGAAAGCTCCATCTTTTCCCATCATTGGAACTCGCCACACCCAGGGAGCGTAAACCCCGTGCGGCGAGTTCCTGCACGCAGTCTGAGGCTTTCTTTTCATTATCACCACTGAGCTTGCACAATTGCATCACCGCTTGGGGCGCACCTTTGCAATAAAACAAAGAATTTCCACTGTCATCGACTACTTGGGCCTGGGCACGCTTGATTACTGGGTCGAAAGGAGTGAATTCTTTAAGCTGGTAATTATTCAGTGCTTTCTTATCTTTGAGGCCGGCAAAAATTGCCTGATCGATCGGATCACTAGAACCTTTTTCCGAGGCGAGTGCCGCGGCGAGAATTAACTGTTCCGGGCTCTTGGCGACAAATAATTTGGGGTCGTGCAGGCTTAGTTGGTTCTTGGTGAGCGTTCCGGTTTTATCGGAGCAGAGAATATCGACCCCGGCAAGCTCCTCTATAGACTCCAGTCTCGAGACTATGGCTTTTTTTCGGGATAGCGCCAGGGCACCGAGCGCGTTAGTGACAGTGATTACGGAGGGCATTGCCACGGGAATCGAGGCAATTAATAGCACCAGGACTGTGCGTAAAATATTAATAATGTCCGACCAGTGCCAGCTGGGGGCCACCACTATGTCACGGTAGAGCTGGGTACCTACCAGTAACAAAGCCAGCACCAGGCACAGCACTATCAGGAAATCGCCAATATGAGTAACGGCTTTTTGTGAGTGGGAGGCGCCCTGTCCGGCACCGGCTACCAGCTTTGCGGTGCGGCCAAAAAAAGTATTGCGCCCGGTGCCAATTGTAACGGCGGTCATTTCACCGCGCTTGGCGATACTACTGGAATAACCGATGTCTCCTATTTTTTTGCTGACCGGCAATGACTCACCCGTAAGTGCAGCCTGATCGATACTGATGGATTTGCCATCGACAAAGCGCACATCTGCGGGCACCACTTGGCCGAGCTTGATTCGTACAATATCCCCGGGAACCACATCGGCGGCGTCAATGGTATGAAAACTACCATCGCGCAACACCTCCGCCTGCGGCGCCATGCTGGCCTTGAGCGCGGCTAGGGCATTGGAGGCCTTGTGCTCCTGCCAAAATCCCGCCACCGCGTTGTAAAGTAGTAGCGCCATAATAATGGCGAAGTCAGGCCAGTGACCGATAAGTGCCGATAGCAGGGCGGCGGCTTCGATCATCCAGGGAATGGGCCCCCAAAAAAAACGCAGAAACTTGAGTAGTGCGCTTTGTTCTTTCTCCTGGATGCTATTGGGGCCATAGCGTTGTAGACGTGTCTCGGCCTCGGCCTGGCTTAACCCCTGAGGTGAGGTGTTGAGTGCCTGGTAAATGGAAGGTAAATCGGCTTTCTGCAGGTCAACCTGGGAGCCTTTTAAGTCGGCTTTACTGGCGTTTCCGCTTTCGGATTTTGGCCCGGGTATTGGCACGGATCGATTCCGCCTGTTGAAAATAATTTCCCGTCGAATGGTCCGCCTGTTAACGACAGTTGGGGTTAAATACGGCTAATCGTTATTGAATGATTGGGCGGTGCATCCATATTAATTGAACATTATAGGCTGTGATCTGATGGGCACCCGTAGCTAATAATTTTCACCTTGATCAGCTTAAAGACATCCTTTTTTAAAGGTGTCCAGGCTGAAGTCCCAAAAGGCTTTAACGCGTGCTGAATTGCGCATTTGAGGATGAGAAAGTAACCAGAAATGGCTTTGGAACTCTTTAAGCTCGAATACTTTCTTTAGTTTGTAAGGTTGCACCATTTTTTGGTCCCCTTCGGGCAAAATGGCAAAACCCAGTTTTGCATTGGCTGCACCTGCCGCCGCCAATACCGAATTACAGTAAATTACTTTGCGGCTATTCTTAAATATTTTTTCACTCCAGCGACCAATCGGCAAACTCAAACCGCGATAACCAATAATATTCTGCTGCTTAATCTCATCCAGTGTCATTGGACCGCTAACCAAGTCTGGATGGGCAAAAATATGCCAGTTGATATCAAAGAGCTTCTTGGCAATGAGGTTATCCGGAGCGCTAGGTGATCCACGAAAGGCAATGTCCGCCTCCCTCTTCTCCAGTGATAGGTGTTCCGCCGAGTCTATGAGTTCAAATTCAACTTTGGGGTGGTGTAAGCGAAAGGCGGCACAGAGTTTTGGGATCACCTCATAAGAGTAAGAGCCGATTGAGGTAATACGGATAATGCCTTCCATTTCCAGGTTTTTAATGCCGGTATTCAAGGCAATGGCATTGATATTCTCAGCGGCTCTTCTGGCGTGTTCTAAAGCCGCATTCCCTTCGTCTGTGAGGAAATAGCCCTGCCTGTCTGCCACGAAAAGCTGGCAGCCAAGATCTTTTTCCAAGGCCTGCAGACGCCTCCAGGCGGTGGAATGGTTTACCCCCAAGGCTTTGGCTGCACTCTGTAGGGAGCCGTGATCTGCCACGGCTATCAGGTATCGAAGATCGTTCCAGTCCATTATTTTGCATTTATGCAATTATAAATTGCATAAATTGATAATTTAGTTGCCGATTTGCAGAAATTATAGTCTCCGCATCATTGATGTTCACTAGCTGGAGAGACTATGAGTCACAAAATTCTTGCCGTTTATGCCTCTGCCTTAGGGGACCATTCGACTTCCAGGTCACTGGCTAAGCACTGGCTGTCACGACAGGCTGCCACTGAAGTCACCGAGTTGGATTTAAGTATTAACCCGGTTCCGCATTTGAGCGGTGAAATGGTAAGTGCTTTCTTCACCCCTGAGGAACAGAAAAGTGCAGCCCAGAAAGCGCTAACGGAGTATTCGAACAATCTTATTGAACAGGTCAAAAATGCAGATACGGTACTGATTGCAGCACCCATGTATAACTTTGGTAGCCCATCTACTCTGAAAGCTTGGTTTGATCACTTAGCGCGGGCCGGAGTGACTTTTACGTACACAGAAAATGGACCAGAGGGTTTGATTAGAGATACCAAAGTGGTCTTGGTCACGACATCTGGGGGTTTCTATAAAGATTCTGTTATTGATTTTCATGTGCCCTACATCAAGCATTTTCTCTCATTTATTGGCATTGACGATGTCACGGTCATTTATGCCGAAGGGCTGAATATGGGGGATGACCACAAAGAGACTGCCTTAACTCAGGCTAAGGTAGCTTTGGAAGCAATCTGATCTATGAGGCGCACAGCAAAGTAAAATAAAGCAAAGTAAAAAAGCCGGCTTTGGGCCGGCGGAGAAGCAGACGTCGAAAGGATAAATGACGTTGCAGAGAGACAGAAAAACCAACTTATAGCCCTGGGAGAGATACTGCAGTTTTTCTGAAATTGGCAGCCGGTGGTTGTTGCCACCAGCTGGTAAAATTTTTTGACGGGCTGTTAAAGCCTGAAGTTAATTATTGTTTCGCAATACACCGGCGCCAGCGGCGGGCAAAACCAGCGTGTTTTCTCTCAGCTCCATTGCAAACAGGCCTGGAGTAATATCCTCGGCCCCAAAAAACTCTTGTGGCAGAGCGTAGCTTTCCTCAGTGGCGCCTAGGTTCAGGGCGACCAGGTACACTTCCTGTTCTGCGCGGCGCACGAACACCAATAAATCATTGCCGGTATCGAGCACTTCCTGTTGTGCGGTTGCCAGACTTTGGGGCAGTTGCCGGTGCCATTCAATCAATGCACGGAACTGGTTGAGCATAGAGTGCTGGCTGTCTTGCTGCAGATTCACGGCTAAGTTCCGGTGACTCTGGGAAATCGGTAACCAGGGCTTCCCGCTGGTGAAGCCGGCTTGATCAGCGCTATCGGTCCAGGGCATAGGCGTGCGGCAGCCATCGCGGCCTTTGAACTCGGGCCAAAGGTTAATACCGTAGGGGTCCACCAAATCCTCAAAGGCGATATCCGCTTCCGCCAGACCCAGCTCTTCCCCCTGATACAGGCATAGGCTACCGCGTAGGGCAAGTTGCATCAGTAGGAACAGCGGCGCGCGCTTTTGCGCTAGCTCCAGACTAAGGCCGCGGTTCCAGCGGGTGATAGAGCGCGGCACATCGTGATTGCTAATGGACCAGCAGGGCCATCCTTTTTCAATTACCGCGCGGTTCTTTTCCAGGGTTTCGCGCAGGAATTGCGCGCTGCAATCCTCGGTTAATAAATCGAAGGAATAGGCCATATGTAGGCGCTGCTCCGTGGTGTAGTCCGCCATGATCTTATGGGTATTATCGTCACCCACTTCGCCCACGGTAACGGTACCCGGGTATTGATCCATCAGTTGGCGCACACGCTGTAAAAACACCAGGTTTTCTGGCTGGGATTTGTCGTTCTTGTGCCATTGGTAATCGTAGTGATTGACCGGCGGCAGTCCTTTTTGATCCAGCTTAAGCGGGCGGGGAGGATTATCGCTGAGGGCCTGTTGGTGGAAGATAAAATTCACCGCATCCAGTCGGAAACCATCCACACCGCGATCCAGCCAAAATTTCATATCCGCCAGCAACTGCGCCTGCACCTCGGGGTTGTGCACATTGAGATCCGGTTGCTCTTTGAGGAAGTTGGCCAGGTAGTATTGGCGGCGGCGGGTACACCAACGCCAGGAGCCACCACCGAAAACAGATACCCAGTTATTGGGCGGGTTGCCATCGGCTTTAGGGTCCTGCCACACATACCAGTCGGCTTTGGGGTTGTCGCGGCTGCAGCGGCTCTCCTCGAACCAGGGGTGCTGATCTGAGGTGTGGCTCAGAATCTGATCGATAATAACTTTTAGGCCGCGGGCATGGGCGGCCTCAATTAAGCAGTCGAAATCCTGCAGATTGCCGAAAATCGGGTCCACATCGCGGTAGTCCGCCACGTCATACCCAAAATCCACCATGGGGGATTTAAAGAAGGGGGATATCCAAATAGCGTCCACACCGAGGGATTTCACGTAATCCAGCTTCTGGGTGATACCTGGCAGGTCGCCGATACCATCGCCGTTGGCGTCGCAGAAACTGCGGGGGTAAATCTGGTAAATAACGCTGTTGCGCCACCACTCGGTGCTGTTGCCGCTCATGGATTACTGCCTTGTCTCATTATTCGAAGGGTGGGGCGAGCCCACTCAGGAAAGGATAGGGTGAGTATGGCGAAGGGCGGAGCCGCGTTCCTCCTCCCCATAGAGGGGGGGAGGGGCTGACCGGGGGGATTTAGAACAGGAGTAACAAGTTTCGGGAACTGCTCAAATAGAGATGTGGAGAAATCCTGCGGTGGCGTTTTGCGCACATCCTTGTGCCCCGACTCGCAGTTATTCCTATGGGCGGTCCTGCACCGAGCGCAGCATTTGTTCGGCCAGGGTAATCGCTTCCTGGCGGTCTTTGACATCCAGCTTTTGGTAGAGGCTGCGGATGTGGGTTTTGATGGTACTCGGCGCCACTTTGAAATGCCTGGCGATACGCTCGTTCGAAAGGCCTGAATGAATAGCGTTTAAAACCTGCCACTCCCTTGGAGTGAGTGGTGAGTGACGCAGAAAATCCGGTACCGCGTCGCTGGCGAGAATCTCGCGAATAATAGTGTCGTCCAGCTCAATACGAATGCCACCGTCCAACTCCGGCTGTTGCTGGGCGAGTTTAATCAGTACTTGGGCCTTGTCGGTGGATGCCTCATCCAAGCCCCTTTCCAGCGCAGCCTTGAGAATCACGATCAGGGGTTTGCCAATTTGTAGAAAGCTGGCGCGAAATCCTCTACCTGCGGCCAGTAGTAGTGCCTCGCTAATGGCCTCCACGGCCTCACCGTGCTGTTCGCGCAGCCACAACAGGTGGGATTCCAGCACACGGTTGCGCAGGCGATCGGTGACTAAATGACACTCTTCCGCGACCTGTTGCAGGCGGCTCAGCAGGCGATTGGCGTCGGACCAGCGGTGCAGTTCGATCAGTGCGCGCACATGGTTGCGGCCGTGACACTGTTCAAAGTGATTACTGGGCCTGTCTGCAACTGGCGCAGCTTGCTCCAACCAGCTGGCAATGGCTTGTTGGTTGTTCAGGGCGCGCCAGGTGCGAATACGCGCGGCATCGGCATTGGCAACCCAGTCGCGGTGGTAGCGCCCATCTGAGAGTAAGCGGTCGATGCGGGCCAGCCACTCCAGCGACTCCTCTTTTTCTCCGCGCGCCTGGGCGAGCTTCAGCAGCAGCGTGTATTCCGGCAGTAGCCAGTGTTCACCCACCTTACGGTTGATCTGCATTCCCCGCCGGGCCGAGTGCTCGGCGCTCTCCAAATCCCCCTTTTCCCACTGCAGCTGCCCGAGCAGGCGGCAGACAAACTCGGCGATGGGCAGGGTGGAGAGGTGGTGTTTCTGCACCAGGTTGGACACCTTTTTCTGCAGTGAGGCAGATTTTTGTAGAAGCCCCTGGGCGAAGGCGATCTCACTCTGTTGGCAGATGGCCCAGGCGGCGCTGGGAATATCTCCCTCGGCGATGGCCAGGGCCTCCACCTCCAACATATGGGTCGCGGCGGGCTCTAATGCGCCCAGGCAAAAACTGGTCTCACCGGTGACAAGCAGTGCCGAAATCCGCTCGCCTAGTTGGTTGGGCTGTAAAAGTCCCAGGGCCTCTTCAGCATACTCTTTGGCCTGCAGGGTCTGGCCGCGGGCGATGGCCACTTGGGCGCGCATGGTGGCGAAGGCCCCTTCAAACTGACGCCATTGCTGTGGGTCCTGCCGCTGCAGCCAGCTCTCGGCGGTGGCGAGCATTTTCTCGCACTGGTCGTATTCAAAATTCTCCCGCGCCATTTTTGCCGAGAGCAGGGTGAAGCGCGCACTTTGCTGCAACGCCTCACTGCCGAGCCATTCCAGGCAATCACGCAACAGGCGCGACTGCCCACCGCGCAGCAGTATTTCTCCCTGGCTATCGAGCAACTGACACAGGCGCTCGCGGTCACTGCCAGCGAGGGCATGGCGCAGGGCTTCCACCGGCTGTTCCATGTCCTGCCAGGAATCACAAGCGAGAGCGTGCAGGTGCAACAGCTGCTCTCGATTGGTGAGCTGGCGTTGCAGGAAGCGGGCGAAGACTGGGTGGAAGCGGAACCATTGGCGGCTGGAGTCCTGGGCCTGCAGGAAGAGTCCGCGCCGCGCCGCCTCTTCCAGCAGTTGCTGGCCATCGTTGCGGCCACTCAGACGTTCCGCCAGCTGGGCATTGACACGGGTGAGGATCGAAGTGCGAGCGAGTAACTCGCGCAGCTCTGGCTCCAGCCTTTCCAGCACTTCTTCGGCCAGATAGTCGAGGATATGGCTGTGGCCCTGCTCCAGTTCCGTCAGGTAGCGGTCTACTTCTTGGCGATCGCGCACCGACAGGGCGAACAGTTGTACCGCGGGTGGCCAACCCTCGCTCAGGTGGTGCAGTTGAGCGGCGCGGTCGCCATCGAGATTAAATGGCAAGCGCTGCTTCAGCAGACGTGCGATCTCTTCGGTATTCAGGGCCAGTTGATCGCTGCCCAGCTCTAATAGTCGGCCTTGTACGCGCAGGGTGGCCAGCCCCAGGGGCGGCTGGCTGCGGCTGGTGAGAAGGACCCCGACGCCTGGCGGTGCGTGGCGCAACAGGAAGCGAGTGACGCTGTGCACCGCCTGGTTGTCGATATGGTGGTAGTCGTCGAGCACTATGCGCAGTTCGCTGGGCAAACTGCGCAGTTCACCCAGCAGATGACTGATGACAGTTGTTGGATCCGGACTTTGTGGCGCAGCCAATAAGCGACAGGTTTGCGGTACGCCTTTGCCGGTAGCGCGATGCACGCTTTCTACCAGATAACGACAAAACTGGCTCGGTTCATTGTCGCTGGCATCAAGGGTATACCAGGCCATTGGATTTTCCTGCGTCGAGGCCCAGGAAGTGACCAGCGTGGTTTTACCGTAGCCCGCTGGTGCAGTCACAAGCAGCAGCTGGTCGCTGTGGCTGTCGTCGAGCAGTGCCAGTAAGCGCGGGCGCACCAGGGTATGCTCGGGGCAGTCCGGCAGGCTGTATTTGGAAGTTAAAAGCATCGCTGCGGGCAGGATTGTTTTAAATGTCTGATTTTTATACAGGGATATTATGCACTAGCGGAGCGCTTTTGTGACAGATTTGCGCCGAGGATAGGACGACTTGCTGGATTCTCTTTGGCTAATACTAGAAGTGGCTTTGCTTATGACGGTATATTGATCGGCGGATCCAATCAGTCTTACCGATCCAGCCCAAAGAGACAAAACAATCAGAAAAAGACCCTGCGGCCAGTTTTTGGCTTGCGGTGTCCGGTGTCAGGAACACATCCCTGTGTTCACCGAGACCGGCGTAGAGCTACCCGACAGCGTTATCTGCTTTCCCGGCTGACATTCGTTGCCGTAATACACGAACGTTTGTACGCAGTGGGGGATTCTTGGATCACTGGATTATGAAAAAACAGAGTTATTTCCGAAAAAAATTTGGTGAATAACTGATGCCGTCAGGGAAGTAGGTGCGGCTTCGACAACAACAATAAAAAAGAGGGAGTTATGGCCGATATTGTGGTTTTGGCAGCGCCGGCTGTGGATGCCGCACACAGGAACTGTGTAAAGTACTTGTTTTCCATGCTCAGGGAAAACCTGGGTGACAACTGGGCGCGCCTTCATTGCGATACTTTTCCTACTGTGGAAGCACTGACAGGTAATACCCAGCGAGTATTTGAAGATATGCGCAAGTGCGAGGTGGATAGTCTGCGCGCGCGCAAATTCCTGCTCAACACCCTGGCTGAGAACTCGGCGCAATTGGGGGATATCCATAGCCGTAGTGGTCTCTACGAGAGGACCCAGACCGCCATTTATCAAACTCTACAAAAGGCTGCAGCCGCCGCTGGCGATTGCGCTCCGGTGTTGCTTATCAGTCATTCGGCCAGCTGTATTAGCTTGTCCAACTATTTGTGGGATGCCCAGCGGCCCAGTGTAAACCACGGTGTCTGGCGCGAGGGCGGGCCAGCCGAGGTGCGCAAGGGCTCCGCACGGGAACGCTTTTTGCGCCTGAAAACGCTCAGCCATTGGTATACCCTCGGGGCTGGCACGCCGCTGTGGTTTGGGGCCAAGCAGCGGGATCAGATCCAGGCGGTGGCTACGACTTCTCGCGGGTATCAATTCCGCTGGAAAAATTTCTACCATCCGGATGACCTGCTCGGCTGGCCCCTAAAGCCTCTCAGCCCCAGTTACAACCAAGCGGTATTTCGGGATTACGCGACAAAGCCACTGTCCGATCCAGACAATGCCCTGGCCGGTCCGCAGCTACTGCCACCGGAGGATTACTGGCGCAATACATTGGTGTGGGAGCAGCTCGGCAAAGACCTGCGCGCTCTTCTGCAAAACACCAAACCAATGGCAGGCGCATCCGCACAGCGATCTCGGCGGGCAGTCGCGGTATAATTGCGGCACTAGCTACTACTCCCGAATAAGGATGGGTTTTACCATGTCGCTGCAATTTCACTCGGTCCCGGTCACTCCTTTTCAGCAGAATTGCACCTTGCTCTGGTGCGAAGATAGCAAGCGTGCCGCAGTGGTGGACCCGGGTGGCGACCTCGACAAAATTCTGGCGGCTGCGCAAGAGCGCGGGCTCAACATTGAGAAAATCCTGCTTACCCACGGTCATCTGGATCACGTGGGTGGTACTGCGGCGCTCTCTAAACAATTGCAGTTGCCGGTTGAGGGCCCCCATGAGGGCGATGGTTTCTGGATCGAGCAGTTGCCGGTGCAGGCGCAGATGTTCGGTTTTCCTTCAGTGGAGGTGTTCACCCCCGATCGTTGGTTGCAGCAGGGCGATACCGTGACTGTCGGCGACCAGGAGTTGGAGGTGCATCACTGCCCTGGCCATACCCCGGGACATGTGATCTTTTTCCATCGTCCGAGCGAGTTGGCACTGGTGGGCGATGTGCTGTTTGCTGGTTCTATTGGCCGCACCGATTTCCCCCAGGGGGATCACGATACTTTGATTCGTTCGATCACCGAGCGCCTGTGGCCACTGGGTGACGATGTACGCTTTGTCCCGGGTCACGGTCCTATGTCCACTTTTGGTCAGGAGCGTCAGACCAATCCGTTCGTCGCCGATAAACGTTTCGGCTGATAGGCGGTACCGGCAAAACAATAATCCATCGGGAGACCCTTCCCATGCCTGTAAAGCTGAGTATTTTCCTGTTGACACTGGCCACTGCTATTAGTGGTTGCGCTGTTATTTCCGAGGCGGATTGCCGCAGTGGGCTCTGGTATGAGCGCGGCCTACATGACGGCGCCCGCGGGCGCTCCCAGGCGCTGGTGTACGATATCGCCAAGGAATGCCAAAGTTACGAAATCTATGTGGACAGCGAGGCTTGGTTGCAGGGCCACGAAGAGGGCGTGGAACAATTTTGTACCGCTGAAAATGGCTACGCTCAGGGACGTCAGGGGCGAAAATATGAGGGCGTATGCACTGGGCCCACCGCAGATATTTTTTTGCAGAATTACCAGCGTGGCCTGGCCGACTATCGCGTAGCGCAGCAATATCGCGATTTATTGTGGCGTCGGGATAATTTAGAACGTGAGCTTTACTCCCTACATCGGGCCCTTAGGCACAGTGATAGCGACAACCAGAGGCGTGCGCTTTACTTCCAGCACAGCCGACTCGAATGGGAGTTGCGCATGTTGGATTTAGAACTGCACCGTTATGGCCTTTTCGGCCCAGACTATTTCACGCCGGGTTTTTATCCGCGTGGCTTTTTTTCATCCGGTTTTTTTTACTGGTGAATTTAGTGGGCTGATATGGCTAGTCAATTCAGTCATTTCCCCCGACCCCAGTTTGGATTTTCAAGAGAGTTATTCCCATGGCAATTTGGCACGTTACTCCCACCCTGGAAGAGATTAACCGGGGCACCGCCCAGTGTATGCCCGGGTATCTGGGCCTGGAGATTACCGCAATCGGTGAGGATTACCTGGAGGGCAAGTTGCCGGTGGATCATCGCACTCGCCAGCCGTTCGGTATTCTACATGGCGGTGCCAATGTGGTGTTGGCGGAAACCCTGGGATCTATCGGTGCCAATTTGCTGGTGGATACCAGTAAGTTTTACTGCGTTGGCCAGGAGATTAATGCCAATCATCTGCGTCCTGTGCCGGAGGGTGAAGTTACTGGCCGGGCCAAGCCGGTACATATCGGGCGCACCAGCCAGGTGTGGGAAATTCTGATTTACGCCCCCAATGGCAAACTGAGTTGTATCTCCCGAATTACCATGGCAGTTGTGGCTCATGCCGCTGGGTAAACTTTACCGGGTTTTATTGAGGCGGTTTTTATGAGTGAAGTGCGGGAATATTTTTTTGAAGATATTCCCTACCGCTTGGTGCGTTCGGCAAGGCGCAAGCGCCTGGGTCTGGTATTGGCTCAATCCGGCGTGGAAGTTCGTATTCCTCAGCGCTGCGCTGCCCGCCACGGCCATCAGTTTTTGCAGGAAAATATCCAGTGGGTACGCGCCCAATTGCTCGCTGCCAACCAGCGTGCGGCACAGGTGCCACAATATCGGTTTGAGTTTGGTGAGCACTTTCCTTGGCTGGGTAAAATGCGCCCCTTGGAGCGCGCGTCTAATCGAGGTGGTGCGGCAATCACCGAAGAGGCCATTCATCTCTATACCTTATCGCCAACCCCCACAGCGCAGCAATTACAGGGGGCCCTACAGCGCCTCTACCAGCGCGAGGCGTTGGCCCTGTTAACAAAAAAGTCCCAGCACTTGGCCGAACAACTGGACTTGCAGTTTTCCACACTGCGAATTCGGCGCACCAAGAGTAAGTGGGGGCACTGCAGTATTCGTGGAGACCTGCAATACAACTGGTTGGTATGCCTGGCACCGGAACCGGTGGTGGATTATCTGGTGGCCCATGAGGTCAGCCATTTGCGTCACCATAATCACGGCCGCGATTTTTGGCTGCTAGTACAGAGTGTTTGCCCTCGCTATAAGGAGCTGCGCCGCTGGTTGCGCGATAATGGCCACCGCCTCACGGTATAGACTTTACCGAAAGGTCCCATTGATTTCAGATGTTTTGAATATTCAGTAATTTCCTATGAGCAGAAAACCGCGTTTTATCACTCCGCGTAAGACGGTAAAAAAATTTTTGCCCACCCAGGCAGAAGCCTGCGTGGAAAAATTCAGCCACGATATGCGCGGTCTTGCCCGTGTGGGTAAAAAAACAGTATTTATCGATAATGCCCTGCCTGGTGAAGAAGTGCGTTTTCGTTATAGCACTCATCGGGCTCGCTTCGATGAAGGTGTTACCAGTGAGATAATTCAGGCTTCGCCACTGCGCTGTGAACCGCGCTGCCCCCATGTGTCCCTGTGCGGGGGCTGCTCCCTGCAACACTTGCAGGCCGATGCACAAATTGTCGAAAAACAAAAAATCTTGTTGGATCAGCTGGCCCGTTTTGGTGATATTAAACCTGAGGAAATTTTGCCTCCACTACTAGCAGAACCTTACGGCTACCGGCGCAAGGCGCGTATCGGTATTCGCCTGGTGAAATCGGCAAAAGGTAAAAAACTCGTTTTTGGTTTTCGCAAAAAGCGCAGCAACGATTTGACCGATATCGATGAGTGCCATGTTTTGCACCCCTCCATCGCTCAACATATTCCCGCGTTGAAGCAACTGGTGGCGGAGAGCGAGGGGCGCGCGCACTTTTCCCAGTTGGAAGTGGCAGTCGGTGATGATGTGGCGGCCTTAGTGTTACGACACCTGCAGCCTTTATCGGAAAGGGATCGACAGCGCTGGCAAGACTTCGCTAAATCATCAGGTATACACATGTATATACAACCTGGTGATGCGGCTTCAATTCAGCCCCTGTGGCCACAGAATGGCGAGAATTACCTCAGTTATCGTCTGCCGGCATTTGACCTGAGCCTGCACTTCCAGCCGATGGATTTCTTCCAGGTGAATTTCGAGGTCAACCGACAGATGGTGAGCCGCGCTGTGCAGTTATTGGACCCGCAACCCGGCGAGAGGGTGCTGGATCTTTTCTGCGGATTGGGAAATTTCACCCTGCCATTGGCACGCCGCGCCGGGGAGGTCATCGGTATCGAAGGCCTGGGTGCTCTCACTCAAAGGGGCAAGGATAATGCCGAACTTAATGGGCTGAACAATGTGCGCTTTCACACTGCCGACCTGAACGAGGAAATGGTGAAAAAGGCCTGGGCCAGCGACGGCTTCGATAAAATTTTGCTGGACCCACCGCGCGATGGCGCCCTGCAGGCGGTGCGTGGTATCGCCCGCTTTAAGGCGCAGAAAATTGTTTACGTATCTTGTAACCCGGCGACCCTGGCCCGGGATGCGGGGGAATTGACGCAGCTGGGTTACCGTCTTAAGCAGGCCTGTGTTATGGATATGTTTCCGCAAACAGCCCATGTGGAATCCATGGCGGTATTTGAGCTGGATTCCTAAAGCCATTTATTCAATTTTTTTCCGTCTCTGTGTGTCATTTAAAAAGTCCTGAGGAGCGGAGGTAAAGCAGTTTTACCTGATGCCAGAGCAGTGGCCTGTGCGTTGGTACGGGGGGCAAACTGGCGTAAACTGCTGGCAAACTTATCAAGCGAAGATGTTATGCAAAGCGAACCCTTAACTGATGATTTTGAAGAAAACTGCGCACGTTTTTTGCCAGAGGCTGCCGAACAGGGCTGCGTCTGGGCGCTGCAGGGGGAAGAGGGCTTTGCGTTGTGCGAATCCGAAAAACGCCCACAGACCGAGGTGATGCCCTTTTGGTCCCAGCGGGAATTTGCCCAGGCACACTGTGAGGGCGATTGGGCGGAATACCAGGCGGTAGCTATCGACCTGGAAGAATTTATGGATGACTGGCTCACCGGTATGCACGAGGATGTACTGCTGGTGGGGCTGAACTGGAACGATGAGCTGGACGGTGTGGAGCTGGAACCCATCGACCTGCTGGAGCAATTGGAGCAGGAGCTGCAATAAGCTGCGCCATAGTGCCCCACCCAGCGGATAAAAATTAAACAACGGGGTGTCTTAATGGAGCAGTTTCTCGGCCTGAGTACAGTAATTTACGGTGTAACAGATATTGCAGAGGCCCGTGCCTGGTATGCGCAGCTGCTGCAGAAAGAACCCTATTTCGATAGCGATTGCTATGTGGGTTTTCATCTCGGCCATTGTGAACTGGGCCTGAATCCGGATGCGCGCAGCGCGATCAGCCGCGCGGATGGGGTGATCGCCTACTGGGCGGTTGCGGATATGGCCGCACAGGTCGAGCGTCTTGGAGCCATGGGTGCGCGACAACACAGCGATGTGGTGGATGTTGGCGAGGGCGTACTGATGGCGAGTTTTCTCGATCCTTACGGCAATATTATTGGCTTGATTGAGCAACCCCAGGCCGTGTCGGAGGATTCGAACCAGTAAACGGAGCAGTCCCCGTGAACAAACCACCAGTTTCCAGTTTTCGAAAATCTCCTGATAGCTTTGCCGCAGAGAGCCTTGCCCAAATTGGCCGTGGCTATGTGGCGCCAGACAGAGTCGCTCTGATTACGGGATGTTCCAGTGGTATTGGTCGCGAGCTGGCCCTGGCCTTGCATCGCCGCGGTACTATTGTTATCGCTACCGCTCGACGCCCGGAAAGCCTGCAGGAACTGGCGGACCTGGGCATCGCTACCGAAGCTTTGGATGTTAATAGCCAGGCAGATATTAACCGGGTGCTACACGCTCTCAAGGCCGCCTACGGTCGCCTGGATATATTGATCAACAACGCCGGTTACGGGCAGATGGGCCCACTGATGGAGCTGGATACCCGTTCCTTGGAAAACCAATTTCGCACCAATGTATTTGCACCGCTGGCATTGGCGCGCGCCAGTGTGCCGTTGATGCGCTCGGGCAAGGGCGCTGTAATTTGTAATATCGGTTCCGTATCCGGTGTTTTGGCTACCCCTTTCTCTGGGGCCTACTGCGCTTCCAAAGCGGCCCTGCACACACTCTCGGAAGTCTTGCGCCTGGAACTGAAACCTTTTGGCATTCGCGTAATGACAGTGCAACCCGGGGCTATTGCCTCGGAGTTCGGCCGCCACGCGGAAGTATCACTGCGCGGTCTCTTGCCCCCAGATTCAATGTATAAGCGCCAGGAGGAAGTGGTGCGCGCCCGCGCACAGGAATCTCAACAAAATGCCACCCTGGCCAGTTCCCTGGCACGTAAGTTAGTACGTGAACTACTACGTAAACGGCCGCGCACACTGGTGCGTATCGGCAATCGCAGCCGCCTGTTGCCCTGGCTTGCGCGCTGGTTACCGCATAAATTGCGGGACTGGATTTTATTGCGCCGTTTCAAGTTAAACCGTTTGGCACACAAGGTATAAGTGAGGCTTAGGACTGCCTCCCCGGTGTTTTTCATTTGAGTGATTAATTACTTTTCTGCTCGATGCATTACTAAAATTATCCACATAAAATTTTTAGCCATTAACTAACAGTCGCGCCTGTGATTCAGCCAGTCCTTCACTTCTGAAAAACTACCGCGAAATAGGATAGGGCTGTCACGCTTTTCCATCAGGTGGTTGTAACCACCATCGTAATATTCTCGCAATAAACACATCACCAGTGGAATATAGGCCTCACTGTTTCCACTCTGTTGTAATTCTCGATTTGCATCCATAAGTTGTGCATCCAATGTTTGATGGCGTAATCCACCGAGGCGCTTGCGGATTTTACTCAGGTTGTTGCGCAGTTCTTCTCCCAATGTCGCTGCGGAGTTGCCAGTAGTTTTAAAGCGCGGCAGGGCCTCACACACATAATCTTGCACAATACGTCGGGCTCGTTGCTCCAGCGGTTCCTCCACCAGGACTCTGGGAGCGCTTTTCATGGCATTTTGTAATACTGGGGGCAGGGCACAGCGGCCAATAAGCCGGCTTTCATCCTCGATAAAAACTGGTCCGGTAGCTTGCGACAGCTTGAGTAAATCGATACCCACATGGTTTTCAAAATCGATTTGAGAAGGCTGATCACAACCCGTACGGCCAAAGCTGGAGCCGCGGTGCTTGGCAATCCCCTCCAGATCGAGTGCGCGTTCTGCACCCTGGATTAACTCTGTCTTACCACTGCCGGTGTGACCGGCAATAACGATCAGCGGCAGCTCTTGGCTCAGGCCTTCTAGCTGGCTGAGCAGATAGGTGCGCATAGCCTTGTAGCCACCATCAATCAGTGGATAATCAATTCCCACATCTCGCAATAATTGCTGTGTAGTGCGCGAGCGCAGGCCGCCACGAAAACAGTAAAGGTAACCCTGGGGGTGGCGATGAATAAATGTACTCCAAACGTTGAGCCTATGCTCTACGACTTTATCCGTGGCTAGTTGCCATCCCAAATCAATAGCGGCCTGTTGCCCCTGCTGTTTGTACTCGGTACCAATTAACTCCCGCTGACGGTCGTCTAATAGTGGGTAGTTTTCTGCATGGGGAAATGCTCCGCGCTGAAACTCAACCGGTGCTCGTACATCCATCAGCGGAATATCGTGTAGGAATAGATCACGGTAATTCGTAGTATTTTTGCGCAAGGAGGGTCTCCAATATTGCTGTGGAGAGCTTCACTCATTAATGAGGGCTGACCACTCTGAGGCTCTTATAGAGTTAATCAAAGAAACTTTGGTCGATTGTAAGGCTTTTGCTTGTTTGTACGCCAATCCACTTTAGCGGTTAACCGAATAAAATGGCTCCAGGGTATGTCACCACCAATAATTGAGGAGCTAGTAGAGCATTAGTCGCGAATACTTGTGGCTAATTAGCTGAAGGTGTATGTAACGCTTTGGGTTAATTTAGGGCAGGGCGCTTTATGCTCAATTAATAAATAAGAAGAAAAGATATGGTTAGTAATAGGGTGAGAATTTCAATAGGGAGCAGTTATTAATAATTTGGTATCGGTTATGGTTTGGATGTCATAATTTTTGGTGAAATTTGACGCCACTAAAATACCTGGGCAGAAAATATCTCCAGATATTCCAATATTTTTATCTAATTTTACACTTTGCCCTATTAGCATAAGTCCAATTAAAATTTCCCTTAATCGTAATAAGAAATATAGATTTCCTATTGGTCCATAAAACTATTGGAAGATTGCTCTCGACTTCCATTGAAACCGAGCCATTGAACTTGGTTGGCGCAAATTATGCCTCTAAACGATCAGTGAAGAGTGGTCTTCCGGCGCCTTTATTCCCGTCAATACCTTATCCTTGTATACCCTGAATGAGTTGCCCCGTGGAATTCTTCATGAGTGCTTCATTCAGGAAATACGTATTTATGACCCTAGATCAGTTGCTTATTCTAATCATTATCGCGATTACGATAGCGCTGTTTATCTGGGGGCCTTGGCGCCACGATATGGTGGCGCTCTCTTCCCTGCTCGCTTGTGTGTTTTTTGGATTAATTCCCCCTGAAAAAGCATTTACTGGATTTGGTCATCCGGCAGTGGTCACTGTGGCCTGCGTGCTGATCCTCAGTCGTGGCCTGCAGAATACCGGAGCTATGGGAGCCCTGGCCCAGCGGGTAGTGCCTCGAAGCGGCAATATCACAGTATCAATGTTACTTCTGACTGGGCTCGGTGCTCTTTTATCAGGGTTTATGAACAATGTGGGGGCTTTGGCGCTGTTGATGCCGGTAGCGGCGGATATGGCGGAAAAACAGGGCCTGGCCCCGGGTAAGGTGCTAATGCCCTTGTCTTTCGCCACGATACTCGGTGGCATGACTACCCTGATTGGTACGCCGCCAAACTTGGTGGTCTCCGGTTTCCGCGACAGCGCCGGGGCCGGCAGTTACGGCATGTTCGATTTCACCCCGGTGGGCTTGGCAGTGACCCTGGTTGGCCTGCTCTTTATCGGTCTGCTTGGCTGGCGCCTGGTGCCAGGTCGCGGCCAAGCGGGTGCATCCAGTTTCGATACTGGGACCTACCTCACCGAGGCACTGGTTGGGGAAAAGAGCGCGGCAGTGGGTAAGAGCCTGGGTGAAATTGGCAAAGTATTGGGGGCTGAGGATGCACAGGTAGTCGGGTTGGTACAAAGCGATGCTCGGGTAGCGGCAGTAGCGCCCTGGCAGCGGGTGCAAAGCGGGGACATTCTGGTAATCGAGGCAGAGCCCGCATCCTTAGCAGCGAGTCTTACCAGGCTTGGACTCACCATGGTTGGTGGGGCTGAGACAGAAAAAGACAAGAAAGTGGTTGTACAGCTGGGAGGGGCAAAGCCGCTGCAGGACGAGGATTCTCGGGATAAGAGTAAGGATAAGAGCGTCCCCGCCGGTGAGGAAATGCAGTTGCGCGAACTGGTTGTAATGCCCAATTCTATTTTGGTGGGGCGCTCAACTCAGTTTTTACACCTTTCGACCAACTACCAGATTAATCTGCTGGCCCTCTCCCGGCGCGGACGCCGATCGGTGAAGCGCCTGCGTTCTACGCCGTTGCAGGCGGGCGATGCCCTGCTGATGATGGGTCCCGATAACCATCTCAATAGGTTTGCCCGGGAACAGGGCTGCGTGCCCCTGGCTCAGCGGGATATCGGCATGCCGAACAAGGAGAAGGCTGTCATTGCCCTGCTTGCTATGGCATTGGGAGTTGCGGGTGCAGCCTTTGGCCTGGTCCCCGCAGCGGTCTCATTTGCTACCTGCGTGCTGGCTTTTATGGCACTCAAGGTTGTGCCGCTGCGAAACATTTACGAGGCCTTGGATGGCTCTGTGATTGTTTTGTTGGGCACATTGATCGCAGTGGCCGAGGTGATGGAAAGTACAGGGGCGGCGGACTTGGTGGCACAGGTGTTGCTGGATAGTTTGGCTCAGGGTAGTTCGGTATTGGCTCTGGTGTTGATATTGATCGTTACCATGACACTGTCGGACTTTATGAACAATGTGGCCACTGCGGCGGTGATGTGTTCAATTGCCATTAGTACCGCTGAACAACTGGCGGTGAATCCGGACAGCTTTCTAATGGCTGTGGCCATCGGCTCATCCTGCGCTTTTCTAACCCCGGTGGGCCACCAGAACAATACCTTGATTCTGGGGCCGGGGGGGTTCGATTTTGGTGATTATTGGCGCATGGGGCTACCCCTGGAGATACTAGTGGTGCTTGTGAGTATCCCCATGTTGCTGTGGGTATGGCCGCTCTAAGCTCAGGCGATGGAGTCGTCCACAGGCTGCGCTAATTCCGCAAGATAGTTGCTACAAAAGCGCAGTATATCGGTCACTGTGACGATACCCACCAGTTCTCCTTCGCGCATGACCAGCACCGAGCCGATACCCGTATCGGCCATAGCCATTAGGATTTTATCCAACGGATCATGGATATCGGCAATAAAGGGCCGGCGTGCGCACAGGTCGTGGACATAGAGTTGTTGCTCTTCCAGTCGGTGTCCAGGGGCGTTGGCCCTTTCGATATCTCCCTTGGAGATGACCGTTTCCAGATCCCCGGCACGGGTTACTGGCAGATGGCGCACCTTGTGCTCTTCCATTAGCGAAAGGGCATCCTCAACGGTGGCATCAATATCGATGTGATAGGGAAACGGCGTCATCAGAGCCGCTAAAGTGGGCATGTGATGAATATTATGGGTATTGGACATAGCGAGCGTCAGGTATCCAATGGTTTTTGGCAATGAGCGCTATAACAAAAGTCAGCGCAATAATTTGCAATTGGCGACTGCGGTTACAATATAGCCAAAATAGGGATGTTTGAATATCCTTTTGTTCAGGCGAATATCCACGCCTTTGTTACATTTTGTTAGCAATAACCGTGAAGATTCCTATTATATTCAAATGATAGAGCGTAAACGGTTGATATTTGTTGGCGAAAGATTATTATTCGCGACCTCAGCCGAGAAATATAATCAGTGTTTCGGGTTCAATACCGGAAAAGGCTGAAGTCGGCTAGCTTTTAATAATGCATTTGCCGAATATATCTAGCGCTGGAGTCGACCGGTGCAAGGGTATCTCGTTTTTCATTCGGCTAATTCGTAATATGCCGAATATAACATCACTTAACCGCCAGTAATCGGCTAGTGGTGCTGTTAACAATTTTGATATTTCGAATAACCGGACTCGACTCTGTGTCGGCCTCCGCCACAGTGTTTTCTCTGTATTTTTAATAACCGTCGTTGAGGTTTATTGAATGTTCCAGGAATACGAACAACTCGAACAGCAAATTGCCGAGCATCAGGCAAGAATCGAAGAACTGCAGGAGCAAATGGCTCAGGCAGAACGCAAAAAAGATGGCGTTATCGCGTTTGATAAGGCACTGGTTAATCTGGCTGCCGAATATCAGATGGAAGAAGAGGAATTCTTCGTTGCACGTGGCCGCCAGGTCGTTGAGTGGCTGGTAGACCAGCTGAATGATGAAGACGCTCCTGACTACGTACAGACTCTTAAGTCTCGCGTTGCCCGTCACCTGAAAAAAGAGGGTGATAGCCCCCGTCGCGGCCGCCGTGCTGCAGCTACTGCGAGCAAGTCTGCAGAGCCCAAGCTGGAAACCGGTCACTACCGCAATCCGTATACCGGTGCCACTGTAGAGAAGAAAAAGCGCAACCCTAAAGCGCTGAGCCAGTGGATCGATGAATACGGTCTGGAAACCGTTAAAGAGTGGAAGATCTAATTCTGCTCAGGTTTCCTATCCAGCATCGGTAATACCGGTGCTGGATAATCTCCACCAGGGTATTCTTTACATTTCTTAAAAATTTAAACGCATTCTCCTGTATTTCATCGAATATGGGTTTACTGCCCCTATATCCTTTGCATAACCTCCAATCATTATTGGATTGAGAGCATCTTCTTGTGTTTACCCGAATTACCAGTCTGCTAATCATTGGCTTTATAAGTTCGCCTTGGGTCAACACTTGGGCGGAAAGCGCGACATCAAATACCAATAGCCAGACCAATAGCCAGGTTATTTATTTGGTGCGCCATGGGGAAAAAGAGCTGGGGCCTAATGCTGGCAAAGATCCACAACTAGCAAAAGCTGGCAAGGCCCGTGCCGAGCAGTTGGCGCGGATACTCAAAGGTGTGGAAATTGATGCGGTATACAGCACCGATTTTACTCGCACCAGGGAAACTGCCCGCCCATTGGCTGAACAGCGAGGTTTGCCGGTACAAAGCTATGATTACCGTAAATTAAAAGAGTTTGCCGTGGATTTGGACCAGGCCGGCGATCGAATCTTGGTCGTTGGGCATAGTAATACTACGCCGGAAATGGTGGCCCTTCTCGGAGGGGAACAAGGTGCTCCAATTAGAGAATCCAATGAATACGATCGCCTCTATATTGTTATTCGTGATCGAGGCCAGGTAACCACTCTGTTACAACGCTACGGTAAGGACAGCAGACAACATCACGTAGCTGAACTTTCGCAAACGCAGTAGCCGCTTAGTTGTGTATACGCTAGTCGAGCAGCTCGCGCACAAAATCTCCAACAATCGCCGAGGCCGGTCCGTAGCGGTGCTCGGTGAAAGCATCACCCACACTGCTGGGTTCTAAATTTAATTCCACACTGTGTGCTCCCGCCAGGTTGGCACATTCTACAAATCCGGCAGCCGGATAGACATTGCCGGAGGTGCCAATACTGATAAACAGGTCGCACTGGCTCAGGGCTTCGTAAATCGTCTCCATTTGCAGCGGCATTTCCCCAAACCACACCACATGGGGGCGCAAGGTACCTGATAGTCCACAACAGTTGCAGTGATCGCTAACCAACAGATCCTCCCGCAGGGAAAACAGCTGGCCGCTGCTGCTGCAGCGCGCTTTGAGCAGTTCGCCATGCATATGGATCAGATGATGACTGCCGGCGCGCTCATGGAGGTCATCGATATTTTGGGTAACCAACAAAAACTCCCCTGTGAATTCTTTTTCCAGTGCGGCCAAAGCCTGATGAGCTGCGTTGGGTACTACATCTCCAGATATTAGATGTTGACGACGTTCGTTGTAAAAACGCTGTACCAGCTGGGGATTGCGCTCAAAAGCTTCGGGGGTAGCGACATCTTCGATACGTTGGTTTTCCCATAGGCCGTCGGCCCCGCGAAAAGTACGGATACCAGATTCTGCGGAGATACCGGCGCCGGTCAGCACCACGATACGTTGATATTGCATAGGAAATAATTTCGCCAAGCTGCTGTGATTAGGGCATAGAAATATATTCGACAGTTTACGGAGATCAATATTCTATCGAAAGCCTGAAAGCTTTAGTTATGTAGAGCAAGAAAAATATTACGGTTGATAGGCATAAATCAGATGGCCAAGTTAAAGCGGCCAAGATTGACCGCTTAATTTATTGAGATAACTTTTTTGGTTTCCTCAGTGTAATTTAAGACGAGGGCTCACCGCGCGGTTGGCCTGTCCAATGAGATAAAGCAACATCGCCTTTGGCCAGCCGTGGATTGCCGCCAGGTGCATGCGATAGAGTGAGCGGTAGGCAAAACCTGCAATACGCCCTTCTATGGTGAGACTGCCTTTTACCAGGGTGCCCATCAAATTTCCTACCGCAGTGTATTTACTCAGTGAAACCAGGGAGCCTCGATCCCGATAGTAAAAATGTTCCAGGGGTTTGTTCTCAATCAAAGCGATCAAATTGGAGGCGGTGAGTTTGGCCATCTGTTGTGCTGCTTGAGCGCGCGGCGGTACCCGCTGATCGTCACCATCGACGCAACTGGCACAATCTCCCATGGCAAAAATACTTGGATCAGTTTGAGTTTGCAGTGTGGTTTTCACCTCTATTTGATTGAGGCGATTAGTGGCGAGCCCATCGAGACGGTTGAGAAAATCGGGAGCCTTGACCCCAGCGGCCCAGACGCGAATCGCTGCGGGAATTTCCATGCCGTCACCGGTGGTGAGACCCGTGGGATTGGCACTCGCGATACTGCAACCGGTGAGTACGCGCACTCCCATTTTACTCAGTTCGCGCTCGGCGTTATTGCCCAAGCGCGCCGGCAGGGCCGGCAGCAGGTGCGGTCCGGCTTCTACTACGGTGATATCAATAGCGTCCGAGCTGATTCGCCCATAGTTGCCCATCTGCTTGCTTGCATCCACCAGCTCTGCCGACAACTCCACTCCGGTAGCGCCGCCACCAACTATAGCAATCTGCAAGCTGTTCTTAGTGTGGGTTTCCAGGCGCAAAAAATGATTGAGAAGCTGCTGGTGGAATTTCTGTGCCTGCTCACTGCTGTCGAGAAAGACGCAATGATCACGTACGCCGTGAGTGTGGAAATCGTTGCTCTTGCTGCCGATACAGAGAACTAAATAATCGTATTCCAGTTCGCGAGAAGCCACCAACTCATGGCCCTCGTCATCCAACACCGCCCCCAAAGTGACAACTCGACGCTTTCTGTCGAGAGACTGTAGCGCGCCGAGCTGGAATTCATAGCCGTTAGCGCGGGCGTGTACTTGATAGTTAAGGGCGTCCATATTGGCGTCTAATGCGCCAGCGGCAACTTGATGGAGGAGGGGCTTCCAGATATGGGTACGATTCTTATCGACCAGAGTAATTTGTGCTGTGGGAGAGTTGCGTCTTTTTCCCATGAACGGGGTAAAACTGAAATAGTGCCCGAGCCGCGTGGCTAGATGTAGCCCACTAGCGCCGCCGCCGATGATCACAATTTTTTTCATGGTGGGTGGTCTTCCTGTCGATTACTAATAAGCCGACTCCCCAATCTGTGAAGACCTATCGCCGCAATACATGGTTAGCGGCGCTTGTTTTGCTGCCAGTATCCTCCGCATTGGCAGTGATATCAACAGGCCCGAACAAGTGATGATAAATAGAAATAAAAGCGGAATGATTACACTTGGCTGTGTTCCGCCTCGCTATTGTGAGTGATTAACTGCCGCCAGTGGCCATCCCGACGCAGGCGTATCTTTGGCTGGGGGTTGCCCCTAGTGTTGATCACTCCGATGATGGCGGCCTGGCTGCAGCCACTCTGTAGTAGGGCGCGAACGCAGGCTTCAGCCTTACTGGCAGGAACAGCGGCGAGCAGGCCACCACAGGTCTGTGGATCAGTGAGTAGCGCCCAGTGTGGTAGGGATTGCCACTCCCGGGGGTTTTCCACAAAGGAATAGGCACTGGCGTTCTGCGGTTGTAGGCTGGATAACCAGCCGCGCTCAATGCACTGACGGGCGCCGGGAATCAGTGGCAGCGGCTCGGCGATTAGAGTGGCACTGAGCCCATCGGGTTTCAGCATTTCCAATAAGTGGCCGAGTAAACCAAAGCCCGTGACATCAGTGAGAGCGTGGGCGCCGTGCTGGGCGAAAACCCCGGAAGCGGCGGCATTGCTGTGCAGCATGGTCTCCAATGTCTTTTGCAGCCAGCGACCTTTGGCTTCCCCCATCCCCTCGGCGGCGAGAATGGTGCCGATGCCCAAGGGTTTACTCAATATCAGACAGTCTCCTGTGTGAGCCCCACATTTTTCCAGCAGTTGCTCGCGCTCAGCCAGGCCGTTCACAGTGAGGCCCAACTGCATCTCCGCTCCTTCGGCAGTGTGGCCACCGGAGAGTACGCAATGGTGGCGGTTGAGTTCGTAAATCGTACCGGCGAGCAGCTGTTGTAAGTCCCGTTGGGTGATTTCTTCTGCCGCGGTGGGCAGGGTGGCCAATACCTGTGCACTCACCGGGCGGGCATGCATAGCGAACAGGTCAGAGAGTGCGTGCAAAGCGGCAAGTCGCCCGAACAGCCAGGGGTCTGCAACCGGGGCGCGCAGTTGGTCGGAACTCTGCACCAATAATTGCGAGGCGGGCAGGTCCATCACGGCGGCATCATCTCCAAGTCCGCGCAGTAGGTACTCAGATTGCTGTATGGGAAGCTTGGCCAGGGCGCCGCGTAGTACTTCAGGGCCTACCTTGGCACCGCAGCCATTGCAGCGCATGCTCGCCAGAGAGATGCCCTGGCGCTGGTTGAGTATCTCGCGAGGTTGGGCGCTCGGCATCTCTTCCATGCTGATGGACAGATCGCTAAAGCGCTGCATAAAGTTGCGATCAATATGGTCTTTCCAGCGCCACAGGGGGGCTCCCACTGCGGCAAGTCCATTGCGCACCGCAACCGCGCGCTTGCCGCCACAGGCCAACAGGCTCAGAAAGCGCTTTTGCGGTCGGTAATTTTTCAATAGCTGTCCGGTGAGAGTGGCGCGCAGATTGTGAAACAGCACCGGCCCTTGCCGCACTGCGTAGACACCAGCCTTGGGCAGTGGCCCGGCGGAAAAACTGGCCACGTCACCGGCGGCAAAGATTTCCTGATGTCCCTGGGCACGCAGTTTACGGTCTACTACTACGAAGCCTTTATCGTCCAGAGCTAGCTGGGAATCCGCCAGCCAGGGGGGAGCACAGGCGTTGGTTGAGAGCAGCACCTGATCCAGGTTGAGTAACTCGCCATTGTTGCTGCGTACGCCCTGCTCAGTAATTTCTGATACCGGCCAGTTGTGATGTATCTCTACGCCGAGGCTATCGAGCTCACGGGCCACTAGTTTTCGCGCGAGGAAAGGATAGCCTTGGGGGATTTCATCAGCTCCGTGTATCAGGTGTATTTGTACGCGCCCGGAATAGATCTGCTCCTCCAGGCTATGAGCCATTGCCATGGCCAGTTCGCAACCACCGGCACCGCCGCCGACAATACCCAGACGCAGAGATGTGCGATTTTTCTGTACATGTCTCTGCAGTTTTTGCCAGAAGTTGTAAAAATGTCCGATAGGCTTGATGGGGATTGCCAATTCTGAGCCGGGCAGCTCACGCACCGGGGTGGCACCGACATCCAGGGACAAGAGGTCGTACTCTAATGGTGGACGCCCGAGCAGGGATACCGTGTGCGCCTTTACGTCGATATGGTGGGCACAGGCCTGAATAAAACGAGCGCCTGCAGCGCGACACAGGCGCGCCAGATCGATATGGGTGTCATCCAGTGAATAGTGGCCCGCTACCATCCCCGGCAACATGCCGGAATAGGCGGTTTGGATTTGTGGAGAAACCAATGTCAGGCGCGCACCCGGCAGCGGGTTCATTGCCCACATTTGCAACACAATGGCATGGGTGTGGCCACCGCCGACCAGAACGATATCCTGGTAGTTAGGATGCTCCTGCATTTTTGCTCACTACTGATTTCTGCAACAGTTGCTGGGGTAAAGCCATTGCCCGCCAGCCAAATTCTCCCGCCGTGCAAATTCACTTCTGGATAAATTTTAGACAGCGTGAGTTGGGGCGAGACTGATCACACGACGTCAGCCTTCATTATCGCGAATCGCGACGCCAGGGTAAAAAAAACTGTGGGGCTGGTCTTTACTTTATGGGCTTGGCTGTCGTTGCAGCTTGCGTTCAACTCATTTCGCGGCGCGATTTTTCCAATGCCAACAGAGCCTGCCCGTCATAATGCCCGCTTTCATCACCTGCTGTGGTGGTTGATTGGCGGATTATTATTGCTGGAAGGCTTTTCATTCGTGCTTTCCGGTTTGGTACGCGATAAGGCCAGTACATGGATGGCCGAACGCGGACTGGATTTTCAGGCGCAACACTTTCGAGTGTCTCTGCTGGATTTAAGCTTGTTGCTTGTGGATGCGCGTGCAATCAACCGCGAAGGGAGAGGGTTTTCCGCCCAGGAAATTCTGCTGGATTACAGTTGGTGGCAGTTGCTGCGTGGTCGCGCCAATCTGCCTCGAGTCTCTATTAGTGGCGCCTATATGGATCTGCAATCTGTGCCGGGAGAATGGCGCAGAGAATGGGAGGTGGGCGGCTGGGATTTGGCACAGGTTGAGCGCAAGGATAGGGATTTTAAGCTGGCAATCGAGCGAGCACGAATTCGTAATAGCGAACTCTGCTATTTACACAAGCCCATCTGGTCTACAGCCTCCTGCGTTTACATTGGCGATATAAGAGCGCGGGATTTCACCCTGGGGCTGTGGCGCAAAGGAAACGTTCCCCTAAAAGTTGATATTGCCGCTGCTGGGATTGAATTACACGAATTATTAGCCAGAGAGAGAAAGTCTGCGCGATATAACACGACTTTGGCGCATCTGCAGATGAAGTCAGGGGATTTTCGTTGGCCTAGTTTGCGCACCGAAGCGGATGCCTTCCACGCCGAATTTTTTTCCAGTTGCCCGCCACAACAGTGGGCCGATGCGATTCACGGATTACAGCGCCTGATCGGTCACTGCGCCGCAGCGCGCCGTTTGAAAGCTGCAGGGGATTTAAAGTTTGATTTTGGTCGTGTCGCTATGGCGCAGTGGCGTCGTGCCAGTGGCGAAGGTGTTTTATTGCGGCGCAGCGATCAGCGTTGGCAGGACTGGCGCGCAGAAACCATTACTATCCGCGATTTTGATTATGTTCGCCCGATTAAACGGTTGCGCTGGCGTCGTGCGGGCGCTACCGCCTTCGATTGGTGTCCACAGCACTTGCGCGATGCCAAACACCACTTTTGTGTGCGAGCCACCACCCTGAATCTCCCCGGTCCTACCAAGTTTGACTGGAATCAACCGCTCAAAATAGTTACCGGTCCCAGTCGCGCCCAACAGGTGCGCTATGTGGATGTCGCCCAGCCTCACAGGCAGCCTCTGACAGCATCGCAAGCTCGGCTGGGTCCACTGGAGTTTGATAAGGCCAGCCGAATTCTCTCAGTGGGCAGTTTATCGGTGGATAGTGCCAGCGGCTGTGTGCCCGGTGAATTGTGGGGTAAACCCGATCACTGCGTGCGCTTGGTGGGCTTGCGTGGAGAGGAAAAAGTGGCGCTGCGTTTTGGTTCGCAGTCAAAGTCGATTCCATGGGGAGCTGCTAGTGGGCCAATGTATCTGGGACAGATGCAGCTAGAGGGATTGGCAGAAGAGAGGCTGCGACTGCGTCAATTAAAGTGGGAGGGTATCGACACTTTAGCATTAGATACACCTTACTCAATTCAGGATTTTTCCCTGGAATCCTTGTCTGGCTGCTTATCGCGTGGCTTGCTGCCTGAGGGCTTGGGGCCCTTGTGCGCCCAACTCAACAGTCTTAAGGGACAGGGTAACTTTGCCCTGCAAACGGGTGAGGATGGGTATGCCATTTTTGGCAAATTGGGGGTGCAACGACTTATGTTGGGGGATAGCCCCAGCGGTAATAAAGGGCTTTTAGTACAGAAAATGGCCAATGGCAGCGGATATTTTCGCCGCGAAGCCGTTGAAGACCCCTGGGCTGCCAGCGCCATGGCATCAAGTATCGGCCCGATAGACGCGGATTATGGTACGGAGAAGGGCAATCTAGAGGAGCAGGGGCCTCAAGCCAGTAACCAAATGGCCAGTGTCAATGCGCCAAACTTCAAATTGGAAAATGCCAGTTTGCAGCGCTTAGATGGTTGCTTACCAGATTCTTGGGCACGGTTAATTTACCGGGACTCCCTGCCGCTTGAGAAAATGCCCACTTGCTTTGACTTTCGTGACTTGCGCCAGCAACAGCCTCTTCGCATTGCTTGGCGCGGAGGCTTTGATATTGCCACTGCAGAATTTTCTATCGAGCGTGCTCTGGCACACACGACACAAAATCGCTCCCTGCTAAATATTGAAGACCTGAATTTCCCATTAGTTAGAATCCGTTATTTACCGTCTGCGGCGCTCAGCACTTATATCGCATTGCCTGAAAGTGCACTGGAAATACTGGATATTTGCCTACCGGATATCGCGGTACTTTCTGATATTCACATTCGCTGTATAGACCTTCAGAAATTGCATTTAGGCGAAGCCTTCCACTTGGAGTTTGGTCGACAGCAAGCATCGGCCAATTTGAATGACTCCAGCATTGCTCAGATTCAACTGCTGGAGATGGACGGAATAGCTGCACTGGATATTCAACAGCTTTCTCTGCCAGAATTAGAATTTCTCTGGTCCCGCAATGGTGCTGCCACTTCAGAAATAAAGTTTGACAAGCTGTCTGCAGTGTCCCTTTTGGCTTGTCTACCACAGCGACAGGGCATAATGGGAAAACTCCCCCATTGTATATACAGTCGGGACTTGCACTCTATCAATAGCAGTGGGGTGTCACTGGGAATGACGGAATTTACCCGTGCTGCCTCTGCCGAGCCCATTTGGCAGTTTGCAAAACTTGACATTCCTCGGATTTATTTTTCCCCCGGCTCCATCGATCTCTACGATTTAACGATCGACAATATCTTAGTTTGTGGTTTACAGCGCCTGTTCCCTAGTGAAATCGATAGGGCAAACCTGGCTGACTGTATTGAAACACCACAGATAAAATTTACGGGTAACCCAATTAGTATCGGCTTTGAAAGTAGCATTGATCGGATTAGTTCTGGCGCTGTTTACACTGGTCCAATCGCTTTTTGGCAAAAAGGTAGAGATTTCCTGCAGGCAGGCCTGCAACAGTTGAGTTGGCGGGGAGTCAACTGGAATGGTGGGAAGGACTTTTCTGTTGCCGACTTAAAGATTCTCAATACCCGGGTGTGCCTGCCAGACTCCGGCAAGATTGTAACGATAGAAAGGCTTGAGCGATCCAGAGCTGGAGATACGCGGAGCTGTTATGGCGTCGATGAGCTGTATATGCCAGGTTTGCAGCGCGTATCCCTAAGTCGGCCTTTTACTCTTGAGGGCTCCTTACATTTAGCTGGTCTCTCTATTCCACGCAAAAATACTGAGCCAATTAAAATACCCAAATTTCAGCTGGATAATATCTCTTTTGAGGGGGAGGCACTGGTACGGGTGCAGGGTGCTAGTGGCTGTTTACCCGCCGGACTTTTGAAAGACAAAAATATTGCCCCTTGTTATCAGTTGAGCCAATTACGCTTGGGAGGTATGGAAAGTCTACAAGAGGCGACCGGAAGGATTTTTCTGCTCAGGGACATCAGTGTGGCGGAAATACAAATGCATGAGAAGGGCTTTACGCAAGCATTGTCTTTCCCGTTGTTGAAGACGCAGAGATTGCAAGTGGAGCAATTGCGTTTGGAGGGACGATCTCTAGGAGTACAACAACTACGGCTTCTGAGTATCGCCAGCTGTATTCCTGCCGGTTATTTTGATCAAGGGATTCATTGCTTCAAACTCGGAGCCGTTGAGTTGGATGGTAACTTCAATGGCGTACACGGGCTAACTCTTCCACTGTTTAAGGTTGAGAATATTGATCTTTTTTCACCTCGAGGCGAATTATTAGTAGAGGGGGAAAGTATTGAAATTTCCCACTTTTCTCTGAATTCAGAAGAATGGTACTTCGCCTGGGGGGAGGCCGTACATTTCCATTTCTTCAACCGGGATCCTGGTGTTCCCGAGTTTGAACGCCACAGTACCATTGGGGACTTTAGACTGTTGCATATTAAAGGCTTGAGTTTCCATAAGCGTATGGAGTTATTGACGATTGATTTTATCGATTTCCTGCGCCCACGTTTTATCTTGTTGAGGGATGAGCAGGGTCAGTTTCCGGTAACCTGGGAGATTGCCGAACTGCGAGGGATACCGATTAATCAATATCTGCATAGGAAGAAAAAACACCGACCTCCACTCTTATACCATATTGGTGATATCCACCTGCGCCATGGTACTTTTACCTGGGTGGATCGGAAACATGAGTTTCGTGCACGGCTGCCGGTACGCGATATCAATCTTAATCTCAGCGATATCAGTAATGTGGGGGAGCATCCTCCAGCTGTGGTTGTCGCGAATGGCCGCCCCGGTGGATTTGGCGATATTCAATTAGGCGGGACAATAGACTATTTGGGACAAAAAAAATGGAATGCGGATCTGACCGGTTACCTGGCTAATGTAAACCTGATACCGGCTACGCCTTATATGGCCAAGCTACTTGGTTTCAAGATACTGCAGGGGCAGATGGATGCGGTGGTGAATATCCATGTCTATGAAAATCAATTAAATGCCTTTGCCGATGTGGTGTTGGAAAAAATAAAGGTTCGGCGTGTACGAAGAGATGATCAGTTACCAGTTAAGAGGAGGTTTATCCCTCTGAACCTTGCCCTTTGGTTGTTAAAAGATGGTAAGGGGAATGTGAAATTTGGTATGCCCGTAACCGGCAATATCCGCGATCCAAAGTTTTCTATGGAGTATGTCTTCAGCGAGTTATTACATAAAGCCATTATGGATGCTTTATTTAGTTACTTCACCCCCTATGGTATTTATCTGTTGGCTAAATTGGCCTGGGGGCGATTTATGGCGAAGTCCTTTGATTCTATTGATTTTGCTCCAGGCAGTGCGAAGTTAAGTGAATTGGCGTTGGCACAACTTCAGCAAATGGTTGCAGTGTTACATAAACATCCAGATGCCCGTCCTGGTGTTTGTGGTATTGCCAATGCCAGGGATTGGAATGCAATGTACCCAAATTCAACAATTGGTCTACGCGGTAGTCGCAGATTTTTATCAAATTTCTATCGTAGGCCGCCGATTTTCTTGCGTGAAGAATTTGAGAAGCTAGCCTTAGAGCGCAGTCGAAAAGTTGAGCGCTATTTGATTGATGCAGGTATCCCGGCTGCTGAGCTTATTCCTTGCGCACCGGATTATATGGGGCGTGACTTTGGTGATCCAAGAGTTGAATTTTCTAATTAATATCAGTGATATATTTCTAAAGAAAATTGATATTTGGTGGGGTGCCTTATTCTCTATGCTGGAGATATATCTCCTTTTGGATGAGTGTTTAGTAGAAGTTTAAGTGGCTATATTTATCAGTGTGGAGATATGTTGTTATTAATAAATGAAATACTTTCTATATTCTAGCTTGCTTTATTTATCAATAAAATTTGCAAGATATTTCTATGTTTTTTCAGTGAAGTTTGGGTTATAAATGCCCAAAAGGTAAATCATATTATCATATCTTGAAGTGTTTCTCATTTTTGTGACATAGTTGGGATGAGTATACCTCTCTTTGGGTAGTGCTATTTACTACTGATATTGCGACTATCTGTCAACTTATTTACTGCTATAAGTATTCAGGGATTGAATATGAGAATAATTATATTTTTCCTACTGCTGTTCTCAAGTTCTTCATTTGCTATTGAGCAGCAGCAGCAGCAGCAGCAGCAGCAGCAGCAGCAGCAGCCTCTAAAAACCATGTCTACATGCCTGGTTATGAATAAATGGAGCTCCTGGGGGATGTGGGAATTCCAAGTTTATGCTATGGCCAGAGAAAAAATCTTAATTGGTAATAAAGAAAACCACTTTCTTATTACGGCAGACGAACCAGGTTTTCGTCATATCGTTGCGGGGGAAGTAGTGGCAAATTACCCAGAGGCAATCACCCTGAAAGCGCTTGGTAGCCAGTGTATGGAAAACTGCCCAGAGAATCACACTAAAAGAATTAACTGGTTCAAGCGCCGTTGTAAGTTTTATGAGTCTTAGATTGCCCTGTGGCAACAGTTAGTAAGTGTACGCTTCTATAGCTTTACAGAAGAGAGAGGAAAATATGAGTGATACTAATCCAGTACAGGGAAGCTGCCTGTGTGGTTCTGTGACCATCAAGGCCGAGCTGCCTTCTTCTGACCTTGGAGTCTGTCACTGTAGCATGTGTAAAAAGTGGAGCGGTGGTCCACTGTTGGCAGTGGACTGCCAGACCAGTGTGGAAATCTCTGGTGAGGAGCATGTATCTGTATTTGACTCTTCGGACTGGGCTGAACGCGGTTTCTGTTCCAATTGTGGCTCCCATCTCTTCTACCGATTAAAGGAAACCCAGCAGTATTCAGTTCCTGCGGGTATCTTCGAACTTCCCCCTGAAGTGACAATGACCCATCAGATATTTATTGATGAAAAGCCCACATACTATAGCTTTGCCAATGAGACCAGAAACATAACCGGCCTGGAGCTGGTCACTGAATTTTCCGGAGAGTAAGTGATCACACACTCCTGATTACTTTTGGGGGGACCATTTGTCCCCCTTTAAGGTTACTATTGTTCGCTAACAGCGCTATCGGTTTGAAAGCGGCTGTGCCCATAGCAAATCGTGGGTAATTTGGGCTATCTGGAAGCAGCATTATCAAGCTGTGAAAAGGGCCTGAAAATTTGCAATGATCAAGTAGTAATAGGGAGTGGCAGAGTGCCATGACAGAAACACAGATAGTAGAAATTTTCCTGGCCAATCAGTGGTGGTCCATAATCGCCTTGGTAGTATGTGTCATAGGTGTGACCCTGTGTTGGTTTGGGGGCCTAATGGCTGCATTGACTGCCTTGGGTAATAAGCACTGGGTTTGGGGAATTGTCACTATATTTCTTGGCCCGATTACCGGAATTCCCTATGCGTTGCGGTATAAAGAAGCGGAGTATGCTCGCTCTTTGATGCTTCGAGGAGTATGGGTGTTGTTGGTTGGTTTGGTTATTGCTATTTTGGTTTTATTTTTAGGCCGCTAGATTTATTGCGCGTTACTTTTAAGTAGCGCGTATCTCTCCAGAAGTATTTCCCTACTACATTTCTCTACTACATTTCTTTGCTGCTGCAGGCTGTTTTAATTGCAGGATTTATGAGATTACATTTTTTAATCTTTAAGGTTGAGTGTGATTAACTTTAGTGCTGATGCTTGCTCGGTGCTTAAAGGTCCTATATATGATTTTTTGATGTTGCTATGTTTTTAGGGTGTTGAAAATGTAAGCTATTTTTGTTCGGGGTAATTATTTTTGTATTGTGGTTTTTTTAAATTGCAGGAACCTCTTAAGTTTTGATGGTGGTTTGAGTGGGGTGTTTAATTGTTCTTATTGAATTTGTTCAATGTTTTCTGAGCTTTTAATTTTGTTCGTTTTTTTTGTGTAAAAGCTTTTGCTAAGCTTGCCTGTCTTTTAGGTTAGTGGAGAAAAATCAATTTTTCAGTTTTTAAATAGGATATTTGTACCATTTTGAGGTTATTAATGTCCTTTTTCTGTGTGTGGAAATAAAAATAAATAAAATAATTGGCGTATTTTTCTTGAAAGAGATCCATGCTCGTCGATAGAATTCGGCGTGTATTTTATTGTTGGGAATTCCGCAATAAACTGTCTTTAAAGGAATGATGGGTGCTTAAGGGAGGAAAGTCACATGTGTTGTTATTCTTAGTAGCTGCTTTTGGGTTCTTTAAAGGTGAAGAGCCTTCTATTTGCTGTTGTTTTTGAGGTTGAGGTTTTTATTTTTCGATCTATTTAGATCTCTGTCGTTTGGTTTTTAACATGTTGACTCTTGTTCGTAACTTTTTTGTGCTGCAGGTTTTAAGTGCCAGTGCTATTGCTTATGGGTCTGCCTTGAGCGGGCCGAGCACAGATACTGATGGGAAATATTCCTTGTCATATAAGTCTGTAGCGCCACTTGGGATAATGGGTGTATATCTAAAAGAGTATAAAAATGGAACTTTTACTCGGAATATTTCATTAGACTATGGGTTTTCCAGTTCAAACTCTACTAAATCTGTAACCGTTTCTTCTGCCGGTAAATACTTTTATGAGTATTGGCATGAACACTGTACTCCAGATATTATCTCCCCTGATGATTGGGAAGATAAAGTTACATCTTGCCCTGCTTCCCGATTCAATAGGGTTAAGTTAGGCACTCATACCGTTAACGTTATATTTCAACCAGCAGCGCCCTCCAGTATCAATTACGGCACTTTCGATAGTGATGGGGCTTACAAGGTTAGCTGGTCTTCCAGTACTGGTGCAGGCCGGTATGAGCTCTACCGTAGGGTAAATAGTGGCTCCTGGAGCAGGGTTTATAACGGTTCTAAAACTAGCTTTGATGAAAGTGGCCGCTCTAGTGGTAACTACCAATATCGTGTACGAGCCTGTAACACCGCAAAGAATTTATGTGGTGCTTATAAGAACGGCGGAACCATAAAGGTAGAGCTGACTCCATCAACCCCAACCTCTATCACTGTTCCCAGTTATACCTCCTCTAGCAGCGTTAGCATCAGCTGGGCTGCCAGCAGCGGGGCTACTCGCTACGAGGTACAACAGCGCAAGGATAACGGCAATTGGTCCGGCAATATTTATTCTGGTTCATCCACCAGTACAACGGTTTCTTCCCTGAGCCATGGTAGTACTTACCGCTTTAGAGTGCGGGCCTGTAATAGCACTTGCTCTGGCTATCGAGAAAGTAAAGATTTAGAAGTCTATTTCCGTCCTGGCGTACCAACACCTAAATTAAATACCACCACCAGCCTTGATGGTAAATATACTGTCAGCTGGAATACCAAGCAGTTTGCCACCAGTTATCAGTTGGTCGATGGCAGTGGCTCCACTCTGTACAATGGTTCTGGTTTAAGTAAGAGTTTCTCTGGTGTTAGCAATGGCTCTTATAGCTATAAGGTTCGTGCTTGTAATGCCAAGGGCACCTGCTCCAACTACTCCTCGTTAGTAACAGTTAAAGTCGATCGTGTTGTTGGTATACCGGTGCTGTCTGCAGCACCCACTAGCAGCTGGGATGGCAAAGTAAAACTAAGCTGGACAGAAATTGATAAAGGCGGTCTCACCGTTGAATATCAAGTGGTAGACAGTGCAAATAAGCAGCTTTATCGCGGCACTGCACGCAGCTACCAGCTGAGTAACTTGCAAGACGGGCGCCACTGCTACCGGGTACGTGCACTGACCTCAACCGATCAGTCCAACTATTCACCGGAAGCCTGTGCCACCGTAGATTTACTACAAGCGCCAGCAGCGCCGAGCTATATCACTGTGCCTTCCTCTACCGGTGAAGCTTATACTGTGAGCTGGCCATCAGTTGCCGAAACTGATAGTTATCTGCTGCAGCAACGTATGAATAATGGCAGCTGGAAAACCGTGTATAACGGTGCTGGCAATAGCTATAAATACAATGCCTCTCCATTAGTATTCGGTACGCACGATTATCGTGTACAGGCCGTGAACAAAGCGGGCTCTTCCGACTTTAGTAATACCTTCACGGTAACGATGGAGCTGGATCCCACGGTACAGATTCGCAAGCAGCTGTACTACAACGAAGCCGATCAGGTACCTGCGGCCCAGGAAAATCCTGCCCAGGGTATTTTCTCCCGGGATAGAGCGGCCTTCCGCTACCTGGACCTGATGTATATCGTTGATACCAACACCAATACGGTGATTAACCCTTATGCCAGTGGTGAAGCCACGGTTGAGTTTTCCAGCCTATATGACACTGCCGAACGTAACCGCGCCACAGATGTGGAAGCGTTTATTTTTGAGCAGCTCACTCATCATCCCAACAATGAAAACCTGCAGCGTTTCACGCTGGATGTTTACTACGATCGCGCGGTAGCGGAAATGATCCTGGCTAATGAAGCCCTGGATAATGCCCGTATTAGCCGCCTGCGTAACGAAGCGGTAGAGGTCGAAGTTGGCCATATAGAAACTGCACACCAGTTGTTGAAGGATGCCCTGGAGCAGTACAACTCCCTGCTGACCTATGCACCGGAGTTTTTAGCACAATGGGGTCCCTCCCGTGGTCAAATTAGCCCCCGCTACTACGACCCCAACGACCTGGCACAAAAAGATGTAACCCCAGCAGAATTACTGTTTACCGGTTACAAAGATGTCACCATGCTCTATCAGCTGATGAGTAAATTGGCTTCTACTAAAGTGCAGCAAGCGCGTCTGGCCGTCGTTGCCGGACAGACCAATACCACCCTGCTGGCACAAATGGTTGACGAGATGAATACGCTGCGCAGTGAGTTGATTGCTAAAGAGCAATCATTGCGTGCGATCTTCCCGAATACCGACTTTACCCAGGTGCAAGGTTTCTCTGGTCTGCCCGAAGCGGTGTATGCATGGCAAACCCATCTCAGCGATTTGGAAAACTCCGTGAGCTGGCTCACGGGCGAAACCAATATTCTGGGCCTGCCGCAGGACTCAGTGTTGCTGGTACAGGGTTACGGTATTGATGGCAACACAGTGTTTGATTCCTTCAATGCACTGAGTGACTTCCTCGGTAATGACAGCAGTGGCCCTATTGCCACTGCACAGAATAGTCTCGCCGCCGCAAAAACCAGCTACGAGAACTACCGCCACAGTGCCGACAAGCTGGCCACGGAATATACCGACCGCCACCAGCAGTTGGGCAACTGGCTGTACAGCCTGTTGGGCTTGGAGTTCCCGAGTAACTGCTTCAGCAAAGACTGCATTATTGTTGAAGAGTCTGCACAGCAAGGTAGTGAAATTGCCTTGCAGGCAAACAATATCGATATCGCGCAAATCGCATTGAGCAACAACCTGCAGCGTATGGAAGACCTGCTGAGTGCGATTGAAATTGAAATCGAGCGACGTGCGGAGGAGGAAGGTATCGTCGACGGCATGTCGAAGATCATCCTGGATTACGGCTCCAAGCAGGAATCCATTTCTAAGCAAATCACCAAGATTCGTAAAGAAGCGGAGAAATCCAGAAAACGCGATGGCTTCCTGAAAGTAGTGGGTGGTGCAATTAAAGCCTACTACACCGGAGATACAAGCACGCTAGAGCAAGGTATCGATCAGGTGGTTTCTAGTCATATCAATCTCAAGAGCATTAAAGATATTGGCAAGCTAGAAGCAATGAGCATTCGCTTGGGTGCAGAAGAGCGAGCGAAGCTGAATGACAGCACCAACAAATTGTTGGATGTAGAAAGCCGAGCGCGCGTGCGTACCATGTGGCTGGAGGCAAATACCATCGCGCTGGATATTGCCCAAGCGGAAGCTACGGTTGAGCAGGAAGTAGAACGTTTAGTCGGCATGCTGAATCAGGCACAGCGGGTTATGAATCAGATGTTCACTACTAATGCCAATCTGGCCGAACGTTATTTTGCTGACCCGATCCATGCCAGCCGCCTGACTACGGAAATGTTGCGTGCAGAGCGTCACTTTGAGGAAGCGCAGAAGTGGTTGTTCTACGCGGCCAGTGCGCTGGAATACAAGTGGCAGGAATCGTTTGTGGGATCAGTGACTGGCTCCAGAAAGGAAGACATTTTCCAAGTGCGCAATGCCCAGGAACTGAGGGATTTCTATAGTGAGCTTTTGACCTTCGATCAACTTCATAAGCTTGGAAGTATAGAGCAGGCGACGGACACCTTCTCTCTGAAGGATGATGTGTTCGGCTATGTGGATAAAATCAATGGTATTTCACAAACCTATGCACATCCGGACCCCGCTCAACAAGACGGTCCGCGGCTGAGCCCGCAGCAAGCCTTGCAGGAAAAGCTGCGCCTGTTGTCGCGTAAATACGGCAGTGATACCTGGGTAACCGTGGAATTTAGTACTGTGAAAGAATTACCGCGCAGTAACTTCTTCCTGGGGCCGGTTATTGCCGACAACGGTGATTTGTCTTGCTTGGCAACCGGCGGTAATTACCTGGATAAAATTGAAACCGTTGGTCTTAATATCCCCCTTGCATATAGCGTTAGTGGTGAAACCGAAACGCCTGCATTTTTGACTTATGGGGGCACTAGTTTCCTGCGTAGTAAAACTCCGGGAACTCTGGTGGAAAATGCGGATGGAGTTGGTATTCAGGACGAGTTTATAACTCATAGCACTCGATTCTGGGATGCCGTTGAGGGAACTGGGCTGGCGTTCAGAAATAGCTACCGTGTTTCTATGTCTGCGAACTTGGATGTGCTTAATAGTGGCACTGGTTCAAATTCCACGATTACCAGTGCGTTTAAAGAACGCAGTGTCGCCGCCACTGGCTGGCGCTTGTCGCTCAAGTTGGCAGACCGTTATGGTTCACTGGTAGACCTCAATGCGGTTAAAGATGTTGAGTTGATCTTTAACCATCGTTTTAAACCGAGAAATGTTGATAGCTGTGGTGGCGATGATGGCACTGGTCCATTGTTGCTACTGCGTAAACCTGTAGTTCATTAATCTTATAAATAGATGCATCTCACATTATGTGAGGTGCATCGTTAATTATCTTAACCTTCTTGTGCTTAAGTTTTTGTGCATATCTCTCTGTGCTTGTTAGGTTATTTTATGAATAGAGTATTTAATATTTAGCATGATAAAGATATTCAAATTGACAGGCCCACTATTTGCCGTTGGGTTTGTGTCTTTTAGTTTCTTGCCACAACATGCCCAGGCCGGGTGTAGGATTGATGGTGAGCATTCTATAGGTGGATCTAGGGGACAGGTTGTTTACGACTGTTTTGTTCAATTGCCATCTAGCTTCACACTCAGCTATTCAAATCGTAAGGCGACATTAGCCTGGAAAGAGTATACGCTCACCAGCGGAGAAACCAGACATGAAGATTACTCTCTTATTCAAACATTTAATGGCAAAGAGACAGTTTTAGATGACTATCCGCCTTCAACTGGTTCTCGTGTTGTTAATTTAACAGCCAATGGTACTTATTCTTTTTGTTATAAAGCGGAAGGGGAGGCGGGCTTGGTTGGGCCTGGGTTTATTGGGCGCCCAATGACCAGAGAAACCTGCCGTGAGGTAACTGTTACCTCTACGCCTTCTACTATAAATTATCCGACTTTTGATAGTGATGGCTCATATTCCATTAGTTGGTCATCAAGTTCTGCAGCCAGTCGTTATGAGCTTGAGCGCAGTATAAATGGGGGTTCTTGGAGTAGAATTTATAATTCATCTGGCACCAAGCTTAATGAAAGTGGTAAATCCAATGGAAGCTACCGATATCGCGTAAGAGCCTGTACATCCAATATGTGCAGTGATTATAAAACCGGTGGAACCCTCAAAGTAGAAAAAACCCCATCAACCCCTTCCTCTATCACTGCTCCCAGTTATACTTCTTCTAGCAGCGTTAATATCAGCTGGGCTGCCAGCAGTGGGGCTACTCGCTACGAAGTACAACAGCGCAAGGATAACGGCAATTGGTCCGGCAATATTTATTCTGGTTCATCTACCAGTACAACGGTTTCTTCCCTGAGCCATGGTAGTACTTACCGCTTTAGAGTACGGGCCTGTAATAGCACTTGCTCTGGCTATCGAGAAAGTAAAGATTTAGAAGTCTATTTCCGTCCTGGCGTACCAACACCTAAATTAAATACCACCACCAGCCTCGATGGTAAATATACTGTCAGCTGGAATACCAAGCAGTTTGCTACCAGTTATCAGTTGGTCGATGGCGGTGGCTCCACTCTATACAATGGTTCTGGTTTAAGTAAGAGTTTCTCTGGTGTTAGCAATGGCTCTTATAGCTATAAGGTTCGTGCTTGTAATGCCAAGGGCACCTGCTCCAACTACTCCTCGTTAGTAACAGTTAAAGTCGATCGTGTTGTTGGTATACCGGTGCTGTCTGCAGCACCCACTAGCAGCTGGGATGGCAAAGTAAAACTAAGCTGGACAGAAATTGATAAAGGCGGTCTCACCGTTGAATATCAAGTGGTAGACAGTGCAAATAAGCAGCTTTATCGCGGCACTGCACGCAGCTACCAGCTGAGTAACTTGCAAGACGGACGCCACTGCTACCGGGTACGTGCACTGACCTCAACCGATCAGTCCAACTATTCACCGGAAGCCTGTGCCACCGTAGATTTACTACAAGCGCCAGCAGCGCCGAGCTATATCACTGTGCCTTCCTCTACCGGTGAAGCTTATACTGTGAGCTGGCCATCAGTTGCCGAAACTGATAGTTATCTGCTGCAGCAACGTATGAATAATGGCAGCTGGAAAACCGTGTATAACGGTGCTGGCAATAGCTATAAATACAATGCCTCTCCATTAGTATTCGGTACGCACGATTATCGTGTACAGGCCGTGAACAAAGCGGGCTCTTCCGACTTTAGTAATACCTTCACGGTAACGATGGAGCTGGATCCCACGGTACAGATTCGCAAGCAGCTGTACTACAACGAAGCCGATCAGGTACCTGCGGCCCAGGAAAATCCTGCCCAGGGTATTTTCTCCCGGGATAGAGCGGCCTTCCGCTACCTGGATCTGATGTATATCGTTGATACCAACACCAATACGGTGATTAACCCTTACGCCAGTGGTGAAGCCACGGTTGAGTTTTCCAGCCTGTATGACACTGCCGAGCGTAACCGTGCCACAGATGTGGAAGCGTTTATTTTTGAGCAGCTCACTCATCATCCCAACAATGAAAACCTGCAACGTTTCACGCTGGATGTTTACTACGATCGCGCGGTAGCGGAAATGATCCTGGCTAATGAAGCCCTGGATAATGCCCGTATTAGCCGCCTGCGTAACGAAGCGGTAGAGGTCGAAGTTGGCCATATAGAAACTGCACACCAGTTGTTGAAGGATGCCCTGGAGCAGTACAACTCCCTGCTGACCTATGCACCGGAGTTTTTAGCACAATGGGGTCCTTCCCGTGGTCAAATTAGCCCCCGCTACTACGACCCCAACGACCTGGCACAAAAAGATGTAACCCCAGCAGAATTACTGTTCACCGGGTACAAAGATGTCACCATGCTCTATCAGCTGATGAGCAAATTGGCTTCTACTAAAGTGCAGCAAGCGCGTCTGGCCGTCGTTGCCGGACAGACCAATACCACCCTGCTGGCACAAATGGTTGACGAGATGAATACGCTGCGCAGTGAGTTGATTGCTAAAGAGCAATCATTGCGTGCGATCTTCCCGAATACCGACTTCACCCAGGTGCAAGGTTTCTCTGGTCTGCCCGAAGCGGTGTATGCATGGCAAACCCATCTCAGCGATTTGGAAAACTCCGTGAGCTGGCTCACGGGCGAAACCAATATTCTGGGCCTGCCGCAGGACTCAGTGTTGCTGGTACAGGGTTACGGTATTGATGGCAACACAGTGTTTGATTCCTTCAATGCACTGAGTGACTTCCTCGGTAATGACAGCAGTGGCCCTATTGCCACTGCACAGAATAGTCTCGCCGCCGCAAAAACCAGCTACGAGAACTACCGCCACAGTGCCGACAAGCTGGCCACGGAATATACCGACCGCCACCAGCAGTTGGGCAACTGGCTGTACAGCCTGTTGGGCTTGGAGTTCCCAAGTAACTGCTTCAGCAAAGACTGCATTATTGTTGAAGAGTCTGCACAGCAAGGTAGTGAAATTGCCTTGCAGGCAAACAATATCGATATCGCGCAAATCGCATTGAGCAACAACCTGCAGCGTATGGAAGACCTGCTGAGTGCGATTGAAATTGAAATCGAGCGACGTGCGGAGGAGGAAGGTATCGTCGACGGCATGTCGAAGATCATCCTGGATTACGGCTCCAAGCAGGAATCCATTTCTAAGCAAATCACCAAGATTCGTAAAGAAGCGGAGAAATCCAGAAAACGCGATGGCTTCCTGAAAGTAGTGGGTGGTGCAATTAAAGCCTACTACACCGGAGATACAAGCACGCTAGAGCAGGGTATCGATCAGGTGGTTTCTAGTCATATCAATCTCAAGAGCATTAAAGATATTGGCAAACTAGAAGCAATGAGCATTCGCTTGGGTGCAGAAGAGCGAGCGAAGCTGAATGACAGCAGCAATAAACTGTTGGATGTCGAAAGCCGAGCGCGCGTGCGCACCATGTGGCTGGAAGCAAATACTATTGCGCTGGATATTGCCCAAGCGGAAGCTACGGTTGAGCAAGAAGTTGAACGTTTAGTCGGCATGCTGAATCAGGCACAGCGGGTTATGAATCAGATGTTCACTACTAATGCCAATCTGGCCGAACGTTATTTTGCTGACCCGATCCATGCCAGCCGCCTGACTACGGAAATGTTGCGTGCAGAGCGTCACTTTGAGGAAGCGCAGAAGTGGTTGTTCTATGCAGCTAGTGCCCTGGAATACAAGTGGCAAGAATCATTTGTAGGTTCAGTGACAGGCTCCAGAAAGGAAGACATTTTCCACGTGCGTAATGCCCAGGAACTGAGGGATTTCTATAGTGAAATGTTGTCCTTCGATCAGTTGCGCAATCTCAGTGGCACTCAGCAGGCGACGGACACTTTCTCTCTGAAGGATGATGTGTTCGGCTATGTAGATGATATCAACGGTATTGCACAGACCTACCAACATCCAGACCCTGCCCAACAAGGTGGTCCTCGTTTAAGTCCGCAGCAAGCACTGCAGGAAAAGCTGCGCCTGTTATCGCGTAAATACGGCAGTGATACCTGGGTAACCGTGGAATTTAGTACTGTGAAAGAATTACCGCGCAGTAACTTCTTCCTGGGGCCAGTTATTGCAGACAATAACGATCTGAGTTGTTTAGCTGCAGGTGGATCTTACCTGGATAAAATTGAGACTATTGGGCTCAATATCCCCCTTGCATTTAGCGTTAGTGGTGAAACCGAAACTCCAGCCTACCTAACTTATGGCGGTACCAGCTTTTTACGTAGTAAAACACCAGGAACTCTGGTGGAGAGTGCGGATGGCGTAGGTATTCAGGATGAGTTTATTACCCATAGCACTCGATTCTGGGATACTGTTGATGGAGCCAACTTGGCTTTCCGTAATAGTTATCGGGTTCCTATGGCCGCTAATTTAGATGTACTTAATAGTGGTGCAGGTTCTAGTTCTACGGTGACTAATGTATTTAAAGAACGTAGTGTCGCCGCCACTGGCTGGCGCTTATCGCTCAAGTTGGCAGACCGCTATGGTTCACTGGTAGATCTCAATGCGGTTAAAGATGTTGAATTGATCTTTAATCACCGCTTCAAATCAAGAAATATAGATAACTGTGGTGGCGATGATGGCCCTGGTCCATTGTTGCTACTACGTAAGCCTGTAGTTCATTAATCTCATAAATAGGTGCATCTCACATTGTGTGAGGTGCATCGTTAATCATCTTAACCTTCTTGTGCTTAAGTTTTTGTGCATATTTCGTTGTGCTTGTTAGGTTATTTTATGAATAGAGTATTTAATATTTAGCATGATAAAGATATTCAAATTGACAGGCTCACTATTTGCTGTTGGGTTTGTGTCTTTTGGTTTTTTTCCACAAAACGCACAGGCTGGATGTATAAAGGATGGTGAGCATTCTCTAGGGGTGAGAAATACTGTTTACGACTGCAGGGTAGACTTGCCAGCTAGCTTCACACTCAGCTATTCGAACCGCAAGGCGACATTAGCCTGGAAGGAGTATTCTCTATCGAGCGGAGAAATAAGAAATGAAGATAATTCCATTGTTCAAAGAGTTAGCGGAAAGGAGACCGTTTTAGATCACTATCCGCCTTTAACTGGTTCTCGTGTTGTTAATTTAACAGCCAATGGTACTTATTCCTTTTGTTTTAAGGCAGAAGGAGTTATGGGGTTAGATGGGAATGGATTTGTAGGACGTCCATTTACTAGGGAGACCTGTCGTGAGGTAACTGTTACCTCTACGCCTTCTACTATAAATTATCCGACTTTTGATAGTGATGGCTCATATTCCATTAGTTGGTCATCAAGTTCTGCAGCTAACCGCTATGAGCTATATCGCAGTATAAATGGGGGTTCTTGGAGTAGAATTTATAATTCATCTGGCACCCAGTTTAATGAAACTGGTAAATCCAATGGAAGCTACCGATATCGCGTAAGAGCCTGTACATCCAATATGTGCAGTGATTATAAAACCGGTGGGACCCTCAAAGTAGAGAAAACGCCATCAACCCCAACCTCTATCACTGTTCCCAGTTATACCTCCTCTAGCAGCGTTAATATCAGCTGGGCTGCCAGCAGCGGGGCTACTCGCTACGAGGTACAACAACGCAAGGATAACGGCAGTTGGTCCGGCAATATTTATTCTGGTTCATCTACCAGTACAACGGTTTCTTCCCTGAGCCATGGTAGTACTTACCGCTTTAGAGTACGGGCCTGTAATACCACTTGCTCTGGCTATCGAGAAAGTAAAGATTTAGAAGTCTATTTCCGTCCTGGCGTACCAACACCTAAATTAAATACCACCACCAGCCTCGATGGTAAATATACTGTCAGCTGGAATACCAAGCAGTTTGCTACCAGTTATCAGTTGGTCGATGGCGGTGGCTCCACTCTATACAATGGTTCTGGTTTAAGTAAGAGTTTCTCTGGTGTTAGCAATGGCTCTTATAGCTATAAGGTTCGTGCTTGTAATGCCAAGGGCACCTGCTCCAACTACTCCTCGTTAGTAACAGTTAAAGTCGATCGTGTTGTTGGTATACCGGTGCTGTCTGCAGCACCCACTAGCAGCTGGGATGGCAAAGTAAAACTAAGCTGGACAGAAATTGATAAAGGCGGTCTCACCGTTGAATATCAAGTGGTAGACAGTGCAAATAAGCAGCTTTATCGCGGCACTGCACGCAGCTACCAGCTGAGTAACTTGCAAGACGGGCGCCACTGCTACCGGGTACGTGCACTGACCTCAACAGATCAGTCCAACTATTCACCGGAAGCTTGCGCCACCGTAGCGTTGCTGAAGCCACCTGTAGCGCCTAGTTATATCACCGTACCTTCCTCTACTGGCGAAGCGTATACCGTAAGCTGGCCATCAGTTGCCGAAACTGATAGTTATCTGCTGCAGCAACGTATGAATAATGGCAGCTGGAAAACCGTGTATAACGGTGCTGGCAATAGCTATAAATACAATGCCTCTCCATTAGTATTCGGTACGCACGATTATCGTGTACAGGCCGCGAACAAAGCGGGCTCTTCCGACTTTAGTAATACCTTCACGGTAACGATGGAGCTGGATCCCACGGTACAGATTCGCAAGCAGCTGTACTACAACGAAGCCGATCAGGTACCTGCGGCCCAGGAAAATCCTGCCCAGGGTATTTTCTCCCGGGATAGAGCGGCCTTCCGCTACCTGGACCTGATGTATATCGTTGATACCAACACCAATACGGTGATTAATCCTTATGCCAGTGGTGAAGCCACGGTTGAATTTTCCAGCCTATATGACACTGCCGAGCGTAACCGCGCTACAGAGGTAGAAGCGTTTATTTTTGAGCAGCTCACTCATCATCCCAACAATGAAAACCTGCAACGTTTCACGCTGGATGTTTACTACGATCGCGCGGTAGCGGAAATGATCCTGGCTAATGAAGCTCTGGATAATGCCCGTATTAGCCGCCTGCGTAACGAAGCGGTAGAGGTCGAAGTTGGCCATATAGAAACTGCACACCAGTTGTTGAAGGATGCCCTGGAGCAGTACAACTCCCTGCTGACCTATGCACCGGAGTTTTTAGCACAATGGGGTCCCTCCCGTGGTCAAATTAGCCCCCGCTACTACGACCCCAACGACCTGGCACAAAAAGATGTAACCCCAGCAGAATTACTGTTCACCGGGTACAAAGATGTCACCATGCTCTATCAGCTGATGAGCAAATTGGCTTCTACTAAAGTGCAGCAAGCGCGTCTGGCTGTCGTTGCCGGACAGACCAATACCACCCTGCTGGCACAAATGGTTGACGAGATGAATACGCTGCGCAGTGAGTTGATTGCTAAAGAGCAATCATTGCGTGCGATCTTCCCGAATACCGACTTCACCCAGGTGCAAGGTTTCTCTGGTCTGCCCGAAGCGGTGTATGCATGGCAAACCCATCTCAGCGATTTGGAAAACTCCGTGAGCTGGCTCACGGGCGAAACCAATATTCTGGGCCTGCCGCAGGACTCAGTGTTGCTAGTACAGGGTTACGGTATTGATGGCAACACAGTGTTTGATTCCTTCAATGCACTGAGTGACTTCCTCGGTAATGACAGCAGTGGCCCTATTGCCACCGCACAGAATAGTCTCGCCGCCGCAAAAACCAGCTACGAGAACTACCGCCACAGTGCCGACAAGCTGGCCACGGAATATACCGACCGCCACCAGCAGTTGGGCAACTGGCTGTACAGCCTGTTGGGCTTGGAGTTCCCAAGTAACTGCTTTGCCGAGGACTGTGTGATTGTCACGGAGGATGCGCAGAACGGTAGTGAAATTTCTCTGCAGGCGAACAATATCGATATTGCGGAAATTGCACTGAGCAACAACCTGCAGCGTATGGAAGACCTGCTGAGTGCGATTGAAATCGAAATCGAACGACGCGCGGAGGAAGAGGGAATCGTCGACGGCATGTCGAAGATCATCCTGGATTACGGCTCCAAGCAGGTTTCAATTAAGCAGCAGATTGCCAAAATTCGCAAAAAGGCGGAACAGTCTAGAAAGCGGGGTAGCCTGTTTAAAGGGATTGTGAAGTCGGTAGCAGCTATCGTGAGTCAAAATTGGGCTCAACTAGCGCAAACGGTAAAAGAAACCGCAGAAACCGTTGCTGAGCACAACCGCAATATAAAAACGATTAAAGATATTGGTAAATTGGAGGCAGAGAGCGCCCGCCTAGCGGCGGAAGAGCGCGCGACCTTAAACGACAGCTCAAATAGACTACTGGGTGTGGAGAGTAAGGCTCGCGTGCGCACTATGTGGCTGGAAGCAAATACCATTGCGCTGGATATTGCCCAAGCGGAAGCTACGGTTGAGCAGGAAGTGGAACGTTTGACTGGCATGCTGAATCAGGCACAGCGGGTTATGAACCAGATGTTCACTACTAATGCCAATCTGGCTGAGCGTTATTTTGCCGATCCGATCCATGCCAGCCGCCTGACGACTGAAGTACTGCGTGCGGAGCGTTACTTTGAAGAAGCACAGAAGTGGTTGTTCTACACGGCCAGTGCCCTGGAATACAAGTGGCAGGAATCTTTTGTGGGTTCAGTCACTGGCTTCAGAAAGGAAAGTATTTTCCGTTTGCGCAATGCGCAGGAGCTGAGGGATTTTTATAGTGAAATGTTGTCTTTTGATCAGTTACGTAATCTCAGTGGCACTCAACAGGCGACGGACACCTTCTCTCTAAAGGACGATGTGTTTGGCTATGTGGATAATATCAATGGTATTGCACAGACCTACGTCCATCCGGATCCTGCCCAACAAGGTGGCCCGCGCTTAAGCCCGCAGGAAGCCTTGCAGGAAAAGTTGCGCCTGTTGTCGCGTAAATATGGCAGTGATACCTGGGTAACTGTGGAATTTAGTACTGTGAAAGAATTACCGCGCAGTAACTTCTTCCTGGGGCCGGTTATTGCAGGTAATAACGATCTGAGTTGTTTAGCTGCAGGTGGGTCTTATCTGGATAAAATTGAGACTATTGGGCTCAATATTCCCTTGCTGCACAGTGTTAGTGCTGAAACAGAAACTCCGGCCTACCTAACCTATGGTGGCACTAGCTTCCTGCGCAGTAAAACGCCGGGAACCTTGATGGAGAGTGCGGATAGTGTAGGTATCCAGAATGAATTTATTACCCATACCCCGCGTTTCTGGGATACCGTTGATGGAGCAAATCTATCATTCCGCAACAGTTTTCGAGTGCCAATGGCTGCAAATCTCGATGTGTTTAATAGCGGTGCAGCTTCCGTTTCTACAGTGACCAGTGCTTTTAAAGAGCGCAGTGTTGCCGCCAGTGGTTGGCGCTTATCACTCAAGTTGGCAGATCGTTATGGCTCATTAGTAGATCTCAATGCGGTTAAGGATGTTGAGTTAATCTTCAATCATCGCTTCAAGTCGAGAAATATAGATACTTGTGGTGACGATGGTGATACTGGTCCTCTACTGCTACTGCACAAGCCGGTAGTCCACTAATTCTTTTTTTAATGTCTAATAACTAGAGCGCTTTTTTGGCAACCCAGTATCAATAGTGTTACTGAGTTGCCATTCTTTTGAAAAATTAACTTTTCTTAGTGTGATCTGAGAAATAAGGGTAAGAGTCAATTCATAATTCACAGCCATAGTGTAATTAACCTCCAAGCTATTTTTAGGAGTAAGGTTTGAAAATAACCATGTGTTATTGTTCTATTCATTATTTATATTGAAAATGTTTTCATAAGTTGCTGCCTTTCCGCTTTAGTTGTTGGCATTGAAAGTTTCCTTAAAGTGAGGCAGTTATCTAGTAATTGCATAATTTTGTGATGATAAATTTAAATTATCGATGTAAAGGGAGTTTTATGTTCATATGACAAAATCATCAAAATTTTCTCGCTCGTTGTTTGCTTTGGGATTTTTTTCTCTTGCAGGTTTTTCAGGAGAGGTTCTGGCTTCATGTGAGAAGCTATTTGAGCCGGGTACAAACCTTTTAGAAGCTTGTGTTCTTGAGTTACCAAAAAGCTTCACGCTCAGCTACTCAAATCGAAAGGCTACACTTAATTGGAAAGAGTATGATCTCGGTCCTTCCACGTTGTATAGACGGCAGGAAGTCTATTCTATTATTCAGGTTCTCAACGGAAAAGAGACTATAATCGATAAATCTCCTCCATTATCCGGTTCGAGAGTAGTCAGCTTAACTGCCGATGGCAATTATTCTCTTTGCTTTAAAGCAGAGGGTGTAACGGGTACGGTTAGCACTAACCGACCAGCACGTGTGGGTACAAAAGAGGTGTGCCGTGATGTATCTGTTACCTCTGCGCCTTCTACTATAAATTATCCGACTTTTGATAGTGATGGCTCATATTCCATAAGCTGGTCATCAAGTTCTGCAGCTAACCGCTATGAGCTTGAGCGCAGTATAAATGGGGGTTCTTGGAGTAGAATTTATAATTCATCTGGCACCCAGTTTAATGAAACTGGTAAATCCAATGGAAGCTACCGATATCGCGTAAGAGCCTGTACATCCAATATGTGCAGTGATTATAAAACCGGTGGGACCCTCAAAGTAGAGAAAACGCCATCAACCCCATCTTCTATCACTGTTCCCAGTTATACCTCCTCTAGCAGCGTTAACATCAGCTGGGCTGCCAGCAGCACAGCTACACGGTATGAACTGCAACAGAGCAGGGATAACGGCAGTTGGTCAGGCGTTTACTCAGGCCCTGCAACCAGTAAAACTGATTCCTTCTTGGTTCATGGCAGTACCTATCGATACAGAGTACGCGCCTGTAATACCACGTGCTCTAGCTATGTCGAAAGTGGCAACTTGCAAGTTTATATTCGCCCAGGCGAACCGTCGCCAAAATTAAATCCGGGCACCAGCCTCGATGGTAAATATGAGCTTAGTTGGGACGCTGAGCAGTTTGCCACCAGCTACCAGGTTGTAGATGGCAATGGCTCCTCTGTTTACAATGGTTCTGACCTGAGCAAGAGTTTTACTGACATTAGCAATGGTACCTACAGCTACAAGGTGCGCGCTTGTAATGTTAAAGGCACCTGCTCCGTTTACTCTTCACCGGTCAGCGTTATAGTGGATCGTATTGTTGGTATACCTGTGCTGTCTGCAGCACCCACTAGTAGCTGGGATGGCAAAGTAAAATTAAGCTGGACAGAAATTAATAAAGGCGGTCTTACCGTTGAATATCAAGTGGTAGACAGTGCAAATAAGCAGCTTTATCGCGGCACTGCACGTAGCTACCAGCTGAGTAACTTGCAAGACGGGCGCCACTGCTACCGGGTACGTGCACTGACCTCAACAGATCAGTCCAACTATTCACCGGAAGCTTGCGCCACCGTAGCGTTGCTGAAGCCACCTGTAGCGCCTAGTTATATCACCGTACCTTCCTCTACTGGCGAAGCGTATACCGTAAGCTGGCCATCAGTTGCCGAAACTGATAGTTATCTGCTGCAGCAACGTATGAATAATGGCAGCTGGAAAACCGTGTATAACGGTGCTGGCAATAGCTATAAATACAATGCCTCTCCATTAGTATTCGGTACGCACGATTATCGTGTACAGGCCGTGAACAAAGCGGGCTCTTCCGACTTTAGTAATACCTTCACGGTAACGATGGAGCTGGATCCCACGGTACAGATTCGCAAGCAGCTGTACTACAACGAAGCCGATCAGGTACCTGCGGCCCAGGAAAATCCTGCCCAGGGTATTTTCTCCCGGGATAGAGCGGCCTTCCGCTACCTGGACCTGATGTATATCGTTGATACCAACACCAATACGGTGATTAACCCTTATGCCAGTGGTGAAGCCACGGTTGAGTTTTCCAGCCTATATGACACTGCCGAACGTAACCGCGCCACAGATGTGGAAGCGTTTATTTTTGAGCAGCTCACTCATCATCCCAACAATGAAAACCTGCAGCGTTTCACGCTGGATGTTTACTACGATCGCGCGGTAGCGGAAATGATCCTGGCTAATGAAGCCCTGGATAATGCCCGTATTAGCCGCCTGCGTAACGAAGCGGTAGAGGTCGAAGTTGGCCATATAGAAACTGCACACCAGTTGTTGAAGGATGCCCTGGAGCAGTACAACTCCCTGCTGACCTATGCACCGGAGTTTTTAGCACAATGGGGTCCCTCCCGTGGTCAAATTAGCCCCCGCTACTACGACCCCAACGACCTGGCACAAAAAGATGTAACCCCAGCAGAATTACTGTTTACCGGTTACAAAGATGTCACCATGCTCTATCAGCTGATGAGTAAATTGGCTTCTACTAAAGTGCAGCAAGCGCGTCTGGCCGTCGTTGCCGGACAGACCAATACCACCCTGCTGGCACAAATGGTTGACGAGATGAATACGCTGCGCAGTGAGTTGATTGCTAAAGAGCAATCATTGCGTGCGATCTTCCCGAATACCGACTTTACCCAGGTGCAAGGTTTCTCTGGTCTGCCCGAAGCGGTGTATGCATGGCAAACCCATCTCAGCGATTTGGAAAACTCCGTGAGCTGGCTCACGGGCGAAACCAACATTCTGGGCCTGCCGCAGGACTCAGTGTTGCTGGTACAGGGTTACGGTATTGATGGCAACACAGTGTTTGATTCCTTCAATGCACTGAGTGACTTCCTCGGTAATGACAGCAGTGGCCCTATTGCCACCGCACAGAATAGTCTCGCCGCCGCAAGAACCAGCTACGAGAACTACCGCCACAGTGCCGACAAGCTGGCCACGGAATATACCGACCGCCACCAGCAGTTGGGCAACTGGCTGTACAGCCTGTTGGGCCTGGATTTTCCGAGTAACTGCTTTAGCAAAGACTGCATTATTGTTGAAGAGTCTGCACAGCAGGGTAGTGAAATTGCCTTGCAGGCAAACAATATTGAGCTTGCGCAAATTGCACTGAGCAATAACTTGCAGCGCATGGATGACCTGCTGAGTGCGATTGAAATCGAAATCGAGCGACGTGCGGAGGAGGAAGGTATCGTCGACGGTATGTCGAAGATCATCCTGGATTACGGCTCCAAGCAGGAATCCATTTCTAAGCAAATCACCAAGATTCGTAAAGAAGCGGAGAAATCCAGGAAACGCGATGGTTTCCTGAAAGTAATAGGCGGTGCAATCAAAGCATTCTACCTAAAGGATTCAGGCCTGTTGGAGCAAGGTATTGATCAGGTGGTTTCTAGTCATATCAATCTCAGAAGTATTAAAGAAATTGGTAAGCTGGAAGCAATGAGCATTCGCTTGGGCGCTGAAGAGCGAGCTGAACTGAATGACAGCAGCAATAAATTGTTGGATGTCGAAAGCCGAGCGCGCGTGCGTACCATGTGGCTGGAAGCAAATACCATCGCGCTGGATATTGCCCAAGCGGAAGCTACGGTTGAGCAGGAAGTAGAACGTTTAGTCGGCATGCTGAATCAGGCACAGCGGGTTATGAACCAGATGTTCACTACTAATGCCAATCTGGCCGAACGTTATTTTGCTGACCCGATCCATGCCAGCCGCCTGACTACGGAAATGTTGCGTGCGGAGCGTCACTTTGAAGAAGCGCAGAAGTGGTTGTTCTATGCAGCTAGTGCGCTGGAATACAAGTGGCAGGAGTTATTTGTGGGTTCAGTGACTGGTTCTAGAAAGGAAGATATCTTCCGATTACGCAATGCCCAGGAACTGAGGGATTTCTACAGTGAAATGCTGGCTTTTGATCAGTTAGGTAGCCTTAACGGGACTCAGCAGGCGACGGATACCTTCTCACTGAAAGATGATGTGTTTGGTTATGTAGATGATATCAACGGTATTGCACAGACCTACGTCCATCCGGATCCTGCTCAACAAGGTGGTCCTCGTTTAAGCCCGCAGCAAGCTTTGCAGGAAAAGCTGCGCCTGTTGTCGCGTAAATATGGCAGTGATACCTGGGTAACCGTGGAATTTAGTACTGTGAAAGAATTACCGCGCAGTAACTTCTTCCTGGGGCCGGTTATTGCGGGTAATGGAGATCTCGCCTGCTTGGCAGCCGGCGGTAATTACCTGGATAAAATCGAAACTGTAGGACTTAATATTCCTCTGCTACACAGCGTCAGTGGTGAAACAGAAACTCCGGCCTACCTAACTTATGGTGGTACCAGCTTCTTGCGCAGTAAAACTCCTGGAACCCTGGTGGAAAATGGGGACAGTGTTGGTATTCAGGACGAATTTATCACCCATACACCTCGATTCTGGGATACTACTGATAGAACTAATCTGGCCTTCCGCAGTAGCTACCGTGTCTCTATGACTGCGAACTTGGATGCGTTTAATAGTGGCACAGGTTCCAGCTCTTCAATGACTAGCGTCTTTAAAGAGCGTAGTGTCGCCGCTACTGGCTGGCGCTTGTCAATTAAATTGGCAGATCGCTTTGGTTCGCTGGTGGATCTTGACGCGGTTAAAGATGTTGAGCTGATCTTTAACCATCGTTTCAAATCGAGAAATATAGATACCTGTGATGACGATGGCGATACTGGCCCATTGTTACTACTGCGCGAGCCGGTAGTCCATTAACTCTCTTTTTTAATGCCTAATAATTAGAATATTAATTCGGCAACCGAGCAGTAATCATACTGCTGGGTTGCCGTCTTTATTGAAGATTATTTTTTACAGCATGACTCACGCTGGAGTCTATCGATAAATACTACGAGTCTTTAAAGTGTTTTTTGAGGAAACACTGATTTTAAAAACAAGGATGCTTATGCTGCGCAATTTATTGCTTTCTTGCTGCATGGTTGTGTCATCTACGGCTGCTGTTGCCGCCAATGAACACACCGCTTTGCAAGCACCCGTTCTCAATCTGCCGACAGGTCCGGGCAGTATCTCCGGGCTCGGTGAGGCTTTCACCCCTAATTTAAATACCGGCACCAGTTCACGCCTAGTGAACTTGGCTGTGCCCCCTGGGCGTAATGGACTGGCTCCGGATGTATCACTGGAATACAACAGCGGGTTTGGTAACGGGCTATTAGGACTGGGGCATAAACTGGTTATTCCCTATATCCAGCGTCAAACCGACAAGGGCCTGCCTAATTATTCAGAGTGGGGTCAGGCTGATCGGCAGGATAACGACCGCGATGGTCGCACCGATGAGTTTGATGAGTTTGATACGTTTATCAATCACCTGGGCGAAGAATTAGTTCTGGTGGAAGACGGTGTTTATCGCACCAAAAATGCCAGCGATTTTGCTCGCTACGAGCGTCTGTCGAAGGGTTGGCTGGTGACTCAATCCAACGGCCTGCGTTGGTATTTGGGACAAGACTCTAATAGCCGAGTCAGTGGCAACAACGGCACATCGGTATTCTCCTGGTATCTAGAGGCGGTAGAAGATACCCATGGCAATCGTATCGACTATCAATATCGCAAGTTGGATGATGGCGTTCAGATTTATCTGGACAGGATTCAATATAATACGAATGGCGATATGGCGGTGCAGTTTCACTATGAAGACCGCCCTGACGTCCTAACAAATTATAAAGCGGGTTTTGAGATTAAAACCGCTTATCGCTTGCAGCGCGTGGAAACACAATTTGCCGGGCGCCACTTACGTAAATACGAATTTTCCTATCAGCCGCTAACGGAATGGCAAAGCCTCTCCTTGTTACAGGAAGTCCATTCCAGTGCAGGCGAGGGCGAATCTACGGTAACCCTGCCACCAGTACGCTATGGCTACACCCACTATCAGCAGGATCAGGTGTTTATGTCACCGATGCCGGCTGCGAGTCAGGTACCACTGAATAACCCCGACGTCGCCTTCTTGGATATTAACCGGGATGGTTTGCCAGATGTTGTTAACACGGCACCGAATAAAGACGTTTACTGGCTTAATTTAGGTCCTGATAAAGATGGCCTGCCGCAATGGCAGAGTTATCGTGAAATGAATACTTTCACTACCAGCCGTATTTCCAGTGACTCGGTCACCTGGGCTGATATTGATGGCGCTGGTGATGTGAATCTATTGCAGTATAGCTCTGGTAGTACCCATTACTTTCATCTTGATGATAACTATAGTTGGCAGTATAGCGGTGCTATAGATGGACTCTATATTCCTCTCGATAGTCCCCATGTGGATATGCTGGACATCAACAATGACAAACGTATCGATGTCTTTGCGACGATAACCAATAGCAGCGGTAAGGTTTTATCCCATGTGGTGCAGCTGAACCACCCCGATGGCTGGTCACAGCCTATTCAATTGCCGATGCCCACAGGCACCGCAGCTATGCGTTTGGGTGATCCCAATGTCTTTCTTCGGGATATGAACGGAGATGGTCTGCCTGATCTGGTTTGGGTTAGCAATGGTTACGCGGCTTACTACGCTAACCGTGGCCTGCAGGGTTTTGCTCCCGCAGTAGTGTTTGCCAATAGTCCCGATACGTTACACAACCTCAAGAATGTTCGTGTTACTGATATCAATGCCGACGGCCGCGCTGACCTGGTGTATCTGAATGGAACCCATGTATCCATCTGGCTTAACCAGGGCCTGAACAGCAACCAACATCAATTAGCCCAATTTAGCCAGCCACAACTGATCCAGGCCCAAGGCAATGTTGCTCCCGAAGAGGTGCGCCTGGTCGATATTAATGGTAACGGCTCTACGGATATTGTTTGGTACAGCCCCGGTCGCGGTGCTAATACTTTTTATTTCGCAGAGCTATTCCCCAATGAGCAACCGAATCAGCTAAAAACGATCGACAATGGCCTGGGTGCATTGACGACCCTGGAGTACGGCTCTGTTGTCGAGGAGATGGTGAGAGACCGCGAGGGTAACAGCCCCTGGTCGCAGGGTATCCCTGTGGCAATGCAGGTACTTAAGCGCGTTGTTGTGGATGATGGCCGCGGTGGTGAACAGCAAACCACCGAGATGGATTACTGGGACGGCTTTTACGATGCTGCCGATAAAGAATTCCAGGGCTTTGCACACAGTGAAGAGCGTCGCGTGGGCGATGCCAGTACCCCGACACTGGCAACCCGCTACGAATTCCACCTGGGCCAAAAAGCCGATGGCACCGAACAGGAAGCCCTACAGGGCAAGATCAAACAAATAGAAACCCGCGATGCCTTCGGCGGAATTTTCTGGCGAGAGGAAAATCAGTGGGAGTTGCGCCAACTGCTGTTCGGTTATGCCGAGGAAAGCCGCAAAGTCGAGTTTGCGGCTATGACCGAACGCCAGCAGCATATGCTGGAGCGAGGCAGCGGTACCCCAGTGACCCTTGCCTGGGAGTATGACTACGATAATTACGGCAATACCACTTATATCAAAGAGCTGGGCCGTACCGATGGCAACTGGCAGGACGAGCGTATTACCCAATTGCGCTTCAGTGCGGAATCCGCCTCTGCACAGGGCCACTGGTTCCTGCACCTACCGCTAGAGCGCAAGGTTACCGACCTATCGGGCCGCGCTGTGGCCAAAGAGCAGTGGTTCTACGATGATGAAAGTTTCTCCGCTGGTAATTTAGGCGCGGTCTCCAAGGGCAACCTGACCCTGCGTCGACTCTGGCACGATGCTGAGAGTGCAGATGCCTATGTTGCCGCAGAGCGCCACCGCTACGATGCCTTCGGCAACCGCATTCAAAGTTATGACCCCTTGTGGGACGCCAACACAGGCCACCAAACCAAAGTCACTTACGACTCGCAATATCATACCTTCCCAACAGAAGTGGGTTTGCATACCGGCAGCCGCTGGCTCACCGCTCGTGCGGGTTACGACAAAGGTCTGGGTGTACTTACCGACTACACCGACTTTAACGGACAGCAGACCCAATATGGTTACGACAGCCACGGGCGCCTCACTGCCATGGCCAAGCCAGGGGACAGCCTGCAACTCCCCACGGTTGAGTACGATTACCAACTGGCGCAGATGGTGGATGGTCACCGTATCAGCTGGGTAGAGACTCGCCAGCGCGAGCGGAGTGGTGCTAGCGGTACCATCGACAGCCGCCGTTTTTACGACGGTCTGGGCCGCACCCTGATGGTGCGCAGTGAAGCCGAGCAACCGGGACAGGTTGTGGTCAGCGATCACAGTAACTTTAATGCGCGCGGCCAAGTAGTGCAGACCGCACTGCCTTACTTTGCCCAGGGGCTCGCCTATCGCGCTAATGATAAAGGCCAGCACCACCGACAATATCTTTACGACGCCCAAGGGCGTACCCAGGAGGTTTATCAGCCCTATACCGCGCAAAGTGGGGAAAGTGTCTTCAATCGCATCACCTATTTGCCCATGGCACAGGTGCTGGAAGATGAAGAGCAAACTCGTGCGAACAGTGTTCACCATGGCGCCGCCAAAAAACTGGTGTTTGATGGCCTGCAAACGGCGCAGGGTGAGTACCGCCTGAGGCAAGTGGATGAAATTGTTGGAGCCAATACCCAGGGCGGCATCGGTGGTGCCACCTGGTCCACCTATTACGACTACGACCTCAATGGTAATTTTACCCGCCTGCAGGATGCGCAAAATAATGTGCGCACCATGCACTACGACGACCTGGGGCGCATGCGCTTCTTGGACGACCCCAACCGCGGACAGCGCTGGCAGTACTTTGACGATGCCGGCAACCTACTGGCCACCCGCGATGCCCTGGGGCAGGAGCGGCACTATCGCTACGACGGCGCCAACCGTCTCTTTGCCGAGTATCAATTATCGCCGCGAGGAGAAGCTCCCAGCGGCGCAAATTGGCAACCGGGCTTGCAGCTGGGCTCCACCTCACCGGTAGTCAGCTACCAGTACGACCAGCGCGGCGAAGAGGGCGGTGCCTTCCTGCTTGGGCGCCTGGCCAAAGTGACCGACCAAGCTGGCTTCGAGCAATGGGGATATGACGCACGCGGCCGAGTGGTACAGCGCCAGCGCAAGATTACCGGCCCACAAATTGACAGCCCCCTCTACACCACGCGCTTCGCCTATGACAGTGCTGGGCGTATGACACAGCAGTTCTACCCCGACAATAGCCGGGTGAACTTCGAATACAACACCCGCGGCCTGCTCGAGCGTATCCCGGGAGTGGTGGAACGCCTGGACTATACCGCCAATGGGGTTTTGCAGCACCAAGGGCTGGCCAATGGTGTTGAAACTGATTGGGGCTTTGACGAGCGCCAGCGACTGGCTGGCTTGCGCACCCAGCGCAGCGGGGACGCCCTGCCACTGCAACAGTGGGATTACCGTTTTGATGCCGTCTCCAATGTACTCGGTATCGACGATCAACGCCCCAGTGACGCTCTCGCCGCAATGGCTGCCGAACTCGGCGCAACCAGTGCTCAGGCAGCCTCCCTGGCAAAAAATATTGCCTACAGCTACGACGATGTCTATCGCCTGACCGGCGTTGCCGACGATATCGAGCAGGTTTATTACAGCTACGACAAAATCGGCAACCTGCTGCAAGTGGGTCGCGCGAGTGTCGACCTGGCAGATATGGCCACCGCTGGAAATACCCAGATCACAGATCTGCGTTACGGCGGCAGCCATGACAATGGCAACACTGGCGCCTCCAACCGCAGCAGCCGTGGCAGCCTGCCCGGACCCCAAGCGTTGAGCTGGGCTGAAGGCCTGATTGAATACGATGACAACGGTAATCGTACGCAAGCCGGCGACCAGACCTACCACTGGGACCACGACCAGCGCCTGACTTATGCCGGTAATAAGCAAGCTGCTGACCAGTACGGTTATGACTTTAAACACCAGCGCCGCTTTAAAATCACCGAACGTACAGGCGGAGCTCGCAGCGTCACTCTGTATATCGACGGAGATAGTGAAGTACGTGATGGCAAATTACTGAAGTACATCAGTGTTGGCCAGAAACGTATTGCCCGCAGTGACCAGAGTGGAGAAGTGTTCACGCCGACTGAGTATTACCTGCACACGCACGTAGGTTCTACCGACCTGACTCTGGATAAGGCTGGCAAGATCATTAATGCCTTTACCTATAAGTCTTACGGCGAGCTGGAAAATGTCTTCGGTGATAGTACCGCAGCACCTTACCGCTATGCGGGTAAAGAGCTGGATGAATCTACGGGGTTAGGTTACTTCGAGCGTCGCTACCTGCAGTCTGACTTTGGTACCTTTATCAGCCCGGATCCGGTGCTAAATCACTCGGGACGTTTTACGGATCCACAGCGTTGGACGCCTTATCGCTATGCGCGGAATAATCCAATTAATTATGTGGATCCCAATGGTGAAACGGCTATTAGGCAGTATAACCAAAGCAATAACTCCTCAGCACAAGTAAGTAGTGGTATGTCGGTTAGTTATTCCAGTAGCAATGGAGTTGCCCGTGATGGTTCAAGCGGGGGAGGAAGCAAAGGTACACATGGGGCTTTGAAAAATAATTCTCAAAATTTAGGAAATGGGTTGCATAAAAATTTGAAAGTAGGGCAAGAGGCTAGTGAAAATGGGCTACATGAGAATTTGGAAATGGGACCAAAAGAAGTAGAAAAAAAACAGATCACTCGTCCTAAACAGTGTGGAGCAGGCGTCGTCACGTGTAAAGCAAATGGAACAGGTGGCGCAACAACTCCGCCTGATCATCCTAGATGGCCAGGGACAGGTTATACAAAAGACGGCAGAAAAATTGCTTTATATACTTGCTCTAATAGTGGAGGACAGTGTTCATTTCATGCTCCAAGCGGTGGTAAGAATGTATACGGTGCCGTCTTAGAAACAACTGTTACAAGAAGTGGTGATCTTTCTACTCATGCTACAGGATTGAAATCTTTCACAGTGGATCCTTCGCCTGGATTTTTGGAGGAATATTTTGGTGTGAAGCCATCTGACTTTGTGGAAGAGTTGCGGGCTAACCAAAAAGTTCAGTAGGGGGTTTTATGTGGTTTTTCTTAGAAAAAATTAGTTTAGCTTCGCACCTATTAACGGTGTTGATAATTCTACTTGGGGGGGGGTATTGGGTTCGGAAGTCATTAAACCGTTTCTCAGTGGCAGGCTTGCTAGGTGCTTTTTTACTGTCTATTTCAGTTGGCTTAAGGTTTTATTTACCTGAGATTGAGTCTATTGATTTGGGGTACAAGAAGCCATTGTCGGGTAGTCCAATTGTGTGGGTGATATATATGTATGGATATAATATTGGTTTGTTTGTTTTTTGCTTATCTGTTTTTTGTGGTGTGATAAGTAAAGGTTGTAAAAAGGATTTTATTGGTGGGCTTTGATTAAATATTTGGGCTTAGCTGTAGGCGCTGATTAAAAATAATTGGCGCTTATGGCTTTGGAGGTTTTTGACCTTTTCGTAGTTATTGTTTAGTTGTTATACGTTGTCAAAGCTTATTGGCTTTGTGTCTATGTAAATCATAGTAATTTGGTTTTTAAAATGTTGACTCTTGTTCGTAACTTTTTTGTGCTGCAGGTTTTAAGTGCCAGTGCTATTGCTTATGGGTCTGCCCTGAGCGGGCCGAGCACAGATACTGATGGGAAATATTCCTTGTCATATAAGTCTGTAGCGCCACTTGGGATAATGGGTGTATATCTAAAAGAGTATAAAAATGGAACTTTTACTCGGAATATTTCATTAGACTATGGGTTTTCCAGTTCAAACTCTACTAAATCTGTAACCGTTTCTTCTGCCGGTAAATACTTTTATGAGTATTGGCATGAACACTGTACTCCAGATATTATCTCCCCTGATGATTGGGAAGATAAAGTTACATCTTGCCCTGCTTCCCGATTCAATAGGGTTAAGTTAGGCACTCATACCGTTAACGTTATATTTCAACCAGCAGCGCCCTCCAGTATCAATTACGGCACTTTCGATAGTGATGGGGCTTACAAGGTTAGCTGGTCTTCCAGTACTGGTGCAGGCCGGTATGAGCTCTACCGTAGGGTAAATAGTGGCTCCTGGAGCAGGGTTTATAACGGTTCTAAAACTAGCTTTGATGAAAGTGGCCGCTCTAGTGGTAACTACCAATATCGTGTACGAGCCTGTAACACCGCAAAGAATTTATGTGGTGCTTATAAGAACGGCGGAACCATAAAGGTAGAGCTGACTCCATCAACCCCAACCTCTATCACTGTTCCCAGTTATACCTCCTCTAGCAGCGTTAGCATCAGCTGGGCTGCCAGCAGCGGGGCTACTCGCTACGAGGTACAACAGCGCAAGGATAACGGCAATTGGTCCGGCAATATTTATTCTGGTTCATCCACCAGTACAACGGTTTCTTCCCTGAGCCATGGTAGTACTTACCGCTTTAGAGTGCGGGCCTGTAATAGCACTTGCTCTGGCTATCGAGAAAGTAAAGATTTAGAAGTCTATTTCCGTCCTGGCGTACCAACACCTAAATTAAATACCACCACCAGCCTTGATGGTAAATATACTGTCAGCTGGAATACCAAGCAGTTTGCCACCAGTTATCAGTTGGTCGATGGCAGTGGCTCCACTCTGTACAATGGTTCTGGTTTAAGTAAGAGTTTCTCTGGTGTTAGCAATGGCTCTTATAGCTATAAGGTTCGTGCTTGTAATGCCAAGGGCACCTGCTCCAACTACTCCTCGTTAGTAACAGTTAAAGTCGATCGTGTTGTTGGTATACCGGTGCTGTCTGCAGCACCCACTAGCAGCTGGGATGGCAAAGTAAAACTAAGCTGGACAGAAATTGATAAAGGCGGTCTCACCGTTGAATATCAAGTGGTAGACAGTGCAAATAAGCAGCTTTATCGCGGCACTGCACGCAGCTACCAGCTGAGTAACTTGCAAGACGGGCGCCACTGCTACCGGGTACGTGCACTGACCTCAACCGATCAGTCCAACTATTCACCGGAAGCCTGTGCCACCGTAGATTTACTACAAGCGCCAGCAGCGCCGAGCTATATCACTGTGCCTTCCTCTACCGGTGAAGCTTATACTGTGAGCTGGCCATCAGTTGCCGAAACTGATAGTTATCTGCTGCAGCAACGTATGAATAATGGCAGCTGGAAAACCGTGTATAACGGTGCTGGCAATAGCTATAAATACAATGCCTCTCCATTAGTATTCGGTACGCACGATTATCGTGTACAGGCCGTGAACAAAGCGGGCTCTTCCGACTTTAGTAATACCTTCACGGTAACGATGGAGCTGGATCCCACGGTACAGATTCGCAAGCAGCTGTACTACAACGAAGCCGATCAGGTACCTGCGGCCCAGGAAAATCCTGCCCAGGGTATTTTCTCCCGGGATAGAGCGGCCTTCCGCTACCTGGACCTGATGTATATCGTTGATACCAACACCAATACGGTGATTAACCCTTATGCCAGTGGTGAAGCCACGGTTGAGTTTTCCAGCCTATATGACACTGCCGAACGTAACCGCGCCACAGATGTGGAAGCGTTTATTTTTGAGCAGCTCACTCATCATCCCAACAATGAAAACCTGCAGCGTTTCACGCTGGATGTTTACTACGATCGCGCGGTAGCGGAAATGATCCTGGCTAATGAAGCCCTGGATAATGCCCGTATTAGCCGCCTGCGTAACGAAGCGGTAGAGGTCGAAGTTGGCCATATAGAAACTGCACACCAGTTGTTGAAGGATGCCCTGGAGCAGTACAACTCCCTGCTGACCTATGCACCGGAGTTTTTAGCACAATGGGGTCCCTCCCGTGGTCAAATTAGCCCCCGCTACTACGACCCCAACGACCTGGCACAAAAAGATGTAACCCCAGCAGAATTACTGTTCACCGGTTACAAAGATGTCACCATGCTCTATCAGCTGATGAGCAAATTGGCTTCTACTAAAGTGCAGCAAGCGCGTCTGGCCGTCGTTGCCGGACAGACCAATACCACCCTGCTGGCACAAATGGTTGACGAGATGAATACGCTGCGCAGTGAGTTGATTGCTAAAGAGCAATCATTGCGTACGATCTTCCCGAATACCGACTTTACCCAGGTGCAAGGTTTCTCTGGTCTGCCCGAAGCGGTGTATGCATGGCAAACCCATCTCAGTGATTTGGAAAACTCCGTGAGCTGGCTCACGGGCGAAACCAATATCCTGGGCCTGCCGCAGGACTCAGTGTTGCTGGTACAGGGTTACGGTATCGATGGCAACACAGTGTTTGATTCCTTCAATGCACTGAGTGACTTCCTCGGTAATGACAGCAGTGGCCCTATTGCCACTGCACAGAATAGTCTCGCCGCCGCAAAAACCAGCTACGAGAACTACCGCCACAGTGCCGACAAGCTGGCCACGGAATACACCGACCGCCACCAGCAGTTGGGCAACTGGCTGTACAGCCTGCTGGGCTTGGAGTTCTCAAGTAACTGCTTTGCCGAGGACTGTGTGATTGTCACGGAGGATGCGCAGAACGGTAGTGAAATTTCTCTGCAGGCGAACAATATAGATATTGCGGAAATTGCACTGAGCAACAACCTGCAGCGTATGGAAGACCTGCTGAGTGCGATTGAAATCGAAATCGAACGACGCGCGGAGGAGGAAGGTATCGTCGACGGCATGTCGAAGATCATCCTGGATTACGGCTCCAAGCAGGTTTCAATTAAGCAGCAGATTGCCAAAATTCGCAAAAAGGCGGAACAGTCTAGAAAGCGGGGTAGCCTGTTTAAAGGGATTGTGAAGTCGGTAGCAGCTATCGTGAGTCAAAATTGGGCTCAACTAGCGCAAACGGTAAAAGAAACCGCAGAAACCGTTGCTGAGCACAACCGCAATATAAAAACGATTAAAGATATTGGTAAATTGGAGGCAGAGAGCGCCCGCCTAGCGGCGGAAGAGCGCGCGACCTTAAACGACAGCTCAAATAGACTACTGGGTGTGGAGAGTAAGGCTCGCGTGCGCACTATGTGGCTGGAAGCAAATACCATTGCGCTGGATATTGCCCAAGCGGAAGCTACGGTTGAGCAGGAAGTGGAACGTTTGACTGGCATGCTGAATCAGGCACAGCGGGTTATGAACCAGATGTTCACTACTAATGCCAATCTGGCTGAGCGTTATTTTGCCGATCCGATCCATGCCAGCCGCCTGACGACTGAAGTACTGCGTGCGGAGCGTTACTTTGAAGAAGCACAGAAGTGGTTGTTCTACACGGCCAGTGCCCTGGAATACAAGTGGCAGGAATCTTTTGTGGGTTCAGTCACTGGCTTCAGAAAGGAAAGTATTTTCCGTTTGCGTAATGGGCAGGAGCTTAGAGATTTCTATAGTGAGCTTTTGGCTTTCGATCAACTCCATAAGCTTGGAAGCATAGAGCAGGCGACGGACACCTTCTCTCTGAAGGATGATGTGTTTGGCTATGTAGATAATATCAACGGTATTGCACAGACCTACGTCCATCCGGATCCGGCTCAACAAGGCGGTCCGCGCTTAAGCCCGCAGCAAGCCTTGCAGGAAAAGCTGCGCCTGTTGTCGCGTAAATACGGCAGTGATACCTGGGTAACTGTGGAATTTAGTACGGTGAAAGAATTACCGCGCAGTAACTTCTTCCTGGGGCCAGTTATTGCCGACAACGGTGATTTGTCTTGCTTGGCAACTGGTGGTAATTACCTGGATAAAATTGAAACCGTTGGTCTTAATATCCCCCTTGCATATAGCGTTAGTGGTGAAACCGAAACGCCTGCATTTTTGACTTATGGGGGCACTAGTTTCCTGCGTAGTAAAACTCCGGGAACTCTGGTGGAAAATGCGGATGGAGTCGGTATTCAGGACGAGTTTATAACTCATAGCACTCGATTCTGGGATGCCGTTGAGGGAACTGGGCTGGCGTTCAGAAATAGCTACCGTGTTTCTATGTCTGCGAACTTGGATGTGCTTAATAGTGGCACTGGTTCAAATTCCACGATTACCAGTGCGTTTAAAGAACGCAGTGTCGCCGCTACTGGCTGGCGCTTGTCACTCAAGCTGGCAGATCGCTATGGCTCATTGGTAGATCTCAATGCGGTTAAGGATGTTGAGTTGATCTTTAACCATCGTTTCAAGCCGAGAAATGTTGATAGCTGTGGTGATGATGATATTGGTCCACTGTTACTACTGCGCGAGCCGGTAGTCCATTAACTCTCTTTTTTAATGCCTAATAATTAGAGTATTAATTCGGCAACCGAGCAGTAATCATACTGCTGGGTTGCCGTCTTTATTGAAGATTATTTTTTACAGCATGACTCACGCTGGAGTCTATCGATAAATACTACGAGTCTTTAAAGTGTTTTTTGAGGAAACACTGATTTTAAAAACAAGGATGCTTATGCTACGCAATTTATTGCTTTCTTGCTGCATGGTTGTGTCATCTACGGCTGCTGTTGCCGCCAATGAACACACCGCTTTGCAAGCACCCGTTCTCAATCTGCCGACAGGTCCGGGCAGTATCTCCGGGCTCGGTGAGGCTTTCACCCCTAATTTAAATACCGGCACCAGTTCACGCCTAGTGAACTTGGCTGTGCCCCCTGGGCGTAATGGACTGGCTCCGGATGTATCACTGGAATACAACAGCGGGTTTGGTAACGGGCTATTAGGACTGGGGCATAAACTGGTTATTCCCTATATCCAGCGTCAAACCGACAAGGGCCTGCCTAATTATTCAGAGTGGGGTCAGGCTGATCGGCAGGATAACGACCGCGATGGTCGCACCGATGAGTTTGATGAGTTTGATACGTTTATCAATCACCTGGGCGAAGAATTAGTTCTGGTGGAAGACGGTGTTTATCGCACCAAAAATGCCAGCGATTTTGCTCGCTACGAGCGTCTGTCGAAGGGTTGGCTGGTGACTCAATCCAACGGCCTGCGTTGGTATTTGGGGCAAGACTCTAATAGCCGAGTCAGTGGCAACAACGGCACATCGGTATTCTCCTGGTATCTAGAGGCGGTAGAAGATACCCATGGCAATCGTATCGACTATCAATATCGCAAGTTGGATGATGGCGTTCAGATTTATCTGGACAGGATTCAATATAATACGAATGGCGATATGGCGGTGCAGTTTCACTATGAAGACCGCCCTGACGTCCTAACAAATTATAAAGCGGGTTTTGAGATTAAAACCGCTTATCGCTTGCAGCGCGTGGAAACACAATTTGCCGGGCGCCACTTACGTAAATACGAATTTTCCTATCAGCCGCTAACGGAATGGCAAAGCCTCTCCTTGTTACAGGAAGTCCATTCCAGTGCAGGCGAGGGCGAATCTACGGTAACCCTGCCACCAGTACGCTATGGCTACACCCACTATCAGCAGGATCAGGTGTTTATGTCACCGATGCCGGCTGCGAGTCAGGTACCACTGAATAACCCCGACGTCGCCTTCTTGGATATTAACCGGGATGGTTTGCCAGATGTTGTTAACACGGCACCGAATAAAGACGTTTACTGGCTTAATTTAGGTCCTGATAAAGATGGCCTGCCGCAATGGCAGAGTTATCGTGAAATGAATACTTTCACTACCAGCCGTATTTCCAGTGACTCGGTCACCTGGGCTGATATTGATGGCGCTGGTGATGTGAATCTATTGCAGTATAGCTCTGGTAGTACCCATTACTTTCATCTTGATGATAACTATAGTTGGCAGTATAGCGGTGCTATAGATGGACTCTATATTCCTCTCGATAGTCCCCATGTGGATATGCTGGACATCAACAATGACAAACGTATCGATGTCTTTGCGACGATAACCAATAGCAGCGGTAAGGTTTTATCCCATGTGGTGCAGCTGAACCACCCCGATGGCTGGTCACAGCCTATTCAATTGCCGATGCCCACAGGCACCGCAGCTATGCGTTTGGGTGATCCCAATGTCTTTCTTCGGGATATGAACGGAGATGGTCTGCCTGATCTGGTTTGGGTTAGCAATGGTTACGCGGCTTACTACGCTAACCGTGGCCTGCAGGGTTTTGCTCCCGCAGTAGTGTTTGCCAATAGTCCCGATACGTTACACAACCTCAAGAATGTTCGTGTTACTGATATCAATGCCGACGGCCGCGCTGACCTGGTGTATCTGAATGGAACCCATGTATCCATCTGGCTTAACCAGGGCCTGAACAGCAACCAACATCAATTAGCCCAATTTAGCCAGCCACAACTGATCCAGGCCCAAGGCAATGTTGCTCCCGAAGAGGTGCGCCTGGTCGATATTAATGGTAACGGCTCTACGGATATTGTTTGGTACAGCCCCGGTCGCGGTGCTAATACTTTTTATTTCGCAGAGCTATTCCCCAATGAGCAACCGAATCAGCTAAAAACGATCGACAATGGCCTGGGTGCATTGACGACCCTGGAGTACGGCTCTGTTGTCGAGGAGATGGTGAGAGACCGCGAGGGTAACAGCCCCTGGTCGCAGGGTATCCCTGTGGCAATGCAGGTACTTAAGCGCGTTGTTGTGGATGATGGCCGCGGTGGTGAACAGCAAACCACCGAGATGGATTACTGGGACGGCTTTTACGATGCTGCCGATAAAGAATTCCAGGGCTTTGCACACAGTGAAGAGCGTCGCGTGGGCGATGCCAGTACCCCGACACTGGCAACCCGCTACGAATTCCACCTGGGCCAAAAAGCCGATGGCACCGAACAGGAAGCCCTACAGGGCAAGATCAAACAAATAGAAACCCGCGATGCCTTCGGCGGAATTTTCTGGCGAGAGGAAAATCAGTGGGAGTTGCGCCAACTGCTGTCCGGTTATGCCGAGGAAAGCCGCAAAGTCGAGTTTGCGGCTATGACCGAACGCCAGCAGCATATGCTGGAGCGAGGCAGCGGTACCCCAGTGACCCTTGCCTGGGAGTATGACTACGATAATTACGGCAATACCACTTATATCAAAGAGCTGGGCCGTACCGATGGCAACTGGCAGGACGAGCGTATTACCCAATTGCGCTTCAGTGCGGAATCCGCCTCTGCACAGGGCCACTGGTTCCTGCACCTACCGCTAGAGCGCAAGGTTACCGACCTATCGGGCCGCGCTGTGGCCAAAGAGCAGTGGTTCTACGATGATGAAAGTTTCTCCGCTGGTAATTTAGGCGCGGTCTCCAAGGGCAACCTGACCCTGCGTCGACTCTGGCACGATGCTGAGAGTGCAGATGCCTATGTTGCCGCAGAGCGCCACCGCTACGATGCCTTCGGCAACCGCATTCAAAGTTATGACCCCTTGTGGGACGCCAACACAGGCCACCAAACCAAAGTCACTTACGACTCGCAATATCATACCTTCCCAACAGAAGTGGGTTTGCATACCGGCAGCCGCTGGCTCACCGCTCGTGCGGGTTACGACAAAGGTCTGGGTGTACTTACCGACTACACCGACTTTAACGGACAGCAGACCCAATATGGTTACGACAGCCACGGGCGCCTCACTGCCATGGCCAAGCCAGGGGACAGCCTGCAACTCCCCACGGTTGAGTACGATTACCAACTGGCGCAGATGGTGGATGGTCACCGTATCAGCTGGGTAGAGACTCGCCAGCGCGAGCGGAGTGGTGCTAGCGGTACCATCGACAGCCGCCGTTTTTACGACGGTCTGGGCCGCACCCTGATGGTGCGCAGTGAAGCCGAGCAACCGGGACAGGTTGTGGTCAGCGATCACAGTAACTTTAATGCGCGCGGCCAAGTAGTGCAGACCGCACTGCCTTACTTTGCCCAGGGGCTCGCCTATCGCGCTAATGATAAAGGCCAGCACCACCGACAATATCTTTACGACGCCCAAGGGCGTACCCAGGAGGTTTATCAGCCCTATACCGCGCAAAGTGGGGAAAGTGTCTTCAATCGCATCACCTATTTGCCCATGGCACAGGTGCTGGAAGATGAAGAGCAAACTCGTGCGAACAGTGTTCACCATGGCGCCGCCAAAAAACTGGTGTTTGATGGCCTGCAAACGGCGCAGGGTGAGTACCGCCTGAGGCAAGTGGATGAAATTGTTGGAGCCAATACCCAGGGCGGCATCGGTGGTGCCACCTGGTCCACCTATTACGACTACGACCTCAATGGTAATTTTACCCGCCTGCAGGATGCGCAAAATAATGTGCGCACCATGCACTACGACGACCTGGGGCGTATGCGCTTCTTGGACGACCCCAACCGCGGACAGCGCTGGCAGTACTTTGACGATGCCGGCAACCTACTGGCCACCCGCGATGCCCTGGGGCAGGAGCGGCACTATCGCTACGACGGCGCCAACCGTCTCTTTGCCGAGTATCAATTATCGCCGCGAGGAGAAGCTCCCAGCGGCGCAAATTGGCAACCGGGCTTGCAGCTGGGCTCCACCTCACCGGTAGTCAGCTACCAGTACGACCAGCGCGGCGAAGAGGGCGGTGCCTTCCTGCTTGGGCGCCTGGCCAAAGTGACCGACCAAGCTGGCTTCGAGCAATGGGGATATGACGCACGCGGCCGAGTGGTACAGCGCCAGCGCAAGATTACCGGCCCACAAATTGACAGCCCCCTCTACACCACGCGCTTCGCCTATGACAGTGCTGGGCGTATGACACAGCAGTTCTACCCCGACAATAGCCGGGTGAACTTCGAATACAACACCCGCGGCCTGCTCGAGCGTATCCCGGGAGTGGTGGAACGCCTGGACTATACCGCCAATGGGGTTTTGCAGCACCAAGGGCTGGCCAATGGTGTTGAAACTGATTGGGGCTTTGACGAGCGCCAGCGACTGGCTGGCTTGCGCACCCAGCGCAGCGGGGACGCCCTGCCACTGCAACAGTGGGATTACCGTTTTGATGCCGTCTCCAATGTACTCGGTATCGACGACAAACGCCCCAGCGACGCCCTTGCCGCAATGGCTGCCGAACTCGGCGCAACCAGTGCTCAGGCAGCCTCCCTGGCAAAAAATATTGTCTACAGCTACGACGATGTCTATCGCCTGACCGGCGTTGCCGACGATATCGAGCAGGTTTATTACAGCTACGACAAAATCGGCAACCTGCTGCAAGTGGGTCGCGCGAGTGTCGACCTGGCAGATATGGCCACCGCTGGAAATACCCAGATCACAGATCTGCGTTACGGCGGCAGCCATGACAATGGCAACACTGGCGCCTCCAACCGCAGCAGCCGTGGCAGCCTGCCCGGACCCCAAGCGTTGAGCTGGGCTGAAGGCCTGATTGAATACGATGACAACGGTAATCGTACGCAAGCCGGCGACCAGACCTACCACTGGGACCACGACCAGCGCCTGACTTATGCCGGTAATAAGCAAGCTGCTGACCAGTACGGTTATGACTTTAAACACCAGCGCCGCTTTAAAATCACCGAACGTACAGGCGGAGCTCGCAGCGTCACTCTGTATATCGACGGAGATAGTGAAGTACGTGATGGCAAATTACTGAAGTACATCAGTGTTGGCCAGAAACGTATTGCCCGCAGTGACCAGAGTGGAGAAGTGTTCACGCCGACTGAGTATTACCTGCACACGCACGTAGGTTCTACCGACCTGACTCTGGATAAGGCTGGCAAGATCATTAATGCCTTTACCTATAAGTCTTACGGCGAGCTGGAAAATGTCTTCGGTGATAGTACCGCAGCACCTTACCGCTATGCGGGCAAAGAGCTGGATGAGTCCACGGGTTTAGGTTACCTCGAACGACGTTACCTGCAGTCTGACTTTGGTACCTTTATCAGCCCGGATCCGGTGCTAAATCACTCGGGACGTTTTACGGATCCACAGCGTTGGACGCCTTATCGCTATGCGCGGAATAATCCAATTAATTATGTGGATCCCAATGGCGAAGCTGCCATTAAGCTAAATGATGGAAGAGGGAAGGTAGCTAATAAAGCGGAACTGCTAGCAATCGAAGCTAGGTATAAAACTATGATTGTCGGAGCCAAGAGGAAAGGTTGGGATATCGCTGCTGGTGTATTAGAAAACTTTATGAGCCAAGAAAAGGATCCTTTTGAAATACCTTCAGAATGGCTTCTTCAGCAACCATCAATAAAAGAAGGGATAGAAATAAATAAACAATTTTTTTACGATGATGTAATGAAAAAAGCCGATTTGTTAAAATCCGGAGAGTCAGCTTGGCATGTTGATTATTGGGATAAGCTAGTCAAGGCAGATTTATTTTCTGAGTTTTATTATGCTAGCGGAACCTCGACTCTTACATCATATGGATATTTCAATCTCGAAGCAGGGGGAGATGGGACAGTAACCATTACAGGTACTATTCGACATGTTTGGTATGATCGCTATGATTGGCACGATGGTTTGAGTGCGACAGTCCCAATTTTTGGAAGAGTCGGCGATGAGTCAGGAAATAAATTGGTAGAAGGTGGAAGGGCGAAGGAATTTGATATGCAATCAGAGTGGACGGAGAACGTGAAATGGTAAGTTCAATTATTAAGAGCAGTATAGCTTTTGCACTCTTGGTGGCTGGTATCGAGGTGTGCGCAAAAGATCTTGAGTGTGAGTTTCGTCCGGTTTTTATGAATGTAAAACCTGGGGAGAACCCTTATGAGCTGGGATCTGAAGATTTAAGTGCAGAGACTCGAGATAATCTTATGATGATCCTTAAATATTATGGGAAGGATGTGGAGGCACTAGGTCAGTCAAATTTGAAGATTTCCTGTGACTTGTACTCTAATTTAGATTTTCTTGTAAGTGTTACGAAAAAATCTCAAGATAAGACTTGGTTAAAACAACATGAAATGTTGAAAAAAACATATAAGAAATAGAGGTTTGGTAAACGTTAGCGTGTTGACTTTTTATAGTGCAGATAGTGGCTGAAGTTAGTGAAACTTCTGTGTGAGATAAGGTCCGATCTAACTTACTTGCTCATTTTTTTATTAGGCTTCCAGGTACTCAGTGATTACATTTTCTGGGTGCTTGGGTGCTTGGGTGCTTGGGTGCTTGGGTGCTTGGGTGCTTGGGTGCTTGGGTGCTTGGGTGCTTGGGTGCTTGGGTGCTTGGGTGCTTGGGTGCTTGGGTGCTTGGGTGCTTGGGTGCTTGGGTGCTTGGGTGCTTGGGTGCTTGGGTGCTTGGGTGCTTGGGTGCTTGGGTAGGTTTTTGGGGGAATAATTAAACTTTTATTTTTTGTTTTTTCTTCATGTCTCATATGTTTCTGTTTGAATTAGGGTTTGTTCTTCTTAATATGAACCTATAAGCCTTCTTAAAAAGATGGCAGCACTCAATGTCTCAATTAGCTGTTATTCTCTATTTTTAATCTACTTAGGCAAAGCCTCTCACGATCATCAAATAAATGTTTCGCACACAATGCGACTGCCACAAAAGTACCAAACCCCGTACCTGCAGCAATCGTAAACATAATCAAAATCTGATATTTAACCGCAATAGTAGGCGTGGTACCGGCTAGTATCTGCCCGGTCATCATACCGGGTAGAAAGACAATACCGGCTGCAGCCATCATATTGATCGTTGGCATCAACCCCGCGCGCATGGCATCCCGGCGAAATTCAATACTGGCTTGCCGCCAGGTTTCCCCCAGCATTAGGCGGTTTTCAATAATATCACTTGAGCGCCGCATACTTTCTGTTAGTCGATCCAGGCCTAGAGCAACACCGGTCATGGTATTCCCCAGAAGCATCCCCAGTAGTGGAATAGAGTATTGCGGTTGGTACCAGGGCTGGGGGCCAATCAGCACAACCAAGCTTAATATTGTGATGCTAAATGCGGAAACCAGCATGGATAAAGTACCAATGGCAAAACTCCAGCCTCCGCGCAGGCGATATTTTTGCCTCGAGACGACTTGTTGCCCGGCAAACAGTAACATCGCCAGCCCTAACAGGCTCACCCATAACAGGGTGCCTACGGCGAATAGGGCTTCCAGTATGACTCCGACAAGTGCCAGCTGTATCGCCGTGCGCACCGCCGCAATAATCAGCGGTTTACCGAGCTGTAATCGGGCAATATGGGTGCAAATTGCCAGGGCAACTACCAGTGCTGCAGCCAGCGATAACTGCCACCAGGAAAGATCGATCACGCTCATTTAGATAGTTCCCGCTCCACAAGACAGCTGCCTTGAATTTCAATATGCCTGCTGGCCACTCGTTGGATTTGCTCTCTATTATGCGCCACCCATATGACGGGGTATTGGTGCTTGCTGATTTCATCCATAAGCCATGTTTCTACTTTACTCGTAGTATCTGCATCCAGATTGGCAGTGGGCTCATCCAGTAAAAGTGCCTGTGGAGTGTAGGAAAGCGCACGAATAAGCGCCAAGCGCTGTTTCTCCCCGGAAGAGAGCCGGCTTACCTGCCACTCTGTTGCCTCATCGGGAAATCCCAATATTTTTAACGCTTGCCCCATCGGCTGATTAAAGTGTTCGCCTACAGTCTCGTACCACCAGGCACTTTGTGCCGGTACCAACATAACCTGGCGGCGCCACTGGTGACCAGACATAGCCTCTTGTAAATTATTGCCAAGAGAGATCTGGCCGTTGTGAGGATCGACATCGGCGATGGCACGTAGTAAGCGGCTTTTACCAGATCCTGAGGGGCCAGATAAGCAAACAACTTCGCCTGGTGCTATAGCTAGATCTACTTTCTGAAGTAAATCGTTACTCAGATTTTCTATATGTAGTTTAGACATGACTCTTGCTGCTTACTTCTATTTATTGGGTTTCTAGGCTTCTTAAGGGCTGAGGGATGCCCCTGTTCTCTATAAATAAACCTGCTTCGATATTATAACCAGAATATTAATTTCCCTGATGAAGTAATTTGGAAGCTAAATGCCATATTAATTGGTTAAATTTTTCATGCTAATATTTTTAGTGGCTGCTATCTGTGTCAGTTGTTAATGTGATTTCAGAATGGGTTGATAGGGGGAGGATTTATGAGCCTCACTGGAGGCCTATCTTCTTTTGGTATGCATGAACTCTGATAAAGAATAGCAAACTCGAAAAAGTGTTAGGTGAAAATCTCTCCGTAGGGAATTGTGCGGGGGTCTGCCTATAAAAAGCGGCTGAATCTAGTGCTGCTTTGAAAATATTTATTTAAGTGGTTGGTTGAGGGTGCTTGAGAAAGTTTTGAAGATATATTGTAAAAAAGTTTATGATCCTGTTTGTTTTGGGTAGAAGAAGCTTTTTGTTGCTAAATGATTTAATTGTTACTTTGTTTTAAAGGTAAAAAAGGAAGTGTTAAATTGAATATTGTCGAGTCCGGTGAGTATGTTGAATTAGTGTTGGTGAGAAGATCCTGATGCATGCTTGTGTAGGTTTTTGCTTTTTATTTACCTAATGTAACTATAAATATGAGTTAATTTAATTGTTTTTTTACCTAGCTGGTTGCTTCTCTAGGTCAAGAAATAAGTTTCTTCTAAACGCTTGGATATATCAATCTTTCGGCTGTCTTTTCAGTTAAGTCAAGTTTGATATGTCATTTTGAGGTTAATCTTAGAATCAGTGAAATGGGTTGACACAAGACGGGTTCTTAGGTGGAAGAAAAGAGGGATATAATGTGCTACTGGATAGTATATCCAGTGTATATGGCTAGTTGGGTAAAGGGAGATTGACTGATAAGGCAGTTAGGCCGCAGTCAGTCATGGATTAAGTGGAAACTACTGATGAGACTTTGGGGCTCAATGCTTTATGAAGACTTGCCTGAGAACCAGTTAGTCTAGGATTTGATAGTGGTGTAATGAGTGTCAGTCATCACAAAATTTATCCTAAAACCACCTGATAGACAGGAAGGGACAGAGGTCCTAAGGTAAGCCTTACAATAGATCGAACGTCTAAAACAGTATTTCCCCAGAATAGGGGAGGATTTTATGAAAACGCAGGATAAGCGTATCACCGCTGAATTCCTCGCTGTTCAGGCTGCGGGTTCATGCCGAATAGAAGGCCTCAAGGTGGCTCCTGAAGAGGAAGAGCGGATGAGAGATATCATTTCTGGAAAAGTTGATGCAGAAGAAGATATTCAGAAAATAGTGGATGCCTTCAAAGCTCAAAATACCAAAACGAAAGAATAAATTTATTAGCTTTTAGACCATTAGAGTTTTGAGACATGGATGCCTACGCCCAATATGATATTAATGAGTACGATCCGTACTTGTTGCACAATTCAGAATGCCTAAAGAACTTGTTAGGATTTACTGATACGTCATCTCTTAACGAAGCGGAAAGGGTGATCACTCAGCGCACATTGGCAGATCTGATAGCCTCTCCCGTGACTCCCACCTTTGATCTTGTACATCTATGTGAGATCCATCGACGCTTATTTCGACATGTGTACCCATTTGCGGGGAAAACAAGAAAAGTAGAGATTAGTAAAGGTAAAAAGTTTGGTAGTGAAGACGAGCGGCTCGTAGAAAAGCAAGCTTGGCGGTTCTAGCAGGCTCTTCAAATAGTCCAGCATGATGAAGGGGTTCGTTGCTCTTCGCACCTTACCCTTTCAATCAAGTTCGCCGAGCGTTCACTTTGCTTTTAGGGAGCTCTAAACAAAAGCCTCATTTTTTTAGAGCTCCCTACGGTATATATGTAATCAAGAGTTGAGTGAAAAGTAGGTAATCAGGATTGTTTTGCCAAGTATGAAGTTTTTTGAAGATCTTGATGCCGTTTACTCGGCATATAAAAGATAGTAGTTGTTGCTTTAAAACAAGAAAAAATTAACTTTGTAAAAAATTCATAATAAGCGATTTATGGATAGTTAAAAGGCTTTAAGCTTGTAAGTAGAAGCTTTTACCAGAGATGAAAGTGCTTCAGAGCTAATAAGCTTGATCTACTTCTCATAAGTTTTGCTGTGGACAGGTAATCAGGTTCAGGCTTGGACCTGGTAAACCCAGTAGATGCAAGTTGTAGCAGTCTTTAGTCGGGTAGCCGGGTGAAATAATTGTTGCTTTTCAAGCTTACCGATGTCGAGGTTCTTCCCAATCTAGAGATATTGGCCTAGCAATAGTAACTTAACCCCCTTTGAACCTCCCGCCCCAGTCCGCCATAATCCGCTCCTTCCGAATCGAATAACGAGTGCTGTATGACCGACACCTCTGTCTATGAGGCCACAGAGCGCCTGCCGTTAAAGGAGTACACCGAGAAGGCGTACCTGGATTACTCCATGTATGTGATCCTGGATCGCGCCCTGCCGAATATCGGTGACGGCCTGAAGCCTGTACAGCGGCGAATTGTCTACGCCATGAGCGAGCTGGGCCTGAAGAATACCGCCAAGTATAAGAAGTCTGCGCGCACGGTTGGCGATGTGATCGGTAAGTACCATCCCCATGGCGATAGTGCCGTGTATGAAGCGATGGTGTTAATGGCACAGCCGTTCAGCTACCGTTACCCGTTGATTGATGGCCAGGGCAACTGGGGCTCGCCGGATGATCCCAAGTCCTTCGCGGCTATGCGTTACACCGAGTCGCGCATGGGCAAATATTCTGAAGTGCTGCTGTCGGAACTGGGCCAGGGCACAGTGGATTGGCAGCCAAACTTTGATGGCACCATGGATGAGCCCTGTGTGCTGCCAGCGCGGGTGCCGAATATCCTGTTAAACGGTACCACCGGTATTGCCGTGGGTATGGCCACCGATATTCCGCCGCACAATTTGCGCGAAGTGGTTAACGCAACGGTGGCACTGCTGGAAAACCCCAAGGCCACAGTGGAAGAACTGTGTGAGCATATTCTCGGTCCGGATATGCCCACCGAGGCGGAGATTATTACCCCGCGCGAAGACATTCGTAAGATTTACACCAGTGGTCGCGGCTCTATCAAAATGCGCGCCCTGTGGGGTAAGGAAGACGGCGATATTGTGATTACCGCGCTTCCCCACCAGGTGAGTGGCGCCAAGGTGCTGGAGCAGATCGCCCAGCAGATGCAGGCGAAGAAGCTGCCGATGGTGAGCGACCTGCGCGATGAGTCGGACCACGAAAATCCCACCCGCCTGGTGATTGTGCCTAAGTCCAACCGGGTGGAAATGGAATCGGTGATGAATCACCTGTTCGCTACCACCGACCTGGAACGCAACTACCGGGTCAATATGAATATGATCGGTATCGATGGCCGCCCGCAGGTGAAGTCCCTCGATAAGATCCTGCGCGAGTGGCTAACCTTCCGCGCCACTACCACGCGCCGCCGCTTGCAGTTCCGCCTTGATAAAGTAGAGAAGCGCCTGCACCTGTTGGCCGGCTTGTTGGTAGCCTTCCTCAATATCGATGAAGTGATCGAGATTATCCGTACCAGCGACGAGCCCAAGCAGGAGCTGATGGACCGCTTCGAGCTGACGGATATACAGGCGGATTACATCCTCGATACCAAGCTGCGCCAGTTGGCGCGCCTGGAAGAGATGAAAATTCGCGGTGAGCAGGCGGAGCTTGAGAAAGAGCGCGATACCCTGACCAAGACTCTGGACAGTGAGCGCCGCCTTAAAACCTTGATCAAGAAAGAATTACTGGCTGCAGCTAAGGAGTTCGGCGATGAACGCCGTTCGCCCATCGTGGCCCGTGAGGAAGCCAAGGCATTTAGCGAATCGGAGCTGCTATCTTCCGACCCCATCACCGTGGTGGTTTCTGAGAAAGGCTGGATTCGTGCCGCTAAAGGTCATGAGATCGATGCGGCGGCACTGAGTTATAAGGCCGGTGACAATCTCGGTTTTGCCGCGCGCGGCAAGAGTAACCAGCCGGCGCTGTTGCTCGACAGCACCGGGCGCAGTTATTCCATCGCCTCCCATACCTTGCCATCAGCGCGGGGCCAGGGCGAGCCATTGAGTGGCCGTATCAACCCGCCTTCCGGTGCCACATTTGAGGGGCTGCTCATGGGGTCGGACGACCAGCGGGTTCTGTTGGCCTCCGATGCGGGCTATGGTTTTATCGCCAAGCTCGCCGACCTGCAGTCGCGCAACAAGTCGGGCAAGGCCATGCTGACCCTGCCTAAAGGTGCACAGGTTTTGCCGCCGCAGTTGTTAGACAGTCCCGAAGAGGCATTGTTGGCGGCGGTAACCTCGGAGGGACGCATGTTGGTGTTCCCCGTTACAGAGCTGCCGGAATTATCGAAAGGCAAGGGCAATAAGATTATCAATATCACTGCCGCGCGCGCTGCTAGCCGCGAGGAAGTGGTGGTGGGAATCGCCGTGTTGGAGGGTAAAAACCAGCTGGTCGTGCATGCCGGTAAGCGCCATACCAAGATCAAAATCTCGGAAATGGAGCACTACCGCGGTGAGCGTGGCCGACGGGGCAACAAGCTGCCACGGGGCTTTCAGAAGGTCGATAGCATCGAGGTGCTGGAAAAATAAGCCTTTACTAATGTGGCACGGTAAAAGCGGTCATTGCGACCGCTTTTTTATTGCCAGTTTTTAGTATTGATAAGCCGCGCATTGATGAAATAATAAGCAGGCTTATAATGAGCGCCCTCAAAAAGGGGGGAGACTATGTCAGGGATGGGCGGGTCCGGAAAAGACAGCGCAACCGAGATGAGCTTTGCGCTGCATAGCGCGGCGCGCCTGTTGCGGCGTAACTTTGACCGCCGAGCACGGGATCACGGCCTCAGCGATGCCCGCTGGCAGGTGCTCTGGCATCTGACACGGGAGCAGGGACTGAAGCAAACTGCCCTTGCGGGACGCCTGGAGATGGCACCGATCAGCCTGGCGCGCCTGCTCGACAAGTTGCAGGGCGAAGGGCTGGTGGAGCGACGGCCCGATCCAGAGGATCGGCGCTGTTTTAGGATTTATCCGACCGATCGGGCACAGCCGGCTATGGCGCTGCTGGGAGACCTGGCGGAGGAGACCCGCAGTCACGCCTTGGATGGCTTTACTGCGGCGGAAATAGGACAACTGCAGACGCTGCTCGGGCGGCTGCGCAAGAATCTGGTAGGCGAAGAGATTGAATGTGACTGACAAGCTGCACCTGAAGCTAAAGCCGAGTGCGATGCGCAAGCTGGGGGCCGCCCTGGGATTGGCGTTTGTCGCCCTGGCGGCCGGCTGGAGCCTGTATGGCGGCGGCGATATCGTCGAGACGCAAAACGCCTATGTAAAGGCGGATAAAGTTTCCCTAGCACCAGAAGTTCATGGTGTGGTGACCAAGGTGTTGGTCAGTGCCAATGAGCCGGTTTTTAAGGGCCAGTTGTTGATTCAAATTGACCGCACGGCTTATGAGCTGGCGGTGACCGAAGCTGAGGCGCGCCTGGCTCAGGTGCGCAATGATCTGCTGGCGCGCCGCGCCGAATATGCCGAGGCGGATGCCGCCCTGCAGCAGGCGCGCAAAGATGCAGATTTCTACCGGCGCCAACTGGAACGCAATGAAAAACTGGGCAAGGTGGCCTTCTCTGAAGCGGAGTTGGATAGCGCCCGCCAGCAGCTGGAGCGGGCCCGCGCGCAGATCACCATCAATGCGGAAAAGCTCTCCAGTCTGCGTGCCGAGCTGGGCGGCGACCCCAGTGTGGCCCTGGAAGAGCAGGCCGACCTCAAGGTGGCCCAGGCGCAGTTGGACAAGGCCAATTATCAACTGTCGCGTACCCGTATTATTGCACCTATGGATGGCGTGATCGCCAATACCCTGCCACAAGTCGGAGAGATGGCCACCGTCGGCGAGAGCCTTCTGTTTATGGTGGGCACCAGCGGCTTGTGGGTAGAGGCCAACCTTAAAGAAACCGAGCTGGCCAGGGTGCGCACGGGCCAGCAGGCGGAGGTGACCCTCGATGCCTACCCGGACTTTGAATGGCAGGCCCAGGTGGACAGCATGAGTCCGGCCAGTGGTAGTGAGTTTTCACCTACTCCGCCGCAGAATGCCAGCGGCGAATGGCACAAGGTGGTACAGCGGGTACCGGTGCGCTTGCGCCTCTACCCCCTCAAGGATGCGCCGCCGCTCCGTGCGGGTATGAGCGCTAAAGTGCGTATCGATACCAGTGAGGATGCCAAGGTAGTATCCGCACGCGCCTCTACCGATGAGAGTGGCAGGGTGGTTCTCTAGAAGCACTTCAGTGGCTGGGATTTGCGCTGTGCGATGGAGCGGTCGATTTGGCTGTCAGAATCTGACTAACCAGTGGCAGCCGGCCAAAAAAAAAGGCCCGCAATGCGGGCCCTGTAATTTACTCTTCGACTCTGTGCCAGGTCTGGGTGCGGTAGAGAAAACCGAGGTACCCACGCACTTTCAGGGTGTTGTCGTTTTCCAACCAGAACTTGCAGTCGTACACCTTGCCTTTCACCGGGTCCATAATTTCCCCGCCTTCGTATTTCTTGCCTTTCTGCACCATATTGGTGATCACGTCCATTCCTACAAGAGGCTTGCCCTTTAGGTCACCTGGGCAGTTTTCACAAATGGTGTCATTGGGCTTCAGCAATAGCTGGACGATCTTGCCGAAGTACTTACCGTCCTTTTCATAAATTTCCACGATGGATCTGGGCTTGCCGGATTCGTCATCAATAGTGCGCCACTTGCCTACAACATCTGCGGCATTGGCCTGCAGGGCGAACAACAGGCCGAATGTGGCCAGGAGCAGGTTTCTGATCATCTGTAGGTTTTCCTCTATTCAGTGGGTGACCCAGATCTTACAGCAAGTCACTTGCAGCGACACCGCATAAGTCATCATCGGGTAAAAAAATAACCGCATACAGACGACATTTGACCGCAAATACCGGCAATTTGTTCGCAAGTTGTACCAATTTGGCCCTATTAAGAGCTACAGCTCAACGGGATACGCTTGCCGGATTCCGGAGGGGAACTGGCCCAGACTTCGTGTTGAGGATGCTCCTCGAACGGGCTCTGCAGTAGCTGGCGCAGGGTACGCAAGGGTTGGTAATCGCCGGTTTCGGCGGCCTCGATAACCTTTTGCGCCAAATAGTTGCGCAATAGGTATTTGGGGTTTGCCGCCAGCATGACTCGGTTGCGGGCGCAGGAATCACTGTCTTCGCGCGCCAGGCGTCGATCGTAGTGCCCCAGCCACTGCTCGAGCGCGCTGTGCTGAGCCTCGGCGAGACATTCCTGAAGTCCTTGGGCGGGGCGCTCTCCGCGGTAGTGGGACAGGGCGCGGAAGAAGCGGGTGTAGTCCGCTTCCCCCTGTTGTAACAACTGCAGTAGATCTGCGCAGAGTGCCTGATCGCCCTCCTCCTCGGTAGTGAGCCCCAACTTGGCGCGCATCTTCGCAGCAAAGGCATCGGTCACCTGGGGTTGGAATTGCTCCAGACAGTCTCGCAGTGCTTCTACACTGACGAAGCCGGAGAGAGCGTGGGCCAGGGCATTCAGGTTCCAAAGTACCACACCGGGCTGCTGCTCGAAGGCGTAGCGGCCGGTATGGTCCGAATGGTTGCAGATAAAGGTGGGGTCATAGTCATCGAGAAAGGCATAGGGGCCGTAGTCGAAGGTGTCGCCAATAATCGACATATTGTCGGTATTCAATACGCCGTGGGCGAAACCCACCGCCTGCCAACCCGCCACCAGTTCGGCACTGCGCTTGGTGGTAAAGCGCAGCATGGCCTCTGCCTGTTCACCGATACTGAGTTCTTGGGAGTCGGGGAGAAAACGCCGGCAGATCTCGCCGATAAGCTGTTGTTGGGCCTGCAGCTGCTTGGTGTAAAACAGGTATTCGAAGTGACCGAAGCGTACATGGCTTTCGGCCACGCGGATCAACATGGCGCCCTTTTCAATTTGCTCGCGGGTTACCGGCTCGTCACTACCGACGATACTCAGCGCGCGGGTAGAGCGGATGCCCAAGCCACTTAGGGCTTCGCCGGCGAGATATTCGCGAATGGTGGAGCGCAACACTGCACGGCCGTCGCCAAAGCGGGAATAGGGGGTTTGGCCGGCGCCTTTCAGGTGTAATTCCCAGCTTTTGCCCTGGTGTTCAACTTCCCCCAACAGCAGGGCACGGCCGTCGCCCAGATCCGGGTTGTAGACGCCGAATTGGTGGCCTGTGTACTTCATGGCAAAGGGGCGACTGCCGTGAAACAACTTGGCGCCACATCCCAGCTGGGCCCAGTCAGGGTTGTTTGCCTCATAGGCATTGATACCCAGCAGCTGCAGCACAGCGGGATTGATATCGATAAGCTGTGGATGCTTGAAGGGGGTGGGGTTGATGCGGCGGCCAAAGGCATCGCCCATATCGGCGTAGCGGTGGCTGAGGGTAACTTCGCTGAGTTTCATAGATTTTGGGTTTGGGCTAAAAATAAATGTTGCCAGGCATGTTACCGGCATTCATCGCTATTCGCAGGGACGCTTATACCGCAAGTAGGCGTAGAGGGCGTGTCTGTGATTGCCAGTGCTGCTCCTCCTGGTAAAGCAATTCCTCTATCGCCGGGCTGCTATCCAGCCATTCACGCTCAATTTGCAAGCGATAGGCATCTCCCTGGTCTGCCAAGTTGATTCCCCGCAAAGTGCGCTCTGTGCGGTCGCGATGAATAATGCTGGCAAGGCGCAGACACAGCAGTAAATCTGGGCTTGGGTGGAAACCGTAGTGCTCTTTTGGTGCTTTGATTGGACCGCGCTGGTTGCGCACTAGGTAGGCCAGGTGCTCCTGTTCGCCGTTGGAGAATCCAGCCATATCTGCATGCTTGATCATATAGGCACCGAGCTTGCGAAAGCTGCTGTGGGTGAGTGCCAGCCCCACTTCATGTAGCTGGATGGCCCAGCGCAGTCGTTGCCTTCCTTCCAGCGGGTATTCGGGGCGCAATTGCTGCAATAGTTTGAGGGCGGTGTCGTTCACTCGGCGCACTTGGTTCTGGTCAATCTGCCAGTGCTGTACCACAGCGTCTACAGTACTGGCACGGCGATCGCCACCGTGCAGCCGCCCCGCCAGGTCATGCACTATGCCCTCGCGAATGGCATAGGGCGAAACCTCCATGCGCTGGATATCCAATTCACAGAAGATGGCGTGCAGGATTGCCAGGCCGGCGGCGAATACCGGGTGCCGCTCCTCGTCGAGATCGGGCAGCTCCAGTTCGGCGATATGCTCCACCTTGGCAACTTCTTTGGCGAGACGGTCGATATCCTCGTGCACGATATCCGCCACCTCTCCTCCATTCAGTACCCGTGAAACCGCCTTCACGCTGCCAGAGCAGCCGATAACTTCCGCTTCGGCGGCAATGTGTTGTAACCCTTGCAACTCGGCGCGGGCGGCGCGCTGTGCGCGCTTAAAATGGTTGACGGTATTTTCACTGATCAGGCCATCGGCAAAAAAGCGTCTACTGTAGGAAACGCAACCCATTTCCAGGCTTTGTAACTGTTGGGGGGATTCGCTGCCGCGCACCAGTTCGGTGGAGCCACCGCCGATGTCGATAATGCAGCGAAGCCGTGGTGGGCCGTCGGCGGCGGCCATTACGCCACTGTAAATCAGGCGTGCCTCCTCAATACCGCTAATAATTTCCACGGGCACGCCGAGAATGGATTCGGCCTCTTCGAGAAAACCATCGGCATTAGCCGCGGCGGCGCGCAGGGTATTGGTACCGACGACGCGAATATGATCGACTGGTAGTTTTTGTAGTACAGGTTGAAAGCGAGTGAGAGCGGTCAGGGCGCGCTCTGATACCACGGGGTTTAGGTGGCGGTGGGCGTCCAGCCCCTCTGCCAGTCTCACCATGGCGCGGTCGGTATGCAGACGTACCATGCGTTGATCGCGAAATTCCGCTAACAACAGGTGGAAGCTGTTGGAGCCGAGGTCGAGCGCAACGTAGCGCTCACTTGGTGATTGCATCGACATCCTTAGGCCCGTGTTAGTTAAGACGGCAAGCTACTCTACTATTAACTGTATAACCTTGTGCTCATGTTGATTATTTCAATCTGGCGGGGTCTTCCCCCTGGTTGTGACGAAAATGCGCGTAAATCTTCCTTTCGCGAGAATAGCTCGTCATAGGTTGATGCCTGTGCCCCTATAAGTTGTTCGATATGTACTTCCCCTAAATTGGCATCGAATTCTTGGGGCAGGGAAATTCACTCCGGTTGAATATGTATTACAAACCTTCAATACCTAACGATATCCCTCTATACCCAAAAGAGTTGAGCTGGTTGTCCTTCAATGAGCGAGTGCTACAGGAAGTTGAAGACGAAACTGTACCCATTATTGATCGGGTGCGTTTCCTGGGAATTTTCTCTAACAATCTCGATGAATTTTTCCGTGTACGTGTAGCTGATGTGCGCCGTCTTGCCGCGTTCGCAGGGGCTGAACAGGAGAAAAGACATTTTGCCAAACTACTCGGGCAAATTAATGAGCGTATACTGCGCCTGCAGCGACGTTATGCACGAGCTTACGCTAAAGCACTGGCAGATCTCGATAAACACAATATCCATGTAGTTAGGGAAACCACGCTAACTGAGCACCAACGCACCTTTGTCGAAGAATATTTCCATCGGGAAGTATTACCAGAGCTGGAGCCTTTTTTTATTGATGACCTTGATACTATGCCGCTGCTTAATGAGGCGAGTATCTATTTTGCCATTTTTTTGCGTCTAAAAGATGGTACCCAGCGTTATGCGGCAATGGAAATTCCCACTAATACTTTATCGCGTTTTGTTGTGATTCCACCCCGTGAGGGAAAGCGTGAAAAAGTATATATCGTTCTCGATAATATTATACGGGCCTGCTTGGTAGAGGTGTTTCGCCAGGTTTTGCCGATTCGTTCGGCCAAAGCGTATATGTTCAAGATTAGTCGTGATGCTGAGCTTGAATTGGGTGAACAGATAACTCAAAACCTCGTGGACCGTATGGAGAAATCTCTTAAGAGGCGTAAGCGCGCCGATCCAGTGCGCCTTGCTTACGATGCAGAAATGCCTGAAGTGCTCCTAAATATGGTGAAGAAAAAATTAAAAATGGGGCGCTATGATACTTATACGCCCGGTGGGCGCTACCACAACTCCAAAGATCTAATGAAGTTCCCCGCAGATTCTGGGAGTTATATCTATAAGCCACTATTACCACTGCCAACGTTACCAGGTAAGGGGGGCGCCTTTGCACATATTCGCAGTGCAGATCGGCTTTATTACTACCCTTATCATGATTTTCGCGTAATCACCAATTTGCTCGCATCTGCAGCAATTGATCCACAGGTGCGAGAAATTCGGATCAATCTCTACCGGGTTGCAAAGAATTCACGGGTGGTGGCTGCTTTGATTAATGCCGTGCGGAATAATAAAAAAGTCATTGCTGTTGTTGAGTTGCGCGCGCGATTTGATGAGTTGGCAAATATTCACTGGTCGAAGGAGCTTTCCGATGCGGGGGTAGAGGTTATTTATGGTGTTCCAGGATTGAAAGTTCACTGTAAATTGATTTCTATTCTTCGTCGAGAGGAGGGTAAGGATAAGCTTTACAGTCATTTGGGGACAGGAAATTTTAATGAGAGTACTGCGCGAATTTACTGTGATTTTAGTTTGTTAACTAATAATCAGGAGTTGGGCCTGGATGTCTACAATGTTTTTGAATTTATTCGACGTACTCGACGTCGCCCGGTATTTCAGCATATCGCAGTTTCTCCTCTGACAAACCGTGCCGCGCTTTTGGGGGCAATAGATCGAGAAATTGAGGCGGCCCAAAGGGGCGATAGAGCTGAGTTGTTTTTTAAGTGTAATAACCTGGTGGACAGCCAGGTAGTGGAGCGGCTTTATAGTGCTAGTGTCGCAGGAGTAAAAGTAAGAATCATTGTACGAAGTATGTGTACCTTAGTGTGTGAGACAGCGGGTCTTTCTGACAATATTCAAGTTGTCAGTTTGGTAGATAAGTTTCTGGAGCATGCGCGTGTTTATATATTTTATAACGGTGGAGAGGAGATAATGTGGCTCTCTTCAGCAGATCTTATGACTCGTAATTTAGATCACCGGGTGGAAGTGACTTTTCCAATTATGAATACTGATCACCGTGAGACGATTCGAAAAATTTTGGAGTTGCAATGGAGTGATAATCAAAAAGCTCGGATTGTGGATGCGAGTCAGAGTAATACTAAAATTGCCAACTCTGGCAAAAAAAACTGTCGTTCCCAGGATGCTATATACCGCTATTTGAAGAAGCAGTCTGACGCTTGAACTTAGTTGGTTTCGACAAGAACTGGTTTGCAAGCTTTAAAAGCACTCACAGTAATTTGGCTCACTTAGTCCCGGCTGAACCCCACCAACTTTCCTCGACTGAATGAAAAGCGATAGCGTTGTCCGATTTGCAGCCATTCATAGCAAGTCGACTGGATAATCATACGTGGAAACTGTGGGGTAACTACCCAGGTCTGGAAATCATTGCCAGGTCCTCGCCCGATCAGCCAATAGTAATCCCCTCTTTTGCAAAAGGCGCTGGGTGCGCAGGGCTCGCTACCCCAAACATAGGCCAGTACATCGTATTGCATTGGCACACTGGCCTTTTCCTGAAAAGGCTGGGGTTCACTGCCGGTGAAGGTGTAGAGGTTGTCGAATGGAATTGGGCGAAATCCCTGTGCTGGAGTTGCGCAGCTGACTACTTGGGGTTTTCCAGTGATACGGGCGTGAGGAGGCGGCGCCTTTTCCTTGCCGGGAATGGTCATTTCACTGGGCAGATAACCGCAGCCACTGGCTGTTAATAGAGCCAGGGCCGCTAGAGTTGCGGCCCATGCAAGTATGCGCACTGATCACCTATTCGAATTGTGGGGGCCTCCTACCAATATAGCCATAGATTGAGTGCTTATTTGTTGCGGGCGATGGCCGGAGCACGGCGATGGAAGCGCCACTTACGCCGGTAGGGGAAGGCGCTCTCCACATGCCCGGCGCGGATACGGTCTTGCAGGCGCCTCCAGTATCGATAATCGTAGAGGTCGCTGTGCAACCTCTCAAAAGCTGAGCGCGCGGTGGGATTACCGGAGAAGAACAGGCGGAACTCCTCTGGGAAGACGTCCGCTTCATCCACGGTGTACCAAGGTTTGTCTGCCAGTTCCTGCTCGGGTGTTTGCGCTTCGGGAATCTTGCGGAAATTGCACTCCGTCAGCGGGCACAGCTCGTCGTAATCGTAGAAGACCACGCGGCCGTGACGGGTCACACCAAAGTTCTTAAGAAGCATATCGCCGGGGAAGATATTGGCTGCTGCTAGCTGCTTGATGGCATTGCCATATTCCTCCATCGCTTCTCGAGTTTCCTCTTCGTTGGAGGTTTGTAAATAGAGATTGAGGGGTTCCATGCGCCGTTCTACATAGAGGTGCCGGATAATTACCCACTTCTCATTAATGACCAGTTTGGAGGGTGCTACCTCCTGTAGCTCACGCAGTAGTTCTTCACTAAAGCGATTGCGATAGAAGATGAAATTGGTGTATTCCTGGGTATCGGCCATACGCCCAACGCGGTCTGAGCGGGATACAAATTTATATTTCTCCCGCACAATTTCTTCGGTGACGGTTTTTGGGCGATCGAAGCGATCCTTAATGACTTTGAATACCACTGGATAGGAGGGCAGGGTAAATACGCTCATTACCATGCCCTTGATGCCGGGTGCTATTACAAACTGGTCGTTGCTCACCTTCATATGAGCAAGGATATGGCGGTAGAATTCGGTCTTGCCGTGCTTGTGGAAGCCGATGGAGTTGTACAGTTCCGACTTTTCCTTGAGCGGCATAATAGTGGAGAGAAAGCGCACGAAACGCGAAGGAATGGGCGCATCCACCATAAAATAGGAGCGGGTGAAGCTGAAGATAATACTAGCGGAATCATTGCTGTGCAGCAGGGTATCCACAAAAATACCACCACGGCCGTTATTCAAGCAGGGCAGAATAATAGGTACCACTTCGCCATTAAAAATCATGCGACCCACTAAATAGGCGGCCTTGTTGCGGTAGAACACAGACTCCAGCATATCTACACGCAGCTGTTTTTCATTCTCCAGCTTGGCCAGCGGCGCCTCGCGTAAAAGTGCACAGATATTTTCGATATCCCGCTGCATATTTTCCCAAGGGGCGGAAAAGCTGAAGTCTTTGAGGATGTCCTCGATCATATATTCGAGTCCATCACGCCCGCTATAGCTGATATAAATGCTGTAATCCCGCAGCGGTTTGTCGTCTGGTGCGCGAGAGGGTTTGACGAAAATATTTTTGTCGTGAATATCCGCGTGTCGAAATTGGCTGCAAAAGACAGAGTTGAAGAAAGTTTCGGCAATCTCGTAGTTGCTGTGATTGGCGATTAGTTGTGCGTAGGTGGCGCGGGCATCCCGCCACAGTTCCAGTTGACTGGTATCTTTACTGGTAACTGAGTGCACCAGTTTGAGCACTTGGTTGACCTTGGTTTTGTACAGGTCGATGCGTTCCTTGTTGGCCTCATGTGCGGCCTGCCAGGAAGCGGTCTCAAAGCGCGCCTTGGCGCCCAGAGTGATGTTCTGATAGTCTGCGAAATACGCATCAAAACCATTCAGGATGGTCTTCGCGATGCGGCGGGCGGTCGGTGAGTGATTGGTCATGCACTAGACTTGGTTTTTGAGTTTCAGGTTAAGCATCTGCCTGGGGAGCATTTGGGGTGGCTGACGGGGTTAACCCGCGCCTTACCAGATTCCACCGCCCCGGCGCTTGCCGATCTCCCCGCGGCAGGGAATAAGCGGATAGTAGCACGGCACGCCGGAGTACCAGTTGAACGATTGGATCAGTAGTTTTGTCTTTTTCTTTGCGGTGATCGATCCGGTGGGCACTCTGCCGGTATTTATTGCGGTCACTTCCCGTCACGCCGAATGGCAAAAACGCAAAATCGCCTGGCTGGCCGTATTGGTAGCCGCTGGCATCTTGCTGTTCTTTTTATTGGTCGGTCAATTCCTGTTGGAGGCAATAGGTGTACCGCTGTCAGCTTTTCAGGTGGCAGGTGGCGTAGTGTTGTTCCTGTTTGCCCTCACCATGATATTTGGTGATAGTAAACCTGAGCAGGAGATGGAGATTGTCCGCGAGGGCCATGAGACCGCGATATTCCCGCTGGCGGTGCCCTCAATAGCCTCGCCGGGCGCCATGCTGGCGGCAGTGGTACTTACCGATAATCATCGCTTTGATATGATGCATCAACTCAACACTGCCACGGCGATGCTGGCGGTATTGGGGATTGTGATTGCACTGTTACTAACCGCAAATTGGATCTATCGGTTTATAGGGGATGCTGGCGCCAGTATCGTCAGCCGGGTGATGGGGCTGATACTCGCCTCGGTAGCCACCACCAATGTACTGCTGGGTATACAGCAGTTCTTCTCCATCTAAGCTGCCCAGTCAGAATGAACAGGCACCTCGAACGTCAGTTGGGGTGTCTTTACAAGTTTTCTCGTCGATTCATTTCGATTATTCCGCGTTTCGATTTCCCCATGCAGGATGCGTTTTATTCAATAAAAAGATGCTACTGAATACTGTATTGTACTGTGGTGAAGCATGCTTCCTCTGTGACTATGTTGTGCCAGTAAAGCTAAAATACGCCTGAGTAATATCTTATGACTTATTATTTTGTTGTCTAAATATCATTAACAAATGGCCAAAAGAAGACTGTAGTCACAGTTACGTCCTTTGTTTGTTAGGCAATAGTCAGATAGTTGTTCACATCGCTAAACCTAACTATGATTAGATGATGCACAATGATAAGTGATTGTTTTATAAGAAATGAATTGGCTAAGAGATAAGATTTTCAAAAGACAATCCTTTATCATTTTCTTGATGTGTTTCCCCTCTGTATTTTTGTTGTGATTTTTGGAAGCATCGGGAACATATTACATACCATTCTTAAGGGATTTTTATGGTGGTGAACCCACTTTTATTTATTCATGTTCCAAAAACTGCAGGAACAAGCTTTCGGCTTGGCGCATCAACATATTTTGGCGATGGTAGTATTTGTCTTGATTACGGCCCAGGATCGAAGCATACCAGCGATATTGTGAAAGCTTGGATGGGTGACAATCCTGATCTATGGTTATTTTTTCAGAAGATGAAATACAAAAATATTAAAATGCTTGCAGGTCATTCAAATTCAGTACGTTATCTTCCAATATTTGGCCTGGAAAATACAGTAACAATTTTGCGAGATCCAATACAGAGGTTGGTGTCAGAATATAAACACTATTCTCGACATAATGGGTATAAAGACAGTTTTAAGTCTTTTTATAGTAAGTCATCATTCACCAATCGGCAGCTAAAAATTTTTCGGAGGTTTTCCTGGCCACTTTTCGGCTTTGTTGGTTTGACTGAGAGGTATGATGAATCCCTACAGTTGCTAAATAATAAATATGGAATAGAAATTCCGTATTTAACAATGAATTTAGGGCGTGAGGATCTTAAGGGGAAATATGATATTCCTCAAAACCAATTAGATGAAACGTGTATTAGGAATGCTCGTGAAATTGATCTATATGATAAGGCAGTGTCACAATTTGAATGGAGAGTCTCACTTTTCAAGAACGGCATGAAATTTGTGGCCGGCTTGCTTAGCGGTCAGGCCAAGGAACATATTCTAGGGTGTGCTATTCCCGAGCAAAGCGATGATGCGGTTGTACTGCGTGTGAAAGTTGATGGGGCCTATAAGGGCGAAGTTCTAGCGAATGAATATCGTGCTGATCTACGCGCAAATGGTGCAGGCCGTGGTGGTTTCGTCGGTTTTTCTATAGATATCTCTGGCTTTGCAAAGGGCGCAATTCTGGAGTGTGAGGTGGCTGAGACGGGGCAACCGCTAGTAAATTCTCCCTGGGTAATTCGCGGTGAAGATTAAGTCTATTGGAGAAGTGACTTTTCTTCGTTATTTCTACCGATCTTTCTATGGTCTATATTGACTGACTCTTCGGGCTATCAATCGCCTGCAAATTTATTGCCTGCCTAGCAGAGGCATCTTTGAGCTGCGGATAAGAGCATGATACTAATCCCAGTTTTACTAATCTTTGGGGCCCTCTCCTGGTATATCTGCACCCTCGCTGCCGGTGGTGGGGCCATGCTGATGATTCCACTAGTCGGTCTCTTGATTGGGCCACATTTGGTGGCTCCTACGATTACGATTGGCAGTGTTATTGCCGCACCTTCCCGCGTGTTGTTCTTTTGGCCATATATTAACTGGAGCGTTATTTGCTGGATGCTACCCGGTAGTATTCTGGGGGCGATGGTTGGTGCCTATATTTATAGTCAAATGCACCCAATTTGGCTTCAACTCTTTGTGGGCATCTTCTTGATGTCCACTTTGGTTCAATATCGGCTCGGTAGAAAACAATCTTCTTTTCCAATGCGTTTGCCCTACTTTTTCTTCCTAGGTGTAGTAGTCGCATTTCTCTCTGGGATTATTGGTGCTATTGGCCCGGTGCAGAATCCCTTCTTTATCAATTACGGCGTTGATAAGGAAAATTTGATTGCAACCAAGGCGTTGAACACCATGGTCTTACAGGCCACCAAAATAATGACTTACCTTAGCTTTGGTGCTATCACCATGAATTTGGCAAGTTATGGCGTTGCTATTGGTATTGGAGGGATTATTGGAGTTTACCTTGCTAAGCATCGCATCTTGCGTATGAGTACACAGCGCTTTCATTACTATATGCTCGCTCTAATGTTTATTTGTGGAGTGTTTCTCGCATCACGATCTTTGACACAAATTGCTCAATTAAGACCCGATATTTTTTCTGATATCACCTTACTCAGTTAGATACTTGTCGCAAAACGAGCGTATACGGATAAGCATTGAGACAGTGGAGAAATCTCTGTGATCAAGGATTAGTAATTAATAAGGGAATTGCTGCAATGTTGTGTCTTTTGTGTAAATTCGAACTTTAGCGGTTGCTAGTACCTATGGTGCTCCGATTGAGAGCCAAAAGATATGCAAAACTTTATTGAGGGGGCGGATTGATCACTGTGAAAGCGTTAGCTAGCCAGAATGTCTCGCGTTAAGTGAGAGGCTGTCATTTACTGCTCTGGAGGAAGGCATTATAAGGGGTAAGTGTTATCCCCGCGCGCCAAGACTATGAAAGACAGAATAATAAGACTGCGGTTACTGGATCTGTGGCGTTCTATTTTTAAATGTTGGTACATTCGTCCCTCTTTCTATGTTTTTCTACTATTAACCTTCTATGCCCTTTTCCTGTCCAAGGTTCCGGTATGGGCGCATACTCCCCTGGACGTGAACACCAATGAGCAGGGGGAAAATTCCACCGGACTCCATGCGATATGGCACGACAAGGGTGGAGAGAGCGATATTTATAGTGCACGACAAGCTCATGAGTTGGGAGAGTTTCGCATTCTGGAAACAGCGGGTTCCACCGGTCTAAGCGCCGGTGTTTTCTGGTCTCACTTTACGTTGCGCAATCGCGACAGCCACCCGCTAACCCTAAATATTGAGTATGTCGATCACCAGCTGGTCGGTTTGCAAGCTTTTAGCCGGAAGGCGGGCAGTGGTGATCTCTTCCGCGAGGTGAGCAACCTTTCTATTTATGAGCCTTTTACCCGTCGGCAGGTGGCGCATAACCGTTTTGTTTTTCCAGTGACCATCGCACCGGAGGCCACTCAGGAGCTAATGGTAAGGTTTGATTCTGGCGAATTGGGTGTGGTCTTTCCCAGTCTGCGTATCTGGAGCCCCCAGGCATTGCAACAAAATAGTAAGGGTGAGACGAGCCTGATCGCTTTTCTGTTTGGAGGCTACTTTCTAATGGCGGTCTTTGCCCTGGTGGGAGCGATCGCAATCAAAGAAAAGATTCTCTATATCTATTCTTTTTACTGCGCCAGCAAAATCCTGGTGTGGGGTACGGTGCTTGGATATACCCATCAATACCTGATGACCGGCAGCTTCCACTGGGGATACGGCTCTCTTAGTGGGGCTGTGGCAATTATGGCCGGGCTTGTCTTTGCACGGACATTTCTCGAAACCCGTCAGTACACGCCAAAGTTGGACTTCCTCTTACAGCTGATGTTACTCAACGGTGCTTTCCTGATTGGTTGCGTGTTTTTAGAGCTGAAGGCCCTTTCCCAAATATCGATGATCATCGCGTTGCTTTGTTATCCCCTGGTCGTGCCGATCGCGATGATTCGCTGGCGCCAGGGAGAGAATGCTGCAGGAGTGTTTGCCCTGGGGTGGGCCACCCTAGTGCTGGGGCTACTGGTGCAGGCAATGCGTGATCTCGGTTATGTGGTGCACAACCCGGTCAACTACTATTGGCCGCCGGTGGCCTCTTTTGTGGAGATGCTGGCGATTATGGCAGCGATCGGTTTAATGGTGCAGCGCCTGCGGTTACAGAAGGATCGGGCGGAAAAAAAATACCTGCAACAGCTGGAAGTATCCAAGATTGATCTTGAGGAGTTGGTGCAGTCACGCACTCGGGAGTTGGAGGCTGCCAAGGCCAGGGCGGAATTGGAGGCACGTACCGATCCACTTACAGGCATTCACAATCGCCGCAGTTTTTTTGAAGAGTCCAATCTTTTGCTCAAATTGGCTCAACGCAAGCAAATTCCCCTGGGTATATTGATGTTGGATATAGACCGCTTTAAATCAATCAATGATTGCCATGGCCACCTGATCGGTGATCAGGCCTTGTGTGCCACTGCCCGGGTAATAGCCCAGCATGTGCGTGAGGTGGATGTGTTTGGGCGTATAGGCGGTGAGGAATTTGCACTACTGGTTAGTGCCGATGGCCCAGGTACGCTGGCTGTTGCCAAGCGTATCCATGAAGATATCGCCAAAATTATGATCAAGTCCGCTCTGGGGCCGGTGCAGTTTACCGCTAGCATTGGCGTGGCCCAGCTGCAGGGAGAGAGAGACGTGCTGGAATTATTGCAGCATGCCGACAGCGCTCTTTACCGGGCCAAAAGGACAGGTCGCAATCGTGTCTTAGAGTATGCAGTGGCGGAGGGCTGAGCTACTGCACATAGGTCACTGCGTTGAGCACCCTGATACGCACATTTTCTGGTAGAGGTACCAGACCGATATTGCCGGCTTCCGACTGGGAATTTTGGCTCAACATAAAGACCAGCATCTGTCTTAGAGCCTGGGCAACATCATCTTTCTGATTGGCGTAGAGCAGCAACCAGGAAAAGCTGGTAATCGGGTAGGCATCTTTCCCTTTGGGGTCCCAGACCCAGGCGATCAGGTTGGGCGCGCCGCTCACAGGCAGTTTACTATCGGGAAATTCCACTTCTTCTAATGCAGCTACTCCGCTCTTGGCATTGGCTTCGATAAATTGACCGGCGCGGTTTTCCAGGATTGCTACCGGTAAATTGACGATGTTGGCAAAGCCGTGCTCCACATAACCGATAGCGCCGGGTATTTCTCGTACTTTGGCCGCTACACCCTGGTTACCTGGTGCGATTTTAAAGGTCGACAGCCGGGGCCAGTCGGGTGTGCGGTCCAGGCCAATATTCTCACGGAACTCTTCACTTACTGCGCTGAGGTGGCCGGAAAAAATATAGGAAGTTCCGGAGCTCTCAGAGCGGGTAACCACTGAAATATCTGTGCGTGGTAATTTAATATCTGGATTACTGGCGGCGATGATTGGATCGTCCCAATGGCGGATCTTGCCCATAAAAATGCCCACATAGGCTTCCCGCGATAGTTTCAGTCTATTGATACCCGGTAAATTAAACACTAACACTACTTGCCCGGCAGTGACGGGTAATACAACACCTCCCTCTTTGAGTTTCTTGAGTTGATCGACTTCTATGGCCGCATCTGAGGCGGCAAAATTTACTGTATGGCCGAGGAAATCGCGGATGCCGTCCCCGCTATTACTCATTTCATAAAAAATAAAAATATTGTTCTCGCGGTGGGTAAACTGGCGAAACCACTCCACATAAATCGGATAGGGGAAACTGGCGCCACTGCCCCGCAGATTAACGGGGTTTTCTGGCACCTGGGCTTGCACTTGTAGGCCGAAGAGTGAAATGCCAGCGGTCACCGCCAGTATGGCTGCAAGGCGGCGTAGTACCGCGGTGTACCTCGATAACATGGGTTACCTCAACTGAAGGGTCACCGGTCTCTTATTGGAGACCAACGACGAGCCGCCAAAAATAGGCTTCGATTAAAAAATTCTAGCAGGACCGGCGGCTTCGTGTGAAAGTGCGCCGTTCTGGGATGACTAGCTGCCCACTTCACCGCCATCGTCCCTATAGATGGCCAATACCGAGGGGCGCGGTGGCAGTTCCGGGTTGTTATCCGGCCAGCGGTGTAAGGGGTGGTCGTAAGTAGAGTTGAGGGCGTCGGCAGGGTGTTGCACTGCGATAAACAGAGTTGTGCCATCGGGAGTAAACTCGGGGCCGCACACCTCAGCGCCCTGCGGGCATCCAAAGAAGTGTTTGGGCGCGGCGCGCATTGGCCCCTCGGTGGCCATGGCCCAGAGGCCGTCGTGGAAGCCGAAACGCTCGCAGCCGTCAGTGGCCACCCACATGTTGCCATGAGGATCGAAGGCGACATTGTCCGGGTTGGTAAACCAGCCGTGATTAGAAATATTGTAAGTGGATTGCTGCCCGTAAGCGCCGCGCTCCTTGGGGTTCTCCGCATTGGGGTTGCCGCCAAGTAAAAACTGTTGCCAGCGGAATTGGTCACTGGTGTGATCTCGGCCGGTTTTTTTACCAGGCTTGATGGGGGGCACAATTTCCAAAATATGCCCGGCAGTATTTTGGTGACGGGGATTAGCCGCATCCACACCGTCTTCGGCGCGGCTTTTATTCTTGGTTAGCATCACATAGGTGCAGTCGTTGTGGGGATTGGTCTCTACATCCTCCGGGCGGTCCATGGGAGTGGCGCCCAGCAGTGCAGCGGCCTGGCGTGCGTCAATCAAGACATCTGCTTGATTATGAAAACCGTTGTTGCTGTTTAGAGGGCCCTGCCCAAAAACTAGTGGCAACCATTTCCCACTTCCATCCGCATCAAAGCGTGCCGCATAGAGGGTGCCTTCGGTCAGTAAATTGCGATTGTGGGTTGGATCTTTGGGCAGATAAGCCTCTTTGGAGACATAGCGGTAAACGAATTGGTGTTCGTCGTCATCGCCGCCATAGGCCACCACCGGTTGGCCCGGTTTACAGACCAGGGTAAAGCCCTCGTGTTCAAAGCGGCCCAGGGTGGTCAGCTTGCGCGGTATAGATTGCGGGTCGTAGGGGTCGTATTCCACCATCCAACCAAAACGATTGGGTTCGTTGGGTTCTTGCTGTATATCGAAGCGTTGGTCGTAATCACCTAAGTTGCGATTGTGGGGTCTTACGCCGAAGTCACGGTGATTGCGCGCCTCGCGAGTATCCTCGACTTTGTTGGGATCTCCTTGGAAGGCGCCACCAAATCCCTCCTCGGCCACCAATACCGTGCCCCAGGGAGTCTTGCCACCGGCGCAGTTGCCAATGGTACCGAGCACCTGGGTGCCAGAGGGATCTGCGGTTGTTTGCAAGCGTTTGTCTCCGGAGGCGGGGCCACTAATTTGCATCGGCGTGGTCGCGGTGATGCGGCGATTGTAGGGGCTCTCCAGAACCGGCTGCCAGCCTTTGTCGGTACGTGTAATTTCTATTACCGAGTGGCCACAGGCGGCTAGTTCTATGGCTACATGCTCGGCACTGACTCCCCGCGTGGCACTATACTCATCGTTGTAACCAGAGAACATCAGGTGTGGTTGGGTGTACTCGTGATTTACACATAGTAGGCCGCGATCGCTGTTACCACTCTGGCAGTGGATATCTCCGTGCCCGGCAGGGGTATTCTCCGCCAATGGCATAAAGGCGATAAAGTCGTTGTTATAGCCAAAGCGTTGAGATTGCCCCTTCGCCGTCAATTGTTTCGGCTCAAATTCTTTGAGGTTAGCGACAATGGGGTCGCCCCACCGTAGCAGGATATCGGCGCTGTAACCCTGCGGTAAATGATGATTGAAGTCCAAGCTGTGGGGAACTTCCTGAAATGAGAGATTCTCCCGATGATGCTCCGATCCGCAGCCAGGCATAAAGCTGGTTGCGGCGCCCGCAGCCGTGGCACCACCAATGGCCTTCAATAGCTTTCTACGGTCAGGGTTTTTAGGGGAATCTTTCATTGCTGCTGCTCCGTTGCGGGGAACCTAATAAAATTAAATTAACCTGACCTAATTAAATCGATGACATATCTTTTCCGCTATCGATTAATTAAAAGAGGTTAATAAAAAGCGATAAATAAATAAGAATATTTAATTTATCTGGGAATTTTTCCAGCTATTTCTGAAAGCTTGATGACAGCTTAAAAAAACCGTCATGTAAAGTTCATAGTCGCCTACTAGTCTGCGCCCCAATAAATACGCCGCCGGGACTAATTGGAGTGGGACGCCATGAAAAGCACAACCATCAATTTTCGAACGCCCAACACCCCCGTTACCGCGCTTGCCATAGCAGTTTTTTGTGCTAATAACGGCTTGAGTGCCAATGCTTATGCACAAGAGAGCCAGGCCCGCACCATGGAAACGGTGACGGTTACCGCTCAGGCCAACAATGCGCGCAGCGACCTGGATCGTCAGCGTGACTCCAACAAGCTGGTGGCAGTACAAACTTCTGATGCCATTGGTGAGTTGCCGGATGCCAATGTAACAGAGGCCCTGCAGCGGATGCCTGGAGTCTTTATTGCCCGCGACCAGGGTGAGGGACGTTTTGTGGGGGTGCGCGGTATTGATCCCAACTTGAATGCCGCCAGCATCAATGGCGTCAGTCTGCCCGCACCGGAAACCGGCAGTCGCGCTGTGGCTCTGGATGTCATCCCCTCAGACCTACTTGCCAGCTTAGAGGTATTCAAAACCCTTACACCGGATATGAGTGCAGACTCCATCGGCGGGGCCATAGAAATCAAGAGTATTAACGCGCTGGACTACGATGGCAGCCGCTATAAATTCAGTGTTGAAAACAGTTATAGCGACCTGCAAGAGGAGCACAGTCCAAAATATACAGCCACCATGACCAATGTTTTCGATCTCGATGGCAACAGGCGCTTTGGTGTCGCTCTGGCAGTCAGTCATCAGCAGCGAGATTTCGGTTCTGAAAATAGTGAAACCGATGGTAGCTGGGAAGCGCTTGTGGCCGAGGACGGTAGTGAGGGGATTGGGGCAACTGAAATAGAACAGCGGGATTACACCATTACTCGTGGGCGCACCGGTATGGCCACGAATTTCGACCTGAAATTGAGTAGTGGTGCACGAATCTATCTGCACAATCTCTATTCCGACTTCTCAGATCAGGAGATCCGTCAACGCAATTCCTGGAAACTGGATGCAGAGAGCGATAAGCCAGAGACGATCTCCAGACATAGCGCCATTTGGGAAGAGGCGGCATTGGAAAAATCCTTGAAAGATCGTCTGGAAGAACAGGAGATTATTTCAACAGTATTGGGTGGAGAGCATAATTTCGAACAATGGGGACTTGCCTACGTGCTGGGTTATTCTTACGCGGAGGAATCTGAGCCACATCGCCGCGATACCGACTTTGTCCTTGAACCACTGCGCCTGGGTTATGTGGAAGCGGGTAAAACTCCGCGTATGGCAGTTGACAGTAGCGACGCTGAAAAAATATTAGATCCCGCCAATTATCAACTGGACGAGTTGGTTATTGAGGATAATTTCTCCAAGGATGAAGAGTTGAGTTTACGTCTGGATTTTACCAGGGAGATAAACTGGGGCAGCTATGACTCAACTGTGCAATTTGGCCTGCACGAACGCCAGAGGGAAAAACGTGGTGATCTGAATGTCAGCGTTTATGATGGTTTTGCCGGCGACTATACCTTGGCAGATTTTGTACGTAACGATATTGATTACCGTCTCGATACCTTCGGACCGGGAGTTAATTCAGGCAATCTCAATCGATTTATTAATCGCAATATTGCCAGTTTTGAGATGGATGAAACTGAAACCGCCCTCTCTTCTGCGCGTGATTACCAGATGCAGGAAGACATCAGTGCGCTCTACGTAATGAATAGCATCGAACTTGATCGCGCTCAATGGGTCTTTGGAGTGCGCTATGAACGCACCGATTTCAGTGCCGAAGGAATGCGTGTGATTGAATCCGAAGAGCCAGTACCCGGTGCCGATTTCATTGCCGATGAGGTCTATGCAAGTGCGGTCAATTATCAGCGCGATTACGATCACATCTTCCCTAGTGTAAACTTCAAGCTTGATTACAGAGATAATATTGTGCTGCGTGCGGCCTACACCGAGTCCCTGTCGCGCCCCTCGTTTGGCCACCTGAATCCCTCGCCGGCGCAAATTGAATACGACGATAGTGAGCTGGAAGTGGAAGCCGGCAATCCAGCCCTGCAACCTTATGAATCTCGCAACCTAGATTTCTCCGCAGAATACTACGCGGATCATCTGGGTATGCTATCGCTGGGATTGTTCCACAAGTCTATCGATAATTTTATTGTGATGTCCGATGTTTCCAGTAGCGCGGACTTTACTCAGTATATCGGTAACCTGATAGTGGAAGAGGCCGAAATACTTCAGCCTATCAATGGTGACAGGGCACGGATTAACGGTGCGGAACTGGCTTGGACACAGGGCTTCGATAATGGTTTCCTACTGCGTGCTAACGCGACCTTCACAGACTCTGAAGCCAGTCTAGGACTGGGGCCGGATCGTCAACGTAGCAATGGAATATCTATGCCATCCCAAGCAGATCTGGTGGGGAATTTTATTGTCGGTTATGAGCGAGACACTTTTAGCCTGCGCTTGTCTGCTGCTTTTCGCAGCGAGCGATTGCTGGAGGTAGATATGGAGGATGCATCCCGTGATCGTTATGAAGAGGATCACTTACAATTGGATCTCTCTGTGCGCTACCACTTGAACAACGGTTTACTGCTGACATTCACCGGAGTGAATTTGACCGATGAGCCTTATTATGTGCATAACTCTGGTTTCAACGGTCAATATGAAGAATACGGGCCGACTTATGCCCTGGGCCTGAGTTACAGCACTTTCTAGCGGGACAACATCTAAAGCATTTTTAATAAAATTACGGTGTTTATTCACTGCAAGGAGCCTCACACAGGTGGGGTTCTTTCTCCGGAATTGAATGGCTCTCCATGAAACAACTGCATTTTATTATTGCGATCATGCTCGCCGCTGCGCTACTCGTAAGCTGTGGTCACGATGTGGATTCTGTTTTACGCATTAAAAAGGCCTTGCCGCAACGGGTAATTCCCTTGGGAGAGATAGACGCAGAACAGATTCTGCCAATACGGGTTGGGACTGAGCAATATTTATTGCTTGCCAGCGAGCGTCGCGGTTTGCTTGTAATAAATTCCTACGGAGAAATACTCGCCTCCCAAGAGGGAAGGGTGGAACGCCTAGCCGTACAAGCTCTGCCTAATGAAACTTTACTGGTGGCCTCCTACGATGAGCGCCTGGTGCAAATAAATTTACATGAAATACGCTATAGTGATGCTTCAAATAACGTAAATTTTAGGCTACTGGGTAGCCAGAAAATGCCAACGCTACAGAGTGCCCTGTGCTTTTCCCAACAAGAACAGCGCACTCATTTGTTTAGCATTGGTAAAGATGGAATAGGTCGTGAATATTTATTATTCCCAGCCCAACAACAGTGGCAGATGCAAGAAGTACGTCCACTCTATTTTGGTGAGCAAGTTAATGCTTGCGCAGTAAGCCCTCGCTCCCAACGCCTGCTAGTATCTCAACCACCCATTGGAATCCTGAGCTTAAATACAAACGCGGAAAAGGATGAGCAGCGTAAATTATTCCTCAGTGCTCAATGGCTTGGTGAAGACTTCGGCAATCTATGGTTTGATGCTCGTAGTGAAAGTCTGTGGCTGAGTGCAGGTGATCAGATACATCGCTACCGACTGCCTTTTTCCTCAGAGGAGCCAGAGTGGCACCTTCATATTAACGAGAACCACTCGGCAGTCTCCCCAGTATTCTTAAATGGTCAGCTCTGGGCCCTGGATGTTGGTCGGGATCAGCTGTTGGTTTTTGATGCTGTGGAAAGTGATTACTTAGAAACTGAGTCTACAGGATTTGATTCCGAGAGCGGTGATTCAATCGTCAGTGTATTTGCTCGCAATCAGACGGACCCGGTAGAGTCATTTGGTGATGCTGCTGATGATCCTGCTATCTGGGCCAATAAATCCCTGCCACAGAATAGCCTGATTTTGGCAACGGACAAAAAAAGAGGCCTGAATATTTACAATTTATCGGGAAAGCTGCTCGAACATTTTCCTGTGGGACGTGTGAACAATGTGGATATCCGCAGTATTGAACATCCTCATTATAGTGCATTAGCGGCAGCATCTAACCGCTCGACCCCCGGGGTAAACCTCTTTGCCATCACGGCTGAAGGGCATGTCGAGCACCTGGGGCTACGCGCTATAAATTTGCAAGATCCTTATGGCCTATGTTTGCAGAAAACCAATAATCAGCTTTTTGCTTGGGTATCGGATAAAGATGCTGCCTTGCACCAGTTTGAAATTGATCTTGGCGAGAATCCCACAGAATTTTCGTTAAAAAAGCATACAGAAATAGTCGTAAATAGCCAGGTTGAAGGCTGTGTCGTCGATGATAAGTGGCAGAGGCTCTTTTTTGCCGAGGAGGACCGGGGGATTTGGTCACTGGGCCTTAAAAAGCAACAGAATAGTGAATACCAGGCTAAATTGGTTGCTGAAGTGGATGGTCAGACCCTGGTGGATGATGTAGAAGGGCTCGCCCTCTACTTAACAGAGGATAGTGGTTACCTGATCGCCTCTAGCCAGGGTAATGATAGTTATGCGTTATTCACACGTGATGGTAATGACTTTGTTGGTCATTTTAGGGTAACAATGAATATACGCTCAGGTATCGATGGAAGTTCTGAAACCGATGGTCTGGATGTTACCAGCCTGAATCTTGGGCCGGAATATCCAATGGGCTTGCTTGTTGTCCAAGATGGCAGGAATCGTCTGCCCAATGCCAAGCAGAATTTCAAATTGATTGATTGGTATACGGTGAGTGAGGCAATGGGTTTGTCGGTCTTTGTTAAAAATTAACCATTTATATTTTTTATGACAAAAACATGATGGAATTTTCTATAGAATAGCTATGAAAAATATCGGGGTTCGTCTTTGCTATAAACCTGATATACATAATAAAAATTGTTTTTTATATTTCCCGCTCCAAGCTATGATCTAGCGTTGTTGGTTATAGTAATTTTGATTAAATTTTCCATCTGAGTCAAAAAAACAAAATTTGGTGAAAGATTAAATCTAGGGGATCTCTGAATAATTCCGCGATTCCTCTGGCCTTCAGAGTAGTTTTCAATCAAAATGCTGCTTTTCAGGAATACCTAGAATTTCCAAGAAGTTGCAATACCAAATGTAAATCGCTCTGAAACCCTTGAGGGGCAGGCCATATCTGCTACGTTCCAGCTCTTACAGAGGGTTAGTACTATCCGCGGCTAACCTCTGTAATCCCCAAGACTCGCAGAGGCATTCAGGAATTATTTAGAGGCTCCGCTGCATCCCCGATAATGATTTTTGACTTATTAATGGATTAATTGTTGGGGCAGGTTTTGTATAGGTGATATGTTTGCTAATTAACCAGCTCTTTAAAATCCCAGTTACTAACTGCCCCTGCTACTTTAAAGCTTAAATTCAGGAATATATTCAGCTGCAATTTTATCTACAAACTGGATTGGCAGTCCGCCAATTAAATTTGTAAGAACAACTATGGATAGCTTTTCCTCCGGATAGTGAATCATGGTTACCGCATCTCCACCACTCGCACTAACTGCACTATGATGTTTCCGATTGATAACTTGCCAACCAATAGCATAACCATTCTCTACACGATTAAACCCAGCAGTTTGGCCATTCTTTAAAGTGATCGGTGTCCAGAGTGAATGGAGGTTTTTGACCAGCTTTTTAGCCTGCAAGGCAATAAGATATTGCGCAATTTCTGTTGCTGTTGAATTCATGCCAGCTGCGGTTTGTAAAATATAAGGGAATTCAACGTAGTTATTTTTGTGCTGATCCTTATCGGAATCGTAGATATATTGCCTTGCATGATTGGCTATAGGGCGCATCATATGTTCAAAGCCGGCATCAGCTGTTAATGTCATATTAGCAATTTTAAACTGATTATCGGTAATGAATTTAGGGAAGCCACCTTGTACGTATTTGTCGATTATTTTTCCGATTATAACATAACCCGTCTGATTATAACTAAATTGTGTGTTTACCTCTGATTTTAAAGGTAATTCCTTTACTTTGTTCCAAGCAGCATCTGGGTTGCCACGAACAACCAAGTCAACAAGGTAACCACTTAAAATATTGGGCAGCCCAGAAGTGTGTGCCATTAAATGTTTTATCTTTATTGACTTCCAGTTGGCAGGTAAGTCAGTAAGGTGTTTGCCAATCTCATCATCTAAGGAAAGGTGTCCTTGCTCTGCGAGCTGTAGCAATGCAACACCCGTAAACGCCTTAGTCATTGAGTTAATTGGAAATACGGTGTTGGACCTTACCGGCACATTGTCTTGTAAATTAGATAATCCATAATTTCCCAGTTTGATTATTTCACCGTTTTTAACGATGGCCAATTGGAGACCAGGGATTTGGCGCTTATCCATGATGCTTTTGATCAGCTTATCCACAGAGTCTGCATATACTGGAAAGCTGAGGGATATCATAACAACAGCTAGAATTGTTAAGCGTAGTCTAGATAGTAATCGAAGCGTATAATTCATAAACAATATATCCTTATTGTATTCCAATCTTGGGGGAGCTTTATAGCTGAATTGTCTTTTTTATAAAGAATATGATCAACGTTATAGCAAGACTGTTATCTTGCCATAGATTCTTGAAAGAAGAATGTTTTACTATAGAAATGTAATTATTTGTAATTTCTATTTTTCATGGATATTTATGCAGTCAATGTATTTACAGGTTAAATTATTGCTGCTCGAATATACTCAAGATAAATACGCACTTCTTTATGACGAATATCTAAGGTAGCAAGTATTTATATATATTAAATCTCCGTTAATCACTTTAAGTTAAGAACGATTAAATTTCTGGTTCCTGTTGGGTTGTACAATGTATACCTCCACCACCGGCTGCTATGCCATCAATATTGATTTGTATAATATCGCGATTAGGAAATACTCTTTGTAATTTTCGCTTGGCTGCGGCATCTGCATAGTGATCGCCGAACTCAGGTGCTATGACCGCGCCATTGCAAACATAGAAGTTAATATATCCAGCGGCGAAATCCCTGTTGTTAAACCGCTCTCGAACTATTGAAGGTGCCTCTAATACAATAACTTCTAGTTCGCGGCCACTGGCATCCGTTACAGAGCGTAGAATCTCAAGATGCCGCTTTGTTACTGCGTGATCGAAAGAGTTGGGATCGGGATCAAAGCCAGCAACAACTACACCTTGGTGTACGAAACGGGCATAAAAATCTGTATGTCCGTCAGTGATATCCATATCTTTAATGCCAGGTAACCAGATAATTTTCTCTAGACCAAGAAGCTGCTTTAATTCCCGTTCGCATTGTTGCTTACTAACACCTGGGTTACGGTTATCGTTGAGCACACAACTCTCGGTTATGATCGCGGTACCATACCCATCAACCTCTATCCCGCCGCCTTCGAGTATCAGGTTAGTTTGGATACTGGGCACACCGGCCGACTGAGCAGTGAATGCAGCAACTTTTGCATCATTATCAAAATCCTGCTTTTCTCCCCAACCATTGAAGTTGAAGTTAACAGCCGCTTTATCACCGTTTTCATTTACAATAAAAACGGGGCCTGTATCACGTATCCACAAGTCATCTAGAGGGCAAACAACTAGTTCGACCTTATCTCCCATTAGACGCCGGGCAAGTGGGAGATCTGCTTGTCGAACCAGCATTGAAACGGGCTCGTACTCCGCAATCGTCAGCGCAATTGTTGCCAAATTCTGCTGGACTTCCCTAAGGAGTTTCCGTCCCCAAATTTTGCGGCTTGCACCAAAGGCCATCCAAGTACGCAGGTGAGGCTCACCCTCATCTGGCATGTACCAAGTACTTTTACTATTCATTACTGCTAATGACTCCTTGGTGCCACTCAGTAGAGAGGCTGCAGTAAAAGCACCTAGAACCTTAACGAAATTACGACGATTGGTCATAAAGTGACCTCCCTTTCTTAAATACAAATGATGCTACCGAAGAAGATAAGTTGATTAAAAGGATATCAGGTTAACTAACCCATAGCAGTAATCCATGTATATTAGCCTCTTTTATGGCTACCAATAATTTACAATAAGTATAAAGTTCACAATCATCATAAAAAAGTGATTCATTGCTTCTTAAAATATGCAATTCAGAATTATCTGTGTTTGAAAGTGTTGGCCAGTGACGTTTTTTACCAGGTAACTCAGTATCGTGACTTAATTGTGGGTGTGAACTAACCTTCAGAAATTTTGTATTGAATATATTTAATTTCAACTTTTGATACTCAATATCTAGTGGAATAAATCCCTCTGAATACTCGATTTTTTTAGTTCTTCTTTTGCCTAATGCCGGTTTTAATAGATTATATGGTTTTCCTAAGTCATTCCATGAGCAATCATGTGAGCAGCAAAGTTCTTGCTGAATATCATTAAATATTAGATTTAATTTCTGTTCTAATGTTTTTTTACAACTGATGTCAAAAGTATTATTGTAAATTGCCGTTGGAGTTCCTACCCAGAAGCAAAACATTCTATCGTTTTTTCTAAATTTCTTTAATATGCTCAACAATATTTTTCCTTGAGACTTGAGGTAAAGAACTGTAGCCGATGGGTTGTGCAGGCTATGAAGTCAGTATTATCAAGGTTTTTTTAGGGAGCTAATTCCTACAATTTTTCTTCTGAATCAAGCCAAACTCTACATTTATTCAGCATCCACACCTCTGTGGGCACTGCCATGAGTTAATAAATAGATTGAATCATTTTCAATGAAAAGCAGCTCTGTATCATCATTCACAAACTTAGATGAAATAATCTTTATATAGTGATCAGCTAGACAATGAGTATCCAGTCCGTAACTAAGGGATTAATTTAGTATCAACTCCCCTAAAACAACATTGAATCAATTTTTTATCTAAATGGTTCGATCATGCATGTCAGAGAGGTGATTATTTAAATCGAAATCATGATAGCGAATAGTTTCAAGATAATTTAAATTCTTGAGGATGTTCTACTTTTGAGCATGGCTCGATAAAAAACGATCGGCCTGGCCAGTAGATTCGGTTCTATTTTAGGAGAGTATGTGGGGAGAGTTTAGAGGAGGGCGCTCAGGGTATTCCTAAGCGCCGGACAAAGTAAATTTAAATACCTAATTCAGCCCGAAGGGCTGCCATCTTTTGCGCATTTTCTTCTTTGGAGAGTGGAGTACCGGGGTCTTCTTCCAGTTTTAACTGTTCCGGGGCACCGAGTTTTTCTCCTTCCAGTACGCGCGCACAAAGCTTGCGGTAGTGCTCTGCAAATACCGGGTAGGCGATAGATTCTGGGTTGTTGGAGAGAAAATACCAGTTGGATTCACGCCCAGCATGGTAAACCGCTGGGTGACTCCAATTGTGATTGGTTTTGGGGCTGGGCGCATTGCAGGCTTCGCGGTAGGCGGCGCGGGCTTCTGGCAGGCCGTTTTCGCCGGCGGCACAGAGCTGCAGCATTTTGTGAACTGTGGGCAGGTATTCGCTCTGCAGTATCGCGCGCTTTGCGCCCTGCATAATATCCTGGGCTTCAAAAGCGGCCAGCGCTTCGAGCCACAGGCGTTTTGCGTGATGCAGGGTTTCGGTATCCGGAAATGCGGCACTGAACTGGTTGTGGTAATTCAGTTTAAACAACGCGAAGACTTCGTTAATCGCGCGCTTTTTTTCGTTCAGTAGTTCCTGATCTTGCGCATTACCAGTTTGTGTCTGTGAGTATGTCGCCGATTGAGCGGTCGCGGGTGCGCTGGTTTGCGCTGTTGTGGGCGTCTTGTGGATTGCCATAAGAGTTTCCTATTGCCAACTTGTTGCGCTCTGCCCATTGATGGCGAGCGTGACGCACAAATACGGCGTCCCAGCTTTTGCGCGCGGCGTTTTGGCCGCGCCAGTAAATAATAAATTCCGGCACCAGTGATAGGGCGAAGTCACGCTCTATCTCGCACTGGTTCACCAGGTGGCTCAGGCAGTCGCCGCCGGGCTGCCAGTTGCGCGCTATGGGTTTGGCTACCGGGTTTTTCTCAATACCCTGGCAGTAGTAGGCCCATTCCTCGCGAGCGTACTCAATAAACAGCTCGCCCCAGCGCGCGCTGTGGCCACCGCGCTCTGTCCACTTGTATATAAATTCCGGCAGCAGTTCGGCGGCAAAGCGCGGGTTGATCGCCAGGCGCTGTAGCTGTTCCCAGGTATGTTCACTGGGTTGCCAGTCGCGCGTCATGGCAGTGGGTTTGCGCTTTTCAATAAATGGAGTTTCCTGTTTCTCCCAGTCTTCCATGATCCAGTCATTGAATTCCAGATCCCAGGAAATGGATTGCTTGCCGCTGGAACGGTGGTAGTCGAGGAAGCGCTGTAGGCCGCGGCTGACAAATGTACTGGGTACCCCCTCGTCGGCCAGTTTGCGCAGGGTGTCGTTGTTCGGTTGCCAGTTATCCGGCAGGGCCTGTTTGCGTTGGGCAGTAGCGCGAAAGGCTTCCCATTTGCTCTTTACCTGGCGCAGGAACAGTGAGCCAAAGGAGTGGCGTGGCTCGGCCCGTTCGCGCCAGTAGGTGACAAACTCCGGTAGCTGCTCCCGCACAAAGTGTTCCGGGATGCCGAGCTGGCTGATGCGCGCCATAGTTTCGGCATTTGGCTGCCAGCTGGGGGCAATGGTGTTAGCACTGCGATTGGCTGGTGCTGGGTCGCGGCTCGGTTCCGGGGTTTGAGCCAGGGCTGTAGGGCGGCGGTGTTCACTGGGTAGAGTGAACTTGAGGACTTCACTGCTACCGAAAGGAGCTGCGCCCAGCATCAGGGCGCCCTGATTGCGCAGGCTGGTGGCTACCCGCTGGATATCTGCTGGCTGCCAGAACGGCAGAAGCAGATAGAGTTGCTCGCCGGTGGCGGTAAACCAGTCCCGCCCAGCGTAGGGCTCCGCGGGCAGGAAAGGTATCAGGTCGCCCAGGGCGGTGAGTAATACCGCTTCCTCCAGGCCAACAGTTGAGGCCAGAGTCGGGGAGATACTCAGGGGTCTTTCGGGGAGCAGGGGGTGTTTCATGGCGCGATAATAACACTCCGGCGTGGGGCTTGCGCGGCCTTTACAGTGGCTCTTTATGGCCTGCTTTTGCCAGAGCAGGGCGCGCCAGTCCAGCCGCTAAGCTAAATAATGGCGGCCCGGAAATAGGGCAGGGAAAATTGTGGCTATAACCCGTTGCCTTACCCCTGGGGTAAGGTTGTAACTTTGTCGCCAGAAACGGTATTGCGGGAGAGCATTATGGCGAGAGAACAGCAAGCAGCGCAGACACTATTCCGCCTCAGTGGCGTGAGCTGTGCCGGCTGTGTGAATAAAATTGAAAGCGCCGTGCAGGGTGTTGCGGGGGTGCAGGATGCCCGCATAAACCTGGCCGATAAAACCCTTAAGGTGCAGGGCGCGGCGGCGCCGCAAAGTTGTATCGAGGCGGTGCGCCAGGCGGGTTATGACGCCGAGGTGGCCAAGAGTAGCGAGCGTCAGCGGCGCGAAGAGCAGCGTGCCCAAGAAGAGCGCCACTATCACCAGTTGCTGTGGCGCTCCGCTATTGCCCTGGGTGTGGGCCTGCCGTTGATGGCCTGGGGCCTGATCACCGATAAGATGTCCGTCAACAGCTTCGCAGATCAGCTGGCTTGGGGCGCCATGGGGCTTATTACCCTGGCAATTCTGGTGTTCTGTGGTGGTCAATTTTTCAGTGGGGCCTGGAAAGCGCTACGCCACCACAGCGCTACTATGGATACCCTGGTGGCCCTGGGTACCGGTACGGCCTGGCTTTTTTCCATGTTGGTGGTGCTGGTGCCCCACCTGCTGCCGGAAGCGGCGCGCCATGTGTACTTTGAGGCCAGCGCTATGATTATCGGCCTGATCAGCCTGGGCCAGGCACTGGAAGTGCGCGCTCGCGGGCGCACCAGTGCGGCGGTGGAGAAACTGTTGGAGCTGCAGGACACCTCGGCGCGGGTTCTGCGCGACGGTAAAGAAGTGGATCTGCCGATTGAGCAGGTTCAGGCCGGTGACCAGTTGCGCGTGCGCCCCGGAGAAAAGATCCCGGTGGATGGCGTGGTGCTGGAGGGTGGTAGCCTGGTGGATGAATCCATGCTCACCGGCGAGCCGGTGCCGGTGAAGAAGGGTGAGGGGGACAATCTGGCTGCCGGCACCCTGAACAAGAACGGCAGCTTGCTGTTCCGGGCGGAAAAAGTGGGGGCGGACACCCGCCTGGCACAAATTATTGAGATGGTCAAAAACGCCCAGAGCTCACGGGTGCCCATTGCGCGCCTGGCAGACAAAATCTCGGCCGTTTTTGTGCCGGTGGTGATGATCATCGCTGTGGTGGCGGCACTGGTCTGGTTCAACCTGGGACCGGATCCGCGCGCCGCCCATATGCTGGTGGTTCTTACCTCGGTGCTGATTATTGCCTGCCCCTGCGCCCTGGGGCTGGCTACGCCCATGTCGGTGATGGTGGGCGTGGGTAAGGGTGCGGAGTACGGTGTGCTGGTGCGCAACGGCAAGGCGTTGCAGCAGTCCTGCAATCTGGATGTGCTGGTTGTGGATAAGACCGGCACGCTCACCGAGGGCTCACCACGCCTCACCGATATCGAGAGCGAAGGCGATAGCGATGAGTTACTGCGTTTGCTGGCGAGCCTGGAACAGGGCTCGGAGCATCCGCTGGCTGAGGCGGTTGTGACTGCGGCCCATGAGAAAAAGCTTGATCTACAAAAGCCCAGTGATTTCGAAGCCATTACCGCACATGGGGTGATGGGGGTTATTTCCGGTAAAAAGATACTGCTCGGTAACAGTAAGTTAATGCAGCGGGAAAATATTCCCCTGGGTGACTGGAAGGCCCGCGCCAACAATCTGGCGGAGGCTGGGCGTACGGTGATGTATGCGGCAGTGGATGGTGTACTGCAGGGAATTATCGCTGTGGCTGATCCGATTCGGGATGATGCCGCAGCGGCCATAGCCCGTTTGCGTAAGTTGGGCTTACGCCTGGAGATGCTGACTGGTGATAACCAAGCCAGTGCCGAGGCCGTTGCCCGCCATCTTAAAATCGATAAAGTGCACGCTGAGTTATTGCCGGAAGACAAAGAGCGCATAGTGGCGCAACTGCAGAAAGACGGTGCGCGTGTGGGCATGGTGGGAGATGGTATCAATGATGCCCCAGCACTGGCTCGCGCCGATGTGGGCTTTGCTATCGGCGCTGGTACCGATGTCGCTATCGAAAGTGCCGATGTCACCCTGATGCGCTCCTCCCTACATGGAGTCGCCAATGCGGTGGAATTATCGCGGGCGACTCTCGGCAATATCAAACAGAACCTTTTTGGAGCCTTTATTTATAACACCCTAGGTATACCCATCGCCGCAGGGGTGCTATTTCCGCTCACTGGCATGTTGCTGAGCCCGATCGTGGCCGGTGCCGCTATGGCACTCTCCTCGCTTACCGTGGTGAGCAATGCCAACCGCCTACGCTTCTTTAAGCCCTCGGAGGTGCACTAATGATTGCGACCTTGGTAAATACGATCGGAGTACTGCTAATTATTGCCATCATCTGGTGGTTCTGGCTGGGCCCAAGGCGCGGTGCGGCAAAGACGGTGGCGGTCAGTGAACAACTGCAAATACTGGTCAAAGATGGGGTTTATGAGCCGGATCATATTCGCCTGCCTTCGGGTCATGCCGCTACCCTGCATTTTTTACGGGAAGATCCCAGCCCTTGCTCCGAGTGGGTGATTTTCCCCGATCTCGAAATCAGTGCTGAGCTAGCGCTCAATAAAGAAACCACGGTAGAAATCCCTGCGGCCAAACCGGGAAAATATCCCTTTAGCTGCCAGATGCAGATGTATCGTGGGACGCTTACCCTGGAATAAAGTGAACTCAACCGGAAGAGGTCAGTTTATTTTCTGCGAACAAGTCAATTAAGGTGTAATTTTTTCCAGTCAGGACCGACAACATTAATAGGCCTTCAGGCACTTCCTTCACAGCTAACCCGACTTAGAACACTTAATGGGTCATCGGAGCATAGGGAAGTGCCCGAAGGAGACAGAGGGGAAGCCACTAGGTTTTCCAGAAGTGCTATTTACGATTTGGTCCCTAAATAATGAACACCTTTTTGCAAAAAACTTCTAGGGCCCTGCTGGGCCTTTCATTTACATTGATTGCTGCTGCCTTGTTTCTTGGCCAGAATGGGGGCCTGGCCTCCATTTTCGGATTTTATGGCGTTAATAGTGAGGCGGGCTTGCACATCGTAAGAATAGCCGTAGCACTACTCTTTGCGGTAGCTGCGGTTTTAGCCCTGCTATCACTGTTAAAACCACAATATATTCGCCCCCTGGCACTCCTGATTATATGTATATCCTTGGTCCCTTTGTTAAGTCTCTTCGGAAGTGCGCATTGGATCGATAGCCTCGGTGGGTTTCCCGCTATTGGCTCCGGGCAGGGCGTGATCAAGTACCTTGCCCTCACCGCGATTGGTCTGACACTTTTGAGCTGCAGTGCTTGTCAGTCAATGCGCTATATCTGGCTGAACTATTTACCAGTGGGGTTGGTTCTGTTGTGGATTGGCGGAATGAAGTTCACTGCAATAGAAGCCCAGGGTATTGAGGGCTTGGTGAGTAGTTCACCCTTGATGGCATGGCTCTATAGTTTCTTCAATGTACAACAGGCCTCCAATCTGATTGGCATCTATGACTTGATCGCTCTGATCATTTTGGCTTTGGGGTTAGTTATCCAGTCCCTGTTTTGGCCGGGAATACTGCTCTGTGGTGCGGTGTTTGTGACAACTCAGACTTTTCTGTTCAGCTATCCCGGAAGCTGGCAAAGCCCTGGAGTTTTGGCCTCTAGTGGCATATTTATTATTAAAGATCTTTGGTTTATCGCCAATCTGCTAATAATGATCGATATCCGTAAACATCTAAGTCACTCAGTTACCGGTAAGTAACAGGGTTGCGTCTAATCGTAGATATTGAGGCGTAAAGAATAGTATTTTTTATTTTTGAGCATAAATCACTACTTTGGCTGTTGGGCCTTGAGGGTTTCATTTCCTTCTGCCCCTGCCTCTCAGTAGACCTTTTATGGCGGCATAACATATGGATGATTTAATCTTTTTGCCCTTTAGCCAGTTTTTAGAAGACTCGTCTACTGAGTGAATATGTCTAGGTAACACAGGGATGTGTAGCTTTATGACTACTAAATAAAAATGAGGTGTTTATTGGTCTTCTAGTCTTGATTATTTTTTTAAGAACAATTCATAATTTTTAGTCATATATTCAGAGAGATTTTCTTGCTGTCTAGAAGCTGTTTCATAACTTATTTAACGTAATTAACATGCATGCAATATAGAAAAAAGCACGATAAGTGGACAAATATCGCTCCCATCTAACAACCAAACGGCGGTAATTTCCCAACCACGCAAAAGTCCGCTCAACTTTCCAACGGCGAGTATACCTTCTGAGCTTTCTACCATCCTGCCTTGAGGCTTTTTTCCTATTTATCCTGTGTGGACAGATAAGGTCGATTCCACGACTCAACAGACTATCTCTAAGAGGATCAGAGTCCGCCGCTTTATCATAAACTAAGCGATGAATCTTTGTATTTTTATACGTAACATCAAGCAATGGATGTAATAACTTTACTTCTGCTGGTGAGGCCGAAGTAATGGTGCCTCCCAGTGGAATACCTTCGCCATCGACCACCACCATCCACTTTGAACCCTTGCCCCGCTTGGTTTTCCCGACTTCGAAGCCCCCTTTTTTGCTGGTGCAAAGCTACCATCAGAAAAGACTTCCTCCCAGTTAAGCAAAGACTGTTGATCCAATAGCTCCAGGAATCTTCTCCATGCATGTAGCCAAGCTCCTTGCTCTTCCCAAAACTGAAGCCTTCTCCAACATGTACTCGGTGATGGATAGTGTGAAGGAAGATCTTTCCATCGCGCTCCAGAACGCAAAACCCACAGGATGCCTTCAAAACAAGCCCGATTATCAATGGGTTTTGGGCCTCCCTTTCCTCGTTTTAATTCAGGAAGACATGGTTCGATCAATTTCCATTGATCATTGGTTAACTCTGACTTGAATCGGCTCACTATTGCTGAACTTTTTTTCTATGTAATTGCGTGAGAATAACCGATTTCAAGTTATGAAACAGCCTCTAGGTAGTTGCTTCCCGTTGCCTATATGTCTAGATCTTTCTAAATATTTATACGTGGTTTTATTTTTCTTTTTTCAAGACAGTAAGTTTAAATAGAAATTCCCTTGCATGAATAATTTATTCCTTTCTTAAAATGGCAGCATGGCTTTTGGTGACAATTTTTCACTATGTTTGCATAATTGCGAAATTATTTGGAACCGTATCTAAAGGTCAAAGTCCATTAACCTGACAATAACGCCTCACAAGTATTTTTTAAATAAAGCGATGTTTACTTGGTCGGGCAAAAATAAGGAAGTAAATAAACCCAGGAAGGAAATCGCACATGCATAAATAATGGCTGTTGATATGACTTTACGAATGAAAAAAGCGGTTTCGTCACTGAAGAAACCTGCATTAAACAAAACTCTATTGGCGATGATTCTGGTGGGGGTCAGCTCTAATACAATTGGCCATGGCTACGTGGAAGAATATGATGGAGGTGCGGCATCTGCGCGGGGTACTTTATGTAAATACCCTCTAGCCTCTACAGGTCAAAAAAACATAAATTGTGGAGCCGTTCAATGGGAGCCGCAAAGTGTTGAAGGGCCCGAAGGGTTTCCAGAGAGTGGCCCGGCTGATGGCATGATCGCTAGTGCCGGTAGTAATGTATGGTCACCATTAAATGAACAAACTGCTGACCGCTGGCTGAAAACTCCCATAACTGCTGGTAAACAAACTTTTAAGTGGCACTTTACCGCGAATCACGTAGCTCGTGACTGGAAATATTATATTACCAAACCGGATTGGAACCCCAATCAACCATTATCCCGAGCTTCATTTGATTTAAATCCATTCTGTACTATTGATGGAAATAATCAAAAGCCACCCATTGATATGTATCACGAATGCGTGGTTCCTGAGCGAGATGGGTACCAAGTTATCCTTGCTGTGTGGGATGTGGCTGATACAGCCGCGGCCTTTTACAATGTTATCGACGTAGAATTTGATGGCGATGGAGTGCCCGAATCAGAATGGAATCAAGGTGGAACAATTAATCCAACACAAAACTTAAAAGTTGGCGATAAAGTTTCCACACGTGTTTATAGTAGCAGTAATGAAGAGCCAGCTTATGCAACAGTGCTGGAAATTGCTACTGATGAGCAGGGTATGGCTAATAACTGGGCACATGATCTTGCAACCAAAATCAATCAAGAACAGACCAGTATTCGCGCAGGCCAGTTTAATGGCGAAGATCAATTTAGCCCTGTCTTTGGCTCAAATCCAATATATTTACAGGATGGCAGCGGTTTAGAGCGTGTTGAAATTAATTATGAAATCAACAGCCCAACACCAGATTATCATTTAAATGTGTCAGGACTTGAGGATATGTACACAATATCTGACGATCCACTCTCACTACAGCTTGCTCTCACCGCAAAAGGAAATATCAGGGCTGAGCTGAAAGTCTTGAACCATGCTCGTGAAACACTGGCTAATTATGAAGTCAATATGAGTGACGGTCAGAGATTAGATAGGACTTTGACACTTTCAAAGTCTGAACCTGGCCATCATATGCTCGTTATTGTGACAAAAGATATTGATGGAAATTTGATTGATCAAACTACACAAGATTTCCACTTGATGGAAGACGAAACTTCTCCACCGCCAGCAGGTGACTACGACTTTGTTTTCCCCGAAGGTCTAAAATCCTATACGGCAGGAACTAAAGTAATGGGCAGTGATGGGAATATTTATCAATGTAAGCCCTTCCCTAATTCTGGCTACTGTGTCCAGTGGAGCAGAAGTGCAAACCAGTATGAACCTGGCAGAGGTAGCTACTGGCAGATGGCCTGGGAAAAATTATAAATCCAACTAATCAAACAAGGCCCCACTAGGGGCCTTTTTGTATTTTACGATGTGCTTTACTTACGTTGAGCTACTCCAATAGGGCATTGGCTCTATTTAGTATGTGATTTGCAGTTTTCTATGGGTTTCATGAATTTCTTTAAAGCTGGGAATTCTAGGAGGTTTGGATAAGTAATTGTAGGCTGCTCGCATATGGCCAGCACAACGCCTAGCCGGTAAATTCCCAATGCCAGTGCCCAAGCCTGGGCAAACTATGGAGTTTATCTTCTTCGTGGGGCCTGACTTATTGAATAGTTTTACTGAGTTTAAAATGGCCCTGAAAGCATAGTAGGCATTCATGGTATTTGATATGTCCTCAGGAATACGCATAGTGGGGGCAGAAATCATGTAAGGCCAATTGGCATTCGAGGTTGAAATCACTATTGCTGATCCAATGGGCAGCTCACCATGAAAATCAGATTTAATTCGCTTTTGTAACTGATCTTCCACCTCAAACCCTAATTCATTTCTAATCGGCAGGTCGAGGCCTCCATCCATAATTCCAAAACTGTTTGCTGGGCTTACCATTGCATCGGCAGGTTTTGAGAAATAATCACCCTCATTAATTTCAAAAATCTCAATATCACTAAAAACCTGGTGGCAGGCTTCAGCCAGATCTTTTGATTTGTCGATTAAATATATCTTGTCAGGGAGTATTGTCTTTTACTTATAGTTATATTTGGGGGTAGGCACTTTATATCTTTGTGCTCATCAAGCACTCAATATGTCCCGTATGATTATCTACTTGCTCTTTTAGTGAGTGAAAGCCTTGAGATAGGTAAAACTGATAGCTATTAACATTCTCTTTGTAAACCGTTAGGTTTAACGGGTTTCTCTGTGATTTTGCGTGTGCTATAAGCCGTTTCCCAATGCCCTGGCCTTGGAATTCTGGGTCCACAAAAAGCGCGGCTAAAGTATTGTCAGCTAGAGAGTAAAAGCCGGATATTTTTGAGTGTATTTCATAGATATAGGTTTCAGAGTTCGGTATATAGATATCGCGCATAATATCTATTTGAGACTCCCAGAAGTCAGCTGCGATAAAATTATGCGCCCTAACGGATGCTTTTAGCCAAATATTTAAGATGGGCTCTATGTCGTTTGGATTGTAGCTTCTAATCATTGTCAGTATATATCCTGAGCCATTAAACCTACGCTCAATAGCCTAAGGGAAGATTAATACGATATTGACATACCTGATTCATTTTTGCAGTTGAGTTTCCTGGGGAATCCTGATTGCTATTTAGAGCTGCCAATCAGAGTATTAAACCTGATAATGACTCAAAAACATCTCCGCAGTACGCTCCGCCAGTGCGGCTTGTTCGGTTGAGCTAGGCGGGCCGGAGAGTTGTAACATTTGTGGCCAAAAACAGCTTCCCTTAATTAAGTTGTGTATCTGCCCGCTGGCGATTTCTGGGTCCAGTGGCTTCAGTCGGCCATCGGCTGCGGCGGCTTTAATCCAGCGTTGTACGCCGGTTTCATGGGCTTTGTATTTTTCCATTTCCTGACGCAGGGCTTCCGGCTGGTGGAAGAAGTAGTCGAAGGCCATACGGTTTAGTTCAATATACTGCGGGTTGCAGATAGTTTTAATTTCCAGCGCCAAAAGCGTGTGTAGTTGAGCATAAAGGTCGCTATCCGGGTTGTAGTCACAGCCTGGGGACTGGGTTGCCTGCTGCCAGAGCTCGCCAATCAAAAACATTACCAAGGCTTCCTTGCTGGCAAAGTGGTTATATACCGTGCGCTTGGACACCTGGGCACGTGCTGCCAGCTCATCCATACTGGTTCCCTGAACGCCCAGTTCCTGAAAGGCCTGCTTAGCGGCATCAATAATGGCCTGGCGCTTAATTTCGCTTCTGGTCGGCTTCTTTTCACTCATGTGACTCTCGATATCTCTGCTTGCGTCAGGAAAGCTACCTGGCGGGGAATTAATCTAAGTGATTAATTTTACACTAACTGGTTTACTTTTTCTTCTATCGACAATAAACTGCACTGTATAGTTTACTTGGTAGCATCTATGAAGAAGCGCTGGTGGTTATTACTAGGAGTGATAGGTATGTCCGTTGGTCTATTTAATAGCTGTGCTACACAGCCGCAAAAGTTTCAAAACACGGAGACCGTTTATAAAGCGGGGCTGGGTAAGATGGTGGACATCATTGCAGCCTATGCCCGTGCTGAGAGGGCGGCACCGGTACCTAGAGCACCTCTTCCGCTACAGACCATCACAAAGGAAATACTCACAAATAATGAGGGTCAGCCCACGATCTATCGCCTGGGGCACTCATCCGTTTTGATCCATCTTGATGGGGAGTTTGTGCTTACTGACCCGGTATTCAGTGAGAGGGCTTCACCAGTACAGTGGATGGGGCCGAAACGTTTCCATCCGCTACCTTTGTCTCTACAAGATCTGCCGGCGTTAAAAGCCGTAATAATCAGTCATGATCACTACGATCACCTGGATAAAACCAGCGTGCGCACCCTGGATAAGAAAGTTGAACGCTTTATTGTTCCTACAGGGGTAGGCGATTACTTACGGGGATGGGGGGTCGCTTCAGGCAAGATTATCGAACTGGCCTGGTGGCAGTCCTTTTCAATAGGGAGTCTGCAATTTACGGCCACTCCGGCGCAACATTTTTCCGGGCGCGGCCTAACTGATAGGGATAAAACTTTATGGGCCAGCTGGGTAATTGCAGGGCACGAGGTACGAATCTTCTTTAGCGGTGATAGTGGTTATTTCGGTGGCTTTCGGGAAATCGGGGAGCGCTTCGGGCCCTTTGATCTAACCCTGATAGAAACCGGTGCTTACAACGATCTGTGGAGTGAAGTCCATATGCTACCGGAGGAGAGTGTGCAGGCTCATTTGGATTTGCGTGGCCGTGCCATGGTTCCTATCCACAACAGTACCTTTGATCTTGCCCTGCACGATTGGTTTGAACCCCTAGAGCGCGCGTCAATGGCCGCAGAAGCTCATGGGGCAACAGTTCTTACGCCTGTTATCGGTGCTCCGGTGAATGTGCTTACGCCCGCCCCGACACAGGCCTGGTGGAGGAAGTTTACTGTAGAGGAACAGGTTGAGCTGGCTACTCAACCATAAAGACGGTCTTGCCAACTCAGTTGAGTATCTTTCGAGAGGGAAATGCAGATGGATAAACAATTTATATTGATAACCGGAGCTTCGTTGGATATGGGCAAGGGCTCTGCCTGAGCACTGGCTATAAAGGATTTTGTCTGCACACCTGCCCGATGTCGGGATCGAATGGGCGACCTAAATAAATAGGATTTGAGTTGTATTGGGATAGTAGTAAATGAAATCAAAGACTGTTTTAGTTACGGGAGCTTCTTCGGGAATCGGCGAAGCATTTGCGTATGAATGTGCTAAAAGGGGTGCAAACCTAATTTTGGTTGCTCGATCTGAAGACTCCTTATCGAATATCGCAACAAAAATTAATGAATTATACCCAGTAGATACAAGCTTTATTCCTATGGATTTAAGCGTAGAAGGATCTGCGCAAAAGCTCTTTGATAAAACTAAAGAGATGGGTATTGAAGTTGAAATTCTCATTAATAACGCAGGTTTTGGCAAGTGGGGAAGCTTTGAAAGCTTCACTCTTGAAACCTATAGGGATATGTTGCAGCTCAATATTAACACCCTTACAGAGCTGTGTTACTTATTTCTACCAGAGATGAGACTTAAAAAAACAGGCGGTATCATTAATGTTGCCTCTGGAGCAGCCCTGATGCCGGTACCTTATGCTGGAGTCTACTCTGCATCCAAAAGTTACGTACTGAATTTTTCGGAAGCTCTGCACAATGAACTACAAGGAACCGGTGTAACAGTAACCTGCCTTTGCCCCGGTGGAACCAAGACAAATTTTGCCGAGGTGGCGAATAATCAAGTCAAGGTGGATGAAAGTATCTACGAAACTGCTGAGTATGTTGCTCAAGTAGGGTTAGAAGGATTCTTGTCTCAAAAAAGTTATGTATTGTCAGGTAAGCAAAAGTGGGCACTGGTTTTACTTTCTCGACTTCTGAGTCGAGCGCAACTGCTGCGTCTATCGGGGAAAGTATTTAAGCGTATTGTAAGTAATGAAAAGACATAAAATTCCTCTATTTCACTAGAGCTGAATTATCCACTTGGCCTTGCTGTGGGCCTTATTGATAATCTGGGAGGATTGTATTCCTGCTGACTCTGGAGAGTCAGAATACTGGGTTGCCGCTGAGTGGTATTTTTACGCTTCAGTTAGTAAAGGTTGCATAAATTTCTGGGGTTAAAATGGTGGTTCAATATTTTCTGGTAGCTGGTAGCTGGTAGCTGGTAGCTGGTAGCTGGTAGCAGTAGCTTTGGGTATTGAATTTAGGCTATTTGAGAATCGAGTGTGTCGCCACATTCAACTCATAGGATAAAGATTAGAGTGGATCCTGGGTAAGTTGTCTTAAAAGATACAATGACGTCTTATTTTGCAAAATTGCAGGATGTTGTATTGGTTTAGCTTTGCTTGAAGCTATGAAAGGCTACACTCCGCGAGTTTTTTGTTTTTAAATAAATGTGAGTTTTATGCCTATCTATTTACATGGCTATTAATTTTTGTGTCTAAGTTGACATTATGGTTTGCTCTGAATTAAAAACTGGGGTGTCGCTGATTGCATTGGTGATAGTAATTTCATTCAGCTAGGGAAAATTTATGCGAATATTATTGTCAACGATTGTTTTTATACTTGTCGTTTCTGTGGGGGCGGTGTCTGCAGGAACTGCCGAGCCAGTCTCTTTTACTCGTGGCGAAATATTGTCTTTTCATTACCAGTCAGACCTCTTGGCGCGTCAGTATCAAATTGATGTGCTATTGCCTAAAGAGTACGATCCCGAGAACGATACCGTTCAATATCCAGTTGTTTATATGGTGGATGGTTATCTCGATTTTCCAATGATGGCTCCAAATTTTTTCAAGCAGAGTGTAACAGGAAAGATTCCGGCATTTATTTTTGTGGGCATTGATTATGTTGATGATAGTTTGGGGAAGTTGCGGCGTCTCGATTTGACACCAACTGCTGTGGAGATGGATGGGGAAGTTCAGGGGGGTGGTGCGAATCAGTTTCTTGAGTTTATTAACAAAGAGTTAAAGCCCTTTATTAACAATACTTTCCCTGCTGATCAACAGGATCAGACCTTTATGGGGCATTCTTTAGGGGGATTGTTTGCTCTTCATACTTTGTTTACTCAGCCAGATAGCTTTCATCGTTACATCATAGCAAGCCCTAGTGTCTGGTGGGATGATAAAGTGATCCTTGCCAAGGAACGATATTATGCGGAATATAATGCAGATATGGATAAGCATATATTCATGTTTGTCGGTAAGGAAGAAGGGTTTATGGTGAAGGACATGAAACAACTTGTGCGCAGGTTAGATTCGCGCAATTACCCTAGCCTTAAATTGTCGAAAAAAGTATTTAAGGGGGAGAATCACCTAACGGTTCCAGTGGTGGGTTACAATTTCGGAATTAGGGAAATATTTAAAGAAGATTAACGCTTTAGCTGCTTGGCTGACCTTTTTTGCACCTCTGCGAATTATTCTTGCCATCTTGTTTGATGTTGGGCACATAAAGATTTAAGGTTCATAGGGTGAAAATGGTAAATTTTCAGAGGTGCCGCTATTTTAATAGTGCCAATGTTCGCTAAGGGGGAATGATCTTTGGTTTATAACCAAGCTCGAAACCCCAGAACCCACACGGTATCGTATACTTTTTCTCCCTCTTCGCGTTCAAAGTCTGCAGTTTTTCCGATATTGCGATATTGATGTATGCCAATATAAGGGGAGAATTTCGGATGAAGTTCATAGCGTAAACGTATGCCAATTTCTATTTCAGATAGACCAGATCCTCCGTCTGAATTTTTGTCATTTTGCCCAAAAAAATCAAATTCTGCACGGGGTGCTAAACTGAACTTTTCTGAGAGTTTAAATGTATAAACTCCTTCTATGCGAAGGGCAGTGCTGCCGCTTCTACCAAGGAAAAATACAGCGTCCATTTCAAATGAGTAGGGGGTCTCGCCAATAATACCAATTGCAAACCAATTGCGGCTGGTATTCTCCAGGTAAAAATCATGACGAATTCCTGCGAGAATATTCCAATTAGCAGAAACTGCGTGGCTGTAAATGCCCCATAGCTCATTCTCCTCGGTCTCCCCGTTGGAGCGCTCGTAGTCTACTTCTGCGGATAGCTTGCTTTGGTCTGTACCATAGCTGATGTCCCCCTCAATGGTGGCTCCGTTATTACCTTGTAATTCAAATTGATCAAGGCTGAGCTTGGCGATGGGTTTGTCTTCTCCTAGGGTTGCATCATTGTTACTTCCAGATGTGGAGTGATACTGAAGGCCATGATGTAAATCCTCTTGGGATTGTCCTTCGATAGCCAGCATCCCCATTAGTAAGGAAATAGTAATCGCTGGAGTTATTGATACTTTACGTAGAAGAATTTCACTTGCGTATCGTCTGGACTCCCGTTTACCCCATATAGGCTTGGTGCGACCTATGAGGTTCAATGAGGAGAAATCTTGCTGCAGATATGGTGAGTGAATAAAGTCAAGAGCTGAAGTGTTTATGTACGACACTTTTTGCCCTTTCTATACCATTTTTTCCTGATGTAATAATTTCATACACTTAATAGAAGTTGTTTCTGTATTCTGCCATTTTAAAAAATTTTGAGTTTGCTTGTTGTAAGGAATGTTTACCAGTATAAGCATATTGCCTTTCTAATCTTTCAAATTTGATAAAATCTCTCTATTAATGAACCCTAAGAAAAAGTGTGAATTACGAATGTAAGCCAAGAAAAATTCTGGTTTCCTGCTGCATTTAATTGGCGGATAGTTTGTTGTGAACAGAATTTTTTATAGAACCGGGAGCTAAAACCAGGCGCGAAAACCGACAACCCATACGGTGCTATATACCTTTTCCCCTTCTTCACGGGCAAAATCTGCGGCATTGCCCACAACTCGTTCATGGTGAACGCCGATATAGGGGGAAAATTTAGGGTGAATTTCGTAGAGTAGCCGCAGGCCTATTTCTATTTGAGATAATCCGCTGCCACTGCCAGCAATTTCATCATTTTGGCCGAAGAAATTTAGCTCTAGGCGCGGAATAAGACTCACTTTTTCTGCGAGCTTTGCATCATATTCGCCCTCCAGACGAAAAGCTGTACTGCCGTTTCTTCCCAGAAACAGCACTGCATCCATTTCTAATGAGTAAGGTGTTTCCCCGGCCAGCCCAATCGCCAGCCAATTGCGGCTGGTGCTTTCCCGCTGCAGATCGTGACGGAAACCGGCGAGGAAATTCCAATCTTTGGAAATGGCTCTACTGTAGACTAGCCATCGCTCATTTTTTTCTGTTTCGCCACCTCCCCGCTCGAAATCTACTTCCAGCACTACTTTATTGACGTCATCTCCATAACTGAAATCGCCTTCGATTGCCGCGCCGTTCATACCGCGTCGTTCGAATTGGTCAAGGCTGAGTTTGGCTACAGGCTTGTCTCCCTCCCCGGCCATACCATTGTCCTCTCCAGCGACTGATCCTTCTGAGAGGGATTGGAAGCTGTGGTGCTGGTCTTCCCGATTTTGCGCTTTAACTGCTTGAAAACCCAGTTGCAAGCACAGGGTAACAATTATTATCTCTGCTGCTTTGGTACAGAGAGTGCGCCTCATACCACGCGCACCTCTCGGAAAATACCGTATGTGCGATAAAGCATTTGGCAGTGTAATGCCCAGCGCCCCCGGGTATCGGCATTTACCAGGTAACTGATCTTGGCACCGGGCTGCACCATCACCGTGTGCTTGCGTGGTAGATACTCTCCGTCACCAGTTTCCAACTCACTCCATAAACCGTGCAGGTGTATGGGCTGGGTGAGTAGGGTGTCGTTCACCAGAGTGATACGTAGACGCTCGCCATAAGCCAATAAGATTGGTGTGGCGTTTTTATATTTAACACCGTCAATGGACCATAGGTAACGAGCTGGATTACCGGTGAGATGTAGTTGTAGTTCTCGCTGCGGTTGTCGCTGGTCTAATGATGGTGTGAGACTGCGAAGATCCCTGTAGGTTAGGATGCGGCGGTTGTAGCGTTGCTGGTGTTCACGGAGTCCAACACCGGGATCATCCATTCCATTTTGGGGAGCGAGCGCGCGCAGGGCTACGCCATGGCCTTTTTCTGTTGGCTGGTGGACGATGGGGCTATGGCTCCCCAGGCCGGCGGGGGCCAGTTTGGCATTTTGTTCTTCTGCAGTGGGCTGTCTATCAGCAGCTCTAGCACCACTGGTACGGGTGAATCCCATATCGCGCTTATCGAGTATTGGGATTGGATCCATGGGGGGAACTTCGGCAGAAAGACTCTGAGCGGGCGTTAAGGTACCGCGAGCGTAACCGCCGCGATCGATCGCCTGGGCAAAAAGGGTGTAGGCTCTGTCGCCACTGGGCCTAACTACCACATCGTAGGTTTCCCCGGTGCCTAGACGGAACTCATCCACCCGTACTGGTTGAATATTCTGGCCGTCGGCACTGACCACTGTCATATCCAAGTCTGGAATGCGTAGGTCGAAGATTGTCATGGCAGAGGCGTTGATAAAACGCAGCCGTACTATCTCACCGGGGGTAAATAGGGCAGTCCAATTGTCTTCCGGAGTTTGTCCATTGATCAGGTAGCTGTAGGTGTAGCCTGTGACATCAGACACATCTCGATCAGACATGCCTGCGAAGTTCCATGGGTGTCGTTCACGCCAGGTTTGCTCTATGCCTTTCGCGCGTACATCTCGCCAGAGATCTGTGGTGGTGCGGTGGCGGCGCCGGTTGTAATAGTGGCCATCTTTCTTCAGGTTTGAATAAATCCGCTGGGGGGATTCATCGCTCCAATCGGAGAGCAACACTACATAGTCCCGGTCATAGGTCACCGGGTCTCCCCCAGCTGGATCGATGACGATAGCACCGTAGAGTCCCTGCTGCCTCTGGAAGCCGGAGTGACTTTGATACCAGTAAGTTCCGCTTTGTGTGACTTTAAAGCGGTATCGAAAATTTTCCCCGGGCCTAATACCGGAGAAATTGAGCCCTGGTACACCATTCATAGGGTTGGGCACCCTGATGCCATACCAGTGAATCGAAGTGTTTTTATCTAATTGGTTGAGGACATTGAGAGTGACAGTTTGCCCCTCGTGCCAGTGCAGGATTGGGCCGGGAATAGAATTGTTAACTGAAATTGCGTTGCGGGGTTGTCCGGTCAGGTTGACTGCCCTTTGGTCTACCTGCAGGGAGAAATTCTCGCCAGTTAAAGTCGTGGGAGGGGGGACTCGCGCCCTGGCGGGGGTAGGGGAGCCGGGCAGGCCCAGCAGGGCCATGCCGGCGCTGATTCCGGTTACAAAGGTGCGGCGCGAAACCGAGCCGCACCGCGGAGGCTTTGTCATTGACAGTCCTCAGAACTGTTCTCCGGCCGCGTTGATCTCTGTATAAACCACGCTGCTGCCGTCCTTGTTTAACTGCATTACCTGATAGGGCGTAAAGCGATCGCCCATCTCCATACCGGGGCTTCCGAGAGGCATACCGGGTACAGCTAGTCCCAGAGCGCCTTTAGGGGGATTCTGCAAAAATTGCTGAATCAGCTTGGCTGGCACATGCCCTTCGAAAACATAGCCTTCCCTGGACACACTGGTGTGGCAAGACTGGTAGCGGGGTTCTATTCCGTGCTGTTTTTTGACGCCGTTGAGGTCATCGACATCCTTTGCCACCACTTCGAAGCCGCTGTTGCGAGCGTGGTCCACCCAGACTTTGCAGCAGCCACAGGTAGCGGATTTATAGGTAGTTAGGTTCTGCGCTTGAGGTTCTTTGGGCTCGGTGGGTTCAGCACAAGCACTGAGGGCTAATGTGGTAACAAGCGCGGCAATTGCGGCTAAAAAAGATCGGTACATGGAATTACTCCTGTCATTCATATCAACTGACCCACCACATCGTCAGCGCAGCATAGGTGCAGTTAGTGGCGGGCGAAAAAGATTTATCGGCGAAGTTTACTGCTGGAGCCGAGGCTCAGGTGGCGATAGGAGGCCGCAGGGCGCTTTCCGGGTCGGGGGAAGGTTTAAATACTGTGTGAGCAGTTGCCAGGGAAATTGGCCGTGAAAAATTTGGAACATTAGCGGAGATTGCGGCGAGGCTATTGCTTAATCCCGGACAGCAGCCGCATTCGATGCCACAATCGCCGCGGTGCTCGCTGTGGCAATCATCGGCCCTATCCGCTTCGCAGTGGCCCTGTTCGCTGCTCTCCAGGCTCAGCATATCTGCCGGTTCCGCACGGGGCACGGCCGATGCCAGGCCGGCAAAGGCCAGCAGGAGTATCAGCAGCAAGGTGCGAAGGTAGGCAATATACATAAAGCAGCCCAGGAGAAGTATGCCGGTCAGTGTATGTGTGGGCAGCAGGGGGTGCAAGCACAGCGGGAGGGTGGAGGAGGTTAAGGGAAAGCGTCCCGCTCTCCCTTGGTTTTATGCCTGTATTGATTCGGAGCCTACAGGGTTATCGCTTGTAAAGACTGTCCTTTAGACTGGTCTTTAGGGTTTCCTCAGCGGCAAGCGATAGTCCTGATGTCGCAGCAGATCGGGTCCACATTCCAATCGCTCCAACCAGCTCAGGAAGCCTCCCTTAGCTTCCTCAGAGGCAAAATACCCGCCGTGTTGAGGCACAATCATGGCTGGGTTCAGTTCTCGCACCATTTTCACCCACAGACGGCAGGCCCAGTTGCCTCCCATATAGCGCTGGTGGAAACCTTCCATGGATGGAATATGCGCATCAAAATCGATGACTTCGCCCTCCTCTCCACCGAGAGAGGCGCCCACGTCACCGGAAAACAGGATGCGGCTAACCGGATCGTAGAAACTGAAGTTGCCGCAGGAGTGCATAAAGTGTGCGGGCAGGGCCCAGATTTCGCTGTCGGCAAAAGGCAGCACCTCGCCCTTGTCACTGATGGGAATGATACGGTCCTGCCAACGTTCACTACCGGCACGTGAGGCGACAAAGCCAGACACTAGGTGGGGCAGGAAGCGCGACCACAGTTTGGATACCGCTACCTTGCAGCGTGAGTGCAGCATCCAGCGTGGCAGTGAGGCAATGATGTCCGGGTCCTGGTGCGAGGCCAGGATATATTCCAGATCGCTCAGGTTCAGGTGGCGGCTGAGTTCAATGGTTAGGGGTGTGTAGGTGAGATCACCGCCGGGATCAATCAGCGCACCTTGGGTGCCGCGGCGAATCACAAACTGGTTGGCCTGCACTCCATCGCTGCCATTCTGTTCTTTAACCAGATCGCAGAAACGCGCAACCAGGTGAGGGCCTTGCTCAAATAAAATGTCCACGCCGCGGCCTCTCTTATTTAATTAGGTCAAGGTACTGGCTGAGGCGCTCCTTGTTGACGGCGATACGTTCACTCATTCCTTGAGCGTGTTTCTTGGCATCTTCCAGGTTGCCGGCCTGGCCTACCTGAATTACACCGACCATGCCCAAGGGCAGGTGCGGATCGCACTGGTACAGGTAAACGCCTTCTTTATTCAAGGTCACACTGACTTTCTCGCCCATGCCGCCATTCCAACTGTCGCCATCGGCTGGGGAGAGTACGGAACGGCTGTTGTGTGCCATATCGGTGGGCAGGAAGGTGACAGTATCGCCCACTGCAACGTTTAGGAACGCGGGTTCGAAAGTCATCATGCCGTCCTTGCCCTGGTTCAGCATCTTAACTTCGTGATCTGCTGCCAGGGCGGACGTCGAGGCCATGACGAGTGCGAGAAGCGCACCGCGAAGAGTAATAGACGACATATTTACTTCCTGTTTTGAGTAGTCGGTGATGTTGTAATGACTCTGCCTATAGGAGGAGGCGAGACGCGCCGGATATTAGCCCGGTGAAAATACGAAGAATTGATCTAGATCAATCGCGCAGATCCCAGAGAAAGTGGGAAAAAGTGCCAATACACCACTTGGGTAAAGGAGAGTCATATCTGTCTGTTAAGCGCTGCCCTCTGAAGGGAGATAAGGGGTAAACTGTGCGCCAATTTGACTGGGTGACGCTTTGGGGGAATAACCTTGGCTGCTAAACGCAAAACTGCCTATGTGTGCAATGAATGTGGCGCTGACTATACAAAGTGGGCGGGGCAGTGCAGTGCTTGCGGCGCCTGGAACAGTCTCTCTGAAGTGCGTTTGGGGACGGAGCACAAAGACAGCCGCGCGGCCAATTTCACCGATGCCCAGAGTGGCTATGCCGGCGCCGCCGGTGTTGGCAAGGTACAGAAGCTCTCGGAAATCGACCTGAGTGAGCTGCCGCGTATTCCCACTTCCGCCTCGGAACTCGACCGGGTGCTGGGGGGCGGCCTGGTGCCGGGTTCGGTGGTGCTGATCGGAGGTCACCCTGGGGCCGGTAAATCGACGGTGTTGCTACAGACTCTTTGCCACCTCGCTACTTCAATGCCGGCGCTGTATATCACCGGTGAAGAATCTCTTCAGCAGGTGGCTATGCGCGCCAAACGCCTGGGCCTGCCCACCGATTCCCTGCAGCTCCTCAGTGAAACTGATGTGGAGCGCATCTGCCTGGCGGCAAAAGAAGTCAATCCACGCGTGATGGTGGTGGACTCCATCCAGGTGATGCATATGAGCGATGTGCAGTCCGCTCCGGGCTCGGTGGTCCAGGTGCGTGAGAGTGCTGCTTACCTGACCCGCTTCGCCAAGCAGACTGGTACTGCACTGATTTTAGTGGGCCATGTCACCAAAGACGGCAGTTTGGCAGGCCCCAAGGTGCTGGAACATATTATTGATTGCTCCATATTGCTCGAAGGTACTCACGACTCCCGCTTCCGCACCCTGCGTGCCCATAAAAACCGCTTTGGAGCGGTGAATGAGCTGGGGGTATTTGCCATGACCGAGCAGGGCCTTAAAGAAGTTTCTAATCCCTCCGCTATTTTCCTGCAGCGCGCCGAGGAGATCGCTGCGGGATCGGTGGTGACTTCCGTGTGGGAGGGCACCCGGCCGCTGCTGGTGGAACTGCAGGCACTGGTGGATGACAGCAGCCTCGGTAATCCGCGCCGGGTAGCGGTGGGCCTCGACCAGAACCGCCTGAATATGCTGCTGGCGGTGCTGCACCGCCATGGCGGCGTCTTGGTCGGCGATCAGGATGTGTTTATCAATGTGGTAGGCGGCGTCAAGGTAATGGAAACCAGTGCCGACCTGACTCTTTTGCTGGCAGTTGTTTCCAGCTTTCGCAATCGGGTGTTGCCGCGGGATCTGGTGGTCTTCGGTGAGGTGGGACTTTCCGGTGAGATCCGCCCCGTGCCCTCGGGCCAGGAGCGCCTGCGCGAAGCCGCTAAGCATGGTTTTCGCAAAGCGATAGTGCCCGCCGCCAATCGCCTGAAAAACGATATCGAGGGTATGGAAATGCACTCGGTAAAAACCCTGGCGGAAGCCCTTGCCGTGATCGACATGAGCTGAGTCGGATGAGTACCCGCACGTCCAGGCGTCATCTTCTCTGCTGGCAACTATTACTCGGTGCAGTGTTCATTCTGGCCGCGAAAGTCCAGGCCTATGAGCGCATTGCTTCGTTGAACCTGTGTCTGGACCAAGTACTGCTGAACTGGGCACAACCTGCGGATATTGCCTCTCTGACCTGGCTGTCCGCCGCCGAACAGTATCGCTCCCTGCCGATTCCCGAACACGTTCAGCTCAATCGCGCCCGCGCCGAGGAGCTGCTGCCATTAAAGCCAGATCTGGTTCTTGCCGGGCAGTACGGTGCCCAGCGTGCGGCTGAGCGGCTGCAAGCACTGGGTATGAATGTGGTGACCATCCCCGATGCCTACAGTCTGGAGCAGTTGCAACAACAACTCGGTGCTTTGCAAGCCGTACTGGGCCCGCTTCCTCCGCTGCAAGAGCAGAAACGCGCGTTGGCACAACTACTCGATCAGCCCGCTGCTAAACAGCGCGCCAGTGCGGTGATTCTCTCCGCCAATAACATCACCTACGGCAGCGGCATGCTGGAGCACCAGTTGCTGCAGCGCGCCGGTTTTGACAATCTCGCCACCACTCAGGGACTGGCACGGATCAGCCTGGAAGAGGTGATTGCCCTGCAGCCGGATTTGTTGGTGTTCTATGGCAGCGAACAGCATTTCGCACTGGCTTACCTGGCCGCGCGCCACCCGGTACTACAGCGCTATATCGATAGCGGCCGCACCTATACCCTGCCGAAACAGCTGAGCCTGTGCCCGGTACTGGCGGTGGTGGATACACTGCAACAGTTGATGGATAAGAGGGAAGCGCTTGTACAATAAAAACGCGGTTTTGTTATTACTGGCGGCCCTGCCGCTGGCCTTGCTTGGGGCACTGGGTAGTGGCCCGGTTTCGGTGGACCTTTCCAATGCGCTGGCTGAGGGCTGGAGTGGCCAGAGCAGCGATGCGGTGATTCTGTGGCAATTGCGACTGCCCCGTGCCCTGTTGGCAATACTGGTGGGCGCTGCCTTGGGGATGGGCGGCGCCGCCATGCAGGGGATGTTGCGTAACCCTCTGGCGGAGCCGGCGCTGCTCGGTGTTTCCAGCGGTGCGGCTTTGGCGGCGGTACTGTTTCTCTATTACGGCGCGGCCTGGAAATCCGGTTGGTTGTTGCAGGCTCTGGCTATTGGCGGTGCCTTTAGCGCGGCGGCGGCGGTGTGGTTGTTGGCGGGGCGCGGCGCCAGTGCCGGACGGCTGGTGTTGGCGGGGGTGGCCATTAACGCTTTCCTATCGGCACTGATTGCACTGGCGCTTAACTATGCGCCGAGCATGTTCGCTATGCAGGAGGTGGTGTTCTGGTTGATGGGCTCGCTGGCCAATCGCGGCTGGGACCAACTGTTTTTGGCATTGCCCTTTTTGGCCGTGGGGGTGCTGTGCCTGTTTTTCACACGCAATTATTTGCGCGCGCTGGCCTTGGGTGAAGACAGTGCGGCTTCCTTGGGTTTCCAGAGCCGCGCCTATCCCTTTCTTATTTTGCTGGGCATCGCCAGTGCCGTGGGGGGTGCCGTGGCAGTAGCTGGCACTATCGGTTTTGTCGGATTGGTGGTGCCGCACCTGGTGCGCCCTCTGGTGCGCCAGGACCCCGCCCGTTTACTGTGGATCAGCGCTTTAGCTGGAGCGCTGCTGTTGCTGCTGGCAGACATTCTGGTGATTAATTTTGTCGGCGCGCAGGAGCTGCGCATTGGCGCGGTCACCGCTTTTATCGGTGCACCTTTTTTCTTCTGGCTGATTTTGACGGCGCGCAGGGGGCAGTGGTTGTGAATATGGCTAGTGAGAAAACTATTGAGGCCGCCTGCGTTGCGCTGGAATTGCAGCGAGGGCGCAAGAGTGTCCTGCAGGGAATCCATTGTGCTTTTAAGCCCTTCGAGCTGACCGCCGTGGTGGGCCCCAATGGCGCCGGCAAGAGCAGTCTGTTGCAGTGTTTATCAGGAGTCTTGTCCCCCGATGCGGGTCATGTTGAGCTGAATGGTCTTGATGCGGGGCAATTGCCGGCATCCCAGCGTGCGAGGCTGGGGGCTTTCCTACCGCAGTCGGAAACTCCGACCTGGTCTCTCAGTGCGGCGGATATGGTGGCGTTGGGGCTACTCCCCTGGGGACGGTTGCCAGACCGGGAGCAAAGGGTACAGCAGGCGTTGTTATTGGTGGATGCGCAGGAATTTGCCCAGCGCCCGGTCACTCAATTATCCGGTGGCGAGCTGCGCCGCGTGCAATTGGCCCGCCTGTTAGTGGGGCGGGCACCGCTGCTGATCGCCGATGAGCCCACTGCGGCGTTGGATATCCGTCACCAACTTCAGCTGATGCAGAACTTCCGCAGCCTGGCCGACAGTGGCAAAACCGTGGTGTTGGCACTGCACGACCTCAGCCTGGCGGCGCGCTTTTGCGATCGGATTCTCTTGATGCTGGATGGAGAATTGTTAGCTCAGGGAACACCGCAACAGGTACTGACTCCAACGTTGATTGGCGAAGCCTACGGGGTGAGTTGTGAATTCCGTTGGCGCGACGGTATCGCAGACTTTGTACCACTGGATTTGCTGCGAAAATCCAGTGGCTAGAAATTCCTGTCTCAGCCAAATCGCCTGCGCGGGGGCTGTGGCCGCCCCATTGCGGGTCCGCGGCGGAAGTCCTCGGAGGGTGTTCCTCTGTAGCAGCGCGGAATTATTGGCCACTCCTCAGTAAGGAAATAGGCATAAATACCCTGAGGAAAATCAGGGGTGCGCACAAAGCGGCCATTGCACTCATCGAGGGAGCCCGCCCCTTCAACATATTCGTAGTCCGCCACAAAGGTGCCGTCGTAATAGCCGCCAGGTTGCTTGTTGCTTGTTGGCCGATGTCCAGATTTCACCCGATAGCTGGAGTGCATTTTTACTACATCAGTCTCCTCATTCATGTCATCGCCATAACCATATAGTGCGTAAATGGGAAAACCATCTGCGGCCCAACCAATCAGTGGTGAATGCTGCTGCGGGGTAACTTGTAGTCTTGCCAATAGTCCGGTGGGCAGACCGTGATAATGGTAGGCCCCGTTGGGCTGGACATGGGCGTAGTTGTCGTCAACGCCGAGGGGAACTGCACCGGAGAGCGCCTCATAGCGCCAGAGGCCGCGATTACCCAGGTACCACTCTGCGGCGCTGGGATCAAATGGCACGCCGTTAATGCCAATACCAAAATTTTGCAGGCTTACTGGTGTGGATTTTTTTGCCAACTTGGGGGCTGCGGGTACTCGGTATTTGTAGCGTTGGGTTTCGATTTTGTGGGGATTGCCGGAGTTTGGGAAGGCACCGGTTTTATGGGTGGAGATACCGTTGGCTTCAATCACCCGCCAGGGCCCCTCGATTGTGACTTTAACGCGGCTGGTGGTGATTGGGTTGTGGTCGGCGGGAACCCTATAATGTAATCCCTCCGACTGCACCACCCGATGCCTGCGCGCCGGTGGTCTGCCGTTAGCGCGCTCTTGAGAAGGGATTCTGGCAATAGCCAATGTGCCCGTCACACAGACCGGAGCCTGATCTTCAGATAAGCGCAAGCATTGGCCGCTACTGTGACCGATGCTACAACTTGAGCCGGAGGTTAACCCTTGGCAGGCTTCCACGGTTGTTTCCGGCAGGTGTCCCAGAGCTGCCGGGGTGACACAGGTGAGGCCCACTAATAGCCACTTTTTCATACTGCATTCTCGAACTGCGAGGCCCGCAAGGGCCCCAATGATTTACTCGTTATTTTCTTTTCGATCTTTGCCCGGTCTGCGGCCTTCCATTTTTGTGGGAACACACACCAGTTGCTCTTCTCTAGGGGGCATGCGGCAAGTGCCTTCCAGGGTACCGTGCGGCGTTTCCACTTTGCAGGCATCACCCTTCGACATGGCCTTGCAGGCATCAAAGGCTTCCTGAGGAGGTTTGCGTGGCTGTGCGTTTGCAGAGGAAATCATGGCCATTAGGGCGACAGATAATAAAACCTTGTACATGGTGCTCTCCATTGAAGGCAGCTGGACAGCGCCTGCACTGAAGAGCAGGCGCGGGCGATTAGCGGCGGCCAGTATCCCCCCTTCCTGGGAGGTGTTTTTTAACCAGCCGCTGATAGCCAACATAGTTCAGGAATGCGCAAGGAATGTGGATTTTTGGTAAAGAAGTGTGCAAGCGAGTAAGGGCTGAGTGGTGTTTGAAAAACAGATTTTTATTGAAAATTACCCCGTGGATTTAGCGTCTCACTTTCGCTGGGGAAGCGCCAGCCACGCTGTTATACTTGCCGCCGCTTTGGGTGCCCAGCAGTGTATTTACACTTGGCTGGGGTAAACGGGAAGTCCGGTGATGTGTATACAGAGTCCGGCGCTGCCCCCGCAACGGTAAATCATTTTTCTTTGCAAAATGATAAGCCCGATACCGGCCCTCGGCACTAAGCCGGAGTTTTTATATCTGGCCTCGAGGATAAAGCGGAGGGCTTTGTCTGGTCAGTGTGCCCGCCTGGGTTGCGCACCGATTGTACTCACCCTCCCTCAATCCGTTTTTCTGTTCGAGATTGGGGAACCACAATGAAAAAAACTTTATTAGCCGCTGCCGTCTTTGCCGCGGTGCAACCGCTATTGTCTGCGGCTGCGGACCTGGAAGAAATCACCGTGACTGCCAGCCGTCTGGATCTGCCCAAGAGCCAGCTGGGTGTCTCTGTTTCAATTCTTAATGCTGCCGATATTGAGCGATTGGGTTATACCAGCCTGCTGGATGTGATGCGCACTCTGCCAGGTGTTGCTGTCAGTAATAGCGGCGGAGCGGGTAAGGTCAGTTCCTTGTTTATCCGTGGGGAAAGTAATTTCCGCACCCTGGTGTTACTGGATGGGGTGAATATTGCCGACCCGACGGGTTTACAGGTAAGTACCCAATTGCAGCACTTGCAGGTTAGTGATATTGAGCGCATTGAAGTCCTGCGCGGGCCCCAGGGCATGCTTTACGGTGCCGGCGCCGGTGGCGTGATTAATATTATTAGCAAAAGGCCTGCTGAGAGTGTTAACGCCAGTGCCTCTGTAGAGGTGGGTCGTTACGGAAGCCAGAACACCAGTGCGAACCTTGGGGGAAACATTGAATCCTGGTACTACGATTTGAGTGTTTCTGACTTTTCCACTGACGGTTTTAATGCAACCGAAAAAGATTCTTCTGGTGAGGAAGATGGTTACGATAATTTTACCACCAGTGCACGTCTCGGTTACCAGATAAATGAAAATCTATCTCTCGAGAGCCAGTACCGCAAGGTGGATACTGAGACTGAGTACGACAACTGTTTTTCGGATTCTCCTAATGATTGCCTGAGTCGCTTCGACCAGGAATTTTTCATCTTTAGTAGTCATTACCAGTTTGCCAACTGGAATCATAGAGTAAGCCTTTCTCAACAGGAGATTGACCGCGAAGAGGGTATCAGCCCTGGGGCCTTTCCATTTATAACAAACGGTAAAATTCGTGAGGCAAATTATATCGGCAGCAATACCTTGAACAGTGGAAAACTGCTGTGGGGCGGAGAGTATGAACAGCAGAAATATGCTACAGAGTTTGCCGATGAGGTATTGGAAAGTACTGGCTTCTTTACGGAGTGGCACAGTGATTTCGCCGAAACAGTTTTCTATACCCTAGGCTACCGTCGCGATAGCCTGGAGACTGAGGATCACAATAGCTGGCGTGTCTCTGCAGCTCTACCTGTTTCTCTAGGTGATGATCAGCAGCTTAAGTATCGCGCGAGTTTTGGAACTGGTTACCGTGCTCCGAGCCCGTACGAATATACTACCAATGCTTCTTTGGGGGCTGAAACCAGTCGTGGTTATGAGTTGGGTCTGGAATACCAGTGGGCACAATTATTACAGGCTGAGCTGACCTACTTCGACCAGGAGATCAGCAATGCTATTTTTTATAATTACACAACCTGGTCTTATGAGCAGGATGATGGTGATAGTCAATCTGAGGGGGTGGAACTGTCCTTGGGCGGCAACCTTAATAGCAACCTGGATTGGTCTATAACTGGCACTTGGCTGAACTCAGAGGACTTCACAGGCGCTCAACGTGGCGGAGTTCCCCAGAGGGTATTTAACTTCGGCCTCAGCCAACAATGGCTGGGAGATAAGTTGACTCTGAGTGGTAACTGGCAGCGGGTTGAGGATCGCATTGATGGTTATACCGGAATCGCTCTGGAGAACTACAGTAAGGTTGATCTGAATGCCGTCTATCGGGTCTCCCCCAATATGCGGGTTAATCTACGCGGTGAAAATGTGTTGGACCGGAACTATCGCGAAGTTGCGGGTTATTACACAGCAGGTGCAGCAGTTTATGCCGGTATAGAATTTAGCCTATAAAAATGTTTGGAGAGATAGCCCCTTGGGCTATCTCTCTGTTCACTCTCTTCTAACGATTCAATCCCGGTGTTTATCTTCCCGGCGGCTACTATTGCAGCGTCTAGTTTTTTCCGGGAGCTATTTTGTGGCGGTATTTAGTAATGATGACGTGGAATTGCATTTTGAAGTTCGCGGAAGGGGCCCGCGCTTGGTGTTTCACCCTGGTACCCTCAGTGATCTCAGGGTAGCCCCGACTATTTTCGACTCCCCGTTGGCGAATCGGTTTGAAATCTTAACCTTTGACCCCCGTGGCATCGGTCAGTCTAATTCACCCATCGATTCTCCCAATATGGCCGATTACGCCCTAGACCTTAAACGACTGATGGATCATCTCGATTGGCGGGATGCGTATCTACTGGGAGAATCATTTGGTGGCATGGTCGCTCAGGAATTTGCATTGCAATATCCCCAGTTGGTGCGAAAACTGGTTTTATTGGTAACCAGCTCCGGAGGCCGCGGAGGCGCTTCATTCCCGTTTCATCAATACAATATTGAGGCTATGAGCCTCGAGGAAAAAGTGAATCTATGGGTGACTGCAGGCGATAGCCGCCTGCAAAGTGCCGATGGTATACATTCAGAATCAGCACTCTATGCATTTTTAAATAAGTATTATCGCCAGGTCTGCGAACTGGCGGCAAGCAAGCCTGAAGGAGCCCAGTGCCGTATTCGACAGCTTCAGGCGAGAAAAGGCCACGATACTTTTGCTCGCCTACCGACTCTGGAGGTAGAAACGCTGATCTGTGCCGGGCGCTACGATAGTGTCGCCCCTTTTGAAAATCAGCGGGCTTTATTTCGGCAGATTCCCAATTCGCGCTTGGGCATTTTTTCCGGTGGCCACAATGTTCTCTGGCAGGATGATCTGATTTGGGATTTTATTTCTGCATTTTTAGCAATGACAGAGTGAGAAGCCTCTGAATAACGACGCACACTTGAGTGCAATCTGCACGCTCCCTTTACTTTAAATGTTTGATGGTCTTTATGAGTTCAGAATCACAGGATAAAAAGAGTCGACATAAGTCACGTATGCAGAACCGTAAAAAAATTGTGGATGAGGCGGTTTCTAAAGCGCTGGAGGAGCGCGGCATAGTGATTCTCTATACCGGCGATGGCAAGGGTAAAACCACTGCGGCGATGGGCACGGTCACCCGTGCCCTGGGCTTCGGTTACTCCACCGTGGTGACTCAATTTATTAAGGGCACCTGGGAGTGTGGAGAAAAGAATCTTCTAATGGGCGCCGCCCACCCGTTACAGTGGCATCAAATGGGCACTGATTTCACCTGGGAAACCCAGGATTTTGAGGCCGATAAAGCTGCGGCAATGGCACTTTGGGAGAAGGCGCGGGAGGCGTTGCGGGATGAGCGAGTTTATCTGGTGGTTTTGGATGAGCTCACCTACGCGCTGAATTACCGCTGGTTGGACAAAGAAGAGGTAGTACAAGCGATACAGCAGCGGCCCAGGGAGCAGACGGTTGTCATAACCGGGCGTGGGGCCAAGCAGTACCTCAAGGATGTAGCCGATACTGTGAGCGAAATGTGTGCGGAAAAACACGCATTCAATACCGGTATTGCCGCTCGCAGAGGCATAGAGTGGTGATTGTGAAGTCGTGCAATGAGTAGAAGCTTTGAATAGAGGAGCTAAATAGAGACTTAAGCTGAAGCAGGGTTTACGCAGCCAAAGCCTCTTGTCAGCAGTGCTTATTCGACTTCAGCTAACTCTTGTGCGGCTTCGCGGGCTACTATCTGTGCCATCAGCTGGCGTCTTACTCGCATTGGGGTGGTAGCAAACCAGCGATAACAGGCGCGGTTGAAAGAGCTCTGTTCGCGATAACCCAGCATATCCGAAATCTGGGACATGGGGGGTTGTTTACCGCTTAAATAATACTCGGCACGCTCCCGGCGAATGCGATCCAATAGATCCTCAAATACCAATTCCCGGTCCCTCAGCCTGCGCTGTAGGGTACGCTTGTGCATACCCAGCTGATTGGCGACTTCTTGTAGGCTGCACCTTTTTAAAGGCATCAGGCAATAAATCAGCTGCTGCACCTGTTCCACCAAACTGGCTTCCCCCTTTTGCAGAAGCTCTTCGATATAGGTTTTTAATAGTGGGCGCAGGCTGGGATTGCACTTCTCTGTAGGTTGCAGCAGGGAGCTGCTATTCAGGATAAATGCATCAGTTTCTTTGCCGAAGTGTACGGGAACCCCAAAGAAATTTTCGTAATGGTCATGTACGGGGCGCTCGGTTTTTAGGTGAACACTTTCCAGCTGAAAATTACTCCCACAAAGGTGTTGTAGAGCTACCAATGAAACACCGAGTAGAAACTCGCGGGATTGTTGCTGGGGGAGAGGAGCGTCCTCGGCAAGCTGAGCTTCCAGATCATCGATACACAGAAAGTTTAGATGCGTGTGTTTCCCCTTTTTTGTGAGTTCAACTCGTAGGTTATAGGGAGCATTGCCTAGCTGTTTTATCGCTGTGTTAAGGAATTCGCCCAAAGTAAGGGACTGTAGTACAGCAGCACCAAGAGAACCCAGTGCGGCGGCCCCCTGACTGTAAGCAAGACGCAGGCCAAAGTCGGCGCAGCTCAACTGGCTAGCGGTCTTGTTCAGCAGCTCAGCCACTTGATCTAGTGCCAGATACCCATCAAGGCTCTCAACCTGGTGGGGGTTAATACGGGAACTGATCAGCAGGGCTTCAGGGCTACCTTTTAATTGGCTCACCAACTCGTAAAAGCCTGTTAACAGGGTCGTTCTTATTTGTTGAGTCAATTTTTATAAATCCTGTGAATCCCCTGGAAAAAATTACTTTTATACATTTCCCAGGTGGAGAAGGGTTAATCCAGCGGAATAGATCGGATCTGGGCGGACGCCAAAGATAAAAAAGAGCCATATGGCTCAAACTGTTTATCTAGTGAAGGCTTCTTTTCGACTGGTTTAAAGGACAGTCTCTCTGGCCAGGGCCTGCTCTGTGTCGACGTCCTGTAATGTCGGTAATGGAGGGCAATAGCAATCTTTACCCTTCAAAAGGGCAAGGTAGGGCACAACCACGGTGCTCGTCCTGAGCGGAAAAATGAATGATAGTTAGATCAGGGCAGGTCTATGCTGGCGATAATCCGCGTATCGATCTCCGCAAAACGTTATTACTGCGTAATGTTACTCGTTTTATTTAGGTGTTTTAAAGGCCAAAGATAACTTGGGGATACTTCCCGGAAGTAGTCCATTGGGAAATAAGTCTTTTTATTGTTATTTTTTAGGTATTTTATCCCTAAATTTTTAATTTAAGTATTTTTTGTTTTATGACGACTGCGTCACTGGGAATATAAATTTTTTAGTCTGGACGGAGAAAAAATTTAATATTGGCTCAATGGTACCAATTATATCAGGGGGCGTGGAGGATTAGATGAGACGCTCGAGATCTTTCAATTACAGAATTGAGCTTAAATGTGCATATTTCTTTCACAATTGAAAAGGCCCGCTTTTTAGCGGGCCTTTTCAATAAGTGGGTTTTAGCCACCATAATAAGTTGCTGCACCGGGACCAACGGGGAGGCCCAAGGCAAATACCCAGATATAGAACAATGCAGTCCAGCCAACAAAGAAGAAGATGGAGTAGGGGATCATTGTGGCGATCAGTGTTCCCATACCCAGATCTTTTTTATAGCGGGCGGCGAAGGTGATGATCAGACCGAAGTAGCTCATCATCGGGGTAATGACATTGGTGACCGAGTCGCCAATTCGATAAGCAGCCTGTATCACCTCAGGCGCATAGCCCAGCAGCATCAACATCGGCACAAAGATTGGAGCGGTAACGGCCCACTGTGCTGAGGCACTACCCAGCATCAGATTCACAAATCCGCACATCATGATAAAGAACAGGAATAGCAGCGGGCCTGTCAGGCCGATGCTCTGCAGGGCATCGGCGCCCAGTACGGCGAAGATAGTCCCCAGGTTGGTCACCTTGAAGAAGGCGACGAACTGCGCGGCGAAAAATACCAGCACGATATACATGCCCATGCTGTTCATACTTTTGGCCATGGCATCAATGACATCACGGTCATTCTTCATGGTGCCCACCACCTTGCCATAGACAAAGCCGGGGATAGCGAAGAACACCAGGATAAGAGACACAATACCTTTCAAGAACGGCGAGCCGGCTACCAGGCCAGTTTCCGGGTTACGCAACACACCCCACTCGGGCACTACCGTCAGGGCAAATACCGCGGAGACAGCCAGAACCGCAAGACCAGCGTACTTAAGGCCGCGTTTTTCATCGTCGGTAAGGGTACCAAGTTTGTCCTGACTGAGATCAACAGAGGCCTCATTGGGATCGTACTTACCCAGCTTGGGTTCAACGATGGCCATGGTTACCCAGCTGCCAACAATGGTGATCAGGAAGGTACTGACGATCATAAAGAACCAGTTCACTTCCGGGCCAACGCTATAAGTTGGGTCAATCATATGGGCTGCGGATTCGGTGATTCCCGATAGGAGTGGGTCCACCGTGCCCAGTAGCAGGTTAGCACTGTAGCCTCCAGATACGCCGGCAAAGGCTGCCGCTAAACCGGCGAGTGGGTGGCGGCCAAGAGAGTGGAAGATCATGGCGGCGAGAGGAATAAGTACCACATAGCCGAGTTCAGAGGCTGTGTTGGAGATGATGCCGGCGAATACCACGATCACGGTGACTGTGCGCTTGGAGGCTTGCAGCACCAAGCCGCGAACGGCGGCACTCAACAACCCGGAGTGCTCGGCGATACCCACTCCAAGAAGGGCTACGAGAACGGTACCCAATGGCGCGAAGCCAGTAAAGTTATTCACTAGACCGGTGACGATCATCCGGAGGCCGTCGCCACTTAATAGATTGAAGACCTCAATTACCCCATCGGGATCGCGTCCCGCAGCACCCACCGGACGTGGGTCTGCTACAGAAAGCCCAAAGTAGGAGGCTATGCCGCTTAGAATCACCACACCCACAGCAAAGAGCGCAAAGAGTGTAATGGGATGGGGGAGCAGGTTGCCGAGCCATTCCACCACATCCAGGAAGCGGGTAAAGGCCGTTTTGCGTCCGGGCGGGCTATCCTGCTGGTCGCTGGGGGAGGTCGTTGTGGTCATTGTGTGTCCTCAATTTAGTTGGCGAGTAGCCCTAATTGCCTCTGGGATACCCGTTAGCCCAATAATTGGCTGAAAAATGTGCTAAGTGCGCGATCATACACAAAAGTCCTTTAGGTAAGAATGCCCGCACCGGAATGTTCTTGGTTAGCGGGTCGGCAAAGTCGGAAAGTAAAAAGCCCTACGTGGAAGAGGGCTATATTGGCAGGCGGCGGGAAATGAAAAGCACCTATGCGTAGGGAATTGAAGCTTAAGAGCTGGTATTTAACGTTTTAGATGACTTGTTCAAGCTACAGACAAGCCGCCTTTGCATTCCCGAATATGCCATAATCCGAAAACTCAGCAGTCAACCCAGCGGTGAAATAATGAAGATTGGAGTTTTAAAAACCGACGATGTGCGCAAGGAGCTGGTGGGCGAATACGGTGAATATCCGGAGATGTTCGCAGATCTATTGCGCAGCCAGGACCCCACACTGGAGTTCTCCACCTATGAAGTGCAGCACGGCCAGTACCCGGCCCAGGTCGATGAGGTGGATGCCTACCTGATTACCGGCAGTAAAACCGGTGTCTATGATGACAAGGAATGGATTCCTCCACTGATGGACTTTGTGCGCAAGCTGCATGACCAAAAAAAACCAACTATTGGAATCTGCTTTGGTCATCAGCTGATTGCTCAGGCATTGGGTGGAAGGGCTCGGAAATCCGATAAAGGCTGGGGGTTGGGAGTGCATTCCTATGAAATGCAGGAAACCCCCTCCTGGATGTCGGAGCCTACGAATAGCTTCAACCTGTTGGTTACTCACCAGGACCAAGTAGATACCCTTCCTCCCGGCGGTCGAGTACTGGCTTCCAGCGAATTCTGCCCAATGGCGATGCTCCAGGTTGATGACCACATGCTCACCTTCCAGGCCCACCCGGAGTTTACCAAACCTTATTCCAATAGCCTGATGGAGTTACGTCGAGAAGCTTTTGGTACAGATGTGGTGGAAAAGGGCCAGGCCTCCCTGCAAAACGATATTCACGAGAATATGGTTGCAAAATGGATGCTGGAGTTTTTACGCAAGTAGCTTTATTCAAGGGGTAGATAATACTGCCCCTTGAGTTTGCCATTTAGTTTTCAATATTCTTCCTTCTTCCTTCTTCCTTCTTCCTTCTTCCTTCTTCCTTCTTCCTTCTTCCTTCTTATTCTTAAATTGACAAGATGAATTGATGATCATCTTTCTGATGATTTAATAAAATTTTCTCGCTTATTGATTTAGACCTGAGACGGACTATCTCTGCCTCCCTTTCTTTTTATCCCGTGATGATTTTGAAGTTTTGCTTGTGTATTTATTTGCGTCCTATTTAGTGCTTTCTAAATATTTTTTTGATTTGTTTTTGTTGGGGTGGATATAGAATCTATTTTTTGGCGTTAATAATATTTTTCATTTTAAATAAGTTTTTATGCCTGTTGTGTTAATTGTTTGAAGGGGAATAATATGGCGGTTTTAGCTGGTTGAATCACTATTTTATTAGAGTTGAAAATGGGGTCGCTGGGGGACGATCATTGGTTTAAGTAAAGCTTGTAAATAATAAATTATAAATTTATTGATAATCAAAAGGATGGCTTTATGAAGAACTTCAAGCGAGTGCTGCTGGCTGCATCTATTAGCTTGCCGGTTATTGGGGGGCAAGCGTTGGCAGCAGGCAACGTGAATGGGTCTATTGATGGGACAGTTATTAGTAGCAGTGGTAACGACCTGAGTGGCGCTACAATTATCATAGAAAATGATAAAAATGGCTTTAGAAGGACTATGTCCACGGGTGAGGATAGTGACTTCCGAGTGAATTTACCCACAGGCATCTACAAGGTGACAGTTCAGAAAGATGGCTACCAGCCCGCGGTGGTTGACGCCGTTGCCGTTTCAATAGGTAGCTCCACCAAGTTGGATATACCGTTGATATTGGGAGATCTGGAGGAGGTGGTTGTAGTGGGGGAGGCGACTCCCCAGATCCGCACTGGCACGGCAGAATCTGCACTGAATATTGGCTTGTCAGATATAGAGATGTTACCGGTTGCTCGTAATATTGAATCGGTTGCTTTATTGGCTCCTGGTACTGTTTTAGGTGATTCTGGGTTTGGTGAAGATAAGGATCTTATATCGTTTGGGGGGGCTTCCGTAGGAGAAAACGCCTATTACATTGATGGCCTCAATGTCACTAATTTCCGCAACGGGTTGGGTGGATCATCGGTACCTTTTGAATTTTATGACCAGTTCCAAATAAAAACGGGGGGGTATAGTGCTGAATTTGGTCGCTCTTTGGGGGGAGTGTTCAACGCCGTTACCAAGAAAGGCTCCAACGAATTTGAATATGGTGTTGTTGCCTATTATGAGCCAGCAGCCTTGCGTTCAGAAGCACCGGACTCTCTCTCTGCAGATGGGACTCTCTATGACTTAAATTCGGAAAATGAGGAGTCCAAGTACACAACAGATTATTATGTTAGTGGCCCTATCATTCCGGATAAATTATTTTTCTATGCCCTTTACGAACAGCAGGAAACGGGTGAAGAATTCACTACAAGAGGAAGTCCAAGCAGATACAACGATAGAAGTATTGATGATGATTTCTGGGGAGTCAATTTAACCTGGAATGTAACTGATAATCATATCCTCTCTTATATGCAGTTTTCAGACAAACGCACCAGGGAAAATGATCAATTCAATTACGACTATTTTAATAGAGATAAAAAAGAGTATACGGGCACTAAGTGGGATAAGCGTGGCGGAGATAACTGGCTGGTTCGTTATGATGGTCAGATAACAGATAATTTCAGTGTTTCTATGCTCCATGGCCAGAATGAATACTCACTTACTACAATTAGTACAACTGATATGGAGTGCCCGTATGTAAGGGACTTTAGTGCCGGTGCTTTACCTGGAAATACGGATGACAGACCTGGCTGTCAAGCTAGCTCTAGAATTCAGTCTGGAGGTGATGAAAGGGTAGCTGATCGTATCGATTTTGAGTGGGTGATTAATGATCACACAATACGCTTCGGCTACGATCAGGAAACTAACTCCTCTTCGTCTAAAGAAACTTATTCTGGAACAGGTTTTAGGGAAGATGGGGGAGTGTTTTACACTTATGATTCATATAAACCTGGTGTAGAGCTTCCCAATGGCACGGTGGTTGACAATGTAAATGGTGATGGCTCTCTTGTTCATATAGTCTCTTATCGGGTTGGCGATGTAGAAGGGGACTTTGAGGTTGAGTCAAAAGCTTTTTATATCGAAGATACCTGGGATATTACGGATACACTTACTTTAAGTGCAGGAATTCGTAATGAAACTTTCTCCAATTTTAATGGAGAGGGCGATACTTTTATTGAAATTGATGATCAGTGGGCGCCACGGTTAAGCTTCTCTTGGGATCCAGGTGGTGATGGCGAGTCCAGAGTATATGGCAATTGGGGTCGTTACTTTATGCCTATCGCTTCCAATACCAATGTGCGCTTATCTGGCGGTGAATTGGGATTTGAAAGGTATTTCATTTTTGATGGCGAATACGATCCGAAGACATATGCCCCTACAAATGTGGGTGCCGATGGTGTTCCTACATCTGAAGAAGTTGGCTCTGCAAGGGTAACTTCAGATGGTAATGTGCCGGATAGTGCTCAGCTCTCGGATAAAGACCTCAAGCCTATGTATCAGGATGAGTTCATTCTTGGTTATGAGAGGCTTTTTGCGGATGACTGGACATTGGGAATTAAAGCTACCTATCGTGATTTAAAATCACATATTGATGATGTGAGTATTGACCATGCGGTAGATGCTTTGGGATATGAGCACACTGGTGATGGCCATGGTTATGTGCTTGCAAACCCGGGAAGTGATATCACCATACCTTACGATCGTTATGGAACGGGTGAGTTGGAAATGACAACATTTTCGGCTGAACTGCTTAACTATCCTGAGGCCAAAAGGACTTATAAGGAGTTAGAATTTTCCGCGAAGCGCGCCTTTGATGGTATTTGGGGTTTAAGTGCGAGTTACACCTGGTCTCAGAGTAAGGGGAATAGTGAGGGGTACGTTAAGTCGGACAACGCCCAGGATGATGCTGGGATTACCCAAGATTTTGATTTCCCTGAGTTGATGGATGGAGCCAACGGATATTTGCCAAATGATCGTACTCATAAAATAAAAATTTATGGGAACTATCAGGTGATGGAGAGTCTTTTGTTGGGGGCTAATTTTCTTTTGCAATCAGGGCGCCCAATTAACTCCTTTGGTGCTGGCCATCCCAATGGAACCCCGGCTTATGGAGATACTTATTATGTGACTGACTCAAATGGAAATCTTATTAAGACAAGTCGAGGCAGTAGAGGGCGAACTAGCTGGGTCAATCAGATAGATTTATCCCTTGTCTATAGTACTCGCATTGGCTTGGCTGATGTGGAGCTTAGAGCTGAGGTCTTTAACCTTCTTGATGCGGATGCTGAAACAGAGGTTTATGAGTTTGCTGAGTCAAGTCCCGGTGTGTTAGATCCAAGCTGGGGGGTAAATCAAGAATATCAAGTCCCTCGGTATTTTCGCTTTGGGGCAAGTGCTAGGTTCTAGCTAAAACTTATTGTAAGTTGATATTTTTTGCGGGAGGTCTTCTATAAAAAGAAGGCCTCCTTTATCGAGAGTGTTCATGTTTACTCTCAAGGCCTAGTTTATGCTGGATAAAAAATCATCATCCACCATTTGAATCCTTACTCCGATAGGTTCGTCAATCTGAAATATCCTTCTAGCCGTATTGTCAAGCTCAATGGCCATGCTTTGTATCACCTCATGAGTGCGATGAGGTGTTCTATTACAGAGAATTTCGATATAACAACCGGCCGGCTCAACCTGCTTGGATTCGATCACGATAACTGGAATCTTTTCTCCCTCTGTTTCCAAGCGCTTGGTGACTATCTCATTAAAGATATTGGCTGCAGAGTCAGGAATTATCTTCGAGACTTCTACAAATATTTTACAGCTGGACATATGCGGGATTCCTAGTATCTCTATTGAAGAGGCTCTCGCTTCTTCGTGCAGCTAATATACAGTTAGTGTAGCTGTTAAAAAATAAGCTGCTAATTTTACAAATCTATTAGGGTATCACTGGCAATATCAGGGTCATTAATGGGGGCGCTATGCACTGTTGTTGTATATTTAATTTTACAGTTATTTTGGTTTTTGCCTAGTGTCTGCTTGAATGAAAAAGAGGGATGTAGAATTTTACTGTATGCGATGTAAGTGCAATCTAACCCTGATTCAACAAACTTCGATATATTTACAGAGTCTAGATAAGTTTTAACTGGATAGGGTAAGGTGGCTCTCTGCCTAAGCTATATCATTCGGATTTTTTATATCAAAACTGGAGGCTGAGGTAGTCATAAAACATTGGGTTTCCCGAACTAATAGGCTACTAGCCAATCTCTGGGCCCTGTTTTCATGGCAGCTATTCATACAAGCAATGGCCCACCTGAGCGATAGCAACATTGTGATAAATCAAGTACTGAATACGGTCTCTTAATTTATCAGCTAAAGCGGAGGCTGTGATCCCACCAAGGCGGTGCCCCACTACCGGTATTTCTTGTAAATCCTCCCATGCTATCAGGTTGACTATATCGTCAAAGAAAGTACTGATACCCACCTTAGTGGAAAGGAGGTGTTGGCACTCACCTAGGCCTGTTTGGGTTAGGCTAAAGACCCAGCGCGAGCCTTTGATTGACTTTAGATCAGTACCAGCCACTATGAAACAGACCGTGTATCAGTACTAGGCTTTTTGTAATTGGCTGTAATTTTATCGTCTATCTATTCGGTATAGAGCGCAGAAGTCCTCAGATGGCCCCAGAGGTATTGCTTGATATCCTAATTTCACATTTCAAATATCTAAAGAGGGGTGAGTTATCAGCCCTTGCCTTTTTAGGTATTTCCAGGCCTGCTTGAGCTGTTATCACAGGTTTGATCGGGATGTGAAACTTCTCCAGTAAGTAAAATTTCTTCGAATTTGACTATCAGATAATAGAGAATTAGATTTGGCGCCGCGGCTCACAGATCACACTGGTTTCGCATAAATACAATGAATATCTTTCTCGCCTTAACTGGTACAAACAGGGTGAATCGTATTGCCAACACCGTTTATTCAAACTTCCCGCGCGATCAACTCCGACTCAATCTACTTTCTAGCGCTGATAAGCACATTAGGGGTATTTCTATTGCTGGGCTGGGGGATATGGTTTTTTTTTAAAGAAATCACAGTTTATAGCGTTAGTGACCAGGCGAGACTTGAACAAGAGCAGAATACTGTACATGTCAGCACCCAGAGTACAGGAAGAGTAGTTGCTATTACTGCCTCGCTAGGAGATACCTTGAGAGAAGGAGACTTGCTAATAGAGCTGGATACCAGGGCATTTGATTTGGATCTAGATGGTGATCTTCGAGTATCTCAGAGCCTCTCGGATCAATTACTGGGAATAGAGCGAGAGGAGCGTTTACGGGATAAAAAATTTACTGAAGACGACAAGGCTTTAAGTGATCAGCTGAAGCTACTCCAAGAACAGCACAAACTTCAGATGAACAACCAGCAGATTCAGGCAGATGTGGCGGAGCGCTATGAACGCTTGCTGAAGAAACAGCAAAGCTCTGAACTTGATTACCTTGCAGCTAAACGTACCTATCAGCAAATGGCCATGGCCACCCTCGCATCGGAAGCGGCAATAAGAGCAAACCATGATCGCCGGAAGCAATTGGCTAGCGAGTACCAGTTATCCATGAGTGAATTGGAACAGCGTCGAGCAGATCTACAAAGACAGCTGGCGGAGGTGGATACTCGCACTCAGCAGAGCACCTTGGCGGTAGATGAACAGCGTCTGCGTGCGCCTATCTCCGGTAAGCTTGCTTCACTGGCGGATATTCAGGAAGGGGAGGTATTAGTCGCAGGGCAACAGATTGCCACACTACAAGCTGAGGGTAATGTCACCGTACAGGCGTTTTTCTCTCCTGCCCTTGCTTTGGGACATATTCGTTCAGGGCAGAGTGCGCGAGTAAAATTAGATGGGTTTTCCTGGGCGCGTTATGGTCAGTTACAGGCCCGTGTAGAGCGGGTCGCTAGTGCTGTGCAAAAAGGAAAGATTCTCGTTGAGTTATCTCTCCGAGGAGAGATTCCCCCACAGTTGCCACTATTGCATGACCTACCAGCAAGGGTGGAGATTGCCACTGGAGTAAAGACACCATATCAGTTGCTATTGCAAAGTGCTGGCGACTACTTATTAGGGCAAGCAGAAAGTAGCGTAAATTCGTTGGAGACCCTGTAGTGAAGGGACAAGTTCGCTGGTTGGTTCCCGAAGTTGTGCAAACTTCCAATATGGATTGTGGCCCTGCATCCCTTAAGAGCTTGCTTGAAGGCTTTGGTGTAAATGTACACTACGGCCACCTGCGTGATGCCTGTCAAACTGATGTAGACGGCACCTCTATTAATACCCTAGAGAAAATTGCGGTTGAGCTGGGGTTGGATGCGGCACAGATGGTCGTGCCCAAAGATCACTTGCTGTTAGGTTCAGCTGGCTACTTGCCGGGGCTGGTGGTGGTGCGCTTGCCCAATGGTAATACTCACTTTGTTGTTGCTTGGCGTAATCACCGGGGAGTTATACAGGTTATGGACCCAGCCTCGGGAAGACGTTGGCCCAGTGCGCGACACTTTCTCGATGAGTTGCATATCCACACTATGCGCGTTCCGCCGCAAGGGTGGAGAAATTGGGCTGGAGGAAAAGATTTTATCGATCCCCTGCAAGAGCGGATGGAACAGCTGAGAATTTCTAAATCCATCAGCGAAGTAATGTGTGAGCAAGCCTTGAAGAAAGGGGACTGGCTCTCACTGGCTTTTCTAGATGCCAGTGTAAGAATGTTGGCAGCGCTCGTTGGCTCTGGTGCGGTACGACGAGGGGCAGAAACAAGTGCATTGTTGCAAAGGCTGATAAGTGACTTTTCAGAAGACACGATTAACGCTTATCAACTAGTGCCACAGAGCTATTGGTGTGTACGCCCTTCCAGTTCTCCCGGTACTGAAGAAGTTGACACAGTTGAGCTTGAACCAGAGCTGTTGGAGTTTAGCGGCGCTGTAATAGTCAGCGTAAAGGGAGTACGTGAAAGGAAAGAAATCAAACCTAAATCGGAGGCTCTAAGCAAAGCTTTACAAGTACAGTCAATAAGCCCACTCCGTCAGTTATGGGAGTTTTTGCGAGAGGATGGTTTGCTTGCCCCGAGTATCGTGATGCTAGCGATGTTTGCTGCGGTGCTTGGTGTGATGGTTGAGGCACTGCTATTTCGAGGTTTGATCGATATTCACTCGGAACTAGCTACGGAGGTGCAGAGAATCGGCGCTGTCATTTTATTACTGGGATTTATGTTGACACTCATACTTGTGCAGTGGCCGATGACCAAGCTGCAGCTAATTATTGGTAAGCACTTGGAAAATCGTTTTCGCATGCGCTTTCTTTCCGCCTTGCCGAAAATACCAGACCATTTCTTTCAAAGCCGCCCAACCTCAGATACCGCAGAGAGAGGTCATCGTATAGCAGCTCTGAGAGAGTTGCCTTTACTGGGGGGAGGGATACTGTTCAAAGGGTTGTCACTGCTCGCAACAGCTACTGGTATCGTTTGGATAGCGCCCGCAACCGCGCCTCTGGTGTTATTAATAACGGGGTTACAGGTAGTTATCCCTCTGTTATTTCAGCCAGTGCTTAGTGATTATAATATGCGTGTCCAGACCCATACTGGCGCTCTAGCTAGATTTTATATGGATGCCTTGCTGGGAGTAATACCAATTCGTACACACGGTGCTGGAGAGTCTGTTCGCCGTGAACATGAAAGTTTGCTTAGCGAGTGGATTAAAGCAGGCTATTCCTCTTTGCGTTTCCAGCTTAATAGCCAAGCGGTGCAGTTGATTGTGAATGGGGTTCTTACTTGTGTGCTGGTGATTTACTGTGTTCAGATCCTGGGGGCAAGTCCCTACTTACTTCTGCTTATTTATTGGGTATTGGCACTGCCGCCACTGGGGGAAGATATCGCACAGTTAATGCGGAGCTACCCTCGTCATAGGAATACCTTGTTGAGAGCTTTAGAGCCGCTGCAAGCGGTTACGGTTGGTGCTAGTGAAGAGCCTTTTAATGATGAAGGGGTTCAACCTTTAAAGGTGCCTGTATCATTTCGTTTTGATAATGTCAGTGTTAAAGCTAGTGGTAGAAGTATTCTTAAGAATATTAATCTGAATGTTGCCTCTGGGGAGCATGTCGCCATTGTTGGTTCATCTGGTGCTGGCAAGTCGAGCTTGGCCGGTTTATTGTTGGGTTGGCATAACCCTGAGAGTGGAATCCTATTGCTAAATGGCGAGAAATTACAGGGTGAATTACTGTGTCGTTTTCGTCTAAGTTGTGCTTGGGTCGACCCTGCAATACAACTTTGGAATAGCAGTTTACTGGATAACCTACACTACGGTAATGACTCCTCTTCCTCCTTGTTCCCAACACTACAACAGGCTGATCTATTAAACCTAGTTGCCTCCTTGCCGGATGGTTTACAGAGCACCTTGGGGGAAAGTGGTGCGCTTGTCAGCGGAGGGGAGGGGCAGCGCGTGCGATTAGGTCGTGCCCTTGGCCGAGAGTCTCCAGCTTGTGTCATTTTAGATGAGCCATTTCGCGGGCTAGACCGCGGGCAACGCCAGCGCTTACTTGCTCGTGTGAGGCGAGTATGGAAAGACACCACCCTAATTTGTATCACTCATGATATTTCAGAAACCAAAGATTTTCCTCGCGTATTGGTGGTAGAAGATGGGCAAATTATTGAGGATGACACACCCACAAATCTGGAAGCGCAAACTGAATCTCGTTATGCCCAACTTCTCACAGCGGAAAAGAGACTCTGGCAAGAGTGTTGGCAAAGTACCGACTGGCGTCATCTGCGTATGGAACAAGGGCGGATTACTGAGCTTCAATCTGCAATAATAAAACGGGCTCAAGATAGAGATACTGTGCAGTCTCAAGAGGTGCATAGTGAAACCTGAAGCTTCCATAAGCAAGCTGCGCCATCACTGTTGGCCTGCAGTCCAGCTAGATGGTGCAGTGAAAGCCCTGGCTCTTCATAGCGGGCTTGAGCCTGCAGTTCCTGACTTCGAAAACAAAGCGCAAGTATATTTGGATACAGATGCTCGCTTACAGTTACAGGCAGAAGCTTTCGATTTAAATATTGAGCGAGTTACCTGCAAATATGGGGAGTTGGAGCAGATGCTGGTCCGGGCCGCACCAGCCATACTGCGTTTGCGCTTTGCGGAGGAGGAATATTTCATCGCTTTGTGTGGCGGTAATCATCGTTTTTTATATCTTCTTTCGCCATCACAACAAATCGTAAAGCTGCGTCCAAGTCAAGTGTTGAGAGCACTAACAAGCGCACAAGAAATACCTCAGCGTCAACGTATCGCACGCTTACTGGACAGTGCCGAAATAGCTGGACGACGACGTAAAAAAGCCACAGAGGCATTATTACGAGAAAATCTAGTAGGGCTAGAAATCGATGATTGCTGGTTGTTGCGGCAGCCTTCCCACCGCTCTTTTTGGCAGCAGCTGCGCCAGCATCGCCAGCATTTACGCTTTCTAAGTATGATTACCTGCCACACAATACAAATACTCTTGTATATTGCCAGCTGGTGGTTGATAGGCCGTGCTGTTCTTGATGGCCATGTAGATAGTGGCTGGCTAGTTGCCTGGGTATTATTACTGATAACACAGATCCCCCTTTCACTCTTAACTGCTCGGTTACAAGGTTCCATATCGCTAGAAACCGGTGCCCTGTTGAAGCAGCGCTTACTCGCCAGCGCTTTGCGAATAGATCCAGGCAAGGTGCGCCATATGGGTTCGGGACAGATACTTGGGCGTGTTTATGATGCAGAAAATATAGAAGCCAGTGCGCTACAGGCGAGCTTTATGCTACTACTCGGTGGTGTAGAGCTGGTATTGGCTTTCATGGTGCTACAGCTAAGTCTTGGAACTCCAATATCGTTGGGGATTTTGACCCTATTTTTACTTATAGCCATCGCTCTAGGACGTGCCCAGTATTTGGCTCGTCAATACTGGACCGCTCAACGTTTGAGTATGACCCACCGTCTAATTGAGAAAATGCTTGGCCACCGGACCCGGTTGGCACAGCAGAAACCTTCAGATTGGCACCGAGGGGAAGATGAGGAGTTGGAAGAGTATTTTCGAAGTTCTACGGCAATGGATGGCAACATGACTCGTATAGTCGCATTTTTGCCACGTATCTGGTTGCTATTGGGTATAACTGGCTTGGTGCCTGTTTTTGTCAATAGCAATACTGAGAGTGGGCAAATTGCTGCGGCTTTTGGGGGGGTACTGCTTGGATATCGCGCAGTACTAAAAGGCGTGACAGGGTTTTCCAGTGGACTCAGTGCTCTGGTAACTTGGGAAAAAGTACGTGAACTCTTTTCCTTGGAGGCTGCTTTAAAGCGGGGCGCTAACTCTATCTCAGTGGCCAATAAAGTTCATTCAGGCATACAAGGGTCCAAGCAGCCATTGTGCTATATCCGTGACTTAAGTTTTAACTACCCTAATCAAGACAAGGCGGCCTTAAAAAACTGTAAGCTGAGTATTTATCCCGGTGATCGAGTAATTTTACAGGGGGCTTCTGGCTCAGGTAAATCTACTTTTGCAAATGTGATTGCCGGCATTCAAAAGCAGAGAGAGGGCATCTTGCTTATCAATGGGTACGATAGAGCCAGTATTGGTGCTGAGCACTGGCGCAGACTGATTGCATCAGTGCCACAATTTCATGAAAATCATGTACTTGGCGATTCTTTCTTATTTAATTTATTAATGGGTGATGAATGGCCACCAAAGATGGAAAGTGTTCGTAGGGCCTATAAAATTTGTGATGAATTAGGTTTGACCCCATTGATTAAAAAAATGCCTGCAGGGATGTTACAGACGGTGGGAGAAATGGGGTGGAGATTATCTCATGGTGAGATGAGCCGCTTGTTTATTGCACGGGCACTTTTGCAGAATTCTGAGTTGTTGGTACTGGATGAGAGTTTTGCAGCTTTGGATCCAGATAATTTAAGACGATCGTTTCATTGCGTGCAAAACTATTCGAGTAGTTTAATTGTAATCGCTCACCCATAACTTATGCTCTGAAAGCATATGAATTGGTGCGCTTCATGAGTTTTCAGTGTGTTGTTGCCTTGGGTTTTAATGTTTTCAATCTTAGGAATTTTTCCTGTGTGTGATGAATAGGATCAATTTTATGATCCTGCTAAGCTCTCTTAGAGAGGTATATAGCCTTTGGGCTTTTCATGTGTTAACAAATGAATTTTTTTGACTTACATGTCATGTGAAGGATGTCTCCTTCGTGGCATTTTTTTGATCAATTATCGCAGTTCAATTTAAAATATTGCCTCATTTTTTTCGAGATCTCAGTTCCTATTGTACTTGTTGCTAAGCTGTCATGGAAAGGGCTCCTCCTGTTTGGTTGAAATTGCATGTCAAGCTGCTTCAGAAGTTTTATTTATGCTTTTTGCGGTTTTTCTTGCTCTTTTGTAGTGGGTGTCTTGGCTAAGTTATCTTTATGTTATCACCATAATTCAGCCATGTTTTCCCTGGGAGTTAGTGGGTGGTGCAATTCTATAAGTTTGATTGCAATGTATGCATCAATTTTTTAAAGGCGAAAATATCCCTTCTGTGAGGCGCCTGAATTATTTTTTTGAGGTGGCCTTGGGTGTCGTAGTTTACTGTGGTCTTATCTTTTGTTTTTGTAGTGAAGGATTTTTATTGTTCTTAACTTGATCTGAGTGTGCTGATTATAAATTTGTGTGTTTTTTGGTGGGCTCAAAATATCTTGGGCTGTATTTTGTGTGTAAAGCGATGTGTTTTTTTATTTTTTAAGCTTGGAGTGATTTTTTGTGGTGCCTTATTTTATATTTTTCGGTGTTGTAGTTTAAGGTTCTATGTGGTTGTTTTGATTTTTTAATCTGGGGGGGTGTCAATAGGACGATGCCTGTTTATGAAAATGGTACAGATGTATATGTTTTTGGTTTGTACTAACTAAGTGTCATAGGCATGCTTAGCATGAAGTAAACGGGCTTGGTAAATTGTGATTGTTCCCTCAGAATAATAAGATTTTGTTGGATTATCGGCCTGTGGTCGGGGTAAGCTATGTTGTGCTTGGTTCTTTTATTGGATGGCCAGGCATAGTTAGCACATTTATAAACTACAACTTGTAAGGAGAAACATAATGCAAGTCGAAACTGATATTCAGGCAGGTCCCAGAGGGGGTGTTGAGCCTCCCCCGCCTGCGGCTTTAGCCTTAGCTTAATAGTATTTGGGTCAGGGAAGGGCTGCTTTAATAGTTTTATAGGGTGCTTTTCTGGCCCATTTCAGTGAGATTTGTAGTGGTGTTGACAACAATTCTATGCCATCACCTCTAAAAATAAGGCTTCTTCAAAGGCTGTTGGTTAAAAATGTTACCATTTGGCATATAAACGTTATGTTAAAAATTTTAATTGTGTTTGGGGGAGGTGGTAACCTGCTTGGTCAATACCATATCTCCACGCTTATATTTTCAAAGCGCGCCGGCCCTGAAGATGGCTAATCGACTTTTTTTGCCGAATAATGTGAAGGTGGGTTTTGCACTTTTGTTTCATACTAGGATCTGTTAATACCAATTTTGATGGAATTTGCTTTTATGGAAACCGCAAAGATATCTAGTATATAAATCATTAACGCTATTTATGAACTTGCCAAGCACGATTGTGAGTGACATGGCCTTCCTGAGTATTTTGGAAAGTGGTACAACATCTTCACGAGGAACAGTCATAGAACAAAGAAAGATGGGATTATCTTTTCTCCGTTCATCAGTAAACCCGTGAAATCGATTTTCAGGTAGCTCCGGTATTCCTCAATAGCATGTTGTTAAGGTGTATTCTAACGCTACCAGCGCTAAGCAGCGACCCGCAAGCCATAGGCAAAACAAGTAGGTGAATGGACTGCCAAAGTTTTCATAATAGCTGCTGACCCAAAAGCCGTTACCTTCTTTGTCGCCTGGAAGTAGTATGTTGATACTCAACGAGTTGCGTAATCTACTATAAGCTATTTCACTACTTCTTTTAATATAATTAACATCCATGCAATATAGAAAAAAGGTGCATAATAGGATATATAGCATTCCCAACTAACGCCCAAACGGTGCCAATTACCTAGCAAAAATCTGTTCAACTCTCCAGTGCCGGGCATACTTTCTAAGCTTTCTAATATCCTGCTATGAGGCTTTTTTCCAGGCTGATGAAATCAAATCCATGACTCATGTAGGGAAATTTAAATCAGCTATGGGAATTTAAAATAAATATTTTAACACTAGCTAGGAATGTTTCTGAGTGAATGGTAACTAGTAATTGATTAAATGAAAAAAACCGGAATACCTGTTTGGGATTCCGGTTTTTATTTCTATATAGTCAAAAGAGCTTAACTGATAGAAATTTTGGTCAAACCGACTTGTAAATCTCAGGTCTTCAATTTCTTATAATGCATCCGATGCGGTGTGGCATCTTCGCCTTTACGCTGCACAAAGTCTTCGTGGTACTCGGTGTAGTTACCTTCAAAGAAGACCGCTTCACTCTCACCCTCATAGGCGAGGATATGGGTGGCAACGCGGTCCAGGAACCAGCGATCGTGCGAGATTACCAGAGCGCAGCCGGGGAAGTTGAGCAGGGCTTCTTCCAGGGCGCGCAGGGTTTCGATATCCAGATCGTTGGAGGGTTCGTCCAGGAGTAGTACGTTGGCGCCCTGCTTGAGGGTATAGGCCAGGTGCAGGCGTCCGCGTTCACCACCGGACAGTTCGCCTACGCGCTTCTGCTGGTCACTGCCCTTGAAGTTAAAGCGGCCAACATAGTTGCGCGAGCCCACTTCGTAATTGTTGATCTTGAGCATATCGTGGCCGTCTGAGATGGCTTCCCATACAGTCTTGCTGTCATCCAGATTCTCACGGCCTTGCTCAACGTAGGCGACCTTAACGGTTTCCCCGATCTTGATCTCGCCGGAGTCCTGCTGCTCGGTGCCGCTGATCATACGGAACAGGGTGGACTTACCGGCACCGTTACCGCCGACGATACCTACAATCGCGCCCTTGGGCACACGGAAAGACAGGTTGTCGATCAGCAGGCGCTCGCCGAAGCCTTTGCACACCTCTTTAAACTCAATCACATTGTCGCCGAGACGCTCGCCGGGCGGAATGTAGATTTCGTTGGTCTCGTTGCGGGCCTGGAAGTCCTGGGACTGCATTTCTTCCAGGCGGGACAAACGGGCCTTGTTCTTGGACTGACGGCCCTTGGGATTTTGGCGGGCCCACTCGAGTTCCTTTTGCATAGCTTTGGCGCGAGCCTGTTCGCCGCGCTGCTCTTGCTCCAGGCGCTTTTCTTTCTGTTCCAGCCAAGTGGTGTAGTTGCCTTCCCAGGGGATGCCGTGGCCGCGGTCCAGTTCCAGAATCCAGCCGGCAACATTGTCGAGGAAGTAGCGATCGTGGGTGATGGCTACCACAGTGCCGGTGAAATCGTGCAGGAAGCGCTCCAGCCAGAATACGGATTCTGCATCCAGGTGGTTGGTGGGTTCGTCGAGAAGCAGCATATCCGGGCGGGACAGCAGCAGGCGGCACAGGGCCACACGGCGTTTTTCACCGCCGGACAGATTGTTTACGTCCGCATCCCAGGGCGGCAGGCGCAGTGCGTCTGCGGCGACTTCCAGGCGGTGCTCCAGGTTGTGGGCGTCCCAGGCCTGGATAATGTCTTCGAACTGTTGCTGTTTCTTAGCCAGGGCATCGAAGTCCGCGTCGGGCTCGGCATAATCGGCGTAGACCTGTTCCAGGCCGGCGAGGGCGTCAATGGCTTCGCGTACACCATCCTCTACGTTGCCGCGCACATTCTTACTGGCATCGAGTTGCGGTTCCTGGGGCAGGTAGCCGACCTTGATGCCGGGCATTGCGCGGGCTTCGCCGTTAAAGTCCTGATCGACCCCAGCCATAATGCGCAGCAGGGTGGATTTACCTGCGCCGTTGAGACCGAGTACGCCGATTTTGGCGCCGGGGAAGAAGGAAAGGGAAATGTCCTTCAGAATTTCACGTTTGGGGGGCACTACTTTGCCCACCCGGTTCATGGTGTATACGTATTCAGCCATTTGGGGTTCCGTAACTGGGTGTTGCAATCGCTCAGATTTTGCGCGCAACTTATCAGTTTGCGTAAAAAGTGCAACTGCACCCCTGTGGCTGTCGCCGCTGTACTCGCGTGTGGCTGACGTTGAATCTGATATGTGCTTAACTGCGACGCTAATTAGTACAAGAGCAATAAGACAGATAGCAATGGATCAGGACTCCCCGGTGTTGTTCTCTCGGCGCGGCGCACTGGCGATCGCGACCCTCAACCTGCCTAAGGCGCTCAATGCGCTCAACCTGCAGATGATTGATCTGCTCTCAGCCCAGTTAGATCAATGGGCTGATGACGATGCGGTGGCCGCCGTATGGATAGATGGCAGTGGTGATAAAGCCCTCTGTGCCGGGGGCGATGTGGTGGCACTGTACGAGCAATCGGCCGCCTACGGTGAGCCGCCGGAATATCGTTACACGACCGAATTCTTCTCGCGCGAATATCGTCTGGACTACCAAATACACACCTATACCAAGCCAATCGTGGTCTGGGGTGGCGGTATTGTGATGGGGGGTGGTATCGGCATTATGGCCGGTGCCAGCCATCGTATTGTGACTGAAACCACGCGTATGGCGATGCCAGAAATCACTATCGGCTTATTTCCCGATGTAGGTGGAAGCTGGTTCCTGAACCGTATGCCGGGCCGCCTGGGTCTTTTTTTGGGGCTGACAGGGGCCCAGTTTAATGGGGCCGATGCCCTGTTTGCCGGTATGGCCGACCGAATTATTGCGCAGGACCAACGCGAGACCGTGTTGGCGGCACTGGCTGACTTGGATTATTCAGCCGGTAACGCAATTAACCACCGTCTAATTAGTGACTGCCTTAAGAGTTGCGAGCTCTCTCCCTTGCAGCGGCCGGAGTCGCAGTTGCGCGAACACTACGACCAGATTCAACAGCTCACGGACTTTGCCAGCCTGCCGGAGGTTTGCGCGGCAATCAGCGCCTATCAAGGGGTGGATAAATGGTTGCAGCGCGCCGCCACCACCCTGGCCGGTGGTTCGCCACTGACCCCTTGGGTGGTATGGGAGCAGTTGCGTCGAGCGCGCCACTTATCTTTGGCCGATGTGTTTCGGATGGAGTTGGCGCTCGCGGTAAACCTCTGTGCCAGTGGCCATTTGAAGGAGGGGGTGCGGGCTCTATTGATCGATAAGGATCGTACGCCAAAGTGGCAGCCTCAGAGCTTGGAGGAGATTAGCCCGCAACAGCTGGAGAGCTGCTTTAGCGCGCCCTGGGGCGGAGCGCATCCGCTTGCGGATCTATAAAGCGACCCGGGCCGCTTTACGCGCGGGATACCAACAACAAAATATGGAGTGGCTTTTATGGAAAAGATAGCCTTTTTTGGTCTGGGGAATATGGGTGGCCCTATGGCGGCCAACTTGGTGAAGGCCGGGTATAGCGTGGCGGCTTTCGATCTCAATCCCACGGCTCTGGTGCAGGCGCAAAAAGATGGTTGCACGCCTTGTGAGTCCCCGCTGCAGGCGGCTGAGGGGGCCGCTATTGTGGTCTCAATGCTGCCCAGTGGTGCGGCGGTAAAAAGCCTCTACCTGGGAGAAGAGGGGCTGCTGAATCACCTGGCTGAGAATACTCTGGTTATCGATTGCTCAACCATCTCTGCGGAAGATGCCCGCCTGGTAAATGAGGCCGCATCTGAGCGGGGCCTACTCGCCATTGATGCGCCAGTTTCAGGGGGTACCGCGGCAGCTCAGGCTGGTAGCTTGTGTTTTATGTGTGGAGGTGAAGAAGCGGCAGTAGATGCTGCGCGGGCGCCGTTACAGGCGATGGGCGCCAAGATTTTTCACGCCGGCTCGGCTGGGGCAGGGCAGGTGGCAAAAATTTGTAACAACTTGCTTCTGGCTATCCATATGACCGGTACCGCCGAAGCCCTGCAGTTGGGGGTCGACAAAGGCTTGGACCCCAAGGTCCTGAGCGAGATCATGATGCAGAGCTCTGGCAACAATTGGTCTCTGTCCAATTACAATCCCTACCCAGGTGCTATGGAGAATGTACCTGCGGCAAATGGTTACTCTGGTGGTTTCACCGTGGCGCTAATGCTGAAAGACCTGGGGCTCGCCATGGATGCTGCAGCTACCAGTGCCTCTTCCACGCCTATGGGGGCTCTGGCAAAAAACCTTTATCAGCTACATGGAGCCAGCGATGAAAATCAGAAGTTGGATTTCTCCAGTATCCAGAATATGTTCCGCCGCCCGGCAGGTGGTCTGACCTGGTAGATATCTAGCTTCCGCGCGCTCCCTCCTCAGTTGATTGTTTCTGGCCAGTACCGGAGAGGGAGCTTTGCTTCAGTGTCGCCTAACGTTAAAAATTTGGACCAGTTCGCAAAATTGGCAATAGGTACCAATTACTAGCCCCCTAGCCGTTCCTTCATTACACCCCTATCGCTATCTTCGCTGCCCCGCTCGGAAGGCCATCTGATGATTGGCCAGACAAGCGTTATGGGCAATACGCTGCTTTTAATTCCGCGAAATTCTACAGCTTGATTTGGATCAAGCTCACGATTGCGGCCAGCGGTTAACCTGCCTGCGACTTGTGATTGTGCCTGGAGGGGGCCTTCCAAAGTCGGGAAAAATGCTAAATCGCTATATGGAGAAGTTAATGAATCGTATAACTGCTTGTGCGACAGCCGCCCTGACCGCCGTACTTTCTGCACCGGTACTGGCCTACGAAGAGGGCAGCTTTATTTTGCGCGGTGGTATGGCCACAGTAGCGCCCGACACCAGTTCCAGCGCGCTTTATGTTGGTGGAGCTAAGCAAGACGGCACCGGGGTAGATGTGGATGACGGCTCCGCTCTGGGCCTAACCGGTGTGTATATGTTCCGTGATCACTGGGGTCTTGAGCTAGTAGCCGCCACCCCTTTTACGCATGAGATTCAAGCTGAAGGTCTGGGTGAAACTTTTGAGCTGGGTGAAACCAAGCATCTGCCGCCTACTTTGCTGGTGCAGTGGTATCCCATGGATACTCAGTCCGCGATCCAGCCTTATATTGGTTTGGGGGTGAATTACACCGCTTTCTTCGATGAGGAAATCAGCAGTACTGCTAATGCGGTCTTTGAAACCCTAGGGGCTACTGACGACGCAAAGCTATCTCTCGATAATTCCTTCGGTCTGGCGGCTGAAGCGGGTATCGACTTCGCCTTCGGCGCAGATCAGCGCTGGTTGTTTAATATGTCTGTGTTCTGGATGGATATTGATACCGACGCCACTGTAAAGGTACCTGGTGTGGGTAATGTCACCGCTAAAGTAGATATCGATCCGCTGGTTTATATGGCGGGTCTCGGCTACCGCTTCTAAGGTGGCAGCACTCTAGTTTTGGGGTGTGGCAGTCGTTGCGGTTTTCCCCGTGGGAGCTCGGCGACTGCCTTTTAGTTTGTGCGGGAGGCTGTCGCAAACAATTGATTGAGGTTGTGGAAATATGATGCAAGAGACTAAAAGCACTATAGGTGGTCTATCAGAACAACTGTTATCCCGATACAGTGGCCCCTGCCCGCGCTACACCTCTTATCCCACAGCCGATAGATTTAAACCTCTGGATGGCAGCATCAAACCTTGGGATGCACTTAAAAATATTCGCAGCTTATCCCTGTATGTGCATATCCCCTTTTGCCGTTCTCTCTGTTATTTCTGTGCTTGCAACAAGGTAATTACTTCCCAATACGGTCTCGCCTCCAGCTATCTGGATAACCTCTTGCAGGAAGCTCGCTGGTATCGGGACAAGGTGGCCCAGGTACCGGTCACCCAGTTGCATTTGGGAGGTGGTACACCCACATTTCTCAGCGATGGAGATATGCGCCGCTTGATGGAAGGACTGGGTGAGATTTTTGATTTACGCCCGGGCGATGGAGTGGAGTACAGCATTGAAGCCGATCCACGCACCTTGGAGCTGGAGACCTTGGATACCCTAAGAGAGCTCGGATTTAATCGCTTGAGCCTGGGCGTGCAGGATTTTGATATCGAGGTGCAGAGATCCATCAACCGAATTTGCAGTGCCGACCAGGTGACTGAATTAACGGTTGCGGCGCGTGAGCGGGGCTTCGAATCTATTTCCTATGATTTGATTTATGGCTTGCCCAAACAAAACCTCAGCAGTTTGCACAGTACCCTGGATAAGGTGCTAGATTTACAGCCGGATCGTATTGCCCTCTATCACTATGCGCATTTACCCCATCGTTTTAAAGCCCAGCGTCTTATCGATACGGAACTAATTCCCTCCGCCACAGAAAAAGTAGCAATGCAGCTGGCTGCGGTAGAGCACTTGGGTCAGGCCGGTTATGAATTCCTGGGTATGGATCATTTTGCCCGGCCGGGAGATGAGCTGGCCAAGGCCGCTCACGCGGGGATGTTACAGAGAAATTTCCAAGGCTACACATTAATGCCCGCCGATGCGTTAGTTGGACTGGGGGCTTCCGCAATCAGCTACAGTCGTAATGGTTTCTGGCAGAACCTGCACCGTCTGAAAGAATATACCCAGGCCGTGGCTGAGCGGGGTAATGCTTCGTGTCGAGGCTGGTTAATGAGTGATGAAGATAAGTTGCGTCAGTGGGTTATTACTGAACTGATGTGCCGGTTAAGCCTGGATAAAACTGAGGTTGAGCGTCGCACTGGCGTACCTTTTAATCAATACTTTTTCCACGAGCTCAAAAGACTGGAACCCATGTTTGAGGATGGTCTTATTTATCAGGATGAAAAAAAGATCACCGTTACGGAGCAGGGGCGCTGGTTTGTACGCAATGTTGCCTCGGCTTTTGATATTTACTTATACAGTCAGCAAACTGATGCACAATATTCTCGTGTTCTTTAATGTTCTACAGGAGACGATTGCCTTCACAGCGGGTACAATAGCCGCAAATTAGTTTACCGACTGGTTTAGTATGATGGATTCCTCAGTAGCGGTTAGTTGCAGCAACTGCTCGGTTAGACGTTTGTGCCTGCCTGCGGGGTTATCTCAAGCAGATATCGATCGACTAGAGCAGGTTACGCGCCGTAAGAAAATTGTAAAAGCCGGTGAGACCTTGTATCGCTCCGGTGATCCTTTTGCAAACCTTTACGCTATTCGTTCAGGCAGTTTTAAAACTGTGGTTATCGCAGCGGATGGCGATACGCAGGTCACTCATTTTGCCCTGCCAGGAGAGTTGTTGGGGCTGGATGCCTATAGTAGCCGCGTACACCCCAGTTACGCTGAGGCGCTGGAAGACAGTAGTGTCTGCCTGTTGCCCTTTACCCAGCTGGAATTACTGGCTAATCAGGTCACCGCGTTGCAGCAGCAGATTTATAGTATTTTTTCTGAAGAGCTGCGCCAGGAAAATGATATTTTAATGCTGTTGGGCAAGCGATCGGCTGATACCCGCTTAGCGGCTTTACTGATTAATATTTCCAGCCGCTATGCTCGTCGCGGTTATTCGCACAGTGAATTTGTGTTGTCTATGCCGCGCACAGATATTGCCAACTACCTTGGGTTAACTGCAGAAACCGTAAGTCGATTATTTTCGCGTTTTCAAAAAGAAAAACTGATTAAGGTAAGTGGTCGGGCGGTGGAAATAATGGATATGATCAGTCTCAGTGAACTGGCCGGAACCCATTACGGTTACGATGAAGACTGATTAAGCACTCTATCAGAGTTTGATAAGCTTAGTTGATTAAAAGGGCCCAGGCTAAATAATTAGCAGGCCCTATAACATTTTTCAAATTATTTGCGTTAGGATCGCATTAATTAAATAGCGGCGATAACCTCCGCCCATTTTTGTTGTTGGGCTTGAGAAATATAGCTGGCTTTAAGGCTGTTAATAGCCAGCTTTTTTGCCTGTTTCTTGGTCATACCAAGACTTTCACTCAGTGCTTGGTAATTGCGGTTAACGTAACCGCCGAAATAGGCCGGATCATCCGCATTTACTGTGACACAGAGCCCACGTTCCAATAACTGTAATATGGGATGTTGGCTCATATCGTCGTAGACACATAGTGCAGTGTTGGACAGAGGGCATACGGTGAGGGGAATTTCCTGATCGATAAGTCGTTCAATCAGAGCCTCGTCTTCCACACAACGCACGCCGTGATCTATGCGGCTTACATCGAGTAAATCCAGAGCTTCTTTAATATATTCAGCTGGCCCTTCCTCCCCCGCATGAGCGACCCTCTCCAGGCCTAATTCTTTAGCCATAGCAAAGACTTGCTGGAATTTGCTGGGGGGGTGTCCCAGTTCTGAGGAGTCCAGGCCAACACCCTTAATAAATTCCAGGTAAGGTTTGGCGGCTTTTAGAGTAGTGATGGCCTCTTCCTCACTCAGGTGGCGCAGGAAGCAGAGAATCAGGTGGCTACTAATTCCCCACTCAGATTCGGCATCTTTTAGAGCGCTGTGGATGCCCCGAATAACCACACCGATATCAATACCCCTTTCTGTATGGGTTTGGGGGTCGAAGAAAATTTCAGTGTGCACAACATTATCTTCACGACAGCGCAGCAAATAGGCCATGGTTAGATCGTAAAAGTCCTGTTCATGGATAAGGACCGAGGCTCCCTGGTAGTAAATATCCAGGAAGGACTGCAGGTTGTGAAACTTATAGGCAGCCTTAATTTCCTCAACACTGGAAAAGGGGATTTCAATTTTATTGCGCCGGCTAAGCTCGAACATTAGTTCTGGCTCCAGCGAGCCTTCAATGTGCAAATGCAGCTCTGCCTTGGGGAGAGTCTTAATAAAATCCAGATCGGCGATGCTCATAGTAATAACTGTATTGAAGATAAGTGTGGGAGCTGTTACCCGGGCCGGAGGCATCGATTCAACAGCCGGAAAAATTGGCGGTAATGGTAACAGCTTCTTCCTTATGGCTGAAAAGCCATTCGCTAACCTGCCGGCCTGGGCATGGCTGGTGAAGCCGCAAGACTACAGCTGTGTAAACCAGGCGGTTTACTTTGTGGGTTAGAGGTGTAACATACACCAGGCAGTATACTTTTTCTGAGTGTTGGAGTGGACCTATGGGCAAGGTAGTACTGATTACGGGAACATCTACAGGTTTGGGACAGAGTTTGGCCACCAAAATGGCGAAGCGGGGGTATGTTGTCTACGCCACCATGAGGGATTTGGGCAAAGCGGGCCCACTGCTGAAAGATGCCGGGCTTGGGCACAAGCTCAACGTTTTAGCGCTAGACGTGCAGGATGCAGGAAGTATTCAACATGCTGTGAATACCATTATTGAGGAGCAGGGGCGTATCGATATTTTGGTTAACAATGCCGGTGCCGGCTTTGTGAAAACCACCGAAATGGCCTCAGAGGTAGAGACGCAGTGGGTTATGGATGTGAACTTCCACGGGGTAGTGCGTTGCACCAAGGCAGTACTCCCCCATATGCGAAAGGAACGCAGCGGTCGGATTATCAACATTTCCTCTGTGGGTGGGTTAGTGGGGCAGCCGTTTAATGAACTTTATTGTGCTGCCAAGTTTGCTGTAGAGGGGTACACAGAGGCTATGGCTAGCTATATCCAGTCCAGCTTTAACATTCAGTTCACTGCGGTTGAACCTGGCGGCATTTACTCTGAATTTGCCAACAGTGTTTTATCTCAACTGCAAGTGGATGGTGGTGTGCCAGAAGGAGATTACCAGGGCTTATTCGAACAATATCTAGGAAGTATCCAGAGGCGCACACCAGAACAAACGGCCCGTCTTTATCAGAGTGCCGGGCAGGTGGCGCAGGTAGTTTTAGATGTTGTTGAAAGTGAAGATCCACCGGTTCGGGTCCGTACTTCTCCTTGGGCCAATGAATTTTGTGCTTATAAAACGGATGCAGATCCAAGTGGTAAAGCTCAGCAGAAAATGGTGATAGATACCCTGTTATCTGCCAATCAATGATTTACCGAAAAGTTCATTGATTTCGCAGGGCTTTGTTTATTTAGATAAGCCCAGGAGCACCCGCTAGTCATTATTTTTATGTAGAAGAGTAATGTCTGAAATTGTGTAAACGTAGCATATATTGGTCCGTTGTTTTAGAAAGATGGTTAGCCTCGATACTATTTTTTTAATATTTAGTGTTTTATTTCTGGGTGGCGACGCTTTTCAATAATGCCGTTACAATTTTCCTATATTGTTAAACGGCGATTTGGGTATGGCTGATTCACCAGTGCCAGTAAGTTGCAGTAATTGCTCTGTCAGGCGTCTCTGTTTGCCTGCGGGCCTGTCTCTGGCAGAGATTGATCGCCTCGAACAGGTTACTGGAAAAAAGAAGGTCATTAAGGCCGGAGAATCTCTCTACCGGGCTGGCGATTCATTTCAAAATCTCTACGCGATTCGCTCTGGCAGTTTTAAAAATGTAGTAATTGCCGCAGATGGTGATACCCAGATAACACATTTTGCCCTGCCGGGAGAATTACTTGGCCTCGATGCTTATAGTACCCGTGTTCACTCTAGCTATGCCGAGGCGTTAGAAGACAGCAGTGTCTGTCTCCTGCCTTTTGCTCAACTGGAAGTACTGGCGCAGCAGGTTCCGGCCCTGCAGCAACAGATTTACAGCATTTTTTCCGAAGAGTTGCGCAAGGAGAATGAAATTTTAATGCTGCTTGGCAAGCGTTCTGCGGATACTCGCCTTGCCGCATTGCTTATGAATATTTCCAGTCGCTATGCCTGTCGCGGTTATTCCCCCAATGAATTTATCCTTTCAATGTCGCGTACAGATATTGCCAATTACCTAGGATTAACTGCAGAAACGGTGAGTCGTCTGTTTACTCGCTTTCAAAAGCAGGGGGTTATCCAAGTAAATGGCAGGGTAGTGCAGATTCAAAATTTACTGGGGCTTAGTGAAATAGCGGGAACCCACTGTGGTTATGAGGGCGAGGTTTAGAAGTCTTTGAAGTGGCGAAAATTTTCTGGAAAGGATAAGGGTTTGAGCATTAAAAAATAAAAAAGGGGGCGAAAACGCCCCCGGAATCCACTACTTATCAGGAGTGTGTGGAGAAAGCTAATTCCTTTTCTGCACCTTTTTTCTCTACTTCTTCCGGTGCTTGTGACAGCCAGTCCATGGCCTCGTGCTGCTTCTCAAAGTAACGCACTTCGCCACTTACAAACCATCCTCCAACTTTGGTGGCCAGCTGTTGCCAGCCTTCATCCCCAAGTACAGCAATGCGGCAGAATTCATTGCCATGTTTAAGGGTTAGCTTGAATTCATCCCAGATCGCGTGCAGACCCCAGCCCTCAAAATCCCGCAAGTCAATCAGCATTTGTACCTGTGGTTTTTTAACGCCCTCAAGAGCATACTCTAGCAAAGGCGTTATATATTCGTAGTCCTCATGGGTCAACTGCCCAACAGCTTTGATATACAGGAAGAAATCATCATCAATTCTCTCCATGCCAATGGAGATTCCGTGACGCTTGATTTTCATGTCTCCTCCTTTTTATAGTTTGTGAAATGACCCGGTCATCTTAAGCAAATACTTGTGAGGGTGTTTCTGGTTGAGTCAGATATTCGCGTAAAGATTCATATATATTTCTGGTGTTTTTATCGAAAAAAGGATCTTTTAACTGCTTGACCTGTCTGTATATTTGTTTCCAGTCTTCTACCTGTAGATATTGCTCTATTTGGGGGAAAATCGCAGAATTTTCCAGCTCAATATGATTTCGCTGTAACTGCAAATAGCTATTACTAGCTCCTTGTAGCACTCTCCGCTCAACCATGGCGTCATTGGCTACGGCATAGAAAAGTGCACACATATGCTTGGTGGTTGCAGCAATTTTTTCGTGCTGCATCTGCGCTTCATAAATAGCACTTCGGTCATGCACAGGTTTGGTCAGCAAGCGAGCAAGAATCAAGTCTTCTACCGGATGATGATATTTATCTGGGTAAACAGAAAAATAATCCAGTGCGTCAAGAATCAGAGAGAGGGTGTTAGGGTCCCGCTCATGAGTTCCAAAAAGGTCCTGTAGCAAGCGCTCAAAGGCATTGAGCATTTGCTGCATATTTTTATGGTCTAAACAGAGTTGTCGGTAGATGTTATTCATCCCAGACCCCCGCGATCAGTTTCGAAGCTTATTGTTGCCAGCAGACTCAAGAGAGGAATTGATGTGGATCAAGTAGCGAAAAAAAAGTGGTACAACCTGAGGATTTTGGCGCAGTAAAGAAATTAAAGGGCACCATTTTTAAAAATTATCTAAAACCAGTTATCGAGTTAGAGTCATACAAAGGCTGTGAGATAACGAAATTGGGCTCAAGCCATGTTAATTGCCGCGCAGGGTTTGAGTATTAATTCCTCATTTTTATTTTGGAGGCTGAGTGCTGTGGTGCACTCTAATTACGGGGGGGCAACGGTTAAATCAATAGGAGGATAGGCCATACATTATTATTGGTGTCCTACAGGTCCACACAAGCTGGTGACGGTGGGTATAAGTCACTGGTGTGAGAATGAGGCAGTGACTGGTGATCCTAGTATGGTTTTGATGTTGGCCTAGCTTAAGGGCCAGCAGTGACAGGGTATTTGAGTAAAGCAAGCTTTTAAAGAGGTGGCTTATGAGTCCGGCCCCTGTATCGCTCATTTCTAAGGCAATCAATAGTCGAAAACACGGCTAACTGGCCGGGTTTTGGTTTTCGCGCAATCCCTGTGACCTTGGTGTACAATGCGCGCCTTTCTAAAATGCTCAGGATTCTTTGAGTAGTCAGTGGGGCCTGTTGGCGCCTGAGGCCAAGTTGCAAGGCCTGAGCACAGTGGTACCGAGTTACACCAGTCTCTACTCAGCCCGCATTACCGAGGGAACACCATGTTTGATTCATCTGTCACGCTCGCTTCTTACGATCCCGAAATCTGGGAAGCTATCTGCGAAGAGGATTCTCGCCAGGAAGACCACATTGAGCTGATCGCCTCCGAGAACTACACCAGCCCACAAGTCATGGAAGCCCAGGGCAGCAGCCTCACGAATAAGTACGCAGAAGGTTATCCGGGCAAACGCTACTACGGTGGCTGTGAGTATGTGGATAAAGTGGAAACCCTGGCGATTGAGCGCGCCAAGGCGCTGTTTGGTGCGGATTACGCCAATGTACAACCGCACTCTGGCTCCCAGGCCAACTCGGCGGTATATCAAGCCCTGTGCGCCCCCGGCGACACCGTGCTAGGTATGAGCCTGGCTCACGGCGGCCACCTGACCCACGGTGCCCGCGTCAACTTCTCTGGCAAAATCTACAATGCGGTGCAGTACGGCCTGAACCCGGAAACCGGTGAGGTGGATTACGAGGAAGTGGAGCGTCTGGCTCTGGAGCACAAGCCTAAGATGATCGTGGCCGGTTTTTCCGCCTACAGCCGCGTCATGGATTGGGCGCGTTTCCGCGAAATCGCCGACAAAGTGGGTGCCTACCTGTTTGTAGATATGGCCCACGTAGCCGGTCTGGTTGCCGCTGGTGAATACCCATCGCCAATTCCCCACGCCGATGTGGTGAGCTCCACCACTCACAAGACCCTGCGCGGACCGCGCGGTGGCATTATCCTGGCCCGTGCCAACGAAGAGATCGAGAAAAAACTGAACTCCGCGGTATTCCCCGGTGGTCAGGGTGGCCCGCTGATGCATGTTATCGCGGCCAAGGCGGTTTCCTTTAAGGAGGCCATGAGCCCAGAATACAAGGATTATCAGAAGAAGGTGGTAGAGAATGCCCGCGCTATGGCGGAGACTTTCCTCGACCGCGGTATCAATATCGTTTCTGGCGGCACCGATGACCACCTGATGCTGGTGGACCTGATCGGTAAGGAATACACCGGTAAAGATGCCGATGAGGCCCTGGGCAATGCCAATATCACGGTGAATAAAAATGCGGTGCCTAATGACCCGCGTTCTCCCTTCATTACCAGTGGACTGCGTGTCGGTACTCCGGCGATTACCACGCGCGGTTTCGGCGTGAAGGAAACCCAGCAGCTGACCCATTGGATCTGCGATATCCTGGACGCACTGGAAGGCGGCGATGTTGAAGCCACCATCGCCGATGTGAAGCAAAAAGTTCTGGAGATCTGTGCACAGTTTCCTGTGTACAAGAAAGCCTAATTTAGCTTTGCTGGAAAAAGCGGCTCGGTGAGCCGCTTTTTTTATGGCTGTATCACAGTGTGCTGCACCGCAGCGGTGCGTGGTGCAGTCACAGGGGGCAACGGCTGTGATAAACTGCGGCCCATTTTCCATTCCCCTGGGGACGATCCCACATGCACTGTCCTTTCTGCAGCGCAGAAGAAACCAAAGTAGTCGATTCCCGCCTGGTGGCGGAGGGCGATCAGGTGCGCCGCCGGCGCGAGTGCCTCGAATGCCATGAACGTTTCACCACCTTTGAAAGCGCAGAGCTGCTGTTGCCCAGGGTGATCAAACAAAATGGCCAGCGCGAGCCCTTCAATGAAGACAAATTGCGCGCGGGCATCCAGCGCGCGGTAGAGAAGCGCCCGGTCAGTATCGAGCGGGTGGAATCCGCAGTCTCCCAAATCAAGCATGCACTGCGCGCAACGGGTGAGCGCGAGTTGCCCGCAAGGGCCATCGGTGAGTTGGTTATGGAGCAGCTGCGCGAGCTGGATGAGGTCGCTTATGTGCGCTTTGCCTCGGTGTATCGACGCTTTGAAGATGTCAGCGACTTCAGTGAAGAAATTGAGCGCCTGACCAGTAAGGAAAACCAAACGCAATGAGTCAAATGGCTGTAGAGAGTGCCCAGGCACTGATGGGCCGCGCTATTCAGCTGGCGGAGCGCGGTCTCTATACCACTATGCCGAATCCCCGGGTCGGCTGTGTGATCACCGATGCTAATGGCCAAGTAATTGCCGAGGGCTGGCATAAGCGTGCTGGCGAACCCCACGCTGAAATAGAAGCCCTGCGCGATGCGGGCGAGCGGGCACGCGGCGCCACCGTCTATGTGACCCTTGAACCCTGTAGCCACAGTGGCCGCACAGGTCCCTGTGCAGAGGTACTGGTGCAGGCCGGCGTTGCACGTGTGGTATACGGTATGGAAGACCCGAATCCCAGGGTTGCCGGAAGCGGTTTGCAGAAACTGCGCGATGCGGGTATTGAGGTAGAGGGGCCAGTGCTGGAAGAGCGCTGCCGCGCGCTCAACCCGGGTTTTATCAAGCGTATGACCTTGGGGTTACCCCTGGTGCGCAGCAAATCTGCGATGAGTTTAGATGGTCGCACCGCCATGGCCAGCGGTGAATCCAAATGGGTTTCGGGCCCGGCTGCGCGCGCCGATGTGCAGCGCCTGCGTGCGCGCAGCTGTGCAGTGGTAACTGGCGTAGAGACTGTGCGATTCGACAACCCGAATCTCAATGTGCGCGCCGATGAGATGGCGCTGGAGCTGCTCGAAGCGGAACAGGCTGCTGAAGTTCAGCCCCTGCGCGTTATTGTCGACAGCCAGCTGCGCACGCCGGCAAAGGCCTTTATTTTGCAGGGGGACGCCCCCACACTGGTGTGCACTACTGAGCGCGCCGATCCAGAGCGCCGTCAGCGACTGGAAAACGCCGGTGCCGAAGTTGTTGTTTTGCCTCAGGACAAGGACGGTCGGGTAGACCTGCTTGCCCTGCTCAAAGAGTTGGCCCGACGCGAATGCAATGAAGTACTGATAGAAAGCGGTGCGATCCTTTCCGGTGAGTTTCTCTACCGGGGTCACGTAGACGAATTGATTGTCTATCTGGCGCCCAAGCTGCTCGGCAGCACGGCACGGCCGCTGTTTGAATTGCCCATTGAGCGTATGGGCTCGGTGCTGCCGATCACGATTACCGATATGCGCGCGGTCGGCCACGACTGGCGCATCACCGCAACCACGGATATCGAGCGCTGATGTTTACTGGAATTATTGAAGCGGTCGGCGAGATTGCCGATCTGCAGCCGCGCGGTGGTGATCTGCGCGTGCGCGTTAGGAGCGGCAAGCTGGACCTCACCGATGTACAGCTTGGCGATAGTATCGCCACCAACGGGGTCTGTCTGACCGTAGTGGAGCTGCCCGGTGATGGCTATTGGGCGGATGTTTCCGCGGAGACGCTGGATGTCACCAGTGTCAGCAGTTGGAAGCGCGGGGATAGGGTCAACCTGGAGAAGGCATTGACCCCACAAACCCGCCTTGGCGGCCATATTGTCAGCGGCCATGTGGACGGTATCGGTGAGGTGGTGTGGCGTAAATCCGAGGCCCGTGCCGAGCGTTTTCGCCTGCGCGCACCGGATAATCTGGCTCGTTATATTGCCCACAAGGGCTCGATTACTGTCGACGGTACCAGTCTCACCGTTAACGCGGTGGACGGCGCTGAGTTTGAACTCACCATTGTGCCGCATACCCTGCAGGAAACGATTATGCAGGGTTACGCGGCTGGCACCCGGGTCAATCTTGAGGTGGACTTGATCGCACGCTACCTGGAGCGCCTGCTTCTTGGCGAGGAGGCGGCCAAATCCAGCGACGGTGGTATGACACTCGAATTTCTCGCCCAGAACGGGTTTTACAAGCGCTAGCTGGCTTTATCCCGGCATGCCGCGCCAGTGAGGGCGGGTGAGTGTAACTGCAGGGAAAGCCGCTCAATTTGCAATTGATTAATTTATCCAGAGTTAGCAATGGAATTAAATACGGTTGAAGAACTGATCGACGATATCCGCCAGGGCAAAATGGTGATCCTGATGGATGATGAGGATCGCGAAAACGAGGGTGACCTGGTGATGGCGGCGGAGCAGGTGCGCGCCGAAGACATCAACTTTATGGCTACCCATGCCCGCGGCCTGATCTGTATGCCCATGTCCAAAGAGCGCTGTGAGCAGCTGGACCTGCCGCTGATGTCGCGGGATAACGGTGCCCAGTTCAGCACCAACTTCACCGTCTCTATCGAAGCTGCCGAAGGGGTGACCACCGGTATTTCCGCTGCGGACCGTGCGCGTACCGTGCGCGCCGCCGTAAATAGAAATGCCAAACCCAGCGATATCGTGCAGCCCGGACATATTTTCCCGATTATGGCCCAGCCCGGTGGCGTACTAAGCCGTGCCGGCCACACTGAAGCAGGCTGTGATCTTTCCCGCTTGGCGGGTTTCGAGGCGGCGGCGGTAATCGTTGAAATCATGAATGACGATGGCACCATGGCACGCCGCCCGGATCTAGAGAAGTTTGCCAAGGAGCACAACCTGAAGATCGGCACTATTGCCGACTTGATTACTTACCGCGCGCTCAACGAGAAAACTGTGGAGTGTGTGAACGAGCGCAAAGTGCGTACCGAGTTTGGCGAGTTCAAGCTGCGCACCTATCTTGACAAGGCCCGTCGCGAGCGCCACTTCGCTTTTATCAAAGGTGAGCCCACGCCGGAGGAGCCGACCCTGGTGCGCGTACATGTGGGTAACACCTTGCGCGATGTACTCACCATCCAGCGCGGTGATGAAAAATTTGTCCCCTGGACTTTCCGCCGCGCCATGCAGCGCATCGAGAAAGAGGGCAAAGGTGTGGTGGTATTGATCTGCCATAACGAGACCACCGAAGAAATCGAGGAGAGTATCGATTGGCTGATCAGCGGCAAGCAGCAGCGCCCCAGCCAGGACCTGGTGTACAAGCAGGTGGGTACTGGTTCGCAGATACTGCGTGATCTCAAGGTGCGCAAGATGCGCCTGATGAGTGCGCCGTTTAAGTTCAGCGCTATTTCCGGTTTTGAACTGGAAGTGGAAGAGTACTTGAACGTCGAAGAGTAATAACAGAATGTTTCCCGGCGCATTTGAAATGGCACGGGTATGGAAAGAAATACGGATTGGACATTATGAGCAACATTCAAGTGATTGAAGGGGATTTTGTCGGCAGTACAGGTAAGTACGCGCTGCTGGTGAGCCGTTGGAACAGCTTTGTGGTTGAGAGCCTCAAAGACGGCGCCCTCGATACCTTGCGCCGCAAGGGCATCAAGGATGAGGATATCACCATCTATTACGCCCCCGGTGCCTTCGAATTCCCGCTGGCCGCGCAAAAGCTGGCGGAAACCAAAAAATTTGATGCGATTATTGCACTGGGCGCGGTGATTCGTGGCGGCACTCCGCACTTCGAATATGTCGCTGGAGAGTGCACCAAAGGCCTGGCTCAGGTATCCCTGAATACTGGTATCCCGGTGACCTTTGGTGTGTTGACTGTGGACTCCATTGAGCAAGCTATCGAGCGCTCCGGCACCAAGGCTGGCAACAAAGGTTGTGAAGCCGCCGAAACCGCCCTGGAAATGGTTTCCCTACTCGGCAAAATCTAATTGCCACAGCGCCGTCCAGTTGCGTCGGCGCTGCCCATTCTGAGAAGTATCTACCGGAAAAGACAATGACCGTAACTGCATCTGCCCGCCGCAAGGCGCGCCACTACGCCATGCAGGCGCTCTACCAATGGCAAATGGCCGGCGCCAGCCTCAATGCGATTGAAGCCGAGTTCCATACCGACAACGATATGAGCAAAGCCGACGTGGAATATTTCCGCGATATCTTCCACGGGGTAGCCAAAAACCTCGACGAAGTAGAAGGCGCTTACTCCTCCCATCTGGATCGTAAAGTGGAAGATCTGGACCCGGTGTCCCGCGCCCTTCTGCGCATGGCCACTTATGAACTGAAAAACCGCATCGATGTGCCCTACAAAGTAGTGATTAACGAAGCAGTGGCACTGGCGAAAAAATTCGGCCCCACCGACGCCTTCAAGTTCATCAACGGCATCCTGGATAAGACTGCTGCAGACCTGCGCACTGCGGAAGTGGCCGCAGACAAGAAGTCCTGAAGTCACGCTGATGGGAACCGCGCCGGGCGAATTTGAAATTATCCGCGATTTTTTCGCCAGTGCTCCTGTGGGTGAAGGGGTTGCTCTGGGTATAGGTGATGACTGCGCTCTATTGCAGGCACCCGCCTCGGGGCAGCTGGCCACCTCTATGGATACCCTGGTGGAAGGCCGCCACTTCCCCGCTGATGCGGACCCCGCTGCTATTGCCGCGCGTGCACTTAGGGTTAATCTCAGTGACCTGGCGGCAATGAATGCGCGCCCGCTCTGGTTTACCCTGGCCCTGACCCTGCCTCACAGTGATGCAGTTTGGTTGCGCAAATTTGCTGATGGCCTGCTACAGACCGCGGCACAGTTTGGTGTTTCTCTGGTCGGGGGTGATACCACTGCGGGCCCTTTGTCGATCACCATTCAGGTGATCGGACACACGGAATCGCCACTGCGCCGAGACCGTGCCCGCCCCGGTGATCACGTTTATGTCAGCGGTCCTCTAGGTGCAGCTGCCGCCGCTCTGCCGGTGGTGCTGGGAGAACATCGGGTGAATGCCGATGTGCAGCTGCAGTGTGAACGCGCCTTTTATTATCCCGAACCCCAATTCCCTGTGGCTGCGGCGATTGCCGAGTTGGCCAGTGCGGCTCTGGATATTTCCGATGGTCTGCTCGCTGACCTGGGACATATTTGTGAGTCCAGCCGTGTCAGCGCTGATATTCATCTGGAGCGATTGGCCGTTTCTCCCTTGGCGCAGACTCTTGCCGCAGAGAAAGCAATGGCTCTGGCTACAGGCGGTGGCGATGATTACCAACTCTGTTTTACCGTTCCCCAGCAGCGGGTTGCAGATTTGGACCAACTGGGCCTGAAAGTAACTGCTATCGGCGCCCTCGTTGAGGGCGGTACCGGGGTGCGCTGCTGGCATAATGGCAACCCTTGGTCGCCAGCGGTCACTGGCTATCAGCATTTTTAAATGGTATTGGCCCGGAAGTGCCGGTGGTGGCTTTGGAAATAAGACAATGAGAATACATAACCCCAGTTTTTCCGAGCTTTTGCGCGATCCTACTCTGCTGCTGGCTTTTGGTTTTGGTTCGGGGCTGGCACCCAAGGCACCGGGTACTTTTGGCACCCTGGTTGCCATACCTTTTTGGTGGCTGATGAAAGATCTCCCCCCATCTTGGTACCTGGGAATCCTAGTGGTGACGGGTTTAGTGGGGTGTTATTTATGTGGCGCTGCGGCAAAGAAGCTCGGTGTACATGACCATGGGGGCATCGTTTGGGATGAGATGGTGGGCTACTGGCTCACTATGTTTATGGCCCCGGCTGGCTGGATTTGGGCACTTTACGGTTTCGTACTTTTTCGCCTGTTCGATATCGCCAAGCCACCGCCCATCGGTTGGGCAGATCGGCGGGTACAGGGTGGCGTCGGAATTATGCTCGACGATATACTGGCCGCCGTTTATGCGGCTTTAATATTGCAAATAACCGTGTTTTTTGTAGGGGCTTAGCGGATAGGGATTATCGATGCACAAGGCATTTTGGCTTCTGCTGGGGTTACTGGTTTCCAGTACAGCCTGGGCACAACAGGTACAGCTGAAGGGTTTGTTTGGCGATAGCGCCATGCTGGAAATCGATGGCCGCCAACGCATTCTTAAGGCAGGCCAACAATCACCGGAAGGGGTTGGCTTGATTGAATCGACGACCAGTTACGCGCGTGTTCGCGTGAATGGACGCGAACAGAAGCTCACCCTGGATGCGCCCATCGCCGCAAGCTATGCCCAGGCTGAGCGCGCCGAGGTGCGCTTGATGGGAGATAGTCGTGGCCATTTCAATACCGATGCCTGGATTAATGGGATGCGGGTTCCGGTGATGGTGGATACTGGAGCGACTACTCTGGCAATCAATTACCCCACCGCCCAGCGTCTGCGTTTAAATCTTAATGGTGCCAAGCGCATACCGGTGTCGACCGCCAGTGGTATCACCAGTGCTTATTTGATCAATCTCAGCAGTGTCACTATCGGTGGCATTAAATTGCACAATGTAGAAGCTACCGTGCACACTGATAACTTTCCCCAAGTGGTGCTTCTGGGAAACAGTTTTCTCGGCCGGTTAGATATGGAACAGCAGAGGGGTGTGCTGATACTGCGCGCCCGCAACTGACGTGAAGAGGTATTAAGTTGACCATTCGTTATGTGGAATCCTCAAAGCTGCCCACTTCCTGGGGTATGTTTGAAATGCACGGCTTCGAGGAAGTGGAGACCGGCAAGGAGCATGTGGTGCTCACCATGGGGGACTTCGATACCAGCGAGCCCCTACTGGCCCGCATTCACTCGGAATGCCTGACCGGTGATGCCCTGTTTTCCCTGCGTTGCGATTGTGGTGCCCAGTTGCAACATGCCATGCACCGCATTGCCATGGAAGGACGTGGAGCTATTTTCTACCTGCGCCAGGAGGGGCGTGGCATAGGCCTGTTAAACAAGATCCGTGCTTACCATTTGCAGGATTGCGGTGCGGATACCGTGGAGGCCAATGAGCAGCTCGGCTTTGGCGCCGATATGCGGGATTATTCAATTCTGAAAGCGATGATCGACCACCTGGGTATTCATGCCATTCGCTTGATGACCAATAACCCGCGCAAAGTAAAAGCGTTGGAGGACTTGGGTATTAATGTGACTGAGCGCCTGCCGCACCAGTCCGGGCGCAATCCCCACAATGCCAAGTATTTGTCCACCAAGAAAGGCAAGCTTGGCCATTTGATTGAAAATGAGGATGAGGAAGGGAAAGAAGAAAAATAACTTTTAACCTCCTTCAGGCACCCCCACAAAAAAAGGCCGGATAATCCCGGCCTTTTTTTGTGGAAATTAATTAAAGCCGAGCTCGAGTATTTGGAGTTCGGCTTTGAATAATTCAGAGGCTCCTAAAATATTGGGCTTCTAATCTTTAAAGACCTTGCCCCCTTTCATCACAAAATCCACATCTAAAAGCTCATCGATATTATCCAGTGGCGAGCCATCGGTGGCGATAATATCGGCGTATTTACCGGGTTCAATGGTGCCCAGTGAATCGCTCATATCGATCAGGTCGGCGGCGTTAACGGTAGCGGATTGCAGGATGGCCATATTGTCCATACCGGCTTCACTCATCAGTACCGCCTCGCGGGCATTGATGCCGTGCTCGGATACACCTGAGTCGGTACCGAAAGCAATTTTTACTCCGGCATTGACCGCTTTACGGAAATTGCCGCGCATGTCTGTGCCAACACGAATGGCTTTTTCCTTCTGAGCCTCAGATAAGACATCGGTATTTTTTGCCAGCTGTACCACGGTATCGCCGGCGAGAAGTGTCGGAACCAGATAAGCGCCGGTTTCTTTAAATAGCTTATGGGCGCGGGGACCTGCGTAGGTGCCGTGCTCAATACTGTCTACACCGGCCTCCAGTGCGGCGATAATGCCTTCTTCCTGGTGCGCATGGCTGGCCACCTTGCGGCCCATACGATTGGCTGCAAGGACCACCTCTTTTAACTCATCCATTTCCATCTGCTGACCAGTTCCGGTAGCGCGATCGGTGAGCACACCACCAGTAGAGGTAATCTTGATAAAGTCAGCACCGTATTTGATCGCATGGCGGGTCGCGCGTCGGCACTCGTAGGGGCCGTCGCATACAGTTTTGGTCTTGTCATCGTGCAGCTCCATTAACTCTGGGCTGACCCCGCTGATATCTGCGTGGCCACCGGTTATTCCCACCCTGCCGGCTGCAACAATTCGCGGGCCATCTACCCAGCCTTTATTGATCGCATCGCGCATCGCATACATTTCTTCACCACTGTTACCAGCATCGCGCACAGTGGTAAAACCAGACTCCAGGGTTCGCATGGCAAACATTTGCGAGCGCATCTGGGTCAGCGGCATGGACATCTTGAGAGCCTCGGTATCATTTTTAGGTCCCAGCTCACCTTGTAAATGCACGTGCATATCCATTAAGCCCGGCATTACGAAACTATTTTTAAGATCAATGACTTCAGCGTTATCCGGGCTTACATAACCGGATCTGACAGCACTGATCTTGCCGTCCTCGATAATTACACTTTGCTCTTGTAAAGGTTTCTCACCGGGAACGGCGAGTAGTGTGCCTGCATGGATAACAGTAGTTTTTGCCAGTGTCGCGGATGAGAGAAGAGTTGCGATGCCGCAGAGAAGGAGACGCTTCATGATTTGTACACCTATTTATTATTTAGGTACACGCTAAATCAATCTGCGGAATATGACAATTGCGAGCTGATTACTTGGTGAGAGCCGGGAAATAGTTTCTAAAAAATGAAAAAAAGGCCGGAAAATCCGGCCTTTTAAAATTTATGAAGAATTAATATCTACGGCGTGGTTGCACAAATACTGCGGTAGTTCGGCCGGGCAGAGTAAAGGTGCCGCTGCTCCTATCAAATTTTACTTTGTGCAGGCGTAAGTCTACTGATCGGCGCTGACGTGGGTGCTTGAACAGGTACTCACCAATAAGGTTTTCGCTGGTAAATTCCAATGATTCGTCATCGCCATTAAATAGCACCACAATACGTTCAAAGCGGCGATCGATGCTGCCACTGGAATCGGATAACTCCATCACAATCAGCCCAGGAATCTGGTCGGGTCCGGTGTTGAGGAAATTAAGGTGTGCCTCTACGGACTCTGCATCAGACAAGCGGAACAGGGGAGAGCTGTTGCGAATCGCCAGCTGCTCGCGGAATAGAGCAGAGCTCCACAAGCGGTGCCGGCGCTCGGGAGCCAATTCCGGGTTTGCCAGTAAAGGTTGCATCAGGGACCAGTTATCTTCGTTTTTATCTGCGATAGGTAAACCCGCACCCCAATTATCGGTGGCGAGGCTGAAGTCCAGTGCATTAAACCAGTCACCGGAGTTGTAGCTGTCCCGATCCATCGACTTTGAGCGCAGGAAATCCTGGCCTGCGTGGATAAACGGCACTCCCTGGGCGAACAGAACCAGGGAATTACTGAATGCCTGGATACGCACTCGTTCAGCCAAGTCGGCGCTGTCGCTGGCTTTGATCTGTACTCCGTCGAACAGCGTCTCGTTGTCGTGGGCGGCAATATAATTAATGGATTCCTGCGGGTCGGCGGTATAGCCGGTGGGCTGGCCGTTATAGACCAGCTCGCTGCCGGTAATGATATTGCCGTTGGCATCTTCAAAAGGATAATCCGCCAGGTTGCCGGCGAGGGAAACGCGGACTTTATCTGCCAGGGTTAGCAGTGTGGCACGCTCATCTTCTCCCTCAAACTTACCGTTGCTGTCGGTGAACAGACCGTTACCAAAGCCCTGCTCCTCAAAACCTCCAAAGGGGTTGCCGCCACGCACGGAATCGCGCAGGCGATCGTTAAAGGTGCCGACACCGCTGCCGGCCATATTGCCCTGGCGGGCCTGTACAAAGCGAGCATCGTCAGCCACCTCGCCAAAATTCCAGCCCTCGCCGTACAGATAGATAGCGTTGCCATCGACACCATCGGCTGCCGGGGTCAGTGATTGCAGTGCCGCTTGCGCTTTGAGGATATTGTCGAGGCTGTGATGTCCCATAAGATCGAAACGGAAGCTGTCCACCTTATAGGCCCGGGCCCAGGTGACCAGGGAATCGATCATCAGCTTTTCCATCATGGCGTGCTCACTGGCGGTATTGGCGCAGCAGCTGCTCATTTCCACACCACCCTCCAGATTGCGGCGATGGTAATAGCCGGGGACGATTTTATCGAGTACGGAGTTGTCGTATTGGCCATAGGAGCTGGTGTGGTTGTAAACCACGTCCATCACCAGTCGCAGGCCGGAGTGAGATAACCCTTGCACCATTTGACGGAATTCGCGAATGCGCGCAGGTCCGTCGGGAGCGCTGCTATAGCTGCCTTCGGGGACCGTGTAGTGCAATGGATCGTAGCCCCAGTTAAAGCCATCGGTATCGCGAATCGCATCTACCTGGGCCTGCTGCTCGCTGCTGTCCGATGCGTAGCCTGAGAGGTCCGGGGTTTGCTGCTGCTGGGTGCGATCCTCATTGACTGTGGCAAAGTCAAAGGCCGGGAGCAGGTGGATATAGGTGAGGCCGGCGCGGGCCAGTTTATTGAGGTGGCGCATGCCGTCGCTGTGCTTGCGGGTGAAAGCCTTGAAGGTGCCGCGCTCTGCTTCGGGGACAGTTTGATCCGCAATACTGAAATCGCGCACGTGCAGCTCGTAGATACTGATGTCTTCCGGCTGGGTTAACTTGGGCTTGCGCAGGCGGTCCCAACCGCGCGGCTTCAGGTCCCGGTCATCCAGGTTGACGATCTGGCTTTTGCCGCTATTGATGGAGAGGCTCAAGGAATAGGGGTCGGTGACCAGGTTGGTTTCAATCTGGCGGCTGAAGTAGGAGTACACCTCGACCTCGTAGAGGTAAAAACTGCGGTCCCACTGCTTATCGATATCGGCACCCCAAACCCCGGTAGATTCATCGCGCAGCATGGGTACCACCTGATCGGCGCTATCGCTGCTGGGGCCTGTAAACAGGTGCAACTTTACCGCCCGTGCGGTGGGCGCCCAGAGATCGAGCTGGATATCGCTCTCGCCGACACGGGCACCGAGTTCACCGTCGTAATAGAAGCGGTCATCGAGGGCACCGGCAATCTGCACACCAGTCGCATCCAGTAACTTGCCCTCTGCATCGTAAGCGGCGAGGGCGAGCTGCTGGGTTACCAGATCACTAGTGGAAGCCTGCCCCGGCAATTGCCAGGCACTGAAACTGGCCAGGTGCGGGAATTTTTGTTGGGCGCTGTCGGGCAGGGTGGCGAGAGGGGTGAGATCGATGGTGCCATCAGAACGGATATCACCGTCCTCCAGTTTTAGCTCGGCGCTGTTGCTGTAGTGCAATTTAATCTTTGCACCTTCCTGCACCGGGATATCCCAGGCAAAGCTATTGGTATCCACCCAGTGAGCTTTGTCGTTACTCAGGTCACCCTTGGCGAAGCCGTCACTGCTGACGGTGACTTCTTTACTATTCGAGTCAAAAGTAAAGTAGATTTCATCGTAATCGGCAGCCACGGTAAAGCTAACGTTGGCTCCATTGTTGCCGTAGCTCTCCTCCCAGCCTTCATGCAGGGCTACCTTGAATTCATAGGAACCGGCAGGAAGCGCTGAGGTGATAAAGGTGTAGGTGCCATCTCCATCGGCATCCTGCATCCAGCTGCGCAGGCAACTGGGTTGCCAGTCTCCCGGGCACCCCAGCAGGGATTGGAAGTTGCCGGCTACAGCGGCGACCACGCTACTGTGGTTGTCGGTGATCCAGTGAGTCTCGTGGTCGTAGATAAATTTAACTTCGCGGGCCTCATCCAGGCTAAGGGAAATATTACCGCCGTCCCGCTGGCCGCCCCAGCCATAATTTTCATCCCAGCTGTTGTTGAGAGTGGCTTTGTACTCCCAGTTGCCGGCGGGTATCCAAAAGCTGCCTTGCCATTTGTCGTCTTCGCTGTCATAGCGGAGCAGGGTGGCGACACAACCTGGTTGCCAGTCGCCATCGCAGCCCAGTTGGCTTTGCAGGTTGCCGGGAATATTGACCTCGGTGGGATCTGGTGTGTCAGATGCCCAAACCGGTATTTGGATGGAGCAGAAGACTGCCCCCAGAATCAGACCCGCTCTTGTGCCGAGTCCTGTAAATTTTGTTGTTGGCATAGCGCTTCCCATTTTTTCTTGTACTTGTTGCGGTTCTCTCAGTTGGTATTGAATCGCAGTCACGCATTGACGGCCTCCCACCCCGAGGAGGTGGAGGTCTGGGGGAGGTGGTTGGGGGGGTCATAAAACCTTTATAAATTCGTCACCTGATGGAAACGCCCTCAGGAGAAGATGCTTCCCGAGTAAACGTGATGGCGAAAGAAAAAGCCGGATCTATACTCAACTGATCGGGTTATGGTGAGTCGAGAAAGGTGATGCACTCGCTGTAATCGGATTCGAAGGCCGGCTTTTGCCGGCTTTGCTTTTTGTGGCGGGGCAATTACTAAGAGGCTTCCCAGGATTACAGACTTGCTCCTGTCCCCTGGTAGTGCTAATTTGCCCATAACCCGCCAAGTACAATGGCGGAGTCCAAAACTCAATGACTGCGGAGGATGATTGATGATTGTTGCAACCCTCCGTCGGGTCCAGTAGCAGCCTCCAGCTGCCCACGCCCGGCGATAGATTCCTAGACGTCGGGCTTTCCCTGAGAAAGCTCTGTTGGCCGCGTATGTGCGGTCGCTTGGTGCTTTGTTGCGCCCAGAGGGTTTCAATCTTGAGTAAATCTCACTTTACCCGCCGGTCTGTTAATAGATTCGGCACTAAATCCCCATCTATCAAAATTGAGCGGGAAGCTTCTCCGCTACAAAAACTTGGTTGGAAGTCTTTTTTCCAACAGCAGCTGACGCTCGAAGAACTCGAACAGTGTTTGCCGCTGCGGGTTATGGCTGTACACCGCAGTCGCCTGGAATTGGCCGGCGAGAAGGGGGCTGTGTCCCTTCCCCTAACCGGGAGTCTTGTGGCTAATTTGCCGACGGTGGGGGATTGGTTGTTGTTAGAGAAGAGCAGTGGATATTTTATGCGTTTGTTGCGCCGCAGCAGCCAGTTTGAGCGCATGGCACCTGGGGGGCATCAGGTGCAGATGATCGCCGCCAATGTCGATAGTGTTTTTATTGTTTCGTCCCTGAATGATGACTTTAACCTCTCACGCATTGAGCGCTATTTGGCTCTGGCGCGGGAGTCCGGTTGCCGCCCACACTTGATACTGACTAAGGCCGACCTGTGTGAAGATACTGCCCCTTTTCTTCAGGCATTGCGCCCATTCGGAGAATTACCTGTCGCAATGGTAAATAGCCTGGATCGAGAAAGCGTGGCACAACTGCGTCAATGGTGTTTACCTGGGGAGACGATCGCGTTGCTGGGATCTTCCGGAGTGGGTAAGTCCACTTTGTTAAATGCGCTTTCTGGCGAATCCCTGGCTGAGACCGGAAGCATTCGCGAAGCTGACAGCAAAGGTCGCCACACTACCCGGAAACGCTCACTTCACTCCTTGAACTGGGGAGCACTGTTACTCGATAGCCCCGGAATGCGGGAGCTGGGGTTGGTGCATGTTGAAGATGGCGTGGCGGAGACTTTTTCCGATATCGAGGCCTTGGCCAGGGCGTGTCGCTTCTCTGATTGCCAGCACCAGTCAGAGCCAGGCTGTGCGGTACAAGAGGCAATAACTGGCGGCTCTCTGGGTGAGCGGCGCCTGCACAATTGGCAAAAACTGCAACAAGAGCTATGCCGCAACGGTCGAACCTTGGCGCAGAAACGCGCAGGGGAAAGGGCGCTATCCCAAATGTATCGGTCTGTGCAAAATCAGGCGCGTAAGCGCAAATATCATGGGGAGGATTAAAAATAACTCTCTCTTTTTATCTCTAGTTTTGTAAGTGATATGCAACCAGGCATTGAAGGGCAGCATTAGCTGCCCTTCATGACTGCGATGTAAACTAGCGGGCCAGTTTTAATGTGACAACCCCGACGATAATTAATAGTACTCCGAGGTATCGCCCGAGACTGGCTGTCTCACCAAAGAAAATGACTCCCATCAGAAAGGCACCGGCCGCACCGATACTGGTCCAGACGGCATAGGAGATGCCAATGGGAATCTCTCGCTGGGCCAACCACAATAAAAACCCACTGAGGCCAATAAATACGACCGCCATTACAACACCCAGCAGGCGAGTCGATGTCTCTTGGGATATTTTTAGCCCCAGCACCCAGCCTATTTCACAAAGACCGGCCATTAACAGGTAGAACCAGGCCATGCTTTTCCTCTTTAAAGGGTAATTTTTAAAAAATCTTATTTCGACCTCCTCTTGGAGGTTAGGTCGGAGAATGGCTATCTGCCACTTTGCCTAGAAATTAGGGAAAATAGATTGACTAATTTGTAGATGACGCCTTTTTATAGCGTGTTTTTACTTCGGTATAGCTTTTGACAGGGAGCTTGATAGCTTAATGCGGAAGGAGACTTTGAGAGAAGTTGGGGGAGAGTGGGAAAACCCTGCCCAGGTCCTGTATGGTGGACTGATACCGAAGGAAAAATAAGCTGGAAGCATGTTAATAAAAACCAAGAGCCTGGTGCTAATACTTTTGCCGGTCAGTCAGGTGGCTTTGTCGGATTCGGCGAAAATAGAGTCGGTCGTTGTCACAGCTAGTCGTGTTGAGAAACAGTTTCAGGATTATCCAGAGAGTTTCTCCATGGTTGATCGTTTCGAGTTAAAGCTGATTAAGCACAATCATATCCAGCAAAGTTTAGTGCGGGTTCCTGGGGCCAATGTGGCAAGGGGTAACGGCCAGGAATATTTACCCGCATTGCGTTCGCCAGTACTGTCTGGGGCTGGAGCCTGTGGCAGTGTGCTGACAATGGAGGATAGCATCCCTCTGCGGGCACATGGATTCTGCAATATAAATGAGTTGTTTGAATCCCATAGTGAAATGGCTCAGAGAATTGAAGTTATTCGCGGCCCGGCCAGCACCCTGTTTGGTTCCAATGCTATGCATGGTGTCGTGAATATTCTGAGTCCGGAAATTGAAGAAAATACCAAGTCCTTTTCTGGCATTTTAGGCTTTGAAGGTGGTCCTCACGATTACTATCGAGCCAGTATTTCGGCAGAATCTAACTTTTCTAACAAAGGCAGAGTGCGAGCAGATCTTTCTCTGGCATCTGATGGTGGTTATCGGGACCACTCTGGTTACGATCAACAAAAGCTCAGCCTTTTACACTCTGTCACTACAGGGAAGACACAAATCCGTTCTCGTCTGGCAGTCACGAATTTAAATCAGGAAACAGCGGGTTATATCGAAGGATACAATGCCTATCGGGATGATCATCGGGACAGGGAAAACCCGAATCCAGAAGCATTCCGCGATGCCTCCGCGGTACGGCTTTACTCCATTCTCGATATTGATTTGGGCTCGGGAAAAAAACTGTCACTGGCCCCTTATCTTAGAAAAACAGATATGCGTTTTCTGCAGCATTATTTGCCGGGGCAGGCGTTGGAAGAAAATGGCCAGGAGAGTATCGGCTTGCGGAGTAGCTATCTTTTTAACTGGGAAGGCAACTTGGAAGTAGTAATGGGGCTAGATACAGAATTTACTCAAGGCTACTTACGAGAATTCCAAAAAGATCCAACTGAGGGATCAGATTTTTTGCGGGAGACTATCCCCGCAGGTAAGCACTATGACTATCAAGTAAATACTTACAGCGTTGCTCCTTTTACTTTGGCTACCTGGAATGTTACCGATACTTTAAAACTTTACAGCGGTGTACGTTTTGAGTCGGTACAGTATGACTACAACAATAAAATGCTTTCTGGCCGTACGGCCGAGGATGGTTTCCCTTGTAGCTTTGGTGGCTGTAGGTTTAGCCGGCCAGAAGACCGCAAAGACAGTTTCCAGAACTGGTCACCCAAACTAGGAGCTACTTACGATTTCACATCAGGCTTGCAATTATTTGTAAATATGACTCAAGGATATCGGGTTCCCCAGGCAACAGAACTTTACCGTTTACAGCGAGAACAAACTGTTGCCGAATTGGAGTCCGAGCAAATCAGCAGTATTGAATTGGGGGTACGAGCTATTAAGGAAAACCTATCTTATGAGCTCGTCGCTTATGGAATGCGCAAGCGCAATGTGATTTTTCGGGATACGGAGTACTTTAACCAATCTAATGGGAAAACCTCACATCGCGGTGTAGAGATGGCTCTTGGCTATAAATTTGCCCAGGACTGGCGACTGGAGGCTTCTTCCAGTTATGCGGAGCACCGTTATCGAGATGAGCGAGAGCTGCAGGGAGTATTACTGGATGGCAATCTTGTGGATTCAGCTCCCAGGGCTTTCGGTAGCTATCGCCTGCAGTGGCAACCTCGGCAAGGTATAAACGCTGAACTGGAGTGGTTGTATCAAGGGCGCTATTACACCGACCCCCAAAATCAGCATGAATATTCTGGGCACAACTTATTGAACCTGCGAGCCCGGTGGGAATTTGATCGTTGGGCTCTCTCAGCAAGGATGTTAAATCTAACCAATAGGGCTTACGCAGAGCGAGCGGACTATAGCAGCTTTGCTGGGGACAGGTATTTTCCTGGGGAGCCACGCGCAATCTATTTATCTGTATCTTCAGAGTGGTGATTGGATTAGAGAGCTTTTAGCGGATACTTCAGTCATAAAAAAGGGCAGGAAATACCTGCCCTTTCGTTTGTCTAGCCCGCAGAGATTTGTGATGTTACAGGGGGAGTAACCTGGGCCGATGCAGAGCCCTGGCTTTCAATCCAGCTGTTCATTCGTGTTTCGAGAATATTTAAGGGCAGGGCACCGGCGCCAAGAAGGGCATCGTGGAAGCTACGGATATCAAAATTATTGTCGAGTTCCTCTTCTGCTTTTGCACGTAGCTCCTTAATTTTTAATTGCCCTAATTTATAGGCCAGTGCCTGTCCAGGCCAAACCAGGTAGCGATCAATTTCCACGGTGACATCGTGCAGAGGCTTTGCACTATTTTCCATAAAATAGTCAATTGCCTGCTCACGGCTCCAGCCCAGTTGATGCATGCCTGTGTCTACAACCAGACGCACGGCGCGCCACATATCGTAGGTCAGCGCCCCAAACTCGCTGTAGGGATCTTTGTACAAACCCAGGTCATAACCGAGGCTTTCGGAGTAGAGGCCCCAGCCTTCTACATAAGCGGTATAGAAGGTCCATCGTCGCAATGGGTGAATATCCGTTTGCTCCTGGGCAAGGGCAATCTGTAAGTGGTGCCCAGGCATTGCCTCATGCACCGTCAGCGCTTCCATTTCCCACTTCGGCCTGCTGGGCAGGTTGTAGGTATTGGCAAAGAAGATACCCGCGCGGCCGGCTTCGTTGGAGCCAGACTGGTAATAGGCCGTGGTCTGTGACTGCTCCGAGTAGCTGGGAATGGGTTTAACTCCATAGGGCAGCCTGGGCAAGGTACCAAACAGGGCGGGCAGCTCGCCATCGATGCGCTTGGCAATATCCCGGTAGTCTCGTAACAGGGCCTCACGGCTGGTGTGGTAAAAGCGTGGGTCAGTGCGTAGGAATTCGGTGAAGGCCTTGAAGTCACCTTGGAAGCCTGTCTTCTGCATGACAGCTTGCATCTCTGCACGGATACGCTTCACTTCGGCCAAGCCTATGCGGTGGATTTCTTCCGGGCTAAGGTGAGTGGTGGTGCTCTTTTCTACTTTGTAGGCATACCAGCGCAGACCGTCTGGACGACTGCTGAGGGCGATGCCTTTCTGTGCACCAGGAATGTATTCCCTTTCGATAAATTCCGCCAAGTCTCGCCATGCCGGTAATAACTGGCTCCCATAGATGGCGAGAGCGCGCTGGCGCAGGCTTTTTTGTTTCGCTTTGGGGATGACGCTGGGCATTTCCGAGAAAGCACTGAGTAGGGGACTCCGCTCGGGAGTTGTGGGGATCAGCGCACGGATCTGTCGGGGGAGATCACGCAGAGTGATTTGCGGCGGAGTAACCCCTTTTCTTAATCCCTGGTGCATCAGCGTCTGTGTCTGTGTTACCAAAGTTGGTAGTTTTGATAGACGTGCCAGAATATCTTCATAATCAGCAACCGTACTCTGCGGCATACTGTTGAGCACATTCGGCACATCGAGCTGGATACCGCTCATATGGGTAATGGGTTGTAGATGTTCGGGGAACTGGAAGCCCTTCACCTCACCGAGTAAATCCTGGTAAAGCAGCTGGTAGTCCAGTTGTTGCTGCTTGGGCAACTCGCTGATATCGAGATTGCGCGTAGCACCTAAAAGTCGACGAGTCTGCTCTTGCCGAGCCTCAATGCCTCTCTTTGAGTTGTCTACCCAGCGATCATTTTGCCCTGGATAGCCCTCATAAGTGGCCTGGCTGGGAAAGCTTTCCATAATCCAGCGATAGCGCAGATCCTGTAGGGCCACCAGTCTTTCAGAGGCATTCTCTTTCGGTAGCGCCCGATAGGCCTTCTTAAAACCTTCCTGTTCCATAGCGGTTGCATTGAGGCTGGCGAACAGACCGATGGATGCGACAAGAGTTTTCTTGAGTAGTGACATCTTTCCCCCAAGGCGTGCGGAAATTGATTGATAGAAGGGCGCGAGGTCACGCGGTATCGTCAAATCAATAGTAAGCGGCTGAGTTGTGGTTCAGGAGCCCGATATCCCAGATGGTTATCGGGCCCTTATGGTTAGTTTGCGGCTGCGGCGCGGTCGTTAAAATTGTGCCGGTTAAGCAGCTGCAGGCGCCGGCGGATTTGTTCCTCAATGCCGCCGGCATCGAGGCCTATCTCTGCGAGTAGGTCTTTGTGTTTGCCGTGCTCAATAATGCGGTCCGGCAGGCCCAGTTGCAGTACGGGCAGGGTTCGCGCAGAGCTGTTGAGATACTCCATAACGGCGCTGCCAGCACCTCCGGCGATGGTATTTTCTTCGATGGTGACCAGCAACTGATGGCTGTCGGCCAGTTCATCAATCAGCGCTTCATCTAATGGCTTGACCCAGCGCATATCGGCGAGAGTGGCGCCGAGGCGCTCAGCCGCTGCCGTAGCGGGAGCGAGTAGGGTGCCGAAATTCAAAATGGCCACGCTTCTGCCTTTACGCAGTAGGCGGCCCTTACCGATAGGTAACTCGCGCATCTCTTCTTCTATCGCGGTGCCCATACCGGTACCGCGGGGGTAGCGCACAGCGGCGGGCCCCTCGTACTTGTATGCGGTATAGAGTAATTGGCGGCATTCGTTCTCGTCGCTGGGTGCAGCGATGGCGAGGTAGGGCAAGCAACGCATAAAGGTCAGATCGAAGCTGCCTGCATGGGTTGGGCCGTCTTCACCTACAAGGCCGGCGCGGTCGATGGCGAAGGTGACATCCAGGTTTTGGATAGCAACATCATGCACCATTTGGTCATAGCCGCGTTGTAGGAAAGTAGAGTAAATGGCCACAACCGGCTTTTGGCCCTCGCAGGCGAGGCCGGCAGCGAGAGTAACGGCGTGCTGCTCGGCAATAGCTACGTCTTGGAAGCGTTTTGGAAAACGCTTGGAAAACTCTACCATGCCAGAGCCCTCACACATGGCGGGGGTAATTCCGATTAGGCGCTCGTCCTTTTCGGCGGTGTCACACAGCCACTGGCCGAAAATATCCTGATACTTGGGCAGCTTCTTCCTGCCCGGCACAGCCACCTGGACTTTGCTCTCTGGCTCCAGCTTGTTCAATGCGTGGTAACCCACCGGGTCGGCTTCAGCCGGACCAAAGCCTTTGCCTTTGGTAGTGGCGATATGCAGTAGCTGGGGACCGGGCTGGCTGCGCAGGTTGCGCAGGGTGTGCACTAGATCGTGCATGTTGTGCCCATCCAGTGGCCCAACGTAGTTGAAGCCCAGTTCCTCAAACAGAGTGCCGGGTGTGATCATGCCTTTAACATGCTCTTCGGTGCGGCGCGCCAACTGCCAGGCCTTGGGAATAGCCGATAAAATCTTGCGGCTGCCCTCGCGCATATTGAGATAGGTCTTGCTGGCAAGAATCTTGGCGAAGTAGGTAGCCAAGCCTCCGACATTTTTAGAGATCGACATGCTGTTGTCATTGAGCACAACCAACATATCCCGGCCTGTGTGAGACGCGTGATTGAGCGCTTCGAAGGCCATGCCAGCGGTCATAGCGCCGTCGCCAATCACCGCCACGACTTTGCGCTCGTCGGGGGAGCCCAGGGCCATTCCCAGGGCGGCACCGATAGAGGTGCTGGAATGCCCCACGCCGAAGGTGTCGTAGGGGCTCTCACTGCGCTTGGGGAAGCCTGACAAGCCGCCTTGCTGGCGCATGGTGAGCATCTGCTCGCGGCGGCCGGTGAGTATCTTGTGAGGGTAGGTTTGGTGGCCCACATCCCAGACCAAGCGGTCCTCTGGCGTGTTGTAGATATAGTGCAGGGCGATGGTCAGCTCCACCACACCGAGACCGGCGCCGAAGTGTCCGCCGGTTTGGCCGACACAATACAACAGGTACTCGCGCAGCTGGCTAGCGAGTTCGGGCAGTTGGCGTTCATCGAGTGCGCGCAGCTGTGCCGGCTCGTCAATGACGTCAAGCAGCGGCGTATGCGGGCGTGTGCGTGGAATTTCTTCGAGCATCAAACGGTTCAATTGCTACAGATGGTATTAGTGAAGGGGATTGTATGCCTGTGAAGGGCATATTGCATCCCAATGACGGGGTAGAGATCCCGACTTAGTGGCCGCGTTGGACAATATAATCGGCCAGCTGCTTCAGTAGTAGTGTATCGCCGGGCAGTGTTGAAAGGGCACTTAAGGCCTCCCCGCGCAAGCCCTGGAGCTTCTCTTTTGCGCCTTTGAGCCCCAATAGGGAGACATAAGTCGGTTTGTTGAGAAGGGCGTCTGCGCCCTGAGTTTTACCCAGAATGGCAGTATCTACTGTGACGTCAAGGATATCGTCCTGTACCTGAAAAGCCAGGCCAATAGCTTCTGCGTAGAGAGTTAGCGCTTCCAGTTGGTCGCTGGTAGCACCACCGTGCAGCGCGCCCATGCGCGCACTAGCGCGAATAAGGGCGCCAGTTTTCAGGCGATGCATCGCTTCTAGTTGTGCTAGGGTGAGGGTTTTATCCACAGAATCCAGGTCGATGGCCTGACCTGCAACCATTCCCCGGCTGCCAGATGCCTTTGAGAGCTCCGCAATAAGTAGTAGCTTCAATGCGGGTTCGGTGTTATCGGCCAACAGCAGTTCGAATGCCTGGGTTTGTAGTGCATCACCGGCGAGAATAGCGGTGGCCTCGTTGTAGGCGATATGGCAAGTGGGGCGACCCCGGCGCAGGTCGTCATCATCCATGGCTGGCAGGTCATCGTGCACCAGTGAATAGGCGTGGATGCACTCAAGGGCAGCGGCGCTGGCGTCGCATCTGGCAGGATCAAAATCCACCCCACGGAAGACCTGGGCACAGGCGTACACGAGTGCTGGGCGCAGGCGTTTGCCAGGGCCCAGTGCGGCATAGCGCATGGCCTCAAAGAGCTTATTGGCACCGGGAATAGATTCTGTCAGCGTGTCGCGGATACGGCTTTCGACACGCTGGGAGGAATCCTTGAGGAATGCACTCAGCTCGGCGGGCAGGGTAGGGGAGCTCACTTAGGAATCGCCTGAGGAGTTATCGGCTTCGAACGGCAACTCGCGAATACTACCGTTCTCCTCCATCAGCATTTTGACCTTTTGCTCGGCGCTGGCGAGTTTTTTCTGGCACTCACGGGTGAGTTTGACCCCCTGCTCAAAGTCGGCCAGGGCCTCCTCCAGGGGCAGGTCTCCTGCCTCCAGGCGTTCTACTAATTCTTCAAGAGCCTCCAGGCTCTGTTCAAAACTTGCCGATTTTTTCTTTGCCGCCATAGCATCGCCTCGTAATTGCGGGGCAACCTTAGCCGCTGGCGCGGCAGGGGTCAATTGGCACGGAGTAAGGGGTAAGAGGGAGTTATTGCAAAGCCTCCCTTGAAAGCAGGTAGTGGGCCAATGCTTTTTTCTGCTCCTCGGTGAAATCATATCTGGGCATCGGGGGGGTTGGCGTATCAAAATAGTCCGCCAGGCTTTGCACGGTGTACTTTTTGTTGAGCCCTGCTAATGGTACCTGTTGCTGGTGGCACTGCGCACAATTGTGGCTCAGGTATAGCGCTCTTCCCTCGCGCGCGGCGGTGGCATCGGTTGGTGGCGGTTTTTTGGGTACCCTAGGTGTGGTAGGTGTTCTCTCCGCGGATAACTTTACTTTTTGTGGGGTAGCGGTGGGTGAGAGACGATAGATGGCCCCCGCGTAATCGTCTGAAATATAAATATTGCCCTTGCCATCTTCGGCAATTGCCACTGGCCTGCCAGAAACCTCCTTGCGGTTGTTGCTGAGGAAGCCCCAGAGGAAATCCCGTTGGGTGATTTTCCCGCCTTCATCCCAGTGTAGAGATACCACTTTGTAACCATCTTTCACGCTTCTGTTCCAGGAACCGTGCAGTGCTACTAAGGCAGCACCGCGATAACCTGTCGGTTGTTCCGGACTTCGCAGGAAGCGGATGCCTAGAGGGGCATTATGTGCGGCGAACTCGTGTACAGGGGGGAGGGAAGCGGCAATCATTTCTTTGATGGTGGGGTCTTCATCGTCGATAAAGTCCGGGTCCGGTACCCGGTCACCATAGGCGTAGGGCCAGCCGTAGAATTTGTCGGCTTGGATAAGGTTGAGCTCATCGGGTGGCAGGTTGTCACCCAGCCAGTCGCGACCATTATCTGTGGCATAGAGGCCGCCATCTTTGGGTGACCAGTCAAACCCCACACTATTGCGCAGGCCGGTGGCGAATATTTTGAGGTCACTGCCATCGGGACGCAGGCGCATAATACTGGCGCGTCGACGATCTTTTTCTACACAGACGTTACAGCTGGAACCGCTACTGAGGTACAGCCAGCCATCCGGTCCCTTTTCAAGGGTTTTGGTCCAATGGCCGCTGTCTGCCAAGCCTTCGACGATTCTCTGGTAACGCCCTGCCAGGCGGGCATCGGAGTGATCAAAGGGCACTCTGCCTACAGCATCGCTTTCCGCTATATATAGCCAGTTCTCATGCAGTAGAAGTCCGTGTGGGCGGTTTAAGTCTCCAATTAATATGCGCTGGCTGTCGGCGCGTCCATCACCGTTACGATCGGGGGTTAACAGGGAAACCTGTCCCTTCTTGGGTTGGGATACAAGGATATCCCCCGAACGGGTTATTGCCAGCCAGCGAGCATTGGGCACATTATCTGTAAATAGTTGTAGTTGATAGCCAGTGGCGGCTGTTAAATTTTGAGTGACCTCCTGCTCGCTGGTTTTCGCGCCTCCAATGATTTGGCGCCAGGGAACGCTAATACCCGAAGAGACTGCTGTGAAGGCGCTTGAAACAACGGCGCTGAAGATAAGCAAAAAAATTAGCGTATATTTCAACGTCTTTTTCCCTGTTTCGATTGAACTTGAAATAAAGGTGTTTATAGTGGCCGCGCTCATGCACTGAGCTCCGTTTTAGCACAGTGTACTCATCGAGTCTCCCTCTCATTTATTAAAGAAATATTTCACCTTGTGAGATATGTCTTACATAAAATTCAGCAGATTACCCCTACTCTTTTTTCGCCTGATGTCCATAATTAACTGGCAGGGACGCAAAAGGGACTGCAACTCTGCGGCAAAGGATAAAAGGAATGCGCCGCTCGCCCTAAGGATATGGGCACCATCCTGTGAGACGCACCGCCCGGGCCGGATTGCCTGGGCGGTGTTTTACATGCTCGAAGAATTTATATTTGTTCAAATAACTTTTAATAGTAATTCTTTACTTAATCTTCGTCCTTTCTAGTCCTTAATTATTCACGGTCGGTACTTTTTGTAAGCCAGGTCTGCTTCTATCTGGAATTTGTAATATTTATCCGCTTTAATGATGAGAGGTCGGCCATTATTGCTCGGGCCGGTGGAGGATGGCGCATTCAGCAATCAATCATTAGCAGTGCCCGTTTACACTCTGGCATTCTCTCACTGCCGGACTCTTGTCCTCTCGCCATTGAAATCATCAGCGGGTTATCGCCCTTATCACTTTAACGCCTTATCCAAACTGGACTCTCAAGTTCAGCCTTATTTATCTATCTCTTTCTTCCAGGCAGCACGTCAAATCAGATACTTGAGTGCCGGAAAAGCATCCGCTTGGTTAGCTGTAGTAGTAGGCCGGGTTCTTCTGTCTAACTGTGGGGAGGCGAAGTCATGCAAGCACGCATTTTGCGCCTGAATTTGGCGGGACAGCCATTGGACTGGCTCACTTGGCAGGAGGCTTCCTGTTTATACGTCCGGGATCTGGTTACCTGGTCTTTGGGGGGCATAGTACAGAGGGTAAGGGGCGGGTTTAATCGACATGGAGAGCGTTCGGCCCTGGATCTGGCATCAATTATCGCCTGTGGCGGTGCTCGAATGGCGCGGCCACGCAACCGTCCGCCGCTTACAAACCGCGCACTTTTTTTTCGTGATGTGCACACCTGCCTCTACTGCGGGAGTATTTTTAAGTCAGCTGAGCTAACTCGAGATCATGTTATCCCAGTGTCGAAGGGAGGGATGGACTCTTGGGAAAATGTGGTCACAGCCTGTCGCCGCTGTAATCAGCATAAGGGCAATTTTTTACTTGAAGATATTGATATGGAATTACTGGCTCTGCCCTTTTGTCCCAATGCTGCAGAATATCTGGCTTTGATTAATAGTGAGCGGATTCGCGGGGATCAGATGGAGTTTCTGCGCAGCCAATTTTCCCGTAGGCGGCAACAGGATTGGTTGTTGCACTAGTTGTGTTTCGTTTACTGACATTAAAAAAAGGGGCTATTGCCCCTTTTTTTAATGTCAATTTTCTGAGTGGGGTTCAAGGTAGTATTTATTTAAGCGATTGTTTTACCGCGGAACGAATTTGACCCGTCAGATATTCAGTAAAATCATGGCCATGGTTTTGCATCATTTTGGGGAACATAGAGTTGGGGGTCATTCCGGGGAAAGTATTGACTTCATTTAGATAGAGCTCCCCTTCGTCTGTTAGGAAAAAATCGATGCGAGAGAGATCTTTCAGCTTTAGGGCCTTAAAAGTACGTATCGAAACTTCCTGAATCCAAGCCAATTGCTCTTCGCTCAGACCCTCAGCTTTAATAAACGTCTCGGCGCGACTGCCTGCGGCATATTTTTCCTTATAGGTATAAAAAGTATCTGCTGGCGCGCGGACCTCACCGGGATGAGTGGCTATGAGCTCTTCGCCATAAGTGTAAACTGCCACCTCGAGTTCGCGGGCATTGAGGGCTTTTTCTACCAATACATAGGATGAGAGGGTAAAGGCTTCTGCGATTGCATCTTCCAAATCTTCCTTATGGCTGACTTTAAAGCAGCCCACCGAGGAACCCTGGTTTGAAGCTTTGATAAAGACCGCTTCCCACTCTTCCAGTGCGGCGTGGGCCTTACTCAACTCTTCAGCCTCCAAGCTGTGTAGAAACAGATAGGGGGTGTTATCGATCCCTAGCGCGCTCAGCCACATTTTCGTTTTAATCTTGTTAAAACAAATTTTGCTCGCCTCCGGTGCTGAACCGAAATAGGGGATGCCGAACATCTCGAGCTGGGATTGCAGGTCGCCAGTTTCTCCTGGGTAACCGTGAATTGCTGGGATGACGTAATCCACATCCCAGGCATTGCCGGCTTCATCGCGAATCTTGCCATCGTAAAAGATATGATAGACGCGACCTTCTTTATCAGTCAGGCAGCCGCTAGCATCCATCTCAACTCGCATCAGGGCGATATCTTCGGATTCGGCCAATTGTCCTTCAATAAAATCTGCGGTGCGCAAGGACACTTCGTGCTCGCTGCTGCCACCGCCGCAGATAAGCAAGGTGTTGATCATAAAGTTATTCCATCGTGGTGCCAGCTGGAGGCGCCAGTAAAACCTGCTGGCACTGCTGCGGCATCGTCTTGGGTTTGGGTTTTGTCGGCTGGGCCTTAGTGCCGTTCAGTATTGCGTAGAATTCTTCGCTGAACCACCAGTCCAGGTCATTACCGCAGGGTGTGGTGCGCACTGGAGCCTGAGGCTTGCAGTCACTGCTGCCGGCCGGGCAGGCAAGCCGCACATGAAAATGGTAATTGTGTCCCCACCAAGGGCGTACTTTGCGTAGCCAATCATTGTCAACACCCGAAATTTCACATAAGTGACGCTTGATGGTGGGATGGACAAAAATCCGCTCTACCCGCTGATCCTCTGCGGCCATACGCAGGATCTTGGGGACTCGTTCGTCCCAATTTTCTTTGACCAAGCGATGTTCGCGGGTATCCGCCAGAGGGATAGCGGAGATATTATCGCGCTCCCACTCTGTCAGTGCCCGCTCTGCGGCGCGCTTGTCTTGTGAAAACCAAATATCCACATCAAGGCCGGTCTGATGGCTACTGTGCCCTCCACTGCCAAAGGGACCACCTCGCGCCATGGACATATCGCCGATCTGAATTCTGCCGAGATTATTCCGTGCAACACTCCGGGAAAAGTCCTTGAGGAAGGCGATGGTGTCCGGATGGGCGAAGTGGCGATCGCGGCCGGTGCGCACCAGTTGATAGCCCTCGCCACGTAGAGGCAGGGTTTCTCCTCCCGCGAGACAGCCATTGGTATAGGTGCCTATGCTGGCTGGGTTCTGTGCGCTGGGGCTCTCACTCTCCTCCCAGGGGTTGGCCTGGGCCTGATAGCTCAGGATGGCGGTGGCTAGAGCCAGAGCGCTGGCGAAGAGCTTGGTATTGGCGAACAGTTTGGGGCGATTAAATAAGAGAGACATAAATCCCTAGTTACCGATAAGTCTGGTGGTCGGGTTGCGCTGGGCGCGGACCCGACGAGTATAGACTGACAGTTTACTAGCTCTGTGACGCAAGTATCTCTTTACAGTTCCCTATCAGTTGGTCCATTTCCTGATCTGTGCCAATAGAGATACGCAGGTATTCACTGATGCGGGGCTTATTGAAGTATCTCACCAGAATGCCCAGTTTGCGCAGTGCCAGGTAGAGGGCCTCGGCACCAGGGGCAGGGGGCTTCGCCAGTATGAAATTCGCTTTGGAAGGTATAACTTCAAACCCCAGTTCAAGCAGTGCCTCTTCTGTGCGAGAGCGTGTGGCGACAACCTTGCTGCAGTTGTTTTCATGCCAAGCCCTATCGCGGATGGCTGCAGTAGCCACTTCCTGTGCGATGGCATCGATAGGATAAGAATTGAATGAGTTCTTGGCGCGCAGCAGCCCCTCAATCAGGTGTTCCTGCCCCATAGCAAAGCCGAGGCGCAGACCTGCCAGAGCATAAGACTTAGACAGGGTGTGAATGACCAGCAGATTGGGGTATTGCTCGATCAATTGGGTGGCGCTTTCCCCCCCAAAATCGATGTAGGCTTCATCAATGATCACCACTCGCTCTGGTTGTAGCTGCAGTAGTGCTTCAATTCTATCGAGTGATAAGTGGCGTCCTGTCGGGGCGTTGGGATTGGGGATAATAATTCCAGCGGCAGTACCCGAGAAATCCTCCACATTGAGACTAAAATCTTCTGAGAGGGGAATACTGCGGGACTCTATGTCGAAAAGCTGGCAGTACACCGGGTAGAAGCTGTAGGTGATATCGGGAAACAGTAAGGGTTCGTTGCGGCGGAAAAAACTATAAAAACTCAGCGCCAGGACCTCGTCGGAACCATTACCGACGAAAACTTGCCTGTCATTCAGTCCATATCGCGTGGCAATGGCTGCGCGCAACTCACAGGACTCTGGGTCGGGATAGCGACGCAGGGCGTCGGCAAAATCTCTCTGTGCTAATAGCGCCAGTGCTTGGGGCGAAGCGGGGTAGGGGTTCTCGTTGGTGTTCAGTTTAATCAGAGTTGTACCGCTGGGCTGCTCACCGGGAGTGTAAGGTTCCAACTGTTCCAGGCCGGGGCTCCAAAACACTGTATTCACTGCTCTACCTCTGCGTTCTCGTTTTCTGCGGAAGGGCTCTCCTTGCTCTCATTTTCCGGCTCTTCTTTTTTGATAGGAATATCAAATAGTGCGGCCGAACCGGTGATAAATTCCTGCATGGGCACCGGTTTACGCAACAACATATTATCGTATTTGAGCTCAGTGGAGAGCGCCGGTGTTTCGCGGAAGTCATCGATCGAGCTGATCGTTTCCACCAGACTGAGGCCTAAAAAGCCGAGTGGCAGTACTAGTGCTACCGCCCAGCGCCAGGCGCGGCCTAAGTTGGTGGCCAGATAACAAGCGCACCAGAGCATAGCGGGCAAAATGACAGCGAGTACCAGGAAGTCCAGAACCTCCATGGTATCCCCTATGGCGAAGTTGTAATTCAGTATACTGCCGAACCATTCCCAGACGGCGTAAGTGAGTACGCCCATAGCGGCGATGGAAAGGTGGGCAAAGAAGTGTGTTTCGTGGCGTACCACCCTGCCTACAAAAGCCCAGGCACCCGCATAAATCACCAAGCCGATCACCGCACTGATTAAGATGTTGACGGCGATGGTCCATTGATAAGTACGCGCGTAGCCGAGGTAGCTGAGCAGTACCGTGGACAGAGCTACGGCGAGTACCAGGAGTGTGGCGTACAGAGGGTTGGATAGGCTGGCAAACAGGTTTTCCAGCGAATGCAGAGGGGTAGCCTCGGCAACATCGTCATCGCAATTAAATATTCGTAAGCGCGACTTACCACATTGTATTAGATCCCCAGAGGTAATCTGATGGGAGGAGATCTCCCCCGGCTTAACCGATCGGTCTTTCAGATTCCCCAGTAGCTGGCTGCCATTCACCGTATTCAAATCGTGCAGAATATAACTGCCATCTTCTTCCCGACGAATTTCTGCATGGCGCCCATCTGTGTGGATGTCTTCCAAGATTGCATCGTTGCTATAGGCGCGGCCCAGGGTGAACTTTTCACCTTCCACTCGGTAGCGCACCTGCACCCGGTGAGCGCGGTTGAGTTCTTCAATTATCAGTGCCATTGGATTTCGCTCGTGAACTTCTCGGCAAAGGCGTCGGCAGACTCCCGGGTAAAGCCGGATAGAGTAAAGTGGCTGACCAGCGCGCGATTCTTTTGGTCCACGCTGAGGCTCAAGAAAAAGATATCGTATAGATCGGGGAAGTTTTTATAGCGTCTTACACAGTAACTGGTGCGGCTAATTAGCGGTTTTTTACTGCGCTCTGGTTTGGATACGGGGCCATTGCCATTGCGCGGCTGGGAGGTAAAGTTCTGGCGGCAGCGGAAGTTGGTGACATCCTCTTCACCGGCACTGTTGCCAGGATAAAAAGTGCTCATCTGATGCTCGTATTCCGCATAAAAGCGTGCCGGTAGAAAACCTTCAGATTCGAGCCAGAAAAACTCGTACTCCACTCGACCGGTGTTAAAGTCGTCGGAGAGAAAAATCACATCCTGCCCAGTACAACCTTTATCGATGCGTTTAATAGGATTGTCGCTATCTTCCTCACTGTTGCCCCAGCACTTAATGGCGGGCACTATTTCCCCAACAACCTTGGCCTCGCCGAGGGAGCGGCGCTGCCAGTCCGCCTCCAGAATGGAGTCGATAATACGCTGTTGATTGTCGAGCAGCTGCTGGTAGGTGACCTTTTGTAGGTCCAGTGCCACATTGCGTTGATGGAAGTGCTTTAACAAGTTGATAAGTTTATCCACCGGAACCAGGAAGCTTACCTGGTTACCGGCAGTTGCCACATTGATCCCCACTACTTGGCCGCGAGTATTAATAGCCGGGCCACCACTCATGCCGGGATTAATAGAACCGGCAAAATGAATACGATCGTAAAAACTACCTCCGGCGATACCGTTGTAAGTGCCAGGGATCAGGGTCATCCCTAGATCCAGAGGATTACCGAGGGAGACTATGGTTTCGCCTTGCTTTGGGGTTTCGGTGGCGAGTTGCAAGTATTCTTTGCCTGGCTTGTCCTGGCGCAGTAGCGCCAAGTCGTTGACGACATCAATATCCAAGAGCTCTAGGGTGCCCTTGGTGCCATCGGTTGAAAGATATTCCAGTATATATTTATCCGGATCGCTAACTGCTTGCGCGACAACGTGGTAATTGGTGGCGAGTAGACCATCGGCGGAAATCTGGAATCCTGAGCCGAGCCCGGCTTTCGAATTAGAAGATTTTTCAATTAAGCGTATTTGATAGAGGCTACCGCGATAGTCGCTGTAAAGCTGCTCATATCCCTGTGCCAGCGCCAGAGTTGAGAGACAGAAGAGCACCCAGGCCAGAAAGTGGGCAGAAAAATTCGGCATTTTGTTTGATTAAATTATGGACAGAAGCGGTGATACTACGGGATATAGGGTAGTGCAACAAGCGGGCCACGGCAGGGGATAATTGCTGCGCGCCCGCTTTTCAGATTTTTACAGGTAGTCGGTGATTTTCGGTTGTGCTTCTACAACTTTTTTATGCGATTCCAGATAGAAGCGGGTGAAGGTAGCATCCGCTTCCTGCGGTGAGATAAAGCCTTCACTAAACCCAGGGCTGACCGGGTCCAGATGTAAACGCGCACAGCTGATCACATGAGCCGCTAGCTGGGCCATATTTTCATCTCCCACCGATATTCGGATTGTGGTTGCGAATATACCCGCCGCTTCCATGGCCTGAGGAGAAAGTTCGGAGTGAGAAGTCAACGCGGGGCAAAGCACCATGGTATTGGTCTGCCCCAGGCTTACCATCTGTCCAAATGCGGGCTCCAGCGCATCGAAGAAACTTTTGAAAGCCTCTGTGGGAATCTGTGCCGCTTCCATATCAATACTAAATAATGGGGTTGGCAGCTGATAGCGCATCAAGGCTTTGCGTAGCTTCGCGTTCGGATGGCTTTCCACCGCATGGCTGTTCACACGAATTTTGCTGTGACTGGCGAAGAAATGGCTGAGGCACTGGGTATTGATACACTTGGTCAACATACGCATTTCCAGAGTGCGCATACCACAGTGCACCTCCCAGGCTTTATCCGCATCTAGGAAAGCGCCTTTGATGTAATACACATCCCAGAACATGCACTGATCCCAGTTCAGCCCCTTGGCACTGTCGCCCTTGGGAATAAACATACGGTGGTTTTCCCCAATCACCACGCCAGCGGTTGCGGCACCGGTGCCGCCAATGTCTTTGGTGTAGGAGTGCACAACAAAGTCTGGACGCTCCTCGCGATCTTGGCGTCGCAGTGGTTGGTAGAGGAAGGGGGTGGCCAGGGTGGCATCCAGGCTGATCAGAATATTTTCCTGGTGTGCAGCCTTACAGATAGCGGGTACGTCCAACATGATACCGTGGGGGTTGCAGGGCGATTCGATATAGACGTGGAGCTTGGAGCCTTGCTGAAGGGCATCGGCGTAATCGCGCTGTGTGTCGGCCAGTAGTTTTTCGAAGTCTTTACCGCTGGTGCCGTCAAACCAAACCAGCTGGATCGCCAGTTTGTCTGGTCGAGCATAAAAGTCCTGTAAGAGCTGGTGTACGCCGCCATAGATATTGCGTGAGACGATTAAAATATCGTCGCGGCGCAGCTGATTGGAGAGTAGTGAGTCAATGGCGGCCATACCGGAATTGAAGTTCCAGGCCATATACTCATTGGCTGCCGGTCCGCACTCCAAATCCACAATGGCGTTGGCCAGGGAGATCGAGGTAGGGTTGAGTAGGCGCGAGTAGATATCGTGGCTGGGTTCACGGCCGCGGAAGGCGTCGTCTATCCACTCGGTACAGGCATAGATATAAGTGGCGGTGCGTGCAATCACCGGCGTAGCAGAAAAAATCGCCGGGATATTATCGAACAGTGGGTAGCCACCGCGGGTGGTGATATTGAAATCATCTCCCTGCAGACTCTGAAAGCTGGCGCGCAACGGATTTTGAAGGGTGTCCAATAGTTTTGCCAGCTGGAAACTCATAAAGCGCTTGGCATTGAAGTAGGCAATCTTGTCGGACCGATCCAATCGGTTCAGAGTTTCGCTTACCTGACTCCACAGCTGGTTCAAGTTGCCCTGTGCTTGATATAACAGCGCCGCAGTTTGCTCCAGTAAACGCCCGTGCTCCGACTCCCGATCAATACAAAAATGCTGGAGTTGCTCCCGAGCAAGCTCCGCAATATTAGTGGCCTCAGTGCTGTTGCGTCGGGGAGAGAGAATTTTTACATCTTCGAGATTCGCTTCCATCGTATCCTCATCAGGTGATGCTTTTTGTTATTAGATGACTCTAACAGCCTGAGAGAAAGGATAAAATACTTGGCGTGTAATTCCTTGTAATTGGCCGTGATAGACCTGTAATTCCCGAATTCGTAAAGTAGCTACCAGTTGAGGGGGTACGGGAGATTGTGAAAGCGGTTCCCTGCCACGGATGGGCAGCCCCCACAACATTTCGGATGGATTTTGTATTCTCGCACTGTCGGAGGTGCGAGAAGCGGGAAGAATCAGCGCAAGCTGAGCGGACAAGCTGGAACCGACGGGTGCAGAGTCTTAGTCGGACCTTGTGGATGAGCTTGCCCGAGGCACGGATGCCAAATTTTGCTCTTGATAGTGTTGTTGTAACCGTCGATGGTTGGGACCATCATTCCGGGCCGGCAGTGGCTATACTGCCGGCTTTTTTTCAGAGCTGAACTGGTTATTATGACGCAGTCACAGACGTATTTTACACGAATAAAAACGTCTTAGGATGACACCAAATAACAAATGCTTACAAGGGGATGAACGATGAGCACTTGTGCCGATTTACCCGTACTCGAGTGCGAGGTACCTGAAGAGGGCTTGAAGCTGGATCTGGTTTTGAGGCCCAGAGAGCAAAAAGATGGTGAGCCGCAGTACTGGCCGCTGTTTAATGCCGATAATCCGGAGGAGCATTTTGGCAATATGCTTTTCAAAACCCATAAGGGTGGCGTACTTACCTTAAAGATCACCTTAGATCTATCTGAAGTTCCAGGTCGTGAGTTGGAATTTGTTCGCTATAAGCAAGACCATAAGTTGGACGGTATTATCGCTTTAACTCCCGATTTTCGTCACCAATTCCGTGCGCGTGCACGGGAAGTAGGTGGAGATTACACAAAGTTGGTTATTAAAATCCGAGACCATGATCGAATCCCGGATCGGTTTAACTTTTTGTGGATGTGTGTGGACCCTGTAACTGGGATGCATTTTGTTTCTGGTGACCCGAGAGCAGGGGTTGACCCATTACCGCCAGCTGAGAACTGATGAAAAACTCTAATTTTGACAAATAGAGTTGATCACAGTTTTTGAGGCCTGGGGTTGAACACAGAGCTGCTGAAATGGGGGGAGTGAAAACCACTCTTCTCCCATCCCTTGGGCTAGCAATTGTTCTAGGTGGTAATTAGCAGACTGCCACTCTCCGGCAAGAGCATAAACTTGCGCTGCTGTGTATTTTACATAGGTGTCATCTGGCGATTCTCTCAGTAAATCCATTATCAAAGCAATCGAGTCCGAAGTTGCTTCCAAGTTAGCTAGAGCCTGTGCACGATATTGCCGAGCGACTAAGCTAGAGTTGCTAGAGGCATTACTGGTAAGGTTTATTATTTTTTCATAATATTTTGCTGCGTTAGCCTGATCAGAGAGCATTGAATAGACTTCAGCTATTTGGCCAAGCATTTGAATATTATTTGGAGAGGCCTTTAAGACATCTTGATAAACTTTTAGTGCTTCAGTGTAGTTTCCTTTAAAAAAGGAAATTATTCCCAGATTGGAGGTTGTGCGCCAGCTTCGGGCATTGGCGGGAATAGCTTTTATGGCTTTCTCTGCAAGATCTAGATTGCCGCTTTCTAGCTCAATTGTCCCTAACACAGCATAGGCTGGCCAGTATTCTGGAGATTCATTAATCAGGCTTAATAAAACTTTTCTTGTTGATACGTAGTCTCCGGTCGCCATGTGATTAATGGCAATAAGGTGCATATTTAGCGAGGATGGATGTAAGGCTGCTGCTTGTTCTGCAAAAGCTAGCCCCTTAGAGTAATCTCCCGTCATATATAGAAAGCGGGAGAATTGAGCTAGCATATGTGCTGAAGGGTATCCTCTTCGCTGCAATCTTTTCAGTGTTGAGGTAAAACTATCTTCATCTAGATCGAGCCCCAGAGACTGAATTAAAAGTTTAGCCTCAAGTATTGCTGCTTGTTCTGTGTTAGAAACATCTGCACTTGAGAGTACTCGTAAGGCTTTGGTGAGAAGTTTACTGTTATTGGTTGCTATGAACTTTTTAGAAGCAGCCCATGCATATAGAGAGTAGAGGTTTAGGTTTCTCGGGTACCGTGCAATTAATTCTTCAACTAAGTCAAGGTCTGAGAATTGCATTGGCTCAGCTTTACTACGTTTTGCAAGAATCTCAAGGTAGCTATTGTAATCAGCTGGTCTCATTCTTACTTCTGCAGTGGATTCGCTACGATAACTAGAGGCGAAAAGTTCAAGTGTACTATTGCGGATAGTATACTGAGCCTCTTGGGGTTCGTTGCTGAGAAATACAAAATTAGCCTGCTCTCTGATTTGGTTATCCTCAACTTGGATTTTTTGAAGCTCGATATTACAGCGAGTTTGCACGCAAGCCAGGCGGGCGCGAAGGGCGTCGGTTACCCCTTTATCTTTGAGGCTTTGTAGTTGTTGATCTAAGTTAGATTCCCCTCTTGCTTCAAAGCTGACTAGTGCGCTGGACTTAAGTCGAGAGGGGGCACTGAGTAAAGCTTGGCGAACCATTGCTTTAATTAGAACTTTTGCATCTTCACCACCATTGACCTCGCCACTTAGTTCTACTGGGAGAACAGCGATATACTGTGGTGATAGTTGCATAAACGTTCGCCACCCCCAAAGTGCGCATACCCCAAGAAGGACCACTCCCGTTAGCGTTGTTAAAATGAGACCTCTTTTTCTACGAGGTCTAATTAAAAGCTGAGTAACAGTTTCAGAATATTGCTGGGTATTCGCATCAATGCCATGCTTTCTCACCAGTTCGAGAGCCTCATAGACTCTTTCTGCGGATTCTGGCCGCTGTTCTGGGCGTTTGCCCAAAAGCCGGTCTAATAGCGCGGCTAACGGCTTGGGAATTTCTGGCCAAGCTTGTTGCGGCGGAATATGGGGCTTGCTCGTAATCTGCTGGGCAAAAGCCAGTGCGCTCTTATCACCTCGCTCAAAGGGTTTGCTCCCACAGAGTAATTCATAGGCAATACTGCCCAGACTGAATAAATCGCTACGAGCATCGAGACTGGTGCCTTGTAACTGCTCGGGGGACATGGCCTGAACGCTACCAGCGATATGGTCCTCTCTGGTGAGTTGCTGGTCGCAGTCGAGGGCTTTGGCGATACCGAAGTCGGTGATTTTGGCTACACCATCATTAGTGACCAGGATGTTTTCGGGTTTCAAATCCCGGTGGATAATCCCCAGGCAATGGGCTTTGCCGAGTCCTTGGCAAATCTGCATCAGTAAATCGAGTTTCTCAGCTAGCGTGGCGGTACGTTCGCGTATCCACTCTTTGAGAGTAACCCCTTCAACCAGCTCCATAACCAGAGCGATATTATGATCTTCTTCCAGAACATCGTACAGACGTACAATGTTGGGGTGGTTCAGTCTGGCTAATAATTGCGCTTCGCTGCGAAAACGGGCTTCGGCAGAGTTGCCGGTCATATCAGAGCGCAGCTGCTTGATGGCGACCTTGCGCCCCAGCTTTACGTCTTCAGCCAGATAAACAACACCCATACCGCCGGCGCCAAGGGTGCGCTCTACCCTATAGCGACCTTGATATACCTCAGTTTTCTCCAGCGCAACTACGTCCATTGTATTTAGTTCTTTTCGGATGGATAGGGGATTCTACCCGATAGTACATTTTCGTGAAGCTATCTGTCTCCATTTCAGAGGAAATGGTTCACGTTATTCCATTTCATTTGGATTGCTATCGGTTGCAAAAAGAGACTGCCTAACGTCTAAAAAGTCTTTACTTTAAGAGGAGAGGCGTGAGAGTTTCACTACGCGAATCCGTGAGATGAGTTCACTCTGATGGAAAGTCATATGTGGCAGGAAAGGCTTTGTTGTTTATAACAGCAGACGAAGGGATGGCATAAGATCTGTACTTATAGGATGATCGCTATAGGTACAGATCGGCTTTGCTGAGCTAGAAATAGCGATAAGACCTTACACTTCCTGCAGCTCGGTCTTTGCTTCCAGTTGAGTACCCTTATAGATTTCAAATTGGTGACAGCCCAGGCGGATCTCCCAGGAGCGTCGCTCTACTAAGTTTGAGGTATCTACGGCATCTGGCAAGGATTCAGAGATCTGCTTGCGTGCGCGGAAAATCTGGGTGTTCAGGTGGTTGACGGTGATGCCCAGCTCGTGAGTGGCTACCTGGATGGAAACCCAGCCTTGGGAGTCTGTATCCATGTCGTTTTGCATATCACGGAAGCGTGCTCGAGCCAGGTACAGCAGCAGGTAGTTGTGAATGCGTGCGGGCAGGGACTGCTTCATACCCTCTCGCTGCAGCTGCAGTTGTACATGTTCCTCGTGGGAGCTGACAGAGAAGCGCAGGCCGAAATCTGTAATGGATAACTGCTGTAAAGAGAGTTCTTTGGTTGCCCCTTGGTTGTCGGCGAGAAACAGTTGCCAGCTCTGCAGGCCGCAATCAATACGATCCCCGTGATTGACCATGCTCTTGCTGCCCCCTTCGCCGGTGCTACCGGTAAACTCGTATTGCCATTGGGCGGTAACGGGGCTGAAATGCAAGCTGGCGAGGGGCTCGCTCTCGTCCGGTAGCAGGTGGTATTGCTCCAATAGCTGGGCTTCACCAGTCTTCAGGTCAATCAACAAGTTTTCTGGGGCGTCGAGATTCTCGACAATCCAAGCGGGGTTATTGACTCGCCCGAAACAGATCTTGTCGCCGGTTTGCAATGGGTAGCTCTTGGCTGGAACCAGTTGCTGGCCATTTAGCCAGGTTCCATTGCGACTAAGATCGCGAATATTCCAATGCGTGCCGGTCCACTGAATGGCCGCGTGAATACCAGAGATTTCGGCACTGGTGATACGGGTATCCACGGCCCCTTGACGGCGGCCGATGGTGTGGTGTGCCATCAGGTATACGGGTTGGTCCCTATCTGGATGCTGTAAGCAAGCCATTATCTTGTCCTTTTTCTCCGGGTTGCGTCGGGCGCTGAGCTAGAGCTGCTTGCCAGAATTGTTGGCAGTTCAATGCTGCAGATGGGATTGCTCACTCGGCAGCAATAAAAGTAACCTACAAGTGCTATTGTCCAGATTCTTTGAGATTCGCTCTACAAGGCCAAGAGAGTCTGGCTATTTTCCCCCTCTAAGGGAGAAGTGGGCGCTCACTAGGAGTCTGGCTGTAAATAAGTTTGAGGTTCTTTATACCTACTGTGGAATGATTGTAATCACTGCTACTACTAATGGTTGCTATTTTCACTGAAAAACTTTGCTGTCGTCAAAAGTAGCGTAATAGTTTGTGCTTACTAATTGTGAACTGGTTAAAATTTTAAGTGCTTACAGTTTCTTTACTGCCATCTGGGCTAGCTGTCAGATGTCTTTTCTCCAGTATTTAGCTAAAGCTGAGAGATTCTTTAAGTATTAGTTTTAGGGAGCTGTAGGCCATTTGGCACTAATCTAATGGATCTGCTAGCGCTTAAAAATGCCATTTTTGCGGCAGTTTCTGCCAAGTGGTGTTAAATGGGTGCTTGAGGGATAGGAGCCCGATTTGTTGTAAATCGGGCTGTCAAAGGAATAAGAGTTTCTAAATAGGTTTAGATACGGATGCCTTCAATATCCAGAATCATTTCAACCTTCTGGGAGGCTGGGCCCAGATTGTAGTCGATACCGAAATCCTTCAGATCAAACTCTGCAGTGCCACTGAAGCCCTGACGGTAGCCACCCCAGGGGTCCTTACCGCCCCCAATATTGGTAACGTCGATAGTTAGCGGCTTGGTTACCCCACGTAGGGTTAGCTCACCTTTCAGCAGTGCCTTTCCGTCTTCTGTTGGTTCAAAGCTGGTGCTTTTGAAGGTTGCTGTGGGGAATTTTTCCGTGTGGAGGAAGTCGGAACCGCGCAGGTGCTTGTCGCGCTCGGCGTGATTACTGTTAAGGCTGGTTACGTCGATATTGACGTTTACAGTAGATTTTTCCGGTGCCTTGTCATCATAAAAGAATGAACCGTTGAAATCGTCAAAGCGTCCATAGAGCCAGCTATATCCCAGGTGTTTAATGCGAAACTGGACGAAGGCATGGGCGCCTTTGGTATCGATTTTATATTCCGCCGCTTGGGCTGTGGTGCCGAGCAGGGCAGCGAAAAGAAGGGCGGTGAGCTTCTTCATAGGGAGATTTCCTTTTTTGTGGTTGTAACTGTATTTTGCTTATTCGGACGGGTCGGCATGCCAGATAGTCCAAGCATCCTGCGAAGTGTTACGTCCTTGTCGAAAAAATGATGCTTCAATGCCGCCAGGGCGTGAAGGCTGACCAAGATGATCAAAGTCCAAGCCAGAATTTCGTGAAGGCTCCCGGCAATGTCTTCCTGATTGGGAATGCCTTGGATAGTAGCCGCTACGCTAAACCAACCGAATACATCAATGGGGCGTCCATCGGCGGTCGATATCAGGTAACCCGATAGCATAATGGCCAATAGAAGCAGGTAGATGAGGTTGTGTATGCCACTGGCAGTGAGTGCTTGCCAGCGAGGCGTTCCTGGGGCAGCCCTGGGGGTGATATTCACTGAACGCCACAGCAAGCGAAGCACCAGAGCAATCAATAGCAAAATACCTATGCCTTTATGGATGCTGGGGGCCTGCTGATACCAGGGGTCATAATAGGACAGCTGACGCATCCACCAGCCGAGCACAAAGAGGCCTATGATCGCTGGGGCCATTAGCCAGTGCAGCATAATCGCGACCCAGCCGTAGTTATTTTGGTTGTTACGAGCTTGCAAGCTCTTTCTCCAAGTGTGTTTATTGATCGGGTAAATTGATGAGGCTTTAGTATGCTGATTTGATTAGCCTCGAATCCCGCCAGGGTTTTTCTTTCTGCTTGAAGAAGGTCTGGAGAGGCTACATTCGCACTCACCCCGTTAGCGGATTATAACTTGGCGCTAGGGTATCGTTTTTGTTGTCTATGACCAATGGCTGAAGGGAATCTTTGCGAGAGAGATCAATTAAGCTCAGGTGACTAATAAAAGAGACAGAAAGCGCAATAATTGTGCTGTTAGTGGTGGCGGCTCCGATTACCCTCACGTTCTGCGGCAAGAAGAATCCGCTCGCAGGCCCCTCTGTCCAGGGCTGTAGATCGCTGTGCCAGCTGCTCAGCCAGCCAGCTGGTGGAGTGATGTTCGCGGTCCAGGGCTAATTGTTCAAGCTGCCAGATCACGTCGAGCATTAACTGCCGCTCCAGTTTGTCTTCAGTTTCCTGGCTGGAGAACAGCCGTGGCTCTAGCCTCTCCAAGTCGCTGCGCTTCAATACCAGCTCTGCCAGGCTAGGGTACCAGCGGCCACTGAAGGGCTCAGGGCGTTGATGATAGTCAAACGTGATTCGCAGGCGATTGCCCTCGGCGTCCTCGAGTAGAGGGGTGTCTTGCTCATAAGCGGGTAGGGCGGGGCTGTGTCGCAAGATACCGACAAGGGCCCGCCAGTCACTGCGGTTCTCTGAGCACAGGCGCAGTGGCTCAATCAATTCCCTCTGCCCCTCGCGATTGAGAAAGGTCAGTTTCTGCCCCGGACGATACCAGTAGAGATCGAGGAGCTTTTCCTCGGCTAAATCTGCAAGATGGATGCTGGTTAGGGGTTCCTCTGCTAGGGCGCTCAAGTGGCTGACGGCCTGCTGGACACTCAGCCATTGCTTGCGATGGAAATGTTTGCCATTGGACGTGGTCATGCGCTGCTCCAGCCTCGCGTTAAGCTCCCCAAATTTTAGCAACCCTGAAAAACCACTATAAGTGGCTTATAGGCTTGGCAAGTGATAAGTGAAGTCACATTTGCTGGCTATGATCCAATCGAGCCGTGAATTATCGCCAGATTTATTCAATTGTAGGAATATTAAAGTAGTGCTGATTGAGGAGGCCTGGGAACACCTATTACATTGCCAGGATATTAGTTTAGCAGTGAGGCATTGGTATAGGTTCGGCTCAGGAAACTGTGACTGGAGATTATTAACACAGAGACTGGGATGAATTGGTGGGTCATGCCATTGGCTGGAGATGTACAATGGCACTTTTATTTACCTGGGGTGCTTATGAAGTTACGAAATGCTCTTTTACCGCTGTTTCTCTCTGCAACCCTGTCAGCACCTGTTGTCGCTGGTGTGTCTTCTCAGGCACAGGAGGCTTCTGACTATGCAGTTGAAAAATATGAAGAAGCCATGACTGAGACCTTAGCGAGCTTGGTACGCTTTGAAACGGTAGCTCGCGAAGACCTGCCTTTGGAGCGCAACCCTGAGTTTACAGGCTTCAAGGACACTCTACAGGATAAGGCTCGGGAGCTGGGGCTGGAGTATCAGGATTTCGGCCATGTTGTGGTAATTGCCCTGGGTGAGGGGGCTGAGAAAGTGGGTATTGTTACCCATGGGGATGTCCAGCCAGCCAACCCGGCCAAGTGGCAGAAAAGCCCGTTTATGTTGGATGCGGAAAGTGAGCCAGGCAGGCTGATTGCCCGTGGTAGTGAGGATGATAAAGGTCCGATCGCTACGGCCCTTTATGCTATGAAAGCGATTAAGGATCAGGCGGTGCCCATGAAGCGCAGGGTTGAACTTCTGATCTATTTGGCGGAAGAGTCTGACTGGGAGCCCCTCAAGGAATTCCTGAAAACTTATCCAATCCCTTCCTACAACATCACCATCGACGCTAATTACCCGGTAGTGACTGCCGAGAAGGGCTGGAGTGAGGTGCAGGTCACCACTGCTGGTGTACTGGCAGCGAACTTCGATAAGCCTTACATAAAAAGTTTCTCAGGTGGCTATTTTCGTAGCCAGGTGCCGGATGAGGCGCGTGCTTTGCTGGGAAATGTTAATGCTGAGTTAGTTTCGGCTATCCGCGCTCGCGCCGTTCAGAACAAGCATGTCTCATATGAGTTTAAAAGCGGTAATGGCAGTTTAGAGGTAGTGGCTCGCGGTGTGGCTACCCACAGCTCAGAGCCTGAACATGGGGTAAACGCGATCGCCTATCTTGCGGATGCGCTCAGTGTTTACGATTGGCCCGCCAATGACGCTGGTGCGACGGTGCGCTATCTGAATGACTTGGTGGGCACAGGGGTCCTGGCTGAGAAGTTTGGCAGTATCGCTTATCACGATGCATTTATGGGGCCAATGACGGCGGCAGTCACCATGGTGAAAGAGACTGACTCTGGACTGATCAGCCACCTCAACCTGCGTCGCCCCACAGGTAAAACAGCCCCGCAGCTAGAAAAGGAGATTGACTCTACCTTGGCCGAGTGGCAGGAACTTTCGGGTATCACATTGGCAGATACAAAAGTGATTTTGGGGAACCCCTACCGAGTAGACGATGCTCCTCACGTGAAACCTTTGCTAGAAGTTTTTCGTCATTTCACCGGTATGGAAAAGGCTGAGCCGGTCGCGATTGGTGGTTCCACCAATGCCAAGCTATTACCTAATGCTGTGAGCTTTGGGCCTTCTATGCCTGGAGTTGCTTATTCCGGGCATTCAGAACATGAATTTATTACCGTTGAACAGTTTCGGCTGAACCTAAAAATGTATACGGCGATGATGATTGAGGTGGCTAACCTCTAGGCTGGTGAATCTGTGAGTTGTTGAATAAGAATAAGAATGTGGGCGCCAGAGTTTACTATGTAAAAACGGTTTTCTCGGGCGTCCGTTAGGAATCTCTTTTACCACTATTTTAGAAGCATAAGATGTTAAATTTTCTTCCCTCGGCAGTGTTGTTGATATTGGCTTCGGTGTTGCTGGTCATCAGCACAATCCTTTGCTTTATTCCCATTTTGTTTTTTGTTGTCGTGAGATTGATTTTTCCATTTTCAGCGCTGCGCAAAATCTACACATCCATTTTTATGTCAATTGCTGAAGCCTGGATTACCATGAATAAAGGCTGGATGAAACTTACTCAAAAGACAGAGTGGGATGTGAAAATTGGAGGAGAGCTGAAAAAAGATGGCTGGTATTTGGTAACCTCCAATCACCAGAGTTGGGTGGATATCTTTGTACTACAGTCAATTTTTAACCGAAAAATCCCTTTCCTGAAATTTTTTATCAAGCAGGAGCTTATCAAGGTTCCTGTAATGGGTATCTGTTGGTGGGCTTTGGATTTTCCATTTATGAAGCGTTATAGCAAGGCATATTTGGAGAAGCATCCGGAAATGCGCGGCAAAGATCTGGAGTCAACCAAAAAGGCTTGTGAGCGCTTTAAATTAATTCCCACCAGTATTATGAATTTCCTGGAAGGTACGCGTTTTACTCAGGAAAAGCATGATAGGCAGGGTTCCCCTTTTAACTATTTGCTCAAGCCCAAGTCTGGTGGTATTGCTTTTGCCATGCAAAGTATGGGGGAGCAACTTAACCGCCTGTTAAATGTAACCATTGTCTACCCAGATGGTATCCCATCATTTGCGGATTTCCTTGCGGGAAAAGTGAAGCGCGTAGTCGTTCGGGTGGAGCAGATTCGCATACCAGATAAATTTTTTACGGCTGATTATATGAATGATCAGGTATTTCGTGCTGAATTTAATCATTGGGTGTATAAACTTTGGCAGGATAAGGATCAGTTGATTGGGAATCTATTGAGTGATTCTAAAGGGACTTAAGAGGCACAGGCTAATTTTATGGCGAATGCTATTTAAGAAGGCTTGAGGGGCTGTTTTTTCAGCCCCGCCTTCCCAACAGATTTCCTCAATGAGGAATCAATCAAAGCCAGATGGGTAGCTGAGCACGAATTTCTTCTGGTTGGCTTTCTACCAGATTCTTACCGGTCTCTCCTGCAATGGTAGCGCGGGTTGGTGTCTTGAGAGCATCCCGTAGGTTACCCACCATATATGGCTCGGCTACGATATAAAGTTTTTCGTAGCGTCCCTCCTGTCGCCCCCGCTCTAAGGTATGAGCAATCTCTCTGGCAAATTTCTCACCGTTGCGATGGCGTAGATCGGAAAAATTACCCATGGTGTGGCGACCCTTGCCACGGCTGTCAAAAGTGCGTCCAGGGGCGTCACTTTCGAGATCGCGGCCCGATAGTCGGGATTCAGGGTGGAGGAGAGCTTCGATTTCGTGGAGGTTTCCGGCGCGTTTTTGTGCTTCAAATATTCTGGCTTGCGATTGGTTGGCCACAAGAACCCATGCTAAAGCCATGAGCGTATCCTCATTCTTTTACTCTCTCTTATCCTAGTTAATTTCAGCGCCATCCACTATCTGTCTGGATTTAATTGGGTAACTATCTAATTTTTTTCATTTTCTAGAATATTGGAGAGTTAATTGTGGATAGAGGAGTGGGATTTGCCTGCGATGCTTTTCGGTTCATTTCGTAGAGCGTTATAGATTTTCTAAATAGATAAAATCTAAATATCCACAGTTGTCTTTATGCCTTTTGTGATGGTTATTGCAGGCACATATTCCTACCAGATGGCGTGAGATTACCTAGAATGAAATCAAGATGTGAGAGGCGCAAGCCGGATCCGTGGATCTAGCTTGCGCCTCTTGCGACATAGTGGTAGATGGAGGTTGTAAGTATGAGTCTGATACCCAGAGGTTCCCTGCTGGATCTGGATAATATGTTTGAGCAGATGTTGTCACCTGGCCGTGCTATCGGCAGTGAAAGGGAGGGATTTTTTTCGCCACGTATCGACGTGAGTGAACGGAAAAACAAATATGAAATCAGTGCCGAACTGCCCGGTGTCGGTAAGAATGATATCAATATCACTTTGGAGAATGGGGTTTTAACCCTAGAGGCGGAAGTACATCGCGAGATCAAGGAAGAAAAAGATGGTCGAATTCTGCGACAAGAGCGGCGTTATGGAAAATTCCTGCGTAGTTTTAATCTGGGGGAAGATGTTCGAGAAGATGAAATTGATGCGAATTTCAAAGATGGCATTCTGACTCTGACTGTCCCCAGACATGAAGGACACCCGCCACAGAGAAAGCGTATCGAAGTGCACTGATTTTTTCATGCGACGGGCTTCCGTCGCTTTAAAAGTATGTTTTCAGTATTAGTTGAGGTAAAGAAATGAAAGTGAAACAGGCAATGCATCAGGGTGTGACCTGGTGTACACCAGATACCTCTCTACAGGAATTGGCAAAAATCCTGCGGGACGAGGATATCGGTGCGGTTCCCATCGGTGAAAACGATCGATTAGTGGGTATGGTGACCGACCGAGATATCGTATGTCGCGGTGTTGTGCAGGGAGGCAATCTTTCTTCCCTAACTGCCCGTGATGTAATGACTGAGGGCATTGAGTGGTGCTGGGAAGAGGATGACCTACTCTCCGCGGTACACAAAATGGAACAGCAGCTGCTACGGCGAATGCCAGTTCTAAATAGTGAGAAGCGCATGGTCGGCATTCTCAGTCTCGGCGATATCACCTCAGCCATTGCCAGTAAGCAGGGTGGTCACTTCGCCTCTGCGGTTTCGGCTCACCACTAGTTTCCGTAGCCCCATTATGGGGCTTAACTTATTTTTCTGGGCCCTGTGAGGAGAATTCTCCGATGGGGCCCAGTCTTATTTTACTTTCTTATTGATTCATAGGTTCTGGTAGGGTTGCACGAATTAGCGAGTGAGGGCGTATACTCCGCACTTTTTGAGGTAATCCATGGCGGTCAGTCAGGAACAGCTGCTTCAGCGCAGTGGTGGTCAGTGCGAACTCTGCAAAGCTCAGGATAATTTGGAAGCTTATGAACTGCCGAAGTCCCCTGTCGGGACGGAGGGCCAGTTACTCCTGTGCCAGACCTGCCGCGATCAGCTGAACAATCCAGCCGAACTCGACAGCGCTCATTGGCAGTGTTTATCTGACAGCATGTGGAGCCAAGAGCCGGCGGTGCAAGTTTTGGCCTGGCGGCTTCTCAAGCGCCTGTCTACGGAAACCTGGGCGCAGGATTTACTAGACATGCTTTACCTGGATGACGATCTTCTTAACTGGGCCCAAGCCGGTGCACTACCTCAAGCGGGCGACATTCTTGTTCACCGCGACAGCAACGGCGTGCAACTGCAGGCAGGTGATAGTGTGACCATTATCAAGGATCTGGATGTAAAAGGGGCCAGTTTGGTGGCCAAGCGCGGTACTGCAGTTCGTGGTATCAGTTTAACGGATAACCCAGAACACATTGAAGGGCGTGTCGAGGGGCAGCGTATCGTCATCCTGACTAAGTTCGTCAAGAAAATTGTCTGAAACTCTATTGATTGCCAGCTTTAGATACAGGACTAGTTTGCGAAGGGAAGGGTGGTTTCCTATCACATTTCAGTCTTGTGAAGATTACTGGAATAAATTTGCCCTGTTATCATCCCTGGGATACTTCCCTAGGACTTTAACCGCCTGGCATTGGCCGTAGATCCCAATGCTAGCTGGTGCGCCTGGCTATGGCTGTGGTTGTGCTATGACAGGCAGTGGAGATGGATTGATGAGCCCCACCTATGAAATTCGCAGCGGCACCCTCGCGGGTTTCAACACTCTGGTTCCCCAGTTGGGCGGAATACCTTCAGATTTGCTCGCTGAGGTTGGCCTACCCGCAGATTGTATGCGTCGCCCGGATATCTTGATTCCAATCTCTACTCTGATCGACCTGTTAAACCTGTGTGTGCGTGAGCTGCAATGCAATGACTTTGGCTTGCGGCTGGCGGAGCAGCAGGGCCTGCGTATGCTTGGAGTGTTGGGTAAGTTGGTGCTCAAAGAGAAAGACCTGGATGCCGCGTTGAGTGCCAGCCACCGCTACATGGTATTACACAACCAGGCTGATCACTGGCGAATAATTGAGCGCGATAGCAGACTCTACGCTTATCGCATTAGCCATTATGAAGGGCTTGGTGTTGCTGAGCAGTACAGCGAGCTGGCCTTGGGCGCCGCCTGCAGGCTATTTAGGGAGTTGGCTGGAGCGGATATTCGCCCGCGCCAAGTGCATTTTTGCCATGTACCGGTTTCTTCACTCCAGCGTTACCGTGAGTACTTTGAAGCTGAGGTATTTTTTGCCCAGGAATATGATTGTCTCGTGTTTGATACTGAAGTGTTAGAAAGGCCTTTGAATGCGGCTAGTGAGGGATTGGTGCAATATTTTGAGGAATTTACCCAGTTGCTCATTCAGGGGCAAAGGGGGGATATAGCGAGTCAAGTGCGGACGCTGATCTTGCAGACATTGGGGGCCCAACAGCATAACCTGGCACAGGTTGCCCAACTGGTGGATACCCCTGTTCGCACTTTGCAGCGCCATTTACGTGCTGCCGGCACCTCTTTCAAGCAGCTTTTACAAGAAGCGCGCATGGAAACGGCTCGATGGCATTTACGGTCCTCAAATATTGATATTGCTCTACTGTCGGCGAGCCTCGGTTATACCGATACCAGTGCCTTCTCCAAAGCTTTTCGCACTGTGCATGGGAATTCCCCCTTACAATGGCGCAAGCTACAACATTGATTTTTACTTCTAGGTTTTTCAAAGGGTATTTACCCGGCAGTGTCCCGCCTCATTTCAGTATCCTATTTTGTCCTTCCCTTTTTGCCTCATAAATACTGGCAGGCTATGCTGGGCACCTGTTGATTGAAACAACGACCAGTAAGGAATAACACCATGGGTGCAGAGACGATTCGCTGTAAAGCCGCTGTGGCCTGGAAAGCGGGCGAGCCGCTTTCTATCGAGGAAGTTGAGGTGATGCCGCCGCAAAAAGGCGAGGTACGTATTAAGCTGACGGCTACCGGGGTCTGCCATACCGATGCTTTCACACTTTCGGGGGAGGATCCTGAGGGTGTCTTCCCTGCGATCCTTGGCCATGAGGGAGCGGGTGTTGTGGAGTCGGTGGGTGAAGGAGTTACCGGCTTAACGGTTGGGGATCATGTTATCCCGCTATATACCCCCGAGTGTGGCGAATGTAAGTTTTGTTTGTCTGGCAAAACGAACCTCTGCCAAAAAATTCGAGCAACCCAAGGTAAGGGTTTGATGCCGGATGGCAGCACGCGTTTTTCGATCAATGGAAAGCCCATCTATCACTATATGGGCACCTCCACTTTTTCTGAGTATACGGTATTACCGGAAATCTCCCTGGCGAAAATTAATCCCGAGGCGCCGCTTGAGGAAGTTTGTCTTCTTGGTTGTGGTGTCACTACAGGGATGGGAGCGGTGATGAATACCGCTAAGGTAGAAGCGGGTTCAACCGTGGCAATCTTTGGCTTGGGAGGAATTGGCCTATCGGCAATTATCGGGGCCAAGATGGCGGGTGCTGAGCGTATTATTGGCATTGATATCAATGAAGATAAATTTGCCCTGGCAAAAAAACTCGGTGCGACAGAGTGTATTAACCCCAAAAATTATGAACAACCCATCCAGGAAGTCATTGTCGACCTTACCGATGGTGGAGTGGATTACTCCTTCGAATGTATTGGTAATGTAAATACTATGCGGTCTGCGCTGGAGTGCTGCCACAAAGGTTGGGGCGAGTCTGTAATTATTGGCGTTGCCGGTGCGGGTCAGGAAATCAGCACGCGCCCCTTCCAGTTGGTTACTGGTAGGGTGTGGCGCGGCACTGCATTTGGAGGAGTGAAAGGTCGCTCTGAGCTTCCGGATTATGTCGAGCGCTATCTGGCCGGGGAATTTAAGTTGGATGACTTTATTACCCACACGATGCCCTTGGATAATATTAATGAGGCCTTTGATTTGATGCACAAAGGCAAGAGTATTCGCAGTGTCATTCATTACGAAAACGTTTGAGTGGGATAACCTATGTCAATTGAGCTTGTCAGTAGCACCAGATCGTTTGATGGGTTACAACAAGAATACCGGCACCGCTCCGCTGTGTTGAATTGCACTATGCAGTTTTCTATTTTTTTGCCTCAGGGTACAGACAGCGAAGAAGGGCATCGCTATCCGGTGCTTTATTGGTTATCGGGCCTGACTTGCACCGATGCTAATTTTAGCCAGAAAGCGGGCGCCCAGCGTATGGCTGCAGAGCTGGGTATTGTGCTGGTCATACCAGATACCAGCCCTCGTGGAGAGGATGTTGCCGATGACCCCTCCTACGACCTTGGCCAGGGAGCAGGGTTCTATGTGAATGCCACTCAAGAACCCTGGAAGCAACACTACCGTATGTATGACTACATAGCGGCTGAATTACCGGCGCTAATTGAAGGGCATTTTCCGGTAAGTAAGAAGCGCGCCATCAGTGGTCATTCCATGGGAGGTCATGGCGCCCTGGTTATTGGCTTGCGTAACCCTGAGCGATATACCTCAGTTTCAGCATTTAGTCCGATCTGTAATCCGATCGCTTGCCCCTGGGGAGAGAAAGCGTTTGGTGCATATCTGGGCGCGGATACAACTTGCTGGGAAGGTTACGATGCGAGTGTTTTAGTAGGGCGAGCGACAACGCACCTCCCGATACTGGTCTCCCAGGGCGATGAAGATCAATTTCTTGAGCAGCAGTTACGACCGGAGGCCCTGCAAATGGCTGCCGAAGCTTGTAGCTATCCTCTGCGACTGGAGCACCATGCAGGATATGATCATAGCTACTTCTTCATCGCCTCATTTATTGAGGAACACCTGCGTTTCCATGCGGATTACCTCTTGAGTAACGATAAAATTCCTGCCTAAAGCTGCTGTCATATCGTTTAGAGCTGCGCTGCAACCGGGCACTTTATAATTGCCCGGTTGTAATACATGAGCTTTTTATCGAGCTTACCTGGGTGTCTTTCACCTATCTGATTGAGCGGCAACTGCACGACATTCACCGTGAATCTCTGCCCGGCCTTTCTCGAAAGTCTGTTCAATCGGGAACCAGCCGTTAGAACAGAATCCATTTTCATTTATGAGGAGTTCCACCCTCGCCATTGCCATTTTCTTAATATCGCCTGAGTTTGATTGACTGTGGCCAGGTTTACGAGAGCTGGGTTTGCCCCTTGCTGGTTTACCCTTACCGCCCATTCCGGGGCCACCATTATGTTTACTGCTGTGGCTTCCATCGTTATGGGGCGCTGCCCCCAGGCTTGCCTTATATACAAAGCGTTTGTGTCCTAGTTCAGTGATATCAGCAACAAAAGATTCGTTAGTGGGAACCTTAGGTGTGGAGCTACAGCCGAAGATGAGCAGCGAAGCTCCCATAGTAGAGAGGAGGTTAGCCTTCATTGTTGTTATCCTGTGAGTAATTCGTTTCCAGTATGACCTTTGCCCTTTACTAACGTCGGTTAAGCAGAGTAAACAATTGTTAAGGTCAATCAATTCAATAAGGTGTTTCTTTCTTAGGGGCCTTTACAGGATATTTTCTTTTTACCTAAATAAATTACTCTTGAAACCTGTGTTTTTATATATGCGTAGAGGTCTACCCAGATTATTTTTACTATGATCTATGGCTTGATGATGAGATAAGGGCCTAAAAAATAAAGTGATTTTATAGCTCTATGGCGATTTATAGAGGAGAAATAGAGAGCAGATTTTCGGGTTTTATTTTAGGGTGCACAGTGTCTCCTCGGCAGCTGGAGAGACCTATTTTTCTGACGCGCTAGGAAGTTGTCCTCAGTCTCAAAGACCTGTAGAAAAGTCATAATCTGATAACAAAATGTTGTTACAGGCTTTTAAAAATACTTGTTTTCCACGTACTCGCCCTGGTTTTGGCCGGCGACGGTACGTCCTTGTATTGTCTCACTTATCTGCTGTGATTTACGGTGAGGAACTATAGTTTCCTAGGCGCAATAAAGTTTTATCAGGCTCGTCGCCTCTGAAAAGAAAGCAATCCGACAGCAGTCAGCGTTTTTAATACTGAGGTCCAAGCACTCATATTTGGTTTCGTTGGCTTTCCTTTGCCAATAAGGGCCAGCTGTTGTTCGTACCAAGTGACATCCAGCATAGCCATAAAATCCAGTCTGGGAATACCTGTGGTGAGCTTTTTCAATGTTATCTTATGGTTGCCATCCGATAACAGTTTGTGCGATAGCCGTGGGTCAACCGCTAATGGGCGGGCTAGGCCGATCATATCCACGGCATTTGATACAAGGGCGGCCTCCATGGCAGCTGCGGAACGGAAGCCACCGGTGACTACGACAGGAATTTGCAACTGTGCACGTGCCTTTTCTGCATAATCGATAAAATAGGCCTCTCGCTTGATGGTGCTTTCTTTCACATTGGCACCAACCATACTTGGGTTTTCATAATTGCCGCCGGAGATTTCAATTAAGTTAATACCTTCATCCTGCAGGGCTTTCAGAACCTGCATGGATTCCTCTTCACTGAACCCACCTTTTTGAAAATCTGCTGAATTGAGTTTTACGCCTACCGGAAAATCTTCACCAACCGCTTCGCGAATAGCGCTATACACCTCGCGTAAAAATCGTAAGCGATTTTCTAAGGTACCTCCCCACTGATCATTTCGCCGATTGTGGTGAGGGGATAGAAACTGATTGATCAGATAACCATGAGCAGCATGTATCTGAATCCCAGTAAATCCAAATTCTTTCACCTGTGCTGCGGCCCAGGCAAATTTTTTAATGATAATTACTATTTCATTTTCAGTGAGTTCTCTCGGGCGGTTGAACGTCTTCTCTAAGCCATTAGCCATTGGAATTGCAGAAGGTGCGACGGGTTCGGTACTTAAAAAGTTGGGTGTTTGCTTGCCTGGATGATTTAATTGCATCCAGATTTGTGTACCGTTTTGGCGTCCAGCTTGGGCCCATTTCCGGAACAGGGAAAGGTCCGACTTCTCGTCTAATACCACATTCCGCGGCTCACCCAGAGCTGTTCGATCAACCATGACGTTGCCGGTGACCAGTAAACCTGTGCCTCCTTCTGACCATGTGCGATATAAGTGAATCAGCTCCTCGGTGGGGGCATGATTGGGATCCGCTAATTGCTCACTCATAGCAGATTTAAACAAGCGGTTTTTCACACTGGTTCCCGGCAGAATACTCAGTGGACGAGCGAGAGGTGTAGCTCGATCGGTGTTTTTTAAGGCGTTGATACTATTTTTCAAAATGAATGTCCTGCCTGTAAGTTTTAATACTGGCCAGTGTTTGTGCCCCTTGTTGCGTCACCAAGGTGCTAAAAAACGTCCGTAGCTGTCTGAGTAAATCATTGGGATCACCGGATACCTGGTATTGCAGAATACTGCCCTGCCAAACGCTATAACACAGTGTCGCAAGGTTATCGGCGGGGACGTCACAGCGTAGATCTCCTTGATCTTGTGCCAAATGTAATATCGACTGAAGATTTTCCAGCCACCTGTGCTCTACAGACTCAATGGCTTCACGGCAAAGAGGACTGGCCTGGGCTACCTCGGCCGACATCGCTCCGAGTAGACAGGCACAAGACTGACCAACTTTTACTTTGTTTTGAACACGGTTATGAAAGCAGCACCAGAGCTGGATCAAGCCAGGTGCCTGATCCAGGTTTATTATCGTCTGCGCTAGTTCCGTATCAATCTGCTGGCCGTAGCGGTGAATAATGCTGGCTACGAAGGCCTCTTTACTGGGGAAATAGTTGTAGAACGAACCTTTGGGTACACCTACTGCATCCAGCACCTGCTTGATACCAGTGCCGTGATATCCCTGGCTGGTCAGCATTGCGGTACCTGCTTCTAGCAGTGCTTCTTTGGTGTTTTCGCTTTTACGTGGTCGAGCCATAAATATTAGACCGGTCGTCTATTAATTGGTGATCAATATATGACCGATCGTCTTGGAATGCAAGAGGGAGTGTTTTGTTTTGGTATTTTCTAGGCTAGGGATCAGGAAAAGGTTACTTATATGGGGAGATTGACCCCGATGACCTATTAATCATTGGCCACGCACAATAGTTTACTGAAATCGAAAATACTCTTTCAAAATAAAATTAATTCAGAAATTTTGAATCAATATAAGGCTTTTTATGCTCTTTAATTGGTTTTTTTTGGTTTAAATTACCTGGTTTGGCAGGGGTGCTACTCTTTTCATCACCGCATATCGAGATGGTTCCTCTATCAACTTGCCTGCTCCGACTATAGAGTCTCCCACAGAGTTAGATAAGTAAATGGATCGATTGTGATTGAGTTCGCGGTGGAAACTGGGAAGAGCCGCGACCTGGATATCTTTGGCGGCAAATTGTTATGGAAGGAGGTGAGAACTGTTTTAATAGAAGAAGTAAGTTGGTTCTTCTTACTGATTTTGTTTCGCCAAAAGCCAGCCCCAAGATTGTCTTCAGGCACTGCGAATATCGATGATGCAGAGTAAATGACGGTAAAGTAAGACAATTGCAGAAGGTTTGATTGTCACTCTGTTAAATTCAGAAGGAGAGCTCGATGCCCTCCGTTATCTGGAGATTACATTGTAGAATTCAAGGACTTTGTTGCTTGCAAAGAAAGTGGTTTAACGCCTTTCTTAACGCAGATTTGCGCCTAGCATAAAACACTAAAACAAAGAGCCCTTCTATGAAAAGAAAACTGCTTGCCCTACTTGGCTGTACAACCTTTGCGGGACTCTGTTCCGCGGATACGTTGACTATTGAGCGAATATTCTCCGATCCGGCCCTTGGAGGCACAGCGCCCCGTGCCCTTGAGTACTCTCCCGATGGTAGTCGGGTAACTTTTCTGAAGGGGCGAGATGAAGACTATAACCGTTACGATTTGTGGGAATATAACATTGCCGATAAAGAGTCCCGTATCCTGGTGAATTCCGATAGCCTGCACAGTGGTCATGAGGAATTGTCCGATGAAGAAAAAGCCCGACGCGAGCGCCAGCGAATTTATGGCAGTGGCATTATGGAATACAGCTGGTCGGAAGATGGTAAGTCCCTGTTATTTCCGTTAGCTGGAGATGTTTATTACTACGGCCTGGATAGTAAATCTGCGCGGCGCTTAACTGAAACTGAAACTTTCGAAACCGATGTGCGGGTTTCTCCTAAAGGGCGTTATGTTTCTTTTATTCGCGACCAGGATATTTTTGTTGTTGACCTAAAGAATGGTAAAGAGCGTGCATTAACCAGTGATGGCCACGGGCCTATTAAAAATGGTATGGCCGAATTTGTTGCTCAGGAAGAGATGGGGCGCATGAGCGGATACTGGTGGTCACCAGATGACCGTCATATCGCCTTTCTGCAGGTGGATGAGTCTCCGGTGGATAAGGTGACTCGCAGTGAAATCTATGCTGATCGCATTGACCTGATTCAGCAACGCTATCCCGCCGCAGGGAGAGCGAATGTAAAAATTCAGCTGGGCATTCTGAATGTAGAAACCGGTAAATCCCGCTGGGTAAACCTTGGTAATGAGCAGGATATTTATATTCCTCGCGTGCAGTGGGCGCGCGATAATCTACTGACTTATCAATGGCAGTCCCGCAATCAACAGAAGTTGCAATTGCGTGCTTTTGATCTGAAGACGAACACTGGTAATACCCTGTTGATTGAGTCCAGTGATACCTGGGTAAATTTGAGTGATGATCTTCACTTCTTGGAGAATAAAGATCAATTTATCTGGTCTTCAGAGAGAGATGGTTTTAAACATCTCTATCTCTATGATCTAAGTGGTAAATTGTTGAACCAGATCACTCAGGGTGACTGGGTAGTGGATGAAGTTGAAGCGATTGATGAGAATCAGGGTCTGGTGTATTTCACCGGGCGTAAAGATACTGTGATAGAGCGACATTTGTATCGAGCGCCATTCAATGGGGATGGAAAGATACAACGTATCTCTAGCAAGAAGGGAATGCATGATATTGAGTTTTCCCAAGATGCCTCGGGTTATATCGATAAATTTTCCAGTGTAAATACCCCGCCTCAAGTAAGCTTGCATAATGCCAGTGGCGAACTAACGACTTGGCTGGAAGAAAATGCGGTTATTAATGGGCACCCTTTACACCCATACAAAGCTGATTGGATTACTCCTGAGTTCGGTACCATTGAATCCCCTCTGGGACACCAGCTTAATTATCGACTTTATAAGCCAGCTAATTTTGATGCATCAAAGCGTTACCCGGTTATGGTTTATGTCTATGGTGGACCCCATGCTCAGGTAGTTACCAATAGCTGGGATAAAGCCTTTAACCAGTTTATGGCCCAGCAAGGGTATGTCGTTTTTTCTCTGGATAATCGAGGTTCTGCTAACCGCGGAACGACTTTTGAGAACCCCATTTTTAAAAATATGGGTAGCCCTGAAGTTGAAGATCAGGTTACTGGAGTGAAATTCTTGCGCACACTACCTTTTGTTGATAGTGAGAATATTGGTATCTTTGGGCACAGTTATGGGGGCTATATGGCTCTTATGAGTATGTTTAAAGCGGGTGACTATTTTAAGGCAGGTGTATCCGGTGCTCCTGTTACCGATTGGTCCCTTTATGATACCCATTATACTGAGCGTTATATGGGGAACCCCGATACCGATGCGGATGCCTATCAGGCTTCATCAGTTTTTCCGTACACTGAGGGACTTAAGGGCTCCCTGTTGATTTATCACGGTATGGCGGATGATAATGTCTTGTTTACTAACACCACCCGACTGATCAAACAGCTACAGGATAATGGCCAGCAGTTTGAATTGATGACCTACCCGGGCAAGAAGCATAGTTTGCGCGGTAAACAAACTCGGATTCACCAGTACACAATGATCAGAGATTTCTTTGATCGACATTTACGTTAAGACAGGTAATTTTAGTTATATTATTTTCTGTATATCAGGACCCCAGGCAAATAAAGCTTGGGGTTTGATCAGTGAAGTACTGATACCATCCTTATTCCTTCTACATTTTTTGTACCAAGTCTCCAATCATCCCAAGAACATCTCTATTTGTCTCATATGGTGTTCAATCATTTTTGGTGATTGATATTTTCTGTTTACTTTCTTTCTCGTGGGTTATGTTGTTTGAGGAAATTGAGAGTGCAAATAATCTACTAAGTAATTTTTGGTAGATCTGTTCAGGAATATATTGGGTTAGGGTGAATTATGTTAAATAGAATTGTCGGTAGATTTATTATATTAGTTGCATTGATAAGTTTTTTTGGGTGTGCTGGTGTTGGAGCTGAAAAAGATATGCCGTCACAGGAAGTAAGTCGCGAAATGGTGGGAGTTGAAGCAGAACTACTATCTGCTTATATGCAGGACCAGTCCCTATTGACTCTAGTTGATGCGCGAACAGTGGGGGAGTTTGAGGCTGGGCATGTAAACGGTGCAATTAATGTCCCTCTAGGTGATTTCGATGAAATGAGAGAGCATTTAACAATAGGTCTTGACGAGATGGTGTTGGTCTACTGCAAAAGTGGCACGCGGGCAAAAAGATTGGCAAATAAATTATCTGCAGTGGGCTATAAGGATGTCAGAGTTATATCATCGCACCAGTTGAAATTTATTGAAGGAGAAATAATTTTTGCAAACTTGGATTAAAGTTTGATGTGGGTAGAGGAGACAAGGTAAACCGGCTGATATGCTGGTTTACCTTGAAGTAATTATCGTAAGAACCATTTACTGACTAGCTGTGTCAAAACGATCCAGATTCATTACCTTAGTCCAGGCTTTAGAAAAATCCTGCACGAATTTCTGCTGAGAGTTATTGAAGGCATAGACCTCAGCGACTGCTCTGAGCTCAGAGTTGGAGCCAAAGATTAGATCCACAGGGGTTGCCGTCCACTTTACCTTACCGGTTTTGCGGTCGCTACCCTCATAAACCCCCTCTGCTTTATCGGATTTCTTCCATACTGTGGACATGTCTAGTAAGTTGACAAAAAAGTCGTTAGTGAGTGTTCCTGGTTTATCGGTAAAGACGCCGTTTTTCGATCCATCAGTATTGGCGTTCAGCGCGCGCATACCGCCAATCAAAACCGTCATTTCTGGTACAGTGAGGGTCAACAGACTGGCGCGGTCCACCAGCATCTCGGTGGGTGTACGGCTATTATTACTGCTGAAATAATTGCGAAAGCCGTCGGCTGTGGGCTCAAGCATGGCGATGGAATTAACATCAGTCTGTTGCTGGCTTGCATCGGTACGACCGGGCTTGAAAGAAACGCTGATCTTTTGCCCTCCATCCGCAGCTGCTTTCTCAACAGCAGCAGTGCCACCGAGAACAATAAGGTCGGCGAGAGAGACTTTCTTACCCCCAGATTGGGCACTGTTAAACTCTTGCTGAATTTTTTCTAGCTGTGCTAGAACCTTGGCAAGTTCCTCTGGGTCATTGACTGGCCATTGTTTCTGGGGATTCAGCCGTATACGTGCGCCATTTGCTCCTCCACGCATATCTGAGCCGCGAAAAGTCGAAGCAGAGCCCCAGGCCGTTCTTACCAGCTCAGGCACGGTAAGGCCTGAGGAGAGGATTTTCGTTTTAAGTTGGCCGACATCATTGTCATCTATTAGAGGGTGATCGACTTTTGGTACTGGGTCTTGCCAGATCAGATCCTCTTTGGGAACTTCCACACCCAGATAACGCGCTTGAGGGCCCATATCGCGGTGAGTCAGCTTGAACCATGCCTTGGCGAAAGCGCGTTTAAATTCCTCAGGATTTTCCTGAAAGCGCTTGGCAATTTCCCGGTAACTGGGATCAAACTTTAAAGATAAATCGGTGGTAAACATGATTGGTGGATGCCGCTTGTTTTTATCAAAGGCGTCTGGCACCAAGTTGGCCGCAGCTTGATCATCTGGGATCCACTGTACTGCACCAGCGGGGCTCTTGGTTTTTACCCAGTTAAACTTGAATAAATTATCCAGGTATTGTTGGCTCCAGTTAATTGGAAGGGCCGACCAGGCCCCTTCAAGCCCAGAGGTCATTGTGTCATCGGCATTACCCCTACCACACTTGTTTTTCCAGCCCAGTCCCTGTTGCTCAATTGGGGCTGCTGCCGGTTCTGGGCCTAAGCAATCGGCTTTTACCGCGCCATGAGCCTTGCCAAAAGTATGGCCACCAGCGATCAGAGCAACCGTCTCTTCATCGTTCATGGCCATGCGGGCGAAGGTTTCACGAATGTCGATAGCCGCAGCCTTGGGATCAGGATTACCGTTAGGACCCTCTGGGTTTACATAAATCAATCCCATCTGCACGGCCGCCAGTGGTCTTTCTAACTGGCGATTACCGGTGTAGCGCTCATCGGCCAGCATCTTTGTTTCCGGGCCCCAATAAACCAGATCTGGCTCCCAATCGTCTATACGGCCGCCGGCAAAGCCGTAGGTCTCAAATCCCATGGATTCAAGAGCAACGTTGCCAGTGAGCACCATTAGGTCAGCCCAGGATAGATTGGCGCCGTATTTCTGCTTGATAGGCCACAGCAAGCGCCGTGCTTTATCTAGATTGGCATTATCTGGCCAACTATTCAGAGGGTCGAATCGCTGCTGCCCCCCCCCTGCGCCTCCGCGTCCGTCGTTAACCCGGTATGTACCTGCGCTGTGCCAGGCCATTCGGATCATAAAGGGGCCATAGTGCCCATAATCTGCAGGCCACCACTCCTGGGAAGTTTTTAACAGCGTTTCAATGTCACTCTTTACTGCTTTGAGATCCAGTGTTTTAAACGCCTCGGCATAATTAAAGTTTCCTCCCATGGGGTTAGACTTTGGGGAGTGTTGCCGCAAGGGGCGCAGATCCAGCTGGTTGGGCCACCAGAATTGGTTTGATTTAGGTTGGAAGTCCTTAGGGCCCTGGCGGGTGACGGGATCGGTCACTACCTCCTCCTCAGCAGAATACGTATTTGACGCCAATAATGATAGTGTGATGAAAAGAGCGGTACCGAGTGAAGCTCTATAGAATCGCATTGCAATCATCTCCATACGATAAGGAATGCAGATTACAGCTTTTTAATTTGGTCTTTCTTACAAATTTAAAGAGGTATATAGCCTATATTGGCGACGTGATTTTTGCGAGCTTTGTCGGACCAAGCAGCTGAGAAAGAGTTTTATTTCCAGCGGATGATAAATAAATAATATTGACTAGCGTGGTTTTTTGGGGGGCGATATTGGACGTTATACGTATTTATCTATCGTGATTTTATAGGTGCTAATCACCTGTGTCTTTGGTGAATAATTTCTAAGGATTAAATGTAATCTATTTGGTTGTTAAGCTTCTTTAAAAATTTAATTGTTGAAAATGACGAAATAAATACGGGAGCATAACACTATTTTTTAATATTGGTGGCTTTTATGACGTGTGAGCGATAGCTTCTTTGGGAAGTTAAAACAAGACCACCTCAATACGCAGAGATAAGCTGTTGCGTTCAGGTGTGCTGGCCCATGATTCTATTTTCTTATTCTAGGGCTAAGCCTATGGCAATGATTTATAAGGAGATTCTGTATGCGTATTTTTTTTATTTTTGGGGTGCTTTGTCTTTTATTGATGGCTTGTGGTGAATATTCACAAAAAGCGACCAAACATTCTGAGGAACTGAATGCCAAAGTTAAGCCGGCGAGTAAAGTTACCAAAGCGCATAACTTGTCTGTAGCGAAGCAATTGCCTTTCTCCAATGACTTGGATTTCCGCCTAGCCAAACGTGGGTTTATTGCCACGATTCCGGGAGCACAGGTTACAAACGCTATGGGAAGAGAGGTCTATGGACTGGCTCAGATGCAATTTCTAGATGGGGCGCCAAAGGATACAGTTAATCCGAGTCTTTGGCGGCAGGCTCAACTTAATGCTTTGAACAATGGGTTGTTTGAAGTTGTTGAAGGGATTTACCAGGTTCGCTCACTAGACCTAGCCAATATGACCTTGATCAAAGGGGAAACGGGATGGATTGTTATCGATCCCCTAACCTCTATGGAGACAGCTGCTGCTGGCTTGGCCCTGGCTAATAGGACGTTAGGCAATAGGCCTGTTAGCGCTGTAATTTTTACCCACAGCCATGCGGATCATTTTGCCGGTGTAGCGGGAGTTCTCACCATGCAACAGCTAGCCGAAGGAAGTGTGGAAATTATCGCGCCTGACGGATTTTCCGAGGAGGCAATCAGCGAGAATGTCCGCTCGGGCAATGTGATGCAGCGGCGGGCGCTCTACCAATTTGGGGACCTGTTACCATCTAGCCCAGATGGATTTGTGTCCTCGGGTCTTGGCAATCGCGTGTCTGATGGAGAGCACGGTATTGCAACGCCTACACAGTTGATTCCCGAAGAAGGGGCAGAGATGAAAATAGATGGTGTAGATATCATCTTTATGAGCACCCCTGGAGCCGAAGCTCCCACTGAGATGGTCTTCTTCTTTCCCCAGTTTAACGCCCTATGTATGAGTGAGATTGCCAATCACACTTTACATAATATCTATACGCTTCGCGGTGCTAAAACTCGGGATGCGCTGGCGTGGAGTCGCTACATAGAGAGAGCCATGGAAAAATTTGGTGGAGATACCCAGGTGGTTTTCAGTAGCCATCACTGGCCCACCTGGGGAAATAGTGAGGCGCTGGATTACCTAGTAAAGCAACGAGATCTTTACAAATATATTCACGATCAGACTCTACGCCTGGCTAACCATGGCCACGACATGATCGAAATCGCCGAACAAATACAATTGCCAGAGGCGCTCTCCCACACCTGGGCTAACCGGGGTTATTACGGTACGGTCAATGTGGGCGCAAAAGCGGTGTACAACCGTTATCTAGGATATTTTGATGGGAACCCTTCCAATCTACACCCACTCCCTCAGGAAGAAGCCGCGCTTCACTATGTAGAGTATATGGGAGGCAAAGAAGAAATAATGAAACGGGCACGGCAGGATTTTTCCCAGGGAAATTACCGTTGGGTGGCGATGGTGTTAAAGCACTTGGTTTTTGCTGAGCCAAAAAATCAGGAGGCACGTTATTTATTGGCGGATGCTTTCGAACAGCTGGGGTATCAGGCGGAGTCTGGAATTTGGCGCAATTTTTATTTAAGCGGTGCCAGGGAATTACGCCACGGAGTTGAGTTCCGTGAGGAGATGCAGCCGCCGGAAGAAATTGTTGCGCGGGTGCCTCTACAACTTTTATTTGATGCTATGGCGGTACGCCTCAATGGGGAGAAGGCGGCGGATGCGGATATCCGCTTAAATATTGAGATGACGGACAATAAAAATAAATACTTAGTGGTCGTTAAAAATGGAGTTTTACACGGTTATCCAGATCGACACAGTGAAGATCCCTCAGCGAGTTTGGCACTAAGTAGCACCGACCTGCGACTGATGTTCAGTGGTTTGGTCGGTGCTCCCACCATGATCAAGGAGGGGCGCTTAAAGGTGCGCGGCAATCCCTTGGCTTTGATCCAGTTTGGCAGACTCTTCGATAAGTTTGATAGGAACTTCAACCTGGTGACCCCTTAATTGGGAGATGCCGGGCAAGGTGGGCAACAGTTTGTCGGGCCTCATATCACCCGTTAGTCGTTGCGGTATGAGTCCCTGATAAGTGGAAGCGGCCGGCTTCGCTTTTAGAGCAAAATTGTTACAAGTAGCCTCAACTTTGAGTGCCGGTGACATGCCGCTTTCCTTGGAAGTGAAGTCCACACCGTTAATACCAGTGCGCGCGGCAATAACAAGCCCGGTATTTATACCGCTAAGCCAACTATTGAGAAGCCCGGAAGACAGAAGATCGATACTTTCTAAACCCTTATAAAAAGGCACAAAGCTCTCTGCCAGATTGCCACGTACCGATGAGCCCCCCACAGAGTTCCAGGTGGCGTTTTCCTCACTCCAGTTATTGGCGGCCTGGTAGATACCGAAAGTGCTACCCGATCGATTCGTGACATTCAGCTGCAGAGTGGCAGAGCTGATAGAGGAGCAGCCGGAAAGACTGCCTAGATCAAATTTAATCAGTGTGTAGAGTGTCCCATAGGTGTGGTCACTCCCATCGGCCAGTAGTCCTTCGGGGTCATGGTTAAAATTACTTGATGCGTAACGGGAGGAGATAAACACATCATCGCTTATTGGTAGGGAAAAGCTGCCGTTACTATCTGAGCTCTCTTGAATCACGCTGCGGCCAGCGTTATTAGCGATCAAATTCATGGATTCCCCCAGGCGGTTGGCGCTCCACCAATTCACATTATCTGGCAGGATGAGTGGATCGGCGGCACGTGCCTCCCGAGTCAGAGTTTCTGCAGTGTCATCGAACTGTGCGGTGCGCACTACCAGTCCACTTTCATTCACCTGGATGACCTTAAACTGCTGGATACTGGCCATGTCGATGGTCCAGGTTTTGGCGTCGTTAGCTGAACGGGCTGGAGCACCCCAACTCCCTTCCCCCACGTAAACGGTACCGCCGTTGTTGGTGGTAGAAAAGTTATTGCCACTGGGTATCACGGCCTCAGTCATTTTGGTGAGATGAGTATCGGATTCCACCACCAGGTTCATCGCATAGTCGTAAAATGACTGCGCCCACCAGTTAAATAAAGTGGGATTGTCAGACTTGCCGCTGTAATGGGGGAACATGGGCTTGTGATATTGGGCGAGACGCCAGCTGGCGGCGCTGCCATAGCTGGATAAATCGCTCGACAGCCAATTATTCATTGCGCTGGCGTAAGAGGACCATCCACTATTCTGAAACTGGCTATTTAAGGTGTAAATACGCAGTAAAGGTGACACCTGCACGGCACCATAAGTGTCGCTGGGCGAACAGTCTCCATCGCCATTAAAATCCACGCCGAAGACTTCGCAGATGGTCGAGTAATTATCATCTTCGTGATTGCCGTGAGTGGGGATCAATGGGTAGATTCGCTTGTAGCTATAACCATCAATTGTATCGCTGGAGTAAGTCAACTCCCAGTCGTCGAGGAATTCTCGCATTTCTGAGGCGCTATTGGCATTGGTGAAGTCGCCGCCATGCATTACTGCGAGAGGGCGTATTTTAGCTAGCAGAGTATTTCCCTGGCGACGAGTGGTATGTCCTGTGCGGGTATCACCACCGGCAATTACTACAAAAGGCGCGTTTTCTGCTGGAGCTGTCCTAAACCAAAATCGCTCACCACAGCCATTTTGGTCACATACACGAAAATAAACAGGAGAGTCCGCATTCAAATCTTGCAGGCGTACAAAATGGCTGGTGATACCGCTATCGAATGTTTCGCTATTGCTGACAAATGCGCTGTTCCAGCTGCTTTCATTGGTGGAGTAACCGTAGCTGACATAGGGATTACTGCTGTTGCCATCTGGAGAAAAACCGATGACAGCACTGCTGGAAGCATCGCCATCCCAGGCAAGGCGGTAGTGTTTGGTGGCGGCACTGACGTTGACTGCCAGCAACAATGTCGAAATAGTGAGAGCGGGGCCTATATATCGTCTCATTGCGGAAATTCCTCTGCAAAGTTGGGACTTTTTGTGAGAGGCCACCGCCTGGAGGGGGCAGGTTGGTGGCGCGCAGGAATTATTGGGGAACGATGTGACAGATGCTTGAACGATTGGTTACCAAGCGTGTGAAAGCTGCATTGCGATAGGGAATTGTGACGGTTTGCCCATTTATAAAATTGACCGCTGCGCCACCGACTTTTAGATAGGAGTAGATGCCTTCGAGGGGGAGGTCGCCATCACTGGTCCAGTAATCACCGCGCTGGGTTTTGGGGAAGTATCCAGTTTCGATACTGGGGCTTCCCGGCTGTGCGTCTGGAGCCACCAGTGAACGCAGTTCGCTGGCGGAGGGCAGGCGCCAATGTTCTGCATCACAGAGTTGGTCCCGGTTAGTGTGTCGGATTAAATCCTCTGTGTCACAGCGCTCTGCTTCGAAATAACAATCTCCATTATTGGCAACGCCCTGATTGTTTAATAGTCGCGAATAAGTCCAACGTCCATCGTGAATGTCCTCACTATCTGTCTTGACCTCCCACAGCAGACCGCTGCGGCTATCGCAGACACAGGACCAGGGGCCCTCCCAGGTATCCATTACTTTTCCCTCAGCACTCACTTTTAGAAGGTGGTATTGCTGCGGTTTTGGAGCCTGTGGTGTGTGGATAACGGCAGTACCAATCAGACAGGCGGGGAGAATAAAAATCAAAAAGAGTCGCGTGATCATAGCGCTTTACTCAGATTCAGTTGGATGGCTCTGGTATGACGGGTGTGGGCAACTTGTGCGCGATCAAATGCGGAAACCCACAGGCAGGTGCCATCTTCGATAGGAATGTCCAGGGGAGAGGCTGTATTTAATTTGCGTACAAGCTCTAGCGACCAGTATCCATCACGCCAAATACCTTTGGCTCTAACATCCGCACGATCACCCTCGAAGCGATTGGAGGTATAAAGTACCGAAGGCATTAGAGTACCTGGTGCTATCCGGTCGCTTTCTGCTGAGTAAGGTTGGTAATCAAACCAGGAGATGGTCCAATCAAGCTCCTGGCGTTCTTTAACATTTTGAAAGGGAGCCAATACATTAGCATCACTAGGCAAGCGTTTAGGAGTGATGCCAGTGGGGGAATACCATTTCCAGTTCAGTAAATAAGCACCGGATTCCTTTGCATCCTGTTGGTAACCTGCCGTGTAGCGGCGTTTACCTGCACGCACTTTATCTGGCGCGCCGATAAAATTGTCATCCGCCAGATACATTTTATTAGTGCGTACTGCTTTCCAGTGCCAAAGATCGTGAAGTTGCCCCGATTGGCTGTAGTGATACCCCTTGCCATGCCAGTTTGATGGCTTGTTTGCCAGTGGTGAACGTCCGAGATGGGCGGTGCCAGCACCTCCGAAGTCACAGTGACTGGAAAGTAACAAGGCAAATTTGTCTTCGTAAAAATTCTTTTCATCAAAATTCTCAAAGCCTTGCTGCTGGATCTTCCAACCTTGATCCGTTTTTATCAGGGGTAAATGAGTCAGGCTTTCTGTGGGATCCTGCCAGGAAATATGAAAATAAATCTCCTCACCATTTTGCAGAGCTTTGAGATGCACATCAGTGCGACCCTGATAAAAATTTGCGCCGCCATCGGTACTGATTTTTAGTGGCTGAGCTTTTGCCCATTGGGGTTCATCGGCATGGCCATCAATATCAATGATCGTATGGATAGGAATTGAGGTTACGGGCAGTTGATAATAAGAAAATTTGGTCAGAAGCAGCCAACCGCCGAGCAGAAAGATGGGCAGCAAACTACATAGCAATGCCAGTTGAATTCTTTTTTTTGTGGCTGGCTTGAGGATATAGAGAAGAGCACTTTGCCCGAACTGCAGTAGATAAACGCCTGCGTGTAGAAAAATATAGACGCTGAGTCCAAGCGCGGCGAAAAAATGTAATATTCGGACCAGTGATAACTGGCCTATCCCAGCAAAGAGCAGCCAGCCACTGGCCAACGAGATGCCAATGAGGCTAATGCCCCCCCAGGTGACTACTCGGTGGTAATTCCATTGTTTATGAGCGCATGATTGTTCAATTCGATAAAGTCGAATAGCATTCGAGTATAAATAAGAAAGGGCAACCAGCGAAAGCAGGAGTGCAGAGAAGAAATGTACACTGTGTACCTCTCCCTGGGGCAGCAGTTCTTCAATTGAGGCAATGGCGGGTTTAGTGAGTGTGGCAATACGCAACCCACTGAAAAGACTGCAGATCACAGCTATTACTAATGCAGCATGCAGCAGTATCCACATGGGGCTTTTTGATCTGTCAGACATAATTAGGCCCTAAAAAAGCCCACAGGCTATCGGCGGGATATGACAGTTTAGAGAAACTTATGTGGCTCTGAGAAATGGTTAAAACTCATTACTCCGCCAAAATGCAGTCTTTGCTAAAAAAGTGATGTTGGAGACGCGTTGAAAATATTTAGGCCATGCTTAATTAGGGAGAAACTGTAGGGAGGCTTGGCGACGCTAAGTTTTACTTAAAGATTTCAAAGCTAAGTTAGTCGCGTAATCGCGTTATTTTGAAGCTTTTTCGTATTTCGAGGGTTTCTGACAGGGCGCTTAGTTGTGGCCTATCTTTGCGCCAGTTGAAGTCTTCGTGCCGAAAATCAAGGTATGAAAGTGCAGAGCCGAGCGCAATTTGTAGAAGACAAAATGTTTGAGGAAATTGATGGATTCTGGCTTCAAAAAAATCTAGGGTGCGATTGATTGCACTGTTGTAGCGCTGCCACCAAAATTCTGACTGAAGCCCTTCACGCCCGCGAATTTTCTCTACCTGTCTGTGAACCAAGATCTCCATTAGACCTGAGGACACACTATAGAGTGTTTTTAAATTCCAGTCATTGTCTATCGCAGAGCTGAGGTGGCCATCTCCAAGTTGTTTATCTAGGAACTCACAGATCACTTCGCTATCCATAATAACGTTTCCGTTATCTAAGGTCAGACAGGGAACTTTACCTAAAGGATTATTGGATATTAAATCATTTGTATTGTGAAAAGGGTGAGAAAAAACCTCACTAACGCGGGAGTGTAACTTGAGTTCTTCTATAACAATTCGGGTTTTTCGGGCAAAGGGGGAGGAGTAAGTCAGAAAGAGTTGCATAGCGGCGCTTAATCACTCAGCCACTCTATATGGCCGGCATTGGTGATGAGGCGCCGCTAATTTTGCAAAATAACTACTAATGGTGGGGAATGACATCAGTAATACGGTTATAGAGGTGTTGTTTGAGATAGGCACGTTGCTTTTTTAGTCTTGAATAGTGATCGTCATCAGTGCCGATGCCACTATCCTGTAGTCCTCTAATTTGTTTATCCAGTTTTCGATACTGGTCGTTATCTAGCTTGAATTCTACGTCATTCCTGATCAGGTGCTTGATAGTATCGGCGTACTCGGGAAAATCCAACTCCAGCTCATGCGCGGCTATGGACATAGAAAACCTCCCCTCCATTCAGTTAAAGCATCAAGGGTAATATTAGTTTGTGAATTTGAAGTCACAAAAATCACCACCAAGAAGCAGACTGGGCTACTAATTATTGGACGATGATTTACCCCCGTTGTTTCAAGCTGATAACGTATTAGGCGGCTAATTTTTAGGTGTGAAAAGGTTGTTCAATTATAGGATTTCTTGAAGGCGGTATTCTTTATGAAGAAAAATTCTAACAAAAGAAAATTTTAGAATGCCATTTTTTAGAGAGTATGCTTGTGATTGATCAGAAGTTTACTCTGAGTGTGTCGTTTATGAGATTGTAAGGCGAAAGCGATGGTGAAATGTTAATGGCTTTCAGTATTGCCGCATTCGTAATTTTTATATTGATAAAAAATGAAATTTAACTAATTGGAAGTTTTGTTGGCTGGGTACACAAATAAGCCTGGCAAATATTATTGCCAGGCCCTAGGTGTGTCGATATTATCTAAATTTTAATTAATAAAATTTAGGCTTTATGCAGAGGCTTCTAATGGAGCAAAGCGCAACTGACGTCTTTGCAACAGCTCTCCGAGATACAGCTTTAAGTATGCTGCAGCGGCACGCTTGCCCTCTGCGGCGGCTTCCTCGGTAATTCTTCCGAAACGCGAGTATGCCTGGGAACAAAACGAATCATTGATATTGATGGCGCACATAAAACGGTCGCGCCAGTCCTGTGATGGAGGCAACTCAAATTCACGAGACAGATTCTTAATCAAGGTATCTGCCAAGCGCCAGTTGTTTTCCATCTGTAATTGACGTAGAGCCCAGCTGGACTGTGGCCCGTAGTGTACTTTAAGTGCGGAGATATTATCTTCGTAATAACTACGCACTAAGTCGCACAGGTGGTAGAGCATATCTTGCCAGCTATCCGCTGGTGAGAAATCAGAGTGCCCCAGCACCACATCGCCAAATGACTTGTAGTGACGTTCCGCCAGAGCGGTAAGGCTGGCATCTACGCTTGGGAAAAAGTGGTACACGGATGCAGCTGGGACCCCAGCTACCTGGCTCAGATTGGCTAGACTTATGTCCGTGGAATCCTGCTCGGCAATGAGGGTTTCCAGCGCGTCGAGAAGCTTTTCATACTTCTCACGGCCGTTTTTACGTTGTGGTTTGCGCGGACTAGCAGTGTCGCGCCGGCTAATAGCACGTCGATCGATTTGGTTCAAATTCACCTCCCCTTAGACAAGCGCAGTTGGCAAGCGCCAGAAGTGCGCTTTACTTCCTTGTAAAAAATTGTCTTCTGGAATTGATGATTATTATCGTACCAATTTCGGGGAGCAAGGGGATTTTGTTCGAATTGTGGGATAGTTCCGCGCTGGCGGATTAATTTTGATCAAGTGTTACTATCCCACACAATTCGAAAAAGGTTGTGCTAATGGTAGTGAAGTTCGGAAGCTTTACCGCGAAACACATAGTACGAGAATGCCGTATAGATCAGTATGATCGGCACTACAATCAGGGCGCCCACTAAAATGAATTTCAGTGAAGCGGTGGCACTGGCTGCCTGCCAGATATTCAGCTGCCCAGGCACTATGTCGGGAAAGAAGCTAAAAGCCAGGCCGATAAAGCACATCAGAAAAATAGTCACTACCAATGTGAAGGGCAGTGCACTGTGCCTATCGTTGGCTTTGGGTAACCTGGCCAGCAAGAGGTCATTAAAAATAAAAGCCAGAAAACACAGGGTGGGTATCAGGAGTACGAACATCACCAGTGGATAGCTGAACCAACGATCAAAAACGGCTGGATTGACCAGTGGATTGATCGTGGAGACTGAGACTACGCCAAGGAGAGTCGCCCGCCCAGCCCGACGCGCCCAGCGTACTGCCCGTTCCTGCAACAGTGACTCGGTTTTCAATACCAGCCAGGCCGAGCCCATATAGCTGTAGGCGGCAGTTACCCCCAGGGCACTGACTGCAGAGAAAAGCTGTGCCTGCCAGCCAGGCTGGAACCCCATCACATATTGCCCCAGCATATAACCCTGGGCCAGGCTGGTGATTATGGATCCTGCTTTAAACGTCCTGTCCCAAGCGAGTTTATGCCCCACGGCTGCTTTGGCGCGAAAGTCAAAAGCCACGCCGCGCAAAATCAGCCCCACCAGCATTATCGCTGCTGGTATATAGAGATGCATCAGCACTAGGTTGTGGGCTATGGGAAAGGCGATAAGCAGCAGGCCGATGGCGAGCACCAGCCAGGTTTCATTGGCATCCCAGAAAGGACCAATCGAGGCAATCATGGTGTCCCGCTGGGGCTCGTCTTCCTTACCCAGGGGGAGGAGAATACCCACCCCAAGGTCGTAACCATCCAGAATGGCGTAAACCAGTACTGCTAGACCCATTAGGCCGATAAAGACAACGGGTAGCCAATAGGCTGCGGATGATGCGGCCTCATTCATGGGATTCCCCCTTGGATTGCTCTTGGGTGGATTTCGGTAGGTTGGTTAGGCTGCCACCGGCGAGAGGTTCTTTGGTTTCAAACTCCTCCACTTTGACCGATTTCAAAGCCATTACTTTTAGGGTGTGAATATAGGCATAGAGCAGGATGACATAGACAAGCAGATATAGGGTGAGAGAGAAGCCCACATGGGAAGGTGGAATCTGGGTTACGGCATCTGCGGTTTTGAGAACCCCGGTCACAAGCCATGGTTGCCGACCAATTTCAGTGACATACCAGCCTGCTAAGGTGGCTACCCAACCCGCGAACGTCATTCCTACCAGGGTTTTGAGCGCCCAGTTGGGTAGCTCTTTGCGCCGCCAGAGGAGGTAGCAACCTCCCCAGGCGACAGCTAGCATTAATATCCCCATACCCACCATAATTCGGAAGGCGAAGAAAACGGGTGCAACCGGCGGATGATCATTGGGGAATTCTTCGATACCTTTTATTTCTCCATTTAAATCATGGGTCAGAATAAAGCTGGCCATTTTGGGGATAGCTATCTCGAAATGATTGGTCTTCTTCTCACCATCTGGTATTGCAAATAGTAATAGTGGCGCGCCCCTTTCGGTCTCCCATACTCCCTCCATTGCCGCCACTTTCTGCGGCTGATACTTAAAAGTGTTAAGACCGTGTAGGTCGCCGACAAAAATCTGGATTGGAATAAAAACAGCTGCCAATACCAACCCGGTTTTTAGTGCTAGCCGCGGTGCACGCTTTGGGTCACCTTTAAGTATCCGGTAAGCAGAGATACCTGCGACAAAGAAGGCTGCAGTGAGACCCGAGGCCAGTAGCATATGAGTGAGGCGATAGGGGAAAGAGGCATTAAAAATAATAGCCAGCCAGCTCTCTGGGTAGGCGACACCATCTCGTAGTTCAAAGCCGGATGGGGTCTGCATCCAGGAATTGAGTGCAATGATCCAGAAGGCGGAAAGTGTGGTGCCAATAGCCACTACAAAGGCTGAGAAGGTGTGAACTTTGCTGGGGACACGATTTATTCCAAACAACATGATACCTAGAAAAGTGGCTTCCAGAAAAAAAGCGGTAAGCACTTCATAACCCAAGAGAGGCCCGGCGATATTGCCAACCCGAGCCATAAATCCTGGCCAGTTGGTACCAAATTGGAAAGACATAGTGATGCCACTAACGACACCGAGCGCGAAGGTTAGGGCAAAGACCTTTACCCAAAAACGATAGGCTCTCATCCAAACAGGATTATCAGTTTGGTCGTAGCGAAGCTTGAAGAAAACAATAATCCAGGCGAGGGCTATTGTGATGGTGGGAAAAAGAATATGAAAACTGATATTGGCCGCAAACTGTATTCGGGAGAGGATCAGAGTATCTAGCATGGGAGCCTCTGCTGGTCGGACTAATTTATTAACCAGATAACCGGGCGACTCTTCCTGATAGGCCCGGGGGTGCCCGTTAAACACCATTGCAGGAGTATGGACCCACGGTGTTTATTGAGCGGCTGCCGACGTTGTGTCGGCGGCGGTTTATCCTTTTACCGCCTGTCTTGGTTGCCCAGCGGGCAATTCAGGTATAGGTTTATTCTGGAGCCTTTCCTCCTGTCATTTTACTTTTCAGCTCCAGTAGCTTGACGATGCCGGAGCCCAGTTTCATTAGCTTGAGTAAATCGTCGTGTTCCAGCTTGCTCAGGGTGTTGGCAAACTCTTCAAGTAATTCCAGCAGACTGTAGACTTCTTGAATTTTTTCCTGGGCCTGTGCTTCTTGTTCATCCTGAGGCTCATTGAGCAAGAGCTGGCGCAATAGGCTCAGGGTGGGGTCCAGTTCACGTTTACGTCGCTCTTCAAATACAGTTCGAGCAAGCTCCCAGATGGACCCTGCAGCGGTGAAATAGTCTTTTCGGTCACCTGGCTGGTGCTGTAGCTCAACAAGGCGCCAGGCTTGCAGTTCTTTGAGGCCCATACTCACATTGCCGCGACTGATCTTCAGTGCCTGAGCCAGCTGCTCGGCATTTAGGGGGGAAGGGTGGATGGTAAGCAGGGCAAACATCTGGCCCACGGTGCGATTAAAACCCCACCGGCTGCCCATTTCTCCAAAGTGCAGTACAAAAGCCTGGGCTTGACTGGATAGTTTCATTTTCTTCTTAAGTTTCAGAAATTTCTGAAAATTGTAAATGTAAATTGATCCAAGTCAATAAATAATTGGAAAAATTTTGTTTTAAGTTTTTTGCTTTGGGCTGTAGATAAGTAAATTGTCAGGGAGGTCGGGCCCACAAGTAGTGGTTGGCAGAAAGTGTTTTCTCTCAGGGCGTTATGGGTATTTCAGAGGGAGTGATGCCTGTGCTCTACGCGGCCAGTCGCTAGGTACAATAAAGCCGCGACCCATTTCACCTTCTTGGCCCATAAGAGCAAAACATAGAGGCTTATCAACTGCTGAGCTCTGAAGTCCGGCCATAAGTTGCTCAAAAGAGACGCCGTGGGGTTCTTCCCATTCTATTGATGCCATCCAGGCTTTTTTGGGAAGCTGGAGCCAGCGCAGACCTGCTGAGATATTTCCTTGAGTGGCAAGGTTTCCGAGGGTTTCCAAGTCGGTCCACCAATTACTATTGCATAGATGCTTCAGATTCCTCCCCGGTGTCTGATTAGTTGGTAACCGGTTAAAGAGTCGGCCTGGCATCAGCGTCCACTGTCGATCAATATAAAGCTCCTGAGCTTCTAATAAAGGTTGTACGGATTGTTGTTGGATGAGAGGCAGTTGATGTTCCGCCATACGCTTTAATTTGATATCCAGGCGATCCTTGAGGCCTGTGCCAACCCAGAAGCCGACGGGCTGAGAGAGGTAGAACTTCACCGCAACCTCCCAGTGCTCGCAGCGATTACTGGGTAGGTGATGAACCACAAAGTCCAGTTCGCCGAGAGTTCTACCCTCAATACGCAGGGGCAGGTTCTGGTGCAGCAACTGGTAATCGGGGTGGTATTGAAAAGCGAAAGACCAGAGTCGCTCAAAGTAAACGCCAAGCCGGTTGGTGGGTTTGTGCCGGTCGCCTTCAATCAGGTATGTTTCGAGCGTATCTATTAATTCTTGTTTGACTTCTTTGCGGGAAAAATAAGTGTGCAATTGGTTGCGGCGAGCCATAGGTAGCCATGGCAGGTCAATGGTGCTAGTTGATTTGTCACTAGTATCAACAATATCGCTACTGCCCAGGGACCAAAGTAGGTTGGACCAGTCATCTACAATAGGGCTGGGAAGTCGATTGGTCATATAAACCCTGTCAGCGGCAAAAAAGCTCTCTGATTCTACCAGAATCGGCACTTGACTTGGGACTGTGCTAGGGTTCATCTTCCAGAGAGATATTTAATAATAAAACTGCTGTCCCCCTATATCTCACCTCGTGTGGATTACACGTTTTTGCCAAAGCGTAATCTACATGGGATATGGGGAGATATAGCCAGACAATAATAAAAAGAGGAGGTGAATGTGGAATCAGGGCCTATGATCTCGATCGGTCTACCCATCGCACTGTTTATCATTATGGTGGGCATTGGAATGACCCTGACCGCCAGGGATTTCCATCAGGTGACGGTAAAACCAGGTGGGTTAGTGGTGGGTACACTTGCCCAGATTGTACTTATGCCACTTGTGGCTTTTGTTCTGTGTTGGGCGCTCAGTTTACCCGCACCGATAGCTGTGGGTTTGGTGATTATTGCAGCCTGCCCGGGTGGAACGACCTCAAACCTTTTTACGTTACTCGCTCGCGGTAATGTAGCGCTCTCCATAGTGTTAACGGTTTCGGCAAGCCTAATTACGATTCTGACCCTGCCGTTCTTCACCAATTTCGCCCTGCGCCAATACTTTGGAGCAGAGCAGGAAATCGTTCTCCCTTTTGCCAAAACTGTCGCCATGTTATCGGTGATAGTCTTGCTACCCGTGGTGATTGGCATGTTGATACGGGCTTGGAACCCTCATTTGGCAAGCCGCGCTGAGGGCATTGTAAGTATTTTTGGGGCGCTGGTACTGGTCATTTTAGTGGTGGGATTGGTGTGGGGTATGAGAGACCGGATTGGAGAGCTCATGCTGTTGGCCGGCCCCTCTACAATTTTGCTGAATTTACTGGGGGTGTTGACTGGCTTAATCATCAGCCACTTCAGTGGGCTTTCCCGGCGGGATGGTCTGGCAGTAGCTACCGAGCTGGGCATCAAGAACGGGACTATTGGTCTCATGGTGACCCTCACACTGATGCACTCCAGTGAAATGTCGGTGCCTTCAGCCGTATATGGAGTACTTATGTTTCCATCGGGGATGTTGCTTGCCTATTATGGCCGCAAGAAAGCGCGCGAAGCTGGGGAGGCAGACGCGGCGCAAGCTGGCGAGGTCGGATGAAATCCTCTCAGTCCAACAGCTTTATATAGGTATCCAAGTGCGAGATATCCGGCACACTGATGCGACCGTAAGAGCACTCTATTAGTCCCTTGGATTCAATATTCTTTAATACCCGGTGTACTCCCTGCCGGGTCATCCCCATGGTGTTGGCGAGTAGTTCTTTGGTGAGGCGGAAACTGGTTGGGCCACTTTTTTCGCCGCCGTTGTGCATTTGGGCCATAAAAAGCAGACGTCGAGCAATTCGCGCTTCGGTACCACGTAGTACATCGTCCTGGATAATGGACATTACTGTCCAAAGCCTGAGGCTAATTTGTTCCAATGCTATTGGGTAGGCTTCGGGGTGTTGTTTCATTTTTGCCCTCAAGATTTCACCCGGAATATCGACTACAGCACAGTCAGTGTGAGCGCTTGCTCCAAATACTCGCGGAGTGCCAGGGCAAAATACGGTATCACCAAACCAAGCTCCACTATCTAAAATCGCAAGGGTCGCTTCGCGCCCGGCAAAATTACTGGAGCATATTCTTACTTGTCCTTCAGCGATAATTGAAAGGCGCTCCTGATGGGAGCCCGAAGGGTAGATGCTATCACCCTGAGAAAAGTACTGGCATTGTGCCTGTTGGGCTAAGAATTCTCGACCCTCACCGGGTAGGCCAGCTAGCAGTGGGCATTTATCAAGGAAACTAACGTTTTTATTCATTTGCCAAGTGTAAACAATTTGACAGTGTTTACAGCAGGGATGATTCAGAATTTGAGCTCTAATAAAGCTGGGGAGAGGACGATGAAACTGGAAACCATACCTTCACTTAAGGGACGTGTTAGCGATGAAGAGTGGCAATTACGTATAGATTTGGCTGCGGCTTACCGATTGATCGCCTATTTTGGGTGGGACGATACTATTTTCACTCATCTCTCTGTACGTATTCCTGGGCCAGAATCACACTTTCTTATTAACCCTTTTGGGATGTTTTTTGACGAAATTACTGCTTCCAGTTTGGTAAAAATCGATTTGCAGGGAGAAAAAGTGGATGAAAGTGTGGCAATGGTGAATCCTGCAGGGTTTACTATTCACAGTGCAATTCATGAAGCGAGGAAAGATGCCCACTGCGTTATACATACCCATACTACTGCCGGGGTAGCTGTATCTGCTCATGCAGAGGGTTTACTGCCAATCTCGCAGCAATCACTATTTCCCCTTACAAGTATTGCCTACCACGACTATGAGGGAATTGCTGTGCGCAAGGATGAAAAGTCACGTTTGGTGGCTGACCTGGGATCAGCGAACTATATGATCTTGCGCAATCACGGACTGTTAACCTGCGCTTCTACTATTCCTGATACCTTTTTAGCAATGTTTATATTGCAGCGTGCCTGTGAAATTCAGGTCACAGCTCTTGCTGGCAACCCACCACTCACTCCGGTGCCCCAGAATATTGTGGATAAAATAGTGAGTGAAGGAGATATGGTTACCAGTAATCAAGGGGGGCTATTGGCTTGGCCTGGATTTTTAAGGAGGTTGGATAGAGTTAACCCAGGGTATAATGAATAGCATTTGTCCCAAATACCCTGAATGTGATTTTAGGTTCTATATTTCTGGGTATTGATCAAGAATTTAAAATTTAAATTGGATGTTGGGGAATTAAGCGCCACAATCAAAGGAACCCTGATTTAGGCCTGGCTAATGGACTTTACTTTCAACAAAATGGAATTAATGTGGGCTTATCGCCACCAATGAGTCCTCGAAGGCTAATCAACGGTATTCCAATATGCTCCAGTACTTTCTTAAAAAAAGATTAAAAAAACATGACTCTAATAATAATTTAAAGGTGGAGTCTCTGGTTTTAGGTCATCTTCTCGGCTTGAAGGCTCTGAATTGTGAGTCATCCGGCGTTGGCAATGATAAGCCGCATAATATAGTCGTTTCGCTGACTTCTTATAATAAGCGTATTTATGATGTTTACTTATGTATAGAAAGTCTTTATCAACAATCCTTGAGAGCAGATGCAATAGTTCTATGGTTATCCTTACGTGATTTCCCCGATAGGAGATTACCTGAGATACTTCGAAAACAGCAGGCTAGAGGCCTACAAATTCATTTCGTGGAGAATGATTTTGGGCCTTATATGAAATATATGTATGCCTTTGATATGTTTCCAAATAGTCTCATTGTCACTGTGGATGATGATGTGCTTTATCCTTCAGATACTATCGATTTACTATATCAATCTTATTTGAGAGCTCCCTCACATATCCATTGTCATAGGGCACATAAGATTCTGTTAAACGGAAAAGGGGAATTGAAACCTTACGAAAGTTGGCGCTCTTATGGGCTAAATAGTGAGCCATCTCCTTTCCTTTTTGCTACGGGAATGGCTGGGGTTTTGTACCCTCCGGATTCATTACATGAGGATGCTTTCAATAGTAAAAAATTTATGGAGTTATGTCCTGCTGCTGATGATGTTTGGTTGAAGGCGATGAGTTTATTGCGAGGAAAATATGTTACTAGGGTTCCAGACTATCGATACTGGAGGGAACGCTTTCTTACTATTCAGGGATCACAGATTCAACAGTTAAAGGAGATCAACTTGAGAGGCACAGGTGGTAATGACTGCAAGATTAAAAGGGTGTTTTCAGAGTATCAATTACTTGACTATTTACAGGAGCGAAATCAGCCTGTTTTAAGTCCTCACTAGGGGGTGACTTGGGTGAAAGACCAGAGCTGCCCCAGATAGGGGTAATCTACTCAAGCACTTTTTTTTAGGTGAAAGAAGCTGCCCTCGGCCTTAAATTGGGTTTTTGTCCTAAATATGGTGTTTGAGTGGCCATTGGCTGTGGCATCTGGCATAATCTGCCAAGTTTGTACCCACTTCCGCCCTCTTCTCTTTTGATGGTGTTCCCAAGCTGAGCGGATTGCTGTTCGGCTATTCGGTACAATAGGTTGAGTTTGCTGGATGGCCCTGAATGTTCCAATATTTTTTAAAGAAGCGCTTAAAAAAGCACGACCTAAACAATAATTTGAAGTTGGAAGCACTTGTTCGCTGCCAGTTGCTTGGTCTACACGCTTCAAGCAACACAGATCCGGGAGTGGGAAATGCTAAGAGACATAATATTGTTATATCTCTAACGTCCTTCGATAAGCGAATCCACGATTTATATTTGTGTATTGAAAGCCTCTTCCAGCAATCCCTTAAGGCTGATGCAATTGTTCTTTGGTTGTCTACCAAGAACTTTCCAAATAAGACTTTGCCCGAGACCCTTAAAAAGCAACAGCAAAGAGGGCTGCAAATATTTTTTGTTGAGGAAGATCTGGGACCCTATAAAAAATATGCTTATGCTTTTGAAAGATTTCCTGACAGCTTGATTGTTACTGTTGACGATGATGTTCTTTATCCGCCGGATATGATTGATTTACTTTATCAGGCATATGAAAAAGATCCATCCAAGATTTATTGCCACAGGGCTCATCGAATGCGTCTAGATAAAAAAGGAGCACTACTGCCTTATGGAAGTTGGGAAAGTAGCATAAGGGACACAGAGGCATCTCATTTAGTCTTTCCAACTGGCATGGGAGGAGTTATGTATCCTCCAAACTCCTTGCATAAGGATGCGTTTGACCCCGAAAAATTTATGACCCTGTGCCCAAATGCAGATGATATTTGGTTGAAGGCAATGAGTATTAAAAGCGGGACTTTGGCTGCGCGTATTTCTGATTCCCGTAGCTGGAGACATCGCTTCTTAATGATTCAGGGCTCACAAGAATATGCATTAATGAAGGAAAATCATAAGAACCGTCAGGGGAATGATTGCAAAATTAAGAAGGTCTTCTCTGAATATGACATCTATGATTTGCTGAAATAGTAAAAGATTGAATTGTCGTTGAGATGAGAAGCTAGAGTCTACCATTTATAACGAAACCCAAGCTCTAGCCCTCCTACAAAACTGTCCCCAATACTCTCCAGGCCGCTGCTGAAAAATAATTCAGTATAGATGGAACAGTGGTCCCCACATTCCTCATAACTAGCCCCCATTCTTAAGTCTGCATACCAAAAATCTGGTTTTTGGTAGAGGCGGGCCCCAGAAACGACTAAGTCAGTTTCCTGGTTGAGATTTAGAGTGACCCCGGGAGTTACATAGTAACCAAAGCGCTCCAGAGGTAGGGAACCGTACATATTTCTACTTGATTTACGCTGGCTTTTGCGCTTTTCAAAAGTGGTTCCTAGGCGCAATAAAAACCCATTATTATTAATGTCTCCTACTTTTACAGCGTAGGTATCTTCGAAATCCTCTGCTTCCTCAGAAGTATAAATAAGTTGTGCATGGGGGGTAATAGAATAATAATCATAGAGCTTGAAGCTCCACCCTCCTTCTACAGAAAATCCATAACCATAGCCCTCACTGCTATTGCGAAGAGCACGTAGGTCTTCTGCGTCGAAGTTAAAGTCAAACCAACTTAGCTTAAACTGAGTATCCAGGTACAGGCCTTGGTAGCCATACCAGGTTAAATAGCTACTGACGCCATATGTTTTGGCATCTATATTGCCATCACCAAAAAATGATTCTACTGTATTTCTTGAATCGCCATAGTGCAAAGCCAAACTAACAATAGGTGTGGTGTCAAGAATTAATAGGTTGAGAGGAAAGTCGATACCAAACTGAAATTGATAATAAGTTTGATCCCAACTTGCCCAGGTGGTGGACTCTTTGGGAGTTGTAGTTATATAGCGTGCGCCATTACGTAGCCATAGTCCCTTGCGATCAATAGCGGTTTCCAATGAACTGGTGTAATCGGTGTTATAGACGTCCCGATAACTGCTACCAACCCAATAACGATTGCCTACACGACTCCGCAATGTGGAGGGGATATTTAAAGAGCGCAGCACTTGCGGAAGGGTTTCATACATTACCGCAGCGGGCTGCCAGCGAATCATACCGCCTTTGGGAAGGCGACTTGAATTACTTACTGTAGAACGTAGATACCAATTGCCATCCTCATTTCCAGTTTCGTCACTGTGGTGTAGGGTATAGGCGTATGCTCCACCAATAGTTGCTGGTTGCTCATCCTTGGTAATGTAGTCGCCGTTTAAAATAAAGGCATCTTCAGTAGAGTCACCCTCAATAGAAATTAGTTTTATTCCATTGTCTTGGGTGCGTGCGCCAGTGCCGTTGCGATTATAAACGGTTACATAAGTTGATCCGCTGGTATCCCCTCTGATGATTAGCTGGTCACTGCCGGCAGAACTGTCATTGAGTGCTACATCTAACCACAGGCGTCCGTTTTCGCCGCTATAGTGTCCATACTTATTATCACTATTTTTTTGAATGATTAGAGTGTTGAATTCTTTATTCGCAAGATCGATAGTGCCGTCGTTAGCTACGCTGCCGGTAATTTTATACTCTTTGGCATCTATAAAAGTTTGGCCGCCCCATTTGATGTGTAACCCCAATGGATTGTTTTCAGCGTCTTGGCCGCCGCCAACATTTAAACTGCCCGTTAAAATAATTTTTGAACTACCCCAAACAACAACACGTTCCCAGTTGGTTAGTTTGTTGCCATCCACACGATAGTCTAGCTTGAAAATCAGTGTGTCGATATTCCCATCTTCTGCACTGAGGTCATCACCACCATTTAAAATTGCATCACCCTCGAAAGAATAGGAGTCAATGACTAAGGTATCTGATCCATTACCACCGCGTATCTCATTGCTAATTCCCTCATCCCAATGGATGTAATCATCTCCCCCACCGGCATCCAGGTAATTAAAAATGAAACCTCCATCCAGAATAATTTGGTCGTTACCTTCGCCGCCCCAAACATGAAAGGTGAGTCCGTCTAAAATTTGGATATCATCGTCACCAGCTCCGCCATAAATCCCCCCGCCATTAAGGTAGTTACCAATGTCGCTATTGCGATTATCCAGTACGATTAGATCGTTTCCATTTCCGCCAAAGACAGAATCTTTAACTATTGCCCCTTTCACATGAATGGCATCGTCGCCTTCGCCACCGAAGACGCTATTGATAGTGCCGCCATTTAAATCCAAGGTATCATTGCCGCCTAGTGCATCGACATCGGCCTCTTCTGCATCATTATCTTCGTCACAGGTTATTTGATCTGCGCCACTAGTACCCGTATTACTCGGAGTACACTGCGCGATGGCTTTCAAGGGGAAAATAATCGCTAGTGTCAATGCGGGAGAAAAAAGTAAAGCATTAATCCACTGGCGGACGAAATAGTTTGATTTATAGTTTTCCATTGGGGTGTCTGCACTAAGTTTCATTTACAGAGTTCCGCCATTCAGAACTTGGTGCCAATGCCAACATTGATGATCCAGGGGTTGTAATCGAAGTGTGCGTAGAGGCGGTCTGATCCTAACTCTGTGGGGAAGTTAACTGTGGGGTCGGTATCTGATAAGTAGTAAAGAGCCGCCAGATTAATTAACAGAGGATAACGAAATTGACGGAAATCTAGGTTGAAGTCGATACCCCCTTGAAGAGCCCAATCCCAGGAATGTCCCATATTAAGAGCCCCTGGCGCCACTGACATACCTGAGTCCATCAAATATTCATCAAATTGGCGGCTGATAGAAACCGTATGGTAATCGGTATAGTTAATACCGGCGCCTAGATAGGGTCGAAAAAAATAGGATGGATCGAGAAAATACCAGTTAGCAAAGGCGAGAGTGGTCGATACCTTAAAATCCCCCAGTTGAATTTGGCTGCTGCCTGGGTTGCCAGTAAAGTTGTCGAGGGTCACATCATAGGCAGCACTGTTAATGTGCATCAGCTCGAACCCCAAGCGGTCTGAGGGGCGCCATACTCCGGAAATTTGCCAAGTTTGTGCTGTGTCTATTTCCCAGGTCGAATTATATAAGTCCCATTGTTGTAATACCCGGTATTTCAGTGAAGTTCCGGCATCATTGGGAGCAACATAACTGAGCCCGAAGCGAACTATAAATTCACCCCAGTCAATGTTGCGCCAATCTTCCTGGGCTTTAACACTGATTGTGCTTGTGGCTAAAAGGAATATAAAGAGTCTGAAAATTATTCCCTGGATTTTCATCGTTATACCTTTCTGTGAAAATCGATGACGGCCGGCGTCATTTATTGTTTCCCGTTACATTTAGATAACTGGTGATTTTGGACTCACCAATAGGTATCCCAAAAGTAGCAGGATTCGGCCGGTGCAGAGTAAATTTGACGAGTATTAAATCGGGATTTTTTGGTGGAAGATTGGCTATCACCCAATAGGTTTAACCTGTGTGCGGAGTTAGCCAATTAAAATACTGAATTTTTCTGTACTTTTACATTATGGATTATTGACTGGGAGATAGAGGCCAAGCGATACCGCTCTCTACCGGTACCGTCTCAAGGTTGCGGGCATACTCAAGGAATCCTGCGGCGGCAGGAGATAATGGACGGGACTTTCGCCTGGCCAGATACCAATGGGTAATAATTGGCAGTGATTCCACTTCTAAAATTGACAGGCCGGAATGGCCGCCAAATGCGAGAGTATGTTCGGAGAGAATAGATACCCCGAGCCCTGACATTACAGCGTGCTTTATCGCTTCATTACTTTCGATGGTCATGCGAATATTGAGGTCGATATGTCTCTCTTGTAGGAAACGCTCAATGGCGTGACGGGTTCCAGAGCCCTCCTCGCGCCGCAGGAAGGGACCGCTGGCAAACTCTTCAAGGGGAATCTTTTTTCTACCTGCTAGCGGGTGCTTCTCCGGTGCTATGGCCAACAGTCGATTGGGCAGAAATTCCACCAATTCCAGGTCAGGGTTTTTGGGAGGGTGGCTGAACACATAAAAATCATCCTCATCCTCACTGGTGTAGTCGATGATCTGCCGACGATTACCCACGCGAAAGAGAATATCCAACTTTGGATGCTGCTCGTAAAATTCGCCAATCAGGTGGGGAATAAAATATTTGGCGGTAGTGACGACTGCCAGTTGTAAACGCCCTGTTCCAAGACCGCGCAGTCTGGCTAGCTTTAATTCCAGATATTCATAGCTCTTGAGGATTTCTCGGGCACTGTCCACCAGAGTCTGTCCGGCTTCAGTGAATTGCAATTGTTTACCTACGGCGTAGTAGAGGGGCAAGCCTACGGCAACAGACAACTTGGCCAACTGCATGGATACACTGGGCTGAGTCAGATGCAGCGCTTTTGCGGCGCCACTGATACTGCGGTGTTCATATACTGTAAGTAAAACCTCCAACTGCCTGACAGTGCCGATGCGGGAGTGAGCTCTGCTGGATAACATGATTTTTCTTGTTCATAGATAAAAGATGATAGTTAGCATAATCATTATCTATTTTTATCTATTGGTCTACCTAGGGATAATGCGCCCACTTCAATCCATGGGAGGGGCCCCTGCATGCACAAGTCACAACTTTACTTTGGTACCTTGGTAGGACTGTTAGTTATGTCCATTGGATGGATATTGGCGCTGGTTGGTATTGATGCCGCCGCACTAATGGTGGTGGGGCTGGTGGTGGTGCTTGCCAATGTGGGGTACGGGCTAATGAAGCGTGTTCCCCAGAAAATTCGACTACCCCTATCTGAACTCCGTGATCGCTCCAAGCGCGGGAAGCACTGATCATGCAGCTGGATGTTGTAGTTGGTTTCTTCATCCTTGGGGCTCTGGCGCAGCTGGTACGTAGTGATTTACGCCTGCCCACCGGTCTCTACCAAAGCTGTGTGATCTTTCTGCTGCTGGCTATAGGGCTCAAGGGTGGGGCGGCGCTCAGTACTTATTCCGCTTCCACCCTGATTCCTCAATCTCTCGCAATTTTGGCCTTTGGTGCACTGCTTCCTTTGTTGGCCTTCCCGCTTCTCTATTGGATAGGCAAATGGAGTCGGCTGGATGCAGCGGCTACTGCAGCCCACTACGGGTCGGTCAGTGTCGCCACCTATGCTGTGGCGGTGGCCCTGTTGGAGGCGAAGGGCATCGAATACGAAGCCTATTTCCCCTTATTTGTGGCCTTACTGGAAGTTCCGGCTATTGTGGTGGGAATTCTCCTTGCGCGGAAGTCGATGCAGAACAGCAATAAGGGGCGCCTGGCCCATGAGTTGACCTGCAATCAGGGGGTTCTTCTCCTGCTTGGCGGGATCGCCATTGGGGCCTGGGCCGGTGAGCGTACAGCAGCAGTCATGCCTTTTTTTGGTCAGTTATTTCACGGTGTGCTGGCTCTTTTTCTGCTGGAAATGGGGAGAGTCGCGGCGGCGCGACTCGCAGATGTGCGCGGGCAGGGTGCGTTCTTGCTGAGTTTTGGTATATTTATGCCCCTGCTAGGCGGTGCAGCCGGGGGTGCCCTGGGAGCATTACTGGGGTTGTCGGCGGGAGGAATTTTCCTGCTGGCAGTACTCGGTAGCAGCGCCTCCTATATTGCGGTGCCCGCAGCTATGTCTGTGGCTCTGCCGCAGGCCAATGCCAGCGTGTCCATCACACTGTCCCTGGCGATAACGTTCCCTTTCAATGTCCTGGTGGCGATTCCCGTCTACCTGGCGTTTGTTCAACATTGGAGTTAGCCGCAAGTGAAATCACTGCCCTTTGAAAAAGTCACCATCGTTATGGGGTCGCGATCGGATTGGCCCACCATGGCCAATGCCACCAAACCCTTGAACGAGCTGGAGGTTCCTTTTGCCACTGCGGTTGTGTCCGCTCACAGAACCCCCCAGCGTCTGGTGGAATTCGCCAGTGAAGCCCACAAAAACGGCACCCAGGTGATTATTGCCGGAGCTGGTGGCTCTGCCCACCTGCCGGGAATGATTGCCGCTATGAGCCCGCTGCCAGTGATTGCCGTGCCTGTTGAAAGCCGTTTTATGACCGGAATGGATAGCCTTCTTTCCATCGTGCAGATGCCCAAAGGTATCGCCGTAGCTACCCAGGCGGTAGGTGCCTCTGGGGCTTATAACGCGGGCCTGATGGCGGCACAGATGCTCTCCCTGGGCGATGCTGAACTACAGGAGCGACTGATCGCTTGGCGCGAGCGTCAAACTGACCAGGTTCCGCTAACGGTGGAGTGAAGTCAGTGAGTGAAGTAACCAGACATATCGCTATTGTCGGCTGCGGGCAGCTGGCGCAGATGATGGCACAAGAGGGTAAGCCCCTCGGTATTACATTTAGTTTCCTGGCGGAGAAGGGCGAGGACGCGGGTTGTGTTGAAGGTCTCGGCACAATAGTCAGGCTGGATGAGGCGGGCAGTGGCGAGGATTTATTTCAGGCACTTGGTTGCCCTGAGGTGATTACCGCCGAGCGTGAGCAGGTGGATGTGGCGCTGTTGAGAGCGTTGCAACGCTTCTGTCCCGTTTACCCAGATCCCCATGTTTTTGAGAAAGCCCAACACCGCTTGAGAGAGAAGCGGGCACTTACTGAGAGTGGTCTTCCGGTTGCGCCTTTTATGCCGGCGCAGGGGCGCGATGAATTACTGAATGCCTTGGATAAGCTCGGTTATCCAGCGTTTATCAAGAGCTGTGAAAATGGCTATGACGGTAAGAACCAGTGGCGGGTGAAAGATGCAGCAGAGCTGCAGGAAGCCATAGAAGAGGCCAAAGATCTGCCCTGCGTGGTGGAAGCCTCGGTAGATTTTTCCTGTGAGGTTTCCCTGATCGGTGCCCGCTCTGTTTCAGGGGAAGTAAAGACTTACCCACTAACTGAGAACCTGCATCGCCAAGGTACGCTGTTACTCTCCAAGGCGCCTTATCAGGATGAGCAATTATTGGCCAGTGCCCGTGCCTATTTGCAAAAGCTGATGGATGACTGGGACTATGTGGGCGTACTCTCAGTGGAGTGCTTTGTCACCAGTGAAGGCTTGCTGGTGAATGAAATTGCGCCACGGGTCCACAATAGCGGTCACTGGACTTTAGTGGGTGCGGACACCAGCCAATTTGCCAATCACCTACGTGCGATATTGGATATGCCACTGGGTGACACCGAGTGCCCACGACCCGCTGCCATGGTCAATATGCTTGGTGTGGATCGAGCGCCAACAGGCAAGAATGAGGGCGTTTGGCTCTACGGCAAGACGCTCCGTCCCGGGCGTAAGATGGGCCATGTGATCCTGGTGGATGACAGTTCAGAAGAGCTGGCTCAGCGCTGTGAGGCAATGATTGCCGATCTCTATCAGCAGTAACTAACTCACCTGGGCAGGATCTACTTTAAGTCCCTCTTCGGGTTTTTGAAGCGGGGACTGGCGGTCCTGCCTCGCCACATAGGGGTGCCTACCCGATAGGCCGCTCGCGCAATCATATGCACCCCGATGGGCACAGTGAAGAGCAAAAATAGTAGCGCCGCCACTGCGCGTGCGGTTACCTGGGTATCGTGGAACATTGCGGCTACGCCCCCCAGTAACAGTCCGCAGCACAGGGTGGCGGCTTTGCCCGAAGTGCTCATGCGAGTGTAGAAATCCGGCATTCGTAACAAACCCAAAGCCGCACTAAAACCGAATAGGCTGCCCACTAGCAAAAGGGTAGCAATAAAAACCTCATCGAATACCACTGCCACTTCCCTCTTGCAATACGGTCTTTTTTCCGCTTTTCTCGATAAAGCGGGCGAAGGCGACACTCACCAGGAAGGCTACCAGTGCCAGGGCAATGGCCGCACTCAGATAGGCTGGCTCTCCCGAGGCAATCGCTAACAGAGCGCAATAGGCTACTGCAAGAATATTCAGCACATCGAGGGCTACAACCCGGTCTGCCAGTGTTGGACCGAGAAAAATTCGCATAAAACACATGGCCAGAGCCAGTAATAAAATGAGTGATGAGACATTAATGGCCGCTACGATTAGCGGCGCGTTGATATCAACGATAGTACTGTGCATCAGGAAAACGCCTCCCGCACGCGTTTCTCAAATCCCAGATGAATTTCCTCACGAAAAATATCTGGGTCATCAACGAACATAGTGTGTACTAAAAATCCAGAGTTATCCGGAGTGATTTCCAGAACTACCGTTCCCGGTGTGAGTGATATTAAATTCGCCAGTATAAAAATCTGGGTTTGATCGGTTATTTCTAGAGGTAGCCGCACTACCTGTGGACGGCTTTGTAATTTTGGTGAGAACACCTCCAAGACTGCACGTAAACTTGAAAGTACCAGTTCCTGTAGAAAAAAACTGCCTAGGCGGATTAGACGAGGTAGACGCTGGAAGTACTTGGTTCCCTCAGGGATCTTGGGCGAAACCCGCAATGCCAGATAACCGACAAAATAACCAAAACAAAAGTTTGTCAGTGTCGCATTACCGGTCAGGGCCGACCAGCTAATGGCCAATATTAAATTGAGTAAAAATACGCGCATAATCAGTGGTTCCCCGCGTATTGGGTTTCCATTCCCAGTACGGCCTCAATGTAATCACTTGGATTCAACAATTCCCCTGCCGCGGCCAGTGAGTAGTCGATTAAAGGGCCCGGTACCAGCCCGAGCACTAGAGTGATCAGGGCTAGTAATGCCACCGGCAATAGGCGCTGGTAGCGCTCCTGCTGGGGAATATTCTTTAAACTCTGACAATAGTCCTTCGGGTGATCCTTTAAAAAAGCTTCCGCCCAAATTTTGCTCATGGAAAACAGGGTCAGGGCCCCGGTAATTAAGGCCACAGCCACAACCCAGTAAGCGTCTAGATCTAGGCTTGCCTTCAATAGCAATAGTTTGGCCCAGAAACCCGACAACGGTGGAAAACCGGCCAGGCTGAAGGCGGCGATAAAGAAAAAAACAGAAAGCAGTGGACTGGCCCGATAGAGGCCTCCAATCTGGCTTAATTCGTAACTGCCTGTTAGGCGTTTAGCAGTTCCACTGATAAGAAATAGATTGGTTTTGGCGACGATATTATGAATGGTATAAAAGATCGCTCCGGCCAATGCCAGTGGTGTATCGAGCGCCAAGCCCAATACCAAGAAGCCAATCTGGCTGATGATATGGAATGCGAGAATTTTACGAAACTCATAATGTGCCGCTGCGCCCAATACGCCGGTGAGCATGGTCAATAATGCAGTACCCAGCAAAATAGTGTGGGGGAACTCCAGCTCACTGGGAAAAATAAGAGTGAAGGTGCGGATTAAAGCGTAAACCCCTACCTTTGTAAGTAGGCCGGCAAAAACTGCGGTCACTGTGACAGGTGGTGCATGATAAGAGGCGGGCAGCCAAAAAAATAATGGAAAAATGGCAGCTTTAATACCAAAGGCACAGATAAATAACACCGCCAGAGCAGAAACAGCAGTGGGGTTATCCACAGTGGTTAAAGAGACATGCAGCTGGGCCATGTTCAAGGTGCCTGTTAGCCCATAGGTCATGCCGATAGAGGTCAGCATTAGCAATGTGGAAACTAGATTAAGTGCTACATATTTAATTCCGCCATCCAGTTGAATACGATCTCCACCAAGCACCAGCAATGCGAAAGAGGCAATCAGCATCACCTCAAACCAGACATACAGGTTGAATAAATCTCCAGTAATAAAACTACCGCAAACTCCAGCCAGTAATAACTGGAAGAAACTATGAAAGCCCAGTTTAACCCGGTATTTCCTGATATCAGACAGGGAAAAGACCGATACACAGAATCCAACGATACCGCTAATCAGTAGCATAATGGCGCTCAGCCGATCTGCGACTAGAGTGATACCGAATGGCGCAGCCCAATCTCCCATCTGTGCCGCACGGGTGCCGCCTGTTTCCACCAAGTACAGAATGATAAAGGTCACACCGAGTAGAAGTGTGCAGCCAAAGACAGAAATAGCACCACACAGGCGCTTTCGCCCTCGCGCTGGAAAAGTGGCGAGTGCGGTAAGGATTGGTACTAAGAAGGGTAGGGCCAGTAACCAGCTCAAGGGGATTTATCCCTCTTGGGCAAAACCGGCTCGGCAATACGCATCGAATCCACATCCAGGGTGCCGAGTACTTTATAGGCCTGAGCAATCAGGGCCAGAGCAAAGGCCAGTAGGCCAAATCCAATCACAATGGCGGTAAGGATTAATGCCTGAGGCAAGGGGTTGGAAATTGGCCCAGGAGCAACTTCCATGCCTTTTGGAATTAGGGGAGGGGCGGCGCGAGTGACGCGCCCCGCGACAAATATTGCCAAGTTGGCGGCATTACTAATGAGTATCAGCCCAAAAAGATAATGTAGTAAATTTCTGGCCAACATCAGGTAGACACCGGTAGCGATCAGAATGCCAACAACGAGAGCGAGTGGACCTTCCATCTTAGTTGGACTCCTCCAGGGCAAAAATCAGGGTCAGCACAGCGCCGAGTACTGCGAAATAAACCCCGATATCAAAAATCAGTACATTGCTAATAGTGATTCCGCCAGTATTTTTACCACCGGTAATCTGCAGCCACTGTCCTGAGAATGGCGCTTCACCAGAAAAAAGGCCCAGCATTCCGGAAACTGCGGCGATGAGTACACCGCTCGCAGCCAAAGTGCTCGGGGGAATCTTTAGGGCACTCTGTGCGGACTCCATGCCCCAAGCGATGGCAAATAAGGCAAATGCGGAGGCGGCGATCAAGCCAGCAATAAATCCTCCTCCTGGATAATTGTGCCCACGCAGTAACATATAGATAGAGAACAATAGAATCAGAGCTACCAGTACTCGGGTTGCGGTTTGAAGTATCAGCGAATTCATTGCTTACCTCGCCGTAATTGATGGCCGAGTAGGGTGACTGCAGCCACAGCCGCAGTAAAGACCACAATAATTTCTCCAAATGTGTCCAGTGCTCGAAAGTCCACCAAAATGACGTTGACGATATTGCGGCCATGGGCTTCCGGAACCGATGCTTTCTCAAAAAACTCGGTGGTTGGGCTCTCTAGAGGTGTCTGTAGTACCGCCAGTAGGCTGAAGGTGACCAGTAGACCTAAAACCGCGCTGAGGGTGGCATCTCGTGGGCGGAACAATACCTTGCGACCGGGATTAAATACCGGTAGGCGCGGCAGGATTGCCGCAACCAATACCAGGTAAAGGGTTTCCACTAGCAGCTGGGTGATCGCCACATCCGGTGCGCCAAGAAATAAGTAGATCAGGGCAATTCCCACTCCTAGGGCTCCCAGGGCACAGATGGCAATAAGTGGCTTGCGCGCCGAGCCCGCCATATAGGCCCCTCCCACGGTCAATAACAGGGCGGCCCATTCCTTTAGGTTGAGGCGTGGCCAAGCGTATTCCATAGGAAATTGTCCACTGCGTATCAGGGCATAAGCGAGGGCCAGGGACACAGTGACAAAAATTACTGTTAGGTAACGCCGCATAATACCGTTTTGTAGTATACGGGTTTGTAGTGCGGCAAAGGCTTTGAGTAAATCCAGAGATTTATCCCACAACTGATCGGCATTGGTGGGCGCATGTTTGAAATCCCAGGCCAACCAAGCACGCATGCGCCGTAAGCCCAGATACATGGTGACTCCTAAAACAAAAGTGAGAATACTCATCAGCAGGGGAATATTAATGCCGTGCCATAACTTAAGTTTAATGGTCTCTGGGATTCCCAGAATTGCGCTCAGTGCCGGTTCAACCAAGCCGCCACCAACAAGATCTGGCGCCATACCGAAAGTAAGGCCCAAGCCACTCAAAATTAACGGGCTAATCCACATGCCCAGTGGTGCTTCTTGAACATTGGATATATGTTGCGGCTTTTTTTTCCAGAACGGTTTGATCGCCACCATTCCCGCTACGGTTACCGTGACGGCATTGACAAAAACCGCCACTGTGGCAACCAGCGCCGGTTCTGAGGCCACTGCTAAAGCGCCTTCATATTTAAGCTCTTTGCCGATAAATCCTAAAAAAGGTGGAAACCCGGCCATGGAGAGAGCCGCTGCTGAAGCCGCAATCACAGTAATTTGCATTGAGTGGCCGAGTCCGCCCAGTTTGTTGAGATTGCGTGTGCCGGCCTGTTTGTCGATAATGCCCACCACCATAAACAGCGCCGCTTTGTAGAAAGAGTGCACGATAAGAAAGGTAATGGCAGCGGCCACAGCAGCTGAGGCATCGGAGCCCAGGAACATGGTCAGGGTACCTAGCGCAATCAGGGTGGTATACGCCAGGGCCAACTTCAGATCGGTTTGTCGCAGCGCCGCCAAGGCCGCAACCGCTGCCGTAGCGGCACCCGTACAGGTTAAAATCCATTCCCAATACTCGGTATGCGCTAACACTGGATGCATACGCGCGAGCAAGTAAATTCCAGCTTTTACCATGGTGGCTGAGTGAAGATAGGCACTTACTGGAGTAGGGGCGGCCATAGCATTGGGCAGCCAGAAATGAAAGGGCAGCTGTGCAGACTTACAAAAGGCGCCTATTAATATCAGTATTAAGATCGGTAAATAAAGAGGGCTTGCTCGTACAGTTTCACCGGTGGCCAATACCTGGACTAAATCGAAACTCTCTGCCAGAGAGGCGAGTAGTAGCAACCCAACGAGTAGGCACAACCCACCTAGTGTAGTGACCAGCAAGGCTTGTAAAGCAGAGCGACGTGCAATGGCGCTGGTGTTGTTATAGCTAATTAGTAGATAGCTGGAAATGGTTGTTATTTCCCAAAAAACAAATAGGGTAATTAAGTCTCCCGCCAGAACCAAACCCAGCATACCCACCATAAAAAGGTAGAGGTAAAAGTAAAATCGGCGCAAATCGATGTCGCCGCGCATATAAGCGGCAGCATAGATGGTAACAAAAATTCCAATGCCACTAATTAACAGGGCAAAAAGGAAGCTCAGGCCATCGACATAAAAACGCAGGTCAATTCCCAGTGCTTCAACCCAGGTAACGCCAAAGGAGAATTCCTTACCGGCTGAAATATCCGGCATATGCACCATTAAGATAATGGTGAAAATAGTCGGAAGCACAGGTGAGAGTAGGGATATCCATCTCCCTGGCGTAGCCTGATCGATTTTGCGACCTTCCGTGTCGCCCACTGCGCCCATCAATACATCCCCGATTGCCTCGATCTATTTTAGGAGGGAATTGGCAATAGAGCTGGCGCGGAATCTTAGTATCGAGATTATTATGTTGCTGTCGATTGGAATACTGTTCAATTGATACGAATCGAATTGAATGGAAATTACGACTAGCTACCTCTATATATACTTTTTAGGAGTGTTTTTGCCAAAAGTAATTGTCAATCAGCTAGTTGGAAATAATTTTTATTAGAATCGCTTAAAAACCTGGATAGGGTATCCGTCAATTACCGAATCTGAGGTATTTAGGGGCTCAAGCTAAATATCTTGGTGAGTGTCGGTTTGTTCGACTAAGAAATTTATCTTACTTAGAGTCAGATGTTCTTCTGAGGGGATGAATTTGCGCCATATTGCATAAATAGAAGTAGGATAATAATTTGATGGTAGAATACCTGCTATTTAGAGACTTCCTGAGTAGTTGAGCAAGATAAGAATTTCACTAATTTTATAAATAATATGCTTAAAGGATGCAACTATGGATCGGTCACTTAACGAACATCCTGAGCTAAAGATCCTAGATCAAGATTTATTTGAGTTGGTGCGTGGGGTGGAAATTCTTGCGGCAATTGAGCCAAAAAATTTTCGGGCGATGAAAGAAGAGTTTTTCTCGAAGAAGTTTTCCATTAATCCTCGGTTTGTATACCGTGAACAAAAAATGGACATATTTCAGCGCAAACGGCTGCTTTATGCCCTTCCAGTTGAATCCCTGTCAGATGAGGATCTGACTCAGCTATATAGCGATATCATCGAATCTTATGTCGATAAATTGGATCAGTTTCGCTTTGTGGGAACGGATGATTTTGTTTATAACTCCTTGCGTTACTTTGGAGAGCCCACAGATAAGGATGTAAATAATGCCAATTTTATTCTGCACTTGCCTGATGATTTGGAATCTAGTGATGATCGGTTTCTGAATGCTAGTGAGATGATGCAGTATCTCAGTGACTTCGCTAATAGACAAGGCTATAGCTACGATATTTGCATCGATGATCATATGATTGCCAATGCTTTGGTGGCTGGTAGTACGATTAAAATCAACTCCCATGCCAATATTTCGGAGACTGAGGTATCTGCGCTGGCTCACCACGAGCTGGGGGTTCACCTGGTTACCACTCTTAACGCCCGTAGCCAGACGTTAAAAATTCTAGAGTTGGGTTGCCCTGTCAATACAACTACTCAGGAAGGCTTGGCGATTCTGTGTGAGTACCTGGCTGGATACCTCACTCTGCCAAGACTAAAAGTATTGGCCTTGCGGGTGGTTGCGGTGCAATCCATGTTACAAGAGAGGGATTTTAAACGTACTTTTATCCTGCTCAAAGAAAAATATCAGGTGGAGGAAAATCTGGCCTTTACGATTACTACCAGAGTCTATCGAGGTGGCGGCTTCACCAAGGATTATCTTTATCTACAAGGTTTTCATCTGATGTTAAATGCCCTGGAAAACTGTAAGGATTTTAATAACCTTATGACCGGTAAGGTATCAGTCGAATATCTGCCTCTTGTTTCTCGGTTGATTGATAAAGGCTATCTGCATGCACCACATTTTATCAGCCCTGCGATAAAAGAATCGCAGTCTATTGATCCCGTTAAGCGGTTTATTGCCCATGCGATTAAATAATTTTTTAGAGAATCTTACCTAGATTCAGTTGGCTGGTAGGTCAAACCACAGGGCCGTGATGCTATTCTTTATCGCTTTCAGTTGTACTTGTTTCTTGAATAAACCCAGGCCATCCCCTGAGGCCAGTATAGATTTATCATTTATACTGGCCTCACCTTCAATGACATGTAAGTAGCCGGGCCGCTCATGGGTTTGTATTGTAATGCTTTCTCCGGTATTTAATTGCAAACGGTATAGACTGGTATCCTGATGTATGGAGAGTGTGTTTCCGCTTCCATCGGGGGTGATAAGCGCAGTCAGCTTATCCCGTTGTGGGATTGACTGCTGTTCGTAACTGGGTTTTATGCCTCGGCGATTCGGTTCAATCCAGATTTGTAAAAATTTAAGCTGCTCCGTTTTTGAGTGGTTGTATTCCGAGTGAGTGATGCCGGTTCCCGCACTCATCCTCTGAATCTCTCCAGCTGATACGACCAAACGATTACCCTCACTGTCTTTATGTTCAATCGCACCCTGCAAAATGTAGGATATAATCTCCATATCCCGATGGCCATGAGTATCAAATCCTGCACCAGGTATAACGGTGTCATCATTGATAACACGCAGTACAGAAAACCCCATATGATTAGGGTCGTAATAATGCCCAAAAGAAAAGCTATGTCTACTATCTAGCCAGCCAAAACGGGCTCTACCACGTGCTTGTGAGGGTCTGTAATAATACATAGCCTGATCCCTATTAATAAGATTGGTTGTGATGATAGGGCTATGATAGATAATGGTTACGAAAACAAACATTGGATAAAAACGGACAAGTAATTCGCCTTAATCGAATGAATGGCCTCCAACTTAACATTCGTCTATCCCATCTTCCCATGCTAAAAAAGAGAAAGCGATAAAGAAATATGGATCTATGGAGAAGAAAGGAAGCAGGAAAAAATGAAGAATAAGCACTATTACTCAGAGGCTGGCATCTCCAGGGTTAGTAGGCGCAGTTCTCCAATAAATTCCCGAGCCACAGGTCCAAGCTTATCCTGGTCCTTGAAGTTTATATAAAAACTGGTGGAACGTGTCCCGCCTTTTTTTAAGCGAAGCAGTTTCAGAGTCCCATCATTGAGTGAGTCAACCACCAGTGGCATAGGCAGCCAGGCAAACCCCATGCCCTGGGTGATTAAATCTAGAGATGCACGCAAACTACCCACCTTCCAGCGTTGCTCTGCTCCTAGCCAGCCTGAATCCCGGTTTGTTTGAATCGCCGAATCCCGCACAATAATCTGCCGATAGGATTTTAGATCCTCAAATGTTAACTCACGGTCAAACTGGAGTAGTGGATGTGCATTGTGAGCCACGGCCACAAATTTGATACGGCAGATTTCATCGTTGAGGCTGTCATCCATGGTAAAGGCCGAAAGGCCCAGGTCTACGAGTCCTTCCTGAATCAATTCGTTGGTACCGGATAAAACAGTATCCACAATATCAATATTGACCTGAGGGTAGACCCCAGACACTTTCTCTAAAGCCTGGAAGACTACCTTCTGTGGAAAGGCTCCATCTACCGCAATGCGTAACTCCGATTCCACCCCTTCACTCAGGCTATCTGCAATAGCCTCAATACGAGATACCTCTTCCAGTAGGAACTTGCCACGACGCAGCATTAATCGACCAGCTTCAGTAAGTACTACCTTACGCCCCGATACTTCAAACAGCTTAACACCGAGTGACGCTTCCAAGTTCGTTACCGCATGGTGAATACTGGATTGGCTCTTGTGAACCATCGAGGCTGCCTGATTAAAACCGCCAGCATCTACAACGGCCTTAAACATCCGCCATTGCTCAAGGGTGGTCTTTTGCATGAGTTTTCCCTCTCCTGAGAGCCATTTCAGAAAGGCTACTTTATTCCTCGACTACACAGAATGATAGTGAAAATTATAGGTGGTACTCCTGTGAAGATTTTAAAGTAATTGTTTCTCCCGCTTGGTAAGGCGCTATGAAAAAGAAAAAAGTCGGTATCTCCTTGTGTTGTATCTTTACACTTGTTGTCCCAGGGAGGAGATAATGAGTGAATTAGCGGTTTTTTTTGAATTCATCAAAGCTAGTCGGATGAGAAGCAAGATAAGCTCTGATTCGAGTATGGTATTGCTCGTGTCACTTCTGAAACAAATATAGAGAAAAGTTGAATACGCTTCTATTGATATTGAAAAAGTTTGTTGCTTTACCGTAATGGTATTGGCTAAATCTCAACGTCTTATATTCCCTGTTCAGAGACGTATATATATTCTCTGGCATATTAATCTTTGTATTCCGTACATGGAAAATCTCGAGATTAACTTGCTCAGTAATTAACTCTGTGAGTTGTAAACTATTGTGATGTGGTTTATCTGCAAACAGACTCACGCTTTAAGACCCCAAAGTAAAAAGGAGGCCGCGTTGCGGCCACTGTAAGGATATGTGGATAAGTGTGCAGTAACGGCTTTTTGGGCTAGGCTTAAGCCCGATTGTGAGGGGTGGTGTAATCGATATCCGGTCCCACTGGAACTATCTGAGTTGGATTGATCATTGTGTGACTAAAGTAGTAATGCCGCTTGATATGGTGAAAGTTCACGGTCTCTGCAACTCCGGGCCACTGGTATAGTTCGCGTACATAATTGCTGAGGTTGGGGTAATCCTCAAGGCGTTGACGATTACACTTGAAGTGTCCGTGATAGACGGAATCAAAGCGTATTAGGGTAGTAAATAACCGCCAGTCGGCCTCAGTGATTTTTTCTCCTACTAGATAGCGCTTTTGACCTAAAATATTCTCTACCCGATCCAGGGCATCAAATAAATTTGTATAGGCTTCTTTATAAGCTTCCTGAGTGGTGGCAAAACCGCTTCGGTATACGCCGTTGTTGATATTTTCGTATACTAGTTCATTGATGGTATCAATTTCTGTTTGTTTTTCCTCAGGGGAAAAGTTCTGCGTATCCCCGCTAATTTCATTAAATGCTTGATTAAACATACGGATAATTTCTGAAGATTCATTGCTGACAATACAATTTTGCAGCTTATCCCAAAGTACTGGCACAGTAACGCGACCAGTGTAATCAGCTTTATTACGTGTATATAACTGATGCAAGAACTGATAGCCAAATAGCGAATCACCACTGCTGCCCTCATCGGTATTAAAACTCCAACCATGTTCCAGCATATCCGGGCTGACTACAGAAACACTGATGTGCTCCTCCAGTTTTTTTAACTTGCGGAAAATTAAGGTTCGATGAGCCCAGGGGCAAGCCAGAGATACATATAAATGGTAACGCCCGGATTCCGCCTTAAAGCCACCTCTACCACTGGGGCCTGCGCTGCCATCACGGGTAATCCAATTGCGCAGTTGAGCAGCTTCTCGCTTAAACGATCCGCTGGAATCTTTGGTGTCATACCACTGGTCTTTCCATTGGCCGTTGACTAATAGTCCCATGTTTCTCTCCTGAATCAGTGTTTGTGATAATCGGCCCTGAGGTAGCCAGGGCGAGATAAAAGTATGTTGGCTAAATTATCAAATGGTATTTTTACGCTTATCGATGCTTAAGCGACCGGCGCCATGAGCGGCCAGTACCAGGAAGCCGCCAGCCATGGCCATGTTTTTAAAGAACATCAAAAATTGCATCTGATCGGCTAAGTTATGGTGATACAAGGCCGCGGTTAGCAGGCTGAATGCCGCAAATGCCAGGGCGGTAAGGCGAACATGGAAGCCGACGATCAATGCCAGGGCTCCGCCAATCTCAAATAAGATTACCAGTGGCAGAAGGAATTCTGGCAGGCCGCCCATAGCCAAGTACTGGGCGCTGCCCTCATAGTTCTGAAGCTTATTCACTCCCGCTAGTATAAAGATTGCTGCCAGGCCGATACGCCCACTGAGGTCGGCGATGTCTGCAAACAGATTCGAGTTTGTACTTGTCTGGACTGTGGATAAAGTAGAAGTGGTCATAGGGACGCTCCTCAAAATGTGAATAAGTGGATAACACTGGGTTTTGGCTAAGTAGTCGATGTCTTTAAGGAGCAGTTTAGTGATATTTAATAGAATGAAAATTGGTATAAATAGGCTTATTCATTCTAATAAATAGAAAGAAGGGGCTGCGATGTGCTGAACACCTCAGAAGTGGTAACCGATACCCAGGGAGTAAACAAATGGGTCTATATCCACATTCACCCGAATGTGAGAGCTGTCATCAGCTCCAGAGTGAAAATGGATCTTTGCCTTGGTATCAATATCCAGATACCAAATAGCCGCGTTAAACAACCAGCGGCTCTCCCTGCCAAAGGCGACATCTATACCAACCTCCCCGGCAAGTCCCCAGGAGTTGTCCAGCTTGAGTCTTGCTCGTGATTCGGCTCCGAGTACTGTCTCAAAGTAGTTCTGGGCTACACGGTTGATATGCTCGCTGAAAAAATGGGTGTAATTTACTCCAACACCAATATATGGCTGCACCCAGGATTCTGTACATACCGGGTACCACTGCAACGTGAGGGTAGGAGGTAGGTGTTTGATATCCCCCAGGCGAACCCTGCCCAGAGGCTCCCCAGTATTCGGGTCTGGCAGGCCACTCACCTTAAGGTCGTGTTTGAATGGCAGTGCAGCCAACAGCTCCAGCCCCCAGTGATCGGCGAATAACCAGGTGCCCGTAAAGCTCACGGAGTAACCAGTATCCACGTAAACTCGTGTATCAGGCAGTATGGTGCCATTTAGGCGCAGATTGTCGGAATCGTCATTGGGAGCTACTGCAGCGGCGCCAACACGAACTATAAAGTCTCCTTTTTGGTAATCTGCTATTGCCAGGCAACTGGTTAATAAGGTGGCAAAGAGTGTTATTGCCTGTCTGAGCCGTATCATCTCTCACTTCCCTGAAAGTCCATCTGAGAAAGGGGGCTTTCAATGAGTGTAGACTTTAAAAAATTACTTATTTAGATATGTTTTTAAGTAGATGAATTGACTACTTCTAGTTAAGATTTAATAGAGTGGGTGGGATTTTGTACAGGTGATTTAAAGAATAGATACTTATTAGATCAAATATCTGAAGTATCTATTAAATTTCAATAAATGGTGCCTGCCAAGGCGGGCACCAATAAAATCCTAGATTTACCCTACTAAATAGTAGGGTGATTATCGTTCTAGTCTTAGCCAGATAACTGCTCTAGCAGATCTTTATCACTCTCGTACCAATATTCATTGCCGCGACCAAAGGTACTACTTGCGGTTGCTCTTATCGCTCGGTAGTGATCGTTCCATTTGGTGAACTGGGACTGGGCAAAAACATAAACGGCGGCAACTGACGCACCCGCAGTAGCGATAGTTATAGAATTAGTATTAGTCATAGCGGCGCCAAATGACTCCCCCATTAGTTCACCCTGTTTTTGAAGGTAATAGACACCTGACTTTTTACTTACCGTTGTCGCAAAACCAATTGCCATAGCCGTTGCTCCGATTTTTTTGATCTCTCCCCAGGAGTTGCGCCATGCCCCAGTTGTTTTGAAATTTCGTGTATTGATATTTTTATTTACATAGGTAAGACCAACGACACTACAAAGCTTTTCAATCTTATCGGGATTTGCGCCCACTGGGTTGGAAAGGAAGATCTTCTGACCAGCCATTTTCATACGCAATCCGCGCACGATTTCTTCATCCTTCGCCGCAAAACGGCTTAAAGAGGGGGCAGTCTGCAAGATTTCCAACGCTCGCTGGAGGGTTTTGGCACCCTCACCGTGTACTAACCAGTTGACTGACTCACGGGCATCAGCGGCCTGTTGTATCAGAGAGGTCAGACCATCGACAGATGGCAATGCACCGTGCTCTCCTTTGTTAATCCAGTAGAGGGAGTAATGATTGTCAACTTTGGTAATATCTCTGGGAAGTATCTCCGTTCCGCCATAAGCTTTTTCAATATGCTTAATTAGTATGCGGCCGGCTGAATTATTTGATCCGAATTTGCCGCTCACTGCAGCATAGTGTGCACCATTCCATTTATGTTTATGCTGCATCTTATCCAGGGGAATACTATTTGTTTTCCAGGTGTTTCCATCATGTCGAACTTTGTAAACTCCTGTTGTTTGACTTCCTGTATTAGGTTGTAAAGAATCATCATAGTGGAGTTTATGGATCAGAACATCGCCATTATCAATAAAGTATTCAATGGCCATACCATGGCGTACTAGGTAGCGAATAGTTCCAGCTCCATTGGCACTCTGGCTACTGCCAGTATCGGCATTTAAGCTTATTAGTGCTCGTAGCAGGGTGGCAGAATAGTAATTAGTTTGCGCTTCCTGTTTTACTTTTTCATACATCGGGTAATGGGCATTGTTGACATAAACATCACGGCCCTGTTTTGTCCCCATAGGAGCCATTTCAATTATTTTGGTCCAACCGGCACGAAATGCTGGCATAAGATCTCCTTATCATAGTTCTAAACTAAATCGCAAATAAATTAATCAGGGATTAAAATTTGGTGGCGGTGTTCCTTTTTTGACCACAACAAAAGAGTCTTCGCCAACTCTACTATTACCCTTGCGAATTTTATGGTAAACCCAGGGTTCCGGATCGCGGGCCTGACTAAATCTTGCTTCTGGGAATTGTCGCTTAATTTCTTCTTTTCGTTTTTGCATAGCCGGGCTCAACTTTAAATTTAGCGTTGAGTAAGTATTCGTCATTAAATTTTCCATTGCGGCAATACTATAAGTGGCAGGGGCATAACCTAATGCGCTGAAGTTGACATCAATGAAATATTGGTCATCTATCGGAGCATAGAGTTGCGTGTCGTACACAGCTTCGCTAAAGGGATTCTCTCGTAGTTCTAGTTCGCTACATTTAGGATGTGCCTCACAGTACAGCCAGTTTATGCCATTTATGTTTTTTGAATGCCATTTGATAGGGGCTGCTTTGGGGATCATGTCGATTTCAGGGGGGCCGTAATGAAAATATAGATCCTTTAAAATCACCTGTTCAAGGTGGCTTGGATTAAAGCAACTCATACTTTCAGGTAGATCATCTACCCGATAAACCCTAATTGATATTGTTAAAAAACCATATTCTCTGGAAATCCAGGGAGGTCCATAAAAACCCCAGTTGCGTTTTAAAATGGACTGCCCTGGCATTCTTCCCTCTTGGTACCATTTGCCGCGACTTAGATCGTCATAGGCTTCCCGGTTATAGATATCAATGCGGGGGCCATAATATTCCTCATTAATATCGGCCACGCTGTTGGGGGGCAGTGAGATACTAAAGTGGCTGCCGGACAGGTTGGCAGTCAGTGTTTCAAGTTTGTCCCGATTTGGTACAAATGGCTTTTTTCTGGAGGCAAAGAGGCGTTCAAACATAGACTTGGTGGTTCCTATCCACAACGCTAGCGCTTACGGGATTTTGGCCGCCGTATTATAGTGCTGGCTATTTATTGTAAAGTGCAAACTACTTCACGTTTTTATTGTGAGGGAGTTCCTTTTTGCGGTACGTTCGTGCAGTAAGCGGGCAGGTTATGGATCAAGTATCGTTGGTGGGGAATAGTTTCTGTGAAATTTGGTAGATGAGTACCGTTTATCTTTTTGTTCTTTCATTTTTGACTGCTCGCCTCCGAAGTGTAACCAATGTTTCAATTGACTTATAAAGCCAAATAAAGGTGCCTATTTTATTCGCCAATAAAATAGGCACCTTTACTCCTGCTCACCAACTGAATTTGATTGGTGCTGAATTAAGGATAGCTTTAGCAGAAGCCAGGTATGGTAAGTGATTCCCAAGAGGTACATCATTATGCCGAGTGCAATGAGAATACCTGCTGGGATAAAGGCGTCGCTTTGTTTTAGCAAGCTGGAAAAATACTGGTAGTCAAAAATATTACCCTCAGTAGATAGTTGAAAAATAAATAGGAAAAAATAGCTATACCAAATATTTGAGTTGATTTTGGAAAGGTGTTTTTTTTGCAGTTCAGATATGAAAGGTTTTCCGGTATGTAGGTATCGTATGCGATAAATAATGCAGGCTGAACAAGAAATAAATAAAAATGCAAGAAAACTGGTTGCAAAAATGGTGTTGGCATTTTGCATGTTTAGGTTGGATAGGTAGTGGAGATCAAAAATGTCGCCTTCGGTGTACACTTGATAGATAAATAAAGTTAAATATATATAGCTAATATTTAAGAGAATCTTTTCAAGATGTTCTCTTGTAGGCTTTGAGATTGATACTTTTCTCATGGTTCTACAAATTTTTATTCTGTTTAATCCATTGGTTGATTTTCAGCCAATCGTAATAATAACAATCAGCTGATTGTCTAGGGTGATGAAGGCTAAAGTTCTCTGTCTTTGGGCTTAGTGCTCAATTTTTCAGTACGCGACCGTGATCCTACCTGAAATTGGTGGCTTGTTTAACTTGTCACTGGGTGATCAAATAATGGGTTATTTGATCACCACAAAGATTGGAAGATAAATTAGAATTTATTTAACTTCTTGCTGTTAAAACTTTCTGATACTGAAACGCCGCTCCCAGCATGCACAGCCCCACCAACATACAGACCACAATTTTCTGTATCAGAGAAAAGTCCTGCATATCCCAAAGCACAATTTTAAGTGCGGCAATGCTGTACAAAATAAGTGAAAGTTTCAGTAACTTTTTGGTATCAGGTTTTAGGGTTTGGAATAGTAGCAGTGTTGCATGCACCACCAAGGCAAATGATATTGCCGGCAGCCACATGGTTTCCAGCACTTGGGCCAGCAGCGCAATATAAGCTGGGATGGCTGTAAGGTGCAGCACCCACAGGTTAAACAGCCTGCGGCCGGGCCATACGGCTCTATTGGCGAAAAAGCGCTGATAAACCAACAGTGAAGCGATTCCCAGGGCCACCAGGTTATACAGCCCCAACACTGGCGCCTTGGCGGCATTGGCAATGACGGCAGCAACTTGTAACAAGGTAATAAACTCAAACAGGCGCAGACTTAGCATATAAAGCGGGGTCAACTGGTTGCGCAGTGGCGCTAATTGGGGTTTAAAAATATACAGACCGGCGAAGTACAGCTGGCATAGTAAAAGTGCCAGTGCAAAGTCACGGCTTAGCGCGTAGCTAATAATAAGTAGCGTTGCCGCAAGATAGTAAAAGGCCAATGGAAAGAGTGGCTTAAGTGCCCGGTGCAGGGCCAACCGCCAATCCTGGCCGACCGGCTTCCGCCGCAATCCCTGGCCGATCCACAACAGTGCAGCCATTGATATCAGTCCCAACAGCAATCCACTCATGGCAAACCCCTGCCAGTTGGCGAATTCCTGCAGGGCACAACTGATTATTGCTACAAGGCTTGCGCCTGGGATTAAGATGCGCAGTTCCTGTTTTAATACCTCAAGCTTTAGGTGTGTATAGAGTGCCAGAGCGATAGCGCCAGACAGCCAAACGGCGATGGGGAAGTAGTCGTTGGCCTTATAAAGTACTGTTGGTAGGAAAAATATTGGCACCAGAGCGTAAAATAGCTTGCGCAAATTGAGTGCCAGAGAGAAGCCAGTGGATTGCATATCCAGGTGTTTATACAGAGCTGCAATCATCCACAAGCTAAGGAAGGCCTCTACACTAGCGATCTTTCCGTAAGGTATTTGATCGTAAAAATGCAAGTTACCCACAATCGATGCACTCGCTAGTAGTGGGATAAACAGCAGTAAGTAATGGCTGAGTCCAAACCATTCACTAAATGCTGAGCCAGTGCGCTTGCCGTGCCAGATTAAAAAGCCCATCGGTAACAAGGCAAGCAGCCACATACCCTGGGGCCAGAGGATGCCAACAGATAGCAGAAAGCTTGCGGATAAAAACACCACAAAAGCGTTATCTGCGAAAGAGGTTAAATGGTGCTCTCTAGGAGTAATCCGATCTGCGCAGTGCTGCAACAGTCGGGCTAATGCAAAGGCAGCCGCACAGAGCGCCAACCAGTTACCCCAACCAGAATCTGCGCTTAATGACAGCAACATTGGTGCGGGAACAACTCCGCCAGCTACCCAGGTCAGAGCTTGCCACAGCATGGTAACGCCAGCCGCAGATAGGGCGATGTAACCCTCGCTTCTTACACTGATAAAACCAAAACGGGCACCGAGAAAAATCAGCAACAATCCCTCTAGACACCAGACAATCCCCAATAAAGCGGGACTGCACAACGCAAGGATCGCCAAGCCTGCCAGTAATCCACCGTGTAGCAGAGCCATACTCTGTACAACACGGGCGGAAATGCTGGTGGCGTTGTAGCCAAATAGCCAGCGTGAATAAATGGCCAGAGCCATCCAGGGTAGAAGGTTCAGCAGCCACACAATGCCCAGTGCGTTACTGTTGGGTGCCAGCGACCAGCTGATGTGGATAAACAGCACCAGGTTTGCGGCAATAATAATCAGGCGTTTCCGTTCCAGCCCCCTGGACTCTATTAATTCAGCGTTTAGACCCCGCAAGGCGTAATGGGCAAAGCCATAAAAGAAGCCGTGTAGTATTAGTAATGGCCCCCAGGTAGATGTAGCCTCATCCAGATTTGAGACGGAAAACTCCAGCATGCCTGCGCTCAGTACCATGGTTACGATCGCAAGCTGTGGCCAGCGTATTTGCCTGGACAAATGCAGCATCGCCAGGGCGAGAGCCAATAAATAGCTGAGATAAACAAGTGCGGAAGGATCAAAATGATTCGTCACCAAAGGCATGGTGGCGCCGCCCAGCAGTGTGACCATGGACACCACACGTGTCTCAAATAATAAAGCCAGTAAGTAAGAGAGCCCCGTTGTCACCACCAACAGGCCGACTCCAACAGGAACTGGCAGCAACTGATAGTAAGGCCCGGCAAAGTATCCACACAGGTAGAGAAGAATCACCCCAAGCGCTATCAGCCCAGAGCCGTAGTCCGCCATATGGGGCATACGCCGGCTGAAAGTCACACCGCCAAGAGTTGTGGCTGCTGCGACAACAAAGCCCAGGGTAACCTTGCCAGCCGGGCCCAAATAGTTATTGAAAGAGAACTGCAGCAAGTAAGCAAAGCCAAAGACCAGTGCCAGTATGCCGGTAGCGGTCATAAAGAATACCGGGGCCTTACCCTGGCGCTGGTAATGGCGATAAAAGTTTGCAAGGGGCTCCCACACGCGATTCAGTGGTTCCAGAGCTGGTGCCACTAGGCTAGCTAATCCCTCCTGCAACCAGGGTGTGACTACTGATACTTTTCTGTTTTCTTGTGGAATTGATTTGGATTCAGCAGACGCGGTTGTAAGGGGTATGTTTGCTGGCTGGGTTGGCTCAATGGTTTGCCGGGACTCAGAGGGGGAGCCCATAAGTAGGGCTAAATCATCCTCTAATCCAATAGTGTTTTCTGACAAGGCATCTTTGTTTTCTGTATTGCCTCGCTTGAGTTGTGCCTCAAGGGCGGAGAGTCGCCTTTCGAAGGTCTCCAGCCGACGCCGGTTGTCACGTTCCAGTAGGGCTAGTTCAGCCCGGAGCGACAGCAGTTCACTTTCCATAACTTGCTCTTATCGTTTTGGTCGAGACTATCCCGTGTCTGTTTTTACAACAAGTCCAGGGGGAGCCTCTGAAAACCCTGTAGGCGGGTCTTGAAGACTACAGCTACTGCGTTGTAGCTCTTGCAAAGGCCGATGGCCATTCGCTGTAAGCTGCGCCTAACATATGCAGTCTTCAAAATCCGCAGAGATATTACGGAGTTATTCAGGGGCTTCCTAGTGAACTGCACGGGCTTAATCGATCATTTTTCCATCGTCTTTCTTTAATGTACCTGAGTAGCCAAAGATAAGGCCCAGCAATGGCAAGGAGATTTTTACTTCAAATTGGTAGAGCCCATTCACAACGGCTTTTCCAGCGGAAACCCTTGGCCTGAATATTGTTGGAATAGGAATACGAAAAAGTGATACAGATTGCTGTAGCCATTGCCAGTTGCCACTCTCTGTTGAGACCCCTAGCTGTATTTTGACCGGGCCAGTGGATTCCACCCAGTAACCACCTTGTTGGTGGGTCTTCACTGGCTGGAACTCTGAGGTAACAGTATGGGTTCTGGCAAAAGTGCGGGACCAAATCAGTTTTTCTGGGGAGTGATGGATGTCTACAGAAAAGGCACTTTGCCAGCTGTCGTTGGAGCCCCTAGCTTGTGCGCCATTCGTCGACCAATCCAGCCGGCGACGCCGGAACCAAAACGGGTCTCCACCTCCCCATACAGCTTGGCACCTTGCGTATGCAGGTGCTGCAAAAGTGGATTCAACTCACTATAACTAGGCCCAAACCAGTTGATGACGGCAGTATTCACTGGTTAATACTTAAAGAAGTCACTAGAACTCTTTTGTTTTCTGCAGTGTTCAAGCTTTAGGGCGAACCACGGCTCGCATTGCGCAGTAAATGGTTTTATCACCATCCTTAACCAGCACTTCAGAAGACTCAGAAATCACCTGGGATACAACGAGGTCTGAAACACTAACCACCTCCATTAGCTCTTCCTTGCAGCCTGCAATATTGGCGGCATTAGAAATGGCAGAATCGTAACTGGTTTTGTGGGAGAAACCTCTCTCTTCCTCACCGCGGCGGCTGCGTTGAATACTTTGATAAGCCTCTTTGCCCGCATCCACGGTATCGCCAATAACACGGCCCGGTTTGACTTCGAGTTGCATGCAGGAAGCGGTGGCAAGAGTAATGGCTATAAGGGCAAAAAGTTTGTTCATTTTTCGATCTGAATCCATTTGACATTGAATACTGACGTAGAGCTTCGAGACACGCTTGTTACGGTCGCAAAAATTACCCGCGGGATCTTATAGGGATATTGTCAGCAATCAAGTGACTTAGTGGGTAGATAGGCCCAACAGATGGTTAAGAACAGCCAGTCAATAAGTGAAGCCTGAGATTTGTCACAGTTCTCAGATTTTCCGGATCAGGTGCGGTTGCTTATATTTAAAGCTACCGGGTGTAAGAAATTTACTAGCTAGTACGACAAATCTAGGTAAGCAGCCAAACTTGCCTATTTATTGAAATTTTCAACCCTTCACTTGGGATATTACCAGCATGAAAGTATTTCACCGCACCCTGTTCTTAGTTATCTTACTGCTCTCTATGCCCTTCGCATCAGCGGGAGAGCCCTTCTCCGAAGAGCCCTTCTCCGAAGAGCGCTTCAAAGAGCTGCAAGCTGCCAAGCAACCCGTATTGATTGATGTACGGGCAGACTGGTGCCCTACCTGTAAGAAGCAGGGCACAATTCTTGCGCAGTTCCAGGAAGATAACCCCCAGTGCGGCCTCACAATCCTTAATGTGAATTTCGACAAGCAAAAAGAGTGGGTAAAGCATTTCCGTGCGCCCAGGCAGTCAACTCTGCTGCTCTATCGTGGGGACAAGCAGGTGTGGTTCAGTGTTGCTGAAACACGCGCTGATGTTATTCGCCAGAATATCTTTAACTCAGTTAAGGCCTGCGGCGAAAATGCTTGAAGTCAGCGCCATCCCCCTGGCCTTGATTGCGGGCACACTTAGTATTCTCTCCCCCTGTGTTTGGCCACTTGTGCCAATGGTGGTTGGTGCCTCCAGCAGCGCTGGGCGCTGGGGGCCTTATGCGCTCGCCGTAGGGCTTAGCTTGTCATTTGCCCTGGCTGGAACTGTGCTCAGTTTCCTGTTGGTCTCTTTAGGGCTGGACCCAGAGCTATTTCGCTATATTGCTGCAATCCTGCTTGTGGCCGTTGCCCTTATTCTGCTGATTAAACCCCTTTCCGACTGGGTGACCCTGCGTTTGTCGAAAGTTACCGCTGGGGCGAGCATTACTGGTGATGGCGCCTGGGCCGGGCAGTTTGGTATCGGCTTTCTCACAGGAATTATTTGGTTGCCCTGCGTAGGTCCCACGCTAGGTGCAGCAATCGCGCTTGCTTCCATGGGCCAGCAATTAGGCCAGTCATTTATGGTGATGTTTTCTTTTGGGCTTGGTACCGGCGCTGCGCTACTGGTGGCAGGCGGGCTATCAAGGAAAATTTATAGCCGTTTATCACCATCAGTTGGTACTTTTGCTGTTGGCGGCAAAGTAGCACTTGGTGCCATACTTTTGTTGCTTGGGATTATGGTGTTGAGTGGCTTTGATAAAGTCCTGGAAACCTGGGCTTTGAACTGGATGCCTGAGTGGACTTTTAGTTTTTAATAATCATCTCAAAATAAATCACTATTTAGTCGAGGTGTCCAAAGCGACTAATAGTTATTTTAGTGTCTAGAAAAACACTGAAAATTACCTCAGGAATCCAAGAAGTTTTACGAGTAAGTTTAAAGCCCCAGTAACCTTCAATTACTGGGGATTTTTATGTCCTGTTAAGGAACTGTTAAAAATTATGGCTGGTAAGAAGGGTAATCGGTATAGCCCTCATCAGTACCGCCATACATAGTTTCCGGGTCAACTTTATTAAGAGGCCAATCATTGCGAATACGTGTGGGAAGGTCCGGATTGGCAATGAAAGGGCGGCCAAAACCAAAGATATCTCCGTTACCCGCCTGCAGCACCCGCAAAGCCTTCTCTGGGGAATACTTGCCGGCATACATGATGCGCCCGCCAAAGATCTCTCGCACTTCCTGGTAGAAATTCTCGGGTAAATCCGGTGCATTATCCCAATCTGCTTCTGCTAGAGATAGATAGGCAATTCCCGCCTCGTTCAACAGTTTGATAGCTTCGATATAAGTTGTGTGTGGGTCACTCTCCACCAGGCCAAGATAAACACGGTCCTCATCGGTACTTTCAAACAGCGGAGCAAATCGAACGCCGAGACGATCATTGCCTACCTCTGCTGATACCGCTGCAACAATCTCTTTGAGGAAACGCAGTCGGTTCTCCAGGCTACCGCCATACTCGTCATCGCGTTGATTGGTATGCTCAGAAATAAACTGGTTTACAAGATAACCATTGGCACAATGCAGCTCAACACCGTCGAAGCCTGCTTCCAAAGCATTGCGTGCTGCCTGGGCATAGATCTGCACCAGTTCTTTAACTTCTTCTGTTGTCAATGCACGAGGTTCACTGGGATCAGCCAAAGCACCTTGCCCTGGCCCTGTCTGAATAAATACCTTTACCGCATCTGCACGAATTGCAGATGGCGCAACAGGAGCCGTTCCACCCGGTTGTAGTGATGTGTGGGATACACGCCCCACATGCCAAAGCTGTGCAAAAATAATACCGCCTTGATCGTGAACGGATTTGGTCACTTTTTTCCAGCCTTCGATCTGGTCCTGTGAATAAATTCCGGGAGTCCAGGCATAACCCTGGCCCCTGGGTTCAATTTGCGTGCCCTCTGTAACCATAAAGCCTGCACCGGCACGCTGAGCGTAGTAGTTGGCCATTAAGTCATTAGCGATGTTGCCAGGCTGTGAACTACGCGACCGGGTAAGCGGCGGTAGAACAATGCGGTTTTTCAGGGTGTAAGGGCCCAGGTTGATTTCACTGAATAGTGCTTCGTTTTTCATAACTACTTTCCTGCTAAAAGCTAATTGCAGTGAGGCTTAAAAAAGACCGTAGGGCTTTTCATTAAGGCTGATAAAGATATTCTTCTTTTGCGTGTAGGCATCAATCATCGATTTATGGGTTTCACGCCCAATACCTGATTTCTTGTAACCGCCGAATGGTGCATGGGCAGGGAGTTCGTGATAGGTATTCACCCACATGCGGCCAGTTTCCACGGCTCGTGCAACGCGCAGTGCACGGTTTATATCCTGAGTCCAAACGGCACCTGCCAAGCCATAATCAGATTGGTTGGCCATCGCTATAACTTCTTCCTCAGAGGAGAATGGAATCACTACAACAACTGGGCCAAAGATTTCTTCTTGTGCGACTTTCATTGCGTTATCGGCATGGGTAATGATTGTCGGCTCAATATAAAAACCCTGTTCTAATCCTGGCTTTTGTAATCGCTTACCTCCAGTCAGGATTTTTGCACCTTCCTCTTTGGCGACATCTATGTAGCCAAGAATACGGTTCATTTGCGCTTCACTGATCTGGCTGCCCATCTGTGTGTTGGGGTCCATCGGGTCGCCGACATTCACGGCTTCAAACTTGGCTTTTAGTTCAGTAGTAAAACGCTCAACAATATCTTCGTGCACAAAAAGGCGGGCACCAGATTCACAGACTTGTCCCTGGTTCAGCAGGATAGACAGGGCTCCGCCCTCCAGTGCTTTTTCCCAGTTTGTGTCGGGGAATACGATATTGGCTGACTTGCCACCCAGCTCCAATGTAGCTGGTACCAATTTATCAGCCGCAGCTTTGGCCACGTTATATCCGATGCCGGTAGACCCGGTGAAGGCCAGCTTCGCGACTTTAGGGTGATCCAGTAAAGCCTGGCCCGCTTCTGGGCCTACGCCGGTGACAACGTTCACCACACCATCTGGTAATACTTCTTTGAAAATCTTGGTCAGCTCCAGCAGGGTGGATGAAGTTATCTCGGATGGCTTAATCACTACGGTGTTACCGGTTGCGATAGCGGGTGCAATCTTCCAGGCGGCCATCAGCAGAGGGTAGTTCCATGGGATTACCTGACCGACTACACCCATTGGCTCGCTGAATACCAAGCTCATGGTTTGATCATCAATCATCACCGCTTCGTCGCTGTGAGAGCGGATAACCCCTGCAAAGTAGCGAAAGTGGTCTATGGCCAGTGGGATATCAATATTTGAAGTTTCGCGAATTGGCTTGCCGGTTTCCAATGCCTCAAGGTGGGCGAAAAATGCTTTCTTTTCTGCAAGCATGTCTGCAATTTTGAGCAGTGCATCCTGTCGTTCAATAGCGGAAGTAAGTTTCCAGGTGGGGAACGCCTTTTCTGCCGCAATGACAGCAGCATCGACATCACTTGAATCGGCCAACGGTATGCGAGTCAGTAATTCGCCTGTAGCAGGATTGAGGCTGTCCATCGTACGCCCCGAGTTGCTATTAACCCATTCACCACCAATAAATAATTTATAAGATTCCTGAGGAGCAAAGCGCTTAGTGGGTCGGCTCATATCTATCTCCAGATAATTAGAAGAGTAACTTCTTGGGCTATTAAATAGCCCCAGCCAGATGTGGCTGTGCCTTACGATGGTGGGAATAATAGATAGGCAAAGATACAATTGGAAACAACTACTCTTTGTCCTGGTTACAAATATGAATGGTATTAGTCGGTTAGACCTGAAACAGCTACGTATATTGGAAGCGCTACTGCAAGAGAGAAACCTATCGCGGGTAGCGGTAAAGGTAGGGTTAACTCAGCAAGCAATCAGCGAACAGCTGCGTAAGTTGAGAGAGGTATTTGATGACCGTCTGTTCATTAGGCAAGGTAACGGCATGGTGCCCACTCCTATTGCCGAACAACTGGGCGGCAGGATCAGCAGCATTTTAAAGGATGTAGAGTCACTGCTGACCCCAATAGCTTTTGACCCGGCAACCTATAAGGGGGTTTTTAGCATTAGCGCCACAGACTACGCGATTCAATCGGTACTACCCCAACTACTAGAGGTTGTCCGTAAATCTGCCCCAGAGCTTAAAGTTATCGTCAGGGATTTTGAAACAGATAACCTAAATCAATTAATGGTTGCCGGCGAGATCGATCTCGCGCTCACTTTCCCTGATTTCATCCCGGATGACCTGCCTTACAAACTGTTATTTGAAGAGCAACATGTCTGTATTGCAGGAAAAAAATCTCCTCTAAAGGGCAGGTCATTGACTTTGCCTGACGTAGCAGAGCTTCCACAATTGATTATTTCACCTTCTCGCCCGAACTTGAGAGGGTCTCACGATGAATGGTTTGCTATGCAAGGACTAAAGCGCAATATCGTAATGTCAGTACCTTGCTTTTCAGCCGCACCAGATATTATTGCTGCCACTGACACAATTGCTTTTTACCCCTCAAGATTGTTGCCCAATAAGAAAGTGATTCCTCTCAACTTGGATACACAAACCCCAAAATTTGAAGTCATTGCAGCATGGCATAGCCGATCTAATCACAGCCAGCTCCATATGTGGGTAGTTGATCAGCTTATGAGATTGTTTAAAAGTGAGGTTTAACAATAAGTGGCAATATTCTGGAATTATCGACTCCAGGATAAGGTGTCGATTTCTCGATTTAGGGAGCAGCTCTCCGGAATGAAGAGCTGCTCACTGTAGTAGTAGATAAAAGCTTTGAGCTCTCAGTTGGCTCTAGAAAGTTCTCTACAATTTTGCGTGGGACTGGTTATAAATCGTTACTCGCTTTTCTATATAGCCACTCTCAAACAGAATTATTTGATTCCTTAAGCTCCAGCTGATTTTGTTCAGTCTTTTTGTTTTGGCCAATCAAACTGCGACGTTTGAACCAGAAAATTATGGCGCCTAATGGGAATCCTGCGGTAAGAATTAATGGAGCATGCTCACTTGCGGATACCGCTCCGCCTCCAAAAAGCTGGAAGCTGAGGAGCTTTATTTGGTAAGCCCCAGTGGTCCAGTTAAGCTTGATTGCCCCGACACTAAATAGGATAAATAGTATCCATAACCATTTGCGCTTTTGTAGTGGTGTTCTAATACAGACTACCAGCGTTATAAGGATAAATATTGGGGAAATAATGGTCATCGCCAGCACTAAATAGTGTAAATGGGATTTGTCGGATAAGGTAAAACGGTTCAATTCCTTTTGTGATGCCAATGTTTTATAAACATTAAGCCCTATAATGGTAGTCTTTCCCTCCGATCGCTTAATTGCTGCATTTACCAAGGCCCAGCCACCTTCAAAGTGATACTCGAAGATGAAATTTCCAATCCAAGTGTCATTGGTGGCTTGTGCTTCTGAACCAATTAGCTCAGTGGAAAGCAGGTTCCCCTCTGGAAGGTGGCTGAGCATTTTTTCAAGTAATTCAGGTGTGAGTTCATCAGCCAGCTCTGGATCGACAAGACTTATCACATAGTCGGAATCCTTTTGCATAAATCTGCCAATATAATTTTGGGCGAAGTTTGCATCTTCCTGTGATATCAAGCTGTTCTCCGAAAGCTCGGCAGAGGTCAGTTGAGAATAGATTAATATGGTGAATACGAGGAGTTTCAGAATGCACTTCATTGTTACTTCTTAATAGTACGAGGGTTATAAAACTAATGGTTGTCGCCAAATGGTAAATTCCTAGAGGCTGTCATGCAGAGGTGAGCTTTCAGCAGTACATACATGGGTAAAGGTGATATCCAATAGGAATGTGCTCATGATAAAGCTGGTATTCAAACATGCCAACTGGCTACAGCTTAAGGGATAACTTAATTAGTGGCGGAACCTATATTCACTAAACCTGTGTCGTCACCTTCTAACGGAAATCAGTAAAGAGTTCGTTGTGATAGATAAAGTGACACTTGTGTACAACTTACGAAACTTACCGATCGCGAGATTACTACAGCAATATAAATCTTAAATGGCTTGATGCGTCGAAAGCATCTAAGAGGAGTAGGATTAGAGGTTACATCGCTTTTGGCATTCAAGGCATCATAAGAATTATAATGATCCTTTAAATAGGGAGCCGAATATGAAGCAGTTTTTCGGAAAAACATTGACAACAATTTTACCACTAATTTTTTTGTCAGCCTGTAGCGGAGGTGGTGGAAGCGGTTCGAGCGACGCTAGTTCGAACGATAGTGGTGCGAACAGTGGCAGCCCCAATAGTCCATCCAATCGTACGCCCGTGTTCTTATCCTCAAGCGAAATAGCTTTCCGGGAAGATGGTACTGGTGCTCTACTCACACTATCGGCTAGTGACGCTGATGGAGACAGTATCAGTTACAGTATTATCGGTGGTGAAGATCAGTCCCGTTTTTTAATCGAGAATGGAAACCAGTTACGCTTTGGCTCTGCACCGGATTTCGAAAATCCTGCCGACTCAAATGGAGATAACGTCTACCGGGTAACGGTCGAGGCCAGCGATGGTAACGGCGGCCAATCAACCCAGGAAATTGTAATTACCGTTGTTGATGTTAATGATGGCGCTCCAGAATTTTCTTCTGCAGCTGAGATCACAGTCAAAGAAGGTGTTAGCGGTATTTTTTACAGCGCTACGGCTAAGGACCCAGATAAGGACGAGGTTACCTATTCTTTGAGCGGTGGTGCTGATGTTGCGTTGTTTTCTATTGATTCAACTAGTGGAGAGCTGCGTTTCAACACGGCCCCAGATTTTGAGTCGCCTGCGGATAGTGACGAGGATAACAATTATCAGCTGTTCATCAGTGCCGCGGATAGTGAAGGGGTCTCGAACCAGCTTTCGCTGCAAGTTGTCGTGACAAATCTGGTTATACCTTCGGCTCGCATTATTTTCCCGACGGGCGGTGCCAATATGGTCGGAAAGCTTTCCAACCTCGCCCTTACTGCCAGGGTTTTGGATCTTGAAAGTGGTGATAATGCCTCTGAGCAATTGGCCAGTATCGCCATCAATAATCAGTCACCGACTGTGGACGCAACTTCTTCGTCAACCTGGTATCTCGATAGTCCGATTAATGAAGGTCGGGATGCCTACACACTTTCAGCCCAGTTTGTCACTGGTGAAACGGTCCAAGACTCACTCACTGTTAAGAACGAGCAGTTAATCAAGTCTCCGGTCGGTGTGTTTTACGATAAATTTTATAGAGGTTGGTATTTCGCCGATCGCATTTTGGGCACGATATTTGAGATAGGCAGTTCGCGCCGAGTGATTTCTGGTCCATCTAACGGTTCCGGTCCGATGCTAGAGCCGATTGACATGGAGAAAAACTTCCCGGAAGTACGCAGTAATCCTGCCGATGACTACCTCATCGTATTAGATGATGACGGGAGTATCTATTCTGTGCAACGCACCACTGGTAACCGTAAGCAATTGACCACATGGATTCCTGCAGACCTCCAGGCACTGACACTGACGGGCTCTGGAGGTGAGGCTTACACTACAAGAGCAACGGTGACTTATGGTGAGATTATTAAATTTGATCTGTCGAGCGGGAATTACACCGTTATATCAAGCTCCAATTCATCATCCCCGGCGGGCACTGGCCCCGATATGATGTACCCGAAGGGTATTGCATTAGATGAGATGAATGGACAGCTGTACGTGGGTGATGAAAGGACCGATTCTATTCTTAAGGTAGATATTGCTAGCGGTAATAGAACAACAATAAGTGGCAATGGTATTGGCAACGGCCAACCCATTCACCAGCCAATGGATTTAATCGTCGATGTTGATAGTGGTCAAATTTATGTTGCCAACGGTAACGCCCAGAATATCCTGCAAGTGGATATTGCAACCGGTAATCGATCAGTTGTAACTAGCTGGACAAAAGGTGAAGGGTTACAGCTTCGTTACCCCTGGTCAATTAGTCGAGGGGCTGACAACGATCGTTTGCTGGTGTCCGGAATTGGTTTCGATCCGGTGATCATGTCTGTTGATACAAGTACCGGTGATGGCACAGAAATTTCCTCCAATCATGTCGGGACGGGACCCAGCTATATATGGGACTATGTAAGTTATAACCGTTCGATCGATCGGTTACTGGCGGTTTCCGATGATGATGATGGCATAGTTGTGGAAATAGACTTGCAGAACGGCAATCGTACTATTGTGACTGACTTTGATTCGAATGCATTGCCCTTGAAGAGTGTTGAGCCATCCACAATTGTTTCCGACGAGTCAGGTCGCTACGCCTATATATTTGATAATCATCCTAATTGGGACCGGCTTGTCAAACTTGATCTAGAAAGCGGAGAGTCCCAGGTAATCTCTGGTTCCGGAATTGGTGAGGGGCCCGCGTTTTTCGGTCTTGTAGCGGCCATGGAGCTGGATATCACTAACAATCGTATAGTTTTGTTACAACACTCAGGACTGATAACCGTCGACCTGGATAGCGGCGATAGGGAAATTATTTGCGATGATTCCCTCGGCCACACCCCCTTCTTTAGCCATCCCTCCGGCTTAGCGCTGGATCTGGCTAATAATCGTGTGTTCGTCAGCGATTCAGGTACAGGTGGCATCTGGCAGGTAGACTTGACTACTGGTGAAAAGAGTACATTCGCCTCGACGGTGCATGGTGGCAATAGAAAGCAGTCCCCTACAGGTATTGTCTTGGATACAATTGGCAATCGGCTTCTTGTGGGCACTGACGGACTCTCTGGCACCTACAGCGAAAATCTGATAGCTATCGATCTGGGCGACGCTTCACAATCAATACTGTCTAGTGGTGGGAATTGTTCTACTTTAAATTGCCATGTTTGGGCGGGCAGTCTCACGTCTATGACCATCGACGAAGATGGCCGTAGACTTTTTGCCTATGATAGCGGTCAGCAAGGAATCATCGTTATCGATTTACGTTCTGGTCAACGCGCACTAGCTTCCAAATAAAGACCAGCAGGGCCCCTGCTCAAAGGGGTCCTATCTCTCTATCCCGAAATGTGGTTTTTAAATCGTTCGTAGGGACTACAAAGTGGTTCTCAACCACAACTGTAAGTCCTACTTGGATGGTAGTGTGCCTATGGAAGCAGCACTTGATAATATTCTCTAGTGCTATCTAAGAAAGGTTATAAATCCTTTGTTAGCTTGGGAGTAATTTAAATGTCTCTCAATATTAAACATTTGGTAGCCTAAATTTTTCTTAACTTGTAGTTGCTTGGCTTATTTATTTCTTAAAAAAAGCTCAGCCACTTCCTTTTTAGCGGCAACAACATAGGTAATCATCAGGTTCTCTTGATTAACATCGGTCAAGTAATCGATATCCCTGTGCATTTCCTTCAAAATGGAAAAGTTATCGGTGTCGAGATTGTATGACCACAGCTGATCGTCTCGATTGATTGAGTAAATCACATTATCTTCGATAACAAATCTCTTTTCGCTACCTTGATCAGTTAGCTTCTCGATAAGCTGGTCTTCCGCTGGGCCGGGCTGCCAGAAGCGGTTCATATGGTCCATATAGATCAGCCGACCATCTTTAGTCCTCTGGGCCCAGCTAACTTGTTTTTCATTGATAAACCTGGGCTCAAGGCTATCTAAATCGACTTCTGCAAATTGTGTAACCCCTTTAATCGTCAAGGATAATAACGCTGAATTATCGATACTGTCCCACTGGAAGAGCTGATCAACAGGCGCATTCAGGGGCAAGCCCTCTACACGGCCATCCAAGAAAATTTTATTGAGCTCATTATTGGCATTTACCAGAATACTTTCTCCATCGGCAGACCAATGGATACCGTCGATATTGGTATCGATTGGAAACTGAGATACCTGCCGTAAATCACTACCATCAGTCACCCACACCTGGTCTTCACCAGAGCGCCTGGAGGTAAACGCAATCAAGTTGCCATTGGGTTGGAAAATACCGTCATCCTCTCCGGAAATCGACCGTGTAGCGCTTGGGTAAATTGTGCTGACATCTTCTTCTGAAGGTGTGGTGCTAGCCCCAGGCAGGTTTAGCGGTATCGAGGCAATATCACTATCGTATTGCCCTTTAATAACCAGCGCCCTATGTCCACCTGGATGAAAGTCTGGAGAGCTGGCAGACTGGTCCAGAGGTAACTGAATTCTACTGACCTTGCCATCATAGGTGAGAGAGAAGAGTCTTCGCCCTGTACTAAAGATTAGCTCATCCTCTCTCGGTGAAAAGTTAGGGGAAATGGCTCTGTGTTCAGATATCTCATCTGGATAGTCAATCGGATGGCTGGTTAAAAGCCCCCCCTTAGAATCCAGCATATCGATATAAAGCTGGCCATCTTGATGATAGCTGGTGACGGCTATTAAATCGTCATCGATTGAATAATCAAAGTGAGCTAGGTTTCCCTCTTCCAAGTCATAAAGTACCTGACTCGTGTTATCTCTCACTGAATATTTGATTAGCCGCCAATGATCAGACTCATTATGCAAAATAGCGAGGTCATTGTTATTTAACCATACCGGATTTTTAATGGCCGAGTTCTTACAGTGCATTAATACATTTGGTTGTTGTGGGCTTACCATAGCTTTTTGGAAGTCCAGGCTTACCAGGTTGTAACAGGTATTCTGGGTTAGCGGTATGGTACAGTCTTCTTCTGAAATAAATACCAGTTTTTTGCCATCCGGAGATAATGTATGGCGGCCATAAGTACCCCATTCGGGAGTTAATTCCGTTTCCTGCTGGGTATGTATATTCCTGGCCCAGATTTTATTCACACAGAGCTTATCCAAATAACGATTAAATATAATATATTCACCATCAGGTGAATATGAGGGGCCAAACTCTTTGTGATCCGTAGCCGTTACTGCCTGTAATCGATCAAATATAAGCTGAGCGTTTTGCTTGGGTGAAGAGTAATTAAATCCAATAAATATCAATAATACCATCCCGATTAGCGCAAATATTGGGAATCTATTTGGTTTAACTGGCTGGGTTTGATAATCCGGATTACTTGGTTGTATATCTATTACAGGCTCAGGGGGAGCAGGAGAGAGGGTGTCCTCTTCCGGTGCTGTCTTATCCTGTAGAATAGAACTACCATCTTGCCAAACAATATCACATTCCAGGCTATAACCTTGTTTGGCATGGGTTCTAATATAAGACTGCTGCTTGCGATCCTCCCCAAAGGCTTTTCTAAGTTGCGCAATACTTCTTTGCAGCGTATTCGGTGTGACTATTGTATCGGGCCAGACCTTAGACAGTAGCTCATCCTGGCTCACCACCTTTCGCTGATGCTTTGCCAAGTGGGTTAAGACGGCAAGAGCTTTTGGGGGGATCGTTTGCGATTGCTCATGTCGGGTGATCTGGTTTCTGGATAAATCAATAAAGAACTCACCCACCCAATATTGTGAAGCCATTGATGTATCTACCTGAGCAAAATTTGAGCTACATTTTTGCTATCGATACTAGCATAAATCCTGATTACATCTAAAGCGCGCCTTGTAACCTATTGATAAAAAAGCACTTTATACCAGCAGTAGAAAGTCATCGAAAAATCAGGAGCACTTCAGGTGTTTCACAGGCTTCTTGCTTAGATTGAGCGCTTCTCCGATCACATGTAACGGTATAAATACTGATATGAAAAAGCGTTTACTTGTCGCCTTTCTCCTGTTGCTACCTATGGCTGCCCTTGAAGCAAATGAGGACAAAGCTCTGGAGTTATCCACAATCCAAGTAATACCTATTCAGGACTCCAGCAATAACAGGGAATACGAGCTGTTTATTAAGCTGCCTGAGAAATACGAGGAGAGTGATACTAAAAAGCATCCGGTTATTTACTATACAGATGCTTTATGGGCAGTTGAAATACTATCAGCCATCACAGAGTACGCACTGGAAGATGCCATTTTGGTGGGTATTAGTTGGCAGAAAGATATGACAGGTGCTGAAAAAGAATGGTCGAGTCGATATCGGGACTTTAAACCGGAAGTTCTCTCTAATAAAAAGGATAAAAAATCACACAAAGGTGAGGCCCATCAGTATCTCGCCTTTATAAGAAATGACGTTATAAAGTATATCGAAAGCAATTACCGCGCGAAGCCAGATAACCGCACTTATTTCGGTTACTCATTCGGGGGGCTCTTTGGGGTTTACGCCTTAATAAGCCAACCAGATACTTTTCAAAACTATATTATCGGTAGTCCATCAAGATTGATAGGCACTTATATGGATTTTCGTCTTGAATCAGAGCTTAACAAACCTTTGATCGATATACCCAAGCGAACAAACGTATTTATTGCTTACGGAGAATTAGAGAAGGAGCTGGGTGCTACGGTAGAGAGGTTCGTTAGGGAGTTAAAGGACCAAAAATTGGCTAACTTAACTCTGGAGCCGGTGGTTATCGAATCGGCGAATCACACTACAGCTTTCCCGAAGACTTCAGTGCGCAGTATCTATTGGCTTGCCGAGAAGCTGAAAAATTAATCGATAGCATATCGAGTCATATTAATAAAAACTTCAAAGTTAAATTAAGGATATAAGATGATTTTTAAGAAGCTAATCACAATCGGCCTATTGTACGGCATAAGCGCCACTGCAGGCGCGGGAGACTTACAGGCACCAGAAATAAATATGGCCGACTATCGTAGTGACCTCCCAAGCCTAGAGAGATCCACGCCAAAGCTAAAAAAAGCATTTATTGATACAGCTCCAACGGATAGAGAAGATGGTATTCCAGTCGGTGAGATAGATAAAATCAAAGAGAGCTTGCAACAGCTGGCCCAGGAAATAGCGGATAACCAACACACCCCCTACGATAGCCTGCTTATCGCCCAAAATAACAAACTGGTTTTTGAATCCTACTATTCCCTTGGACGTGTAAACTTGCCTCACCCGCAAGCATCTGCCACCAAGGCCTATACAGCCCTGGCAATTGGTCGGGCGATACAGTTAGGTTATTTGACCATGGCAGACTTGGACAAGCCTGTCATTTCCTTCCTGAAAGGGTTGGATCGGAAGCAGCTTGTTAAAGGCGCAGAGCTTGTTACATTGAATCATACCATGAGCATGCAGTCAGGAATTCGTATTAAAGAGGAAAAACTGAGCGCCTTACTGGAAAACAAAGAGCAGTTATCAGGGAAAAAGCTGGCTCAAATCTATTTGAGCCATAGCAAACCGATAACCTCAGAATCGCAAACCTATTTATACCAAGGCTCAGACCCAATGATTGCAATGCTGGTTCTGGATGCCGTAGTCCCTGGTTCAGCGAGTGACTTTATTAAAAAAGAGCTACTGGAAAAGATGGGGATCGATATCTATCACTGGAAGGAGGCCGTAAGCGGCGTGCCCCAGGCTGGGTCAAGAGCCATGATGACATCTCGCAGTATGGTTAAGTGGGGTACTTTGGTACTTAATAAGGGAAAATGGAATGGCCACCAGTTAATACCGGAGGCTTATATTGCCAAGGCTACTGGTAAAGTGGCTGTTCCTACAGATGATGAGTTTGACTACACCAATTTCTCCTATGGTTATTTCTTCTGGCGAACCCCTCTGAAGGTTGGCAACAAGAAATACTTGGCGAAGTTTGGCTGGGGCGGTGGTGGCCAGTATGTGATCTCTATTGAAGATTTGGATTTGGTAATTGCGATCACAGGCCGTGGTGATGATGATAAAACCCTGGATTTAATAGAGAAACGTATTCTGCCTGCCTTTGCTTTATCCACTTAATAGAAAGTAGTTAAAGCAAACTATGGGCCTATATTTTTTATAGGCAGGGTGTTTAAGTAGTAACTTCAGAGCTTCCTCAGTCACTTCTGCTAATGTTAAATAGAGGGGCTGAGGGAGCTTCGTGGCAACTTGATACTGTGTTATAGGGAGGGGAGGCTTAGGAGCCATCCCCACTAGAAGTAGCCAGCTCTTAAGGGTTTTCATCAGCCGCCTTCTGGTGCTTTTGGATACGCCTGTAAATTTCCTCTCGGTGAACAGGTAAAGATCTGGGAGCGTGTATCCCTATCTTTACCTGATTACCGTTAACCTCCAATACGGTGACTGAGACATTAGCTCCAATCCTGAGGTTCTCTCCGGCCCGGCGTTTTAAAATTAACATGCTTATTTCCTTTGATCATCAAATTATGGAGTGGCCGTTCCACAGTGGGAAAGCTTGGGAAGTACCAACTGGAAATACGAGGAGGGGCACGAGAACGGTAGGCGTAAAAGAAGAAAAGGCGGGCGCTAGACTCCCAGTGCTTGGGGAATCGCCTCAGGCTGCTGAATGTGCAACCTTTTATTGAAGACGAGCGGGTTTTTAGCGTACCATTCATGTAGCCACTTTGATAACTGTGATATCAATTTGGTTAGCTGGCCCTGGGTGTTGCCGCACCTTGGGTCAGCGCCTTTTACTTACTCTTATGTCACGCTACCGTTCTCCCTTGAGAGTGCGTCTTTTAGAAAATTCTCGGTGTTCTTGTTTTATCTTGGGCTGTTGGCTTGTAGAAGCTGGTTTGATCACTGCCCACAATGTTGATAAATATCTTTCGATTCTACGCAGCTTTAGCGCTGAAGAAAACTTAATAAAATCCAATAAGATTATTTGGGCGCCTATATTTTACTGGTTGTCTGGGGTTATATCTGACAGATGATTGGTATATTGCTCTGTAGAATTTGTTATTTGTTAATTTGGTTTATATTTTTAACTCGCTAGAATTTCTTGCGTCTTTGATGTGGTGGGGCGGTGTTATCTGAAGAGCTGAAAGGTGGATGATGAAAGTAGGAACTTTAATATTTCTGCTAGCCTCTTCCTCTACGATTTCTCAGGCAGGAATTCCTGAGATGTTAAAGCAGATTTTATGTGTTCTCTACCGGAAGCATTTGGTGATACGAAATTGTCTTTCCATGTGTCCAGCAACCAACTTACTGGTTTGACAGTTGCTTATAAGGGCCATGATGTGCGTGCCCCAAAAAAATTACTTAAGGGTATATCTTCGCCTTCATGGGATTCTCCTACTGTGGCTTATGAAAATGTAGACGGTGATGAGGTTGTTCAATACTTTTCCTCTGTTTCTATGAAGAGTCAAAGTTAGGCACTGGTAAGCAGTCGAGATTTATTGTCTATTCTGTCTGTGAAGAAAAAATAGATAGAAGAATTATTGATGATTTTGGTTCATTGGTTCCCGTAAACTGTTGGCCAGCTTTTTTGACTTGCCGAGAATAATAGCGCTAGAGAAGCGGATAAACGAAATACTGGAAATAGCTGGAATTGTGCTCGATGGTGAATAAACCTTAAACGCCGTTTATCCTGTTGGGCTCTTCAATCCACTGCAGGTAAAAGCCCACATTTTTTGTATAGCCAATGAATATATTTATTAGCTTTTCCATAAGTCTATCAAGATCTATTTCAAGCTTTATCTCTTTGTCAGCGGAAGAAATGTCATTGTTGCTGAGTATAATATTTTCAGTCGATTGGTTTGCTGGATTTCTAGTGTAGTGAATGGCTGCATCTCTAGCGGTGAGTTCGTATGCGTTCCTTTTTATCACCATTTTAAGGGTCAATATTTTTTTCTATAAAATTATTCCGAACTAAAGGCGATTTTTGGGTTTGCCTTTAGCGCTTATAGGAGGTGATTTGAGCCGTTTTTTGTCAGTTACTGTAGCTACCACAACGACTATAAAAGTAGCCGCACATTGTAAGGTGGCCTCGTAATTAGATTTTAGGCATTATCAATTTCATTATCCCACTGTTTTTCAAGGCCTGCTTCTTCCAGATTGATTGATCCCACACATAAAAACTAGGACAAGCTCCTTCTTTGATAAGACTTTTACTCGAGTTTGACGAAATAATAATCCTTTAGTTGTGAGGTACTATCTACCGGTGAGGAGGGGGGATACCAGCGGAAGTCCGCTACCTAGAAAGGGGGAAGGGAGTTTAATAGCTGAGGGTTGCCCCACCTATGAGGAAAAGGTTGCGAAACTCTAAGCAACTGAAGATATTTTTGTGCAAAGCCCAAGGGCGGCTCTTAGGGTGATTATTGTTGGGTTCTGTCGCAAAGTTTGCGACAGAACCCAAAGTGGACCGTTAAGGTTGGTGTTTACTTGTGGATGACAAAAAAGGCTTTTAGGTTTCCTATACCCAAAAGCAATTTATTGGCTCAGCGTAATTTCACCGCCCTCAGCAGGCAATCCGGATACCGGCAGCGAATCACCGCTGTCTTTTCGGCGAATATCCACGGCGGTAACACTGCTGGAGAAGGTTTTGGATACGGAACCGCCGGTGCTGCCGGAACCGTCGGTGCTGCCGGAACCGCCGGTGCTGCCGGAACCGCCGGTGCTGCCGGAACCGCCGGTGCTGCCGGAACCGCCGGTGCTGCCGGAACCCCCGGTGCTGCCGGAATCGCCGGTGCTGCCAGAACCACCGGTGCTACCGGAACCGCCGGTGCTGCTGGAGCTATCCGAACTGCCGCCCCCGCCGCTACAAGCACTGAGAGCTATTAACAGCAGAGCAGAGACTGCAGATTTAAGTATGTAGTTTTTCCAGTTCATTAGTTTGTGCTCCTTCATTGCACAAAATCGTAAGTGACGATGAAATGACTCTCGCCGGGCTTCAGCGCCATCGGTCCGGGCATGTCGAGTTGGAAAGTCAGTTCACCGTCATCTGCTTGAAACCCACTGCTGGCAAGTATGGTGTCGTCCTCATCCAGGTTTCCGTCGCTGTTATTGTCAAGGTAGAGTTTTGCCTGGGCGATATCCAGTACGTCGTCTCCATTGCCGGATGCCTGCAAGGTCAGAGTGTTGAGTTCCGACTCCACGTCCGTCTCCAGGCTAAACAGCTGCACCACCACATCCTTCTCGCCGGGACTCGCCTCGCGATCGTCTGCAGTACCCGAATTGAGCTCCACGCCTGAACTTGATGCCAACTGGAAGCGGGGGTTAAAGGGCTGGGCATCTTCGCTGTCTACAGCGCCATCATTATCGGTATCCACTACCGTTGCCGCATTCAAGCCCAGCACGAAGGCGCCGCGAATCGTGTTTTGCACACTGTTGCCGGCACTGTCTGTGGCGACAATGCGCAGGTCGGCAACGGCGGATTCCGACACTTCAGGCAGCAGGGTAAGGTAGCGCCCGTCCTCTAGTGCGGTTTCCAGCGGCAACCAGTCACCCCCGTCCAGCGCCAGCTCAGTGGTCACAGAGTCGAGCGGCAACTGGCTTTCGAGGGACAAAAACAGCTTGGCGTTGCGGCGCGCAAAGTGTGAAATCACGCCGTCATCCAGCAGTTCCAGCATGGCGATGCGCGGCGCGGTGGCACCGTCCAGATTGTTGAGTTGCACCCGGGCGCTGGAGGTATATTCATTTTCACCGAGAGACGTGGTGTACTCGAAATCCACCTGCACCGAGGTGCATTCGCTGTCGGCGAAGAACAAGTATTCTTGAATAAAGTCGCTGCTGCTCAACTCACTATCGCCGGGCAGGCACAGGGCGTGGTATCTGGACTCCGGTCTATAGCCGTTGCCCCAGCTGTCCATTATCCAGCTCGAAGAAATACTGCCGATGTGGCTGGGAAGCAAGTGGTGATTACCGCCGTCATTACGTAGGCCCCCAGCAAAATACCTGGGGCCCTGACCCATAAGCATGATTCCGTTGGACCGCTCCAGTATTACCTCGGGGGTAGTGAAGTCCTTATCGCTAGGCCGCAGCTTGCGGTAGACCGTGCGGCCGACGGAAATCTCGTTACTGTGGGCCGCTGTGGTCTGATTTTCCCCTATGGGTACATACAAACTCAAAAATGTGGGCCAAGTGGCGATATCCTCCTCGCGCCCATGCAGGGTGAGCAGCGACGATTTGTGGGTCAACTCACTTGGGTACGACCACCAGTTTACAGCGGCCTCATACGTATTCAGCCCGTAACCCACGGTATAGCCTCCCCAATTCCAGAACGGATTACCGATCAGCAGTTGCGTACTGCCGGAATTACTGAGATCGAAGTGCAGATCTTCAGACATGCCCTGTTGGCTGTGCTTAACCATATACAGCTTGCGGTCCTGCGGGTGCGTGTTCTCTTCCTCCGCCAGGCCCATATAGTTGACATGGAAGCTGTCAGGCAGGTTACGCAGGGTTGTGGTCGGTATATCCCCACCGTACCTTTGGAACATGGCTGACCCGGGAAGTTCGGGGTGGGTCACCTCAAGGGACTGTTGTACAAACTGGAGTGTCTTGCCACTTTCTGTTTGCAGAGGGGGAATGCCAGCTCCCCGAACCCTTGCAGGTACTACCAATTCACCATCGGACACCTGCCGGTTTTCAAATGCTTGCCAGACGTCATACCGCTCCCCGTCAGCAAAGACGTCCGTACCGAACAGAATGTTGATCGGCTCGTCACGCACCGCCATATGCAGAACCGGTTCAGTACTCTCGAAATCAAATAGGCTCCCCCTGGCAGACCAGCCCTCATTGAACACCAATGCGGAATAGGACCAGAATTCCCCCGGCGCCTCGGATTCACGTATGGCCAACACCTCCGCACGATGGAAGGCGACTGGCAGGCGCACCCGTTCTTCGCCGGAGAAATATTCAAGTGCCGAATCGTAGGCGACTTCCAGCGGTTCGTGGTAGGGCACCTGACCGTGATCGACATTCAGGTCGACGAGCTCGGCTCTGCTCGCACCCACTGCCAAATCGAACTGGTCGGCGGAAAGGTCCAAGTCGGCGCCGGCGGGGAAATTACCCCCGTTTGCAATTTTAAATTCGGTAGGAGCGCTCAGGTTTTTAATCGTCACCTGCAGGCTTCTCTGAGCATGAGCGCCCTGTCCGAAGTGACCCGCATACAGTGTGGGGGGGCTGACCAGAAAACGCGCGCTCGCGGCCGCGAAGGCATCTAACTGCCCGTTGCCGACCTCGGCCAGTTTGCCGTCCACCTGCGTGGCGCGGTTGACCAGCAGCGCCTTGATCTCGGTGCTGGTCAGTTCCGGGTGTAACTGGCGCAGTAGTGCCGCGGCGCCTGCCACATGGGGCGCGGCAAAAGAAGTGCCGGATTCAGTGCGGAGGCCGCCGCCCAGGTTGGTACTAGAGATAGCCACACCAGGCGCGACTATCTCCGGCTTGATGCTGTTACTGCTCAGGTCCAGTCTGGTACCGAACATGCCCCGGGAACTGAAGTCCGCCAGGTGGCCCGCCCCATCCACCGCGCCCACGGTGACTATTTCTTCCGCGGAACCGGGACTGCCAATGGAGTTGAGAAAGGGACCGTCGTTGCCGGCGGCGGCGACTACCACGACACCGGCGCGCATGGCATTGTTGGCGGCGACGGACAGAACCGAGTTGTTTCCACCCGCGCCGCCCAGGCTCAGATTGATCACGTCCACCGCATCGTCCGTTTGCGGATTTCCGTCCGGGTCCAGAGAGGCTTCAATGGCGGCGATGATGTCGCTTTCGCTGCCAAAGCCATCGCTATTCAGCACTTTGTAGGCGTAGAGCTTGGCAGCGGGCGCTACCGCCGCGGTCACGCCGGCCACCATGGTGCCGTGGAAGTGGTCGTCCATGGGATCACTATCATCGTTCACGAAATCGTAGCCACCGACCACGCGGCATCCGCTGCCCAAGCAGCCGCCCAGGTCTTCGTGGGTGTAATCGATACCGGAATCGATAATAGCGATGCTGGTCCCTTGTCCCTCGACGGTTCTGTCCTGCGCATCGCGCATTGCCCACACCTCGGGCGCGCGTACCTGCTGTGGACTGCCGGCCTGAAAAGCGCGCACCTGCCGGTCCCGGGTTACCGCGCGCACCTCCGGCATGGCGGCGATAGCGGGCAGCTGATCCACTCTGGCGGTTGCACTGATGGCGTTGACTGCACGAGTAAAGCGGTGGCTATGGCTCGCGATTAGTTTGCGCTGTTGAAGTTTGGTGACCATTTGCCGTTGGCGCAGGCCCAACTCCTGCTGCCGGGCGACGAAAGCGCGCATATCCCACTGTGGGCCAATAGTGTCCGATGCATGCAAGCCTGCCTGCTCCGCAGCAGAAGCCCCGTGCAGTTCGATAATAATGCTCACCTCTTCATCTGGACGATATCTGATCGCCTCCGGCCAGGCCTGCCTGTAGCGCTCGGGCTGAGACGCGTCTTCGCGGGACACGCTCAACTGCAGAGAACGAGACTCTGAAGCTTTTTCCCCCGGATTGGCTGCCGCGGGTTGCAGTAATGCAACCAAGACGGTCGCTGCCAGATACTGCGGAATCGGTTTTACACGCATAGTAAACCTCCTATTTAAGTAGTCGACCCTGACAAAAAACAAATACCCACCTCTACTACCGGGCAGCGTGGGCTTTTATGAGATAATTCTTGCCACTTCAGCTTTTCAGGCGTATACAGCCATGAAAAGCTTGATCGCACCAGCTGCGGGGCCTTTAAGGAAGTTTTTTGACAGTAGAAAATCAAATTTTAGGTGTTCGATTAACGGCTTAATTGCCGCTCGACGCCAACTCTTTTTCCGTTTCTTTTCTCACTGGTAGGGATTATCTTTTTTTTCATAGGCTTGGGTAAAACTATTTTCGCACCTTCGGCCACCTTCTTTCCCTGATTGCCTCGATCACATGTGGCCTGTTCAATCTTGGGCTCTCTAACTTCGTTGTCCATGCTAATCACTTCATCTAAAGTCTTGCTATCGCGATTTTTTTCTGGTGATTCACAGCAATTAGAATAATGCCGTTTTTCGCTATGGAGGCAATAGAAGCTTAGTTGCCATACTGATCCTTACTCCTGGCAACACAATACACTTGTGATTCGTTCAGGCTGTAGATTTTGTTTCTATCATTTTTCTGTTGTTTCAATACACACTCATACAGTGCAAAATAATCTTGACAAGTATCTAAAAGACCCTTAGGTGATTTTTTCTCACTTTCTGCAGAAGAATGCCAGCTATTGTACGAAGAAGTTTTACCGATTTTTCCCTTAAATCACTCTTGATATAGCGATAGAAGCGCAGATTAATTCGTATTTCTTTTCTCTCTTGGTATAGGTTTGGCGCTGCTGGATGCTGTTATGTATAGCGATTTTATTAAGCCGGTTAAAAATTTTTATCGCGAGCTTACCATCCGTTGGGTAGGTAATAAATAAATTTCTCTTGTACTGTAGTTTCGATATTTACAGCTTTAGCTTCAAGTAGGGTGGCATGAAATTGTATCGACATATCAAAAATTTTTTCAACATCGAGCTCACCAATGTGGGTGTGAAAATGTACCAGTTCTATGAGGTGGCAGTAGGCTTTATTCTGGAAAAATCTTAAACCACAGAAGGTTTGATGGTAGGGGGCGATTCTATTGGAGTACAACATTTTTTAACTCAAACTTTCCAATTTTTTGAGAAATGGTAGGCCGACGAGAAGATTAATGGGGATACTGTGGCGACCGCTCCTATCAGAATAGCAGCGCCCAAAAGTGCGTTTAAAATCTGTCCAGGGAATTTCTTTTGAGAGCAATAACAGTGAATCTGATAAATCAAATTGATAAAGGAGATCGGTGCCAAGAAAACTGGTTTGTTGGTACAGATCGGTGTCTGTGAGCACAATCATCCTTGAACATTTCTACCAGAAATTTGACTCAGAGTCGCGAAAAATTGTCGAAATGACTAAGCCGTACATCTACGTAGCTTTAGTGTCTATAAGCTTAACGGCTTTTTCAGGTCGGACTAGTTAACTTTGCTGTAATAGTTAGTCAGGAAAAAATACACATTGCATTGTGGGCGTTTTTTGAGTCTATAAAAAGGGTGGGAATCGGGGGGTCGGCCGATGATATCCCTCAGGTATTTAGTGGTCTACTAAACCCGGACACCAATTTAGGTGGTAAAGTTGCCATCGAAAATAGAGGTGATCAATGAGTAGACAACGCCGGTCCTTTTCTTCTGATTTTAAATTAGAAGCTGCCCGCTTGTTGGTAGATCAGGGCTATTCAATTGCTGAAGCAGCCCGGTCTCTGGATATTGGTACAACGGCTATCCGCCGATGGGTGAAGCAACTAGAGGCAGAGCTGAGTGGAGGGACGCCTGCAAGTAAAGCGCTTACCACTGAGCAGCAGAAAATTCAGGCGCTTGAAGCCCGTGTCAATCGCCTGCAGAGCGTTTGGAATACCTCGACCATGCTACTACGAATACAGGATAAAGAAGAGCTCTGTTGATGTACCCAGAATGCAGCTCCATTCCAAAGTCATTGAAGTCTTTGAGCGCAGCCGTAGCTCTACAGGAAGTCGTACAGTCGTAGGTTTGCTTTATGAGCAAGGGACATCAATCGGATGCTTTAAAGTCTGAAGACTAATGTGTGAGGCCAGCTTAGTGTGTAAACAACCTGGTCCTCATAAGCATAAGAGAGCAATAGTCGAGCACTTAGATATACCGAATGAACTTGATCGCCAGTTTAATGTTGAGAAACCTAATCAAGTTTGGTGTGGTGACATTACCTATATCTGGACTGGTTCAAGCTGGTGTTACCTGACTACCGTTATAGATTTACACGCTCGCCGTATCGTTGGATGGGCCCTCTCAGGGAAACCAGATGCCACACTAACGATAAAGGCTCTGGAAATGGCCTGGGAGCAGCGAGGAAAGCCTAATGGAGTTATGTTCCACTCGGACCAAGGCAGTCAGTATATCAGTCATCAGCTCCACCAACGGCTGTGGCGCTGCCGAATGACCCAGAGCATGAGTCGACATGGAAATTGCTGGGATAGTACACTAATGGAAAGACTGTTTCGGAGTTTGAAAAGTGAATGGATACCCTCTCTCGGTTACACCTCTATCAAAGAAGTAAGCCGAGACATCAGTCATTACAAGATGACTTACTACAAATGGGAGCGTCCCCACTAGCACAATGACGGATTACCGCCTGCAAAAGCGGAAGAAAAACTTAACTTACTATCCGGAAATAGTTGGCCAATGCATTAAATAGGTAAGGTTGATGGCGGACTTTCTGGTGATAATAGTGACTGGGGGCTTTTGGTGACTACATAGGGGGGCTTAATCCCCTACTTGCTGATGTTGGTCTTATGGTTCTTCCTTTTACTATTCGTTTGTAGGTTAAAGAATTAAGAAGCTCCAATAAAGTGCTAAGATATGCTCAGGAAGAGCTAAAAAATTTTACTGAAGATTTAAGGAGGTATTCAGAATACCTAAATAGGTAGAATTTAGAGAATACTTTCCTTTCGCTGGTAAAACTCCACAATGATATTGTGAACACTATTGACTTAGTGGGCAAAAATAAAGTGAAGATTGGGAGTGATAGGGGCGCTGCAAATCCTGTCTGGTTCAATCTATCGAGGAATAGTTTGCCCGACGAGTGACGGTAATGCTGCTGGGCCGCCCGCGTATGGCTTTACCATAAATGTGTGCACTCCTAACACAATATTTATCTGCTCCCACTTATTTAGAAGACTCCGACAGGCATTGAGCCTGCCGGATGAAAAGCGTTCAGCGCCTAGCAAGCAGCTAATAGGGAAATCGAGACTATCTATTGCTAGTCACTCTTTTAGAACCGACGTACATTGCAAATAACCGAAGGCCGATAGAAATTAAGACAAGCATACTTGGCGCTGTATGAGCGGGCATTGCCTTTAATTGCGTGATTTCTCTTTGAAGGGTCATCGTTTGATGTGGATTGGACTGGTGCTTTGGAACCTGAATGACGTTTTTCTTAAGTAATTTATCGAACGACTCGATTTCTCCCGCAAGCATATCCAGGAGTTCCAATTCGGTCTTGCCGTCCCATGGTAGCTGTTTCCTATATGCGTCAACTGCTTTACCAAGCTTGTTCCATTCTTCTGCGAGGAAGGCTTCAAGTGATGAGAGGGTCCTAAGCTTCGAGTTCATGGATTGATTGGCTCGGTAGGCGTTTTGTCCATGAGCGCCGCTCGCCATAATTCCACCAAAGTGCTGTACGTTATGTTTGGCAGTATTCAGGTTCCGGCTGATTAAGCTGAGTTGATCCAAGGTGTGGACCAGAGTCTGATCAAGTCTCGGATCTTTATCCTTAATCGCTGCCAGAGCGGTATTAACCAGTCGACTCACCTGTATCTTGGTTGCATGTTCGTTGATAGACATACTCTTTTATCCTCGTAAATCCATTGAAGAATGTGTTCCGCCTCTCTGATTTGAGATGCATGTGCCACATTCAATTTTTTCCTTGATGAATCTGCGAATTCTAAATCAAATCTGCCGAGTGTCGTGGTCGAATAGAGTACGAGCCATTGCACGGAAGCCGTGGGCGGTCATGGTTTGATTGTCATCGCCCAGTGACCTGAGTGCAGTCCTCACACCTTTATCAGACAGTGGACGGCTCTGGCCTCGAGCTGATGGGAAAACATATTTGCCATGACCAGTTAGCAACTCCAGTTCTTTCAGTTCAGCAAGAGGAATAATGTATGGTTGGCCCATTTTCATCTTTTCGCTGGGCAGTTCTATGTGCTTGGCATCCCAATTGATTACCGTCCACTCAAGTTTTCGCAACTCTCCAGGGCGGCGGAATAGGAGAGGGGATAGTTTTAGGGCCGCTCTTACTACTGGGGTGCCCTGGTATTCGTTTATGGCAGTTAGTAGGCGCCCAATTTCAGCAGGGTTTGTGATTGCTGTCAGGTGCTTTTTCTTGGTGGCGGTGAGTGCGCCGGCCAAGTCTGTGGTGGAACCACAGTCGGCCCTTCCGGTATTTGTAGAATCATTATGTACGATGGTACAAGATGCAGCTGTCAGTTCCTCTTCCAGACATGCCAGTAACAATGCCCTCGTAACACGGTGTTCTTTATGCTGTCAGGTAAATTGGCTTCTTATGGTTTTTCAGATGCACTTCAATAACCTAAACCTTTATGAATAACTTCGAATGGCTTTGAACTAAGTTTGTCCCATTTCTTTGAAATTAGGTGACAATAACTAAGCGCTCAGATAAGTTCATTGGCAACTTTAAAACTTCGGGATTCTGGTGCAGAAAGTGCACCTGAGCCCCAAAAAGGAGGTCAGATGGAAACTGTAGACCCAACAAAAGCTTCGGAAGTAGCCCGCTCTCTTTGCAAAAATTACTCGGTCGAGGTTGAGAGTTTTTCTTCGGAATACTCAGATACCGTAGAGCAATTCAGCGAAGTAATAGCTGAATGTTACAAGAGAGGTGATAAATTCTCAGCTCATGGCAATAAAGTGGAGCAAGAAAAATTATCAGTAGCATTTCTTGACCTTGCTATTAACAATCTTTTTTCATCTATGCAGCTCTTAATAATTGAGCACATAATACTTCCGGCAATATGTATAGGCAGGCGATAGAAGCTGCTTGTCTATCTATACTGCTCTCTCATCAAGGAAAACTTACACCTAACTCAAACAAGCTTGATGACTTCTATTTTAAAGATATCTTTAAAGCAGATAAGCAGTACCAGAAACCCTATCAGTTCGCACCCCTCATAGAAAAAACCAAACAGTTCTTGGGGAGGGTGATGAATTTCTAAAGTTTTTGGAAAAATCGAAAAGAATATTCAATAAATTTAGTCATGCAAGTAAGCTAACTGTAGATCTAAGCCAAACAGGTGGGAATAAATCAAGTATTTTTTTGGGTGGGACAATCGGGCACCCAGAGTTAAAAATATTAGAAGCAGAGCTCGGATCTAGGCTTTTCCTTGCAAAGATGATGGTATCCGTTATTGATGGTGTGTATAACAAATTCCATAAATAGTTTATGGGGGCTGGCTTTTTAGTCTATAAATTGAGCTGAAATTTCGGTCTAGGCTAGTTGTGTATCTCAGGTTAGGGCCCATATCTGGTGGCTGTTGCAACCTTCACCGATTGGGCCTACTTAGCAATTATCAGGTTGACTAGTAGTGTGTCAGATTGGTGCTGAGTAGAGGGCCGTGGAGCTTCTCAAGCAGAATTGAATTCTTGAAAGCCACAGTGTAAACATCAAAAGTATCAATAAAATCTCAATCTATTCTAGTAATTTGGTTTATTGGTGGGCCATTACAAATATACTTTGTAGTTAATTGTTGCTACTGGCCAATATCTTCATGCCAGATTTCAGGATGTTGCTGAATGAATTGATTCATCAGACCAATACATTCAAGATTATTAAGAACAACCAAGCTTACACCTTCAGATTTGAGTAATGATTCATCACCTAGGAATGTTTTATTTTCACCGATAAATATATTCTTAATTCCGAATAGACGTATGGCCCCACTGCACATTGGGCAGGGTGATAAAGTCGTGTAAACGGTGCACTTTTGGTAATCTGTAGAACATAATTTTCCCATATTTTCCAGTGCGCTCATTTCAGCATGCTTGATAACACTGTTTTGCTGGACGTGCTGATTGTAACCTCTGCCGATAATTTCACCATTCAGTACTATTACACAACCGACAGGAATTCCTCCCGTTGCTAAACCTTTTCGTGCCTCATTAATGGCTTCTTGCATGTAAGCGTCATGGTTAGCTTCACTCATTACAGCTCTCTGTTTTAGGTATTAAGAATATTTTAATCAAAGAATGTAGAGCATACTATTAATACATCATTGCATTAGTGAGCTACCGACTAGAATCAGTGTAAACAGGCGCTAGGTTGAGCTATGTCGGCGATATTTGGGGGGCTGAAAGGGGACTCAGTTAATTGGCGATATGTTTCATAACTTGATTCTTCATCGCTGTGAGTTGCTAGCATGTGTCTTCCTTGCTGCTAATGATCACGCCTTTTTGCAGATGATTTAAATAACTTCTTTTTAAACAGATGTTTGGATTTTAGGGGCTGATTTTAGAGGCTATAGAAAGATAGGCCGGTAAATTTACGTGTCATTAAAGTGACTGGAGTGATCGTCCTAGATTTGTGAGCTGGCCGGTAACCCAGTGGTTTTTATTTGGCTTGTTTAGTGCTATCTAACGGGATTCTTGAATTGTTAGTAACCTGAACAAACGCTAATGGTGAGCTTTTTGAGACCGTCAATATTCGCCATCGATAAGCTATGCAAAAAATTTTCTTCGGTGGAAGATTGAATAGGCTGTCGAATAAGCAATAAAAAAGGCCAACCTTACGGTTGGCCTTTTTCGATTTGGTGGAGATGGCGGGAGTCTAAAAGTAGCTATAACCCATTGATAAATATAGATTAAATATTTTCTTTTTTTCAGAACCCGTCAATAAACCCGTCCACTAGAGCAAAGTAACTCCCAGTTTGGCGCGTTAGTACCTAGCTCTGCTGTGCCCCTGGTTGGCCTAATGTGCCATGCGCCAGCAGGCTTCCCGGAGCCATGTACTGACGCGAACAAAACCTTCGCTGATGTCAACATTTGTCAACAGAGAGCGACATTCTTTAATTGGATTTTCTTATAAGAAGGTAGATGTGTCCTAAAGGTGATTCATAAGGGGTAAAAGGTATCGCTACCCGATAGCTTCAGAAGCTTCACCATGGATGCTCTTTTCAAATCTCTTAAAGCCGCTGTAAGTGTTTTCAACGGAAGGCATCTCGTGCTTGACTTCTTCTTCACCCTGGAAAGTAGAAAAATTAGAGGGAAATGAGCGAACCTGATTAGGCCAAATAAGAGTGCAGTGGACATGCGCACTTATACCGGCTTCCGGATTGTCTTTTAGCATCTCGCCAATAAGGAATGCTAGTGTTTCTCCTCCGCGCCCAAGGTATCGGTCGAAGTTTTCAATGGATACCGAGTTCTTGGGTGTGGCTAGTGAGCCCAGGAATCGGATGTACTTTTCTTTACTGCTTCCTGAGCCGACCGAAACAACTTTTCTTGTGCTCTGTATACTGGGAGTAAATCCATTGCTACTTCTCATAATTATTATATCGGAACGCCTTAGGGAGCTATTTCCAGGGGCTCTCTCAGTAAGTGAGCTTCCAGCGACAATCAGGGTGCATCCTAATTTTTGTAAAGAGGGTTGCAGTCTGGAAAAGATTTGTCTCCCTCGTCGATACCACTCAAAAACAAATTTTCGAGGAAGAAGAATCTCACCTTTCAATAACTTTTGTTCGGCGAAATACCGCATATCTGCTAAGAGGTCAAAACCAACATCAACAGACCCAGAAAATCCACAAGCGATATTCGGTGCCATTGCATAAACTTTTCTAAGGCAGTCCTCACGATGTGCTCCCTTATTCCATGTCACCTGCACATCAGAAATCATAGCCGCGTAACCTGAAACAAACGTTTTCGCTATAATCCAAGTCATTCAGCTTTCCTTCACTTTGGAGCTTTTGGGTTAGGTGTATGGTGGCCTAAAAATTTATAAATAGCTAACAGGATACGGCCAATAGGGCTTATTTCAAAGACTTGGCAAGAGGGCCTTATCTACGGAAGATTATCGCGAGGAGTATTAGGGCTAAAAGGGTGTTAATTGATAAGGATGCAATTCCGCCCACTATGTAATAGATTGCTACTCCCGCTACGATTACTGCCCCAATAAAGAGGGTGGCTTTCACTGTTAGTTTGAGTGAAGCTACTAGCTTATCAAAAGCTAAATCAATATTGTCAGCTGTTTTCGTCCCCCCTTCACTGTTTACAAACCAGATGCAACCTCTAATAACCCAGTAGGCGAGGGCATAACCAAGTAAAACGACAGAAAGGCTCAATATATATATTACTGGTTCGCTAGTCTCAACTAATATACCTACTTTATCCATCAATAAGCTGGGTAATATTGAGCTTAGCTGCTTAGTGAAGCCAAAAGTGATAATTACAGCGTATATCGCCAAAAGCGCTCTAACGAAGTAGTCAAAATACTTCACCACTATTTACCTCTAGAATTATTCCCGCAAACGGAGGCCAGTATTGTCTCAAATTAGGGCGGCTACAAACTTGCTTTATCTGATTGTGGAAAAACCTTCCCTGGCAGGCATTTCCCCAAAAGGTAATTCGGTAATAGAAGGTCAATCCTTCGGCCAAGGTTACCTAGAGGGACGAATCTTTTTTATGGTTCTGTACCACAGATTCGCCACTTCCTGTCTTCTGCGGCAGCCATCCCTTCTCTTGCGGCCAACTCTCCCCAATGGGCATGGTTAACGCAGATTTTCCAGTCACTATAAGATGAGGTGCTTTTGGGGTATTTGCTTACAGAAGCTGAACTTGATTGCTTAGGGGGAGGGGGTGTCAAGATTATAGCCAGCAAGAAGGCAGCAATTCCTGCCCACCACCATTTCTGATGCTGAGGTTTTGCCCTTTTCACGAGACCATAAAGTCCAACTGGCCAAAAAACAATCAGCCAAAACCAAGCCCAGCCGGTTTGATACCAAGCTTGCTTCGATTTCCCTGCCTTGGAGTGAACTGTCTCAGCAGGTGAAGTTTTGATTCCACACTTAGAGCAAAATTTATCAGAATCTAGTAACGTGTTGTTGCAAGAAATACACTTCATGATAGCCAATGCTTGGTATGCCAAATATGAGATTTACTGAGTTTTGGGGTAATACTCGCTGCTTTACGATTACATCATATTCAGACTGTAGTGGCCTAGCTTGGATTTAGAGAATCTCCCGATTGACTACTAAGCGTGAAGGGGCTTAGTTGGGGTTTCTTGATGCTTATAGCTGCTGTCACCCACCTAGATAGCAGAAGGGTAAGGGCGAGCTATTAAGTCCCTTTATTTTTTTAGTCCTAAAAAGGGCTGAGATTTCGGGTCCGGCGGGTTGGGTACCTCAGGTATTCTCAGGCTAGGGCCTATTCTCTAGGCAAGTCGGGTTCTCTTGGGTGTGCTGCTTATCTTAATCACTTATCCCGCGGTTTTTGTTTGGTGGCGGAGTCAACTGACTTGGGGCGTATTGCCAGCTTTTCAGGAGTGACCAAGTCCTTCAGTCTCTCTTTAGCCTCTTGCATTGATTTTACTTCTTGTTTTTCTGGCATGTCTTGTCCTCTTCGGCTTCCTGTTCATCCAAAATTTTAGGGTCTGTAATGAAGTCTGGATTTCCAATGATGGTGACATCATCAAGGGTGTCATCCTCAAGGATATGCTTATTCTCCTTGATGGAAGACTTCATCCTCTTCATTCTTTCATTGAAATCTTTGGACTTCTTCATATCTTTTTCACGCAGTAGTCAGGGAAATGGCGGGCACCTGTTGATGGTATATAGCTATAGCCCTTCTGTACGTAAAAATCTCTTACGTCCGAATTTATGGGCTGCATTATACGAATCTCATCAGCACCTAGTAGGTTGGCGTATGCAATCAAGCCTAACTCTGTAATAGCGAAGCTTCTGCCCTTGAGCATACTATATCCGGAAACCCGCTCGATTAATTCAAGACGCACTCTTGTTCCTTTGAAGGAAGGGCGCCCAAGAGAGAGGGATTCGAGCCGGTTTTGATACCAAATAGCTAGCTCAAAGCGCTTAGGGTATATCTTTCTATAAGCTCTAGTGTTCGCTTCCCAATCGAAATCAGCTCTACGCTCTGGAATCCTGTCCCAAAGCTTCGCTTGGCTGATTGCCCTGGAATCTAATCCTGAAAGGTGTATTTGGCTTGCATCTCCATAGGGGAGGGCTTCTTTGACGTGGTCCCGCACCGCTTGACGATATGATTCGTATCGTGATTCTGCATCACTATGAGTTGCTAGCATTTATCCTCCTTGCCGCTAACTGACAAACCCCATGCATGGGATATAAGAATTTTATCCTTGTCCTGGCGCGGGATTGTAGGGCCTGTAGAGAATAAATTCGGTAGAATTTTACGCCTTAATCAATCACAAGGACTGAAATTTCGGTGTCTTGCTAATGATGCACCTCAGATATCCAGAAGCTTTAAGTTCATATTTTGCACGTTGGTACAACAAAAGTAGATGACCCACTTGTCGAAAACATTGTTATGCTTTCCATAGTTTTATTTATGTGAACCGTGGTGATTAGCTCTATTTGAGAATTTAACCGTGAATAAAAAAGTTACTGACATCCGAGATAGGAAGCATAGAAAGCCTGTTACGGTTGAGGAGGCGGCTAAACGTGCATACAGAGAGCTTTATCGGAAGGTTTCGATAGAAGAGGAGCCGCAGGGCTTGGCTTCTGGCAAAGCTGACCCAGATGGACGCATGAGGATGGATGATAATGACGGAGAAGACTAAGGACCCCAGGCATTTAAGCCTAGCCGTGAAGCAGATAGTTCCGCTACCTGAAGAGGTGGACCCTAAAGACGTGGCAATGAGAGCGCGGATTGTAGCCTTTCAGCACATGGTTAAGGTAAAGCACAACACTCGGAACAAATAGCAGACTACTTGTAAAACGCAGCATGGCCGGTGAAACGCATCCCCCTAAAGGGACTCCAGAATATGAGCAATGGAGAAAGGAGTGGTCGAAGAAGCGGACTGAAGAACTGCTTTCCGCTGATTGTAATTTTGGCCAGGTAGGGCTTCTTAGTGGTGGCAAGCGCGCTATGCGTGAAGAGAACCTAGACGGGAAACCTGACCTGAAAGAGGTCAAATAACACTTTTACTGGCTGCCCACCTATGACGTGCTGGAGGTGGCCAGCCGTTAACCCGGATGCCGGTATTTAGACCAGCTCCTCGGCCCTTTAGGGGGTTCTTGAAAACTGGACATATTTGTACAGTTTCTCTCCAATCGAGGCCCTTGCTTTGAAGTGCATCCCCATCAATTGCTGTATAAACAGCCAGTATTTTTAATCCCGAAGATTTACCCACTTTACCTGCTGAGTTTGCCTGGGGAATATTCGGAGCCCCGAATAGGCGTTCGGAAAATGCGAAGAACCCTATTCAGGATGCTGAAGGGGGGTATTCAGCTTCCGCGAAGGAGAGTAATACATTAGAGAATAATAATACTGGAACAAATCCGGAAGTTGACCCTGTTGAATCTGGGCTGAGGATGTTGTGAATAATCCAGCATGTGCTGGCGCACTCTCAGACTGGTTACTTTCTCCAGTGGTTATTTTCTTAGTATCTTTACTTTCTTGTGTCGGCAAATCCCTATCTGGGTTTCCCGTATCTGGATTATCCGTATCTGGATTTTCAGGAAGTGGATTGGGGAAAGCGGGTCAACGTTTGGATAGCGCTGAAACTGCCTAACTTCAGCTCTGCTTGAATTGCTTCTTGGCTTTTATCTTTCTCGGCCACCTCTAAGGCGGTTTTAAGCGCTCCTGCCGGGATTTATTTCTTTCTTGGTGTCATGGGTGGCCTGTAGCTAAAGGCCGCGAAAAGTCCTCTTAGGTGGCTTCAGCGCAATTTCGCTAAATTCATCTTTTTGTGCTGGTTTGTATGGCTGGGGGGGATTTTTAAATCTCTCAGCGAGTGCAAGCCCAAGCGGGTTTCTTGCTCGGTGTTTGGTTGCCAGTGAGCCTTAGGTGAATTGGCAGATTTATTTTGAATTTTGTTTAACCTGCAAGGTAGGTTCATTGACTGGTTCAAAAGAGTGACTGGTTCAAAGAGTGACTGGTTCTGGGTGACTCTGTGTCACTACCTAGTGAATCTCTGTCACTACCCAGTGACTCTGTGTCACCACCCCCAGAGCGGTCGATAAGTGCAACCAACCCCCACAAACGACTTCCAAAAAACCTTCACTTTAGCCATCACGCAACGCCATTCAGGTGTTTTGGCCAAGGCGTTGAGGGTTGAGGCTCTTAGATATGAAATCCAGAAGGGTAAGCACTAGGCGCACACCCCGGGAACATTAGTTTCAATCCCGCCATTTCGGCGGGTTAGGATTTCGACCGCGCATATACCTTGCGCGCACCGAGGCAGCCTCAAAGGGTTGCGTTTGAAACGTGACTCCTGACTCTGCTAGCGCGCGTACTGGTCGCAAAACTCTGAGAAGGTGGCAATGGGGCGCACCCTCTGCTGCAAGGGCCTCTGTGGCTCTCTGAGCCGCTTTACTGGCCTTGGGGGTGCGTTGATGTTGATACGTTTTAGTGCTGCTTAGGGAGCACCTAAGTATTTCTCAGTAAAAATTACGTACAAATACCGTTATTGATACGTTCGTACATATCATATCTCTGGCTTGCTAATTGAGCTGTAAAAATCCTCCCTTTGATTGTTTTAATGAGTCATGCAAATCGACACGGCTCCACATCCGCATTAACCTCTGAGTCTCTGGCACACATGTCACATCTCTGTTTTCTTTGGCAAGTGATATAGACAAGCCTCAAGACTAAGGGTGTTTATGGCATACATAATCGTATAGCTGAGTAGTAAGGGAGTTCTCAATATGGAAATAGATTCTAATCAAATAGATACGTCTCCAAAATGGAGGTCGCTAATTAGAGATTTTAAGCGGCTAATTGCGGTGTCACTAATCATCGCTATTTGCGCTGGGGCGATGTACGCATCTACGTTTAACGGGGGGTTATCCAATGACAGTGGCGTCTGGGGCGCCTTTGGAGATTTTATGGGTGGGGTTCTGAACCCTATCTTTGCGTTTATGGGGCTGATTGCTCTTTTGCTAACTATTTCCATGCAGAGTGAGGAACTTAATAATTCTACAAAGGAGCTTAGGAATTCAGCAGAAGCTCTAATGGAACAAAGTAAATCACTTGAAAGGCAGAATTTCGAGAATACTTTTTTCCAGCTGATAAGTTTACACAATGAAATTGTCAGCGGAATGAAAAAGAGAACAGGCTCTCGAAGAAACGGAATTGAGTTAGAAGGAAGGTTCTGCTTTACATATTTTTACGGTTGGATGAAAGAGTGGTATGACGAATTATATTTAGAAAATTTTGACCATTTGACTGCGTCGGAGCACACCTATCAAAAGTTCTTGGAGGAGGGTGTGAATACTTTTGGTCATTACTTTAAGAATTTGTATGAAATATTTCGTTTTATTGATGAAAGTAAGGCTGATGATAAAGAGCAGTATATTAGAATCCTAAGGGCTCAGCTTTCTTTGTATGAAGAAGTTATTCTGTTTTATGACTGTGTTCATAGGCCTGAAAATGATGATATTAAAGGAGTGCTCGAAAAATATTCCTTTTTTTCAAACCTCGATAAGAAGAGCCTATTTGATGATATAGCTCACCCAGAGATGTACAAGCCGCTTGCCTTTGGGGTGAGAGCAGAGACTTTGGACAAAACATTAGTCGAAGAGACTACTTGAAGGCAATGTTTACCTTTGGTCTGACTAGAATTGGCGAAAGCCCTCTTAACTCACGTTCAGAGCTTCAGACCCCGAATTAGGGGTTTGAGCTGCCAACTCTCAATATCACCTTAATATTCCTTAATGCTTTGGGGTTGAGTGGTCCCGAGCTCGTTTTTGTATTCTGACGGCTTGAATTCAAGCCATGAGATAGCCCCGACCTGCGGCAAGGTTCCACCCTTCCGCATTTCAAATGCGATAGGGTCAAAGTGGGAATTCCCGCTCTGGTATGACCTTGAAGGTCTGCTGGCCTCCCTCGGTAAGGGCGCCCTGTTTCAAGGCCCCCTTTGCACTATGAGCCAGCTAAAACCTCTTACTGTTCACCCTCCAGGCGCTCCAGGTCTTCACGCTCACAGTCGATAAGATTTGCCCATTCATCGGCAAGGTGAGCCCCAATAACTGCCAGCTCTTGGCTGGTGGTTTTGTCCTCGGATATCTGGCTGATGCTCTGGAAGAGGGTGCGCAGCTTGTTCAGTGACTCAAGGCTGAGGTTTGCGATATCGATTGAACGACCAAGGAAGTTATCGGCTTGAGGGGTAGATACAACTGGGGCTTGGTTTGTCATGGCTTGGGCTCCTGATATTGAGTGAGCCGCTGCCCGTGAGGTGTCAATCTCATTAGGGCGGCGGGCTGACTGGGTTGACACTACCGCTATCAGGAACGGCGGGCACAAGGCCCCCCAGAAAGCCCACCATAACAGGGTGAGACCTTAGAGGTCTGGGCACAAAAAAACCGCATACAGGGGTAGGCGGCTTCGGGACGCCTGATAGTTTCGGGGTGTCAAACCCGGTTACGGATTTTGCCGCAACGCCTCCAGTATGCTTGCCCAGTGTAAAGCCTTTCAATGCTGGGCGTCGAATGTGCTGCCAATATTTTACTGTGCTGTTTCGCTACCTGAATTTGGATAGGGCGCCCCAAATTATTAAATCAGCCCGCGCGCTCATAACAAGCTAACCATTCCTCATTGGTCTGTTCTTGGGGGGGAATAGGTGTTCCCTTATACCCACGTCCCCTTATTACCGTATTACCGTGCTTTTTTTCACCCGTAGTTTGAATTGGCTGTATTCCCCGTGGTTGCTGGGTTTGCTGGATTTCCTTGTCCGGAAGTTTTGTCCGGGAGTTGTCCGGCACTTGTCCGGGACATTCAGGTTGGGGGTGGGCTCCTAATGTCCGCTGCTCAATGCAAACATGCAAGTGTGATGTCTAACCGCTTCCTTGCGCAGACTCTGTGATGTGAGGCCCACGCACTGTATGGAGCATTAGAATTGGTTAACTATGGGTATGGCTAAGTATAAGACTCTCCAATATGAGACTAGTGAGGCCCAAAAAAGGGCTGTTAGTCCTTCATATTGATACTGCTGGCGCTTCTATCATCTGTTTTCCTCGTTAACTTGTCTCATATTGGAGTAGGTAGAGGTAGTTAGTCCTCCAATATGAGACTGGTAAAATCGAAATTTGCAGGAGCCTTGAGCGTCGGTTTTAGCTTCCAGGTTGAGGGGTGGGTGCACCAATAGCCCAATGACTGACGCCCGGGAATAATTCCTTCCCGAAATCCTGTCCCGCTCTTTGGTTCATCAATCCCAAACCAAGTTGCAGCTAACAGAGTCGGGCAGCCCCGCTTTTTGACCCCTTTTCGAGTGACTACGAATATGCCTGAGTGCTCCAGCTCTGCAAGTGCCCGATAAAGTGTTCCCTTGACCCATCCATAGTCCTTCATGATGGAATAACAAGCTGATAGGTGGCCGTTGTTATTCCCCTTGTACTGGACCATGACGTTATTCAATAGCTTGTGAGCCTGGGCGCCTAGCCCCCGGAAGCGGGGGCTATCGTACACACGGTGTGGGCATTGGATATAGCTGCCGTTTTCAGGCTTCTGTCTCCGTTTTGCCATTAGTCCTCCAGCAGATTTAAGGACTTTACTCGCTGTCAGGTAGCCAATAAACGCCATGACTTCCTGCAATTCCGTCTCGGTCAATATGCCCCTCCATTCGGCATTTAACAGCTATTCCTCGCTTTCTAAGTTGCGATACGATTTCGGGACTATTGCTTGCCCCGGTGACTTTATCTAGCTCCTCTCGGCAGCATGACCGCTTAACAAGAGTTTTGAGTGCACGCATTTGCCTGGCGGTAAGGCGGCGTTGTTTGCCCGGCGGGAAAAGTGCCAGCTGCTCTTTATTTGGGGCTGCCCGGTTGGCGCTATGGGGCGTGCTTACAACTACTCCAAATAGCGATTCACTGGTATTATTTATTGGCTTGGTTTTTTGGTCGGGGCCGCTCTGTACTGGGGCGGTTCTGATTGTTTTCATGATTCCTCCCGTTAGCTCCGAGCTTCTCTAATGAGTTTTTGGCGAAGGTCTACTAAATACTCTCCCTCCCATACAGTTGTTTTTGGTCCCAGCTTAATGCCGGGTTTGACACGTCCATCTGAAACCCACTTCCACCACGTCGAAAGCCCAACGCTATATAAATTTGCGCAGTCCTTTGCTCGATAAAGAGCGTCTCGGTTAATGGTGTTTGTGTGCTCGACAGTCCCAGCCATAAGGCTTCCTCTCTTTAGAAACAAAAAAACCCGCACTAGGCGGGTTGGGTTTGAAAACTAGATGTAAAAACTTTGCTGCTATGCGACCTTTCTCTAAGTGGTGGGTAAAGGTGCTCCTCCTTTGAGCTCAAATTTCAGGCATAAAAAAACCCGCTCAAGGCGGGTTTAGTGGTTTGAATCTGTAATTTTCAGGGCTGTAGGTGCCTGACTATAGGCGCTTAATTTATCAACGATTCTCTATCTTTCAGGCACAAAAAAGCCCGCTCGAGGCGGGCCTTCTTAAATTCTGTGGGCTACTCATATCTTTCGCCACTGTTGCATATATTCGACCATGAAATACGTATTAGTTGCAAGCTTTTTAGGGCTTTCATGGGTTGCTCCGCACGAATCGGCAGCTTGCCTGAATTTAATGTCTAGACGGCTAGACGTCAAGGTGGTTTTATGCGCCACAAGCTCAAACTGGATTAAAATACAGTTTTTGCTTTAAGCCCTTCGCAGAAATCGGCAGCTTGTCAAAAAATAGCGTGTACACGTGTAAACTGTCAAGGCGGCACAGGGCCACAGTAGGTTTGTAGGGGTTAATTTAAGCTCGCTTGATACTTAAGTATTAAATAATATCTTGCTGTAACAGTAAAAGGCGATGTGATTTTAATTGTGATAATTAGGGGCTTTAATAATTCTTGAAGAGAGGCGCCGTGCAGAAATCGGCAGCGTATCAGAAAATAGCGTGCGCACGGGCGCCTGTCAAGATGACATAGGGTCTCAGTGGTTTTATAGAGCTTAATATTAATTTTACTTGGTACACCGGTAGCAATTGTTTCAGCTGGCTGTGCTTGCGGTCTTTTATAAGCATTTAGAAGGAACAACTGCGCAGAAATCGGCAACCTACCTAAATTTAATCCCCGGGCGCCCGGGGAGTCAAGGCAGCCTTAGATTTACTGGGTGTTATTTCTGAGTTTTAAGTGCTTGAATTGTTTAATCCGAAATTAGCGGTTACTACATTATTCGCTCCCGCTTGAGCTTTGAGATTATCCAAATAATCTGCCCACTTCTGCATCATAGCTGCCCGCTGCTCAAGGTGCTTTGTCCGGTTATAGGCGCGCCCCAGCGTGTCTTTCACTTCATGGGCTAGCTGGTGCTCTATGTAGTCCACGCGGAAGCCAAGAACTTCATCCAGCAGGGTGCGAGCCATTGCCCGGAAGCCGTGGGCAGTCATGGTTTCGTTGTCATAGCCCAGTGACCTGATCGCAGTCCTCACCCCGGCATCAGACAATGGGCGGCTCTGGCCTCGAGCCGATGGAAAAACATACTTGCCACGGCCTGTTAGCGGCTCCAGCTCTCGCAGTAGAGCCAGCGACTGTTCTGCAAGAGGGATAATGTGCGGCTGGCCCATTTTCATTTTTTCGCTGGGCAGCTCTATTTGCTTGGCCTCCCAGTTAATTTCGGCCCACTCCAGTTTGCGCAATTCTCCAGGGCGGCAGAATAGGAGAGGGGATAGTTTGAGGGCGGCCCTCACTACTGGGGTGCCTTGGTATTCCTCCATGGCGGTTAGCAGGCGCCCAACTTCAGTGGGGTCAGTAATAGCTGCCAGATGTTTCTTCTTGGTGGGGGTGAGTGCGCCGGTAAGGTCTGTGGTGGGGTCGCGGTCGGCCCTTCCGGTGGCCACGGCAAAGCGGAATACCTGGCTGGCTACTCGCTTTACCCGGTGGGCAGTCTCCAGGGTTCCCCGGCTCTCAATACGGCGCAGGCACCGCAGCACTTCCGGCGGGCTTATCTCGGAGATAGGACGCTTACCCAAATAGGGCTTTAGGTCACGCTCTAAAGCGAGGGTGGCGCGGTCCTTTGATGAGCTGGATAGGTGCGCCATCTTGGCGGCGAACCACTCATCACTAACGGCGGCGAAGCTGCTGCGATTGGCTTCCAGGGCGGATTCTTTGCGGGCGCGTTTTATATCGCGGGGGTCGACACCTTCGGCAACATGCTGGCGGGCTTCATCACGAAGTTCGCGGGCGCGCTTTAGGCTTACATCGGGGTAGAGCCCAATTGCCATTTCTGGGCGTTTGCCATGCAGGCGGAAACGGAATACCCAACGCTTGGCCCCGGTCGGGGTCACTTCGATTGCCAGCCCTTTCTCATCGGACTCGATGTACTTCTTGTCGCGTGGCTTGAGGGCGCGGACCTTGGTGTCAGACAGCGGCATAGCTCACCTTCCATGGATTTTGGACGGGTTGGACGGTGGCACTGCTATCAACCCGTCCAATAACCCGTCCACTTGAGTCTGGATTTGGACGGGTTAGCTTAGATTAACTGGGATGGTCCAGATAAGCAAAAACCCCGGAAACTCTAGGTTTGCGGGGCTTTTGTGGGCTGTCTGAGACAGCGATTTGGTGGAGATGGCGGGAGTCGAACCCGCGTCCGTCAGCACTCTGCCAGAGGCTCTACATGCTTAGCTCCGTCTATTGATTTAACCCATTACAGCCCGGCGGTCAGGACGTATAGGGCGATCCCGTAAAGTGTTTAACCGCTTGCCCACGAGTATGGCTTGCGGCGATCCAGTTCTGTATAACAGTCTACAGCGCGATACTGGAACCTTGCTGAAGACTGCTAAGGGACGAACCCTTAGTTAGTGCTTCACAAGCTGCTTACGCAGCGAGTTGGGCACCGTAGTTGTCGTCGTTGGCAACTAATAAAATACAGCTTTGGATTAACGTGATTCGCTGCCATCACGGCATGCACCCAAGGTTTCGTCACCGGCGTCGAATCCAAGTCATCCCCGATAAGAAACACTCTCGTGTGTCATCTAAGTATACCTCAAACTCGGGCATTGCAATAAATTTTTATGCGCCAGGAATTTTTGGGAACTTTGATCAGGGGCAGGGAGAGAGCGGAGTGCCCCGGCAGCAGTGGCCGCCGGGGTAGTTAGAAAAGGCGTTACAGTATCGATTGGGCGAAGGCTACCAGGATCAGCAGTGGGCACACGATGCGTACATACCAGGGCCAGATCTTCCAGAACAGGGTGTGCTCAATATCTTCGTGGCCTTTCTTCAGCTCGCTCAGCAGCTGGTCTCGGCGCCAGATCCAGCCGGCAAAGATACACAGCGCAATACCCAGCAGGGGCTGGCCGTATTCAGTACTGATGCTGACTGCCAGCCCAAACAGGCTGTCGAAGTTGTAAATAATGGTGCTGCTGATGGCAAAGATCACCAGGCCCACCCCTGGGGTGGCAATACGGCGGGGGATGCCTAGGTTCTCAATAGAGAAAGCCACCGGTACTTCCAGCATAGAGATAGAGGAGGTGAGGGAGGCGATCACCATCAGGGCAAAGAAGGCAATGGCGACGAACACGCCGGCTTCGCCCATGGTATCGAACAGCGCTGGCAGCACCTGCAGGATCAGGTTGGGCCCGGCAATCAGGGCACCGTCAGCAGCGAAGATCTGGGTGCCGGCTTCCTGGGCCACATACATGGCGGGCAGGATTAGCAGGCCGGCGGTGAAGGCGATCCCCACGTCGATCAAAGTGACCAGGGCGCCCAGGCGGGGCAAGCTCTCCTGTTGGCTCAGGTAAGAGCCGTAGATCAGCATGGTACCCACCCCTAGAGACAGGGAGAAGAAGGCCTGGCCCATGGCAGAGATCAGTAGCTTCGGGGTGAAGTGACTGAAGTCTGGCATCAGGTACACCTCCAGGCCGGTAAAGGCACCGGGCTGGGTGAGTACGTAGGCGATTAAAAGCAGCAGCAGAATAATCAGCGAGGGCATCAACAGGGTGGACCAGCGCTCAATGCCCTTCTCCACACCACTGGCAATAATCAGCATGGTGAGACCACTGAAGATCGCGGTAAAGATCAGATTGCGCTGGGTACTGTTTTCTGTGAGCCATTGGACGGCTTCCTGGGCGCCAAACAGGGCGGCGAAAGGCTCGGCCAGGTGGGCCACCATCCAGCCGGCCACAATAGCGTAAAAGCTCAGAATCAAAGAGGCTACCAGGATACCGCCAAAGCCGGTGAGACCACCGAAGAAGCGGCTCACAGGACCAATAGAAATAGCCCGCAGTGCCTGCACCATATTGCGCCGCGCATAACGGCCAATGGTGAGTTCGGCCATCAGCGCCGGATAGGCGAGGGCGAAGGCCAAAAACAGATAGGCCACTACAAAGGCGGCGCCGCCGTTGCTGGCGGCTTTGGTGGGGAAGCCCCAAATGTTGCCGAGACCAACGGCGGACCCGGCGGCGGCCATCAAAAAGCCAATATTCGAGCTGAACTGTCCTCGCGGTGCACTCATAGTAAATCCCGTAATTATTCTTCTAGTTGTCTCTGTGCACTACTTGTGCGTGGCGCGCATCAGGCGCTGCTTTTCACGGTTCCAATCCCGTTTTTTCTCGGTTTCGCGTTTGTCGTGCATAGCCTTACCCTTGGCCAAGCAGATTTCGCATTTGACCAAATGGCCCTTCCAATACAGCGCGGTGGCAACCACGGTGTGCCCCTTTTGCTCCACGGCGGCGATCAGCTTGGACAGCTCGCGCTTGGTGAGCAGCAGGCGACGGGTGCGGTCGGGCTCGGTCACATAATGGGTGGAGGCGCTGGCAAGCGGCTGGATATTGGAACCCAGCAGCCAGGCTTCGCCATTTTTAAAAATGACATAGCTGTCGGTGAGCTGGGCCTTGCCCTCACGACAGCTTTTCACTTCCCAGCCCTGCATCTCAACGCCCGCCTCAAACTTCTCCTCTATGAAGTAGTCGTGACGGGCCTTCTTGTTGAGGGCGATGGTATTGGATGTTTGCGCTTTCTTTTTCTTGGCCATGAAAACTTCTAGTGACTAGATAAAACTGTGTCCAAAAAACTTCAGGGCCACGGTGTTGATAAAGATCAACAGCAGTATCAGAGGGATAAAGGTGCCCAGGGAGAAGTTTACGTATTTTTGTGAGAAAGAGCCGGCAAAGGCGGAGTCGCCTTCCTGCAGCTCTTTGTCAAAGTTGGCTTTCTTCCATTTGTAGATCACAAACAGACACACCAGCAGGCCATTTAAGGGCAGGATGGTGTCGTAGAAAATGATCTCTACCAGGTCGAAGAAGGACTTGTTAACGCCGGCCAACTGTACAAATTCAGTGAACCAGTTGACCATGCCAAAGGAGACGGCGCAAGCGATGGCCAGTACAAACTGTACTCCGGCAACCCAGTAAATGGCTGTTTTACGCTCCATATCGCGCTCGTCGCGCAGGGTGGCGATGGGTACTTCAATAATGGAAACCAGGGACGTGATCGCTGCTACCAGAACCAGGAAGAAGAAGATTGCAGCCACGGCACTTGCGCCGGCATAGCCGATGCTGTCCTGTAGGGCAAGGAAGATCTTCGGTAGGAACAGGAAGATCATTCCGGCAGAGGACTCGCTTAATTCGGAGGGATCAATCTGCGGGTTGAAGTGGAAAATACTCGGCAGAATCAGCAGGCCCGCAGTAAAGGCCACCATGGTATCGGTAATGGCAACGGCGCGGGAGGAGCCGGGGATAGAGTCCCGCTTCTTCATATAAGAGCCGTAGGTGATCATGATGCCCATACCCAGAGACAGCGAGAAGAAGGCCTGGGCCATGGCTTTGCTCACCACGTTGCCATCAATTTTGCTGAAGTCTGGCACCAGGTAATACTTCACACCGAGGATGGCGTTATCCAGGGTCAGGACAAAAATCACCAGGCCCAGCAGCATTACAAACAGCATCGGCATCAGGGTTTTTGCCGCACGCTCAATACCGTCTTTAACTCCCATAGCGAGGATGGCGTTAATAATCAGCATCAGTACCACCAGGTAAATAAATACCTTGGGGGTATTGATAAAGTGGATAAAGAAATCCTGGGTGGCGAGCAGGTTGAGATTACCGGTGACGGTTTCAATCAGGTACCCGAGCACCCACACAGTAACCACTAAATAAAATACTGCGATCATAAAAGGCGTGATCAAGGCTAGCCAGCCGGGGATACGCCACAGGTGTGAACCGTTGGAGAGTTGACGATAGGCACCTACCGGGTCTTTATCGGAGCGGCGCCCCAGAGCCAATTCCGCCATCATAACGGGCAGGCAGATCAGAAAAACAAAGAGCGCATAGACCAGTAGGAAAGCACCGCCTCCGCTCTTGGTGGCCGCTACCGGGAATGCCACCAGATTGCCAATACCAACTGCGGAACCAGCTGCGGCCAGGATAAAGCCCAGCCTTGACCCAAAATGCTCTCTCACTGCGGTCATAGTACTCTCGCTATTATTTTTTATCAGATACAGCTTTCGTTTTTGTTATTCCAGCGGGGCCGGGTATGTCCCGCCGGCAAAAAATGCGATTGTTGCAGGAATTCTCTTGCTTGAGTAGCGCCGACTGGCAAAATTAGCGGCCGAACGACAATCCCAGGCGATTTCGCCTGGCGGACTGGATTTGACAACAGGAATGACTGAAATAGAGCGCAGCGCGCTGGTGATGTACAGCGCGGAACAAATGTTTGATCTGGTCAATGATGTGGCCAGCTACCCACAATTTTTACCGGGGTGTCGCGGGGCTGAAATTCTGCATCGGGACGAAGAAACCCTGGAGGCACGGTTGGATTTATCGCGCGCGGGTATTCGTCAAAGTTTTACCACGCGCAATCAACTGGTGCGCCCGACCAGCATGACCCTGACCCTGGTAGACGGTCCCTTCGAAAATTTTACCGGGCATTGGATGTTTACTCCCCTGGCTGAGAGCGCCTGTAAGGTGACTTTTTCACTGTCGTTCTCCATGAAGAGCCGTTTGATCGCCGCCGCCGCAGGTAAGCTTTTTAGTGATCTGGCCAATCAAATGGTGGCGGTAATGTGTGAGCGTGCCGAGGACATTTACGGGAAGCCGCAATGACAGAAGAAAAAATGATTTCGGTAGAAGTGGTTTACGCACTGCCCCATGAACAGCGGTTGATGCGGTTACTGGTAAAACCGGGCACTACGGCAAGGGAAGCTCTGATTCGTTCGGGTATTCCAAAAGAGTATCCGGAAGTGGACCCGGATAGTGCCAAGATGGGTATCTTTGGCCAGGTTCTGGGGAGCAAAGGATTGGCGCCGGCAGAGAGCTACGAGTTGCAGCCGGGCGATCGGGTGGAGGTTTACCGCCCGTTGATCGCCGACCCGAAAGAGGCGCGCAAACAACGCGCCGAGAAGGCCAAGCGTATGGCCGAGAAAAAGAAAGGTGCCGAAGACGCTTAGGCTTAGGGCCAGTCAGCCGGCTGCAAGTCACCGCTGGTGGATACCAGGGAGTCTTCGTCAAAATAAACGCTAAAGCGCTCCTGGCTGATATCACCCTTCTTGTCGCGAATGCGGTTGACGTAGTCCCAGCGGTTGGGATTGTAAGTGTCTTCCAGCAGCGGGGTGCCAAGAACAAACTGTACCTGGCGGCGGGTCATACCGGGCTTCAGCTGGTCGATCATCTCTTGGGTAATGATATTGCCCTGCTGTACCTCAATGCGGTGCACACCGGGAAACTTAACCAGCGTACAGGCGCCGAGAAGGGCGCAGAGGCTGGCGATGGCGATAAATTTCAGGCTAGGCGGCATTCATTGCTCCATTATGTTCTTTCACACGGCACCTCTCGTACAAATTTTAAACGGTTGCCCGGAATAGGACCCTATGCGTAGGGAAAGTTCCCTTCCTCTGCGATTTCCCTCTCTCATGGTGCCTGGGGTTCCGCTGACTCCGTTCGGCATGGGATAATACCCGAAGAGCCGGCTCGCTGACAGGCGGGAATCTGTGGTCTTATTCGGGTATAGACCTTTTCAGTGAGCTGATGCAAGTAAAGACAATTCATAAAATCCTGTCGGGAAATATTTATTCATGTCGAACGAAAACCAGGAATTGCGCAAGGCTGGCCTGAAGGTCACCCTGCCGCGGGTTAAGATTTTGCAATTGCTTGAAAGCACCAGCGAGCAGCACTTGAGTGCTGAAGATGTGTATAAGCTACTGCTGGAAGCGGGGGAAGATGTCGGTCTGGCTACCGTCTACCGGGTACTGACCCAGTTTGAGAGCGCGGGTCTGGTTGTTCGCCACAACTTCGATGGCGGCCACTCCGTATTCGAGCTGGATCGTGGTGATCATCACGACCACATGGTGTGTACCGATACCGGCAAGGTGATCGAGTTTCACAATGAGGAAATTGAGGAACTGCAGCGCCAGATCGCCGATGAGCACGGCTACGAGCTGACAGGCCACAGCTTAGTGCTGTACGTGAAGGAAAAAGAGAAGTAATCCAGTCGGGTGCGGCGTCCGCCGCACCCATCTTATGCCCGCTTACTGCTGTGGCTGGCAGGGCGGCGTGTACAGCTCTGGGAATTTACCGACCTTATCCGCGTAAAACTCCCTTAATTTGTTCAGTTCTGCCTCCAGGTTTTCCCCCAGTTGGGCGATAGGGCCAATTCCCACTTCTTTCTTGGAGAAATTGATAAAGCCCAATACCAGAGGCACCTTGGCACTGCGTGCAATATGGTAGAAACCGGACTTCCAGCGCTCACCCAAACCGCGGGTGCCCTCCGGTGGGATGGCAATAACCAGCTCTTTGCGCAGCTTAAATTGGCGCACGGTGGCATCTACCAAGTTGTTAGCCTTGCTGCGGTCTACGGCGATACCGCCAAACCAGCGCATGGGGCCGCCCAGGGGGAACTGGAACAGTTTGTCTTTGCCCATCCACTGCGGAGTCATCTTTAATTTGAGTGCGGCGAGAATAAAGTAGTAGCCGTCCCAGTTAGTGGTGTGGGGAGCCCCGATCAATACATATTTTTTCAGTTTTAATGATTGCTGATCGCCGTTAACGCGCCAGCCGTGAAACTTCAGCAGCAGCTTGGCAACTTGGCGCAGCAGCGGCGTGATAATCGGGGTATTAAAAATCGTTCTCTGCATAAACTCGGCCGATACTACTCAAACAAAGTTAAACAAGCGGCTCAGTATATGGTGACTTCTGCCGCCAGACCCAGTCATATTTGGTCTATTTGTCCTAAAACGGCATATATCACCGGCAGGCCGGCTATTTTGCCGGATTGTTGGCGGTTATTTATTGATCTGCGAGATATGATTGCCCACCGCTCCATTGAAAGTGATGGGCTGTCCTGTTGGTCAGCTTTGAAACTCGGCTGAAGGGCTGTTCTGAGATTGCCCTGGGGGCAGCTCAAAGGGTCCTGGTCAACATCTCTTCCGCATGGGCCAGTGACTGCGGGCTGGGTTGCCCTCCGAGCATGCGTGCGATCTCTTCACGGCGCTCGCCGTTTTTCAATTCACGCAAAGCCACAAACGCCTGCTCACCATCACTGTGCTTCTCCACCAGATATTGGCGGTGGGCTCGCGCAGCCACCTGGGCCAGGTGGGTGACGCAGATCACTTGGCCGCTACAGCCATTGCGGGTCTCTCCCAGCTGGCGCAGTAGGCGGCCTACCACGTCGCCAGTGGCGCCGCCGATACCGACGTCCACTTCATCAAAGACCAGGGTGGGGGTGCGTGAAGTCTGTGCCGTGACCACCTGTACGGCGAGGCTTACCCGAGAAAGCTCACCGCCGGAGGCGATCCTGCCCAGTGGGCGCGGTGGCTGGCCGGGGTTGGTGGAAATTAAAATTTCCACTTCCTCCAGGCCGTGGCTGCAAGGCTTGTCGAGAGCTTGTAAGGCAAGTTCGACCTTGGCGTGCGGCATGGCCAAATCCACCAGTTGCCGATTGACCGATTCGGCGAGTGTGATCGCTGCCCCACGCCGTAGCTCGCTTAATTTTGCTGCGACTGCCCGAAACTCTTTTTCCAGTTTGCTGCAGGTTTCGGCGAGGCGCTCCAAGGTATCTTCCGTGCCGATATCTTCCAGTTCCTCTTGCAGCTGTCGCTGCAGGGCCGGTAGCTCACTGGGTTGTACACGGTGTCTGCGCGCCGCCTGGTAAATAGCACTGAGGCGCTCCTCAACTTCACTGAGCCGCTCAGGGTCCATCTCGAAGCGATCGATATGTCGCGACAAAGTACCGGCCGCTTCGTCGATCTGAATTCGCGCACTATCGAGCATCTGCGCCACCTCGACCAGGGCCGGCGCCTGTTCGGGCATGGCGGAAAGCAGTTGCAGGGCGCGGTGCAGTTGTTCGGCGATATCGCCCTCACCGCCGGACAGCAGCGCGGCCAGCTGATAGCTGCCGTTAAGAATATCGCCGGCATTGGCCAGCTGACGCTGCTCGCTCTCCAGGGCCTCTATCTCACCTTCGCTCAAATCCAGTTGTTCCAGCTCGCGCAGCTGGTACTGCAGTAGGTTGCGGCGCGCCTCGGCCTCCTCAACGCTGTCGGCCAGATTGCGGTAGCGGCGGTATTGGTCCTGCCAGGTCTTGTAGCGACTGCGGGTTTCGGCGGCCAGTTCCTGGGCTTGGGCGTACTCATCGAGCAGGCGGCGGTGGGTTTCCTTCTTCAGCAGGGACTGGTGCTCGTGCTGGCTGTGGATATCAATCAGTTGCTCACCCAGGGCGCGCTGCTGCAGCAGCGTCACCGGCTGGCCGTTGATATAGGCCCGTGAGCGGCCATCGGCGCCGATGGTGCGGCGCAGTATCACTTCCTGCCCGCTATCTAGCTCCTGGGATTTAAGCCAATCGCTGGCGTTGGGGTAGCCGGAGATATCGAAGGTGGCACTTATATCGGCGCGGTTGGCTCCAGCGCGTACCAGTTCGGCACTGCCGCGACCACCCAGGGCGAGCCCGAGTGCATCTAGGGTGATGGATTTGCCCGCGCCGGTCTCGCCGGTGAGGGTGCTGGTACCTGGGCCGAACTCCAACTCCAGTTGGTCCACCAGGGTGAATTGGCTGATAGACAGGTGCAGCAACATATAGAGATCGCTTCTGTGTCCTTTTCTTATGGGTGGGTCTGAATACCCAATCAGTGGTTATTTATACAGTATTCCTTTCTGGTTAGCTATAGCGTCAAGCGCAGATTCTCCAGCTATTGCGCGCTAGCGCAAAAAACCACTTGAACTGTGCGGGGATGGCCCCATATAGCCCCCAGAGCCCGCAGGACGGGCCCAACTCATTACTGACAGAGTCGACGCGACGGAGAAAGCAGTGGCCAGAGAGCGCAGCGAAGAAGATCAGATTACAGAGGGGGTGCAGCCGGAAGCACTGGCTGATGAGCACCTGACAGCGACAGACGAGGCGGCTTCCGCGGAGATTGAAGATCCCACCGCGACCGAGCGCGAGCAGGCTGAGCAAGCATTGCACGAAGAAGCCGAGAGTGCCGATGCGCTGCACGATGAAATTATCAAGCTGCAAGAGCAGTTAGTGGTGCAGAAAGACCTCGCTCTGCGCGCCCAGGCTGAAGAGCAGAATGCCCGTCGTCGCGCCCAGCAGGATGTGGATCGCGCACGCAAATTTGCAGTGGAAAAACTGCTGCAGGATTTGTTGCCGGTTGTGGACAACCTGGAGCGCGCCCTCGCCACCATTGATAGCGCTGATGAAAGCAATAAAGCATTGGTGGAAGGTATCGAGCTTACTCATAAATCTTTCGTCGACACCCTGACGAAAAATTCTGTGGAAGTTGTCGATCCAGCTGGTGAGCCCTTCGACCCAGAGCTGCACCAGGCCATGACCCAGGTGCCGAATGGGGAGGTGGAGCCGAACACGGTTCTAGAGGTATTTCAAAAAGGCTATCGCCTCAATGGTCGCCTGGTTCGCCCGGCCATGGTTGTGGTTAGTAAGGCCCCGTAACGGCAAATGCGTGAAACGGCCTTGAATTTCGCTGGCCGGCACCAATATAGCTGACATCAAGAATTATTCGCGCGCTGCATACAGAACAGAGCTGGCAGCGCGTAACAAATGAGGATTTTACAGATGGGAAAAATTATCGGCATCGACCTGGGTACCACCAACAGCTGTGTGGCGGTACTGGATGGTGACAAAGCGCGTGTAATCGAGAACGCCGAAGGCGATCGTACTACACCTTCTATTGTTGCCTTCACTGACGACAACGAAATCCTGGTAGGCCAGTCTGCCAAACGTCAGGCGGTGACCAATCCCCAGAATACTCTGTTTGCGGTTAAGCGTTTGATCGGCCGTAAATTCAAAGACGACGTTGTACAGAAAGATATCAAGATGGTGCCTTACACCATCACTGAAGCCGACAACGGCGACGCTTGGGTAGAAGTGAAAGGCGATAAAAAAGCTCCGCCGCAGATCTCTGCCGAAGTTCTGAAGAAAATGAAAAAGACTGCAGAAGACTTCCTCGGCGAGAAAGTTGACGCTGCAGTAATTACTGTACCGGCTTACTTCAACGACTCGCAGCGCCAGGCCACTAAAGACGCCGGCCGTATCGCGGGCCTGGACGTTAAACGTATTATCAACGAGCCGACTGCTGCTGCTCTGGCCTACGGCCTGGACAAGCAGGGCGGTGACCGCACTGTAGCGGTATACGACCTGGGTGGTGGTACCTTTGATATCTCCATTATCGAAATTGCCGATGTAGATGGTGAGAAGCAGTTCGAAGTACTGTCCACCAACGGTGACACTTTCCTCGGCGGTGAAGATTTCGACCTGCGTCTGATCGAATACCTCGCAGACGAGTTCAAGAAAGACCAAGGCATCGACCTGAAAGGCGATCCCCTGGCGATGCAGCGCCTGAAAGAAGCTGCGGAAAAAGCCAAGATCGAGCTGTCCTCCAGCCAGCAGACCGAAGTCAACCTGCCGTATATCACTGCAGATGCCACCGGTCCCAAGCACTTGGTGGTTAAGCTGACCCGCGCCAAGCTGGAAAGCCTGGTAGAAGATCTGGTTACCCGTTCTCTGGAGCCGGTAAAAATCGCTCTGCAAGATGCCGACCTGTCCGCTTCTGGCGTCGACGAAGTGATCCTGGTTGGTGGTCAGACCCGCATGCCGCTGGTACAGCAGAAAGTCACCGAGTTCTTCGGTAAAGAGCCGCGCAAAGACGTTAACCCAGACGAAGCTGTTGCCATGGGTGCCGCTATCCAGGGCGCCGTACTGTCCGGAGATGTTAAAGACGTACTGCTGCTGGACGTAACCCCGCTGACCCTGGGTATCGAAACCATGGGTGGCGTTGCGACTCCGCTGATCGACAAAAACACCACTATCCCCACCAAGAAGTCCCAGGTGTTCTCCACTGCGGAAGATAACCAGACTGCGGTAACCATTCACGTGGTACAGGGTGAGCGCAAGCAGGCTTCCCAGAACAAATCCCTGGGTCGTTTTGACCTGGCCGATATCCCGCCGTCCCCCCGCGGTGTACCGCAGATCGAAGTGACCTTCGATATCGATGCCAACGGTATCCTGCACGTACACGCGAAAGATAAGGCCACTGGTAAAGAGCAGTCCATCGTGATCAAAGCTTCCTCCGGTCTGTCCGAGGACGAGATCGATAAGATGGTTCAAGACGCAGAGGCGAATGCCGAAGCTGATAAGCAGTTCGAGGAGCTGGTGCAAACCCGCAATACCCTCGACGGCCTGATCTCTGCCACCAAGAAGACCCTGGAAGAAGCCGGCGACAAAGCCACCGCTGAAGAGAAGTCTGCAATCGAAGCGGCTATCAAAGAAGCGGAAGAAGCGGTGAAAGGCAATGACAAGGCTGCTATGGAAGCTGCCACCACCAAGCTGACCGAAGCTTCTGGCCCGGTTGCACAGAAGATGTACGCCGAGCAGGCCCAGGCCGCTGGCGCTGAAGGTGCCGCTGGTGCAGGCGCTCAACAGGGCGAGCAGCAGCAATCTTCCGCTGGCGACGATGCGGTAGATGCAGAGTTCGAAGAAGTAAAGGACGACAAGAAAGAAGGTAAGTAAGCGTTCGCTTGCATTTCCGGTGGCAGCTTTTAAAGTGGCCACCGGAGAACTTCAGGGGCGCGGCGCCTTCTTTTTAGGCCCCGCGCCCTGTGTTGTTTCAGGTATCCATCAAAGTTTGTACAGAGTTCGCAGTTTGGTGGTGCTCCGCAATGCGGGGCTTGGTTAGAAACCGAGAAGTAGAAAGAGTTTGGCCGTTCTTGATGCCGGACCAGAGAACATAGTTTTATGTCGAAACGCGATTATTACGAAGTCCTCGGCGTCGAGCGCGGCGCTTCGGATGCAGAGCTGAAGAAAGCCTACCGCCGGGTGGCGATGAAGTTTCACCCGGACCGCAATCCCGATGATGCGGAAGCAGAAAACAAATTCAAAGAAGCCAACGAGGCCTACGAAATACTGTCCGATTCGCAGAAACGCGCGGCTTATGATCAATTTGGTCACGCCGGTGTAGAGGGGCAAATGGGTGGTGGCGGCGCCGGTGGCTTCGGCGGTTTCTCCGATATCTTCGGCGATGTATTTGGCGATATCTTCGGTGGGGGCGGTGGCGGCCGTCGGGGTGGCCCCGCGCGCGGTTCAGACCTGCGTTACGACTTGGAACTGGACCTGGAAGACGCAGTGCGCGGTACCACGGTCAAGATCCGTGTGCCAACGCTCGCTTCCTGTAATACCTGCCACGGTTCAGGCGCTAAGCCAGGTTCCTCTCCGCAGACCTGTAGCACCTGTGGTGGTGCCGGTCAGGTGCGTATGCAACAGGGCTTCTTCTCTGTTCAGCAAACCTGCCCCAACTGTCGCGGTCGCGGTACCACTATCTCCGATCCCTGTGGCAGCTGCCACGGTCGCGGTCGGGTTGAAGAGACCAAGACTCTGTCCGTTAAGGTTCCGCCAGGTGTGGATACTGGCGATCGTATCCGCCTGTCCGGTGAGGGTGAAGCTGGCCCCGATGGCGGGCCCGCTGGTGATTTGTATGTACAGGTGGTGGTGAAGGAGCACGAGCTGTTCCAGCGCGATGGCAAGAACTTGTACTGCGAAGTGCCCATCAGTTTTGCTGCCGCAGCACTGGGGGGTGAACTGGAAGTGCCGACCCTCGATGGTAAGGTGAAGCTAAAGATTCCCGCCGAGAGTCAAACTGGCAAGCTGTTCCGCCTGCGTGGTAAAGGTGTCACTCCGGTGCGCGGTGGAGCTACCGGCGACTTGCTGTGTCGGGTTGTAGTGGAAACACCGGTAAACCTTTCTGGTAAACAGAAAGAGTTACTGCAGGAATTTGCCAATACCCTGAGCGAAAAGAAAAATGCACCTCGCCAGACCGGTTGGTTTGAAGGAGTGAAAAACTTCTTTGGGGATATGAAGCTTTAACGCTAAGCGAGCATCCCCAATCGCTATTCGACCATTGGTAATTTAGGGCTTATATAGTTGCTTAACGGATGAGCTCTTTTAAAAGTTAAAAGCAGGAAGAATAGCGAAAACTGGCCCGGTATCTCTGCCGGGTTAGTTGCCCTGGGCAGAACGGGCTCTCAGACGGGCAGCCAGTGCCATCAATAATTCGTGTTGAATCTTACCTAACTCCCTCATCTGTTGTTTTTTTAGTATCCCTTCCAGTTCTTTGTTTGCCTGCGCGCTAATCGCGGCCAATTGCGCACCGATTTCCCCGCGCTGCTTAGGTGTCAAAGTCAGTTTAGGGTTGTCCAAAACGCCATAGCGATCCAGTACGGCTTTTTTCTCTGCAAGGCTCTTTTGCAAGATGGGCAGTACTACTTTTTCCTGGCCAGGGGTGAGCTGCAGACGCAGCGTCACCCAATCTGTAATGTCGTCATATTTCTCCCAGAAGTCTGGGTTTGTTGTTTGCTGTTGTGCGGATACGGGCGCACTGCCAAAGGCCAGGGTTAAAGAAATAACCACCACCAATAAATGTGGCAGGTGGTTTGATCGAATCATTAGTCGCATGTTGGCGCTCCATTTACCCCTCTGGCTTAAGCCTAGCATCGTGATTTGTCATTGCTTTCACTCAATTTCAGTTAGTTGGTAATAAAAATATGTTTTGTTATTTCCTCTATGGCTGGAAGTTTTATGGTCAGTTTGGTCCCCAAAAATGATCACTTTTTAAGACTGAGTTTTTGTAGCTGCTTTCTAGTAGGGCGAGGTAAGATTCGCAGCAATATTGGGCGTAGACAGGAGTGTTGTTGTGGCAGTAAGAGTAGCAATCACCGGATTTGGCGGACGTATGGGAAGGGCCTTGGCGGAGGCACTGCTTTTAAGTGATGAGGCTGAGCTCAGCGCGGCAGTTGTACGGCCGGGCTCCAGCTTAGTGGGGGCCGATGCCGGTGAAGTTGCGGGCCTCGGGCGCAACGGTATCGCCATTGTCGATAGCCTGGATAAAGCCGACTTCGATGTACTGATTGACTTTACCGCACCACAGGCAACTGTGGATAATTCTGCCTATTGTGCAGCCAACGGACGCCCCATTGTTATTGGCACTACCGGTTTTGACTCTGAGCAGAAAAATCAGGTGCTGGCTAATGCGGGTAAGGTACCGTTGTGCCTGGCCAGTAACTTTTCTACCGGTGTAAATCTGTGCTTCAAGTTATTGGAGACCGCTGCACGGGTAATGGGTGAAGATGCCGATATAGAAATTGTTGAAGCACATCACCGCCACAAAGTGGATGCGCCTTCTGGCACTGCGTTAAGCATGGGAGAAGTCGTCGCCGAGACCCTAGGGCGGGATCTGGAGAAAGTGGCGATTTATGGACGCGAGGGCCAGACAGGTGCCCGTGAACGCGACACCATCGGTTTTGCCACTGTGCGCGGTGGTGATGTGGTCGGTGAGCACTCTGTGCTGTTCCTGGCCGAAGGGGAGCGCGTAGAAATCCGTCACCGCGCCAGCAGTCGTCTCTCTTTTGCCCGCGGTGCGGTACGCGCAGCGATATGGTTGATGGGAAATAAGCAATCGGTGCGTGGGCCGGGCCACTACGATATGCGCGATGTACTGGGGTTAAATTAATCGGATCACGCAAAAAAATCGGTAAAGGGCGGCCTTTATTCAATAGTTCTAAGGCAGTAGTTATACGGTTGATCGATAGGCGAGCCTTATTTTTATAGTGAAAGTCAATACTTCGGGTTTTCGACCCTCTAGGTAAACCAAAAATTTTTTGAGGATTTTTTGTTTGGAAAAAAAGCTGATTGTCGGCAGCGAAGAGTGGTGCGGGCTTCCCGCACTCAGCGTCCCGGCGATTAAGGTGCGTGTGGACTCCGGAGCTAAAACTTCCTGCCTACACGCATACAACATCCATACCTTTAAGCGCGATGGCGAACCCTGGGTGAGTTTTGAGGCGCATCCATTACAGCACCAACGTCGCCCATCAGTGCGTTGTGAGGCGCGGCTTTTGGATAAGAGGCTGGTGCGTAGCTCCTCTGGAGAGAGTGAAAAACGCCCAGTAATCCGTACCTCCATTTCTATTGGTGGCAGTGTATGGGATATCGAACTGACCCTGACCAATCGGGACAGCATGGGCTATCGCATGTTGCTGGGACGCGAAGCCATGATTGGGCGAATGCTGGTGGACCCGGCAGAGAGCTTCTGTATTGGCGATATCCCGAAAAGCCAGTTGGATGAATATTATCGGGATGAGCACCATATTGCCGGTACCGGCCTGCGCATCGGACTGCTGGCATCGAACCCGGATCTCTATAGCAACCGGCGCATTATGGAAGCGGGGGCCGAGCGCGGACATCGCATGAGTTTTCTCGATATCCGCCAGTGCTACATGAAGCTCGATCCTGACGAGCCGGAAGTGCACTATCGGGATGGCCGAATACTCAATAGCCTGGATGCGGTTATTCCCCGTATTCGCCCCAGCCAGACTTTTTACGGTTGTGCACTGACGCGGCACTTTGAGAGTCTGGATATTTTTGCCCTGAATGGCTCCGCCGCGATCAGCCAGTCGCGGGATAAGCTATTTTCCCTGCAGTTGTTACAGCAGAGTGGTTTGAGTATTCCCACTTCAGGCTTTGCCAACTCGCCGGTAGATACCAATGAGTTGATTGACATGGTGGGTGGGGCACCATTGATTGTGAAGTTGCTGGAGGGAACTCAGGGGCGCGGAGTGGTGTTGGCGGAAACCCGCAAAGCTGGCGAATCGGTGATTAATGCGTTTAAGTCACTTAAAGCCAATTTGCTAGTGCAGGAGTTTATCCGTGAGGCCCAGGGCAAGGATCTGCGCCTGTTTGTGATTGATGGCCGCGTGGTGGCCTCGATCCAGCGAGAGGCGGCACCGGGAGAGTTCCGCGCCAATATTCACCAGGGCGGCACCGCTTCGGTAGTTAAAGTCACAGCAGATGAAAAGCGCATAGCCATTAAAGCGGCTAAAGCGCTCGGGTTGAAAGTGGCTGGTGTGGATATTATTCGTTCGCGTAAAGGGCCGCTGTTACTTGAGGTGAACTCCTCTCCCGGTCTCGAGGGTATTGAGAGTGCCACGCGTAAGGATGTGGCCGGTGCGATGATTATGTCGATTGAGAAGGCGCTCAAATGGCACCCCGTAACAAAAAACCAGGATGGTAGTGCCGACTTGGATAGCCGTGTACCCGAGTAATCGACGGTGAACGGGGCACCGGCGGGGCAAAGCTCGGTGGGCTAACCTTCAAAGGTGGCCGGGCTTTTCGCTGGCGCGCCGTTCGAGCCTCGGCAGTGGTTGATTGCCCAGGTATCCGCCGATAGACATTTTCTGCCGGAGCAGCGCCTTCCGCCGGCAGAAGGTGTGAACTCCTGGGTATCAATGACCGTGAAGACACTCTTTGCCAGACTTTCTATCACTCGCCCATTCCTGACGATTTCCCTGATATTGGGCCTGCTGCTTGCTCCCTTGGTACAGGCCGCAGTACACCTTTCGGATACTCCCCTGGGGCGGCGTGTCATGGTGGATTACATCGTGCACTTCGCCTACAACCTGCAGTGGCCGGTCAACGCATTTGATAATTACAGTGCCCCCTTTAAGGTGTGTTTGATGGGGGGGGATTCCCTCGGCGAGCAGCTGGCTCTGCGCTTCAAGAATCAGCGTATTGATGGGCGCCGGGTGGCGCTGGAGAAAATTGGCTTCAAAGATATACTGCGCGCGCGCAAATGCCAGATCGTGATTCTCGGCTCTATGGATCGCTCCAGTCTGCTCAAGACGCTGGTTACAGTGGAGTTCTTCCCTGTCTTAACAGTGAGCGATGCCGAGCGCTTTGCTGCAACCGGCGGCATGATTGAATTTGCCGACAAAGGTGGCGAAGTGGCGCTGCGTATGAACAAAACCATGCTGGAAAAGGCCGAGCTGAAAATGGGCAACAGTCTCTTTCGTCTCGGGCAGAAGCTGGAGTAGAGAGGAATTTTTCGTCAGGTTTGGCGTATTTTTGCACTAGCGTCCAGAGGTGAATTCGCGTAGAATCTGCGCCCGATTTGGGCCGGTGCCGCGAAGCTGAATCGCGCAGCGTGAGCCTACTAAAAAGCTGGCGGCAACCGTCGGCCACTTTGTGAGAATCACGCGTGAACAGATTTTTAAAGCGAGATGAAGCTGCGATGTTTCATCTCGCTTTTTTATGCGCGCACCAGTCAGGAGCCTGCGTGCTCCGAAGCCCGCAAACCCCGCCCGGAAGCAGTTCTGAAGATTGGAGTTCAATTTGACTAAAGCTGTCCCTACGTCGGAGGCTTTCATGCCCCACAACTTTATGCAGAGTACAACTCCCGCGCTGCTGGTGCTCGCAGATGGTAGTGTCTTTGAAGGACGCGCAATCGGTGCCCATGGCAGTTCTGTTGGCGAGGTCGTGTTCAACACATCCATGACCGGCTACCAGGAGATCCTCACCGATCCCTCCTACGCCCGCCAGATTGTGACTCTGACCTACCCGCACATCGGCAACACTGGCACCAACCAGGAAGACGAAGAGTGCGCTGATATCTGGGCTGCCGGCCTGGTAATCCGCGACCTTCCGCTGCTGGCCAGCAGCTTCCGCAACGAGCAGTCCCTGGAGGACTACCTGCGCGAGCGCAATATCGTTGGTATCGCCGATATCGACACTCGTCGCCTGACCCGCCTGCTGCGTGACAAGGGCGCACAGAGCGGTTGCATCGTTGCCGGTGACAATATCGACCGCGAAGAAGCCCTGGCCAAAGCCAAGGAATTTGCCGGTCTGAAAGGGATGGACCTGGCCAAGGTAGTGAGCACCAAGGAAGCCTACCCCTTTAGCGAAGGTACCTGGGAACTGGGCGAAGGCCATAAGGCCGCGCCGGAACAGCCCTTCAAAGTGGTCGCTTACGATTTCGGTGTGAAGCGCAATATCCTGCGTATGCTGGTGGATCGCGGCTGTGACATCACCGTAGTACCGGCGGAGACTCCGGCCTCCGAAGTCTTGGCGATGAATCCCAACGGTGTATTCCTGTCCAATGGCCCCGGTGACCCCGAGCCCTGCGAATACGCGATCGCTGCAATCCGCGAAATCCTCGACGCGGGCATCCCCACCTACGGCATCTGCCTGGGCCACCAGTTGTTGGGCCTGGCGGTGGGCGGTAAAACTGCCAAGATGAAGTTCGGTCACCACGGTGGTAACCACCCGGTACAGGACCTGAACAGCACCAAGGTGATGATCACCGCGCAGAACCACGGTTTCGAAGTGGACGCCGACAGCCTGCCGGACAATGTGGAAGTTACCCACAAGTCCCTGTTCGACGGCACCTTGCAGGGTATTCACCTGAAGGACAAGCCGGCCTTCAGCTTCCAGGGACACCCGGAAGCGAGCCCGGGCCCACACGATGTGGCGCCGTTGTTTGACCACTTTATCGATTTGATGAAAGAGCGCGCCTAAGGGCGTAGCCGCCCAGGGTAGGGCAATTAACCGCCGCTTTTGCGGCGGTTTTAACAAGAAACGAATGAAATTTAGCGCAGCCGGCCTTTGCCGGTAGTAGAACGGAAGAAAGATGCCAAAACGCACAGATATCCAAAGCATTCTGATTATCGGCGCAGGCCCCATCGTGATCGGCCAGGCGTGCGAATTTGACTACTCCGGCGCCCAGGCCTGTAAGGCGCTGCGCGAAGAGGGTTACCGGGTGATCCTGGTGAACTCCAACCCGGCCACTATCATGACCGACCCGGCTATGGCCGATGCCACTTACATCGAGCCGGTGGAGTGGCGCACCGTTGCCAAGATTATCGAGCAGGAGCGCCCCGATGCCATCCTGCCCACCATGGGTGGCCAGACAGCACTGAACTGCGCCCTGGACCTGGACAAGCACGGTGTCCTGAAGGAATTCAATGTCGAGCTGATCGGTGCGGACAAAGACGCTATCGAGAAAGCGGAAGACCGCGACCTGTTCGACAAGGCGATGAAGGCGATCGGCCTGGAAACTCCACGCGCCAAGATTGTCCACTCCATGGAAGAGGCGAAGAAAGTACCGGAAGAGTTCGGCTTCCCGGTAATTATCCGTCCGTCCTTCACCATGGGTGGTTCCGGTGGCGGTGTGGCCTACAACTGGCCGGAGTTTGAAGAGATCTGTAAGCGCGGTCTCGACCTCTCCCCCACCAACGAGTTGCTGATCGACGAATCCCTGCTCGGCTGGAAAGAGTACGAGATGGAAGTGGTTCGCGATAAGAACGACAACTGCATCATCGTATGTTCCATCGAGAACTTCGACCCGATGGGCGTACACACTGGTGACTCCATCACCGTTGCTCCGGCGCAGACGCTGACCGACAAGGAATACCAGCTGATGCGCAACGCTTCTATCGCGGTACTGCGCGAGATCGGCGTTGAGACTGGTGGCTCCAACGTACAGTTCGGCGTTTGCCCGAAAACTGGCCGCGTAGTTGTGATCGAGATGAACCCGCGCGTATCCCGCTCCTCCGCACTGGCCTCCAAGGCCACCGGCTTCCCGATCGCCAAGGTCGCGGCCAAGCTGGCAGTGGGTTACACCCTGGACGAGTTGCAGAACGATATCACTGGCGGTGCTACCCCGGCGTCCTTCGAGCCGTCTATCGATTACGTTGTCACTAAGATCCCGCGCTTCACCTTTGAGAAATTCGGTGAAGCCGATGCGCGCCTGACCACCCAGATGAAGTCTGTGGGTGAAGTGATGGCAATCGGCCGTACCTTCCAGGAGTCCATGCAGAAAGCCCTGCGCGGTCTGGAAGTGGGCAGCTTCGGCCTGGAAAGCAAGATTGACCCGAGCAAAGACGGCGCTGAGACCCGTCTGCGCAGCGAACTCTCCGTTCCGGGTGCCGAGCGCATCTGGTACGTGGGCGACGCCTTCCGTATGGGCATGAGCGTCGGTGAAGTTTACGACCTGTCCGGTATCGATCCCTGGTTCCTGGTACAGATCGAAGAGCTGATCAAAATCGAAGAGCCGCTCAAGTCACTGCCCACCTCGGCGCTGACCACTGAGCAAATGCGCTTCCTCAAGCGCAAAGGCTTCTCCGATCGCCGCCTGGCAGACCTGCTGGGGGTGAGCCAGAAGACTGTGCGCGAGTTCCGCCACAAGCTGGGCGTATTCCCGTCTTACAAGCGCGTGGACACCTGTGCTGCTGAGTTCAGCACCTCCACTGCTTACATGTACTCCACCTACGATGAGGAGTGCGAAGCGCAGCCGTCCGACAAAAAGAAAATCATGGTACTCGGCGGTGGCCCCAACCGTATCGGCCAGGGCATCGAGTTCGACTACTGCTGTGTACACGCCGCTCTGGCGATGCGCGAAGACGGTTACGAGACCATCATGGTCAACTGTAACCCGGAGACTGTTTCCACCGACTACGACACTTCCGACCGCCTCTACTTCGAGCCGGTAACCCTGGAAGACGTGCTGGAAATCGTTGCCAAAGAGAAGCCGGAAGGCGTGATCGTGCAGTTCGGCGGCCAGACCCCGCTGAACCTGGCGCGCTACCTGGCCAACGAAGGTGTGCCGATTATCGGTACCACCCCAGAGCAGATCGACCGCGCCGAAGACCGCGAGCGCTTCCAGCAGATGATTATGCGTCTCGGCCTCAAGCAGCCCAAGAACGCCATTGTGCGCTCTGTCTCCGAAGCCATCCAGGCGGCGAAAGACGTGGGCTACCCGCTGGTTGTGCGCCCGTCTTACGTACTGGGCGGCCGCGCCATGGAGATCGTCTACAAAGAAGACGAGCTGCTCACCTACATGAAAGAAGCGGTACAGGTTTCCGACGAAGCGCCGGTACTGCTGGACCACTTCCTCAACGCCGCCATTGAGGTGGATATCGATGCGGTATCCGATGGCCAGGACGTTGTGATTGGCGCCATTATGCAGCACATTGAACAGTGTGGTGTTCACTCAGGTGACTCCGCCTGCTCCCTGCCGCCTTACAGCCTGCCGGCGGATGTGCAGGACCGTATGCGCGAAGAAGTGAAAGCCATGGCCCGCGAGCTTGGCGTAGTTGGCCTGATGAATACCCAGCTGGCCTACCAGGACGGCGAGATTTACGTGATCGAGGTGAACCCGCGCGCTTCCCGTACCGTACCTTTCGTCTCCAAGTGCATCGGCACTTCACTGGCGAAAGTGGCTGCACGCTGTCAGGCGGGTATCAGCCTGCAGGAACAGGGCTTTACCGAAGAGATCGTACCGGACTACTACTCCGTTAAAGAGTCTGTATTCCCGTTCAACAAGTTCCCGAAAGTGGACCCGATTCTCGGCCCCGAGATGAAGTCCACCGGCGAAGTGATGGGCGTAGGCGCTACCTTCGCAGAGGCCTTCGACAAGGGCTTGGTTGCCGCTGGCGATCGCCTGCCGGAGTCCGGCCGCGCGTTTATCTCTGTGCGTGACTTCGACAAGGCCGACGCCGTGGGCGTAGCGCGCGATCTGGTAGAGCTTGGCTTCGAAGTCATTGCCAGCCGCGGCACCGCTAAGGTCTTGCAAGAAAACGATATTCCCGTTACAACCGTCAACAAGATGAGTGAAGGTCGCCCGCATATCGTCGATATGATTAAAAACGACGAGATTGCACTGGTGGTGAATACCACCGAAGGACGCCAGGCGATTCGCGACTCTGCGGATATCCGTCGCAGTGCCGAGAACCACCAGGTGTGTTACACCACCACCCTGGCAGCGGCTCAGGCCATGGCGATGGCCATGCGTCAGGAGCAGCCGCTGCAGGTTCGCCGCCTGCAAGATCTTCACCAGCGTGTGGTAAAGCTGTCTTAATCATCTAAAAACAATCTGTCATTTCCGACCGGGCCTTGTGGCAACACAGGGCCCGGTTGCGTAGTAACAATAATGGAGGTCCCACAGTGAACCGGGTACCAATGACCGTTGAAGGCGCGGAAGCGCTGCGTTCAGAGCTGGATAATCTGAAAAAAGTCGAGCGCCCTGCGGTGGTAGAGGCCATTGCCGAAGCACGCGAACACGGTGATTTGAAGGAGAATGCCGAATACCATGCGGCGCGGGAAAAGCAGGGCTTTATTGAGGGGCGTATTCAAGAGATTGAAGCCAAGCTGTCTCACGCCCAAGTGATCGATGTGAAGTCGATTGAGCCCAGCGATAAAGTAATTTTTGGCACTACGGTAACGATTATTCACCTGGATGACGATGCTGAAGTGACCTATAAAATCGTGGGTGACGATGAAGCGGATGTGAAAAAACAAAAAATCTCAGTGAACTCCCCGATTGCCCGCGCACTGATTGGTAAGGAAGTGGGGGAAGTCGTTGTTGTGCACACGCCTTCCGGTACAGTGGAATATGAAATTGATACTGTAGAGCATCTATAAAAGATCTCTTAGTAAGAAAAAGGGCGGCCAGAGGCCGCCTTTTTTCTTTGGGGCAGGAGCAGTTTTTACTGGAGAACGAAACTGTTGTTGTTTTGGCCATACTGAAGAACCTTGGCGGTTTCATTGTGGCCAAATTGAGCAACAAGACTGTTGTTACTAGTACCGTACTGGGCGACTTCGGCGTGGTGCTTTTCACCTATTTGCCCCACGTAGACATCATTGTTGTAGCCTACTTGGATGGTTTTACCGAAGTGGTGGCTGCCGGCTTGAGAAATATCCCCTTCGTTGTTCCAACCATCTTGGTACATATGGGCTTCATGGCCATAGCCGATTTGACGAGAATCAAGATCGTTGTGACCGCCCTCTGCCTGAATAAGGTGAGTCCTGTGAGATTCACCTGTTTGGAAGGTATCAGCATGATTCATTTCGCCAGCCTGTGAGACCATGGCTTCACTGCCATAGCTATTTACCTGAGTTACAGAAGCATAGCTATAGTCGCTATTTTGTAGAATGGTGGCATGGTTACCGCTGCCAGAAAGTTGGTAAGTTCTTGCTTTATTTCCATGGCCATCCTGGAAATGGTAGGAGAAGCTGTCGTATTCATCAAACTGGAAGGTTAGGCTGCTATTGTCGATGCCCATTTGCTCGCTCATAGCTGTATTGCCTGCCCCCCCTTTTTGGTAGGCATTGGCGTAATTGCTGTAGCCCTCCTGATGCTGAAGAACCGTACTGTGATGTTCATGCTCCTGAATACTAACGGCCGTATTGTATCCCCCGTGTTGCTCCTGTTTAACATAATTGTGATGACTACCTGGGCCGGCTTGATCGATATAACCCAGGTGACCCATACCATGTTGATCCTGGTAAGCGGTATTGTCATCGGCCATGGCTGCACCACTGATCACGAAAGCAATAGCGGCAGCGATTGGGGTTAAAGTCTTCATGAGTATCTCCATTACTACTTGAAAAGAGCATCGCGTTTTGGGTTCAGCATTTACCGGCTGAGCGGGCGCACAGAATAATTCACCCGAGTATTTTGCAGTAAGCCGCTAGGCTGTGATTAGCGGCAATACTATAAATTACTCAGATATACACTCGCTTTAAGTTCCTGTACAAAAAGGTAGAATCGAAGGGAAATCAAAGATAGGAAATAGCTGTTTCATTCTGGTTGGCATCCCTGTTACTGCTTAGGAGTCCATAAGTTCGTTCCGTCTTTATTATTGTTGCTTCAGTAGCTTAGAAAAACCATAGGATAGAAGTCTTAATTGTTTAGGAGGTTAGTTTTAGCCAGGAAAGCGATAAAATAAAAAGACTTTCCTGAGTAATATATTTAATTTAAAGAATAAAGCCTGTAGAGGCTAGTAAAAAAGAATACTCTGCAGCGAGCATGGGTTCAAAAACACCAAAGACCGATAAAAGTCTTTGGTATAATGGGGGAAATAATATCTACTGGTTTACTACGGCGGTATTGCCGTAACCGGTTTGGATAATATTTACTGACCCAGAGAATCCGCTTTGGATAACTGTGGCCTCATTCATGCCGCCTGATTGATTGACAATAGCCAAGTGTCCTCCACCCATAGCGCCACCTCCAGACTGCATAATTGTCGCCTGATTCATATAGCCATCTTGATGGACGTATGCACTGTTATACCAGGAAACCTGAACAATTGTAGTGTTATTAGTTTCACCCCTTTGGATGATATCGGCCTCATTATGCATATCGGTTTGAGTTATTTCAGCATAGTGAGATATTCCTGATTGAGAAATGCCGGCGTAGTGCCCAGTACCTTCTTGTTTGATAATTGCTTCGTGATAAGAGCCATCTTGGAATATGTGCGCCTCTGAGTTGAAGCTGGCGTACTGCCCAACCATGGCGCCGTGAACAGTACCGATTTGCTCTATAACAGAAATGTTGTCACTTCCAAGATGTTGTTGAATTTCGGCTTCGTTCCCAGCGCCATTTTGACGGATAGTAGCTTGGTTATTTTTAGTGGCAATTTGATAAGTGTTAGAGCGGTTGTCCATGCCTGACTGGTAGATCAGAGTTTCATTTCCAGATCCACCCATCTGTAGGCTGTAGGCGTGATTTAATTTACCTTCTTGAACTTGGTGTATTAAGCTGTCGATTACATCAGTTTGGACAGACTTTGCATTATTTAGGCTACCATTCTGGGAGATTTTCACATGGCTATCGATGGCGCTATTATCGGATTGATCAATTAAGGCATGATTGATATTACCAATTTGATCGAGAGTGGATGAATTCTCTGCTGCATATGTCAGTCCGCTGTAAGATATCAGTAATGCGAGCGATGTAATAGGAAGCTTGCTCACTTTCAACTCCTGTTTACTTCTTTATCCATTTTGGCTCAGTGTATTTCTGGACTAGCTATACATTCACCATTTTGAAGTTAATAGCTTGTTGTTTTAACTTTAGCCTAGCTGGTATGGAAAAATGGCTGTTGGCGTAGGGAGCTTTGATTTGTGAGTATTACTTTAATGAAGGAAGGGCTGGGTTTAAATTTTTCAAAAAAAGCAGAGTGAAATGAGTTTGATGTCACCTTTAAGGCTGGATCACCTGAGGCTAAATTTTAGTTTTTTAGCTTGTTCTATAGAGCAAGCATAAAGACATTGACGTCATCAATTTGAGAGGAGGCTATGTTATTATCGTTAGTTTGTTGTACTGCAAAAATAAGGTTGAAACTACATAATCTGTGTCGCATCAATTGTAGTAGTGCTGCCGATTTGAGTTACAAACGCCGTATCCATGTTACCACCGGACTGGGATATAGTTGACACATTAATATTGCTAGATTTATCAGTTGCGCATAATTATCTATTGCCTGCTGGTTGGTAACGGAGTGGTTGATATTTTCTATTTTATTGATAGTCATAATATTTTTCTCCAGTTAATATGTTGTCACTTACATTATTGTTTCGAGCTTGAATAACGTGAATTATGTTTTACAGCGTTTTTGATCGGAGTGAGAGGTATAGCTTGAATCTACAATTTGAGGAATTAATACGCTGCTCGTGTCGCCATATTGGGTGGCGTTGATAGTATTTAAAATACTGATAATCTGCACAGAGGCTAAGATATTTCCTCTAAGAGTACCTCCTGTATGAGTGATAGTTGCTTAGTTTGTGTTTCCATCAGTCTGATTTATGCGAGAAATATTGGAACCTTTACTTTGAGTTATGGTTGTAAAGCTTAAGTTGGTGTTAGTTTGATTTATCGTTGCTAACTGCGGCGCAAAGCCACTCTGAAAAAAATTCAGCTGCGGAATTGTTGACAGATGTTTGGCTTGTGGCTATTTCATTCATGTTGTCTATTTGGCGAATCACGACAAAAGAATTGAGAGTATTATCCTGTAATGGCTCTACCTTATTCACATTGTCTGTCTATGAATGATAACGCTATTGTTACTGTTAATTATCTGTTGAGAAGAAGATTAATTAAAACCACCATTCTGAGCGAGAAAGATATTATTGGATGCCAGTAGGTCACTTTAAGCAAAGGCTATTAATACTCCAGCTTTAATCGAGACATATTTCTTGATGAATTACACCTTAGAGGCATCGAATCCAAGTTGTGGAGGGTGACTTGCAATATGATCATAAAAATACAGCGAAATTATTATCTTTATAGTGAAAAATAAGTTGTATTAGCTTTAGAGCAAGATTAATTTCTCAACTTCAAGTTATAACTGAAATTTCTTTATACTGTAAGTAGATTATCTTGCAGTCCCATAAAAAGGTCATATTCTATCTAAGATCGTTCGGCATACATTTTTAGAATGATCAATGAGGGATGTCAATCCAGGAGTTTTGTAATTTCTTTCTGAAAGACTTCTTCTCAGTTAAGCAGGGATCTTTGATCTAGCTTTCATCAAGCCTTTAGCCAAGCGCCTTGCTAAATATAAACTGGGATTGGGATACCACTAAAGTCATAATTAATCATGCTTATGAGGGGGCAGGGCAATTGGCGCTTAATCTGGGTATAATTTCGTTGGTTTCATTAAAGATTAGCGGGTTGACACAGCGGAAGTATGATTGAAGAGTATGCAAGATGCAGAATGCTGCGAAGCAATTATTTTATTGGCGGAAAGAATTTAAATATTTTTTTGCTCTGTAAATTTATATGTAACTGTTAGATTGGTTATTAAATTTTTTGTTGTGAACAGGTTGGCTGGTGTAATAAGGCTTAAATGAAAGCATAAATTTTTGCGTTAATAGTGAATATTTATGTTTGGCTTCTGACTTTATTTTATTGTAAGTTGTAATTAGTGATGTATAGTCTTTTATATGGAAGATTGCAGTTCTTAATGCTTGGTATTTGGCTTGCATAAAGGCTAGTATTTCACGTTATAAATTTTTAAGTAAATTAAAAGCTGGCCCAATATGGGCCAGCTTGTTTATGGCTTTAAAGAAGAATTCTAAGGGAAGATAAAGGAATTACCGTCACCAATTTGGTTTATTCCCATTACCAAGCCGCCGTTTTGCACTACAGAAATAAAGTTTGAGTTTCCGTTTTGTGTTGCAATGAATTCGTTAGAGTCTCCAGTCTGAGTGATATAGTATTGATTCATGTTGCCGCCAAACTGAGATATGCTGGACACATTCATGTCACCAGTTTGAACTGTTTGAGCAATATTGTTTTGGGTTAATTGCTCAGTAAAAGCGTAGTTGTCGTCGCCAGACTGAAAATGTACAGCTAGGTTAGACTCCCAGTATTGCTCGACATGGCTGTCGTTGCCATCACCCGACTGTGCAACATTTAGTTCATTATATTTACCGAACTGGTAAGAGAAGGAGTAATTTCCTGATCCACCTATCTGGGAAACGAATCCAGTTTGGGCATTGCCAACTTGAGTGGCATCAATAGTGTTAAAATGGCCACTCCCTTGTGTTGTTTGCATTTCATTGTTCCCTATGAAATGCCCTTCCTGGTTAACAGTAGTAACGTTTCCTGTTCCGTTAAACTGCCAAACTGTAGCAGTATTTGAGTTTTTAGTTTGGTTTACTGTGGCAAAGTTTGAGTTGACGGTTTGCTGATTGATCCATGCCATCTGGCCTCCCCATCCACTCTGCGAAATTGCTGCGGATGAGCCGTTTGCTGACCATTGATTCGTAGTGGCATCGTTACTGTCAGAAGTCTGGGTGATGAAGGCGAATGAACCTGAGGCGTCATCTTGTAAAGATACGGCACTATTTGAGTCACCGACTTGAGTGTGACTAATCAAGCTATTACTGGTGTTGTTCACCTGTTGAGGGACAGAGGAATTAAAGTCGCCATTCTGATTAATAAGAATAACGCTACCAGTAACAGTGGCATCTACAGCCGGAAGTGCGCTATTTCCATTACCCATTTGATTGACGATAACTGTCTGGGATAAGGCGCCACCGGCGGCAATTGCCAAGAAAATTCCTGTGGCAATTGGGGTGTACTTTTTCATTGGTTACTCCTTAGAGATATCAAGTTCTGCTAGAAAGCAATTTTTTACTAAAGAAAATATCAAAACAGCATCGAAAGCAAGTGAACATTGTTTTTCCTGGTGTAGGAGAAGTTCTTCAAGATATTCACCCCAAAAAATTAAAAGAGACGCCAGGCCTCCTTGGATCCTCCGGTGAAGCATTTCTACCTCTTAAATATGAATATCAGCTTGATGCTGAGTAGAGTTTTGTAGTGAATAAGAAAAACTGCTATAGGATAAAATTCTCTATAGATTGGGAAGAAAGTGTGTTTCTAATAGATAGGAGGGTTCAACTGCCATTATCGTAGGTCTATGGTCAGATTTTCTTGATTTTAAAAGTTATCTGTAATTTACCTGCATGACACATTTTAAATTATGATCTATGGGGAATGTAAGAAATTATTCTCAGTAAGTGTTTAAGCTTGGGTGGTTGCTCATTCTTTACATATTTAATTGTGAATCAGAATAAATTAAAGTGACAAAAAATAAGATCAGACTGCTGCTCTGTTTTGGTTGTAATTTAATTTTCCATTATGATTTATGATCTTGGGTGTTAGGTAATTATTTTGCTGCTATAGTTTTATAGCTCTGGTGTTGTCTGAAAAATCCAGAGATGGGCAGGAAAAAGTTTCTTTATCGAGAGTTGTATCGGAAGTATTTTTTTGTATATCCAGTAGGGAGATCTTGTTCTCTTGGTGGGTTGTATTTATTTTGAGCTTGCTTATCTTTTTAGTGATTAGCTGCCAGGTCTGTCTGTGAAAAATGAAATTATTTAGAGTTTGTGAGTGTTCCTTTATTCTTCTTGATTAGAATTTGGAAGGCCAGTCCAGTTAGAGGTGGCCCTGTTATGAGCGATTTAACCTACTTTATTGCCCTCCGATAGTTGTATTATTTCGCTAAAGTTAATTTAGCCTCCCACATGTGAAACTTTAGCATCATTATTTCTGCCTTTCTGGTGGAAGATAGATTTGTCGCCAGACGAAAATATCTGAGAGGCCGCAGTTAGATTAGAGCTGCCTCTTTGAATTGCTTCTATAGAGTTAGTTAAAGTTAACTGCTGACTGAAATGCGGCTATAACATTATTCCCAAAACCCAATCCTTCTTGGCTGATGGTAATAGAGTTTGCATTAAAACCTAATTGGTTAACCGTAGCTTGGTTGGGGCCACCTTTTTGGGGTGCTACTTTAGTACTTTTTGAAGCTCCAAATTGAAAAATAAATATATCTTGAGTTCCAAAACAACTTTGAGTAATTTCAGTGGATGAGTTAGCGCTTTATCGTTGTACGCTTTCAGGGTATTTGTTATCACCAGTCTGGGTAATAACAGAATCAAAAAAGGGAATTATGAATTGATCTATCAGTATTATTGTTGCCATGTTGTGTCTGTTTGATCGACAAGTTGTCCATACTTTTATCTTGTAAGGTATATGCGGAGTTATTGTCACCAATTTGAACTTGTCTAACATGGCCGTCTGCTTCTGGGGGATTTCTATCGATACCTGTTGACATATTTCCAGTACCCTTCTGGAAAAGGATGTAGGTGTCAGCTATGGCTCCACTGTTAGTTATGGCAATAATTACGCCAGCAGCGATTGAGATGTGCCTGTTCATCTGTTACTCCTTTGGGGAATCAGGTTTGGCTAAAAACGATTTGTCGGATGAGATTTTTAGGAGAAATTAAAATTATTGAGGATTAACTTTTTTCTTAAATGGAAAACTCCTGAGGCATTAAATTGAAGTGATTATTAGGGGGGAAGTTGTAAATTTCTTTGTTAGGGCATGGCGGCCTCGTGAATATCAACTTTGCCTTAGTTAAAGTTTTGTAGAAAAAAAAGAAGCTGCCATAGGTTGTAAGTATTGATAAGCTGAGAAGAAAGTATGTTATTTTCATCAGTAAATTAATAGGAGTCAGTTTATTTGGAGTTCCGTGCTTGTATTGCTACAATCGTTTTTTATCTTTTAAATATTCTTGTTAAGGCTGTTATCTTATAGATATTTAAGAATATTCTTTGTTACTTTTCTTTAATAAAAAAGGCGATCAAATAATGACCGCCAAATGATATTTTCTCTCTAAGGAACTACAGTAGTTACTACTGCAAAATGGTGCCGACGTTTCCTACTCCATTTTGAATAGCTAAAGCCATTTCATTAGAGCCAAATTGAGCTGTGGAGTGGAAGTTGGCGATACCAGTCTGCGTGGTTGACGCATGATGGCCGGAACCAAATTGTGCCTGCAGAGAGGCGTTCAATAAACCGTTTTGGTCAGTCAGTGAGGTATGACCAATGCCATCTTGAAGAACGGCGGAGCCATTCAAAATACCGGTTTGCACGGTTGATACTAAGTTGAGAGCGCCATCCTGAAAAACGGCGGAACCATTTAGTATGCCTGATTGCACAGTTGATACGGCGTTGAAAGCGCCATCCTGAAGAACAGCAGAGCCATTTAAAATACCGGTTTGTATAGTTGATACGGCGTTTAAAGCGCCATCTTGAAGAACAGCAGAGCCATTTAAAATGCCGGTTTGTATGGTTGATACGGCGTTGAAAGCGCCATCCTGAAGAACGGCGGAGCCATTTAGTATGCCTGTTTGCACGTTTGACACCAAATTGAAAGCACCATCCTGAAGAACGGCAGCGCCATTAAGCAAGCCTAATTGCGTATTTGCTACACCATTGAAGGTGCCATCCTGAAAAACAGCGGAACCATTTAGTGTACCTACTTGTGTAGTCAATACACCATTGTGAGAGCCACTCTGAGCAACTGCCGTACCATTTAGGGTGCCGAATTGTGATGTGAATATAGAATTATTATCACCACCTTGGAGATGCAAAGCACCATTTAAAGTGCCTACTTGCGTAGATGTTGAGTTATTTGATGAACCGGTTTGGGTATGGGTGGCAATGTTCACGGTGCCAACTTGATTCGCAACAGCAGTATTGTGATCCCCGAGAAATTGGGTCATTGTTGCAATATTTGCCGTGCCAAACTGGTTTGCTGTAGCGCTATTTCCAACACTCAGAAATTGAGTGACTGTGGCAAAATTCGCCTCACCTACTTGGTTAATTGCTGCTTTATCACCAGCTGAAGCGGTTTGCGATATAAAGCCAAAGTTTGCTTCCCCAGCTTGATTAATAGATGCTTCTGACATAAATGCTGGGGCGGCTTGTGAAGTAATACCGACGTTTCCACTACCTTGCTGAACAACTGAGGCCTTATTTAGAAGCCCGCCGGTTTGAGTGGATGATGCACTGTTGCCAGTTCCAGTTTGATTGTGGTGGATATTATTACTTTGGCTACCACCAGTCTGCGTTGCATCAGAGTCGTTAAAGAATCCGTTTTGAGTTTGATTTACATAATTGTTATCGTTGCCCGGTCCTATTTGCGTTGATGTGGCGCTATTGCCAATACCAGTTTGAGATTGATGGGTGATATTACCTGATGCTAAAACAGCACCACTGGCGCTGAGTAGAATAGCGGCTGCGATGGGGGTTAACGCCTTCATGCGATACTCCTTTACTCTTGACGTTTTGATCCAGCACACACAGTACTGGAATTACTGACATCTTCCAGATGTCATGGATTCACAATACAGGTTTCCTAAACTCCTGGAATAGCTGCATCGTAGAATTCTGGCTGAAACAATAAATCAGAAATTAGTACTTCAATTTACTAATTTACTAGGTTTGCTTAACAGATTTTCTGTCACTGTGGAGGTGTGTTGTCTCCCAGATACTGCATTGGGGACCACTCTTGAGAGAGGGCCAGTTTGGTTTTGAGAAATTGATCTCTAAACAACCTAAAGTCTGCATGACAAAATGTCCAAGAGGTGTAAAACAACATTTGATCAGATATGTATTGAGTTTTGTCTGTAAAGCGAAGGTACGCTATAGGACATAAGTCACTAATAGATAGGAATATAGTTCTTTTGTTGTGGCTTGATTTTTAATGTGTGATTTGGCTCTCAAAAAACATCAGTTTTCATAAAGGGATTTTCTGCTCAAATGGCCACTACTTATGTTTTTACGCAGCTAGATTACTCTGGATCACAAGGTTGAAGAATTTAATAAGAAAAATAGGTTGTTATTCTTTAGCATTACTTTTGTTGTTAAGATGTTTTTATGGGAATCTGTCAGGCTGCTAATTCTGACAGATATTTGAGATGTTAGGTTTAAGGGGGCTCAGAGTTGCGTAATTTCAGTCAAATTGGCGGATAGAGGTAGTGGTCGCGGTGCCTATTACAGTTACAGAAGTATGTAGGCCATGGCCACTTTGATAGATATTAACTTTGTGTAGCATGCCAATTTCTTCCACTTGAGCACTGTTTTGTGTGCCGAATTGGGATATACCTGCGGAGTTAGCTGTACCATATTGCTCTATATTAATCAGATTTTCATAGCCCACCTGGATTAATCCGCTCAGGTTTTGTTCACCTATTTGACGTGAAAGTACAATATTATTCTCTCCTGCCTGTGTTACCGAAAGACTGTTTCTATTACCATCTTGGTGAGCAGAAGTATAATTGGTTCGGCCCGATTGCCGTACGTTAACATTGTTCACGCCACCTTCTTGGTTGATTACTGTGAGATTGGAGACTGATAGAAGGTTAGCTGTGCTCAATTCGCTGCTTAAGGCGAGTTCACTGCTGGCATCCAAATCAGACGCTGTACAACTTTTTGTATATCCCCCGGTACACAATCCGATAACTATTGGAAGGAATAAGAGGTGATTTTTCTGACTGCCAAACATAATTTACTCTACTTCGTTGTACTGCCTGATCCCAGTTCACCGTCACATAATAACGGTGCTGTCGTTTAAATAGTATTGCAGTATGGGATTGTTAATTTCATCGGGATTCGCTAAGGCCCAAGAATTATGCACAATCCCCTCACTGATCAAGTGAATCACCGCAGATTCCATAGCTGAAAGCATAGCAAGTTGTGCTGGTTCGTTATATGTTACCCCGGCTTCCAACTCTAGTAAGCGTCGGAATTTAACATAACGAAATACATCGGCACTGATTGCTTTGGAGTAAACAGTTTTTGATGTCAATACAGAGTGCAATATTCTGCCCGAGCGTATATCGATTGCTCTTAGATTGACCGTCACCTGATCGACGCGGTATTGCTCATTGGCACCGATGCCAAAGTACCTTGCTCCGGCACCACCGGTTTGAATGTTTTGATCGTAGGCGACAATTCCGCCTTCAAGCAGTACGTTAGCTGCAATTAGAGTTGGTAGAGGAATATTATTATTGGCTGGAGCATCGGGTTTACTGAGCCCGGCACGTATAATTTTTCGCTCGGTTAAAAGGTTTTGTAAGCCTTCACGCTCCAATGCGATAAACCAACCGGATTCATTGAGTACATCGGTCAACATAGCGGCTCCACCCTGAGTAACCGCAGTGGAGAAGCTGCTGTTTGGTGCTGGCTTGTATTGTCCGGTTTGATCACGGAAACTATATACAGCAGCCAATATCTTTCCTTTAGGTTCAGGAAGATTCACCAAATCCCGATAGGTATTCATTCGTGGAGTTAGCATGGCATCAGTCCGCCCAGGGCCAAATAGGGCATCACCAAGGCTTTTAAATGCTGAGCATCCGCTTAGTGTGAGAGTAAACGCCAGTGCGGGCAAGGCTAAGGCTTTTGTTATTGCATTGCGCATTGCCAGTTTTCCTTCAGTGTTGATTCTTATCTAATTTGTGGGATTGAGACCACTGACAACGATCTCACTTTTGTCCCCAGTACTTCTGTCGGTGATTAGTACCGTAAGAACGCCATCGTTATCGACGATCTGTACGATAAAATCGTCGGTAATTAACTCACCACTATTGCCGTCGCCGACATCCGTTAGCAGTTGATTGAGTAGTCTTGTTTCCAATGAGTCAGTAAAGCGATCCAGGGCACTTGGTTGTTCGTAGAGACTGTCATGCTTGTCGGGGTCTTCGTGGCTATCCTGAGATTGCGCGCTTTGCAGCAAGTAGGTTCCATTAAGAGGATTGCCGCCAAAATTCGGGTTTACTGGCTCATAAATTAATTCAGTCGCGATCACAGAGCCACACGAGAATAGGGTGGCTACCAGGCTAGCTGGATAAATAAGGTAATCTTTGTTCATTAGAATTCGTCCTTTCCCAAATCAAAATTATCTATTAGGGCACTGCTCACCCGATCTTTTAAGACCGTTTGATGAATGTATTGGGCTGCTTCATCTGCAAGGCGATGAATATTGTTGGTACTTGGGCTGATAAATCGTCGAAATACAATTTTGTCGTTGTAGGTAACCCATATTAAGTTTCCCCAACGAGCTGAGGGTCGCTCGTAAACCGTTAAATTGTAAGTGGCATCTGGATAATTCAGATTTCTATATTCACTAAGGTATCTGGCAAAGTCGTGGCCTGTTCGGGTAATTGTTCTGTCGATATTAAACCCGCTGATTTCATCCTCAAGTCTTCCTGAGTCAGTGTCTGCAGGAGGAACTCTGGTGTCATCCTGAGCAAAGCCTACAGTTGTGAGAAGAATGAAAATCAGCGGGGTTAATCTCATATTCTCTCTTCCTGGAGATTGAGTTTTGCCCAGTTGCTAGCTTGTAAGCGATTCTTCACGCCGATTTTCCGAAAAATGTTATACATGTGATTTTTAACGGTGTGTTCGCTCAGGTGTAGTTTCGTAGCGATGACGCTATTGGGTTCTCCCGTTGTTAGTTGCCCTAGGATTTCCTGTTCTCTACGAGTGAGAGGAAGGGGGGATTGCGAATTATCAGCGTGACTGCTTTCACAGCTGTGAATGGCTGTACTGAGTCTTTGAATAAGTTTTTCCTGGCTAATGTTATTGTCACACAACAAATAAAAACCACTTTGCCGCAGTTTTTCTGAGATGTGGGTTGGTAAGTCGGCAGGAAAGTTAATAAGAATTGCTTTTGAGTGTCTGATTTTCTTTAAGTCAGAAAGAAAATCCTTAGAGTAGCTGTTGATGCCAATCTGCCAGCAATCAATGATTATCGCCTCGTAGTGTTGTAGACAGTGCCTTTGTTTTCCTATACAGGCTTTCTCCCATGGCATGGGAATAGACTGAGAAAATAGTGAAAATAAAAGATCGCCCTGAAGGCCGGAATTGCTAAAAAAAAGAACCGGCATATACCTCGTACCTCTCCTTGAAACAAATGGATAGCTCTCAACTCGAAGAGCGAAATCCGTTGTCGACTCCTGTCGTTTAAGTTTCCTGGTTGATCTTTGAAGACCTCAAAAAAATATTGCTGTTAACGCTAAGTACCTCTTTGTTTAGGGAAAATAACTCATTTGCTGAGAATTTAGTTTGGAGTGTAGTCGTGGGTGTGAGGTGTTCTGGAAAATATGATGCCTGTTTTTATTTCACGGTAAGGGAGCAGTGAATGATGTCGTCAGTAATTTTTATTGGTTGAATTTTATGTGATTGATTAAGTTTTGCTTTTTGTTTTTGAGTTTGTCTCTATTTTGAATGGGAAAGTTGGCTGGGGGTTGTTGGTTAGGAATAGTCAGTTGGGTGCTAGCGTTGATTTCTAAGATTCTTTCTTTCTAAGGCTTGCTTGTGAATATATGGCAAATTTAACTCTGAAGTTAAAATATACGTATGAGGGTAGTTACTTATTGATTGTTTTTTAAGTGACCTGTGGAATATGTCACTGATGTAGTCTTTAGATGAGGTTGGGGGTTTTTGAGGGCGGGAAAGTGCTGGTATGAGCTCTGGATTATGGTGTTTCCAGGAGGGATATTGTGAGTAGTGATGCTGGGATGACTGTGGTCCAATTTTTACCATTAGGAAGCAATAAATAGATAGTGAATCATGCCTGCTAGCAAGTGACGCAATATAGCAACACAAAGTGTGATATTTTGGGCGATTGTCAAAGTTTCAGCTGTTAGGATGTGATATCGCTCGGTTCCACAGGGAAAAGTAACGTCATGAGTCACCTATTTGAGACACTACCATCCTGGCTATGGGTGAGTTTGGCAGTTATTACATTTTTCTTAGCTAGAGGGCCTATTCATAGAAGTATTTATTCCCTGGCAAGACTATTTCATCGCTCATTATTGTTTTCTGCACACGCTGTTGAGCTTGCGGGGCAGGGCCTCCGTGAACGCAATCGAGAGGTACTGCTGGCTAGAGGTCGTGAGGTAACAGAGTGGCAAATTGAAAGGGAGTTTGAGCGAATAGAAAGTAGTTTAAAGCGGGATATGGCACAATATCCTACGTTGCATCGTCATTTGTGTGAGCAGATGACAACCATAGATGATGATTATGTGCGTAGCGCAGAGGTTCCTCCAGAGCCATCAAGCTGGGCCCGGGCAATCCGCTCTGTGGCGGAAATTCCTACTCCAGACGATACAGTTGTGGCAGATGTGTTGGAGACTATTAATCACTCTATGCGCAAGGCTGAAAATAAAGCTCTGGAGTCTTATCGGGAGTCTATAAGGGAGCGTCATCAGCTACTAAAGCGCATGATGCCTGGTTGGCGTTCCATATTGAAAACTCTGGGAAGAATGAATAAGAGTGTGGAATCTGTAATTTACCGTAGCAAAGTATTGGATGAGCATATGACACGCTACGAGGAGGTATTACAGGAGAGTGATCGCAGTTTACGTCTTCTATCCACCTCTTTTTTTAGTCGTTTTTTTATCTCTTTACTGGTATTGCTGTTGATAATGGCAGGGGTTTGGTTGAATCACCAATTAATTGCCAGGCCTGTGGCGGAAATCATTGGAAGTAACAGCTTTCTGGGGGGATATGGGACAGCGGATGTTGCAGCTTTGATTTTAATCTTCGTACAAATTGTCACTGGTATTGTGGTTATGGAGTGTTTGCGGATTACGCGATTATTTCCTTCGATCTCCGCATTAACTGATTCAGTACGGAAGCGTTTGCTGTGGATTGGGGTACTTCTACTCTTGTGTTTGGCCTCTATTGAGGCGGGGCTATCACTCTCAAGGGAGTTACTATTGCAACAGGATCAGTTGCTTACGGGGTTATCTGAAACGAGCGGTTCTGCTGTTACTGAGGTAAACGCTTACTGGACTCTCGGGCTTATACAAATGATGTTGGGTTTTACGCTCCCTTTGGTCCTGGCCTTTATCGCAATACCCTTGGAGCAATTTGTATCATCTGCCCGCACGGTGTTTGGTAGTGTCTTAGTATTTTTCTTGAATGTGTTATCAGTGGGCTTACGTCTTCTGGCGGTTATTGCAATAAATTGTGGCACACTCCTTAATCGTATCTATGACCTAATAATATTTCTGCCTCTTTGGTTGCAGCATACTTATTGGCAGTTTCGTAAAGCTTCAGAATTAGATGTTGCGTCGGATAAGTCGAAATCACCAGTAAGCCAATCCAAGTCAGAAATAAATATTGAGAAAGAAGTGTCTACAGGAGGAGCCACTAGTGTCTGACTGCTGTTTAATTAATGATTGCTGCCCAGATAAATCAATTTAGCGTCTTTTTATTGATCTTAGGTTTTTGAAATAGATGTCAATGTTACTTATTTTTTTCTTTCTTTTGCTTGTGTTGTTCTTATATGCCCGCTCTGGCATTGCGCCAAAATCAGCATTAAAGCTACCCTCATGCAAAGGGCCTATGGTTATCGCACATGGCAATGATTGTGGCAATGGGCTTTTCCCGGGGAATACTCAGGAATTTCTGCAAAATATGGTGATGCAGGGGGTGGATGCTATTGAAATAGATGTTTGGCTTAGTGCTGACGGGCATTTGGTTTTACGCCATGATCCTGATCTGGAAGATTCAACCAATGGGAGTGGGTTCATAGAGGACTTTACCCTGGCTCAACTGCGTAACTTAAATGCAGCTTACCACTGGAGTCGTGATCAAGAATCTTACCCCTATCGACATAAATCTTTGAAAATAATTACTCTGGAAGAGACTTTACAGATAGTGGGTCAGACGCCACTAATATTGGATATAAAAAGTAAACAGTTACGGGCCGCACGACAGTTGAGCGCTTTGCTCGAGCGTACTGGCAAGAACAATCAGGTTATCGTCTCCTCATTTAATCACAAGGTTCTACTGGAATTTCGACGATTGAGCCCGGAGACGGCGACGGGTTCTACAAGCTGGGAGGCGACCCTTCTATTTTTTGCCCAGTTACTGCGCGCGGAAAGCCTGCTAGCCCCCCGTTATCAAACTATGCAATTGCCCATGCAATTTTGGGGGCTCAATGTGGTTTCCAGGGGCACTATGCGTGCGGCGCGTAAGCTTAACCTGCACGTCTCTGTGTGGACTGTAAATGGGCGGGCCGATCTACAGCGCTATATCGATATGGGAGTGAATGGTATTGTTACCGACCGCCCGGATATATTGATGAGTATGTTGCCCAGTCGGGAGCCGAAGGTAGAACCAAAGCTACTTGAACGGGCTTCCTAAATTGAGCAACATCGCAAAAACAATATGACAATAACAACAGAGAAATGTTTATGAAGCAGATTGCAGGTATTGGGGTGCTGTTAGCGTCTCTAATCATTACCCCGGTATTGGCGGAAGACCGCTTTGCCAAAGTAGAAATTAGTAGTGAGGCGGTGGCAGGAAATGTTTATATGCTCCAGGGGGCTGGCGGCAATATCGCAGTACTGGTCGGAGAGGACGGCACCTTTATGGTGGATGACCAATATGCGCCACTCACCGCAAAAATACAGAAAGCGGTGACGGGTTTGGCAGATCAGCCGCTGCGCTTTGTGATCAATACCCATTGGCATGGCGATCATACTGGCGGCAATGAAAATCTGGGTAAAAGCGGTGCCCTGATCGTTGCCCATGAGAATGTGCGTAAACGTGTGAGTACCGAACAGTTTATAGAGGCTTTTAAGCGTAAGGTAGAGCCCTCACCGCTGGCAGCACTGCCGGTAATCACTTTTACCGATGCCACTACTTTTCACTGGAATGGTGATGAGGTGAAGGTGCAGCATGTTGGCCCAGCCCATACCGATGGTGACTCTATTGTGCATTTCGCCAAAGCCGATGTGATTCATATGGGTGACATCTATTTTAATGGCACTTATCCATTTATCGATCTTTCATCTGGCGGTTCGGTGGATGGCATGATTGAAGCAATGGACACCGCATTGGCGCTTTCTGGCGAAAACACCAAAATCATTCCAGGACATGGCCCTCTGAGTAGTCCTGCGGAGTTAAAAGTGCAACGGGATATGTTGCAGACCCTGAGGGATCGTATCCAGAAGCTGGTCGATAATGGCCAAAGCCGTGACCAAGTCATTGCTGCCAAACCCACCAAAGATTTTGACGAACAGTATGGACAGGGTTTTATGACACCAGATATATGGACTGGTATTGTGTATGACTCCCTGGCTGCAAAATCCAAGAAGTCTTGACCCTTTATTGATGGTGACACTTAAAAGTTGCTGAAATAAAAAGGCCCGGATATTTCTATCCAGGCCTTTTTATTTAGGGGCTTTCTTGAGCCAGTCTATTAAAGCATCTGTAGTTATCAGGATGCTTGGGGTTCAGCACCACTTAACTCCGTTGGCGTTTCTACTGCTATCTCTGTTTTCTCCTCTCGCACTCGGAACCAAGCTGCATACAGGGCTGGCAGGAAGATCAGGGTCAAGCCAGTAGCAACGATCAGTCCCCCCATAATGGCGACAGCCATGGGGCCGAAGAAGTCACTGCGCGACAGTGGAATCATCGCCAATACCGCAGTCAGAGCGGTTAAAACTATCGGGCGGAAACGCCGCACAGTGGACTCAATAATTGCCTCCCAGGTACTCAAGCCCTGGCTGATATCCTGCTGTATTTGATCCACCAGAATGACGGAGTTGCGCATAATCATACCGGCCAGGGCAATGGTGCCGAGCATGGCGACAAAACCGAAGGGTTTGCCGAACAGCAGCAGGAACAAGGTAACTCCAATCAGTCCCAAAGGCGCGGTGAGGAAGACCATGGTGGACAAGGACATACTGCGCAGCTGCAGCATCAGCAAGGTGAATACAACCAACACAAACAGCGGCATACCGGCATTCACTGATTTTTGTCCACGCTCGGATTCCTCCACACTGCCACCAACTTCCAGCAGGTAGCCCGGTGGCAGTTGCTCTCGAATGTTCTGCAGGCGCGGCCAGACTTCATTCACCACGGTTGCGGGCAGTTCTTCACCATAAATATCGGCACGTACTGTGACGGTGGGCAGGCGATCGCGGTGCCAGATAATCCCTTCCTCGAAGCCGTACTCCAGGGTGGCAATCTGGTTCAGGGGGACACTGCGACTGCTGTCGGTTTGCACCGCCAGGTTACCCAGTTGGCTGAGGGCGTAGCGTTCTTGCTCGTCGCCGCGCACACGCACGTCAATCAGCTCATTGTCTTCGCGGTATTGGCTAACGGTAATACCGGTGAGTGAGCTTTGCAGGGCGCGGGAGAGCGAGGCACTGTTCACGCCCATAGCGCGGGCGCGGTCCTGATCGATATTCAGGTTGACGGTTTTACTGGGTTCCTCCCAGTCCAGGTGGACGTTGGTGACCTTGGCATTTTCCCGCACGCGCTCGGCAACCTGGCGGGCCAGGCTGCGCACTTCACCAATATGCTCACCAGAGACGCGGAACTGCACTGGATAGCCAACCGGTGGGCCATTTTCCAGGCGGGATACCCGGCTGCGCAGAGTGGGGAATTCCTCCTCCATGGTTTCGATCAGCCAGCTGCGTACCTGCTCGCGCTCCTCTACGTTACGTGTCATCACTACAAACTGGGCAAAGCTGGCCGCGGGTAACTGCTGGTCTAATGGCAGATAGAAACGCGGTGAGCCGGTGCCCACATACACCACATAGTTTTCCACCAGGTCGTTTTTATCCAGCAGGGTTTCCAGTCGCTTGGCCTGGTACTCGGTGGACTTCAGCGAGGCGCCTTCGGCCAGCTTGAGATCGACTAACAGTTCCAAGCGCCCGGAAGAGGGGAAGAACTGCTGGGGCACCAGGCGGAAAAGTGCCAGGGAACCAATAAAGATCGCCAGGGTTGCCACTATGACAGTTTTGCGGTGGCGCAGGCACCAGGTAATCAGGCGGCGGAAGCGCTGGTAAAAGGGCTTCTGGTAGGGGTCCTGAACCTCGCCACTGTGATTGTGGCGAGCCAGATTGGGCAAAAGGTAATGGCCCAGGTAGGGCACGAATATGACTGCGGCAATCCAGGAGACAACCAGGGAAAGCGTGACCACCTGGAAGATTGAGCGGGTGTATTCCCCGGTGCCGGATTCCGCCGTGGCGATGGGTAGGAAACCGGCGGCGGTGATTAAGGTACCGGTGAGCATGGGGAAGGCGGTACTGGTCCAGGCGAAGCCGGCGGCTTTCAGGCGACTGAGCCCCTGCTCCATTTTAATGGCCATCATTTCCACGGCGATAATGGCATCGTCCACCATCAGGCCAAGGGCGAGTACCAGGGCGCCCAGAGAAATCTTGTGCAGGCCGATATTGAAGTAATTCATCAGTGCGAAAGTCATGGCCAGCACCAATGGTATCGATAGCGCCACGATCAAGCCGGGGCGGCTGCCGAGAGAGAAAAAACTCACCAGCAGGACAATGCCCAGCGCCTCCGCCAATACTTGTAGGAATTCCCCCACACCGCGTTTCACCGCCGCGGGTTGGTCGGACACCTTGCGTAACTGCATACCGATCGGCAGATCTTCCTGCAACTCGGCAAAGGTGGCGTCCAGCTGTTTGCCCAGCTTGAGGATATCACCGCCTTCTTTCATGGAAACGGCCAGGCCGATGGCGTCTTCGCCCATAAAGCGCATGCGAGGTTGTGCAGGATCGCTGAAACCGCGGTGTACTTCGGCAATATCACCCAGCCTCTGGGTGCGTCCGCCGGCAGTGATGGGGAAGCGGCGAATTTCATCGACCGAGTGAAATTGACCGCTCACGCGAATTCGCACGCGGTCGCTCACCGTATCTACAAAGCCCGCATCGGCAACCTGATTTTGCGACTGCAGTGCGCTTTGCACTGCACTGAGGGGAATCCCCAGAGAGGCGAGCTTGGTATTGGAAATTTCCACCCAGATTTTTTCATCTTGCAGCCCCAGTAATTCCACCTTGCCCACATTCTTGACCCGCTGCAGTGCCAACTGCAGGCGCTCGGCATAGTCTTTCATTAGGGCGTAATCGAAACCGCTGCCGGTTAGCGCATAAATATTGCCGAAAGTAGTGCCGAATTCGTCATTAAAAAACGGGCCCTGGATATCCGGTGGTAGGGTGTGGCGGATATCCCTGACCTTTTTGCGTACCTGATACCAGAGATCGGGGATGTAGCGCGAGTGCATATCGTCGCGGGCGACAAACAACACCTGGGATTGGCCGGGACGGGAGAAAGAGGAGATACGCTGGTAGTCACCAGTCTCCAGCAGTTTTTTCTCCACCCGCTCGGTAATTTGACGGGACACCTCCTCGGCACTGGCGCCGGGCCAAAGGGTATTGATCACCATTACCTTGAAAGTGAAGGGAGGGTCTTCGCTTTGCCCAAGTTGTGTGTAGGAGGCAGCGCCCAGCAATCCCAGCACGATCATGGCGTAGAGTACCAGCGGGCGGTTTTTCAGCGCCCATTCGGAAAGGTTAAAGCCCATGGTTATTTCTCTGTATGGAAGCATGGATTGATCGAACTAACAGTGCTTCGGCAATTTCATCGGAGCGCGTTTTAGCGTTCAGTCCAGTTGTTATTTTGGGGTGGTGTTTAGTTAGTCCTGCTGGGCAAGCGCGCGGTCCGGATCGATTGGGCGATTCATACGGTCCACGGGACGAATCTGTTGTCCCTCCAATAACAGGTGCGTACCAGCGGCAACGATCCAATCATCGGCGCGCAGGCCAGAGAAAATCGGTACAAATTCTTGGCCGAAGGCACCTACGGTGACTTCGGTTTTATGCAGGGTTTGTTGTTCGCGGTTCAGTACCCAGACAAAGGCTTTGCCGTTATCGGCGCTCACTGCCGACATGGGTACTTGTAAAACATCGGTGGCCACTGCTTTGGGAACGAATACTCGGGCGCTCTGACCTATTTCAATGCCGGTGGTTTTATTGGTAAAGGCCACGCGTGCTTCAAAGGTGCGGGATACCGGATCTGCGGCGGGGGAGAGTTCCCTCACCTGGGCGGGGAAGGATTTACCGGGCTGCGACCAGAGCTCTACGGTCAAAGGTTGGCCGACACGGAAATGGCTAATTGCCTGCTCCGGTAAATCGATGCGCACTTCGCGTTCGCCGTCGGCGGCAAGTTCGAAAATCCCCTGACCAGCGGCGACAACCTGGCCAGCCTCGGCCATGCGGCGGGCGATAACACCGCTCTCTGGAGCTTTCAGTTCCGCATAGGCGGCCTGATTACGCGCTACGTCTAATTGCGCCTTGGCTTGTTGCAGGCGCGCATCGCTGGCTTCGAAACGGGTCTCCACCGCATCGAACTGTGACTGGCTGACCAGCTGGCGCTCCAATAGTTTGCGGTGGCGCCCCAGCTCGCTGCTGGCCAGGCGCTGGTCTGCCACGGCGGAGGTGAGGCGTGCGCGTGCGGAATCCAGTTGTAGGAGCAAGTCTTCGGTATCCAGTTCGGCCAGCGGTTGGCCCTGCTCAACACGGTCGCCTACATTAACCAGGCGCCGCTGTAATTTGCCACTGATGCGAAAGGCCAAAGCGGGTTCGAAGCGGGCTCGCACCTCGCCGGGATAAAAATCCTGTTGGGCACTGGCCACTTGTGGCTGGACCATCACCGCTGGGCGGGGTTTTTCTAATTGTTCGGTGGACTCTGATGGCGCGCAGGCGGACAACAGCAGGCTGAACGACAGGGCAGCGAAGAGTAGCGATCGGTACATAGGGGCTCCCTTCCTCGGCGGCGAGGCGACAAGGTAAGTCCGGAAGTGGACGAGTCATGGCCGGGCGGCCGGTAATGTTATACTAGCGAGTATAGTAAATTTATTAAACTGGCGAGTCCAGTATATGGAGTGCTATGTCTGAACAGACTCAGACGGCCGCCCAGCGCGGGCGTCCCAAGGATCTGGCCAAACGCCAGGCCATTCTCGATGCAGCCAAAGAGCTGTTTCTGACCAAAGGCTTTGCCGCTACCAGTGTGGATGCGGTGGCCTCTGCTGCGGGCGTATCGAAACTGACGGTGTACAGCCATTTCTCCGATAAAGAGACGCTGTTCAGTGCTGCGATTACCTCCCGCTGCGAGATGATGATGCCCCTGCCCATTTTCGATCTGAAAGAGGGGGATTCGGTGGCAGAGGTACTGGAGCGTATTGGTCAGGCTTTTCTAAGCATGGTGGATAGCGAGGATAGTATCCGCCTGTTACGGCTTTTATGTGCTCTGGCGGCGCAGGAATCAAAACTTGCTCAGTTGTTTTTCGATGCGGGCCCCCAGCGCATCCTTCGAGATATTGAGCAGTTGCTGCGCCGCGCTACCGAGATGGGCAAGCTGCAGGTGGCAGACCCGGCCGAGGCCGCCGAGGACTTTATGGGCATACTGCTGGGTTGCCGGCACATGCGGGTATTGATCGGTTGTTGTGAGGTACAGGCCGAGGGTGAGCGGCGCGAGCGGGTGCGCAAGGCAGTGGCGCTTTTTATGCGGGGTTACCGCTGACAAGCTACTGGTTGGGGTTTTCCGGCATCGCTGGGCAACGGTTGATATCGCCGCTTATTTCCAGCCAGCCCGGCTTGTTTTGGTAGTAGACGTAACGCTCTGGTCGGATAAATACTGGGTTGTCGAAGGCGCCCCCAGCTAGGCCGCGAAACTCTGGGAGAAATTCCAGTGTCCAGCTGAGGGCGCTGCCGCATTGCCCACAAAATTGGCACTCTATCCAACGGCCTGCATCGGACATTAACCGGTGACTTTTCAGCCCGCCTCTAATGAACTCTACATTGTTTTTTTCGAAATACACCGATACGCCTATTAAGCTACCGGTACGTTTCCGACACCAGCTACAGGAACAGAGGCTCACTCGGCGCGGCTGGCCAGTGGCGCGAAATCGTACAACACTACAGGCACAGCCACCTTCGTGAAATTCCTCCATCCCTAAACTCTCACCGATCAGGTTTTAATGCGGTAACCGGTGCGGAAAATCCACCAGACTGTTACCAGGCATAGGAAAAGGAAGAGTAATGTCATTCCCACGCTGAGGCCCAGGTTTACATCGGCCACACCGTAGAATGCCCAGCGGAAACCACTGATCAGATAAACCACTGGATTAAACAAAGTCACTTTTTGCCAGAACTCCGGCAGCATACTGATGGAATAAAAAGCCCCACCGAGAAAGGTTAAGGGGGTAATAATCATTAGCGGAATAATTTGCAGTTTTTGGAAGTCATCGGCCCAGATGCCGATAATAAAGCCGAATAAGCTAAAACTAACGGCGGTTAGCACCAGAAATGTGACCATCCAGAATGGATGAAGGATTTCATAGTCCACAAAAAATCGCGCGGTGAGAAGGATTAGTAGCCCGAGCAGAATTGACTTGCTGGCCGCAGCGCCGACATAGCCGGCGACAATTTCAAAGGGGGATACCGGTGCCGATAGCACTTCATAAATAGTGCCTGAAAATTTCGGGAAAAAGATACCGAAGGCGGCGTTGGCAATACTTTCTCCCAAAAGCGCCAACATCAACAAGCCTGGGATAATAAAGGCCCCGTAGCTCACACCTTCGATGTCTCCCATACGCGAGCCGATAGCGGCACCAAAAACAATAAAGTACAGGGATGTGGAGAGTACCGGAGAAGCGACACTTTGTATCAATGTGCGCCAAGTCCGTGACATTTCAAATTTGTAAATTGCCGCAATACCATACCAGTTCATTATTGTGCCTCCCCACTGAGTTGCTCCTCGCCTTGGTGCTGTGCAGAGTGCACCAGATTGACAAATATTTCTTCGAGAGAACTCTCCCTGGTATATAAATCGCGAAATTCAATATTTGCAGAGGTGAGGCGGCGAAGGAATTCCGTAATACCGGTATTTTCACTCTTGATATCGAAGCGATAGATGAGTTCACTACCATCTCCATTGAGGCGCAGTGGCAGGTCAGAGAGGCTGTCAGGAATAGTTTCCAGAGGCGTGGGTAATTGCAGGCTGAGCTCTTTTTCCCCCATTTTTTGCATTAAAGTTTTTTTATCTTCAACCAATACTAATTCACCGCGATTAATAACACCGACCCGGTCGGCCATCTCCTCCGCCTCTTCAATATAGTGCGTGGTGAGAATAACGGTTACGCCTGAGTCGCGCAGGTCGCGCACCATCCCCCACATATCCTGGCGCAGTTCCACATCGACCCCGGCGGTGGGTTCGTCCAGGAAGAGTACGCTGGGCTCATGGGATAAGGCCTTTGCGATCATCAGGCGTCGTTTCATACCGCCGGACAAGGTGACAATTTTGTTGTCTCTTTTTTCCCATAGGGAAAGCTGTCGAAGGATTTTCTCCAGGTAAGCGGGGTTGGGCGGCTTGCCAAACAAGCCGCGGCTAAATTGAATTGCGCCAAGCACGCTCTCAAAGGAATCTGTGGCAATTTCCTGGGGGACCAAGCCAATTTCGCGCCGTGCGTGGCGGTAATCACGTTGGATATCGTAACCATTGACTGTAACGTTGCCCTGACCAGGATTGACGATGCCACAGATTATACTGATCAGAGTCGTTTTGCCGGCACCATTGGGGCCGAGCAGTGCGAAGATCTCACCCCGTTGAATATCCAAGTCAATACTTTTTAGGGCGTTAAACCCACCACTATATGTCTTGTCGAGATCTCTAACAGAAATTATCGGTTTCACTTTCTCTCCTAAGCGTGGCCTCACAGGCAGCTCGGCCAAAATATTTTTAGTGTGTATAGATCCTACTGCAAAAACATTTTTGCGGAGGGCTTCGGTTTTAACCAATGCAGGAGCAGTGCCAGGGAGGCTAAAAGTAGCAGCGCAGTGCTGGCTGCGGAAAAACCACTGGCGAGGCCAAAACGTTCTATCCAGGGCTGGCTGATAAATGGTGAGATAAATTGTCCGATAAAAACACTGGCGGCGAGAGCTCCAGATGTTCGCCCACGAATATTGGGAGTGGCAGATTCCAGCCCGGTGGCGAAAATATGGGGGATCAATGTCCCCATACCGCAGCCGTAAATCGCGGTGGCCATTATTATCGCATTAAATGAATCTGCCTCGGCGATCAGCCCCATACCACAGGCCATAACAGTAAAACCTAACACAAAAACGCCACTTTTTCCCAAGTAGTTACGTGCCAGAGGGTAGAAAACCAGTGAAGCCAGAGCACCCATTAAATTGCTGGCAGCAATGGCAATGCCCGCGAGGCTGGGGGTGTCTGCTCCAATCTCTTTTAGCAGGAATGGGAGCTGTGTGGGAATCAGGAAAAAGATAAGGCTGTTTAGTAGGGCTGCACCCAGCAACAAGGCGAATGCTGGCCAATCGGGATTTCCATTCGTGACATTGTTGGGGAGTGGTTCAATGCGATTGCATGTAGGTTCTGGCAGAAAACGCAACACGGCAGGGATTAGTAGTAGTGCCACTGCATAAATAGCAAAGGGCGCGCGCCAATGTAAATCTGCCAAGAGTCCACCGGCCAAAAGGAAGACAACTCCGCCGAGGCTGATAAAGGCGCCCTGCTGACTCATATAGGTTTGTCTTTGAATGGGGCTGAAATAGTCACCAACCAGGGCGGTGACTGAAGTCATTGTGCCCGCCACTGCAATTCCCAGAAGGATGCGACTGGCCAAAAGTCCCACCAAGTTTTCCTGTAACAGTGCAGAGATGCCGGCCAGGGCGTAAACAGTTACCGCCAGTAACAGCAATTTCCTGCGACCATAACGGTCGGATATAAACCCGGCGATAGGTGCAAATAGAGCGATCATTAATGCCGGTAGGCTCAAAATCAGGCGACTGAGCAGGGCAATATCTTCATGCTGGGCAAAATGTGCCTCCAGTGCCGGTAAGGATGGCGCTATGGTGGCACCAGACATAATTGTGAGCGCCGCCAGGCACAGCAGTGTGAATCGCATCGGCACCGGTATAGCTGATTCCGCCATTTCGTGGGTTGGTGCTGCGCTGTTAAGTATCACCGGCGCCCTCCGCTATCGGTTTCTCTATTCTCTACGCTCATGGAGGTGATTGGTTGGCATAGCCCCTCTTGCACCGCCAGGCTGATACTTTGACTTTGTGCTGCCACTAAAAGGGAAGTGGCAGTTGTAGCCGGTATTTCTGTGACTGGGTAGGTTTGTTTGCTGTTACGGTTCATCATGATTCTCCCTGGGCTTGCAATGGAATGCTGCGCAGTGTAAAACCTCAAGTAATATTGAGGTCAATAGTTGTCGGAGACATCTGATGTCTGATACCAGTGAAAAGAAAGAGTCGGTTTGTGGAAACAAGAAATGCCGCCGTGAGATGACCGTAGGTGAGGTTGCAGAGCGTAGTGATGTAGCGGTGAGTGCGCTGCATTTTTATGAAAGTAAAGGGCTGATCAGCAGCTGGCGCACCAGCGGCAATCAGCGGCGTTACTCGCGTGACGTATTGCGACGTGTGGCCATTATCAAGGTGGCACAGAGCACTGGTATTCCCCTCGCCGAAATTCGCGAGGCCCTGTCTAATCTTCCTGATGGGCGTACACCCACCGCGAAGGATTGGGCCAAGCTTTCCGCCGGTTGGCGTGAGGAACTGGACCAACGCATTCGCCAGCTGACCCAGCTGCGCGACCGTTTGGAAGGCTGTATCGGCTGCGGCTGTCTTTCCATGGAGAGCTGCCCGCTCCGCAATCCAGGGGACCAAGCTGCAGAGCAGGGGGCTGGGGCGCGCTATCTGGATATTGGCAAGTAGCGGAGTATTTTGACGGGGTGAACTATTCGGCCCCTGAGATATTTGATTGAAACTACTGGAAAATTTTCCGATAAAAATCCAGAGTGCCCAGACATGCGTCCTGCGCGGCTTCCTGGTTATAGGCCAGCGGCAGGCCAAATTTCTGCCCGCGCTCAGTTGCGGCAGGATTGGTGAAGCCGTGTAATACGCCGGGGTAGCTCACCAGGGTAAATTTGGCCTCGGCCTCCTGCATCTCCGCCACAAAAGCGCCGACCTGTTGCGGTGGGATCATGCTATCGGCACCACCGGTGTAAACCAATAATTCCGCTTGGACTCCCCCTTTTTTAGTATGAACCTCGCTGGCCAGGGCTCCGTGGTAGCTGACCACGCCGCGAAGTTCCACACCGAGGCGTGCCATGGTCAAGGCTACGCCACCACCAAAGCAATAGCCCTGAGCAGCGACTTGAGTTTCCTCGACAACTTTATGCTGTTGAAGCAGGGTGAGGGCGGTGCGGAAACATGCCTCGAGGGATACAGGATTCTCAAGTGCCTCATCGCGATACTGCAGGGCTTCAGCGGGATCATCGGTTTGCTTGCCACTACCAAACATATCCACCGCAAATGCACAGTAACCCTGCCCGGCGAGCCTTTCCGCCTGCTCGCGTACAAAGGCATTGTGACCCCACCATTCGTGAACCAGCATAACGCCGGGACGTTTTTTTTGAGTTGTGTCGTCCCAGGCGATATAGCCGCTATAGGACTTGCCATCTACCGCATATTCGATCACTTCGGTTTTCATCGTTGCATGTCTCTCTGGCGAATGATGGATACTGTTATTTCAATAATTTGGGGGGGCCTTTGAGTTCCACTAAATTTTGCTCGGGATCATAAATATAAATTGATGGGCCCATGCCTTCGGCACCGTAGCGCTGTTGTGGCGCGGAGGGTTCAATATTCTTCCCCTTCAAATAAGCAATGATTTTATCGGCTTCGAAAGGGTCTATACGCAAACAGAAATGATGTAAATTACGCCCCTCTATGCCTGGGGCTGTACCACCCTCGCGACCGATGCCTTGATCAACTGGAACCAGATCGATCAATGAGTGCCCTGCGCGCAACTGATAGAGACCCAATTCCTTATTCTCTCGCTCCATGGTGCAGCCGAGGACTCCTTCATAAAAATCGCGCATTGCAGCCAGGGATTTAACCCTCAGCACTACATGGTCAATATGTTGAATTTTGAACACTGGAATTCCCTATAATTGTGGCGGGCGCTAATCTGGCGAATAAAAAGTAATACAAATAACCGCCACCGCTGCTAAAAGCCAATAATGGCTGCGGTTGAAACCTTTGATCCAAATATCTGCGCCAGTGTATTAACGGCTCTAAGTGTAGGGGGTGTGAGGCTTTATGGGCCAGGTGGGGCGTGTATTGCGACTAGTGCTATGCCTTTGCGCGGAGTGCTGTTGAGAAAAACGCAATCCGCGCATTTGGATATGAATTTATCGAACAATATTGGTCTTAAGCGCTATAAGCCTTATCAAATTTCTCCCGCAGGTCTTTTGCCGATCTGACAATCTCTGTTTCCAGCACCGCCGCAACTGCCTGGTTCTGTGCATTTTGCTGCAGCTTCGTGCGCAGCAGCTGGGAAATCTCTGGCTTGCAGGAACCACAGCGGGTCCCGCAACCCAAGGCGTCACCCAGCGCATCAATGGAATTGACCCCCTGGTTGATTGCTTTTTCAATCTGTGGACGTGAAACCTGCATACAGGTGCATACTATGCGCTCACCTGGTGGAATTGCCTGGAGAAACTGGGCAGGGTTTTCAAGTAATTCCAGTTGTAGGTAGCGTTCCAGGCTGCGTCGATCAGGAAGTGTCTGCCAATCATTACTGGAAAAAATAAGCAGCTCTATTTGTTCGCTATAAGCGAGCCAACGCTGGCTATTTAAGGTCTCTATTTGCTGCCAGCGTATATCTGGATTTTTTTGTAGTAATTGGGCACCCAGTTGGCGACCATCCAAAGGGGCGCTGAGCGCCAACTCAAAGCGATATCCATTTTGACAGGGCACTCGATACCAGTGCAGTAGATTTTCTTCCACATGGGTTTGTAGCCAGCGCCAAAGGTTTTGTGCCAGTGGTTCCGGGCAAATAAGGGTGACAAAGCTCTTACAGGCGAGGGCTTGCAGCTGAACCGGTACCTGCTTAAATTCGGGCTGACCGGAAATTGGGTCTACTTCTGCTGCGGCAAGGGCGCTGACTTTAGACTCTTGGGCCAAGGTCTGGCTCCAATGAATAGGAGCGAATAGCTCACCGGGTTTTTGGCCACTGTTTAATACCGCACGTCCGCACATTCTACCCTGGGCACTGTGTAACTCTACCAACACGCCCTCGTCTATACCGTATTTACGCGCGTCTCTGGGGTTTATCTGAATTTCGGCAATCTCACTGTGATCCAGTAATTTCCGCGCGCGGCCAGTACGGGTCATGGTGTGCCATTGGTCACGTATGCGGCCGCTGTTTAGCCATAGGGGATAACTAGGGCTTATTTGTTGCTGGGGCGTACGCGGCTTGACAGCAATAAAATTGGCTCGACCAGTTTCAGTGAAAAATTTTCCATTGCCAAATAATCGTGCACTACCCTGGGGATTTTCCCGATTTACCGGCCACTGTACTGGTTCAAGCGCATCGTATTCATTTTGCTCAATATTATTAAAGAGTGAGATATCAAAGGCGCGACTGCCGTTATTTTCGAAACCTGACAATTGTGCATGTTCTCGAAAGATATCTGCGGGATGGGTAAAGTTAAACTGCTCGCGGAACCCTAGGCGGCTGGCCAAATCACAGATAGCCTGCCAGTCGTGACGCGCCTCTCCAGTGGGATCGATAAAAGTGCGCTGCCGGGAAATACGCCGCTCTGCATTGGTAACTGTGCCATTTTTTTCTCCCCAGCCGGTGGCCGGCAGTAGTACATCGGCACAGCGGGCGGTATCGGTATCGGCGATGCAATCGGAAACAATCACCAGTGGACATTTACGTAGTGCCTCAGTCACCCTCTCTGCTTCAGGCATACTCACCGCGGGATTAGTGGCCATAATCCAGATTGCTTTGATCTGTCCGGTCTCCACTGCATGGAACATATCCACCGCTTTTAGTCCGGGGGCCAGTGCCATATTGGGAGCATCCCAGAAGCGCCGCACCCGATCGATATCACTCTCTTTAAACTCCATATGGGCGGCGAGCATATTGGCCAGGCCGCCTACTTCACGCCCCCCCATCGCGTTGGGTTGGCCGGTAATAGAGAAAGGACCAGCTCCAATCTGGCCAATGCGACCTGTTGCCAGGTGGCAGTTAATGATTGCGTTGTTTTTGTCTGTGCCGCTACTGGATTGATTAACCCCTTGGGAGTAAAAGCTAAGTGTTTTTTCCGTTTCGGCAAACAAACGGAAGAAAGCCAATAGCTTTTCTGCAGGTACACCACAACTCAGTGCAGTTTGCTGTAGGGACCAATGCTGGGCCGCTTCCAGAGCCAGCTCAAAGCCTTGGGTATGATGCTGAATATAGTGGTGATTGAGGCGGTTGTGCTGGGCGAGGAAATTAAGCAGACCATTAAATAGTGCTGCGTCGCTGCCGGGATTTATCGCCAAGTGCAGATCGGCCATCTCGCTGGTAGCGCTAGCCCGCGGATCAACGACTACTATTTTGGCCTTGCCTGCCTGCATACGCTGGAACAGTATCGGGTGGGTCCAAGCGGCGTTAGAGCCTATTAAAACAATAAGGTCTGCCTCTTCCAGATCCTCATAACAACAGGGCACGGCATCTGCACCCAGGGCGCGCTTGTATCCTGCTACGGCTGAGGACATGCAAAGGCGAGAATTGGTATCAATATTGGCGCTGCCAATAAACCCCTTCATTAATTTATTAGCAACATAATAGTCTTCAGTAAGGAGTTGCCCAGAAAGGTAAAAAGCTACTGAATTCGGGCCGTGCTCGTGAATATTGCGGGCGAATTCATTGGCCACATAAGACATAGCGGTATCCCAGTCACAGGTTTCGCCATGCAAATGTGGGCGTAAGAGTCTTCCATGCTCACCGAGTGTCTCCCCAAGGGCTGAGCCCTTAACACACAAACGGCCAAAATTAGAGGGGTGTTGTTTATCACCTGTGACGGAAATTACAGAAGTACTTTGCCGCTTTTCCTTGTTAATAGTTACTCCACAGCCCACCCCACAATAGGGGCAGGTAGTGCAGGAACGCTGGGTGCTTAGGTATTCCTTTACTGCCATTATTATTCTTGCTTATTTATCACAACCGATATAAACGGTATTTCCATTAAATGCTAAAGGGTAAGTGGCAAGCTGGATATTACCGTCCTCCATACAAACGCCATCTTCAAGGCGAAAGTGATGTTTATAAAGTGGTGAGGCAATAGTTAATTCACCATCCAGTTCTGCGATTATTCCCCGTGAAATAATGCCAGCTTGTGCGATCGGGTCCCAGTTGTCAACGGCGTAAAGTTGTCGCTCTTGCCCCGGTAAAAAAAATAGGGCGATACCTTTCCTCTCAGGTTTTGCTAGATAGTCTGTTTTTTCTGAGGAGGTATCGCCCCAAAGGGCACACACCCCGGAGTTGCTGACTAAATCTGATCTTTGGCAGATCGGCAGCCAATGGGGGTGGGTTATGGCATTGGATGTATGTGAGCTTTGTCTGGCGCTGGCTTGGTGCATAACAATTTCCTTGCGGGATTAAGAGAAAAATCAGCAATTATAATTAAATTTTCATAAATTAAATGTATAGGATTGTCTCTATGCGGATTCAGCAGTTTCTATTATTTCTTCAATAGTTGCCGGACGGGGCTGGCCGCGTTCCTTGACGAAAATAATTTTTTCATCACTCTCATTGCTGTTAACAAACTGACGAAATCGTTTAAGTTTTTCCGGATCGTTGATTGCGGACTTCCATTCACACTGATAACTATCGACAACGCGTTCCATCTGGATTTCCAGCTCGGTACAGATTCCCAATTTGTCATCGATAATGACTTCACGTAGATAGTCGAGTCCGCCATCAAGGCTTTCCAGCCATACCGAGGTGCGCTGCAATTTATCGGCAGTACGCACATAGAACATTAGGAAACGATCGATATAGCGAATCAGGGTTTCATCATCCAGGTCGGTAGCGAATAGATCGGCGTGGCGCGGGCGCATGCCGCCATTGCCGGCAACAAACAAGTTCCAGCCTTTTTCTGTGGCGATAACGCCCACATCCTTGCTCTGCGCCTCGGCGCACTCGCGTGTACAGCCCGATACAGCCATCTTTATTTTGTGTGGGGAGCGAAGCCCCTTGTAACGGTTTTCTACACGCAGGGCCATGGAAACACTGTCCTGCACACCAAAGCGGCACCAAGTACTACCTACACAGGACTTTACCGTGCGCAGAGATTTGCCATAGGCATGGCCGGTTTCAAATCCCGCATCAATGAGTTCCCGCCAAATTTCCGGCAGTTGTTCCAGGCGTGCGCCAAACAAATCGATACGCTGGCCACCGGTAATTTTGGTGTAGAGGTTATAGCGTTTGGCAACATCGCCAATCACGATGAGTTTCTCTGGGGTGATTTCTCCACCGGGAATACGCGGTACTACAGAGTAGCTACCATTTTTCTGCATATTCGCCATAAACGTATCATTGGTATCCTGCAGGCCAACGTGGGCTTGCTCCAGGATATGTTCATTCCATAGGGAGGCGAAAATAGAGGCGGCGGTGGGTTTACACACTTCGCAGCCCTTGCCGCTACCATGCTTTTGAAGGAGATCATCGAAGGTTTTAATTTCCTCCACCTGAATAATGTGGAACAACTCTTGGCGACTATAGGGGAAGTGTGTACAGAGATGATTTTTGACCTCCATTCCCAGAGCGGCTAATTCACTATCGACGATATCCTTCAGCAATGCGGCACAACCACCACAACCCGTGGAGGCCTTGGTGGCATCCTTCACTTCAGCCAAGGTATGACAGCCGCCATGTACAACATCCAGAATTTGCCCTTTACTCACGTTATAACAGGAGCACACGGTAGCATTAGTGGGGAGAGCGGAAGCACCAAGGAGTGATTCCGCTCCGTCAGTTGAGGGAAGAATCAGTTGTTCCGGGTGCTCTGGCAGGTCGATATCATTGAGATGATATTGCAGAAGAGTATCGTAATCCCCAGTATCACCAACCAGTACAGCGCCGAGCAGTTTCTGGCCTGTAGCATCGGTTATCATACGCTTGTACACGCCGCTCTGCTCATCGACAAAAGTAATTGCTGCAGCGCCTTCGCTGCGGCCGTGAGCATCGCCAATAGAGCCAACCTGCACACCGAGAAGTTTTAATTTAGTGCTCATATCGGCACCATTAAAAAACGTCTCCATACCAATGAGCTGTGCGACGGTGGTGCGAGCCATACTGTAGCCTGGAGCCACCAGGCCAAAAATTTGCCCCTCATAGAGAGCGCACTCACCGATGGCAAAAATGTTGGGGTCTGATGTACGACAGCGGTTGTCGATGACAATACCTCCTCGCTCACCGACTTGCAGCCCTGAGGATTTTGCCAGCTCATCTTGAGGGCGAATTCCTGCAGAGAAGACGATCATATCGGTAATCAGTTCGTCCCCCCCTTTAAATTGCATACGCAAGCGGCCGTCAGCGTCTGTAATAAGTTCGGTAGCTCGGCTGGTATGTACAGTAACGCCAAGGGCCTCGATTTTTTTTCGCAGTAAATTGGAGCCGCCCTCATCAAGCTGAGTGGACATCAGTCCTGGAGCAAATTCCACCACATGGGCGTCAAGCCCCAGGGTTTTCAAGGCGTTTGCCGCTTCCAAACCGAGCAGGCCACCACCGACAACGACGCCACTTTGCGCGTTAGACGCAGCTGCGCGAATCGCATTCAAATCTTCGATGGTGCGGTAGACAAAGCAGCGCTCGTGTTGATGCCCTGGGATGGGGGGCACAAAAGGATAGGAGCCAGTAGCGAGGACCAACTGATCATATCTATGTAAGCTTCCAGTCTGGGTGGTAACAGTTTGCTTTTCGCGATCGATGGAAGCTATGGGATTGTTGAGCTCTAGCTCAAAACCCCATTGTCGATATTGCTCAATATGACCCATAGCCAAATCTTCCGCACTGCACCCAGCGAAGTATTCGGATAGATGTACTCGATCATAAGCAGGTCTGTTTTCCGCACAAAAGACTGTGACGATAAAACCGGTGCTTTCATTTTTTTCTGCCAGCTGCTCAAGAAAGTGGTGCCCGACCATGCCGTTACCAATCACAACCAGCTTTTGCTTTTTTGTCTTTTCCGTCATTGATATTCCTGCCATCTAGAAGCGATTCTCTTGGCAGGAGGGGCGGATGATATGACAAGGGCGCCTCCTCTTCTGCCGAAGAGTACAGGCGCCGTTGCCTCGAATTGGGGGATAATTTTGTTGGTCATTAAATACATTCAATCTTCATGCCAGTATTTATCCCAGGGATGGCGCCTATCCGCTCCTATTGTCCACAATTTTTGCGGTATGTTGGTGCAGAAAACCTTTTTTCTGCTCTGAATTGGTGCTTAGTTAAATTTTGTGGAATATTAAACGGAAAATGTCATCTTAAGTTACTGAGAGGCAAATGAGGGATTAACCAAGAGGGGGCTTTAGAAAACATACAGAAGGTGGGAAAGCAGTAGGATCAGCGCTATGAGCTGCCAGAATAAAATTGGATTTTTTTCCAGTAGAGGATGGTTCTGGGCAGGTTTGAAGGTTGGATTGGGATGCTGCAGGTCCTGGATAAATTCGGATAGGCTATCGTATCTTTGTTTAGGATTGGGGGCACAGGCTTTTTGCAAGGCACTATCTATCCAGTGGGGGATATCCTTGCGGTGCACATATGCATTTGTATAACGCAATTGTTGATAACTTTTGAGGTGATAGTGCAGATTGCCGAGGCGCTCAGGGTAGGGATATTTTCCTGTGAGTAATTCATAGGCAATTACTCCGAGAGAAAAAATATCCGAACGATGGCTGGCGCTATCGCCATAAAAGAATTCAGGAGCCGCATAATTCTTACTGCCTGGAGTATCAATTTCTGTGAAATGTAATTGCTCTCTAAGGCCTGGCCCATCGACCCCTCCGAGGTCAATGATCACTAGGCGACCATTGTTGCGGATCATAATATTCTCCGGCTTCAGATCGCCGTGCACAATCTCTAATCGCTGCAGGCTGCGCAGGGCACTTACCAGCTGAGAAAGTAATTCCCTTACCTGGGATACTTCTGGCTGAGGGTTAAGTTGCATCCACTGTCGCAACGTCTGCCCCTCAATATATTCGAGAACATGATACAGGCAAGCGCGTTCGACTCTTGGAGCGTATAGCTTGATAACCCCTGGATGATTTATTCGCCTGCCGGTCCATTCTTCGGCGATAAAACGCTCGATATAGTTTGGATCATCACAGTAATTTACCGATGGAGTTTTCAGTGCGCGAAGCTCTCCGGTCATATGATCTTGGGCCAGGTATAGGTGGCTACGTTTACTGGCATAAAGCTCCTGCAAAATAAGAAAATCATCGAGTTTTTGTCCTGGGTTCAGATCGGGAGCGAAGGGAAGCGTTCGGCTGTGCATTGCCAATTCGTCGCATTGAGGAAGGTCCAGATTATTAACCCTGGCGACGATTGCACTCAGGTTATCTTTGGAGCCTGATTTTAGGGCCGCATCAATGAGTTGTTGTGGTGTAGTTTTGTCAAACTCAGAAAGTCTTTTCTGGATAGACGTCTCTGGCAAAAAATCGTGAATGCCATCGCTACTCAGTAAATAAATATCACCGGTTTGCAGTGCTTCACAGCGATAGTCCACTTCAATATGGACATCCATCCCCAGGGCTCTACTGAGAAAAGTGCGCCCAGGAGACAGCTGGTGGCTGTGATCACGCGTGAGGCACTCAAGCTTGCCAGCGCGCAGGCGGTAGATACGTGTATCGCCGATATGCACCAAGTGGGCGCTGGTACCTTTAAAAATCAGGGCTGAGAAAGTGGTTAGCCAACCCCGCTGGATTTCCACACTGCCTCCGCTTTGCCGGTATAGCCAGCTGTTGAGGGAGTGGAGTACTCGTGCAACAGCATGGCGAGTAGACCAGGTTTCCGGGGTGCTGTAATAGTCCGAGAAAAAACCGTTGATGGCTGCAAGAGCAGCTTCGCCGCCGGCCTCGGCGCTGGCGACGCCATCCGCTACTGCGGCGAGTGCGCCATAGCGCTTTAACTCTAGCCTCTCGGGTAGCCGTACGGCACAAGCATCATCATTGTGTTGGCGATGACCGGAACAGGTAGCACTGAAAATTTGCAGAGCATGCAACTCTTTACTCTGCAAATTTTTAGAAGCTCCATGGGCGTTTTGTATCCCTACCGGAGTTTTTGTGTGCTGTTCTTTATCAGGCGACATCGATCATCGACACGCTGCCATCTGGGTGTACCTCAGCCATTTGACCCTCGGGTTCCTCCAATAATAACAGTGCTGTAAAGCCCAGAAGAGCGGTGATGCCGATAACCATAAAAAATGTTTGGTAGGAAACCAGGCTTAACACGGTGAGATAAAAAACTGCTCCGACATTGCCGTAGGCCCCAGTCATACCTGCGATCTGCCCGGTAAGACGGCGCTTGATTAGAGGGACTACAGCAAATACAGCCCCTTCACCGGCTTGCACAAAGAAAGAGCAGGCCATGGCAGCGGCTACCGCCAAGTAGAGTGGCCATTCGGCATCAATCAGGCTCATGGTGAAGTAACCCAGTGCCAGGCCTGCAGTTAGTATCAGCAAGGTGGGTTTGCGTCCCCAGCGATCACTGATTAAGCCGCCTGCTGGACGAGACATCAAGTTCATGAAGGCATAAGCTGAGGCAAGTAATCCCGCTTTTACAGGGTCTAGGGTAAAAGTCTCAGAGAAAAACAGTGGCAACATGGATACTACTGCGAGTTCTGAACCAAATGTAGCAAAGTAAAGAAGGTTGAGTACGGCTACCTGCTTAAATTTATAACGATGTACGGGAGCCGGTGGATTAGTGAAAATCTCCCGGTTGATGCTATATGTCTTGCGTGCATCCAGTAGGTAAAGTAAGCCGAGCCCACAATAAATCAAGGTGGCAGCGAGACTGGAAATCAAGTTTACACCGCTTGAAAGTTTCCAGGTCAACAACGCCAGTGCGGCATACATTGGTACCTTCATAATCAGTAACAGTACAAAGTCTCCTGAACTAGTGACCTCCATAGCCCCTATTTTTTTTGGTTTGAAATAAGTGGAGCCCTTGGGGGTATCGGTAACTGAGAAGTAGTAAATCACACTATATACCAGTGCAATAACTCCGGTGATTCCAATCGCATAGCGCCAGCCATTGTCGCCACCAAAAAATAGAGCGATGGTCGGTAAGCTCATAGCGGCAGCGGCAGAGCCAAAATTACCCCAACCGCCGTAAATTCCCTCAGCAGTGCCCAGTTGACGGGCGGGGAACCACTCGGAAACCATGCGGATACCAACGACAAAACCAGCGCCAATAAAACCGAGCAGAAAGCGACCTATTGCCGCCTGCATAAAGTTATCCGCTAGGGCAAAAATAAAGCAGGGTACACTGCCGATAGCAAGCAACAGGGAGTAGGTAAGCCTGGGGCCGTATTTATCGGTGAGCATCCCGATTACTACTCGTGCTGGAATGGTTAGGGCTACATTTAAGATCAGTAGCGTTTTTACCTGATCAGGAGTCAATGACAGGCTTTTCGATATTGCCATCAATAATGGGGCATGGTTAAACCAGGCAAAAAACGTAATAAAGAAGGCCACCCAGGTTAGGTGAAGAATCTTTATCCTTCCTCGAAATGAAAAAAGATTGAGGGATTCACTAGACATGCGCATTTCCTTTATTTGCATACTTCACAGGCATAAAAAAAGCCCACCACCGCACCCCTTTGGTCGCAGTCAATGGACTCCATTGCCCGATATTTTTGTTGAAAGAGCGATTGACTGTGCGAATGCGCCTAGCGGCAAGCCATTGCACCATCGATATATTCTCATTCAATTAATGTGCCATTATTTCTTGGAATTGAGGAAATCCACAGTTTGATGGTATAGCTCTGGCCTGAAGTTTTGACTGTTTATCGTTGCTATCTCACTAAACCCCCTGCACATCTCTATTAACTGCCGGGCTTTTGTCTCACAGGGACGACCGTTGTCATTATCGATATGGGCAAACAGGTGCCAGCCTGGGTTGGCTATGATATTGGTGTTGCGGCGGTAGAGAATCTGATCATTCAGGGAGCGCTGCAACAGTGACTCTGGTAAATTCAGATAGTGTTTCTGTGATAATAATCCGGCGGCTTCGCAGCGATTTTCTCTTGCTATTAACCAGGAGCAGGCTTTCAGTAATGCTGCACGCAAAGCCAGGTGGCTGACCGGGTTGGCCTTATGCCAGCTTTGGGTCACAGCTAATACTTTTTCCGGCATTGCCGGCAATAGTGTATTGCAGGCCGTAACAACCACTCCAGTACCCTTTTGGGCTGCAAGGCTATTCCATGGTTCGCCAACACAGTAACCATCAATAATGCCACTGAGAAGGCTTTCCAGCATTTGTTCGGGGGGTAATATAATAAGCTGTATATCCCGATCCGGATTCACACCTGCGGCCTGTAACCAATGGCGCAACTGTAGTGTGTGACTGGAGAATGGGTAAACCGTAGCCAGTCTTATCGGTGAGATGCCAGTGTTTTTCTGCAGGTACTGTTTTAGTGCTACACCAATATCAGTTTTCGTTTCTTCTGTTGTGTAGTGCTGCAGGCGTTGATAGAGATCCTCTGATAGGGTAATGGCGTTGCCATTACAACTGAGAATCAAACCACTGATAAGTCGCTCTTTGCAGTCAGGTAGAGTTTCTGGGAGCGTTAATGGCATAGGGGCCAGCATGGCTGCTGCATCGGCCCTACGCCCGATCAATTTATCGCGCAGAGTTGCCCAGGAAGTCTCCCGCTTTAACTCCACCTCAAGGCCAAATTGACTAAAGTAACCTTTCTCCTTGGCAATGATTAGGGGGGCGCTGTCGGTGAGTCTGAGATACAGCAGCTTGATAGATTTCTTTTCCGGGTACAGTAAGGAAGACATTAGGGATTCAATGCTCGCTCTGAAAATATTGAATAAGCTGTTCGGCTATCGCGTGCATGGTGGCATTACTACTCATGGCAAGTTTACGCAAAATCTTATGCGCATCCTCCTCGTTGAGTTTTTTCTTGGCCATTAGTAATCCTTTGGCTCTTTCAATGGTTTTTCTATCACTGAGTTGCTGTTGGGTTTTCTCAAGTGATTGTCGCAGCAGCTGAAAGCTCTTGAATTGAGCCATGGCAATTTCTATTGCCGGGGCAACTCTTTCGGTAGTGATCCCCTCGGCCATATATGCGCTGACTCCAGACTCAACTGCGCGACTGATAAAGTCCGCACTGTTGTGGCTGGAGAACATAGCTACTGGTGTCGGTGCCTCACGATTAACGATGGCAAGGCTCTCTAGGATGTCTCTATCAGGGGATTCAATGTCGATCAACACCACATCGGGGCGATATTTCTCTACTTGGAATAGAAGCCCTTCGGCACTGCTGATTTGCGCAACAATAGTGTATCCGGCAGATTTTAAACACTCACAGACAAGGTGAGCGCGTTCTTGATTATCATCAACCAACATGATGGCAGGGCTAATATTCGTCACGACTTGAAGTGGCACTCGTTTGTGGCTAGATAGACGGCTTGCCAAAGTACAATCAAAACTTGTGCCAAAATCGTGAGAGAGGGGCAAATAAAATAAATTCTTCTAATTCCATGAAGTACAGTATGAGATATCCGCTGTTTCTTATTACGCCATTTTGGAACTATTGATCTTTTAGTACAAGAGGAGTTTTTGAGAGGAAATCTGGCCTGGTCACTTTGAAATGAAGATGCTAAAGAAGTTTTTTGAAACCATTTCCAGGTGGGTATATGAAAAGAATTTACATCATTATCAATTTCTGCTGGGTGAAAGATCCTATTGCCAGGTTTTTTTTGTGATGATTAGCCTAATGAGAAAGAACTTTTAGGAAATTAACAAACCCAATTTTTTGGCCAGTGTGAAACCAAAGAGTATTTGTATTATTTAAGTTGGTCCGATTCCTTTGTTGCTTCTCACGGGTGAAAGAAAGTTCCTTTTCACAGTTTATTCTTTTTTTGTCGCTGTGACCTTATGATGTGCTTGAATTAATGTTGCAGCTGTAACTTATTAATAGCCTTATAAATTTCACCAATTGTGGCTATTAGATAGCTTCTCTTTCAATCCCAGTTTGCTGAGTTTACACTCGGCCTGACTATAAAATGGGCAAACTAGTCCTTTTTGAGGTGGATGTAGTTGTAAATTCATAATATTAAATATGAGGGGCACGGCGGTGATAATAGCCATACCTAGAGAGACCGTAGAGGGGGAGGCGCGTGTTGCGGCAACTCCGGAGAGCGTAAAGCGATTAATTGACTTGGGTTTTTCTGTTGTTGTACAAGCCGGGGCTGGTGAAAAGGCTAGCTTTGCCGATGATTTATATCGACAAGCTGGTGCTGAGATCCGTGGGGATATAGTGGCTTGCCTAAAGGGGGCGGAAGTTGTTCTTAAAGTGCAACCGCCAACGGATGAAGAGTTGGCTTTAATCCCTAAGGGGGCAACATTGATTGCCTTCTTAAAGCCAGCACAAAACGCCGAGCTCCTACAAAAGCTTGCCGATAATGATATTAACGCACTTGCCGTAGAGTCCATCCCCAGGATTTCCCGGGCCCAGAAAATGGATGCGCTCAGCTCCATGGCTAATATTGCCGGCTATCGTGCCGTCATCGAAGCCGCACATAATTTTGGTCGTTTTTTTACCGGGCAAATCACCGCGGCGGGGAAAATCCCTCCAGCCAAAGTTCTCGTTATTGGTGCCGGTGTTGCCGGACTCTCGGCAATAGGTACCGCTAAAGGTATGGGAGCCATCGTTCGGGCATTTGATACCCGAGCCGAGGTGCGCGAACAAGTAGAATCCATGGGGGCCGAGTTTCTCACAGTAGAGGTGGAAGAGGAGGGCTCGGGTTCTGGCGGATATGCCAAGGAGATGTCGAAGGAATTTATTGAAGCGGAAATGGCGTTGTTTCGCGAACAGGCCAAGGATGTGGATATTGTTATTACGACGGCATTGATACCCGGTAAACCAGCACCAAAACTATGGCTTGCCGATATGGTTGACAGCATGGCGCCTGGCTCTGTGGTGGTGGATCTGGCGGCAGAAATGGGGGGGAACTGTGATTACACTGTCCCTCATCAGAAAACTGTACATAGCGATGTGACAATCATTGGCTACACCAATTTACCCAGCCGTGCAGCGGCACAGTCTTCCCGGTTGTACTCCACCAATCTCGCCCATTTACTCAGTGAACTCACTCCGGAAAAAGATGGTGAAATAAACCTTAATTTTGAGGATGAGGTTATTCGTGGGGCAACTGTGGTTAAGTCAGGGGAGATCACCTGGCCGCCTCCCGCTCCCAAGATCTCTGCGCAGCCCCAGAAGCCAACAAAAGCCGCAGAGGAAACCAAGGTTTCTTTTGAAGAAAAAGTTGAAAAGCGCAAATCTCCCCTATCCATTTTTGTTTTCTGGGCAATCGCTGGAATATTACTTCTTTGGCTTGGCCGGGTAGCTCCATCAGACTTCGTTTCACACTTTACCGTTTTTGTGCTGGCCATTTTTGTCGGTTGGCAGGTAATTTGGAATGTCACCCATGCCCTGCATACCCCATTGATGAGTGTTACTAATGCGATTTCTGGGATTGTTGTGGTGGGGGCATTGTTACAATTGGGAGCTACTGGTTCTGGGCTTGTAACCTTGCTGGCCTTTGTTGGTGTACTTGTAGCTAGTATCAATATATTCGGTGGTTTTTTTGTTACCTACCGGATGTTGAAGATGTTTCGTCGTTAAGAAGGGAGATAAGTGATGAACGGTATGATTGCAATGGCTTATCTTTTTTCCGCGGTAATGTTTATTTTAAGTCTGGGCGGTTTGTCCAGTCATGAAACTGCGCGCCGGGGGAATATCTACGGAATGGTTGGTATGGCGGTTGCCATAATAGCCACTATTTCCGGTATTGCCTCCGGCGCTTACTGGATGGTGATTATTGCCATGGTGGTGGGGGCTGTAATAGGCCTGTCACTCGCAAAACGCGTGGCTATGACGCAGATGCCGCAGATGGTAGCCCTTTTGCACAGCTTCGTTGGCCTTGCGGCAGTTTTAATTGGTTGGGGGGGCTTTCTCGATCCTCGAGTCAATCTCCATGGTTCTGCACATGTTGTGCATAGCACAGAAATTTATCTCGGGGTGTTTATTGGGGCTATCACCTTAACGGGGTCACTCGTTGCTTTTTGTAAGCTACAGGGCATAGTTTCCGGTAAGCCCTTGACATTGCCGGCTCGGCACTGGCTTAACCTAATTGCTATCCTGGCCTGTATCGTATTAGGTGTGCTCTTTGTGCCTGCAGAAGTGAGTGGGCCTACGGTTATCAATCTACTAGTGATGACCGCTATTGCTTTATTGTTAGGTATCCACTTAGTGGCTGCTATCGGTGGGGCTGATATGCCGGTGGTTATCTCCATGCTGAACAGTTACTCAGGATGGGCCGCAGCGGCTACTGGATTTATGCTAGGCAATGATCTGCTTATCGTAGTTGGTGCACTCGTTGGTTCTTCCGGTGCGATCCTCAGCTATATTATGTGCCGCGGTATGAATCGCTCTTTTATCAGTGTGATTCTCGGTGGTTTTGGTTCTGACGGTGGGGAAGTCTCCGATGAGGAAGTCGAAGGTGAGGTGATTGCCATTGACCAGCAGGAACTAGTCGATGACCTCAAGACCGCCGATAGCATCATTATCGTGCCTGGGTTCGGAATGGCTGTTGCCCATGCGCAACAAGCCGTCAGCGACTTGACCGATCGCCTGCGCGGTATGGGTAAAACAGTGCGTTTTGGTATCCATCCTGTTGCAGGGCGACTGCCGGGCCATATGAATGTCTTACTGGCCGAAGCCAATGTGCCTTACGACATAGTGTTAGAGATGGATGAAATTAATCCCGACTTCTCCAGCACCGACTTGGTACTGGTGATCGGAGCCAACGACACTGTTAACCCCGATGCCGTAGAAAAACCCGGCTCTCCAATTGCTGGAATGCCTGTAGTGGAAGTTTGGAAAGCGCGCAAAGTGGTGGTGCTTAAACGTTCTATGGCCTCTGGTTATGCGGGTGTGGCAAATCCCCTGTTCTATAAAGAGAATACTCGTATGTTGTTTGGCGATGCCAAAGACAGTCTGCAGGGTGTAATTGGGAGGGTTTGCGACTAAAAAAATAGCGCCTGATGTTTAATCATTAGGTGGCCATTACCCAATGGGGCTGAGACACTGATACCAGATTGGTATTGGATGTTTCAGCTCCATTTGTTTTTTCAGAGTGAAATTATTCTTAAATTACTTTGACTATCGCTGGCTTTCATTAATAGTGATAACCTCCCCTACTTTAATAGTATTAGACAAAAATATTAAAGGAGCTGGGGGATGGGGACCCGTTTTCGTAAACTTGCCTTGCAAGGAATGATGGCGTTTGGAACGCTTGCTCTGATTGCTTGTGGTAGTGGCGGCGGCAGCGGAGATGATACGCCTGAAAGAACGAGTGCTATGGGTACTGCTGGTAATGTAGAGCTTCCTACCCCGGCTGGAGCATCTTGGGTAGAGAATAACTTTTTGCCATCCTCGACTTTTGTAGCTAGATGCGTCTCACCAAGAACTGGTACCGACCCAGCAACTGGCTACGAATATATCGATCAGCTGGGAACACGCGTCGACGAAAACAACTGGCTTCGTTCTATGAGTAATGAAGTCTACCTTTGGTACGATGAAATTACAGATAAGGATCCGGCAAGCTTTGATGACTCTTTGGCTTACTTTGATCAGCTGAAAACTTTTAAGAAGACGCCCTCCGGCCGAGATAAGGATCGTTTTCACTACACGATTCCGACCAGCGAATGGCTATCGCAAACCGAGTCCGGAGTCTATGTTGGCTATGGACTTCAGTGGGCACTTCTATCGAGTGAGCCACCACGAAAGGCAGTAGTCGCCTACCTAGATGAAGAAGGCAATGAAAGTTTGCCAGGTATTATTACTCGGGGTGCTGAGGTGATTAGTGTGGATGGAGTCGACTTGGCCAATGGTGAAGATATAGATACGCTAAATAATGGCCTGTGGCCTGAGAGTGAAGGTGAATCCCACACTTTTGAATTTAGGCAAGTGGGCTCTTCCACGATTGAAAAGGTTACTCTAGTTGCCTCAGCAGTGAAGTCTGATCCAGTTCAGTTTGTAAAGACCGAGGTGACGGGCTCCGGTCGCAGAGTGGGCTATATACTTTTCAATGATCATATTGCAACAGCTGAGGCGGAATTAATTAATGCAGTTACCCAGTTAGATACTGCTTCTGTTGAAGATTTAGTGTTGGATTTACGCTATAACGGCGGTGGGTATTTAGATATTGCCTCAGAGCTAGCCTATATGATTGCTGGTACAGTAACAATTGGCCAGCCCTTTGAGCGGACCAAGTTTAATAATAAGCATCCAGAGACAAACCCAATCACAGGGAAACCAATTGACTCGACCCCGTTTCATACCTCTGCGCTTGGGCTTATAGATGAGGGTTTGAAAGGAGCCCCTTTGCCTACATTGAACCTTCCACGTGTATTTGTTTTGACCAGTGAGAATACTTGCTCGGCCAGTGAAGCTATTATTAATGGCTTGCGCGGAGTAGATATAGAGGTTATTCAGATTGGTGAAACGACTTGTGGCAAGCCCTATGGTTTTTATCCGTTGGATAATTGTGGTACTACTTATTTCACAATTCAGTTTTCTGGCGTGAATGCTAAAGGCTTTGGCGATTATTCAGATGGGTTTGTCCCTAATGGTACCGATAATACAGCTGCTGATTTGCCGGGTTGTCATATCGGCGATGACTTTTATCATCTTTTAGGTGATGCCAATGAGGCTCGTTTTGCGGCAGCCCTCAACTATATTGAAACAGGGGAGTGTGGTGATATAGCCGTTAGTGCATTTTCTGAGTCTGGTATCAATTCACGCATTCCAATATCAAATGTTCAAGTGCCAAAAGAAGCTTCTCGTAGCAATCGGATAATGGTGAGATAAAATGAAAATTGCAGCCCTGATAGGTTACTGCTGTCTTGCCGTTATATGCTTGGGATGCGCCTCTCAGTCAAATATTCAGAATGTCCAACCGGCGCTTTTGAAAAAGGTTAGCCCAGAAGTTACTGCGGAGATACAAGTGCTGGTTTCAGAAGCCTTGGGTGGGGTTAAAGTTACTCTGGGCTCTGAAGTGTTTGTAGAAAAAAGTCTTCTGGTTGTTGAACGTAATCGGCAGCATATGGCATTAATTGGTCGAGATATGGCGAAGCCCATCAAATTCCAGTTACTTACGGATGGGCGGAAGTGTTGGCTTGCTCGACTTTCTAGCGATGAGATGTGGGAACTGTCTGTACCCTGTGAGCTTGCTGTTGATGAAGATACTTGATGGAGATTATCAAGAAACGGCAGAGGCCGCTTCTTGATAAAACATCAGCGCAGCAAGTTAGACTTGCGTACATCCGGCTTCTTCGCAGCTCGATAGATTAAAGCGATTTTACCAATCTCCTGGATCAGTTCAGCAGAGGATTTCTGGCAGAGCTCCCCTACAATCTGATGTCGGACTTCACGGTCAGCGATCATCAGCTTTACCTTGATCAGCTCGTGATCTTCCAGTGCACGTTCCAGTTCTTCCATCACGCCCTCGCTGAGCCCATTGCCCGCTACAGTCACGACAGGTTTGAGATTGTGACCGAGAGAGCGCAGTGCTTTTTTGCGGTCGGCGGTTAAAGGCATACAATACTCCATTACCACTTTGTGGATATCGATATGGGAGTGACCAAAAGCCTCGATCCTCGTCAGCAGTTGTTTGGCTGACCCGATCGCGGCTTATGACCGCTCTTACTAATAAGCTGTAGTGATTGTAGGCATTGTACCCGATGGGCCGATCTAAGAGCAGCCACCGCTGGCTGCGTGAACATTTTAATGACCATTACGTCAAACAGTCCCAGAAAGAGGGCTATCGCTCCCGTGCCAGCTACAAGCTGCAGGAGTTACAGGATAAGGACCGCCTGTTCAAGCCAGGCATGACGGTTGTCGACCTGGGCGCTGCACCGGGAGGGTGGTCTCAGGTGGCGATGGAGCTAGTGGGGCACAAAGGCCGGGTTTTGGCGTCTGATATATTGCCGATGGACCCCCTGGCCGGTGTGGACTTTGTGCAAGGTGACTTTACTGAGGAGTCAGTGCTCAACGAGCTGCTGCAACATCTTGGCGATGAGATGGCAGACCTTGTGATTTCCGATATGGCCCCCAATATGAGTGGGATACGCGATGTTGATCAGCCCGCCTCCATGTATTTGGTAGAGTTGGCAGTAGATATGGCCCGGCAGGTATTAAAACCTGGGGGTGCTTTTGTTGCCAAAGTCTTCCAGGGGGAGGGGTTTGATGAGCTGATCCGCGACTTGCGCGCGAGCTACAACAGTGTTGTGACTCGTAAGCCTGGCGCCTCCAGGCCTCGCTCTCGCGAGGTCTATTTGGTGGCCAGGGGCTTTAAGGGCAATTAGGCGCGAAGGCGTATTTCTAGTCTGCCTGCTCGATATGGTATAAGCATTATTCCTATTGGGCGGCAGGGCTGTTGTCTCCTACACCTATACTGATTTGATGGGTATAGATAGGATCGGCACAGCAAAATGAACGGATTTTGAGTGCGAAAGCGAGAGGGCTATCCCTTTGAATGATATGGCAAAGAACCTTGTACTGTGGTTGATCATCGCGGCGGTGCTGCTGATGGTATTTCAGAATTTTAAGCCGCAGACACGGGATGAGGCTCTCAGTTATTCCGACTTTGTTCAGGATGTGCAATCGGGACAGGTGAAAAGCGTCGTTGTGGATGGTCTGGTGATAACTGGCGAAAAAGCCGACGGCAGTCGCTTCAAGACTATCCAGCCACAGATTATTGACGATGAACTCACTAATGAGTTGGTGCGCAGTAATACCCAGTTCGTTGGCCGTGAACCTGAATCTCCCAGTATCTGGCAGCAACTCTTGGTAGCGAGTTTCCCTATCCTAATTATTATTGCCGTCTTTATGTTCTTCATGCGCCAGATGCAGGGCGGTGCTGGTGGCCGTTCCGGGCCTATGGCTTTTGGTAAAAGTAAAGCTCGCCTATTAGGCGAAGATCAGATCAAGACCACCTTCGCTGATGTTGCGGGTGTGGATGAAGCAAAGGAAGAAGTACAGGAGCTGGTAGAGTTTCTACGGGACCCCACCAAGTTCCAGCGCCTGGGCGGTAATATCCCCCGTGGTGTACTGATGTGTGGTCCTCCCGGAACCGGTAAGACCCTGCTGGCTAAGGCCATTGCCGGTGAGGCAAAAGTGCCCTTCTTCTCTATTTCCGGTTCTGACTTCGTAGAAATGTTTGTCGGCGTGGGTGCTTCCCGCGTCCGTGACATGTTCGATCAGGCCAAGAAGCAAGCTCCCTGCATTATCTTTATTGATGAAATCGACGCCGTAGGCCGCCACCGTGGCGCCGGTGTTGGCGGTGGTCATGACGAGCGTGAACAGACACTCAACCAGCTACTGGTAGAGATGGATGGCTTTGAAGGCAATGAAGGGGTGATCGTGATCGCCGCCACTAACCGCCCGGACGTACTCGACCATGCTCTGTTGCGCCCCGGTCGATTCGACCGTCAGGTATTTGTCGGCCTACCGGATATCCGCGGCCGCGAGCAGATTCTGACTGTGCATATGCGCAAGGTACCACTGGATGACAAGGTCAATGCTCAGACTATTGCGCGGGGTACGCCCGGTTTCTCCGGTGCCGATTTAGCCAACTTGGTGAATGAAGCTGCACTTTTTGCTGCTCGCGCTAATAAGCGTACGGTGACCATGGAGGAGTTTGAGCGTGCCCGTGACAAAATCATGATGGGTGCCGAGCGCAAGTCCATGGTGATGAATGAGAAAGAGAAAGTGAATACTGCTTATCATGAAGCGGGTCATGCGATTATTGGTCGCCTGGTCCCAGAACATGATCCAGTACACAAAGTCACCATTATCCCTCGCGGCCGTGCACTGGGTGTTACCCAGTTCTTGCCTGAGGAGGATAAGTACAGCCTCTCCAAACGTGCGATTGAATCCCAGTTGTGTTCACTGTTTGGTGGTCGTATTGCCGAAGAGATGACCCTGGGTATAGATGGTGTGACAACCGGCGCGTCCAACGATATCGAGCGCGCTACCGACCTGGCACGTAGTATGGTGACCAAATGGGGACTCTCTGAGAAACTTGGTCCCTTGCACTATGGAGAAGATGAAAGCGGCCAGCCGGGGCAGGGTAACCCGGTTTCCGGCAAGACCTCTAATGATATTGATGAAGAAGTTCGCCGTATCATTGATAGCTGCTATGAACGTGCCAGCCAGTTGCTAGAGGAAAATCGAGATATCCTTGAAGCCATGAAAGATGCCCTGATGGAGTATGAAACCCTAGATGCAGAACAAGTGGACGACCTGATGGCTCGTCGCAAAGTGCGTCCACCTAAAGACTGGGAAGATAACAATTTTGGTTCCGGCGGCAACAGCTCAACCGATGAAGTAGATAAAACGGATACATCTGAGGCCTCTACTGAGGCAGACAAGAGTAATCCAGTTGGTGGCCCGTTAAACGAGCACTGATTCTCAGCGAAACATTCAAATGGCATAAGCGGAATGTAGGTCGGGATGGCATCAGCCCAACCCGATGAGACATTCCGTTTTTTTATCTCTGTATATGAAAATCACCTGTGGAAAACACACACTAAACCTCTCCTCACCTGTGGTGATGGGGATTCTCAATACCACCCCAGATTCTTTTTCCGATGGCGGCAGTTACTATCAGGCTGGCATGCTAGACCTGTCTCTTGTGTTGTGTCGGGCCGAGCAAATGCTAGACGAGGGGGCCGCAATTATTGATGTGGGTGGGGAGTCCACTCGGCCTGGAGCCGCTCCTATTTCTGAGCAGGAGGAGCTCGACAGGGTGCTCCCCGTGGTAGATGCGATTTGTACGAGGCTGGATGTCGTCGTCTCGGTAGATACCAGTACACCGACAGTGATGCGCGAAGCCGCTAAAGTGGGAGCCGGGCTTATCAATGATGTTCGTGCGCTTGAGCGAGAAGGTGCACTTGCGGCTGCCGCGCAAACAGATTTACCTGTATGTCTTATGCATATGCAAGGACAGCCGAATAGCATGCAAACTTCCCCCAATTATAGAGATGTAGTAACGGAAGTCGCCCATTACCTTGCGGACCGTATTGAGGCCTGTTGTGCTGTGGGAATTAACCGAGAGCGCCTCCTATTGGACCCAGGCTTTGGCTTTGGCAAGACCGACGCTCATAACCTGGCCTTATTAGGTGCCTTGTCGCAATTGGGGCCAGCGGATGTCCCTATACTGGCTGGCTTGTCGCGTAAGTCGATGATCGGGCGCCTGTTGCAGCGAGAGGTGGAGGATCGGCTTCCAGGTAGCCTTGCACTTGCTATGCTGGCAGCCCAGCGAGGGGCAAAGATTTTACGGGTGCACGATGTTGCAGAGACGGTTGATGTTCTGCGATTACAGCAAATTGTCGAGGGGCTTAAAACCTAATTCCTTAAAACAATAGCTTCCCAATATTGTGGAGGCATTTTTAAAATTTTTACAAATTAAATGCGGCGTAGTTAGCTGCAGTAGAGAACAGAAATGGAAAGAAAGTACTTTGGCACTGACGGAATTCGTGGACATGTGGGAAAGGGGCCAATAACCCCGGACTTTATGCTGAGGTTAGGGTACGCCACCGGTAAGGTACTGGGAAAGATGTCCGCGGGTAAGAGGTCCAGTCGCCCCTATATTTTAATTGGCAAGGATACTCGAGTGTCCGGCTATATGTTTGAAGCTGCCCTGGAGGCGGGTTTAATCTACTCTGGAGTTGATGTGGGCCTATTGGGGCCCATGCCTACCCCTGCTATTGCCTACCTCACTCGCACTTTCCATGCTCGAGCGGGAATCGTAATCAGCGCCTCGCATAACCCTTTTCACGATAACGGCATCAAGTTCTTCTGTGCCGAAGGCTACAAATTGCCCGACGAAGTAGAGCGCGAGATCGAAGCGGCACTCGAGCTTCCCATGGAGGCGGCGGAAAATCTAGGCAAGGCATATCGAGTAGATGATGCGGCCTCGCGTTATATCGAATTCAGCAAAGCGTCCACACCTTGGAACTTTTCTCTGGATGGTCTCAAAATCGTTCTTGATTGCGCAAACGGGGCCACTTATCACATAGCACCAAAGGTCTTTCGAGAGCTGGGGGCAGAAGTGACTGCCTTAAGTGCTAGCCCGGATGGACTAAATATCAATCTGGAGTGTGGCTCTACCAAACCCAAGCAGTTACAGAGCGCAGTAGTGGAGCAAGGTGCAGATCTCGGGATCGCTTTCGATGGTGATGGCGACAGGGTTTTGTTTGTTGATCGCAATGGTGATCTTGTCGATGGGGATCAGCTGCTCTTTATTATTGGTCTTTACCAGCAGGAGCATCTTGGTGGCTGTAAGGGCATTGTCGGTACCCTGATGAGTAATTACGGCTTTGAGTTGGCCCTGCGGGAGCGCAATATCCCGTTTGAGCGCGCTAAAGTTGGCGACCGCTATGTGCTCGAAAAAATGAAGGCCAATGGCTGGATGCTGGGTGGTGAATCTTCTGGCCATATCATCTGTGCCGATGCCTCAACAACCGGAGACGGCATTGTTGCTGCTCTACAGGTGCTTCGGGCCCTTTCTGAATTTGACCTACCTCTGCACCAGCTCAAGGCGAGTATGCAGATGCTTCCCCAGCACATGATTAATGTGCGACTTGGGCATCGCGATGGTATACTCGACCATCCGGAAGTTATGGCAGCGGTCAGTGATGCGGAGCTTCAACTCGCTGACAATGGTCGTGTTCTGCTGCGTCCTTCTGGTACTGAGCCCCTTATCCGGGTAATGGTGGAGGGCCGTGATAGCACTCAGGTAGAGCAACTGGCACAGCAGATCTCCGCTGTAGTACAAAGGGTTGGGGGCGGCTGAGCCCTTCATTAGGGGGCTCCTGAGGCGTTCTATAGGGCGCCATCAGTGAGATAGGTAAACTCGTATATTTTTGGTTGTATGTTGGCGGCAATGTCGCTAAGATTTGCGCCCCTTAAAGGAGCACACATGCGAATACCGCTGGTAGCAGCTAACTGGAAAATGAACGGCAATAAAGCTTTTGCCGAACGTTTTTTTTCTGACTTCGACTTGCAGGCTATTGCCGCTCACGTTGTTGTTTGCCCGCCATTTCCTTATATTCCCCTGGTATCCCAGGTAGCAGAAGATAGGGAGCGCTTTAGTGTTGGTGCGCAAAACCTCAGTCAGGAATCCAGTGGCGCATATACCGGTGAAATATCCGCTGAAATGCTGCTCGACTGGAATGCTCGCTATGTCATTATTGGGCACTCCGAGCGTCGCAGTCTCTATGGGGAGACAAGCGAGCTGGTAGCCAAGAAGTTTGTGGTTGCCCAGCAGGCTGGTTTGATCCCGATCCTTTGTGTCGGGGAAACCCTGCAAGAGCGCGAGCAGGAGCGTACCCTCGAGGTGATCGCAAACCAGCTTAAAGCTGTTAGCGACATCATCGAAAGTGATACCTGGAAGCATTCAGTTGTGGCTTATGAGCCTGTTTGGGCAATAGGCACAGGTAAAACTGCAACGCCTGAAGAAGCGCAGGACGTTCACCAATTTATTCGGGGTGAGCTCGGTAATGTAGGTGAGCATGTACAGATTTTATATGGCGGTAGTGTAAAATCCGCTAATGCCAGCGCCTTGTTTGCGCAGGCTGATATTGACGGCGCCCTTGTGGGTGGCGCTTCGCTTGATGCGAAAGAGTTCGCCGCAATTTGTCGCGCTGCTGAATAATATTCAGCGAGCGGATTAGGGAATACTAAAAACGGGTTAGCACAACCCCGGCAGAGAGTTTCCAGAAAATGGAAGAAATTGTTTTAGGTATACACGTTCTGGTTGCATTGGGTATTATCGGCCTGATTTTATTGCAGCAAGGTAAGGGTGCCGAGGCCGGTGCCTCCTTTGGTGCAGGTGCATCTCAGACAGTTTTTGGTAGTCAAGGTGGCGGAAATTTCTTTTCCCGCTTGACAGCAATTCTTGCTACTGTATTCTTCGTCACCAGTTTGGGGCTGGCCTTTCTGGCTCGCCAAAACGCAGATGCCGATGTCGATGCAAATCTGCCGCAAATACCCGCTGCAGTTGAGCAAGTTGGACCGGCCAACGAGTTGCCAGAAATCGAAAGTGATATCCCGCAACTTGAATCAGATCTGGAAGCCGGTGATGTTCCTCAGGCTCCGACTGAAAACAGCGATTCGCAAGAGCCAGCTGTAAATCAGGAAACTGATTCAGAGGAACAGTAGTAAAGATTTTTGCCCAGGTGGTGGAATTGGTAGACACGCTATCTTGAGGGGGTAGTGAGCTATGCTCGTGCGGGTTCAAGTCCCGCCCTGGGCACCACATCAAGATCCGAACAAGTTCGGAATCATCCAAAAAGCCCGGTAAATCCGGGCTTTTTGCTATCTGAGGGTACGCAGCCCTCCGCTCTCGTTCCTTGTCATCCGGTGCTATCTGGTTCAATTTAGCAACAGGTAGCGCTACCAATGGCCCTTACAAGTACACAAATCAAACAGCCCAAACCAAGTAACAAGGATCAGTGACTTAGGGATGGACAGGGCTGTGCCTGTTGATCAAACCTACTGGCTCCAAGTATTGGCGGCTTAAATATCGATTCCAAGGAAAACAAAAGACGTTGGCCTTGGGCGTTTATCCCTCTGTAAGTATTAAGCAGGCGATGCAAAAAGTAGCGGAAAAAAATGACTGTTAGTAAAGGGGTATGCCCGTCGTGTATGGATTTGGTTACGAGATAAGCCCCTATATTTAGCTTACTGGTCGCCGCTGATCTACTGGACTTGGCAGCTCAGAATACTCCCTATTCATTATTTTTACCTGTATCCTGTTTGATGGTATTTGATGGTATTTGATGGTAGATAGCTGCGAAGCGGGTGGCTTGCTGTTGTCTGGTCGTGTTGCTGGGGTTGAGTATGTGGGAGTTAAACCCTGATATTGCTTTGATTTTTTGTTTTTTCGGAAACTATATAAGTGCCTAAAGACCAACTTTGGTAAGGAACTGCTGAGGTACGCTTATTGTTGTGAATAAGGTACTGATGACCATCTATACATCACTTAATCCTGGTTCTGAATTACAACTAAAACTGCCTCCCCGAGCGCATTGTAGCGGCGACCATGCAGTGGGAATTATTGGTTTTTGTCGGCTTTAAATTGTGCTGGTGTAGTTGAAATAATCCTGACTCCTCACATGGTTTCAAACCTCCCACAGGCCCTCATGGTGAAACCCTAAAATCATTAGAAATACTGGCTGGATGGCGTGAACTTGGTCATGCTCTCGGATAAACTCGTAAGAAATTCCTGTCTACATGTCTGCTCTGGCGTGTGGGAGGCAACGGGCAAATTCTGCTGACTAAGTACTTTTGCCCGGTACACTGGCCGGTTGTATCTAAAGCCTGATATTCGATATGTATAACTTTCATTACGATAGTGATCTCATTGCTGGTTCTCTGCAAGTGCGCGAGTGCCGGGTGGTCGCAGAATTACTACTGCAGGGCGTCGATGCGGAAAGGTGGCAGCTCGAGATCCAGGTGAATAACCGACTACAGAAGCGCAGTCCGGCAACGGCCAAGCGCCAATCCCGCGCATTGCGCCAGCGGTTGGAGCGTCTTGATCGACCATTCTGGCGAGTGTTGCGAGACGGTGACGAGCAGCTGGCCACCCAGGTCGCATTTGTTGCAGCCCTAGCGCGGAATCTGTTATTAGTGGAGTTTGTTGAAGCTGTCGTTAGCGATGCATTCGCCGTTAAAGCTGAGAAGTTAGAACCCTATTTGTGGGGCAGCTTTCTTGAGGAAAGGGTAGAGCGCGATAGTAAGATCGGGAACTGGACCGAGTCATCCAAAAAGAAAATGGGGCAGGTGGTACTTCGAATGTTGGCAGAGGTGGGGTTTGTGAAAAGTACCCGCAATCCTCAGTTGCAGCATATTTTGGTGCGGCCTGAGGTAAACGGACTCCTGGATGGCAGTCGTTGCCAGCGTATTAAAAAGTGTCTCAATATTTCCAGTGCTCTCTGACATAGATCAAAAATAATGAAGTAAAGGTCGCGATATGATTCAGCCGCTAGAAGAACGGCTAAACCAGATTCCAGACAAAATCCTCTCTCATGAGTTTCTCCAGGGGAAAGGTCTCGGAAATGAAATTGGATTTTGGATTTTTGATTACGCGCCGGAAGAGGAACTGAAAGTCCGAGAGTACCTTGGTTTTCTTACCAGTTTTCTAGAAAAGAAACAGCCTCATTTGAAGGCAGCCACTATTAACCTGCTGCAGATTATGCGGGACTACCTATCCAAGCGTCGCTTTCTCGACAAAGCCTTTCAGATGCAGTTAGCAAAAGGTGATCAGGCGCTGTTAAAAGCCCTGGCGGGCCCTATGCACATGGATAATTTTGGCCCCTTTCTAATGGATCAGATTGTGGGGGCCGAGCAGGATGTGATACTGATTCATGGTGTCGGCTCAGTCTGGCCTGTTTTGCGGGCGCACAATTTGCTCAACAAGCTCCACGCCCTGCTCGGACACAAGCCAGTAGTGTTGTTCTATCCGGGTGAATATAGCGGCCAGAGCCTTACCCTTTTTAACCAGATTTCCAGCAATAACTACTACCGGGCATTCCCGCTCGTTCCTCGCACATAATCGGTGGTACAAGGATTCTTGTGATGATCATTAAAGACCTGTTTTCCAAATCCCTGGATAGATCCATCAATGGCGTAGTTAAGGCTGATCAAGCCGACGATGCCACGATTTGGCAGGAGCTGGATGAGTACGTCGTCACCAATGAGCTGGAACGTCACTTCCGCGCTTTTTTTGAAAGCTATAGCACAGACCTGTACGACCCATCTATCGCAAACCGAGTGGGAGTATGGATCTCCGGCTTTTTCGGCTCTGGTAAATCGCATTTCTTGAAAACCTTGTCTTACCTGCTGGCCAATATTGAAGCTCAGGGTGCCAACGGCAATAGGCGTCAGGCGGTGGAATTTTTTGATGAGCAAAAGCTGCGCGATGCCATGATCCGCGCAGACTTGGATAAGGCCGTTACCCACCCTGCAGATGTCATCCTGTTCAATATCGACAGCAAGGCCAGTTCCAATGACGCCGGCAATCCGATTCTGAATGTATTTCTGCGCGTATTTAATGAGCATCAGGGGTTCAGCGGCGACCACCCGCATATCGCGCATATGGAACGCCACCTGGCGCAGAAGGGCGCCTACCAACGCTTTAAAGATGCATTTGCAGATAGCACAGGCTCGACTTGGGAAAGAGAGCGCGACGGCTACCAGTTTTATCAAGACGATATAGAAAAGGCTATTGCAACTGCCTTGAACCTCTCCCCCGAGGCCGCCAATAAGTGGTTTGAAGCATCGGAAGAGACATTCTCTGTTTCTGTGGAAAACTTCTGCCGCTGGGTCAAAGAGTACCTGGACGGAAAGGGGCCAGAACAGCGCATAGTCTTTATGGTGGATGAGGTAGGCCAGTTTATCGGTTCCAATACCAGGCTGATGCTCACCTTGCAGACCATTACCGAGAACCTGGGCACCATCTGTGGTGGTCGAGCCTGGATCATTGTGACCTCCCAGGCGGATATGGAGGCGGTAATCGGTGAACTCACCGCCAGTAAGGCAAACGACTTCTCCAAGATTGCAGGCCGTTTCAAAACCCGCCTATCCCTGTCCAGCTCAAATACGGACGAGGTGATTCAAAAGCGACTGTTGCGTAAGACTCCCAAAGCGGAAAGTGAACTGCGCAATGCTTGGGAAAAGAGCGGCGATATTTTACGTAACCAAATCACCTTCGATCGCACTGGCCCCACTCTGCGCAATTTCGATGGTGCCGAAAGTTTTGTCGTTAACTATCCGTTCGCCCCCTATCATTTCCAGCTGGTCCAAAAGGTCTTTGAAGAAATTCGCAAGGTGGGCGCTACGGGTGCGCACCTCGCCTACGGCGAGCGCTCTATGCTCGACGCATTTCAAATGGCCGCACAGAGTATCTCTGACCAGGGGGTTGGTGCACTGATACCTATGCACAGTTTTTATCGCGCTGTAGAGGGCTTTCTCGATACCGCCGTAAAACGAACTATTGATCAAGCCAACCAGAACGCCTCTCTAGATGTATTTGATGTGCAGATACTGCGCACTTTGTTCATGATCCGCTATGTAGAGTTAGTCAAAGGCACTTTGGATAACCTGGTCACGCTATCCATTGAAAAGATCGATGAAGACAAGCTTGCACTGCGCAAACGCATTGAAGAAACGCTTCAACGGCTGGAAAAAGAAAGCCTAATTACTCGTAACGGTGATGAGTTCCTGTTCCTCACCAATGAAGAGCGAGATATTACCCGTAAGATCAAAGCGGTTGAAATTGCGAGTAGCGATGAAAATAAAGCGCTCTCCGAGCTGATTTTCAAGGACCTGTTTAAAGACAAAAATAAATACCGCTATCCATTAAATAAAACCGATTACAGTATTGGCCGCTACTTGGACGGCCACACCCTGGATGGCCGCTACGAAGCTGATCTGCGACTTGAAATCGTCTCTCCGCAGGACCTCGATTACGCTCAATACAACGAGGCAGGCTGCATCAACAAATCTACCGAAGGCAGTGGGTTGGCCCTGTGGAAACTAGCCGATGACAAGCGGTTCTTTACCGAACTGCGCACCTGGCTGAAAACCGATAAATTCATTCGCCTGAATGACGATGGCAGCAATGCCGATATTACTCGTATCCTTGCCGATCGGGGCCGCGAAAATCAGGACCGTCGCAAGCGCTTGCGCATAGCATTAGAGGATCTACTTTTGCGCGCAGAGAGCTATGCTCTGGGCCAGCGTCTCAAACTGCCCACTAATAGCCTTGCTAGCCGTTATGATGAAGCCTGCAAGTACTTGCTGGAAAATACTTATAACAAGCTTTCGCAGCTTAAAGTCCTGCAAAAGGAGCCTTTACGGGAATTAAAGGCGGTATTGACCATCGATGACCTGGGTCAAATGAAGCTCGCCCTGGATGGTGAAGAGGGCAATCCCCAGGCGGTCAAGGAAGTGGAGCAGTTTATTGCTCTGCGCGCCGAGAGAGATCGGCTGCTTGTCAGCGATATTATCCAGCGTTTTTCCTCTCGGCCCTACGGTTGGCCCGATGGTGAAATTCTTCTTATTCTTGGGCGTCTCGCTGTTGCAGGGCGTATCTCCTTCCATGCCGGTGGTCCATCGCTGCCGGTTAAGGAGATCTTCGAAGATCTTAACAACAGCCGTCGCCGCCGTGAGATATCGGTACAGAAAAAGCGGCAGACCGATAATACCGTGCTTAAAAAGGCGCGCGACTTAACCCGGGATTTGTTCAACGCCCTCGGCCCAGACGCAGAAAAAGAGCTGTTTGATTTTTACCGCACGCACTTCAATGAGTGGCTCGCTCATCTGAAGAGCTACAAAAGCAAGACCGATGTCGGTCATTTTCCAGGCGCCGCGCAGATAGAAGATTGCCTGCTTACCCTCGAGCGATTGCTGGCCAACCGGGAGAGCTTTGACTTTTTCAAAGCACTGGTAGACAAGAAAAATGATTACTTGGACTTGGAGGAAGACTACCGGGATATCCATGACTTCTTTACCAAGCAGTTACACACCTGGCAGCAGCTCCAAAATGCCCTGCAGCACTTCGGTAAAAACCGTGTAGAGCTGGAAAAGAATACTGCTGCGGCCAAAGCACTGGCCGAACTGGAGCATATTAATAAGGCCAAATCTCCCTACGGCCAACTGAACAAAGTTGCCGAGTTGGTAGAGACGTTGGATCAGGTCAATAAAGCGCTGTTACAAGAGCGCCGTGGACACGCCTGTGAACGTGTTGAGCTTAAAGTCCAGCAGCTTCTGGCTGAAATCGCGAAAAGCGGTATTGGAACCCCGGAACTCAGTAACTCGCTGCTGCATCCCTTGCAACAGGTCAAAAAGGATATAGAGGCCGAGACCGGTATTGCCCAGATCTATATGTTGCAACAGCAAACCGCTGAAGAGCGTTTGGAGGACAGTCTTTACGAGCTAGAGCGGCAGCTGGCGGCTAAAGCGCGCCTCGAACAAGACACGATTGCCAAGGAAGCTGCTAAAGAAGGTGCTAAGGAAGCGGCTAAGAAAAGTGCCCCGGCCGCCGGCGGCAAGATAAAAGAGCCGGCTTCCCAGTCCGGTGGCGTTCAGCCTGTTCCGGCATCTGCTGCAGCAGCCGGGCTTAAACCGGCCGTCGTGATTAATGCGAGTAGTGTACTGGGCAAAGTCCACAGCGGTGCCTATCTGGAGTCCCGGGAGGATATCGATCGATTCCTCACCGCCCTGAGAGAGGAACTGGAAACCGCGATTGAGGGCAAAAAGCGCATCCGATTGCGCTAAGAAGCCAAATAATGACGCTCGGCACTGCAAATTCCCCCCCCATAGCGCTTGCTTTCTTAAAAGTATAAGATCAATCTTGTCCCAAGTCCCGGGACTTGGGACAAGCGAGAGTGGGGAGATATGAAAAGTCAAGATATTGGTTTGCTGCTCAAACTGGTCTCTTTGCAGAAGCGCGAGGCGCAGCGAGGCAGTGACCGAGCGAGGAAGGCCTGGCCTGACGACTGGCAAGGCTGGGAGCCAGAAGATCCGCCGGCTGGTGGCGATGTACTTGCACCGCTGGGTGCTCTGTCGGCTTTTGACTATTCGGCACGGGGCCTGGCGGCGGAGACCGGTATTAGCAAAAGCCAGGTCAGCCTGTCCCTGAATCGCTGTATCGAGGTTGGCCTGGCCATTAAAGATCGCAAGCTCGGCGTGCCCAGAGCGAATACCAAAGCACTGTACGAATTTATCCTGTACGGCCTTCGCTATGTCTTCCCGGCAAGGCCCGGGCGAATCACTCGCGGTATTGCCACGGCCTTTGCCGCTCCGGTTTTGCAGGAAAAGCTGATGAGTGCGGGCGAATTTCAGCCGGTTTGGGCGGATGCCCAAGGCAATACCAAAGGTATGGAAGTCGCTCCCTTATTTAAAAGCGCTCCCCAAGCGGTAAAGAGAGACCCGGAGATGTATGCCTTACTGGCGTTGGTAGATGCCATACGCATAGGCCAGCCCCGTGAGCGCAATCTAGCCGCCAAACTATTAAAGCAGCATCTGGAGCTTCCCGAATGAGCGCGTTTAATCGGCATATCGACATGTTGAAATTGGTCGCGCGGGCGCTGGGTCCTGAGCTGCGCCGGCAAATGACGTTCGTGGGCGGCTGCACAACCGGGCTGCTGCTCACCGATGCTTACACGCAGGAACAAGTGCGCCATACCGATGACGTGGACCTTATCGTCCACGTGATGGGCTACGTGGGTTTTCATCACTTACAAGAGCAATTGCGGGGGCAGGGATTTAAGCAGTACAGCGCTGCCTCTGACGAAGACTTCCCGGTATGCGCAATGCGGCTGGGTGATCTGCGCGTTGATTTTATGCCCGACGATGAAACAATCCTCGGCTTTGGCAATCGCTGGTACCGCGATGCCGTGGAAACCGCCACCACTTACGCCCTCAGCGATGAGCTGGACATTAACCTTATCAATCCCGTTTATTTTATCGCCACCAAACTGGAGGCCTATAAAGGGCGGGGCAACAGTGACCCCATGTCCAGTCGAGATATTGAGGATATCCTCAATCTCATTGACGGCCGTGAGGAGCTTCAGGCAGAGGTAGAGGCTGCGGAAAAAGGCGTCAGGCACTACATCGTCACAGAAGTGGCCAAGCTGCTAGAGCATAGCGATCTCCCCTATGCCATTCAGAGCCAGGCCGAGGGCTCCACCGAGCGTGAGGAGCTCCTGTTCCAACGCCTGGAACAGCTCGCCGTTCTCTCAGCAACCCACTGAATATAAATAGTAAAGCGCTCGCTGTGCTTGAGTGCCCAGGAATTGATATTGCAATGAATACCAATAATATCGCCCGCTACGCGCCCAAAGCCCGTATTGATTTTATCGATGCCGTCACTCGCCAGGCGGCCCGTTATGGCATCACCGCTGAGTGTATTGAGCCGATGGTGCAAAAGGGGGACCTTGTACTGATTGGCGAGCGCCCGTTTCCGAAAAGTATTGCCCGTGCCCGCAATGCCCTTCAGCAGCAGGTGGAAGCGCAAGGCTTCCACGCCATCATGGATCAGGCCGCCTACAGTTGGTTTAACCGTCTCTGTGCTATCCGTTTTATGGAGCTCAAAGGCTATCTCGATCATGGCCGCCGCGTACTCTCACACCCCAGCGACCCGCAAGGTTTCCAGATTTTGGATGACTGTCTGGATGTTGAATTGCCAGGGCTGGATAGGGAAACCGTAGTCGAGCTGAAATTGGATGGCAGCAAAGATGAGGCGCTGTACCGTGAGCTGTTACTGGCCCAGTGTCACGCCCTGCACAGCGCCATGCCATTTTTGTTCGAGGCGCTCGACGATGCCACCGAACTGCTGCTGCCGCAAAACCTCACTAAAACCGATTCACTCATTCGCGATTTAATCGCCGGGATTCCGGAACAGGACTGGCAGGATATCGAGATTATCGGCTGGTTGTACCAGTTCTATATCTCCGATAAGAAAGATCAGGTGATCGGCAAGGTGGTTAAGTCAGAAGATATTCCGGCGGCCACCCAGCTATTCACACCCAACTGGATTGTGAAGTACATGGTGCAGAACTCTCTCGGGGCGCAGTGGCTGGCGACCTATCCCGAGTCACCCCTCAAGGCGCAGATGGCGTACTACATCGAACCCGCCGAGCAGACCGATGAAGTCAACGCGCAGCTCGCCGCCATGACACCGGATAGCCTCAACCCCGAAGCGCTGACCCTGATCGACCCGGCCAGTGGCTCCGGGCATATTCTGGTGGAGGCCTATGAGTTGTTTAAGGCCATCTATTTAGAGCGCGGTTATCGGCAGCGGGATCTACCGCAGCTGATTCTTGAGAAAAACCTGTTCGGCCTCGATATCGACGAGCGCGCCGCGCAGCTGACGGGTTTTGCACTGATGATGAAGGGCCGCGCCGATGACAGGCGGCTGTTTGAGCGCGGTATAAAGCTCAATGTGATGGCACTGCAAGACAGCGCAAGCTTCGATGTAAAGGGGCTGGCGCAAAACCCCGAAGTGCAAATGGCGCTCGCGGACTGTGGGCTGGAGGTTGGCGATCTTATCGAGCTAAAGCGCCTGTTTGAGCACGCGACAACGTTTGGGTCGTTGATTCAGGTACCCGAGGAGCTGGCTGTAAAGCTGCCGGCGCTAAAGCAGCTGAGCGAAGCGGCCAGCCAGGACCTGTTTGTGGCGGAGGCGCTCAAGCGCTTGGGGCCGCTTGTGAAGCAGGCCGAGTTGCTGGCGGCGCAGTACGATGCGGTGGTGGCGAATCCGCCGTATATGGGAAGTAAGTTCTTCTGTGCGAAACTGAAGAATTTGGTGAATACATCCTTCAAAGCAGGAAAGGCCGACCTCTATGCCGCATTCACACTTCGAAATATACGGTTGTCGAAGGAATTCGGTCATATCGGAATGATCACCATTCCAAACTGGATGTTCCTCTCTTCATTTGAGTCATTACGGGATGTGGTTTTCCGCGACGCACCTATTTCAAGCCTCGTTCATAACGGAAGGGGGGTTTGGGGGTCAGACTTTGGGAGTTGCTCATTCGTTCTACAGGTGTCTTCTCCTCATGGAGTTCGTGGTCGTTTCCTCCGTCTTTTCGAGAAGCAAGGTAGTGTTTCCAGCAATCAGGAGCTAGAACGACGCTTTTATCACAACCCACGTTTCACTGTTGCGAACGCTCAATTCAAGAAAATCCCCGGTAGTCCTGCGGCCTATTGGGCTAGTAAGGCTGTTATCGATTGCTTCGAAGGTGCAGGATTGTTGTCGATGTCAGCAAAAGTCTGCGAAGGAATGAATACCGCGAATAATGACCTATTCGTTCGGCAATGGCAGGAAATCTCAATGTCGGCAATTGGCTTCGGTGGTGAGTGTGAGAATTCTGACTCATCAAGAACCAAGAAGTGGTTTCCCTATGAGAAGGGCGGTGATTTTCGAAAGTGGTTTGGCAATCTCTCTCATATCGTTAACTGGGAAAATAGCGGCCACACTATCAAGTCGGTAAAGACTGCGGGCGGTACTACGCGCGCCAATATTCGCAACGAAGATTGTTTCTTTCGGCCGGCGGTTACGTGGACCTATATCAGCTCCTCTTTTTTCGGAGTCAGAGAGCGGGGACCCGGCGCCATCTTTGATGGCAAAGGACCGTCTCTCTTCTCTACGGATGCTGAGCGATCACATCAGCTGGCTATGCTGTGTAGCAAGCCCGCAACTGTATTCATGCGATTTTTGAACCCAACCCTCAATTTTTCGGTGGGCTCGGTTTCTAACCTGCCGATACCAAAGGAATGGCCTTCGCAGACGAATGACATTGCTGAGAGATGTCGTCAGATGGCTCAGTCGGATTGGGACGCCTATGAACGCTCCTGGGATTTCCAATCCCTCCCCCTTCTAACGGCCTCTTCCGATACCACGCCAACTCTGGAATCCAGCTACACCGCCTGGATCACCCAAAACCGCGCCACCATCGCCGAAATGCAGTGCTTATAGGAGGAGAATAATCGCCTCTTTATCGACGCCTACGGCCTGGCCGACGAGCTCACCCCTGACGTCCCTATCGAGCAGATTACCCTTACGGTAAATCCCGCCTATCGCTACGGCGGCAAGCTGACGGCCGAGGAACAGTGGACCCGCTTCCGCCAAGACACTATGCAGGAACTGGTCTCCTACGCCATCGGCTGCATAATGGGGCGCTATTCATTAGATCGGCCCGGCCTGATTTATGCCCATAGCGGTAACGAGGGCTTCGATGCGCTTTTAGCAGAGGGTTACTACACCCGCTTTCCCGCCGACGAAGACGGCATTATCCCGCTGACGGAGATCGAGTGGTTTGCAGACGACGCCTGCAATCGCGTGATCGAATTTATCGGCAAAGCGTGGGATGCGGCACAGCTGGAGCAAAACCTGGTCTTTTTGGCCGACAACCTCTCGCCCAAAAAGAACGAGTCCAGCCGCGATACCCTGCGCCGCTATATCAGCGCTAAATTTTTCAAAGATCACCTGCAAACCTATAAAAAGCGCCCCATTTATTGGTTGTTCAGCTCTGGCAAGCAAAAGGCCTTTGAATGCCTGGTCTATCTACATCGCTATAACGAAGGCACACTGGCGCGTATGCGTACGGAATATGTGATTCCTTTAACCGCAAAAATGAGTACCTACGAGCAAAAACTGGAGCAGGATAAGGCGGCCAGCAGCTCAGCGGCGGAAACCAAGCGCCTGGAAAAAGAAATCGCCAAGCTGCACAAACAACAGGCGGAGCTAGCCCAGTTCGACGAGAAGCTGCGCCACTTCGCGGATCAGCGAATTCCACTGGATTTGGATGATGGGGTAAAAGTGAACTACAGCAAGTTCGGCGATTTATTGGCAGAGGTTAAAGCGATTACCGGGAAAAAACCGGAGGCTGCATGAATATACAGCAGTTACAGCAAGGCTTAGAGCAGGCTTTTTTCCAGGAAAACCACCGCATCGTATTTTGGTACGATCCTGAGCAAAGTTTTGCTGAGGTGCTAGCCGATATCTCTCTAGCAGAGGTAACAACACTCAATATGTCGGCCGAGTCTTCACTCGCGGTTAAATTGCGCCTGGAGCTTGAGGATAGTGCCGGGAAATATCTGCTGTATTTCCCTTATACAGAGCCCGCCGGACAAGACGATTGGTTGCTGGATATTAAGCTCTATGCCCGGTGTTTCCATGCCGATCGAATCTCCATCCTCTTTAACGATCTGGGGCTGCATCGGCAATCCCTGCGTCCACACCTGGCCAAGCGCGAAAAGTTTCTTAGCAGCAAAGAGCGTCTGGCGGGGCTAAAACGGTTTGTATCGCCGGATATGGATGAAGCGGCACTGGATCTTGCCATGATTGCGGTGGTGATTGCTGCCGAGAGTGCCGATATCGCCTCTATTCTGTTTACCTTGGGCGCTGAGCTCACCGATAAACAGCCCGGCTTGGAAGAAAATCCCGCTTCGATGGACGCGCTGGAGAAGTACGCCCTGGTGCCGTCACTGGTAGAGGCTTTGCAGGCGGAAGTGGGATACCCGGCCACCCCAGAAGAACTGAAGGGTGAGGAGCCGTTCAAACTTGGCCAGTGTCTGCTGCGGTTACTGGCCACCGGTTTCTGCGAAAGTATCTCAGAGGTGCCTGACTGGGCGCGCTCTTTAGTGATTTCCAGTGCCGACGCCCGCGCCACTGCGCGCACTTTGCTGTCCCGCTGGAGAGACAGTTCCCGCTACTACGCGGCTTACGATGTTATTGCGGATTGGGTTGCGACCGCGCTCAATATAGAACAGCGTATCCAGAATCTACCCATGGATACGCTGGTCAATGTAGCTACTTTCCGACAAGCCGAGTTGAGAATCATTGCCGACCTGGCTGAGCATATTCCAGAGGCGCAGCCTGCGGATTTGAAGCACTTCCAGCGGGTGATCTTGGAGCGGCTCGATGGCTACTGGGCTTCGCGCCATAAAGATGACCCCTTGCGGCGCAAGTTCCGCAGGGTATACACAGCCTTGACTGCGGCTATTGAGCTGTTTGAGTTGCGCTACGAGCATCACAGCGGTTTCCATTTCTCTTCAGCAGAGGCGCTCTATAAGGCCTATGAATCTGAGCTATACCGCTTCGACAGCGCCTACCGCCACTACTGGACGGCCTCTCACAATGCGCAGGTGGAGCTTCTCAAACCGTTGGATACCGAAATAGAGCAGTGTTATGCCAACTGGTTTATGGGCCAATTGGCGCGGAACTGGGGAGAGTTGATAGAAGCTGAGGATAGGTTGGCACACTGGCAGATTTCAGGCGTGCCCAATCAACACAACTTTTATCAGCACTGGGTGCGCAGCCAGTTTGATAAAGCACCCAAGCGCCGTTTGGTGGTTATCATCAGCGATGCCTTTAGGTACGAGGCCGCTGTGGAGTTGCGGGAGCGCATCAATAAAAAACGCTATAGCGAAGCGACGCTAGCCAGCCAGTTGGGCGTATTGCCGAGCTATACCACGCTGGGAATGGCCTCCCTGTTGCCCCATCAAACTTTGGAATACCGCGAGGACAGCGGTGACGATGTCTTTGTGGATGGCAAATCCAGCAAGGGCACCGAGGCCCGCAACAAGATTCTCAGCGCTTACAGCGGTATGGCGGTGCAGGCGGAGACGGTACAACGGTGGACCCGAGACGAAGGCCGCGAGGCATTAAAGAACCAACAGCTGGTCTATGTATACCACAATGTGGTCGATGCCCGAGGTGATAGCGCCTCTACCGAGTCGGAGACTTTCAATGCGGTGGAGCACGCCATTGAGGAGCTGACAGAACTTACTCGCAAGATCATGATGGCGCTCAATACGAGTACGGTACTCATTACAGCGGACCATGGTTTTTTATTTCAACACAGTCAATTGGAAGCCGCTGATCGGACATCCTTGGTTGATAAGCCGAATAACACACTAAAGAGCAAGAAACGCTACGTTATTGGCCACAATATGCCGACCACCGGCGCGGCCTGGTGTGGCTCCAGTCGAAATACAGCGGGTACCCAGTCGGATACCCATTTCTGGATACCAAAGGGCGTAAACCGTTTTCACTTTGTCGGTGGTGCCCGCTTTGTACACGGCGGTGCTATGCCCCAGGAAATTGTGGTGCCAGTACTCACGGTGCAGCAATTGCGCGGCGATAAAGCAGAGCGCCGCACCAAACGCAAAGTATCTGTGATCTCGCCCAAACCCAGCTTGAAAATGGTGAACAACATTCAATCGTTTGACCTGATGCAGACAGAGCAGGTCAGTGAGCAGGTGTTGCCAGTAACCATCGCCGTGGGTATTTATGAGGGTGAGGTTTTGGTATCTAGTGAAGAGACCGTGACATTTGACAGCACTTCCACTGAGGTTTCACATCTTATAAAGAAAGTTCGCCTATCTCTCTCAGGTACTGACTTTGAGCGCAAAAAGGAGTATTTCCTGCTGCTGCGAGATAAGGATTTAGGCACAGAGATTGCGCGCTACCGGGTAGTGATTGACCTTGCGATCACCGATGATTTTTTCTGAGCTGCCGTATCAACGGGCTGCTTGCAAAGCGATTAATAAATAGAAGACGCAATGAACAGTGAAGTTAACAGGGATCTTGACCAGCTTTTGAATGAACACTTTGCCGGCCGTGTGGTACGCAAAGATTTAACCAAGCTGATCAAAGAGGGTGCCAACGTTCCCGTATACGTGCTGGAATATCTACTGGGTATGTACTGCGCCTCGGATGACCCGGATGTGATTGAAAAGGGTCTAAATAACGTCAAAACCGTATTGGCTGAAAATTATGTACGCCCGGATGAAGCCGAGAAGGTGAAATCCCTGGTACGTGAGCGCGGAAGTTACAAAGTTATTGACCGTGTCAGTGTGCGCTTGAACGAGCGCAAAGATGTCTATGAGGCGACCTTTAGTAATCTGGGGATCAAGGATGCGGAGATTTCTGCCGGTATCGTTAAGGATAACGAAAAACTCCTCGTTGGTGGAATCTGGGTGATTGCTACCCTGAGCTACTACCACGAGGAGGGGCAAAAAGGTTCACCATTTGGAGTAACGGTGCTCAAACCCATCCAGATGCCGCATATGCATATGGATGAGTTGTACGTGGGCCGGCAGGCTCTGAGTGTGCAGGATTGGCGAGAAACATTAATTCGCTCTATCGGCATGGAGCCCTCTAACCTGGATGATTCGGTGCAGTGGCACCTGCTAGCGCGGATGATCCCGTTTGTAGAGAACAACTACAACGTGTGTGAACTCGGGCCCCGGGGTACCGGTAAGAGCCATATTTATAAAGAGTGCTCGCCAAACAGTATTTTGGTGTCCGGGGGGCAAACAACCGTTGCCAATTTGTTTTACAACATGAGCTCGCGCCGCATTGGCTTGGTGGGTTTATGGGACTTAGTCGCATTCGACGAAGTAGCCGGCATTAATTTCAAAGATAAAGATGGTGTCCAGATTATGAAAGACTACATGGCCTCGGGTTCATTTGCCCGTGGTCGTGAACAGATGGAGGCCTCTGCTTCCATGGTCTTCGTGGGCAATATCAACCAGTCTGTCGAGTCCCTGGTCAAAACGAGCCATCTATTGGCGCCCTTTCCAGAGCCGATGATCGACTCCGCCTTCTTCGATCGCTTTCATGCCTATATTCCAGGTTGGGAAATTCCCAAAATGCGCCCGGAGTTTTTCACCAACCGCAACGGTTTAATTGTCGATTACCTGGCGGAGTTCTTTCGCGAAATGCGTAAACGCAGCTTTGCCGACGCTATCGATAAGTACTTCAAACTCGGCAGTAACCTAAACCAGCGGGACACTATTGCTGTGCGCAAAACCGTCTCGGGCCTGCTTAAGCTGTTATATCCTCATGGCCAGTTCGATAAAGAAGCCGTTCGCCAGTGCCTGGAGTACGCCTTGCAGGTGCGTCGGCGAGTGAAAGAGCAGCTAAAGAAAATCGGTGGAATGGAGTTCTATGATGTGCACTTTAGCTATATCGATGCTGAATCCCTGGAAGAGCACTTTGTCTCCGTAAAAGAGCAGGGCGGCGGCGCTTTGATTGCCGAGGGTCCTGGGAAACCGGGCTTTATCCATACCATTGGCATTAGTAATAAGGGTGTTCCGGGACTCTATCGCTTGGAGTTACAGGTTACCAAGGGCACTGGCAAGCTGGCGACCTCCGGGCTGTGGAACTCCAATACGGCGAAAGAGCAGGTTAAAATCGCCTTCAACTACTTCAAGGCCAATGCCTCCCGGATCTCCGCCTCGGCTAAGGTACTGGAGTACGACTTTCATCTACATGTCGTTGAACTCCAGAATAACGGCCCACTGGCTTCCCTGGCGTTGCCGAGCTTGGTGGCATTCGCATCCGGCATTATGGGTAAACCCGCTCAGGCCCAATTAGTTGTGCTAGGGGATATGAGTTTGGGGGGGAGCGTTACTCCTGCCGAAAGTATCGCGGAGAGTCTGCAAGTCGCTTTTGATGGAGGTGGTAAGCGTGTTGCACTACCGATTACCAGCGCCGCAGATATCCCCACAATTCCCGCAGAACTGTTTACCAAGTTCCAAACTAACTTCTATGCAGATCCGGTCGATGCAGTTTTTAAAGCGCTGGGGGTAGATTGAGGCTTAATGCTAGTGAGTAAGGATGCCCATTAATTCCAGAGGCGAATCTAACCTGATGATTTTGCTTTTTATGAAACTGTATTTCAGTCAAGCCAAAATTTGAGTGTAAATCACAGTGGATATAAATATCGAACTGACAAATTGGGGTGGGTGGGCTGTCTGATACAGATCTTAAGGCTTGCCTTTATAGAGGAGTCAGTAGATTGAAGTAATGAGTTTTGGATAAAAAGTATAATTTCTTGGGTTGTATAAATCTGCCTCCCCCCCCCCCAAAAAAAAAAACTCCTAAAATCCCATTAAATAATTTGATTAGATATCTTAAGTGTCTCCTGCGATGCTCAAAAAACCCTATACTTTATCGCAAGAGTAAACAAAATATATGAGAGATCTAGCAAGCACTCTCGTAATAGACAGAGAACTTGTCAATATTATCGGCATCTTGAAAATTTTTTTTGAGATTCATATATGAAGTCTATATGCCAGATCAGCCATTACTCAATTTGCTTGTTGGTAAATGGTACCCTGGTGCATTCTCAGAAGCATGTTAGCCGCTATCACAGCTCGACGTATATTTTCCACCTCTTAAAATGACTGCGGTGCAGGGATTCTTGTGGCTAGGGAATCTTAACAGTTTTTCTGAGTGAGGTTGGTGATTTCTTGTTAGTTAACAACAGAGTATTTATACTGCCTGCTCGTATATATTTTTTTAAGGATGAAAAATGAAGTTTTTGAAGTATATGCTACCCGCACTGGCTTTACTATTCGTGAGTCAATCGTTTGCTGAAATGGTTTTTATTAGCGGAGTTAAGCATAGTGTCACAGATTACTCTCATAGTTCAGATACTCAGCGAGTTGCCGACATTGATATCCTAGGTGATGAGGGGCAGGAAATTACCTTTGATATTACCGCAATTGTTTCAGGTTTAGGTCGGCTTAACCCTGATGTTATTTGTCGTTATACATACGGAAGGGATAATTGCTACACTAGAAATCATCCCAGGATTTTCGATTTTGTTTATGATGTTAGGATCACCGCAAACTGTGTTGCTAAAGATGGTAGTAAAACTGCAATCGGAGCTGACAGGGATAATAAAAATGTTTTCACCAATGTACCTATTTCAGATTTTCGTAGTGAGGTGGTCTTAACTATAGATAACGCCTCAATTTCGGGCGAGAAGTGTGAAACCTTAACCATCGATATCCAGGGTGACTTGGATGTAATTAACGATGTAGATTTAAAAGTCTTTACTTACGAAAAGTTTTAGTTAGTAGAGTGGCGGTGCCGGTAAAAATTATCGGCACCATTTTAACCAGTCTAAAAATTCATATAGCAGTTTGTCCAGAAGTGTTAGTTTACCATTCGTTTCCTATCTAAATGTTTTCCAGAATAAATAATCAGAACTCCGTGAAGAACTAGCATTACTATTAATAGTGAGCGGATACATCAAAAGATGAAGAGACTTAGCTCTGGTTGGTTAACATCGATTGGTTCCAAGTGATAACTGGAATTCTCTTATCCTGCAGGTAGATTGTCTTGTAACCTCTTAAAAAGTTCATTCGGTTACCCTCTGCTTTGGCTCGCTCTAGGCCTGCTATTCAGGCTATCCATTACCAATTTTACATATTATCTAAATCAAGGACTTTTAAGGCGCTTCTTTAAGGAGGAAGTAGAAATTGGCAAGGTGCTAAAATCCTTACTGATTATGAAGTATTTCGCATGAATGCTTTATCAGTGAAGGGGCGATTTTCTTTGGTCCACTGGAATTTCTGGTAGGTAAACGTGTTTTGCTTATGATGATAATCTGGAAATATTTGATTCTAAAAGTTCACTTAAATAATAATCTTATATTTTTAGTTGATACATAATACTGCTTTTATTGATGAGTTATTTAACGTATTTCGCAGTATTAGAGGTTGAGTTTATCTATAAGTTATTGCCATATCACACTACTATTATTTTGGCCAGTCTGAATAACCATGATGTAATTATTTTGGCTGGTTTGCACGATATCCTGTCTGTTTTCATTGCCGATTTGTTTGCTTTTAATATAATTTGAAGTTCCTTTTTGGATAATAGAGAGGTTATTTCGGTCACCAACTTGACTAGCAGATATGCTCAGATCTTCCCCTATCTGGATAATATTTGCAAAATTTTCAGAGCCTGTCTGGTGTGTGATAATACTAAGGTATTCTCCAGCTTGTTCAATTTCACTAATATTTTTAGCACCAAGCTGTTCGCTAGAGATATTGATGAAGAGACCACTCTGATTCACTGTGAATATATTGTCTGAGCCAAATTGGTTAGATTGTAGTGTGCTTAGCTCTGTAATGAGTTGGTTAGCGGTGATCTGATTACCCGATTTGGATTGCTGGATCTCCATTGTACTTTGATTGGAATCCTGCTTTAGGAGGGCATCGTTATCTTTCCCCCCCTGGTACAGCTCAATGGTATTGTATGTCCCAGACTGCATAACTGAGGCCTGGTTGGCTTCGCCCCTTTGTAACATCGTAATATTGCTAAAAAAGCTTTTTTCCTGGCTAATCAGCGCGAGGTTAAATTTATCATACTGCTGGACTTCTAATCTGCTTTCGGTAGACAAAGATTGAGATATCTCAATGAAATTCTTACTGCCATCCTGGAGCAGGTCAATATTGCTATTGTTAACATCAACCAAATAAATAGAGGCAAAGTTTTCTTTGTTATATTGAAGGGACGATATGGTGTTGGAGAAACTGGTTTCATTTTCCTTTATAGCAATTTGATGTTTATTCCCATATTGAGTAGCTTCTATATTGCTGGAAGTGCTGGATTCTTGATTGGAAATAAATATATTGTCATCCCCTTCTTGAATGTTTGTGACTCTATTGTTTTCTCCTGCATTTTGAGTGGCATTAGATGAGTTTTGGTTGCCTATCTGTAATATGGATATTTTGTTATCGAGGCTATTATTCTGGCTGGCAGATACTATGTTGGCGTTACCAAGCTGTTGGGTTGTAATAGACGATGAGATGCTGCCAATCTGGTAAATAGTGGCTTGGTTTCTCTGGCCAGTTTGGGTGGTTTGAATACTGCTATCAATAGTTTCAGGTTTTTGTTCAATAATGGTCTTATTGTTATGACCTGACTGAATTTCCTCGATAGAGTTGTTGATTTCCAGTGATAATTGATTGCTGTTAAGGCTGTTTATCGAGGCTAATTGGTTCCGTGGAATAGAGTTGTCTACCGCAAGAGTCGTGGCGCTGAGAAAAATAAGCACCCCAGGAATAAAATTGATATACGGGGGCATTAGTGTCTCCTTTACTACTTAAATATAAGGAAATCGTCAGTACCGGAGGTCGGCTTTTGGAAACCTATGACCTTACTTAACAGGTTGTAAAAAGCCAAAAAAGATAGAGGCTTTGTGTTGAAGGGCTAATTGCACTCAACCATTTATTGAGTAATCAGATATTGTGAGGCCAGATTATTCACTTTGAGTCCCCTTCGTGCATGTGGGTAAAACTTCTCATAAAGTATCAGAGTAGGCCAGATTTCACGCCATAAGAGATAAGTACTAATTATATGAGAAGAAAGTATGGTGTTGGCATCCGTTTTCACGAAGGTCCTTCATTGACATCGATTTTTTAATTTGGGTAATTGGTAGATTGAGAAACTGTGATAAATGACAGGTTGGCGGCCAAACCATTTTTATTGTTTTCTTGTGTGCCATTTTTGGGAGTGCCACCTGCATCAAAGTGAAAGCTCTGATCATTTATTTAAGATTGCACAGGAATTTTCCCTGCCAGTATCGATAATTTAAGAGATTCGCATACGAGAAAAATTTCTCATATTTTATGTTTTTCTACATCAATATAGAGCCGTTTTTATCTAAGGGGCTAGATATCTTTGCTTGTGGGAAACTACAGGATATCCAGTAAATTGGATTCCGTATAATCCTTTTAGTTATGTGGTTTCTTTACCCGCTAGAGATGAAAATATATTGCCTACATCAATAGTTTTTTCGTAGTGTTAATTTTGGATTTTGCATTTGCTTCTTTAGTATCTGGCGCTTCGATTTCATTTTCCATTTCACTGGTTGTTTTTTAAGGTCTATGCTGCCTTAAGGCTTGATGCGGTTACTGTAAACAAACTGTTCAAGCAGCACTATAAAAGATCTAACTGCTAATGCCGGGGTTACAAGGAGGTGTTATTCGTGTCTCGTTTATCGCGTCGGGACTTCTGTTTAGGTACCTTGGCGGCTTCTCTATTGACTGGAGCCCATACGAAGGCCCAATCTACTGGCCCCGCAGACTCTTCTACAAGGCCCTTGCTGCCAATTCCCCCTGAATTGAGAGCTGACTCATCGGGCAAAATTGATCTAGTGGCTAAGCCAGCCAAGCAGACTTTCCTGAAAGGAGTAACAACGCCAACCTATGGATTTAATGGGCCCTTTTTGGGGCCGGCTTTGCGCTTACGCAAAGGTGAAACGGTGATTGCTAATGTACATAACCTGCTGACTCAAAATGTAACGGCACACTGGCATGGCCTGATTGTGCCGGGTCATGCCGATGGTGGTCCCTATATGCCCATCAAGCCAGGTCAGACTTGGACTGCAAAATTGCCTATTATCCAGCAGGCGGCGACACTTTGGTTCCATCCCCACCTCTATCCCACTACTGCCGAGCTCGTACTCAAGGGATTGGCAGGGCTTATTATTATCGATGATGAGAATAGTGATGCGCTGCCTCTACCTAAGCGTTGGGGCGTGGATGATATTCCTGTGATTATCCAGGATCGACGCTTCAATAAAGATGGCAGTTTCTTTCATCGCTTTAATGAAATTACTGTTGCCGCCGGTTATTGTGGTGACCACCTACTCACTAATGGCGTGATCAATCCGGTGGTTAATCCCCCAAGAGGATGGGTGCGCTTCAGGATTCTGGACGGATCAAACGCTCGTAACTACCGACTCTCCACTAGTGATCAGCGGCCCATCTATGTGATTGCCACAGACGGTGGATTTTTACCGGAACCCGTAGAGGTTAAAGAATTACCCATAGCTGCCGGGGAGCGTTACGAGGTAATGGTGGACGCTCGCAATGGCCAGCCCTTTGATTTTATAACTCTACCAGTGTCCCAGCAGGTGATGCGGTTGCCCCCATTCGATGGGCCTGTAGTGTTTCTCAGTGTGGTGCCCACTAATGAGGAGGGGCGGGGCTCTTTGCCTGAGCGGCTGGTATCAATGCCTGAAATACCGGTTAAGCTGCCGCCGATCAGCCAGAAGTTGGTAATGCAGATGAACCGCTGGCAGATCGCGGACAAGCTTATTGATGCGACAGGACTGGAAAAAATGGTAGCCTCGGGAAAAACGGACCCTGCTGTGGTAGCCAGGGTGCTCAAACTCATCACTGAGGCGCCGGCGTTGCCTTTGAAAGCACAATTGACCGCTAATGCGGTTAATGGTGTTTCATTTTCATTCACTGAACCTGGGTTCAAGGCCCCCATTAATACAGACTTGCACTGGCGAATTTCTGAGGGTAAAGACACTATGCTACACCCGGTCCATATTCACGGTTGCCAGTTTCGGCTGGTTAAATTTAACGATGCTACGCCGCCGGCCTATATGCGTGGCTGGAAGGATACGGTGCCTATATCCAATGCCGGTAGTGCAGAAATCTATGTACGTTTTCCTCTGGAGGCGATGCCGGATATGCCCTACATGGTGCATTGCCATGTTCTGGAGCACGAGGACTCTGGCATGATGACAGAGTTTAGTGTGGCCTAGTAAAGAGGGCCGCGCGGGATTATTGCTCTCCTTAAAACTCAACCACAAACCTACTGAGCCTTCTTTGAACAAATGGTAGATGATTGGCCGCGGCTAATAAGGCAGAAAATTCGAGCCTGGTGAGAAATGATTGTGACGTGACAATTTTTCTTCCTCGCTCTGTGATATCTATAACCTTCTTATCTTCCCGATGGCGTAGCGCCGAATAACCATCTAGCTGGCCTTCTGCAATACATTTAGCTAGCTCGGCTGCATCGGCGATACCCAAATTCATACCTCGTCCGCCAACTGGGGAGTGACAATGTGCAGCATCACCGGCTAGATGTATTCTGCCCTTGGAGTAGCTCTGTGCCTGACGGATAGATATCTTGAAGACCCCTTCCCGCCTCACCTTGTGAATTCTTAGCGGCAGCGGAAAGACTTCCAAAACCTTCTCGCAGTTACCAACAAAGCGATAGCGATTTTTACCGATGGGGACTGACACTGCCACTATTCCCGGCTTGGTCTGCGTGAGGGTGAACATTTGTGGATGAGGCCAATCATCCAGTTCCACATCGGCGATTGACCAGTCTTCGTTTAAATCAAATCCGGGATAGGGGATATTGGCACCTTGTCGAACTGCGCTGCGAACACCATCTGCGCCGATAATCAGATCGAAGCTACTCTCCTCTCCACTGGATAATTGAGCTATAACGGATTGCGCTTCCTCATGAAGCTCATTGAGTGCGAGTTTATACTCGACTTCCACACCCATGGAGGCCAGAGACTCCGCTAAGATTGTTTCGGTGCGGTCTTGGGGTAACCCCAATATGGTAGGAAAATAAGAGGTACTTGAATGCAGCGGCAAGGTCAAAGCAAGGTGGTTATCTTGATAGATACAAGCATTTTGAATGGGCACCCCCTCTTCAATCAGCCTTTTAGATACACCTGAGTGTGATAGTAGCTCTAAACTTTTAGAGGTAATACCAACGGCCCTACTCAGAGTAGAGGCACTATCACGTTTATCTATAATCCTGGCAAATATATTCCGGCGTGCTAATTCCACGGCAAGAGTAAGACCAGTTGGTCCCGCACCGACAATCAGTACCTTCATAATAGCAAGCTGTTGTTTTCCTTATCACAACGATAGTACAGCTCTCAAGGGAAGTATCTGGTTGGTAAAGTACAAAATGGGTGGCTGTGAATTGATACCTTCATGACTTTTTTAAATGTACCGGTCATTAATCGTTTTATTTGTAGATTGCTTTTCTTGTTTTCAGAACTGGCGGCATCCTCAATAAGATCTTGGGCTGCCAGTATTGATTTCTTTGGAAGGTGCATTTATAGGTATCACAATATGTAGTGATTCATTTAGCTCTCTATCAAATCTTTAACCGTTTACAAGCTTCTCAACAGGTTAGTGGGGTGGCATCTTTAAGAGAACAACAGATTATTGGCTGTGACTTAGCTTGTTCTGAGTCGTTTCGGTAGAGTCATCAATAGGCTCTTGCTGTAATTTCATTGCTCTTTTCACAAGGTTTTGGAAGTTTGAACACTCCAGCTGATTGTCCTCTGGGCAATTTGCCACATGCCTCAAACCATCGCGCATGGCTTCCAAGCGGCGGATATTCTTATCCACTGCATCGGCCTTTTCGAGCAATTGCTCCCGATCGATATTGGGTTTTCCGTTGTATGTAAACATACTAGCGATCTCATCGAGAGAGAAGCCCGCATAGCGTGCCAGAGCTATTAGAGAGAGCTGCTCTAGCACACTGATATGGAAGACTCTGGCAATACCTCGTCTACTGATAGATTGGATCAGACCCTTCTCCTCATAATATCTAAGGGTAGAGGAGGGAAGCCCACTGCGCTTCGCGACTTCGCGAATATCTATATCCTGTTGACCACTCATCTGTATTGACCTCAAGCAGACTTGAAGTTGTATCCTAGTTTTCACTGACCCCGCTGGCAACCCTTCATTACTTAGTGGGTAGAGCCTGGAAGAGAAATAGAAGTTGTGATAGATCTGATGCCTTATTGGCTCGTGTCTTTATCTTTATATCGATTAGACTCCAAATAAGTTTCTTAATGCTGCTTTATTTTAATGATTGCTAATCTCAGAGTCATCAGAGGTTGCTCTAATTACGGGGGGTATTGATGCTAAGCCTGGGATTATGACTTATTGCCTTGAGTGCGATTTGCACCAATATCTTGCTCTTTGATCTATTAGTTTTTTTCTCTGTGTTTTTTTAATGTTTTTTTCTATTTTGTCATATGGTGGGAAACAGTTGCTAGGTAATCCTGGTTGTCCTTTAAGGGTAATTCGAATGAGGCTCAAGCTGGGCTGTAGGTTGAAGGTATCAGTTCGATAGCCGATTCAGTTGTAAAGGTGGAGTTGAGGCTGAATGGGAATTGAGAGTTTTACCAGAGATTTTCTATTGAGGCTCTAGCCCACTCATAGGGAAAGGGAGGGCTGTAAAGCTGGATTGTTGGAAGTACGGGAGGAATTGCTCTGGAGAATAATATTGGCCCATTTGTTTTTTTACATTTGCCGACAGCCTGAAATATATAAATATGGAAGAAATATGCAAAAAATTATCTGTGGAATGATATTGATGTGCTTTTTGTGTATTGATTTGTCTGTTTTATTAAAAATTAAATTTCTATTTAAGATGGGCTGGGTTGGCTCTAGGCTGAGGTGTTTCTCATATGCTTTGGAATAGCTTTCCTATTTGCTTCCGCTTCCTAGTACTTTATGCGTGTTTTGAGGTAGCTGTTTTGTAAAGAATTGTTTTTTATGCTGGGAACCATTCTGAGAAGGTTCTATCGAATTTGCAGTGTATGTATGGGGTTTTGGCTATAAAGCGCAGAAAAATTTTAAGTATTTGTTGAAGGTATCACATGGCTCAGTTTATCTGTGCCGAAATGAGAGTCTAATTGGATAGGAATATTATTCCTCTCAATGCCTGGGGCTAAAGTCAGATGGTTTATAAATTCTGACCACATAATTAGAAATTGAAAACCCACTATAGAGTTTAACGATAAAATCTTAGCCCGCACTTCTTGTAATAACACTAGCGTGCTGCACTACCTCCTTGCATACATCCATTTTTGAATAGAACCCTAAAAATGAATAGTGGAGACTCTATGAGCCACCTTTTTATTCGTACAGCGATTGCTTCGGCATTGATCATTGGTGCCCAGGCTGTGGCAGCCGATCAGCCCGCAGAAGACTATGTGGAAGGCCAGCATTACCGGGGAGGTAGCCAAGTTTGCTATGGCGGCGATCTTTTTAAAGCGCAGTGGTGGGCTACTGCAGAACAGCGTCCAGCTGAGGCCCTGACTGCGCAGAACACCTGGGATTCCCCCTGGATCGTGCAAGAAACAGGAGTCTGCGACGCCTCTGATGATAGTAGTGACAGTGATCATTCCGATAATCACAATGACAACGACAATTCTGATTCCGGAAATTCTGCTGGTTCAGGTAATTCCGGCAGTGATGGCTCCAGTGACGCAGCCGCTTACCAATCCGGCCAAAGCTACCGCAAGGGCAGTGAAGTTTGCTATGCCGGCGATATTTTTGTTGCGCAATGGTGGGCAAATGGCAGTGACTTACCCTCTGATGCACTGACAGCGGAAAATAGCTGGGATTCACCATGGGTTCGCAAAGAGGCCGATGGATGTAGCGTTAACGATGATAACAATGGAAGTGAAAACGGCGGGGACTCTGGCGGTAATAACGGCGGTAATAGTGGAGGAGATACCGGTAACAACGGCGATACCGGCAATACTCCGATCTCTCTCAACCTGTCTACTTCACAAACACAAGTGACTGGTGGAGGTACGGTGCAGCTCAGCGCTAGTGCTTCCGGCGGTGATAGCACGCTCAGTTATAGTTGGGCACAGCTCTCACCGAGCGCTCCTGAAGCGGATATTGCCTCAGCGACAAGCGCCTCGACTTCTGTGACTCTACCGGCCACAACCTATGATGTGAACTTTGTTTTTAGTCTGATTGTCAGCGATGGTGAAACCAGTGAGGAGGCGCAGGTTACAGTGCAAAACCTCGCCATTGACGCTGGTAACGGTGATGACGCCAATGATAATGGCAACTCAGGTGGTGCAGTGAATGCGGTGATCTCCGCCTCTGCCAATAGTGTGGGCTGTACCGGCAGCATTACTCTGGATGGTTCTGACTCTACCGGTGGTAGCGGTATGAGCTATATCTGGAGCCAGACAGGTGGCCCTTCCATCAAGCTCTCAAACTACGTGGGTAGCTCCACTCAGGCGGTATTGTCTGAGGTTTACAGCAATGTGACCTACACCTTCCAGCTGACGGCTACCGATTCCTCTGCGGCCAGTGACGTTGCAGAGGTAAGCATCAATCAAACGGGTTGTGCCTCCGCAAGTGGTCATGTCATGGGCTTGAGTGAACTGAAGGCGGAGGAGAGTGCCCGTACCACTGATTCGCTTCTGCAAGAAGTGAAAAATACTGTTGAGACCCGAGATAACGCGATTGTGGAAGCGGTTCAACCCGGTCGCAGTGCCAACCCGACAAATGTTCAGCGTGTTGAGAGTATTATTTCTGAGGATACCTGGGACTATTTGTTCCCCCTGCGGGCCGATGCATACACTTACACCAGTTTCCTGCGCGCAGTGGCCAAGTTTCCTGCTTTTTGCGGTGACTACACCGATGGTCGCAATTCCGATGCTATTTGCCGTAAAGCGCTGGCAGTAATGTTTGCCCATTTTGGCCAGGAAACCGGTGCCCATGCGGCGGCCTGGGATGAGCCGGAATGGCGTCAGGGTCTCTACTGGATTCGTGAGATTGGTTGGACTGAGGAAACCTCCGGTGGTTATGGCGCCTGCGAATCCAGCAGCAGCTGGGCGGCGGATGTATGGCCCTGTGCCATCAATGCCGATGGCGGTTACAAGAGTTATTTTGGCCGCGGTGCCAAGCAGTTGAGCTGGAACTATAACTACGGGCCTTTCTCCCAGGCTATGTACGGTGATATTTATACACTGCTGGAAAATCCGGAGCTGGTTGCGGATACCTGGTTGAATCTGGCGAGCGCTATTTTCTTCTTCGTGTATCCACAGCCGCCCAAGCCGAGCATGTTGCATGTGGTTGATGGGACCTGGGAGCCTAATAGTGTTGACCGGGCCAATAACCTGAGTTCCGGTTTTGGTGTCACTACCAACATTGTGAACGGCGCTATCGAGTGTAGTAAGGGTTCAGAGGACGCTCGCTCTCAGAATCGCATGAAATACTACAAAAGTTTCACCGACTATTTGGGCGTGAATATTCCTGTGGATGAAGAGTTGGGATGTGCCAATATGGGTCAGTTTGAGACCGGTGGTGCAGCCTCCCTGAGTATCTATTGGGATAAGGATTGGGGCTGGTCTGCCGACAATCCCAATAATGAGAGTTTTGCCTGTCAGTTGGTGAACTATCAAACCGCCTACTCCGCACTGAATCAAGGCGATTACGCTAAATGTGTAGAGGGTAATTTTGATATGACTATCGATTACCAAAACTAACTAATAGTGGCGATAGTGGCGACTTAAAATCTGGGGCCGTAAATATGCGGCTCTTTACTGATCAGTGGGCCCGGTAGCAAGTATTGCTACCGGGCTTTGTACAGATAATTTTTATACAATCTGAAGCCAAAGCAAGTTTTTCGGCAATAAAAAATTGGGTTAAGAGTTTTCGTCCAAGACCTGCTGTACCAGTGCAGAATCCACATAGGCAGTGCCTTCAGTAATTAAGCCATTCTCAAATTTAACAATCCAACAGTAGGTATTGTTGTATCTTCTACCATTTAATGCGATGCAGGTGCTCTCCATTTCAACCACTGCATAGTCCCCGTCGATTAGTATTCGCTTGACCTCCATCATTACCTTACCTCCTTGGAGTACCTTGCCAATTCCATGGAAGGCACGCTCGACCAATTCTTTCTTGGAGGAATATTCACCAGCCATAGCATGGGTGCCCTTTACAACCCAGTGCACATTGTTCGCAACGCGCTCTAAAAATGGTTGGGGGTCGGTACGGAGAGCGTTGAATACCTCTTCGACAGTTTTCCGTTCGAGCATAGCGGTAGCTCTCCACTAGATTAAAATTAATAGTGTTTTCGATAAAGTGCTGGCAGATATGAATATAGCGCACGGGGATCGTATATGGTGTAACAGTAAATGGTGAGTACAAAAAGACAGCTAGGGTGGTTGCTATAGAATAACAGCCCTATTACTTTTGCCTGGCTCGACTGTAAGTGTAGTCTGGCCTAAATCTTTAACTATGACGGTAAATCGCTTTAAGTAAGCGGGGTTATATCGTAAGTGTGAGTCATTGTAGTTACAGTGTGTACACTGGATGTTATTCACAGTTGGCACTGAGATCTATATATTATTTTTTGTTCGTTCGTAAAAGTCCGACTTCAGGCGCAGGCGACTACTTTCCGCCTCTGCCTAGCGCTGAAGTCGGTTTACTGCATTGGATCGGCTTTAGCGGCGGATCAGTTCCAGAACAACTTAATAGAACCCTTCCCAAACCACTGTTAATGGCACTACTGCTTGTCTTTACCTAGGTGCCGGTCGATGGCGGAGTTTGAATCAGGATGGGTTTCACTATTCTCATCCTGATGAATTAAATTCATGGCGCATAGGATTAAAATCTGAATTCTACTGCCTCGTTCTCACTGTGCCGTGAGATACCCTAATTCATTTCTGAGAGTAACTTTCCGGACTCACCTTGTTACATGGGTAAGTGTTGGTGATAAAACGGGAAGGCGGTATGAGAGAGAAGTGTAGAAATCCTGGGAAGAAAGTAGGAGGCTATTGGGTGGCTACGGTTTATAAGGGGGTTTTCTCAGTAATATAGGACTTTGTTATCAGTAATTAGATTCCAGCTCCTAAAATGTCAAATTGAACCCTCTCCTTTAAAGTTTGAGATCAACTTTTTACTTCTAAAATTGTGAATAGATTGAGCCGATAAATTCAGCTATTGGCAGCCTGGAGTACCTATGGCAGCGGCAAAAGAGGCACTTTCAAAAAAGCAGATCATTGCTCTAACCGCATTAACCTTTGCGATTTTTCTAATTGCCAATGACTTTACAGCTTTCTCTGTGGCAATACCGGCTATGCAGAGACATTTCCAGGCAGATATTTCTACGATGCAGTGGGTAATTAACGGTTATGCACTGGTATTCGGTGTGTTGATTGTCACCGGAGGTCGCCTGGCTGATATGTTTGGGCGCCGCCGTCTGTTTTTTATTGGCAGCAGTATTTTTATTCTGTTTTCTCTATTGGGTGGCTTTGCGGTGAATGTCTGGATGCTATTGGGCAGCCGGGCGCTGATGGGGGTGGGTGGGGCCTTGATGTGGCCGGCAATTCTTGGGATGACCTATCAGATTATGCCGGAGGATCGCGCTGGACAGGCTGGTGGTTTGATTATGACAGTTTGCGGGTTTGCCAATTCGGTTGGGCCGCTACTCGGAGGCTTGCTTACTGATTTCCTTAGTTGGCGTTGGATATTTCTTATTAATTTCCCTATTGCGCTTATCGCTATGTTGATTAGCTGGCGAGTAATTGATGATGACAGCCCAGAAAAATCTGGTGAGCAGGTGGATTATGCAGGAATTATTTTCTTGTCGATTTCTTTATTAACACTCTTGCTGGCTCTGGATTTTGTTGTGGATATGGGCTTGAGTAGCTCCTTGGTTTTGGGTTTGCTTATCGTTTCTGTTATTACATTTTGTTCTTTTTCCTGGGTAGAGGCTCATGCGAGGGTAAGCCCACTCATCCCTGCGGATGTGGCAACAAATGGGCGATTTTTTACTGTGGGCATTACCACGCTGTTACTCTCCGTGATTTTTGTCTCGATGTTGCTTTATGTGCCACAATTTTTAATAAAAGAATTAAAACTCTCCGCTGTCTGGTCTGGTGCCGGCTTGCTGCCGGTTATGATTACTTATGGAATTATTTCCTATGTTGCTGGCAGGCTATATGCCATGCTTGGGGCCAAAGTGATTTTGTCAGCGGCAGCTATCTTTCTTGGTGGAGGGATGTTTTTGTTATCGAACCTCTTGGAGCACACCCGTTATTTTCATTTAGTACCTGGCTTAATTTCTCTAGGAATTGGGCTGGGTCTATTTTTTCCCACCATTACCACTGCTGCTGTTACTGCAGTGGGCCCTGATCGAGCTAGCCTTGCTGCAGCCCTGATTTTTATGTTTCAGATTATTGGTGGGGCGATAGGACTGGCAATGAATACCACCATAGTATCCTTGGCCCCGAGCTTAGCCACAGGTATTGATCGTGCGTTTGTGGTCAATGCTTACTTGGCTTTATTGGCGCTGCTGGTATGTGTTTTGTTTGTACGAGGAAAGCCTGCAGACAACAAAATGTAAAATATAAATCCTAGTTGTTTAATTGTTGATATTTCGGTGTTTATAAATTTTATCGATAGCCAGTGAGGATTCTTTGCATAAAGTTATTGGCTTACTAACTTAAAGTTGAACTTTAAGTTAGTGGTTTTTTGCTGGGGTTGCTTTTTTGTCAATCATTATTTGATTTTTTTATGGGGAAAATGCCCGCTTTTTGTATAGGGTTATAAATTTTAAAAACTATGCCCCTTGCCTATTAACTAATAGGGTTGATTGGGGGAAAATAAGCGGAGTGCTCAATTCTTAGAATGGACTCTCAGGTGTTAATTCACATTGTGGTGAATCATCAGGCTGGCATTACATTGGGCATTGAGTAGAAACGGGACTTATTGGTGCTGCCCCCTTTCTTGGCTCCTGCGTTTAAATTGCTGATTTCGAAACAGTGATAATGGCGTTGTGCAGTGCGTGTTAACTGTGAATGGAGGCTTGTGAAGGCAAATACCTGCCCCGGGAGAATTAACCTCCCTTTGTTTAAGGAGAAAAGATTGTGATACCCATTGTCGACCGCGCGAGCGCGGAATCCATCGCCCCTTTCTGGCGCATGCCTTTTCGACCTTTCTTTTGGGGTGGTGCCCTGTGGAGCATGATTGCATTACTGATCTGGCAGGCCTCTCTGTCCGGTTGGCAGCTGCCCGCCCTACGTGTGGGGGTTGCCTGGCATTCCCATGAAATGTTGTTTGGCTTTGCCGCGGCAGTAGTGGTGGGCTTTTTGGGTACCGCCATGCAAACCTGGACCGGAATTCCCTCACCAAAGGGGACTCAGCTAATAAGCCTGGTGGGTTTATGGTTGCTGGCACGCCTGGGATATCTCTTTGCGGCAGTGCCTCTGTGGATGCCGGTCGTGGCCGAGGTGTCTTTCTTCCTGCTGGCTGCATTCTTGTTAGGGGCGCGTGTACTGCGCACCAAACAATGGCGCAACTTATTTGTACTGCCGGCTATGTTGGCCTTTGCTGGACTGGCGGCCAGCCACTGGTTGTTACCCGCTGCGCAGAGCCGGGTGGCGTTGATGGCTCTGCTCTTGGTGACGGCGATTATTTTGGTGATTGGTGGCAGGGTTATTCCTTTCTTTACTGCGCGACGTTTCCATTTGAGCCCGCGTGAGAAGTTACCCATTGTGGAATGGGGCACGCATATTGCGGTCGTACTCCTACTGCTTAGTGTGGCCTTGGATCTGCCCAAGATAGTTTGGGCATTGCTGGCCATTACCCTGGGTGTTTTGCAGCTGGTAAGAGTGTTGCGCTGGCATCCCACCAAGATCTGGGCGGAGCCCATGGTTTGGTCCCTACACCTCAGTTATTGGTTGGTGATTTTGGGTTGTTTTCTCGTCGCTTTGGCCTGGAGTGGAATCGCACCCGCTTGGCAGAGCCCAGCGCTACATGCTTTTGCGGTGGGTGGCATTGGTGGTTTGATTCTGGCTATGACCAGTCGTGTGAGTTTGGGGCATACCGGCCGTATTTTACAGGCGCCGCGTCTTATGCCGTTGGCGTTTGCCGCACTGGCGTTATCCGCCCTGGCCCGTATTTTCTGGGCGCCGGCTCCCAGTGGCTTTCTCGCTGCTATTGTTGCCTGGGTGCTGGGTTACTCACTTTTCCTGATTTACTACACCCCAGTTCTATTTCAACCCAGAGTAGATGGTCACCCAGGCTAAAACTTACAAAAGGTTGTGAGGTGCTGCTTTGCTTATTTGCAAGCGGCACCGTTGTTCCTTTCAGGGGGTGTCGGCTTTATCAACCTGGGGGAAACCATCGAGTTCTGGTACTTTGCCAAGGTCCTTGTCCCAATCGGCTTTACTGGCCATAAAGATATGTGCATTGGGTCTAATGGTTATAGGGCTGTTAAGGCTGCCAGCGGGCACTGCCAGTAATCCTGCTTCTTTGTCGGCAAAGGGCAGGGCGGATCCGCATTGACCGCAGAAGCTTTTTACGTGTCGGGTTGAAGGGAGTTTAAAGACCTTGATGAGTTCTTCCCCGTGGTTCCAGTGGAGCTTGGCCGAGGTGGAAAAGAGGCTGGCGGCATGGGCGGAACCAGTGTCTTTACGGCAGTGGTCGCAGTGGCAAAGGAAGAAGCTTTCAAAAACCCCCTCCACTGTGAACTGGACTTCATTACAGAGGCATGAACCTTTGTGATTCATTTTTTTCTCCATTTATTTTTTTGTGGCAAAGGATTTTTTGCGCGTGAAATCTGACGATCGTGCAGTGACTAAGAACTACTTGTCCTTTTCGACTACATCAATCACGCCGCTAAGGTATGGCACCGCGTTGCCGGAGATGATCACTCGCTCTCCATCAAGCTGGCAGTGTAGCAGGCCTCCGCGTTTTGAGGCTTGGAAGGCTATCAGGTTTGATCTTCCCAGTTTTTCTCCCCAGTAGGGTGCCAGTCCAGTGTGAATGGAGCCGGTTACTGGGTCTTCAGCACCGCCATTGTTGGGCCAAAAATACCTGGATATAAAATCGTATTGCCTAGATTGTGCGGTGACTACCACATCATAGGGAGCGAGTTTTGCCAGCCTGGCGGGGTCCTGCTGCAGTTGCAGAATATCCTCTTCTTCAGCGTAAATGGCAAAGTAGGCTTGATTGTTGCGCAGAACTTCTCTCGGTGTGATCGATAGCCCTTCGAGCAGATCACAGGGAATGTTAGCTAAAGGCTGTGGGGTGCGGGAGGGAAAATTCATAGCAATCAGGCCGTCCCCTCTGTGAGTGATATGCATCTCACCGACTGTCTCAGCAAATAAATCCAAAACCTTTAAATGTGGGTGCTTTCGAAAGACTACAAAAGCAGAGGCCAGGGTGGCGTGGCCACAAAAGTCGATTTCGGTTAACGGAGAAAACCAGCGGATATGATATTCGCTGTCGCTACGCTTGAGTAGGAATGCTGTTTCCGAGAGATTGTTTTGTGCGGCGATGGATTGCATCAAGGATTTGCTGAGCCACTCTTCAGTAATGATCACCGCTGCAGAGTTGCCTCCAAATTGGGCGCTGGCGAAAGCGTCGACGATATCGATTTCTACCTGCATATACGATCCTTTGTATGTGCCTATTCTCTTGTTGCGCCTGCCTTGAGATTTTCTGATTTGTATCAGTTGCCCCGCTGTTACTCCAGCATACAGTGAGCTTCGATCGGTCGATAACAAAAGTTATTTATCACAAGCAGAAATTGAAGTGGGATGTTCTAGGGGGGAGGATGCTGCACACAGATGTCGCGATTGTAGGGGCGGGCCCTGCGGGTCTGGCTTTGGCGCTTATGCTGGCTGCTCGGGATTGCAGGGTAACGTTGCTGGAGCGCCAGGATGATGAAATGCTGGCGTGTCCAGCGAACGATGGGCGGGAAATAGCGCTCACTCACAAATCCGTAAGATTGTTGCAGTCTCTAGGAGCTTGGCTGCGGCTGAAGCCCGAGGAGCAGAGTTCGCTGCAGTCTGCGCAGGTGGTGGATGGCGATTCCCCCTCTAGTCTGGACTTCGATACTCGGGGGCGAGGTCCACTGGGCTTTATTGTGCCCAATGCTGCAATTCGGCGGGTGCTTTATGAAGCGGTGCGTGAGGATAGCAATATACAGCTGCTGCCTAATAGCAAGGTGATTGGCACACGTTGCGAAACGAGTCGGCGACTGGTACAGCTTGAGGGGGGGCAGGTTGTTACTGCGGCCTTGTTGGTGGCGGCGGACAGCCGCTTTTCTGAGGTTCGTCGTATGGCTGGGATTGGCGCAGATATGCGCGACTTCGGCAGGGTTGCGGTGCTAGGTCCGGTGCGCACAGAGCGGGAGCATGGTGGCGTTGCCCGGGAATGTTTTCGCTACGGTTCAACCCTTGCTCTACTGCCAATGTCCGATGCGCAAACCTGTTCGGCGGTAGTGACGGTATCCGCCAATTGTGCTGAGGAAATGATGGCCTACAGCGATAGGGAATTTGCGGCCCATGTACAGAGAGAGAGCGCAGGGGCTCTTGGGGCTGTTGAGGCGTTCAGTAGGCGCCATTGTTACCCACTGGTGGCAGTTTATGCCCATCGATTTCTTGCTGAGCGCTTTGCCCTGGTGGGAGATGCTGCGGTGGGGATGCACCCAGTTACCGCGCACGGTTTTAACCTGGGCTTGGCCGGCGCGAATACTCTGGCTAGCCAATTGCATAATGTAACGCGGCTGTATCAGCCGGCGGGGCTCTCCCTTGCATTGTCTCGCTATCAGGCTCAGCACCGTTTGGATTCGCACCCTATTTATACCGGTACTAACCGGGTTGTGGACCTTTTCACCGATGATCGACTTCCAGCGAAATTATTACGCAGAGCGATATTGCGTATCAGTGAACATTTTCCACCGGTACGGCGTGCCATAGTGCACCAGCTCACCCGCTAAACAACAAGGCTTGATGTGATGAATACACACAGGGCCGAGGCATTGGAAGTAAGAATCGGCACATGCAGCGGGCTGTATTTGCGGGATTTTCTTCCTTTTCTATACTGATCAGCGAGGTATATCTGAGGCTGTTACCGACTGAAGGGGAAAACAAATGCCAATTGTGGCTTGACTCATGGGGACGCTAACCATAGAATGCGCAGCCTCTTGAGTGGTTGGGCTGGTCCCGCCGCAGGGAAACAAAGATCAACCAGGCTTTGTTTCTCGGAGTTGTTGCGGGGTGGAGCAGCCTGGTAGCTCGTCGGGCTCATAACCCGAAGGTCGTAGGTTCAAATCCTGCCCCCGCTACCAATTTTGCTTTTAGCAAAAACTTTGATGTGCATTTGTTGTTGCGGGGTGGAGCAGCCTGGTAGCTCGTCGGGCTCATAACCCGAAGGTCGTAGGTTCAAATCCTGCCCCCGCTACCAATTTTGCTTTTCTATAAAAGCTTTGATGCGCATGTGTTGTTGCGGGGTGGAGCAGCCTGGTAGCTCGTCGGGCTCATAACCCGAAGGTCGTAGGTTCAAATCCTGCCCCCGCTACCAAATTTTGCATTCATGCATACTGGCTGCATGAATGTGCGGTCAAAGCCCCGTCAGGGGCTTTTTCGTATCTGCAAGAAAAGTTGCAGATAATTTTCGAAGTGGGCCGCAGGCCCATTTTTTGTATGTGGTGACGTAAATGGCGAGCAAACGCGAATTGCTGGAAGAACTTCTGGCGCCGGTGGTGGCATCGCTGGGGTGTGAACTGTGGGGGATCGATTATCAGACCCATGGTCGCAACGCGCTGCTGCGCATCTATATCGATTCTGAAAATGGCATAGGTGTGGAGGACTGCGAGAAAGTCAGTCGCCAGGCCAGTGCCGTACTGGATGTGGAAGACCCCATTAGCGGTAGATATACCCTGGAGGTCTCCTCCCCAGGACTAGACCGTCCCCTGTATAAGCTGGAGCAGTACGAGCGTTTTGCCGGTGCCCAAATCGAGGTGCGCCTGCGTATGCCGCTCGACGGTCAGCGCAAGTGGCGCGGCCTGCTGGCCGGTGTGGAAGGGGATGAAGTCGTTCTGCGCGTGGACAGTGAAAATGAATACCTGCTGCCGATCGACAGCATCGAGAAAGCAAATATTATTCCCCAATTTACCAAGTAACCTGTAGGAGCCTGAGCTCAGGCGATTTTGAGGCACAGTTGCATGAACAAAGAGATCTTGCTGGTAGCCGAGGCGGTATCCAACGAGAAGGGCGTTGACCAGGAGATTATTTTCCAGGCCATCGAAGCGGCATTGGCAACGGCCACGAAGAAGCGCTACGACGAAGATTCAACCATTGAGGTTATCATTGATCGTCGTTCGGGCGATTACGAGACTTTCCGCAGCTGGGAAGTAGTCGGTGATGAAGTCCTGGCGGAGCTGGGTACCCAGTTCACCCTGGAAGAAGCTCACGAAAAAGATGCTGACCTGAAAGCAGGTGACGTTTTCCGCGAGCAGGTGGAAAATGTAGAATTTGGCCGCATCGCTGCACAGACCGCAAAGCAGGTTATCGTGCAAAAAGTACGTGAAGCCGAGCGCGCCAAAGTTGTAGACGAGTACCGCGATCGCGTCGGAGAGATGGTCAGCGGCACTGTGAAGAAGGTGACCCGCGACTTTATCGCTGTAGACCTGGGGAATAACGCCGAAGCGCGCCTGCCCCGCGATCAGCTGGTTGGCCGCGAAATTTTCCGCCTTGGTGATCGTGTGCGCGCAATTCTGTTGGAAATCCAGCCGGAAGCCCGCGGCCCTCAGTTAATGCTGAGCCGCTCCTGCCCGGAAATGATTATCGAATTGTTCCGCATTGAAGTGCCGGAAATCTCCGAGCAGGTAATCGAAATTAAAGGCGCGGCCCGCGATCCCGGCCTGCGTGCAAAAATCGCAGTAAACACCAATGACGGCCGTATCGATCCTGTCGGTGCTTGTGTGGGCATGCGCGGTGCGCGTGTTCAGGCAGTTTCCAATGAGCTGTCTGGTGAGCGTGTGGATATCGTGCTGTGGGACGAAAATCCGGCCCAGTTTGTAATCAACGCCATGGCGCCGGCGGAAATTGAATCCATCGTTGTCGACGAAGACACCGGCTCTATGGATGTGGCGGTAGCTGAGGAAAATCTCGCTATGGCTATCGGCCGCAGTGGCCAGAATGTTCGCTTGGCTTCAGAGCTGACTCAGTGGCAAATCAATGTCATGAGTTCCGACGAGTGGCAGAATAAGCAGGAGGCTGAATCCAGCTCCATCATGCAGGTGTTTATCGATCGCCTGGATATTGATGAAGATGTCGCCGCTGTACTGGTGGAAGAGGGCTTTACCTCCCTAGAGGAAGTGGCTTACGTGCCCATCGAAGAAATGCTCGGAATCGAGGGCTTCGATGAGGATATCGCCGAAGAGTTACGCGCCCGAGCCAAGGATTCCCTGCTCACCCAGGCCCTGGCCTCTGAAGAAAAGCTGGATGCTTCTGAGCCCCAGGAAGATCTGTTGAATATGGATGGTATGGAGCGCCACCTGGCCTTCCAGCTGGCCAGTCGCGGTATTTCCACGATGGAAGACCTGGCGGAACAAGCAGTGGATGACCTGCTCGATATCGAGGGTCTCGATCAGGAGCGCGCCGCAGCGCTGATTATGAAGGCGCGTGAGCCCTGGTTTGCCGATGATGATGGCGAGCAGGCTTAAACACACCGCAATAAGTATTACGTATAAGTAACCCCCTCCGACCAAGTGACTTTTAGGAGAGAGAATGGCCGAAGTAACAGTTAGCGAACTCGCCAAATCGGTTGGTGCCACCGAAGACCGTCTGCTCAAGCAGATGAAAGAAGCGGGTTTGCCTCACACCTCTGCGAATGCAGTGGTGTCAGATGAGGAAAAGCAGGTCCTGCTCAGTTTCCTGAAAAGCAGTCACGGGGAGCAGGGCGCTAGCCCACGCAAGATCACCTTGAAGCGCAAGACCACAACCACGCTGAAAACCGGCTCTGGCACCGGCCGTAAAACTGTAAACGTGGAAGTGCGCAAGAAGCGCACTTATGTGAAGCGTCCACAGGCTGAGCTTGAAACAGGAGCTGGTACCGAGAGCGCTGCCGAGGTGGAAGAGGCTCTTCAGGGCGCGGATGCTACTGCTATCACAGAAGCGGAAGCCAAAGCAGCCGCTGAAGCTAAAGCAGCAGCGGAAGCCAAGGCTGCCGCTGAAGCTGAGGCCGCTCGTCGCGCTGCTGAGGAAGAGGAAGCACGTTTGAAGGCTGAGGCAGAGGCGAAGGCCGCTGCCGAGGCAGAAGAGAAGGCTCGCGCGGAAGCTGCCGCAGCGGAAGCCGCTAAAGAAGCACAGAAAGCCGATAATAAGGCAGAGGGTAAACCCGTAGATAATGTAGCGAAAAAGGCGGAACCCGCCGCACCCATCCGCTCAACGTATGTAGACGATATTGAGGCGATGCGTATCGCCGCGATGGAGCGTCGCAAGCAGCAGGCTGAGCAAGAGAAGCGCGAGCTAGAAGAGAAGAAGGCGAAAGTAGAAGCCGACCGACGCGCCGCCCAAGAGAAAAAAGAGAAGGCTGCTCAGGCCTCTCAGGCTGCTAAGGCGAAGCCCACCAAAGCTACGGAGAAAACCGAAGAGGTTAAACCCTCTTTGCGCCGCAAGCTAGAAGCCGCCCCAAGCGAAGCTGCTCGTGCTGAGGACGAGCCCCGCAAGCGTCGAGGTCGTCGCTCCAAGTCCGGCCCGAAGAAGTCCAGCAAAACCTCTCTGTACGAGCAGGCACTGGAAGTATTTGAGGAAGATGAAGCCAGCAAGCGCAGCACGCGCTCCCTGTCTCGTCCGAATCTGAAAATTAAACCGACTCATGGGTTTAAACGGCCCACGGAGAAGCAGGTGTACGAAGTACAGTTGGGCGATACCATCACCGTCGCAGAACTGGCCAAGCAGATGAATGTGAAGGCTGGGGAGCTGATCAAGCGTCTGATGAAAATGGGCGAGATGGCTACCATCAACCAGAGCCTGGACCGTGAGACTGCACAGTTGATCATCGAGGAAATGGGCCACAAAGTCGTAATGCGCTCCGAGACCGAGCTGGAAGACAGCTTGGTGGCGCATGCCAAGGCTCAAGAGGGCACCGAGGTTACCCGCGCACCGGTAGTAACCGTAATGGGGCACGTCGACCACGGTAAAACCTCTTTGCTCGACTATATCCGCAAGACCAAGGTGGCTTCTGGTGAGGCTGGTGGTATTACCCAGCATATCGGTGCCTACCGAGTGAAAACCAGCCAGGGCGAGATCGCCTTCCTGGATACTCCGGGACACGCCGCCTTTACTGCCATGCGTGCCCGCGGTGCTCAGGCCACCGACGTGGTAATCCTGGTAGTGGCCGCCGATGATGGCGTTATGCCGCAGACCGAGGAAGCCGTGAATCACGCCCGCGCCGCCGGTGTACCGCTGGTTGTTGCCGTGAACAAGTGCGACAAAGAAGCCGCGGATCCCGATCGCGTGAAAAATGAGTTGGCCGCAAAAGACGTAATCCCAGAAGACTGGGGCGGCGATACCCAGTTCATCAACGTATCCGCGCATACTGGCCAGGGTATTGATGACCTCCTGGAAGCGGTGTCCCTACAAGCGGAAATGCTGGAGCTGAAGGCCAAGGTAAATGTACCGGCCACTGGCGTTGTGATTGAGTCCCGCCTGGAAAAAGGCCGCGGTGTTGTTGCTACCCTGCTGGTGCAGAATGGCGAATTGAAGCGCGGCGACATTATCTTGGCTGGTCAGAGCTATGGTCGCGTACGTGCCATGACCAACGAGCACGGCAAGCAGGTGAAGGAAGCTGGTCCGTCCACCCCAGTAGAGCTGCTGGGTCTGGATTCCACCCCGAATGCCGGTGACGAGTTCATGGTGGTTGCCGATGAGCGCAAGGCCCGTGAGGTGGCTGAACAGCGCGCTGACAGCGAGCGACGCGATCGTATGCAGCGCCAGCAGGCAGCCAAGCTGGAAAACATGTTTGCGGATATGGAAGCTGGCGAGCGCAAGGTGCTGCCGGTTGTCATCAAGGCCGACGTGCGTGGTTCCCTGGAAGCTATTCTGGGTGCACTGGCGGATATCGGTAACGAAGAAGTTTCCGTAAATGTAGTCTCCAGTGGTGTGGGTGGTATCGCCGAGAACGATATCAACCTGGCACTGACTTCCGGCGCTATCGTACTGGGCTTTAACACCCGTGCCGATGTTGCAGCGCGTAAAACTGCAGAGACCGAAGGCGTAGAGATTCGCTACTACAGCGTGATCTACAACCTGCTCGACGAAGTGAAGCAGGCACTGTCTGGTATGCTGGAGCCGGAAGTTCGCGAAGAGATCGTGGGTATTGCCCAGGTTCGCGATGTATTCCGCTCACCGAAGTTTGGCGCGATTGCCGGTTGTATGGTTACCGAGGGTACCGTTTACCGCAACAAGCCGATCCGCGTGCTGCGCGACAACGTTGTAATCTACCAGGGTGAGCTGGAATCCCTGCGCCGCTTCAAAGACGATGTGCAGGACGTGCGCAACGGTATGGAGTGTGGTATCGGGGTGAAGGACTACAACGACGTTAAGTCCGGTGACCAGATCGAAGTTTACGATATCGTCAAGGTTGCCCGCGAACTGTAAAGCGTTCCGGCACCTGGTGAAGGAAAACCCGCGCGGCTTTGGCCGTGCGGGTTTTCCTGTCTTTAAACCGCCATTCTCAATAGGTAAACAATGGCAAGAGAATTCCAACGCGCCGACCGTGTCGCCGATGCTATGCGTCGCGAACTGGCCCAGCTGATTCAGCAGGAAGTGCGCGACCCGCGTCTGGGCATGGTCAATATCAACGATGTTGAAGTCAGCCGTGATCTGACCACCGCAAAAGTGTTTGTCACCTTTGTGGGTGAGGACGACCGCAGTAAGATCAATACCTCGATGGAAGTGCTTAACAAGGCCGCAGGTTTTCTGCGCAGCCAGTTGGCGCGCGCCATCCAGATACGCACCATCCCGCGTCTGTATTTCCGCTACGACGAGACCTCGGTGCGTGGCCAGGAGCTCTCCGCTCTGATCGACAAGGCGGTGCGCGCCGATCGCAAGCACCAAGACGACAGCGACTCTAACGAAGATTGATCCATGGGCCGCAGACCAAAATGGGGCCGGCCGGTTCACGGCGTGCTGTTATTAAACAAGCCCGCCGGCATTACCGCCAATGATGCCCTTCAAAAAGCTAAACGACTCTTTTTTGCCAATCGCGCCGGTCATACCGGGGCCTTAGATCCACTGGCAACCGGTGTGCTGCCGATCTGTCTCGGCGAAGCCACCAAGTTTTCCCAGTACCTACTCGATGCTGACAAACGCTACCGCAGCACTTTTGTCTTCGGTATGACCACTGCCAGTGGCGATGCCGATGGCGATGTACTGGAAACCAAAGATGCTTCCGGTTTAACCGAAAAAGCAGTGCTCAAGGCCATGGAAGCCTTTCGCGGCAGCATCAAGCAGGTGCCCTCCATGTACTCTGCTCTTAAGCACAAGGGTCAGCCCCTATATAAGCTGGCGCGCCAGGGCTTGGAAGTGGAACGCGAAGCGCGGGAAGTGGAAATTTTTGAGTTTGAACTGCTGAGCTTTACGCCGGGCGCACAGCCTCGTGCGGAAGTTGAGGTGCACTGTTCCAAGGGAACCTATATTCGCAGTATTGCCGAGGACCTGGGTCAAGCTCTGGGTGTAGGCGCCTATGTGGAAGTACTGCACCGCAGTGCCGCCGGCCCCTTCGATGAAGCCGACGCAGTGACCCTGGATGAGCTTACAGAAGAGCGCGGTGAAGATAAGGCAGAAGTGCTCGATCACCACTTGTTGCCGATGGATTCTCCAGCGTCTTCACTGCCCAAACTCGTCCTGCCGGACGACTCTGGTTACTATGTGCGTCAGGGGCAACCGGTAATGGATTTGCAGGTCTACCGTATCGGTACAGAAGGTGATATGGTGCGCCTCTTCCTGGAAAACGGTGATTTTCTGGGCGTAGGAGAAATTACCGACGAAGGGTGCGTGGCACCACGACGTCTGGTAAGTGGCACCTGAATGGAAGCTGCTTTTTGGTGAAAGCCAACATTCAGTAACCCGCAAGGTGCCCTCGCGGCGCAGCCGCATTCACGATTAGCTGGTCTGTAAATATGCACGGGCCAGCCGAATCTTTTAAAGCATATTACGACGAGGTAATTCGTTATGGCACTGTCTGCAGTTGAAAAAGCAGCCATCCTGAAAGAGCACGGCCAATCTGAAGGCGATACCGGTTCTCCGGAAGTCCAGGTAGCCCTGCTGACCGCTAACATCAACAAACTGCAGGGTCACTTCTCTGCGCACAAGCAGGATCACCACTCTCGTCGTGGTCTGATCCGCATGGTAAACCAGCGCCGTAAGCTGCTGGACTACCTGAAGCGCAAGGATCTGAATCGTTACGCACAGCTGATCGCCAAGCTCGGCCTGCGTCGCTAAGACCCTAGAATGCCCGCCTCTGGCGGGCATTCTTTTTTAATGCTTGCTGAAAAGTGGCCTTACTGTCATTTTTCAGAAGTCGCACTGCACAGGCCAGCGGAAAACAACCCGAGCTGGATGTGTAGTGTTTGCACCGGCCACCCCAGGTCGGTGGTGGCACATCCCCGTGCCGCCTCGGGTGAGGCTTTCGGAACTCTCTCCCGGGCAACTATGTAGGGGTTACTGGAATGGGCCAGTAACCGTAAGGAAATAGGAAAAAACTAGTGAATCCAGTAAGCAAAACTTTCCAATACGGACAACACCAAGTCACCATCGAGACCGGCCGCATCGCGCGCCAGGCAACCGGTGCTGCCCTGGTTAGCATGGGTGAGACCGTCGTCCTGTGTACTGTTGTTGGCGCTAAAGAAGCCAAGCCAGATCAGGGCTTCTTCCCGTTGTCCGTGCATTATCAAGAAAAAGCCTACGCGGCTGGCAAAATTCCCGGTGGTTTCTTCAAGCGTGAAGGCCGTCCGTCTGAAAAAGAAACCCTGACTTCCCGTCTGATCGATCGCCCGATCCGCCCGCTGTTCCCGAACGGCTTTATGAACGAAGTTCAGGTGATGTGTACCGTTCTCTCCGCTGAGAAGGACATGGATCCGGATATCGCTGCCATGATCGGCACTTCTGCAGCGCTGTCTGTTTCCGGTATTCCTTTCGCAGGCCCAATCGGTGCTGCGCGCGTGGGTTACACCCAGCAAGACGGCTACCTGTTAAACCCGGGTTATGAAGCTCTGAAGACCTCCGAGCTGGATATGGTCGTTGCCGGTACCAAAGACGCTGTGTTGATGGTGGAATCTGAAGCGCAAGAGCTGCCGGAAGACATCATGCTCGGTGCCGTACTCTACGCACACCAAGAGATGCAGGCCATCATCAAGGTTTGTGAAGAACTGAAAGCGGAAGCGGGCAAGCCCCAATGGAACTGGCAGGCACCTGCAGAAAATACCGAGCTGAAAACTGCCCTGGAAGGTCAGTTCGGCGAGAAGGTTGCCGAAGCCTACCGCATCACCAACAAGCAAGAGCGCAGCACCCGCCTGGCGGAACTGCGCAGCGAAGCCGCTGAAGCCCTGGCTACTGAAGAAATTAGCGCCGATTTGGTAAAAAGCTACTTCGGCAAGCTGGAGAAGAAACTGGTGCGCGGCGCTGTAGTGCGCGGCGAGCCCCGTATCGACGGTCGCGACAGCAAAACTGTACGCTCGATCGCAGTGGAAGTTGGTGCTCTGCCCAAGTCCCACGGCTCTGCGTTGTTCACCCGTGGTGAGACCCAGGCTCTGGTAGTGGCTACCCTCGGTTCCACTGGCGATGCACAGATCATCGACGCCCTGGAAGGTGAGCGCAAAGACTACTTTATGCTGCACTACAACTTCCCTCCCTACTCTGTAGGTGAAGCGGGTCGTGTAGGTGCTACCGGTCGTCGCGAAATCGGTCACGGCCGCCTCGCTCGTCGCGGTATCGCTGCAGTTCTGCCGAGCCCGGACAGCTTCCCCTACACCGTGCGTGTGGTTTCCGAGATCACTGAATCCAACGGTTCCAGCTCCATGGCTTCCGTATGTGGTTCCAGCCTGGCGCTGATGGATGCGGGTGTTCCGCTGAAGGCACCGGTAGCCGGCATCGCTATGGGTCTGGTGAAGGAAGACGAAGGCTATGCGGTTCTGACCGATATCCTCGGTGACGAAGACCACCTCGGCGATATGGACTTCAAAGTAGCGGGTACCGCTTCTGGTGTAACCGCGCTGCAGATGGACATCAAGATCGAAGGTATTACCGAAGAGATCATGGAAACCGCTCTGGAGCAGGCCCTGCACGCACGTCTGCACATCCTCGCGGAAATGAACAAGGTGATCGACTCTTCCCGCACCACCGTGAATGAGAACGCACCGCGCTACGCGACCCTGAAGATCCATCCGGACAAGATCCGCGACGTGATCGGCAAGGGTGGTGCGACTATCCGCTCCATCACTGAAGAGACCGGCGCCTCCATCGATATCGAAGATGACGGCACTATCAAAGTCTTCGGTGAAGACGGTGAGAGCCTGGAAGCGGCGGTAACCCGCATCGAGGAGATCACTGCGGAAGCTGAGATTGGCGCTATCTACGAAGGTACCGTGGTACGCATCGTAGACTTCGGTGCATTCGTTAACTTCCTGCCGGGCAAAGACGGTCTGGTGCATATCTCCCAGATCGCTGAAGAGCGTGTAAATGCCGTAACTGATTACCTGAGTGAAGGTGAGAAGATTAAGGTTAAGGTGCTCGACGTTGACCAGCGAGGACGTATCAAGCTGTCCATCAAGGAAGCAAAGGCTGACCAAGCCGCTTCCGAAGAGGCGAAACAGGGTTCCGAAGAGGCATAAACCTCTCGAGCTGATGAAGCCTGAAAAAACCCGGCCCAGTGCCGGGTTTTTTTGTAGCTGTTCAAAGTGGCTTCACACGGAATAAAGGCACTTGCCCCAGGGGTTTTTCGGTTAGAATTTGTCGAAAAAGGGGAAAATTTTGCACAACTACTGGCTTCTCGATGCACTCCTTGGTCTCGCTAGCCTGCTGGTTGCCAACCAGTATTGGTATCTCACCCGCGCGCGCTTTCAATCGGCAGCTCTGATAATCGTGGCCGCCCTGATGATTATGGCCCTGGCCGCCCTGGTGGGCGCTTATCGCTATGGCATTGATCCTGGAGTGACAGAGCTGCATCGGGCACTTGCGCAGATCTCAGGTTTTGCCTCCTTCCTGTTGATCGGCATAGGTCTTGCCTGGGCACGTCTGGAAATATCTTGGGGCCGAGATACTCGCGCACCGGCTTATCTGGTAATGGTTTTGATATTGGCTGGGGCAATTGGTCTCGCGCAAAGTACCAGCATGTCAGCCCTTACAGTGATCGACCTATTTTCTACTGTGGGGCTGGTACTGTGGTTATTGGTAGCATTATTGGAGCTGATAGCGCCGCGCCGGCTCAAGCGCAACCAAGCCCTGGTAATTGGCGCTGGTGCACTGTTAGTAGTGTTCAATGGGCTCTTTATTGGCACCGGAGCTTCACGACTGTTGGGCCTTGCCCGTACTAATTGGTTCCACCTACTTCTTGCCCTCTCAATTTTATCTCTATTGTGGGCACGTCCATTATTTAATCTGGATCAATCTAATAATGAGTGAAGTTATCTTGCCGCTGCAGGGCGGTTGCCACTGTGATGCTGTGCGCTTTCGTGCGATACATCGTCGCCAAAATGGAGAGCCGCTGGTGGCGCACGCCTGTAATTGCTCTATGTGCGAAAAGGTGGGTTACTTACATCTGATCGTACCTGCGGCAAACTTCCAGCTGGAGCGGGGAGAGGAAGCCCTCACTTGTTACACTTTTAATACGGGTGTGGCAAAACACTATTTTTGCCGTCATTGCGGTGTAAAACCCTTTTACATACCGCGCTCCAATCCCGATGGTTACAGCCTCAATGCGCGTTGTCTCGATATTGTGCCGCAGGAATTAGAAGTCGAGCCATTTGATGGGCAAAACTGGGAACAGAATGCTGCGGGATTAGCGCACTTGAGTCAGGCCGAGTAATCCGTATGCGTTATGCCTGGATGTTCTTGTAACTTAATTTTGTTTGTTGGGTGAGGTTTAAGAGCGCTCCTATGGGGTGCAATTTTTTAAATGAAAGTTCAGTAAATGGAAGTCTATGTCCATGGAATCTGAGTACGTTCGTGCAACCTTGCTCGATCGAAATGGATCGGGCCGAGAAGTGGCTTGGCCGGAGGTGGAGTCTTGGCATCCCCGCCAGGGGGTGTTGTGGCTCCATTTTGATAGTGCTTGCGAAGAGGTTTTAGCTTGGGTAAGCGATAGTAGTGAATTGCCTACTGTGGTTAAAGAAGCATTACTGGCCAAAGAGGTGCGACCGCGTACCCTGGCTGTAGGTGATGGATTATTTCTGGCTTTGTGTGGAGTCGATCCAAAGCATAAAGCACGGAGAGAGAGCCGGGTCTCTATTCGAATATGGGTGGAAGAGAATCGTGTCATCAGTATTGGTAAGAGACGCCTGTTGGCTGAGGAGGATTTGATCTCCCGGTTGAGCAGTGGTTGTGGGCCACGGGGGACAGCGGCATTGGTAGTGTCCCTGGCAGATTTACTAGTGCTGCGTATGGGAGACCGGGTTGATGACTTTGAGGAAAAGGTCGATGAACTTGAGGATCAATTACTCGAATGGTCGGTGAAAGATCTGGGGGCGAATCTAGTTCAGTTTCGTAAGAGGACAATAGCATTGCGCCGATACCTCTGCTTACAGAGGGAGGTTTTAACTCGTATGCAGCAGGAGTCGGCTCCCTGGTTTGATGAAGGGAGCCATATCCTACTAGCGGATATTAATGAGCGCCTGCAGCGGCATATCGATGATATAGATACAATTCGTGAACGGGCGGCAATTGCTCAGGAGGAACTACTAAGCCGTAGCTCCGAACAGCTGAATAGTCGTATGTATGTATTGTCGATGGTTGCAGCAATTTTCCTGCCTCTGAGCTTTTTAACTGGATTGTTTGGAATTAATGTTGGTGGGATTCCATGGGCTCAAGCTCGAGAGGGATTCTTGGTATTTTGTATTTTGTTAGTAGCTGCACTTGCCGGACAAATCGCCTTTTTTTATTGGAAAAAATGGCTCTAAGGCTCCCTCCACGTTGCAGTGGAAGGAGCCCTTTTAGGGATTAGTTTTTAACCCAGGAAAAATCTACAAAAACTGGGTCGTGGTCGCTTAACCCAGAATAGGTTGCAGAACCGATAAAATAATCAGTGACTTCCAGTGTGTAGTTGGGATTATTGTTGATGATTACTACATGGTCTGTGTCATTTTGTAGCTCATCGGAGCAGGCTTCCAGGCTGGTGTCCTTGCCAGAGAGCATATATTGGCAGGCGTGCTTACCGCCGGTTTTTTCGAAAAAGGCCTTCCAGGTTTGGTAGTTAACGCCGCGCCAGCCATCATCATTTTCATCGAATGCCATATTGAAGTCCCCTGCCAAAATAACAGTGGCATTATTTGAGTGGGAGACAATCATATCGGCGATTTGATCAAGTTGCTTTGCCTTGGCGTTTAGGTCGGCATCTTGATGGCCCGCATCCATGTGGGTGTTATAAATATGCACATGATAGTTCTCCGTCACTTCAACGTTGGCCACGGTGAAACCTTTCTCGGTATCACAATCGTTGCCTGAGCATTTATCAAAAGTTTCCTCTTCATAAGTGGCAAAGGAATAATCGTTATCGTCGCGATTGTCCCGGTCAAAGGGGAATTTGGAAAAAGTCAGCAAGCCGTTACCAAAAGAGGTGCCGCCACCTTTCCAGTGTTTTGAACGATAGGGAACCGTATCGTTGCTCAGCTTGTCATCGTCATCCAGGTAGTTGGCTTTGGTTTTACTCCACACCTCCTGCATTAACCAGAGATCCTTGGGGTCGTCATTAAAAGTGCGGATAATTTGTTTGAAATCTGACTTACTGTTGCCACCAATACATTGTAAAAAACCATCCATGTTATACACCATCATGTCAAAGTTGCCTGAGTTGGCATCTTTGAAGCTGGTGTCACCATACTCGTAGCCATCCAGATCTTTTGTGCCCGTGTCATCCACATCATCGATAAATTCGAACCAGTTGCATGAGGTGATCGCATCCCATACATCTTCAAAATCTGCTGCGCTAGCGGGATAGCTGATCAGTAGAGCAAGGGATATACAGATTTTTCTTATCATTTTTTATTCTCCATGGTTCTTATCGCCGGTGGACTGAAATTAAAAAGGCGAGGCCTTTTTTTCTCGGTCTTTGATTTTTCGAGGGTGGGATGATGGATAGCGTAGATTACAAATTGGAGTAAGGAAGGTTTTTTTTATTTTATTTTTTACTTTAATTGACGTTAATTTGTATGCTTTGCCAGGAAAATACCCAGCGTCAGAAAAGTTAGACACTAACAGGCCGGTCAGTTGAGATTATCCTGACAATAAAGCGGCGCCAGCTACACGATTGCTCACAGGTTTTTCTGCGTCAGTATTTTCTGGTTGGCAATTAAGTAAAGAACTTAGTCGCAGAGCACTTTCTTTAACTTTATTAGAATATGGCCCTGCGTGGTATTGGGTGTGGTTTCTATATGGCGCGCCTAAAAGAAGGGAAGTCAGTAGTGAGTTTGCTTAAGCAAAAATAGTCACCATTTGCCGGGATAAAGCGACGAGTCTGCCCGCGTTATCCCAAAGGCGCGCCTGGATCACCGCATAGCCATCTTCAGCCTGCTCCACCTCTGCCAAATATTGCCACCAATCCGATGCGCTGCGTTGTGGTAGCGGTTCCATCAGCTCCAGCGTCCAGGTGAGCGAGCTGGCCGGTGCTGGAACTTTTAGCATCGGTAGAGTAGCTGGTGGCCAGGCGTCGATGAGTGTGAGTAGATGGCTAATACCTATAGTAGATTCGCTGCCGTCTTTAAAACGCACCCAACCGCCCAGTTGCCGCTCCGTGGTGCCGCTGAAGGGGAGTTGGCCACGAGCGATGCGATAGTCATATTTCTGAGTGAATTCTGGCACCACACCCTCGATATAAGGTAGGGCGATACATTTATCCGGGCTGGCAAACTCAGGAGCGGCAGGGGTGTCGACTTTAACGGAGGATTCCCTGCCACTGCCAAAACTGGCAAGTCCAGCGAGTACAGTCGCGTTATTTTGCAGTAATTGGCCCTGCACCTGGGTGACAGAGCGGCCTGCGCGCAGTAGCTGCGCTTCGACTTTTACCGCATCCGCGCTAACCGGGCTGACGAAGGAGAAGGTGAGTGAGCGTAAACTGCTTTCTGCAATCACCTCCGCTGCCATTTTCTCATTGAGCATGGCAGCAACCAGGCCGCCAAAAGTAGCGCGGCCCTGGCTCCAGCCTGTCGGTACCACATTGGCGCCATGTTTATCGCGCCAATCAAGGAGAAGTTCATCAAAAGTCATAGTGTTACCGCTGGGAGAGCGGGCTTTGTGCAGTCCACGGGAGGAGGTGTCTGGGCCACTGCACTGTCGTTAAGTGGCCCCGTAGAAACTTAATTGAAAGTGTGGCTGTCTTCTGGGAATACGCCGAGTTTAACGTCCCCTGCATACTTGCGCAGGGCACCGGGGATATCGCCGGCCTCCACTAAAAAGTTCTTGGAAAATTTCGGCGGCTGTTCGGTAAGGCCGAGGATATCGTTGATAACCAGGACTTGGGCATCGGTATCGCGCCCAGCGCCGATGCCGATTGTGGGCATGGAAACTGATTCTGTGATGCGCTTGGCCAGGGCGCTGGGCACGCATTCGAGCACGAGCAGATCGGCGCCAGCCTGATCTAGGAGGATCGCATCTTCCAACATTTGTTCGGCGTGTTTTTCGTCGCGCCCCTGAACCCTATAGCCGCCCAGCTTGTGAACGGACTGAGGAGTGAGCCCCAGGTGAGCACAAACAGGGATACCGCGGTCTGTCAGCATTTTGACTGTGTCAGCAAGCCAGGCACCACCCTCAATCTTCACCATATGGGCGCCAGCCTGCATGATACGGGTGGCGTTTGTGAGCGCTTGCTCCGGTGTGGCATATGTCATAAATGGCATATCACCCATGATCAGGGATTTTTTATTGCCCCTTGCCACTGCTTCCACGTGGTAGATCATCTGTTCCATGGTGACCGGCACTGTGCTGTCGTAGCCCAGTACGGTCATACCGAGGGAGTCGCCTACCAGCACGGTTTCCACGCCGGTTTTCTGCGCCATGGCCGCCATGGGCGCGTCGTAGAGGGCGACGGTAATAAATTTCTCGCCGTTCGCTTTCATTTTGCGCAGGGTTTGCACGGTAACGAGCTTTTCTAATTCTGAAGGTGCATACATAGCGGTTAACTTCCCGGGTTGTAGTAATGACGGCCCTTGGTGACGGTGAGCATATACTCCACCAGTTGTTGGTAATCCTCGGGGCTATCGACGATATCGATTTCCTCACTGTTGACAATCAACAGCGGTGAGCTGTCGTAAAAGTGGAAAAATTGCGTGTAGGCGTCGTTGAGTGTGGCCAGATATTCGGTGCTGATAACGCGTTCAGCTGGGACGCCTCGATTGCGGATACGAGCCTGCAGGACTTCCAGTGGGGCCTGTAAATAAATAACCAAGTCGGGCTTGGGGGCCTCTAGTGTGAGGTGCTGAAATACCTGTTGGTAGAGCGCGAGTTCATCCGCGTCCAGCGTGACTTGGGCAAACAGTTGGTCTTTCTCGATAAGAAAGTCTGCCACCCGCACGGGTTCAAACAAATCATCCTGGCGCAGGGCCTGAATCTGTTGAGAGCGTTGCAGCAAAAAATGTAACTGGGTGGGTAGTGCGGCGTTTTTGGGGTCGCGAGAGAAGCGTTCGAGAAAGGGGTTTTCCTCGGGTAGCTCCAACAGAGTGTCGTAATTGAAGGTACAGGCCAGTTTTTTGGCGAGGGTAGTTTTGCCCACTCCGATATTACCCTCAACGGCAATAAATTTCGGTGGCGTTCTCTCCGGCTGGCCAAACTCACACGAACTGGTTTCGCTGTTGTCGATAACCACGTGTTCGACTCCTCTGGTTGGGGCGTCTTCCCTGATGGGTTACAGGCGCCAAAATACTATCAAGCGGGGCGGCCAGTCGAGTACTTTTAGCGCTGTATTTGAGGCTGTCTAGAATTTCTCCAGGCGGTTTTGTGGGCAATCCTGCAGCAACTGTTGCAATAGCTCCCCCGATGGCAGTTGCAGTTGTGGATCGAGCTCAGCGAGTGGCTGCAAAACAAAATTACGCTCAGCCATACGCGGGTGCGGTACCTGCAGACGCGTCTCGTCTAGTTGCTGTTCGCCAAACAATAAAACATCCAAATCGAGGGTTCGCGCTCCCCAGCGCACCGAGCGCTCGCGCCCGTGAGCCTGCTCAATCGTTTGCAGCTGGTCGAGTAACTCAATGGGCGTTAGTGCGCACTCCAGCTCAACCACGGCGTTGACATAATCTGGTTGCTCGCCAGGGCCTATGGGCGCACTGTGATAAAAGCTGGAACAGCGCAGCAGGCGGCAGTCGGGGATTTCCTCCATGGCCGCCAGGGCACTGCGCAGCTGCTTCTGTGGCTCAGATAGATTACTGCCGAGCCCGATAAAAACCTTTTCCATTATTCGGCAGCCTTTGGCTTGCGTCGGCGTCCGCCACGGGAATTGCGGCCACGTCGATTGTTGCCGCCGCTGCGCTGGAGTTTGCGTACCATTTGCTGGCGTTGTTCATCATCGGCTTGCTGAAAGTCGGTCCACCAGTTGCCCAGACCGGGTTCAATTTCTCCACACTCTTCGCGCAATAGCAGGAAGTCGTAAGCGGCGCGGAAGCGGGGGTGCTCCAGCTGGCGCTGGGCGCGACTGCCGCCGCGTTGTGGCAGACGATGCTGGAGATCCCATATCTCGCGCATGGGGATAGAGAAGCGCTTGGGAATAGCGGTGTGGGCCAGTTGGTTACTGGTAATTTTTTGAGCCGCCTGGGCCAGTGCCGGCGCCGGTGGAATCCCTTTCTCGATGAGCTTTTTCTGCTCCTCGTCCACAGCCGGCCACAACAGGGCAGCGTATAGGAAGGCGGGGGTCACGCGCATATCAGCCTGGATGCGCTGGTCGGTATTACGAAGGGCGCGCTTTGTTAGCTCCAGTGCTGCGGGGTTCTTTTCAATTTGGGCTGCATTATCTGGGAACAGGTGCTGCCACAGATGATAGCGGCGCAATAGTTCGAAAGTGCGCTCGCCCTGGCCGCTCATCAGCAGTTTGAGGATCTCGTCAAACAAGCGCGCGGGGGCGATATTGCGCAGTAGAGGAGCCAGCTCTTTTAGCGGGGCCTCGGTAGCGGGTTCGATGGCAAAATCCAGTTTGGCTGCGAAGCGCACCGCACGCAGCATCCGCACAGGGTCTTCTTTATAGCGGGTAGCGGGAGCCCCGATCATGCGGATCAGGCGATTATTAATGTCCTCAACACCCGCGGTGTAGTCGTGAACAGCGAAGCCATCGGTGGTGTAATAGAGAGCATTGACTGTAAAGTCGCGGCGCATGGCATCGCTTTCCAGGTCGCCGTAGACGTTGTCGCGCAGCAACATACCGTGTTCGGATTGTTTTGCTTCGTGCGTCTCGCCATCGCTGTGGTGGCCCCGAAAAGTGGTGACCTCAATAACCTCGCGGCCAATACGCGCGTGCAGGATTCGAAAGCGCCGACCGACAATGCGTGCGCCGCGAAACAGTACTTTAGCCTGTTCTGGTGTAGCGTCAGTGGCAACATCGAAGTCTTTGGGGTGGCCGCCGAGCATTAGATCCCGCACGCCGCCCCCGACAATGTACGCTTGGTAACCTGCTTCCTGTAGGCGTTTCATGACCGTTAGGGCTGCGCGGCTGATATCCCGGCGGGAGATATTGTGGTCGTTGCGGGCGATAACCCTGGGGCCTTTCTTGGCCGGCTTGCGCCAGCGTTTGATACTACTAATCAAATTATTGAGCATACGGCTGTCTGTCTTGACTGCTGCCATCTGTTGGTGACCGAAAATGCCCTGTTGGTGCTGAGGCCACATCTCCGGTGGCGACAGGCATTACACCTGCACTTTCCTCCCCAACGGAGTTGGGGCATGTTGTTGCACTACTGGGGCCTCTGTACCTGGGCGGGCCCAGGGGGCGAAGTCCAAAACAGGGGGCGGCAATGGCATCTGCTGTCAGTGTGGAGGACTCGCTGGCGCGATTCTAACACACGCAAAGCAATGCGCCCGCAATCTGCGGGTGCCGGAAAGTTGGGGAAAAGTTTGGGAATTATTATTACAGGTATGAAGGCAGCGGCTTCCTTGCGCTCTTAATTTGCTATCAAGCAAACACCCTCTCCCAGGTATAAATCAGTCAGTTTGCAACGCGCTTGTTGTTATTTTTATTCTTCTTTCGAAATTATTGTTATTGTTTATTGTTGTTCTTGCGGTTTTGGCCACTCATTGCTTTTGTTATCGGCCGCCCCATTATTTTTATTGTGTTTCGCCCACTTATTTTGAGTAGTTATAGGGCTTTTAACGGTCATTTATTTTTATTGTTGGCCGTTTTTAATTTTTGTACTAAGAGTAAAGCATTTAGTGTGCCAACTTTTAAAAATCCTTATAAATCAACAAGTTACAATCTTTACGAAAATTGATGGAACTTTTCTGGGTGGCATTGCGTTACGTAAGGTGCGGCAACTGTTACTTGAGGTAGGTCTTGGGTAACACTTCCCTCTGTTACCAGTGATGTAACAAAGTGGGACAGCGGTCATGGACGCGGCTAAAGCCTGTTGAAGAGTAGTTTAAGGGGCTACTTGTTGAGGAAGAGTGGCGTAGGTGAGGGAGGGGGCTCAGCCCCCAAGAAAGTTGATCAGGCTTCGGCAACCGCGCTGCGGCGGGTTTTCTTGCGGGGAATGCCCAGTTTTTGGCGACGCTCCCACAGGCACTTGCGGCTGACCCCCAGCTTTTTCGCCAGCTCGGTCTCGCTCATGGTGTCCTGGTGCTCGATTACGAAGCGAGCGAAGTAGTCCTCCAGCGAGAGATCCTCGCGAGGATCGGTATGCAGGCTGCGCGGACGAGGCTCGCCGATGGCCTCCTCCACGGGGACCAGGTCCAAGTCTATATCTAGGGTTTTGTGGTCGATTTCCCGGCTGTCACGGTCGGTGAGGATGACCGCGCGTTGTATGGCGTTCTCCAGCTCACGAACGTTACCAGGCCAAGTGTACGTGGTGACTGCCTGAACTGCCTCGGGAGAGAGGCGCAGCAGTGGGCGCTCAATTTTGGTGCAGAACTTTTCGAGAAGGTGCTCTGCCAGTGCAAGGACATCGCGGCCGCGCTCGCGCAGCGGTGCCAGAGTCATCTGCACCACGTTGATGCGGTAGTAGAGGTCTTCGCGGAACTTGCGTTCAGCGGCAAGTTGACGCAGGTTACGGTGGGTGGCGGTAACCAGGCGCACATCCACTTTGTGCGACTCGATAGAGCCAATTGGGCGCACCTCACCCTCTTGTATCACTCGCAATAGCCGTGCTTGAGCCTCTAGCGGGAGTTCACCGATTTCATCGAGAAACAGGGTGCCGCCATCAGCGGCGGCAACCAATCCCTCGCGGGCACTCTGGGCGCCGGTAAAAGCGCCCTTTTCGTAACCAAACAGCTCCGATTCGATCAATGTCTCGGGAATGGCGGCACAGTTGACCGAGATCAACGGCTTGCCAGCGCGGCGGCTCTCTTCATGGATAGCTTTGGCCACCAGCTCTTTACCGGTGCCGGTTTCTCCATGCACCAGCACGGTGGCGTCTGTGGGTGCCACTTTGTGAATGCGCCTATAGAGTTCGCGCATAGCCATGCTGTCGCCGATCATTCCGGCGATAGTGCCTGGGTTACTTTTATCCAAAGGCGCTTGGGCGCGACTTTGTTCGGCCTTGCCGATGACGCGGCGCACGGTGGCGAGCATCTCGTCGTGGTCGAATGGCTTGGCGATATAGTCTGCGGCGCCCATGCGCATGGAGTCCACAGCGGAGCGCAGGCTGGCGTAACTGGTCATGATCAATACCGGTACTTCACCGGCATGTTTGAGCAAGTCGGTGCCCGGTGCACCGGGTAGGCGCAGGTCTGAGATAACCAGGTCAACTTCATTGACCCGGTGCTTACTAAGGGCCTCCCTAACTGAGCCCGCCTCACTGACCTTATATCGGTGCCGCTCTAACAGTTTGCGCAGCGCCGTTCGAATAATGGCTTCATCTTCGACGATCAGGATGTGGCTCATATGTTACGCCTGGTTACAAAATGCTCAATAAACGCCTAGTTTTACCCGGCCGCCGTTTCGATGCAACTCAAAAACGGATAACCGGGTTATTTTTGCCCAGTTCCTGGCCGGTTTGCCGGCTGGAGTCTTAGCCTGCCAAGGGCAGCTGTACAGTAAATCTGGCGCCGCGGCCGGTCTCCGGATTGGCCGGGCTCTCCAGTTCTAGCTGCCCTCCGTGCTCCTCAACAATGCTGTACACCATGGCCAAGCCCAGGCCTGTACCTTCTCCGGGTTCCTTGGTCGTGAAGAAGGGTTCCAGAATACGCTCGCGGTGTTGGGCAGAGATACCGGGGCCGTCGTCGGTGACTGACACACAGGCACAACCTTTGGCCTCTCGACCTTCAATGCGGATGAGACCGCCATCCGGGCTGGCGTCGCGGGCATTGCTGAGCAGGTTGATAAATACCTGGATCAGACGCTGGTTATCCCCGGGGGCGATTAGATCTGCTGGGACTGCATTTTCGAAGCGCACCTCGGTTTTATCCCGTTGCAGGGATAGCAGGTGTACCGCTTCCTGCACACAGGCGTAGAGGTCTACCGGAGCCCGCTCGCTCTCTTGGCTGCCACTGTGAGAGAAATTCACCAGTGAGTGTACGATGCGGCTGATGCGCTGGGTCTGGCTGAGGATTTGGTCGGCGGTTTCCAGCACTTCCGGGTTGTCGCAATCGAACTGGAGGTTCTGTGCCAGGCAGGCGATACCGGTCACTGGGTTGCCCACCTCGTGGGCGACACCGGCGGCGAGGCGTCCTACCGAGGCCAGGCGCTCGCTGTGAATCAGCTCCTGCTCCAGAATCTGGGTCTCGGTGATGTCCTCGAGCAGTAACATCTGCCCATCGCCACGCTGGTTGCGGGCCCGCCCGCTGCGGCTGCGTTTCTGCCGGGTTTTGTGCAGGTTGAGCCAGTGGCTGTTGCCGCCGAGACTGACTTGCTGCTTGAAGCGGCTGGCATCGCTGGATTCGGCAAACTCCGCTAGCAGACTGCGCCAGGGCTCTGCCAGATATTCCAGCTTGGAGCCAATTACCTCAACGGCGGCAATCCCGGTGAGATCCTGCATGGCGTAATTCCACAACAGTATCTCGCCGTCGCGCCCCAGAGAGCAGGCGGCCATGGGCAGCTCCTCCAGCATTTGCCGGTGGTAAAGCCGCAAATTGTTCAGCTCTGCCGCCAGCCCGGTCAACTGGTGCTTGTAACGCCCCAGGCGTGTCTCGATCAGGTGGATATCCTTGTTGGCCGGCTGATCGCTGTTCTGAAAGGGAAAGTGGCGATCGATAATCTGGCCGGCCAGTACCCGTCCGAGCAGTCCGGACAGGTTGGATTCAATACGATTGCGCAGCTGGCGCAGGGCGTAGGGGCGACGCTCGTTATCGGGCAGGTTGAGCTGATTGAGGGCGCGCTTCACCTCGGTGTTGGCGGTGGCCGCCCCTAGGCTCTCCGCCAGGCGCAGGCGAAAGTCCGCTGCGGACTGCACATCGAGCCCCAGGCGTAGCGCTTGGGCGATGGTGTCGTCACTGCATAGGTCAGCGGCGTATTGCTCCAGGCTGCTGGTCGAGGTGAACAGCGAGAGGCTGACGAATAGAAGTATGTTGACACCGAGAGACAGAGTAGTGACCTGGGTCCAGATGGACATGCCCAGGGGTATCTGCAGAGAAGTACCCGGTAGGGTGATGCCGGTTAGTTCGAACACCGATGGCAGCAAAAGGCCGCAACCCCAGATCAACATCCCAGCCAGAAGTCCACCAATCAGGCCGCGTCGATTGCCTCGCGGCCAGTGAATAACAGCGAAGATACCCGGTAGAAACTGCAGGGAACCGATAAAGGCCAGCAGGGCTAAATCCGACAGGGAAAGGCGATTGTCCAGCAGCAGATAAAAGGCAAAACCCGCGATAAACAATGCAGCGATTAAAGCGCGGCGCAGCCACACCAACTGGCGGTACATATTGTCTTCGGAGTCCCAGCGGGTGCCCGGTAGCAGCCAGTGATTCATGACCATGGTAGATAATGCCAGGGTGATCATAATCAGTGCGCCGGTAGCGGCGGAGAGCCCGCCGATAAAGGCCAGTGTTGTGAGCAACGCTGAGCCACTGGCACGCGGCACCGCCAGCGAGAAGTACTGTACCGGTTCAGTCACATCCAGGGCGAAGCCCGCCCACATAATCGGAAAGATCGGCAGCGCCATTAGCAACAGGAAAAGCGGAAAACCCCAGCTGGCGGTGCGCAGGGCCTGGCCGGTGGGGCGCTCGGCGATGCTGAGGTAAAAGATATGTGGCATGGCCACGGCGGTAGCGATAAAGACTAACAGCAGTGTATGCGAGGAGCCCTGTTCAATGGGGGTGTAGAGCAGCTGCTGCATATCATTGTTTTCCAGCAGCCACTGGTCGAGCCCTGAGAAACCGCCGAACACACCGTAAACGGCATAACCACCGACCGCGGTCAGTGCCACCAGTTTAACCAGGGATTCCAGCGCCATGGCACTGGCGAGGCCCTCACCGCGCTCACGGGTGGCGCCGTACATACTGGTGAAGACTGCCAACAGCACACAGTAGAAAAAGGCGATTAGGTTTTTACTGGAAACACCACTGTCGGGCAGGCCGAGGGCGGCGACGCTGTCTCGTGACAGCAGTGCCAAGGTTTCCGATACCGCCTGGATCTGTAGGGCGACCAGTGGTAGCAGCGCCAATAGCATAAACAGGGTGGCCAGGGTGCCCACCTGGCGGCTGTGGTAGCGGAAAACCAGTAGATCTGCGGGGGAGTAGAGCTGGTAGCGTTGGGCCAGGCGCGCCAGGGGCTCCAGTGCCACAGGCGCAAATAAGAACATGGCACCGGTGCCCAGGTAGTAGGCAAGCACCCCGTAGCCGTATTGCCAGGCGAGGTCGACAATGCCATAGAACGTCCAGGCAGATAGAGAGACCCCCAGCGAGAGTACGTACACCAGTGGATGGCGCACCCAGCGTGCGGGCAGCCAGCCCTTGGAAGTGGCGAAAGCGACAAAGAACAAGGTAGCGATGTAGGCAACCCCGATCAGGGCAATATGGGCGATCTCAAAGCTCATTCGAGTTGCGCCTCCACTGGATAAAAATCGCCAGCAGGATCAAAACGAACCAGAGGATAAAGGGCCGATACCAGGCGCCAACGGGGTTGATCATCCAGGTAAATATGGTGGGGGAGAACACATAGCCCACCAGCACGAGCAGGATTAGCAGGGTGCGGTTGCTCATAGGTTGTTATGTAAATCCGCGTGGAGGGTGAAAAGTTAAATGGCGAGCCTGTCGGCTGGCGCAAAAATGTTAATTGCCTCCAACGATCAGTGCAATTGTCGGTCGCGTTTATCGATCTGATGACGCTGCCAGCGTGTAGCAGCCCACTTGAGAATATGTTCTGGCGCCTCGCCCTCCAGCCCATCCGCGACATGAAAGCCGAGAAAATCCAGTGCGGTGCAGAGATTGCTGGCGGCTCGGTTGTCGTCGATAGCCGGTGCGTGGTTTTGTTTGCTGAGTTTTTGCGCCCCCCCCGGTCCCATGACCAGCGGTAGGTGGCCGAAGATCGGTGCTCTGTTATCGAGCAGGTGAAACAGGCGAATTTGTGCAGCAGTGGTGTCGAGCAGGTCCGTTCCGCGCACGATATGAGTAATGCCCTGGGCAATATCATCGACCACTACCGCCAGCTGATAGGCGTAGAGGCCATCGCGGCGCTTGAGAATGGTGTCTTCGCGCACTGGCTGGGATTGGGGCCCGCGCCAGATATCTTCGAAGTGCTCCTCACCTCCGGCACAGGACAGGCGCAGGGCGCAGGCTCCTGTGCCCTCGTCATTTATCCGGCAGGCTTGATTGTCGTGCCCACCATTTTGACGGATCTGGCTGCGTGAGCAATGACATGGATATAGGAGTCCGCGTTGGCGTAACTGTGACAGAACTGCCTCGTACTGGACGTGGCGCTTACTTTGCCACACCACGGGGCCGTGCCAGTGCAGCCCATGGGATTCCAGGGATTTCAGTATTCGAGTGGCTGCGCCGGGCTCCTCGCGCGGGGGGTCGAGATCTTCCATACGCACGAGCCAGTGCCCACCATGCGCAAGGGCGTCCAGATAGCTGCCGAGTGCGCACACTAGCGAGCCGAAATGCAGAGGACCGCTCGGCGAAGGCGCGAAGCGACCGAAATAGGGCGTTTTACTATTCAAAGTGATAGGGGCGGTCCCGTCGACCGCCCTGTCGAGCTGGGCGATCAAGGGTGATCGCCGCAATACGATGGGGAAAAATCAGCCGGAAAGCTGTTTTTCTTTGATTTCCGCCAGGGTTTTGCAGTCCACACACAGGGTTGCGGTGGGGCGCGCTTCAAGACGGCGGATACCAATATCGACCCCACAAGCTTCACAGAAACCGTAATCATCCTGGTCGATCAGTTCCAGGGTGGCGTCGATTTTCTTAATCAGCTTGCGCTCGCGATCGCGGGTGCGAAGTTCAAGGCTGAACTCCTCTTCCTGGCTCGCACGATCAGCGGGATCGGGAAAGTTTGCAGCCTCGTCTTTCATGTGGGAAACGGTGCGGTCCACTTCCGCCATCAGTTCGGCCTTCCAGGCCAACAGCAAGTTGCGGAAATGCTCCTGCTGCTTCTCATTCATGTACTCTTCGCCCTTAGTCTCCTTGTAGGGCTCAAAGCCGTGCAGAGAATCGGTGCTCGCAGCAGTTTTGGGCATAGTCGTTGCCTCTCTTTCTTTACGGGCCCCCGATAATGGGGGCGATACCACCAAATTCAATCTAGCCTAGACCGGAATCTTTTTGGGTGATGCTTTTTTCACCTATCAAATCAGTTGCGGTGGCAGGCTAATCCTTGCCCCGATTGCCGGTACCCCGGCGACCGAGAGCGAGGAAGCTATCAAATCTGCGCGATTCGCGCCACAAATAGTTGTCTGCTATTTTGTGGCGCTGAAATGTACAAGAGTGCCAGCCAGTGAAGTTTTCCCCTGAGTTACAAAAGGCCACCCTGTTGCGTCGCTACAAACGTTTCCTCGCTGATGTGGAGACGGCTGATGGCGAGAAATTGACCATCCACTGCCCAAATACCGGTTCTATGAAAAATTGCTGGATCGAAGGCGGAGCCTGCTGGTATTCGGACTCGGGCAATCCCAAGCGCAAGTACCGTCACACGCTGGAAATTTGTACAACACCGGATGGATCTCTGGCCGGCGTTAATACTGGGCGCGCGAATGCCCTGGTGGAAGAGGCAATAAATTCCGGTGTGGTTAGTGAGTTGCAAGGGTATGAATCCCTGCGTCGGGAAGTGCGTTATGGCGAAGAAAACAGCCGCATCGATTTTCTGTTGTCTGGCGATGCTGGCGACTGCTATGTGGAGGTTAAGAATGTCACCCTGGCGGATGGTGCGCGCGGTTATTTTCCCGATGCGGTGAGTGCTCGCGGTGCTAAGCACCTGCGTGAGTTACAGAAATTGGCTGAGAGTGGTGTGCGTGCAGTGCTTTTTTACTGTGTACAGCACAGTGGCATAGATAGCGTAGAGGCAGCGCGAGAAATCGACCCGGCTTATGCTAAAGCTCTCGACAGTGCTGTCTCAGCCGGTGTGCAGGTGCTCGCTTACCGGGCGCGGATGAGCGCCGATGAAATCGTTTTAGGCGAAGCTCTGCCGTTTCGCTGAGGGAATTTAGAGTAACTGGCCGGGTGGGGGCCACCCAGCCAGTAAAATCTTATTCAGGCAGCAGGGCGTAGAGGCCGTCTTGGGCGTATTCCACGGGTATGGGAGTCAGTGAATCGCCGGTGCAGGGCCCGGCAATACACTCGCCGGTTTCAATGGTGAACAGCGCCCCATGGGAGGCGCATTGGATCAGTGCGCCATCGGGATCGAGGAACTGGTCTTCCTGCCAGTCGAGATTGATGCCGCGATGAGGGCAGGTGTTTTTATAGGCGAAAACCTCGCCCCCTTTCATTACCGCAAACACATTGTCGGTGCCGGCGGCGGTGTCACCGAGGGAGAAGCCCTTGGATTGCCCTTCCGCTAATTCCTCGTAACGGCACAGGAAGTATTTCTGCATAACTGGTCGGCCTTAGGCGCAATTATATATTCGTTATTGCGGCGCCTTCTCTCCAGATAGGTTGATTTGGGGAAGCTGCGCCAGATTCTGCCCTGATTTATTGGGGCGCCGCGAGTGTAATCGAGGTGTAGCGGATTGTCCCGTTGCGCATTATCCCCAAAGTGATCTGGTCGCCGGCGCGGTACTTCTCCAGTGCGTTGAGCAGGTCGTCGTAGCTGCGGACGGGTTGCTGCTCGACTTCCACGATAACGTCTCCGAGCTGCCAGCCCCCTTGGCGTGTGCGATAAATGCCTTGCAACCCGGCTTTTTCCGCCGGCATACCAGGGGCTGTGCGCAGCACCGCCACACCTTCAAAACCGTAGCGGCTGCTCCACTGATCCGGTGCGGATTCAATGCCGAGAATCGGTCGCACCAGGCGGCCGTAGTTAATCAGTTGCGGCACTATTTTCTTTACAGTATCCACAGGAATAGCAAAACCGATGCCCACACTGGCACCGCTGGGGCTATAGATGGCGGTATTTACCCCGATCAGACGGCCGAGGGAATCGAGCAGAGGACCGCCAGAGTTGCCGGGATTAATGGCGGCATCAGTTTGAATCACATTGCGAATGGTGCGGTTGTTGGCGGCCTCGATTTCACGCCCCAACGCGCTGACCACTCCGGTGGTTAGAGTGGTATCAAGGCCAAAGGGGTTGCCGATGGCGAGTACTTTTCGGCCCACAGAGAGTTCACTGGAAGTACCGGCAACCAGTGGTTTAAGTAATTTTTTCGGAGCCTCGATTTTCAACACCGCCAGATCTTTTTCTGGAGCGGAACCCACTACAGTGGCGGGCCACTCACTGCGGTCCTGCAGGGTGATTGTGACTTTACGCGCGCCCTCGATGACATGGAAATTGGTCACAACGTGACCCTGTTCATCCCAGATAAATCCACTGCCGGCGCCTTTGGGTACTGCGTGCAGGCGCAGGGTTCTGCGATCGCGAACCAGGGTTTCATTGGTGACATACACCACAGAGGGGCTGGCAAAATTAAACACCTGCATGGTGTTGCGTTCATCATCTGTGGCGAACTCCTGTACCTCTGCGTACAGGGGAGCACTGAGAATGAATAAAAGGATCGACAGAGTAATGGGCAGAGTTTTAAGCGGTGTCATGGTCGCTGTCTTCGCTTTAGCACTTTAATGAAAAGTTTACTTTGCTCGTTGTGAGGGAGTGAAGATGGGGGCGCGGCAATGAATTAAAACCCGCCCCTAAAACGTGCCAACAGCAATCAGGGTATTACTTACGGAAGTTTTGCAGGGCCAGGATACGATCATCCAAGGGCGGATGGGTGGCTAATAGTGCGCCCATATTGCCGAAAATACCGAACGCTTTCATATTGCCCGGCAGCGGCTCCTCGTGACCCCGTTCAGATTCCACTTTGAGCCGTTGCAGTGCGGCGATCATTGAATTGGGACTGGCGAGGGTGGCACCGGCGTGGTCTGCGCGATACTCCCGGCGGCGGCTGAACCAAGCGATGATAAACATGGCGAGGAAGCCAAAAATAATATCCATCACGATAGAGGTAACGTAATAGCCGATGCCAAGGCCCTGCTCATTGCGCAGTATCACCCGGTCGACAAAGAAACCGACCAGCCGTGCGAAGAACATCACAAAGGTATTCACCACTCCCTGAATCAACGCCAGAGTTACCATATCGCCGTTGGCCACGTGACCGATCTCATGGCCGATCACCGCGCGGGCCTCTTCCCGGCTAAAGCGTTGCAATAGCCCGGCGCTTACAGAGACCAGGGCATTGTTGCGATTCCAGCCGGTGGCAAAGGCGTTGGCTTGGGGCATGGGAAAAATACCCACATCCGGCATACCGATATTTGCCTTGCGCGAAAGCTCCCGCACAGTCTCCACCAGCCATTGCTCATCGGCGCTGCGCGGCTCGGTGATAATCTGGGTGCGGGTACTCATGCGGGCGATGGTCTTGGAAAGAAACAGGGATATAAACGAACCACCAAACCCAAAAAGAGCGCAGAGGAGTAACAGTGCCCCCAGATTCAGGTCGACCCCGTTGGCCTGAAGGATGCCCCCGATGCCAAAAATATTGAAGATGATGCCAACCAGAACTAATACCGCAAGGTTGGTCAGCAGGAATAGCCCAATGCGCAACATCGGCTCTCTCCGTCTCTTTGCCCTTAGACAAGTTTAGATAGGTTGTGGTGGTTTGTGTGACAAAAGCTCGAGTTATTGCGTAGCCGTAGCATGGGGTAAGGCATTAGGGGCCTGTGCGAACGTCTCGGTACATCTTGCGCAGGCACTCAGATGCGCAAGGGCCCCAGCGTAGCTTTTCCCTTTCTAAAATTGTTGGTGACAGGCTTTAGTTTGAATTCTGTGTAGCCAGCAGGCGGTCGGCTTCAGTGACCAATTGCTGTTTAAGATCTGGGTCCAGATCGTTCCAGTGCACATCAAGTAGAGCACCTTGCAGTGCATAAAGCATGACGCGCGAGGCGTTGATCCCGCGGTTGCGAATACTGATAAAGGCCTCAACCGGGCCAATACGGTGGAGGTCTTCGTAGGTGCGAATACCAATGGAGTGAAGGATGTTAACGGAGGCGAGCCCCAAATTTTTCAGCTTAAGTAGTTCTGATTGACTTGGGTGCATTCAGTTTTCCCTGCAAGGTTTTCCGTCCAGTAGTCACGATCAATCCCCAATCGCGGGGCTGAACTTAACATAAATTAGCAAGCTGCCAACAAAGATAACCGCCGCATGCCCTAAGACAGCGCCTATTACTTTGCCTAGCATTTCCAGTGGCCACTTATTCCATGCCGCTCTTTGGTAGAGTAATAGCTGGGGGTTTACTCACTTTAGCCCGCCTTTTGAAAATCGCCTGTCTATAGGAGCCAAATGTTATCCACACCGCTTAAGAGTATGCTCTTCGGGCTAACCGATATGCACGTTATCCTCGATCCACCCTCAGGACAGCTGCTGCACCCTGAGGCACTGGTGGCATTTCAGCGCCTGCGGCGCGATGCGCGAGATGCCGGTTTTGACCCCAAGGTGGTCTCAGGTTTTCGCAGCTTTGAGCGCCAGCGCACCATCTGGAATAACAAGGCACAAGGACTGCGTCCAGTGCTGAACACCGATGGCGTAGAGCTTGAAGTCTCTGAGCTGCCATCGCAGGAGTTAGTGCTGGCCATACTGCGTTGGTCGGCACTGCCCGGTGCCTCGCGCCATCATTGGGGTACTGACTTCGATATTATCGATGCCGCCGCTGTAGCCGAGGATTACCAGGTACAGCTCACCCCACAGGAAGTGGCCGATGATGGGGTTTTTGGCGCTTTTCACCAATGGCTGGATCAGCGTATAGCCGCGGGGCAAAGTTACGGCCTGTTTCGTCCCTATGCCGAAGATCTCGGTGGCGTTGCACCTGAGCGCTGGCATTTGAGTTATGCACCGCGAGCCCTGGAGCTACAGCACCTGTTGACACCCGAACGCCTGGAGGCGCAGTTGCGCTCCTGCGACTTGGCGCTGTGTGACACGGTTTGCGAGCAGCTGGAGCACATCTATACGCGCTTTGTATGGATTCCGGATCACTGTTATCCGACAGATATGCCGCTCTGAGCAAAATCTACGTAAATCTGTACGCTTTATTTTCACCGCCGGATGGCGCTTGAAAGGCCCTGGTATTCCTGCGAAGCTGCGCGGGCCCAATGGCGCAAAGTAGTGTGAGACAAATCAAATACAGTAGGAAAGCGCCGGGAAAATGAGTACGACAGGTGAGGAACTGAATATCGACAGCCAAACTGAGCCCAGAGACGTATGGAGTGCTATGCGCGCAGAGGCTGCCGCAGCCGCCAGGGATGAACCGATTCTGGCGAGTTATTTTCACAATACGGTGCTGCGCCACAAGTCGGCGGAGCACGCAATCGCAGACCAGTTAGCCTCAGTCCTGGATCACAATGCACTCACCTCCACCGCTTTGCAGGAGGTGATCGCTTCGGCATTACAAGCAGATACAGGGATATCCCGCAGTATGCTGGCGGATATCTGTGCCTGGTACGATCGCGATCCCGCCTGTGATCAGTACCTCACCCCCTTTCTCTACTTCAAGGGCTTTCATGCACTGCAGTCGCACCGAATTGCCCACTGGCTGTGGAAGCAGGGCCGCACGACGCTCGCGCTGTACTTCCAGAGCCGTGTGTCGGAACAGTTTTCTGTGGACATTCATCCCGCAGCTCAATTTGGCAGCGGCATTATGATTGACCACGCTACGGGCCTGGTCGTGGGAGAGACCTCGGTGGTGGGCGACAACGTCTCTATTTTGCACTCAGTGACTCTGGGCGGCAGCGGTCGCGGTTCCGGGGATCGCCACCCGAAGATTGGTCACGGGGTTATGATCGGTGCCGGCGCCAAGATATTGGGGCCTGTGCGGGTGGGTGAGGATGTGAAGATTGCTGCGGGTAGCCTGGTTCTACAGGACGTCCCCGACCACACCACAGTGGCCGGTGTCCCCGCGCGTCAAGTCGGTGGCCGGATAGAAAAGGCCCCCGCCTTTACCATGGATCAAACCCTGGATTCCGAAGAATAAACTCACTGCAGCAAGTATTATCCAACCAGCATTACACATAGGGATTGAGTGATGACCCAAGCCACCTATAGCCTGATTTTCCGCGGCGACCTGATTGCCGGGTTTACCGCCGGTGATGTGAAGGCCAATTTGGCGCGCTTGTTTAAGAGCAGCCCGCAGGCAGTGGAAAAACTGTTTAGTGGTCGACCGCTGGTGCTGCGCAAAGGATTGAGCCGCGCCCAGGCGGAGCAATTTCAAGCGACCCTGGCCAAGGTTGGGGCTCAGGTCAATCTGAAAAGCGAGGGTGGCCCTGAAGAGATCCCTCCGGTGCCCGAGCCGAGTCAAACACCTCAGCCAGAGGGCCCTCGCGTTCCAAACTGGACGCTCGCGCCAATGGAGGGCAACCTGATTAAGGACCACGAACGCGAGTCGATAGCTGAGGTGCAGGTGCCCACCGAACATATCAGCCTGCGCGCGGCGGAGGGGTTGTTACTGGATGAGAGCGAGCGGGCCGAAACAGTTGCTGCACCAGTCAATATTCCCCAGTGGGATCTCAATTAGATTTTCTTCGATTCGCGTTGATTGCAGCGCCCAGGCATAAAAAAACCGGCTAGATGCCGGTTTTTTTATGCCTGTCAGCCCGGCCAATACAAAATCGTGCCGGGCTTAAGAGAAGCTGTGATCAGCCTTCTTCTTTCAGGTAGCGCTCGCGAGAGGAAAGCACTTCTTTGCGCGCTTCTTCAGCGTCGGCCCAGCCTTCCACTTTCACCCACTTGCCAGCTTCCAGAGCCTTGTAGTTCTCGAAGTAGTGTTCGATCTGCTTGAGCAGCAGCTCGGGCAGGTCGCCAATTTCCTGAACGTGATCGTACAGCTTGGTCAGCTTGGTGTGAGGTACCGCCAGCAGCTTGGCGTCAACACCGGATTCGTCGGTCATTTTCAGAACGCCGATCACGCGAGAGCGGATCACGGAGCCAACCATTACCGGGTAGGGTGCCACTACCAGTACGTCCAGGGGGTCGCCGTCTTCCGACAGAGTCTGGGGTACATAACCGTAGTTGGCTGGGTAGAACATGGGAGTGGCAACGAAACGATCCACAAATACGGCGTCTGAGTCCTTGTCCACCTCATATTTGATGGGGTCGGAGTTGGCAGGGATCTCGATGATTACGTTGATATCGCTGGGCAGGTCTTTACCTGCGGGGATCTTGTCGAAGCTCATTGCTGGTCCTGAACTGGGTAAAACGAAAAATTTGGAGCGCGGATTATATATGCAGTTCGGCACGGCTGAAAGTCACGCCCTTAAAGGAAATATGGGGCGTCAAGGCTCGGCTGGCGGGTCTATCCTGTAGGACATTGATAACAACAATGGGCAGGGATGGCCATGATCAAAGCGCGGGAGGTAAAAACCGTTCAGGAGGCTCGTGCCATCGTTGAGGGGCGCGGTCTCAGTCATGTGAAAGTGGGCCTGTTTGATTTGGATGGGGTCATGCGCGGCAAATATATGAGCCGTGAAAAATTCTTCTCTGCCCTGGAGCAGGGGTTTTCCTTCTGTGATGTGGTGCTGGGCTGGGATGTTAAAGACCAGCTCTATGACAATACCCGTTATACCGGCTGGCACACGGGCTACCCAGACGCGCCGGTGCGTATCCTGCCGCACAGCTGTCGCGATATTCCCTTTGAAGACAATATGCTGTTATTCCTGGCGGAGTTTGATGAACGGGCTCAGGTCGTGTGTCCGCGTGCGGCTCTTCAGCGGGTGGTAGACCGTTGTCGGGCTATTGGATTTGAGCCCTTCGCGGCTTTGGAATACGAGTTCTTTTTATTTGATGAAACACCCGAGTCGGTACGGGAAAAGGGCTTTCGCAATCTGAAGCCTTTCACGCCGGACTGGTTTGGCTATTCAATGCTGCGCAACTCGGTTCACGCCGAACTCTACCGGGAAATCCTCGAAATGGGTGAGTGTATGGACTTTCCTTTGGAGGGGCTTCATACAGAAACCGGCCCGGGGGTTCTCGAAGCGGCAATCGCCGTGGATAGGGTCGAGGCTGCTGGGGATAAAGCCGCACTGTTTAAAACCTTTATGAAAGTGCTGGCCCAGCGTATGGGCCTGATGGCGACTTTTATGTCGCGTTGGTCCAGCGATCTTCCCGGGCAGAGTGGCCATATTCATTTATCGCTGCGCGATTTGAATAACGGCAATGCCGCGTTTTTCGATGGCTCTCAGCCCCAGGGAATCAGTGAGACCATGCGTTACTTTATCGCCGGCCAACAGCGCCTGATGCCAGAATTCCTGGCTCTGTTCGCGCCAACTATCAACAGCTACCGCCGCCTGGTTCCGGGTTTTTGGGCGCCTACCGGTGCGAACTGGGGCGTGGAAAATCGCACCACGGCCTTGCGTGCCATCCCCGGCGGGGAAAAATCACAGCGGGTGGAATACCGCCTGGGCGCTGCAGATGCCAACCCCTATCTGGCGCTGGCCGCCGCCCTGGGCTCCGGCCTTTACGGAATCATGCAGCAGTGGCAGCCCAGTACGCCCATCGAGGGCAATGCCTATGCCCTGACACAAGAGGCACAGCAGGCGTTGCCTACCACTTTATGGGATGCCACCCAGCGTCTAAAAAATTCCGAGACGGCTCATGAATTATTCGGCAGTGAATTTATTGAGCATTTCGCCGCCAGCCGGGAATGGGAGGAGCGCGAGTATCGTCGCCATGTTACTGACTGGGAGCTGGATAGGTATTTTGAAATTATTTAAATGGCCCTTTTAAAAGCCCGCTTTTGTGATTTTTTGGATGGTAAGGAAATCAAAATAAGCCGCGGATAAGGAATATTTAATATGCACCACCTGCGCTGTATTTCCCCTGTCGATAACAGTGTATATCTGGAGCGGGCCCTGGCCGGCGAGGCTGAAATTCGTGTAGCCCTGGATCGGGCGGCGGCTTCACAAAAAGCCTGGCGATTGACCCCTTTGGTGGAGCGAATCGCCATTGTCCACCGTGCAGTGGAGTTTTTTACCGAGCGCAGGCATCGCCTGGCTGAGGAACTCTGTTGGATGATGGGCAGACCCATTCGTTTTGCACCGGGCGAAATAGACGGCTTTGCAGAGCGCGCTACGGCCATGGCAAATCTGGCAGAGGAGGCCCTTGTAGATATCCATTTGCCAATTAAACCGGGATTTTCCCGCTTTATACGCCGTGAACCGCTGGGGGTTTCCCTGGTGATCGCCCCCTGGAACTACCCCTATTTAACCGCGGTAAATGCACTGGTGCCATCCTTGCTGGCCGGCAATGCGGTCATATTAAAACACTCGGCACAAACGCCCTTGTGCGCCGAGCGTATGGTGGAGGCTTTCAGGGAAGCGGGTCTGCCCTACGGAGTATTTCAATATTTGCACCTCAATCATTCCAATACGCAACGTTTAGCCTGTGCCGAAGAAATCCAGCATATTGCTTTTACCGGTTCTGTGGATGCCGGGGCCAATATAGAGCGTATCGTTGCCGGCCGATTTATCCAGTTGGGACTGGAGCTGGGTGGTAAGGACCCCGCTTATGTGCGTGAAGATGCGGACCTTGAATTGGCGGTAGAGGCTGTAGTGGATGGTGCTTTTTTTAATTCCGGCCAGTCTTGCTGTGGTATTGAACGTGCCTATGTGCAGGAAAATCTATTTGAAGAATTTGTCGAACGCGCCGTGGCACTAGTGGGTGATTACCAGCTGGGGCGCCCCGATGATCCTCAAACAACCCTGGGTCCGTTAGTCAATGCGGAGGCTGCCGACAAAGTGCGCACTCAAATTGACGAAGCAGTGGCCCAGGGCGCCCAGCCCCACCTGCACAGCAGTAAATTTTCCATGGACAGGCGCGGTACTCAGTATATGGCACCACAATTACTTACTGGTGTACGGCAAAAAATGCGGGTAATGCGCGATGAATCTTTTGGCCCGGTTTTGGGGGTGCAAAAAGTCCATGACGATGGTGAAGCTCTAGAATTAATGAATAACAGCCCTTTCGGTTTGACAGCAGCTATTTTTTCACAAGATGAAGAAACTGCCCTGGCAATTGGCGATCACTTGCGAGTGGGCACAGTGTTTCTCAATCGCTGCGACTATTTAGACCCGGAATTGGCCTGGAGCGGCGTTAAACAGTCTGGCAGGGGGTGTACTTTGTCCAGAGTCGGGTTTGAGCAGCTAACCAGGCCCAAATCATTTCACTTTAAAGTTGGGGGCTAGTAAACCAGTAAAGAGGAAAATGTTGTGAGGTGGATTGCTTGTTGTATTTATGGTGTGTTCTTAACTTATCCCCTAGTGCTAAACGCGGAGTCCTATGTTTATAGAGATATTGCTCTAGAGGTCCCTGATGGTTGGTCGATACGCAGAGAATATAATGACTATGTGGGAATAGAATTTTGCCAGAATGATACAGGCAATGTGATGGGGTTTTTTCTGAGGAAAGGGTTGCTGGTTAATGGAGGAGACCCCAGTGTGTTCTTAAAAATGCACCCATTGGAGCATCCAGTTTCTTCGGTACAGATTGGCAAATATTCAGGTTACTTTGTCACTTTTACATCGGAAGAAAAGTGTTCGGCAAATTGGTTTTTGGGGGATGGGAGCGATCTACTGATTGCGTCCTATCAAGGTGACTGTCATTCAGTGGACTTTACTCCAGTGATTAAGTTAATTGAATCTATCGAGCCTTAAATAGATGTAGTCGATTAATGATGATTCTGCTGGTTTTATAGGTCCAATTACTAAAATGAGAATCGCGCTTTTTTCAGCTGTAGTTTCGCCTATGGATAATAACCCCGAACTTTTACAGGTGGGATATCTAGATAGCGTTGAGGTCATGAACAGAAAATTTGTTTTTAACCTTATTCTATCGGTTAAACGCATAGAGACTGTGGATAGCTAGAAATTTTAAATGGTTAGGCGGTAAAGGCAGAGAGGATAATGTGGATAAATACCGGGTAAACTGGAATTTTCCTACCAATATTTGGGTTGGTCCCGGCCGGATATCAGATCTTGCCAAAGCCTGCTCTGATCTCAATATGCAGCACCCCTTACTGGTAACGGATCCCGGTATTGCAGGCATACCACTGCTTCAACGCGCATTGGTGCCTTGTAAGGAATACGGCCTGGAGGTGGAGATTTTCTCCTCAATCAAGGGGAATCCCAATGGTGAGAATATTGATAGTGGTGTCGAGCTGTTACGAGATAAAAATTGCGACGGCGTAATCGCCTTCGGTGGTGGTTCAGCCATAGATGCCGGTAAGGCGATTGCCCTAATGGCCGGGCAGCGTCGTCCCATTTGGGATTTTGAAGATATTGGAGATAACTATAAGCGGGTTGACCTCGACGGCATGCTCCCAGTAATTGCCGTGCCTACAACCGCGGGCACTGGCTCGGAAGTTGGGCGGGTGGCGGTCATAACCGATGAGCAGGCGAAGGTAAAACGCCTGATATTTCACCCCAAACTATTGCCGGATATCGTCATACTGGATGCCGAACTGACTCTGGATCTTCCCCCCCAGATTACTGCAGCCACTGGCATGGATGCACTCTCGCATAACCTGGAAGCTTATTATTCCCCCATTTACCACCCCATGGCAGAGGGCATCGCACTACAGGGGATGCGTCTGATTAAGAATTATTTGCCCCGTGCTTACATGATTGGCACTGAGTTGAAAGCCCGTCAACAGATGTTGGTAGCCTCCTGTATGGGAGCCACCGCATTTCAGCGTGGCTTGGGAGCTATTCATGCCCTGGCACATCCGCTCGGTGCCCTATATGACAAGCACCACGGTTTACTCAACGCCATATTGATGCCCTATGTGCTTGTAGCCAACCGGCCTGCTATAGAGGTTCCCATGGGGCAGTTGGCCCTCTCACTGCAATTGACCGGCAAAGATAGGTTCGAGAGCGGTTTCGATGCCGTGCTGAATTGGATTCTCGGTCTGCGTCAGCAATTAAATATTCCCCACACTCTGGTTGAAATCGGTATCAAAGCCGAAGACGCCGATAGAATCGCTCATATGGCTGCGGCAGATCCCTCGGCAGCCAGTAATCCTATGTCGTTTAGTACAGTGAAATATCGCGATATTTTCCTGCGTGCTTGCCAGGGTAGTGTCACACTGTAAGAGTTTCCCTCTATGAGTCGACAGAAGAGTAACCATCAATAGAACATTCCATAGGAATTCGTTATGCGCGGTATTTTTACTCTGTTTATTCTTCTGGCAGCCACCCTCGGATATGCCCAGGATTCTCCTAATATACGAACCGCTATTTTTGCTGGAGGCTGTTTCTGGTGTATGGAACCGCCGTATGACAAAGTGAATGGCGTGCTGGAAACCACCTCAGGTTACAGCGGTGGTCATGTAAAGAACCCCTCCTATGATCAGGTCTCTGCTGGTGGCACCGGCCATGCCGAGGTGGTGCAAGTTAAATATGATGCAAACAAAGTGAGTTATTCCGAGTTACTCAATATTTTTTGGCACAACGTGGACCCCTTTGATGCCGGTGGCCAGTTTTGTGACCGGGGCGACCAGTACCGTGCTGAGATCTTTTACGGTAATGAAGAAGAGAAGAAGCTGGCCGAAGAGAGTAAAAAGAAAGTAGAGGCTGAGTTGGGTAAGAAAGTTGTCACCCAGATAAAGCCTGCCGCTACTTTTTATCCTGCAGAGGCTTACCACCAGGATTATTATCAGCGCAATCCCCTACGCTATAAATACTATCGCTTTCGCTGCGGGCGGGATCAGCGGCTTGAGGAAGTTTGGGGTAAAGGAAAAGGTAAGAGCAAGAGCTGAAGAGTTTGGGGTGTTTTTTGATCTCTTAAATAGAGGTGCCCTTAAGCGAATAAGTCTGCTGACTAGGATAATTCAGATGTGGTAAACGGCATGGGGAACACAGAATCTGGCAGGTTGCAAGAAGGGGAGGTAATGGGCACTGCAGCAGGATTCCCCGTTCTTTATCGCTATATGGCTGCAGATAAATCCAAACCTCTAATGGTATTTGTGCCGGGTAACTCTCACTTGGCACGTATCTTTTATGGCTGCCCCGAGGCCAGGGAAGAAGACTTTATCAGTTATTGGGTTCATCGTTCAGGCCACCCCTTCCTTGCTATATCCTTCCCCATCGCCAATAAGGCCTTTGAGGGATATTACCCCAATTTCACCATCGCAGACTGGGGTAAGCAGGTCGCGGAAGTAATTGACAAGATTGTCTCTGAGAATAGATTGCAGCAAGAGGTGATCGTCTGTGGCTGGAGTATGGGATGCAAGATTGCCGGAGCTCTTGGGAGGGAAGCGATTGGTAAGTGCTTCTCAATAGTGATGTTTGTTGCCATGTCGGGAGATCCCGCTGTTCCAGGCTTCTTGCCAAAAGCAAATGCTGAAAATATCGCTATGACACCAGAAGGGCTGGCAAACCGGGAGAGCTTATACCCCTGGTTTTTTCAGGCACTGGAAGATCAAAGTACCTATAACGGCCATACTATTCTCCCAAAAGATATTTATCGGCAGAGGATCCTGGGGGCCACCCCTGTGGGATTGATTGGCACGGGCCTGATGTATAAGAATGGCCAGTTTGTGGAAGACTTAGAATGGAGCCTTAAGTCCGCGAACACTTTCAATTATGACGACTATCCTTTTCCTGTAATTATTCATGGTAATTCGATATCTGATGCGGAAAATGTATTACTGAATACCTCTAACTGGGCGTTTATTAGAAATAGAGTGCTTATTAAGAGGGTGCTTGGAGATAATGCATTGAAGGACCTCTCTTCTAGTCATTGGGAGTGTCTTCAAGAACAAGTTGAATGTTCTGGTAGCCACTTTTCAATATCTCTTCCCGGGGGACACTTCTTTTTTTTGGGGGAGCTCGGTGCCAAGTCAGTGGTGAAAAGCATATTTAAATTATTGCTACGGACTAATAATACTCCACTATTATACGGTCATAAGTTATAGGGTTTGTAATACATGTTATAAGGCGATGTAGTAGTGGAATTTTGCTGATAGGTATTGCAGGATATATTATCAGGAGATAATCTTAGACTGTAGCTATTTAAAATAAATACAGTCTAAGGGTGGGTGTAATCAATGAGTTGAAGCAGTATAATTTATATCAAATATAATTTATTTTGTCCTTTAGCAGATTTTTTAAATGCTCCACAAATTGCTCTCTCTGAGTCTGTGTTGTATTCACGCAACCAATAATTAATCCAGACTTGGCTGGTTGATTTGCGTAGGATAGGGAAAGCGCTGAACTCCCATATCCATTCTGGTTGAGTTTTTGTGCAAGTTTGATGTCATTAAAGCCTGGTGTACTAATAACAACATACATAGATGCACTGCTTCTAATTAGCTTAACACTTGGTTCGAGTTTATTTGTGATTAATTCGCAAAAATGCTTCCATTTATCCCGATAATGTTTTTGCATTTTTCGCACATGTCTCACAAAGTGTCCTTCGGCAATAAAGTCAGCTATTACTGCTTGATAAAGTAGTGTTGAAGGTCCGGAGAGTGTGGCTTTTGTATATGTGAAAGAAGATACTACGGGCTTAGGTACTACAAGATAGCCTAAGCGTAAATTTGGTTTTAATACACGATTAAAACTACCGATAAATATCACTGGGCTGTTTTCACGCATTCCTTGTAAAGCCGCTATCGGCTTTTCTCCAAATGAAAACACACTATTAGATTCATCTTCTAATATCCAGCAATTAGATTTTTCTGCCCAGTCTAAGAGCTTGTCTCTTTCATAAGGTGGAATAACGCCACCCATTGGGTGTTGATGAGTTGGACTTGTATAGATTAATTTTGCTTCTATATTGGCTTGTAAAACTTTGCTTACATCCAATCGATTTGCATCTAAGTCTATAAAATTTATTTTTGCATTTTTGGCTTCAAAAGCGATTCTTGCACCTCTGTAGCATGGGTTTTCAATAATTACATGGTCAGCATGATTTAATATGGTTTGAGCGCAAATGTTTAAGGCTTCCTGCCTCCCGTTTGTGATAATGATTTGATCTGGGTTGCAGCGAACGCCCCGAGATAAAAGTAAATATTCTGCAAGTCTCTCTCTTAAAGGGAGATATCCAATTGGATCACCATATCCGCTAATGGAAATCCTATCTTGATGTTGTCGATATATTTTATTCCAAATAGAAAAAGGGAAAGCTCTTAAATCTGGCATGCCTGGAGAAAATGGGAGGGTTGGTGGCCAGCGTGCCATAAGAGAAGATTGAGATTTTAACATCTCACAATAGTTTGATAACACTGGAAGGTCATTGTTGTTATTGCCACTCTCACTGACTAAATTTGACTTGTTTGAATCTATTACACAATGTGGTAGATGATAAGAAACAAAAATCCCTTTTCCTGCTTCACTAAAAAGAAATCCTTCATTTTTTAATTGTTCTATTACTTGCGTGACAGTATTTCGGCTGATTTGTAAACATTCAGACATTCTTCTGGATGAAGGGAGTTTTACTCCAGGTGATAGACGCCCATTAATTATTCGTGCCATTAAGGCATTATAGAGTTGCTTCTGAAGAGGTTTATCTCGATTTAGGATTAAGTCAGAAAAATCTGGGGCACTCACCGTAGGTACCATTAAATAAAATTAAATTTATAGGAGAATGATAATTTTCAAGTTTAATTTCATCTGTTTGATCTAGGTTGTGTGAGGCTTTACATGCTGCATTATTGTACAATTTTTTTAAATTAGGATGGTATGTGTAAATTTAAGAGATCTATTATTGGTTCAATAATGTTTGATGGTTAAATCTTATTGCACTTCCTTTCAGATATGATTGGGGATATGGAGTGTTATCATTCAGTATAGATTACAGAGTTTATTTTTTTTCATAAATTAGTTTGCCAAGTTTACCACCTTAGAAAACCTTTCAGCGGGTGGTACCATGATTTTTTCTAAACTGGACCTTACTTTTTTTGTTTGTAATTGATTTAATTGTCTTATTTGTTGTTGAATTTTGTTTCGGTATTATTATGGCAAGGTGTTTTAATGTAAGTGAAGCGGTTTAACTTTTAGTTGTTTATTTAGGAGTGCAAGATATTTCCCTATATTAAAGTTAGGTGACTTATTGGGGCGGGCTTATAGTGTGAGAAAAACTTATATAGTCGAGATGCGCCCATTTGCGAATAGTGCAATATATAATTTTTATGTATTGACTTGTTTTGGGGCAGGCAAAGTTTTATAAAGTGCAATCACATATAATTCTGTGCGATAAGTTGATGCGGTTGTTGATGTCTAGAAGTTTATAATTGCGGTATTATGCTCTTTAAATAACGCTTAAATATTTTAGCTTGATAAGGTTTAAAGTTTTCTTTATTGGGTGAGCAACAGTTTTGTATTGGGTAGGGGTGTGAATTTCACCGCTGTTAAGGTGAGTGAAAACCGTTGTTAAGAGGTATCAGTAATAATATCCTGGCTGGTGGTTTTTAATAGTTTTATTATGTTTGTTTTTATGGTAAGTGCCAGATTAAGGTTGAAAATTTCGGGGAACTATCCTTGTTTTTTTAAAAGCTTCGATAGGTATTCAACGAACTGTTGTCGTTGAAGGTGAGTCGTATTGGCACATCCTAATATTAGACCAGATGCTTTTGATTTGTTAGCGTCAGATAGAGACAATGGGGCACTCCCGAAACCTCTCTGGTTAAGTTTTTCATGCAAATAGGTATCATCATGTCCTGGAGTTTTTATAACTACAAACATAGCAGCACTGCTTTTAATAAGTTTTACATCTGGCTCTAGATGAATATGAATTAGCTGACAGAAGTGTTCCCACTTTTCTTGATAGTTTATTTGCATTCTGCGAATGTGCCGCACATAGTGCCCATCATTAATAAAGTCGGCTAACACTGCTTGCTGGAGCTGGTTACATGGTCCTGATAGTATGGACTTAATATCTACAAAAGAGGGTACAACAGACTTTGGTACTATAAGATAGCCCAAACGGAAGCTTGGCAAAAGTGTACGGCTAAAACTGCCAATAAATATAACAGGAGTGTGTTTCTTCATGCCTTGTAGGGCGGCTATAGGCTTTTCTTCAAATGAAAATATACCGTTGGCTTCATCTTCTAATATCCAACACTTCGATTTTTCAGCCCAATTGAGTAGCTTGCTTCTTTCTTGAAGTGGGATAACCCCACCCATAGGGTGTTGATAAGTCGCTGTTGTATAAATGAGTCTTGCTTGTTTGTTTTCTCTGACTACTTGATCTATATCCAGTCGGTTTTCATTTAATTCAACCAAATTTACGGTTGCATTCTTTGCGTGAAAAGCAAATCTAGCCCCTCCATAGCCAGGATTTTCCATTAAAACTCTATCGCCACTATTAAGTATTGTTTGGGCACATATATTTAAAGCTTCTTGTCTTCCGTTAGTGATGATGATCTGCTCAGCTGTACAACGAACACCCCGTGAGGCCAGTAAATGTTGTGCTAGCCTTTCTCTTAATGCTAAGTATCCTTGTGGATCTCCATACCCGCTAATTGGTATTCTATCTTGGTGTTGTCGATATATTTTATTCCAGATAGCAAAGGGAAATAACTTTAAATCTGGCACACCTGGTGAGAAAGGAAGAAGAGTGGGCCAGCGCGACTTAAGTTTAGAGTGAGATTTTATTGTCTCACTATAATCTGAAAGTGGTGGTAAGGAGAACTCTGGATTATTCTCGCTCAGAGTAGAATTTTCGGCTGTTTCAATTGTGCAGAAAGCTAAGTTACTGGAGACATAAATAGCTTTACCTGCCTTGCTAACAAGGAATCCCTCTTTTTTTAATTGTTCTATCACTTGGATAACGGTATTTCTACTGATATTCAGGCTCTCAGACAGTCTTCGTGAAGAGGGCAGCTTTGTACCCTTGGTAAGTCGCCCATTCACTATCCAATCTATCAGTATTTGATAGAGCTGCTTTTGAAGGGGGCGATTTCGATCAAGAGATAGGTCAAAAAGGTCTGGAGCACTCACTACCTGCACCAAGAAGTATTCAAACTTAAATTCTATTATTTTTTTGTATTATATCTACATCGTGTCATCAAATGATTATTTGCTTAAACTTCTTTAAAAATTACAAAGCAAAAAATTGATGGATTTCACAGATTTGAACTGTGATGTATCAATACGACAAAAGGTTTCATTTGAAACTACATTGTTTTGTTAATTTATTGTACTTAAAGGTTTACTTTCAAGATTAAAAATCCTTGTTTCTGGCACCATGGTTTTTTCGAAACTGGACCTTACTTTTGTTTAGCTTATTTGGCTAAATTTAAATGGGAATTTGCTCTAATTTAAATGTAAAAAATCTCTTAAGAGGTCTAAATAAATGAAAATTATGAAACGGGTAGGCTTATGTGCAGGTGTTGCCCTAGCTGTTGCTTACCAGTCTGCCAGCGCAGCAGAGCTAACTGGCGCTTGTTATGACTATGCTTCAAGAGAACCTACCTCAGCTGTAAAGCTTGATGGTCAAGCGATAGGAATGGTTGTTGCCCACAATGTAATAAACACAACGCTTGGCGCTTCTAACTTTCCAATATTAAAAAGCTTGTATCCAGTTGTTTATGGTTCAATAACTGGGGGGTTTGTCACTGAAACCACAGACGGTGCAGATCCACAGCTTGTTGGTTGCTTGCAGCAATTCAATAATAGGATCTCTGATCTGGAATCGGCCTTTGTTGAAGCTGATCTTAACGAGCTAAAATCAATTTTATCATCTTCAAAACAAAATATTATTGATTTGGGCAACTTATCTTACCACAATGAGGCTGCAGATGCTTATCAACAGCTGGCAGTAAAATTAGGGGGCACAATAAAAAATACACTGGATGAAGTGTATGCAGAAAGCCCAGTAGTAACTAAAGCTAAGTATGATTCTTTAGTTTACAATGTTGCGCCAGCTTTTGTTTCCATTATTCAAATGGAATTGTTGCACAGAAGAGAATTTAATCGTTTCTGTTTTAGCCAGGAAGTTTATCCAACCTGGAATGGTATAGATAGCGATGAACTCGTTGATCTTGAATTACTAAAAACAATTAAGTATGACACTTCAGAATTTATTGATTCTTATTTAACTACCCCAGAGGGTTCCGTAGCGAACTGTAATGCAGACTTTAATACTTTTTTAACTTTTGACCGGGTAATCGGTGACGAGTTTGACTCATACAAAGCGGTACTGGAAATGCTTGGTATTTTCATTACTGAAAGTACAAAAATACCGGGTATGATTTCTGCAGCTGTAGATGTATATAATTCAGAATTGGGCGCCTACAGAGAGCTAATGCTAACCGATTGTGATAGTCGTTATAAATATTCAGATAATTATTATAGCCACTCTTATACAGCTGCGGGTTCAAGCTTATGTGAGGGTGCTCGAAATCACCATTTAGCAGATATTACTCCCGAGGGAGTATATGCAAGTGAGGATAGGTATCCAGCTGAAGCAGAAAGAAACCATATTCTTCATAATTTGGCAGCGGTTGTAGACTCTTGGGACTGGTATAGTCACGCGAGTCCAGAGGCCGTGGCCCAACTAGATGAAGATACAATGCGATTCTATGAAGCTTTTGAGGTGCCAACCTATAGTGGTGTGAGACTGAAACATTTAGATACTGATTTATGTGTCGGTTCAGATGCAAAAGCACAGTATACTTGCGATGTCAGTAAAAATGTTTTTATGTTCCGTCCATTTGAAGATGGATTTAAAATAACTCGGATATCTGATAACAGGAATTTTAAAGACAAAGGTGAAGACTCTGATGGTTTTGTTATTCGGTCTGGAGAAGGGTTGGACTCCAAGTGGATAGCCGAAAAAGAAGGTGCTTGGGGCTTAGACCCTTATCCTAATTTTATTAATGCGAGTACAGGAAGATGTTTAGCACTTGATGATAATGCCAGTCTCACAGCGGTTAATTGTGATGAAATTGAAGGTGATTTTTGGGAGGTTGATGGAGTCGATATCCCTGATACCCATTCTTTAGTCAGTATGCGACATACCGGAAAAGGAAAGTGCATTAACATTGTTGGTGCAACTGTAAGCTGTGATATAGACTCGGTTATCTATCAAATTCTTCCATACAACGGCGGCTATCGTGTGTCGCATAATGGATTGAATTTGATAAATATGGAAGGTACTGGGATCTTATTTTCCCCTGCGATAGGAGATATTGCTACTTGGGATTTTTCAGACTGGAATGGTGATGGTGTTTTTGGTTTGCAAAATCGTGATACCGGAAGGTGCCTTCACTACCTGTTGGGAAGTCTAGTTGCCGCTAGCTGTCATCTTGATACAGCAGTAAGAGAATTATTTGCATTTGATATTGTAGATTTACCGAATTCCTCAAATGCCGAGAGAATCTATCTAAAGGATAATACATCGACTGTTGGTAGATGTATGGGTAAAAGATATACTGCAAACGCGGGAACGGGTCAGACTGCCTATTTCAATGGATCGTGTAGTCTGACAGACATGGCACTCGTAAAATATAATGGTGGTTACATGATCTATGATATCACTAATGACAAGTATATCGAAGACAGTAACGATACCGACATTCTTAAATATCAACAGTTAGTGCCAAGCAGTGTGCCGAGTGACTCTACCACCTGGGATTTTCTTGGTCCATATAACTATTCTGGGGTTAACCATTTCAGTATTAGGAATAGAGCTACAGGTGAATGCTTGAAAACAGTATCGCTGAGTACTATGCCTAGTGTTCGCGCTCTTTCAAAAGTAGACTGTAGTGATACTACTGCGTCAAGAATTTGGACCCTTCATGATATTGGAGAATAAGAACTAAAAAGCTCTAATAAAAACGCCCGCTTTAGCGGGCGTTTTTATAGATAGGATTGTCTGGAATTCCATCTGGTCTTGGTTTCGAATAATAAGTGCAATTGGTAAGGGAGGGCCTAGTTGATAGAATCGTCACCTCTCCCAACCAAGAGATCGGCTCTGATGAGCTGAAATCAACTGAGTAAGAACGAGCGATACCAGGTTTACAGCCTAAGAAAAGCTGGACACTCCCAGAAAGTAATAGAAAACCTCTTGATGAGGTACCCTCTGACGATCAGTTGAGAGCTATGAGGCAATACTGGATTGCGAGGATATCGCCTAGGGCAAGCACACAAGTTTGAGGAGCTAAGAAGCCTGCAAGCGTATAAGGCACGGAAAGTGATTGGTGTTGTGTGGCAATAAATAGACAGCCTAACTCGGAAAGAGTTAAATCTTCAGCAGACAGCCATCTATTTAAAGAGATATAGCGGTGTGTCATTACATCAGGAGAGGATCTACCAGTTGATTTATTTAGACCATAAAAATGGTGGATACTTATTTTATGGCAAGTAATGTAGAACTGCGTGCCTGCTTACATTAACGAGAGCGCTCGGGTACTTCGGTATAGTAGCCTCATTCCCAGACCTCTTTCCAGTTGGGTTACGGTCTGGCTTTGCCGGTCTAGTACGTGCCAGGCTATTAGCCAGTGCCGTAAAACTGCACACTTTAACAACAGGTAGAAATACTTGCATATCTTCTAGATAGGGTTTCATTGTTTAATTCTTCTAAACACTAATTTAACTTTATGGCTGTTTATCAAAAGGCGGTGTCTGGGGCACTATGCTTGCAGAAAATTAATACTTAATTATCGTGAAGAGGAATCTGACTTGAATAAGGCATTAATTGAAAAAACTGTAATAGCCAGCGAGCGTTGGAAGTCATTTTTCAACCAAGGAAATGCAGAAGGCTGCGCTTCTATGTACGAAAAAGATGCGCAAATGATGGCCAAGCCATTTGGGCTATTCCAGGGGCGGGAGCAGATACAGGCTTTTTGGGAAAACCTTGTGGCTCAGGGGTTCTCGGATGTGACTTATCTGGATACAAAAATCGAGGCAGTAGATGACACTTCAACCGTACTTTCCAGCAACTGGAGAATGAATAACGCGCAAGGGGTAATTACACGGGAGCTCTGGGTTCTCCAGGAGGACGGTACTATGCGCCTGCGTGAGGACCATTTTGAAGCCTTGGACAAAAATGCGAAGTGAAAGGATATAACATGAACGAATATTGGAATAGTTTTACCCGGGAAAAAACTGACGAACAGTACAATCCGACTCTGTGGAATCATCGTTTGCCGCCAGAAAAATTGTTACCAGCTCATGTAGAATTCACAGAGAGTCACAGCTCCAATTACCGACAGGCGATCAAAGGTGGACTGCAAACAGTTAGTTTTGGGGAAGGGGAATTATCAGGCTCAATGGATATTTTTAGGCCTGAGAATGTTGCTGAAGATGCACCCATAGTCATTTATATCCACGGAGGTTGGTGGCAATGGTTCTCAAAAGAGCAGTTTTCTTTCCTGGCTGAGCCTTTTAATAGAAAAGGGATTGCTGTTTATATGCCTGGTTATCGTATGGCCCAGGATTGGAATAATGGCGTGCCTATGGAGTCCATAGTAAAACAGACACAGTATGCAATGGCTAAGGTACTTAAAGAGGCAGAGCTGAGAGGTACGTCTGCAGTTTACCTGGTGGGGCACTCGGCAGGTGGTCAGTTAGTAGGGATGTTACATCAGACAGATTGGAGCCAGTTTGATATTTCAAAATCTACGCAGGATAAGTTCAAAGGCGCATTTTCTCTGGCTGGGCTTTTCGATATCCGTCCACTGGTGAATAGCTTTGTCAATGACACGATTAATATGTCAATGGAGTCGGCGGAGAAGGTAAGCCCACAGTTAATGCCGCTAAGAGAAGGTAGAAAGCTCTGTCCACTACATTTGATAGTACCTGAATTTGATACCCCTGAGTTTTTTCGTCAGACAAAGGAGTATCAAGAAAAGCTATTAAAGTCCGGAAATCCCTGTCATTTTATCATTGCAAATAATCGTGATCATCTTGATTTGCTTGAAAGATTAGTTGTCGAAGATGATGAGGTGCTAAGTTATCTCTTGAATCATATTTTGGTTTAGTTTTAAAGTTAGGGTATGGCAAGTAATGTCCATGTCTTCCTTTCTAAACTGTATTTAAAATTTTGAAATAAATTGTAGAGAAATCCTAGGTGGGGTGTCTTTTAAATAAATAGCTTAATTTTTCTAACTTGGTTTCAAGTAATAAAGATAAGCCTCTATTGACAACCAAGTTGTATGGCTCAGAGTTTGTCTGTTTTTTTAATATAGAAATGCTGTGCTCAGCTTTAACAAGCTTTTAATTTTTTATGGGCATGTTTTCGATATTGAGTTTTTTATGCAGGTCTTTGGTTAAGTTTTTTGATTTCTTTAATAGTTTTTTTGTGTAAATAAGTTATGCGGATAAAAGGGTGGAGAGCCGCGAATGGACGCTTATCAGTTTAGCCAAGATTAAGTCTGATTGATGATTAGTGTTTTGTGTTATCTTTTCTATAAATATCTACAAGTATCAATATATAAAATAAAGGAATCAGTGTGAGTGTCGCCAAGTGCAATGCTAATATATCATTTTCTTTACTGATAGGGCTCACTGAAAATACAATTATCTCCAGGATGAAAAACAAGATAAACAATAGATGTTTATCCAGCTTAGATATGGATTCAAACACCTTGAAACCAAGCAGCCAGTAACGCCAGGATTTGTATTTTAAGGCATCAAAAAGATAATAAAGGCCACAGGTTAAGCTCACTAAAGTTGTGAGTAGTAGCTCAAACACCCAGGCCGGGGGCTTGCCAGGGGCTGGGGGCCAAACATTGGTTACTCCAAATTCGGTAAAGGAGAGAATGGCGAATAGTCCGGTAGTTAATAGAACAATAGGGAACCGAAAAACTAATATGACCATACAGATTGCGGCAGAGACTTCGAAAACCCTTTGAATGGGCATAAAAATATTGGCATGCTCTGCAACCCAGGCTAATGCGTTGCGAAACCATAGCGGGGTGTTTCCGTATTCTACATAGGAGTTCACCAGCCCTCTATAGCCCTCTACGGTAAACCAGTTCAGTAAGCTGTCTTCATAAACCTGGAAAATCAACATAACACCTATGGTGATGGTGAACAGGTTAATCCAACGCCCTACCAGCAGATTGGATTGTTCTGTCTGTAAGACTATGCGATATCGGTCTAAAAATTTTGAAAGTATTGCTAGGGCGGCAATGGTGATACTGGATAAAAGGCTGGCTAGAAGTATGTGATTGCCGCCGTTGCGCGACATCAAAAATATCGCAAACAACACGCTAGATGCCACAATCACCCAGAGGCACCAGGACAAAAAGCTTATATCGGGTGCCAGAATACTGCCCAATAGACGCTGGTGATAGGGCGTTGGATGAGATGAGGCTTGATCGGATGGTTTCTGAATGTTTGAGGTGAAGCTACAGCTGCTTACCGCCAAGACTAATGCATATAAAGCCGGTGATAAAAACTCAAAGAACCAGCTATTTTCGCCCATATAAGTAAAGCCCCATAATACTATGAAGCTCACAAACATGAGTAGGGCGCCTAGAGTCATTAATACCCGCAATATTAAGAGTACCCCGGCAAGTAGAATGACAAAATGCAGTGAGTAAGTCAGGCTGGTGATGTGCGGGGTGAAAAATATGGCTAAAGATTGAATAGCTGCGGGGACTTCTTCCGTTCGAATAAGCTGCTCTAATACGGCTGCAAAGGCCTGCGGAGCCATCTCGCCATTCAGGTAGCGCATAATGACCAGTTGGATACAAGCGGCGCCTAAAAAAAGGCTTATCATGGCTAGCCATGCAGTTGGCGAGGTTGCCGCTTTTGTTTGGCTAGTATCTAAAGTTTGACTGGAATTGTGCATAAACCCAGCCTAGTTGAATTCGACCCCCATAGATCAATCCTTGTGCCAAAAAAAGTTCGCTATTTCAGCGTGTTTCCATCCAAGTTGTTGTCTTTATCGGCAATAGGAAAGCGTGGATAACTTCAGGCTAGGGCTGGCCAGGCATATGCGGGGTGAGTGTATATAAGAAATACACTAACAATATTTTCTACTGACCATGGTATAGAAATGCTGTTGCCAATAATAATGATATTGAAAGTTTGCTAGCTGAATGAGTGTGTTAAAAAACTCTGCAGAAGATCTATACAGTCCTCTCGTTGTTGTTTACTAGTATTGGCAAACCCTAATACCAGGCCATGGTTCAATGATTTATCGGGGTAGAAAAAAGAAAGTGGCGTGCTACCGAAGCGGTGCTGGGCTAATTGCTTTGACAGTTCTAGGTCATTCCTGCCGGGCGTGGCGAGTACCAAGTGCATTCCGGCACTACTTGCGATGAGTTGCGCCTGGGGTTCAAGTTTTTCTCGTGCCAAGTCGCAAAAATGCAGCCATTTTTCCCGATAGTTGATGCGCATTTTGCGCAGGTGTCGTACGAAGTGTCCCTCGTCAATAAAGTCGGCAACAACCGCCTGGGCAAGTAGGGGGGAGTGGCCGGAGAGTATTTCCTTTGCCCGAGCAAATGCCTGTACACAGGGTTTGGGAACGATCATGTAACCTAAACGAAGGCCGGGCTGCAGGCTTTTACTGAAGCTGCCCATATAGATAACCGGGGTATGCTCTGCCATTCCCTGGAGAGCGGCGACAGGTTTGTGCTTAAAGGAAAATTCGCTGTCATAGTCATCCTCTAAAATCCAGCATCGCGTCTTGCTGGCCCAGTCCAACAGCTTTAGCCGTTCACTGGCAGGCATGACTCCGCCCATGGGGTACTGATGGGTTGGCGTGGTGTAGAGGACTTTGCCGTGCAGTTGGCTTTTGATCAGTGCATCCACGTCTAAATAGCCGCTTTGCAATTCGGCCAATGCCAACTTGGCGCCGCAGGCTTGAAACACCCAGCGGGCGCGGCGGTAGCCAGGGTTTTCCATGATGGCGGTATCTCCGGGGCCAAGTAGCACTTGTGCGCACAGGCTCAAGGCTTCCTGGGCGCCATTGGTTATGATGATCTGGTCTTCATCACAGAGCACTCCGCGGCAGCTGCGCAGGTATTCTGCCAATGCCTGGCGTAAGGGTGGATGGCCCTGGCTGTGCCCATAGCCAAGCAGTGGAAACCTATCTTTATGGCGCCTGTAGAGTCTGGACCAAATAGCTAAAGGAAAGGCATTGAGATCCGGTATACCCGGTGAAAAAGGTAGAGATACGTCGCTGTCGGTTTTAAATGCCGTTGCAGTCTGCAGCTTTTGGCCAAGGGCTGAGAGCCCTGGTAAGGGAGCGGTACCATCGGAGTCCTGGGAATGCCATGCCTGGTGTTGTGGTTTCTGTACGTAAGCGGGCAGGGCGCTAGATACAAAAACGCCCTGTCCGACATGGCTGGTAACAAAGCCCTCTGCTTTGAGCTGCTCTAACACCAGTGTGACCGTATTGCGGCTGATATTCAGGGTGGAGGATAGTCTACGAGAGGAGGGGAGCTTGCTCCCTGCTGCGAGACGGCCGCTGCAAATCCACTCTACCAGGTTGCGGTATAGTTGGCTTTGTAACGGTTGCCTGGGGTCCAGGGTTAAGTCGGCAAAATCGGGGCTGCTCAAACTGGCACCATTAACTGATTAAAACTGGATCTAATCAGAGTACCAGCAACTCCCTATATTGGCGATATCTGTTGTTGATAAATCGTTGTGGGAGTTTTTAAGAATGGTAGTTTTAGATTCCGCAAAGAGTGAACTGCCGGTAACTGCGAAAAGCCGGGTGCGCCGTGCTGCCAAGAGGGCCAGTTATCGTCGCGAGGATATTTATCGTTTAGTCGATGAACTGAAGCTGGGGCATATTGCTTTTACTCAGGATGGTGAAGTGATTGTTATTCCCATGACGGTATGGCGCCATGGGGACTTTTTGTATTTTCATGTGCTTAATAAAAGCCGCCTGCAGAAGTTACTGGATTCGGGGCAGCAGGTGTGTATTTCCTTTGCCCACTATGACGAATGGGTCCTGGCTAAATCCGCCTTTCATCACAGTGCCAACTATCGCTCGGCAGTTTTGTTTTGCCGCGGTGCGCGGGTGCAGGACCCAAAGGAGTTTGATGCGGTTTTCAAATCTATTATCGAAGATATCGAGCCCGGCCGCTGGAGCCAGGTGCGCGCTCCAAACCCTCAGGAGCGCAAGGGTACGGCCCTAATGCGCCTGACCATAGAGGAAGGTTCTTTTAAGAGTCGCACAGGAGCGCCATCAGACAATAAAGAAGATCTCGATTTACCGGTCTGGAGTGGCACTAAGCCCGCCTGCCCGTTTAAATAGCATCAGTATCTTCAGGAGTTTTGTTGGTGAGGTTGATAATGGCAAGCATATCTTCGTTGTCCTTATCCATACCCACTTCAGTAAAACCAAAACTGGAATAAAAGTCTTTAGCCACTGGGTTTTTGGGGTTGTAGCAGATTTCTATTTGCTCGATATTGGGTGTTTGCCGGATTTCTTGTAGGGCTAGCTGAAGCGCTGCCCTACCTATCCCCTTCCCCTGCTGCTTCTGGTCAACCATAAATCTCCAAATGGAAATTTTTTCACGGCTCTCTTTCACCCACATAAGAAAACCAACGGGCTTTTCTCCCATATAAATCGCACGAGTTTCATACCCTGAATTGAACTGTGCCTCCACCAGTGACCACATATTGCAGGCAACGTATTCTTGCTGCGCTTCGGCGACATCCAGATCGCAGACCGCCTCATAGTTATTCTGGGTTATAGGTTGTAAAGAGGTACGCATTGTTGAGTTCTACATTTCCATTGCTTTAAAGTTTGGGTGTGCTTTAAAACGCAGTTTATTTTTTAAGAACCTCTAACGCCACCTGTAAAATTTCTTGCTCGCTGCTTTCAATATTCGGCCTCACCCCCTGACCCTCCCAGTTAACCAGCTCCTTAGATAAAGTCGAAACCGGGCGACTAGAGGGAATTCCAATTTCAAAGTTAAATGGCAGGGTCTGAGGCGCATCCATCATATGGGCTCCGCCGGCGCTGGCACTACCGATAATAGTGGCTCTACCCAGTTGTTGCAGCGAGAAGGCGATGCTTTCTGATGCGGAGAAGGAGCGCCCATTGATCAGTACTACCATGGGTCTCTGGGTGCCATAGGCTGGCCAAGGAAGTTCTTTGATGCGTTCAGGGGAATGTTGCTTCTCTCTGGTTTCAATGACATATGGCAGGGGGTTAGTGGGGTCCACAAAGGATTCGAGGATGGCAGTGGCTGTATCACTATCACCACCGCCATTATTGCGCAGGTCCAATATCAGACCGTCACTGTGTTGCAACAGGGTAAATGCCGCGGCCAGGCTTTGCCGGGCATTTTCAAAAGTATGGAATGAAGAGAGTTTGAAGTAGGCAATATTACCGGGCAATAACTCTAGTTTCTTTACACCATAGTTGTTCTTGGGCGCCTCGGCTCGCCACTGTGCTATCCAGTTGTTGGAATCTTCATTAGGGCTTACCGGCTCCAAATAGAAATGTTTGTCTCCGGACAGTGTTCGGATTTTCTCGGTAATTAGCTTGGCAAAACTTTCGGAGTCCCGACAAAGGTGCAAAGCTTCAGGGCTACTGGCCATCTCAGACAACGCCAAGGAAACGCTCTGGGCTTTGTCTGCGAGTACATAAGTTTCTGCAATAGCGCTGGCGGCGGATTGGATAACTACGGTGGGATTAAACTGGCAATCCTCATCGCTTGCGTAAGTCGCTGAAGAGATGGTGTGGCACAGGACCAGGCTGAAGGCGGCAATCAGTTTCATGGCTTTTTATTCTCCTTGGTAATGCACTGCTGAATGCGATCGAGATAGGGGTGTTCCTGCAGAGCGGCAATCGCCTCTTCGACGAGTGCTGTTAGAGGTGTAGACAGTTGCCGATTTAATGAACGTTCCGCTTCAACGGTGGCTTGCCAGTGGACTTCAAGCTTTGGTAGTAAGCGCTGGCCTTTACGGCTGAGGCGGACCTTGCGCTGGCGTGCATCCTCCCCGGTGAGGATTTCTAATAATCCCTGCTGGACCATATCTCTGACCGTCTGGCTGACCGCCGGCTGGGAGATTGCGGCACTGGCCGCTATTTCATTGATGGTGACCGGGCTCTTGTGGATAAGGGCTCGCATCACCGGTGTATAACGCGGCTTGTAGTTTTTAATACCGCAGGTGCGGTAACTATCTGCGACATCGCCGTCCAGTAATTCGATTAAATGCCTGAGGCGAGTACCCAACTGGCTGTATTTCATAGTGTTGAATTTATATAAGTGCTTATATAAATGATTGTAGAGTATCTCCCTACGCTGTGGCATTTCCTCAACCTCCTGTGAACCCGTTAACCCTTCGCTTGATCGCGGACACACGGTTTTAGGTTGCCGGCAAATGCCAACCCTTTCCAATCACCACACATTGAAACCGAAATTTAACATTTGTTTCATCGAAATTTAGGAATTCCCCGCCACTCTGTGCGCCGCTTAATCCGTATCAGGCAACTGGGAATAACGACGATGAAACAATTTGGCTTGGCTGCTCTGGCAGCCCTGGGTCTTCCACTGATGGCTGCAGAGGTCCAAGCCAGCGACCTCATTATCTCGGAGTACATTGAGGGCAGTGGTAACAATAAAGCGCTGGAAATTTTTAATGGCGGTGAAACTACGATTGATCTGAGTGATTACGCCATCCAGCTTTTTTTCAATGGTTCCGATAGCGCCTCTGCGAACATTGCTTTGAGTGGCACTTTGCAGGGCGGTGCGGTATTTGTTCTGGCCCACGGCAGTGCCGATACAGTGTTGCTGGATCAGGCCGACCAGATTTATACCAGTGGCCTGTTTAATGGTGACGATGTAGTAGCACTTGTAGGTCCCAATGGTTTTGTTGATGTGATCGGCCAAATTGGTACTGACCCCGGCAGCCAGTGGGGCAATAGCAGCCTCGGCACACAAAACCAAACACTGGTACGCAATCTGGATGTGCAGACAGGCCGCTCCGATGGCAACAGCACCTTCGATCCCGCTCTGGAGTGGTCCAGTGAGGGGTTGAATAATTTTGATCACCTGGGCTGGCACGGCGCCGATGGTGGCAATGGAGATGGTGACGGTAATGGCGGTATCGAGCTGGGGGCCTGTGGCGATGCAGCAACCTTAATCAGCCAGATTCAGGGCAGCGGCACCGCGAGTGCGCTTGAAGGCGAGCGCCACGAAATTGAGGCGGTGGTTGTCGGCAATTTCCAAGATCCCAATACCGGCCTGGCTGGTTTCTTCCTACAGGAAGAGGACAGCGATCAGGATGGCGTGGATGCGACTTCAGAAGGACTGTTTGTACACGACAATGCCTTCGGTGTGAGTGTGCAAGTTGGCGACCTGGTGCGCGTGGGGGGTATCGTCGATGAGTTTTTTGATTTCACAGAGTTGAATCAGATCGATGGTGTCAGCATTTGTGGAAGCGGCTATCAGGTAACGGCGGCTAATGTACAGATGCCGTTTGGCTCTGTGGCAGAGCAGGAGCAGCTCGAAGGGATGTTGGTTGAATTCCCACAGAGCCTCACCGTTAACGGTCATTACAACCTGGGCCGCTATGGCGAAGTGATCCTGTCCAACGGCCGCCTGTATATCCCCACCCACAATAATATGCCGGGCGCCGCAGCGGCGGCTCAAGTGGAAGCCAACGCACTCAACCAGATTATTCTGGACGATGGTTCCACAGTGCAAAACCCCGAGACAATGCCTTATCCGGCCTCGGGTCTCAGCGCTTCTAACACCTTGCGCAGTGGCGATACTCTGGAGGGGCTTACCGGAGTGATGGGGTACGGCTTTGGTGCCTACCGTGTTCACCCTGTGGAAGTCCCCCAATTTACCCCGGTCAATCTACGCGATGAAGCGCCCATCTTACCGGGTGATGGCAGCCTGCGTGTTGCCAGCTTTAACGTGCTGAATTACTTCAATGGTGACGGCAACGGAGGTGGCTTTCCCACTTCGCGCGGTGCCGATACTTTGGAAGAATTTGAGCGCCAAAGAGAGAAAATTATTTCTGCAATCCTGCGTATGGAAGCCGATATTGTCGGCTTGATGGAACTGGAAAATGACGGCTACGGTGTCGATAGTGCCATCCAGGATCTGGTCAATGGGCTCAATGCTACAGCATCAGGACACAGCTACCGGTTTGTGCAGCCGGACCTCACGCAGCTGGGTAGTGATGAAATCGCCGTGGGCATGATTTACCGCAGCGACCGTGTTATGCCGATTGGCAGCGCCGTTACTCTGCAGGATTATCCTTTTGATGACGGTAACCGCCAGCCGCTGTTACAGGCATTTGCCGAACTCTCCTCCGGTGAGCGTCTCGCCGTGGTGGTGAACCACTTTAAATCCAAGGGAAGTTGTCCAAATGATGGCAGCCTGAACAGCGATCAGGGGGATGGCCAGGGCTGCTGGAATGCTCTGCGTACTCAGGCTGCCGATGCCCTGGTGAGTTGGGTTGAGAATGACCCCACCGGAACTGGAGTTGACCGTGTTTTAGTGCTGGGCGACCTCAACAGCTACGCCATGGAAAACCCAATTACGGCTCTTGAAGGGGTGGGTTATACCGACCTTCTGGAATGGTACGGAGCGGGACAGGCTTATTCCTATGTCTATGACGGCCAGTCTGGCTACCTGGATCATGCGCTGGCCAGCCCTTCACTGGCTCCGTTGGTTACTGCCGCTGTGGACTGGCATATCAATGCCGATGAACCGCGAGTGCTGGATTACAACCTTGAACACAAGAGCCTAGAGCAGCAGGAAAACCTCTACTCTACAGGCCCCTTCCGTGCATCCGATCACGATCCCTTAATTGTTGAGCTGGATCTGAGTGCAGATAACCTAGCGCCCACGGCAGAATTCAGCTGGGAGTCTGAAGGGTTGTTGATTAATTTTATCGATAACAGCACTGATGCAGATGGTGAGCTGTTGAGCTGGTCCTGGGATTTCGGCGACGGTGTAACCAGTAGCGAGCAAAACCCCAGCCACACTTTCGATGTGCCGGGTAATTACTTGGTACGTTTGCAGGTAAAAGACGATCGCGGTGCGGTATCCACACAAGAACAGATTGTTGAAGTGATGGATGATACGATTTCATTGCAGGCCAACTTTAAACTCCATCGCTTTTTCCGTTGGGTATGGGTAGAAGATCGCAGCCAATACAGTGGTGATAATAAACTGCAATACCACTGGGATTTTGGGGATGGAGTGCAGCGCAACGGTCGTTGGGCGTTACATCGCTACGCACAAACGGGTAATTACGAAATTACCCTCACAGTGACTGATGGTGAGGACGCTGAAGACAGCGCCTCTCAAGTAGTAAAAATTTCCTGGCCAAGATGATATATGTCAATTTTTGATTAATAATAAATATTCTGGTTGCCCTGGCGCTGGGGTTTTGAATTCCCTGTCGTCGCTTCACCAGGATTCTTTGAGTTGATAGCTTTTCCCTAGAAGCGAATGGCCGCACCCTGGTGGTGCGGTCTTTTTTATTTCGCACTCCTTAAAAAATTAATTGCCCCCATTTGTTTTTAAGCTGATGACCCCCTTTGGGAGAAAGAAGGACCATACTAGGTTCTGTCTTGTTGGGTTACAGGGGCGCCCCTTTATGTCGTGTGCATTCAAAAGTCTCGTAGGTTTAAGCCTGGAGTGGACTGGCACCCATTATTCCGAGGTGGGGGATTTCCCTGATCTCTCCACCTATATTGTCAGTTATGAGTCAGAATCCAACTGCTATATCACTGCCGGTGGTAAGCTGGTATGTGAAGCCAGTTACTCGTACGCGCCTATGGGAGTACGCATGGCAGCACTGGTTTATCGGCCGAATATCTACCAGGGCCGACGTGGAGTTGTTCTTTACGCCATGTTGGATTTTGACTTGATGATGGATCGCGCAGTTATTATGCATAACGATCAACCCCTCGCGCTGGCCAATGGCAGTTTTCGGGTGGTGGAGACGCCGGAAAAACCCGTCGTTGGTTAGGGGAGAATTAAATTAAAATATCGGGAGAGCTTGGTATGGATAATCATGAAAAAATTAATTATGTAGAGTTCCCATCTAAGAGTCTGGCAAAGACCAAGACTTTTTTCACTGAGGCCTTTGGTTGGGAATTTACAGATTATGGACCCGAGTACTCCGCTTTCTCCGGCGCAGGCTTGGACGGTGGCTTTTTCCAGGCGGATATGCACAGCTCAGCAGTGAATGGTGCCGCGTTGGTAGTACTTTATAGTTCTGACCTGGAAGATACGTTACAAAAAGTCGAGCGGTGCGGTGCTAAGGTGGTCAAACCTATTTTTTCTTTCCCCGGAGGAAGGCGCTTTCATTTTGCCGAGCCCAGCGGCAATGAATTTGCGGTTTGGTCAGATATCGGAGAGAAACAGTAATTTTAGGTTGCACCAATAAAAAAGCCCCCGTGGGGGCTTATTAATTTTTGCTAAGAAATTTTCGCTGAGCCCTCAAGCTGATAATTCAGTTTGTTTCTCATCGGCTAATTAAGCGCTAATAGATATATACTGCTCCGCTAGAGTATGCTGAATTATCTTGCTGATTGCCGCCGATGCCCGTGGCGCCACTATCTTCTTGAAAGGCCCCTACCGCTAAGGTCTGGCCATCTGCGCTGAGGCTGATATTACCAAAACTAAAATAGTCTCCCTTTTCGGTATTACTGGCTTTTAGGTAGGCCTTCTGTTGCCAGTTGTCCTCACTTCGGGCGAAGATATACACGGCACCAGACCAATCTGCACTATTATCGCCTTCATCGCCATTAATGCCAATGGCACTGCTACCCTCCCGAATGGCTCCTACCGCTAGGGACTGGCCATCGGCGCTAAGACTGAGAGATCCACCAAATCGGTCATAAGAATTTGTATTACTTGCCTTAATATAAGCCTGTTGCTGCCAAGTATCGTTGTTGCGAATAAAAATATAAGCTGCGCCAGCACCCGTTGCCTGGTTGTTATTTGCATCGCCATTAATACCGGAAGCATTGCTACTCTCAGCTGTAGCTCCTATGGCCAGGACCTTGCCGTCTGCGCTTAAACTGAGTGAAGAACCAAAATAATCACCTTCATCAGTGTTACTAGCTTTTATGTAAGCCTGTTGTTGCCAGTCGGTGTCACTGCGGGCAAAGATATACACCGCACCAGAATTATATGTGCGATTGTTACTTTGATCGTTGTTAATACCGGTAGCACTGCTATTTTCATTTGGTGCGCCCACTCCGAGTATCTGGCCATCGGCACTGAGGCCGACAGTATAACCAAAAAGGTCATTTTCATCGCTATTGCTAGCCTTTATGTAGGCCTGCTGTTGCCAGGTGCCTTTATCTCGGGTGAAGATATAGACTGCTCCGCTATCCTCTCTTGAAGCCCCAACAGCTAAAGTTTGGCCATCGCTACTAAAGCTGAGTGAATCACCGAAGTTTTCAGAGGCATCTGTATCACTGGCTTTAAGGTAGGCTTGTTGCTGCCAGTCATCTTCATTGCGGGCGAAGATATAAACACCACTATCAGTACCTACTGCGAGAGTCTGGCCATCGGCATTCAGACTGAGTTCTGAACCAAAATACTCCCACTTTCTATTGTTGTTGGCTTTAAGGTAGGCCTGCTGTTGCCAGCCGCTTTCACTGAGAGTAAATATATACACCGCACCGGATTCATCTGCATCATTATTGCTTCCATCTCCATTAACACCTGTGGTGTTGCTATCCTCTCGAGGTGCCCCTATTGCTAGGGTCTGGCCATCAGCACTAAGGCTGATTGCTTTGCCGAAATCATCGTGGGCATCTGTATTACTCGCTTTGAAATAGCCAATGCTTCCTGTCAGTAAAAAATCGTCAACAGAAAGTATCGTTGAATCACTACATCTTTCTTGAGATCCCTCACCGTTGCAGGCCTGTAGAATATATTGCGCATTAGTTCGGGAATAGAGTGCTGTTTCTAGTTTGAGTGTTAGGGATTCATTACCTTGGGGAATATATTCAGCAACCCGTCTAAAACCGGAAACCCCATCGGGGTTTTCCAGTAAATGATAGTGGCTAGCATTTTCAGCATCAATCCACGCGAAGCGGAACTTCTTTATTGCCTCAAAACTTAAAGCAATTAGCTTTACTTGCTCTGGTGCAATAGAGGTGTCACCTCCATTTGAGGGATCTTCTGTTGCCGGTGGAGTACCGTCTCCTGTTGAAGGGGTACTTGCTACCGGTGAATTTTTTTCAGCAGTATCGCCGGTGCTACTGCTACCAGATCCGCCACCGCTACAACCGGATAGGAGTAAGGCAATTAGGGAGATCTTTATAATTTTTCTGTTCATAACTTTTGACTGGTTATCTTTGGCGCCTGATTATGCAGTTTGTATCTGTGGGAATTCAAATATTACTTTCTATAATTTTATTTTTTCATAAAATTTTTTTAATTGTCGGGCTTCTATAGATTATGTTTTCGAATGTTGTGAATTTTGCACTCTGGTGCTACTTGCTGTTTGGAAGTTTTTTTAAGAATTCTGTACCAAATGGGAGGGTATGTTTTTGTTGTTTTCAGGATTTTTGATTTTATTTTTGTTTGGTGGGTGAGCTGGAGAGGCGATTTCTGCGGTTGTGGCTGATTTTTTTGGGCGGGTTGTGTTTACATACTAGGGGCTGGTAGAGATATGAATAAATATAAAGTTACCACAAAGAAAAGAGCATCTTGTTAGATATTTTCAGCGGTAATTTTAGAGGGTTTAGGATGATGGTTTTTTCTGGCTTTAGTGGCAGGTTGGTGGTGTCAATAAGATATTTTGGATTTTAAAATGAGAATAAAGGGGGGTTGGTGGCATTTAAGCTCCAGGCAGTCAGAGTTGAAGATAGTAAGAGCTAAATCAGGAACAGACGTTTCATTTAGCTAAATTGTATAGTAATGATTTTTTATTTTGATTGGGTGTTGAGTAGCAATAACAAGCGCTTAAACAATATTCAATAAAAAAGCCCCCGGTTTTATTCGGGGGCTTTTTAAAATCTGGATGAAAGAGTTTTAAGATTACACCTTAAATTCAGTATCCAGCTTCTTTTCCACCAACTGCTTTTTTAATTTCGCATACTGGGGTACGCCGTTTTTGTAGGGGGGGTAGTCCTCGCCCTGAATTAACGGTAACAGGTACTCGCGTCCCGCTTCGGTAATACCGAAGCCGTCTTCACTAATATATTCTTTCGGCATAAATTTTTCGACGTTGGCCACTTCAGACAGTGGCGCTTCCGCGATAGACCAGCTGTACTCTTCACCTTCTGCACGAATAATTGCCGGCATAATCGCATTCTTGCCGGTTGCCGCCATTTCCACGGCGGCGCGACCGACGGCGTAGGCCTGCTCCACATCGGTGGCGGAGGCGATATGGCGGGCGGCGCGTTGCAGGTAGTCGGCCAGTGCCCAGTGGTATTTCAGGCCCAGCTCGCTTTTGATCATATTGGCGAGGGTTGGTGCCACACCGCCAAGCTGCTTGTGACCGAAGGCGTCGGTAGTGCCGGCATCGGCGAGGAAGGTGCCGTCTTCGTACTGGGCGCCCTCGGAGGCGACGATTACGCAGTAGCCTTTCTCGTCCACGGTCTTTTGCACCTTGGCCAAGAACTTCTCTTTATCGAAGGCCACTTCCGGGAACAGGATGATGTGCGGTGCATCGCCTTCCTCTTCCTTGGCCAGGGCGCCGGCGGCGGCAATCCAGCCCGCGTGACGACCCATTACTTCGAGGATAAAGACCTTGGTGGAGGTGGCGCACATAGAGGCGACGTCCATGGCCGCTTCCTTGGTGGAAACTGCAACGTATTTTGCTACGGAGCCGAAGCCGGGGCAGTTGTCGGTTAGCGGCAGATCGTTGTCGACCGTTTTGGGAATATGGATGGCCTGGATTGGATAACCCATGGTCTCAGACAGTTGCGAGACTTTCAGGCAGGTGTCAGCGGAGTCGCCGCCGCCGTTATAGAAGAAGTAGCCGATGTCGTGGGCCTTGAATACTTCGATCAGGCGCTCGTACTCTGCGCGGTTCTCTTCCAGGCTCTTCAGCTTGTAGCGACAGGAGCCAAAGGCGCCGGAGGGAGTGTGACGCAGTGCGGCGATGTCTTCCACACTTTCCTGGCTCACGTCGATCAGTTCCTCTCGCAATGCGCCGAGGATGCCGTTCAGCCCCGCATAGACTTTACCAATTTTGTCCTGGTTTTCACGGGCAGCTTCTATTACGCCGCAGGCGGAGGCATTGATTACGGCAGTCACACCACCGGACTGCGCGTAAAAGGCGTTCTTCTTCGACATGGTTATCCTGTTTTCATAGAGATCTTGGGAAGTGACCCGATCCGGTTGTCCGCCGGACGCTCTTCGGCGGCGCCAGTGGGGAACTCCGGGAGCTCGTATCGGGTGTCGGCCGTAGCTGGAAAATTCCTACCACCCTAACGGGGGTGAGGCCGATCTGTGCGGGGGCGGAGTCTAATGGAATAGCGAGTAAATTGCATGGCAAACGGGGCATTTGGCAATTACTGGCCTGTTTTGCCGTGGTAAGCTTGCGCCGCAACCCCCAGGAGTACAGATTTTCGCCATGCATATCCATATTCTCGGTATTTGCGGCACCTTTATGGGCAGCCTAGCCCAATTAGCGGTGGCCGAAGGACACCGGGTCACCGGTAGCGATGCCAATGTTTACCCCCCCATGAGCACTCAACTACAGCAGGCGGGTATTCAGATCACCGAGGGCTATGACCCGGCTCAGTTGGAGCCGGCCCCAGACCTGGTCATTATCGGCAATGCCATGTCCCGCGGTAATCCCGCCGTAGAAGCGGTACTTGAACAGGGGCTGGCCTATACATCCGGTGCCCAGTGGCTCTGTGACCATTTCCTCGGCGGGCGCTGGGTACTGGCAGTAGCGGGCACTCACGGCAAGACCACGACTGCCAGCATGTTGGCTTGGATTCTGGAAGCGGCGGATATGCAGCCCGGCTTCCTGATTGGCGGTGTACCCGGTAACTTCGGTGTTTCGGCGCGCCTGGGGGAGTCCCCTTTCTTTGTGGTGGAGGCAGATGAATACGATACCGCCTTCTTCGATAAGCGCTCTAAGTTTGTGCATTACCGCCCACGCACAGTGATTATCAACAATCTGGAGTTCGATCACGCCGATATCTTCGACGATTTGGCGGCGATCCAGCGGCAGTTTCATCATCTAGTTCGCACGGTGCCCGGCAACGGCCTGATTGTCAGCGCCGCAGAAGATAATGTGGAGCAGGTATTGCAGCAGGGCTGCTGGAGTGAAGTACTGCGCTTCGCCAGTGAGGACCAGCCGGGGATTATTACGGGCGACTGGTGTGCGGTGGATATTGCCGCAGACGGCAGCAGCTTTACCGTGTTATTCAAGGGGGAACAAGTAGCACATGTGGAGTGGGATCTCACCGGTATGCACAATGTGCGTAACGGACTCGCCGCTATGGCTGCAGCTCGTCATGTGGGCGTGGTACCAGAGCTAAGCGCCTCTGCCCTTGGGCGTTTTCAAGGCGTAAAGCGCCGAATGGAGTGTCTGGGCGAAGTGGCTGGTATCCGCGTTTACGATGATTTTGCCCACCACCCGACTGCGATCGAATCCACGCTTACGGGCCTCAGGGCCAAAGTGGGCAAGGACAAGATCATCGCCTTGATTGAACCCCGTTCCAACACCATGCGCATGGGCGTGCATCAGGGCCAGTTGGCCAGTGCCTGTAGCGGTGCGGATATGGTGTTGTGGTATCAGCCCCAAGGGATGAATTGGTCTCTGAATGAAGTTACTCACCACTCTCCGGTACCGGCCAAGATTTTTGACACTATCGAGAATGGTGTGGAATCGGCACTGCAGCTCGCCGGCGAGGGTAGTCATATCGTGGTGATGAGTAACGGCGGCTTCGGTGGTATCCATCAGCGTTTGATTGGAGCCCTGGAGCAAAAATATAACTATTCGACCTGAAAAGAGTCAGCACTTTAGTGATCGGGGAAGTGATCTTGCAGCAAGCCACATTTAATAAAACCGTTACCCTGGCCATGACTGGGGCTTCCGGGGCCCAATACGGCCTGCGTTTGTTGCAGTGCCTGCTCGCTTCTGGCGTGCGCGTCTGGCTGTTGATGTCTGAGGCGGCCCAGGTAGTGATCAATACAGAGACCGACCTGCAACTGCCGGAGGGCGACGATGACACACTGCAGGCTTTTCTCGCCGATCGCTTCGGCGCCCAAGAGGGCCAGTTGAAACTGTTTGGCAAACGCGACTGGTTTTCGCCGGTGGCATCCGGCACTGGCGCGTCGGCTAGCATGGTGATCTGCCCGGCTAGCGGCGGCACTTTGTCGGCCGTTGCCTGTGGAGCTTCCAACAATCTGATTGAGCGCGCTGCGGATGTGGCGTTGAAGGAGCGCCGCCAGTTGATTTTGGTTCCGCGCGAGGCGCCATACTCGGAGATTCACCTGGAAAATATGCTCAAACTCACCCGCATGGGCGCGATGATTCTGCCGGCCAGCCCCGGTTTTTATCAGAAGCCGCGCACGGTCGAAGACATAGTCGATTTTGTGGTGGCGAGACTGCTCGATCAGTTGGGCGTGGAACAAAAGTTGTTGCCGGCTTGGGGTGAGTAGGTCACAGGGAGATAAAAAATAGTGAAAGCGAGCATAACCATCCACTACTGTGTGCAGTGCAATTGGATGTTGCGGGCTACCTGGATGGCCCAGGAGTTGCTTCACACTTTTGCGGATGACCTACAACAGGTTGCATTACAACCCGGAACTGGAGGAGTATTCGAAATCCGCATTGGTGAAAATTTGATCTGGGAGCGCAAGCGCGATGGCGGTTTTCCCGGAGCAAAGGAACTCAAGCGGCGCGTGCGGGACCTATTGTTTCCCGAGCGCGATCTGGGACATATCGATACTCCCTGAAAATATTTCCAATAGCGCCGTGTAAACGCAAATTTTGTATTTGCACCAGCACTGCCGGGGCGATCAAAATATGCGCCGTACTGCGGCCCACTGATTTATTGGATAGAAGCAAAACCTATGCTGTCAGCTTTCAAGAACTCGTATGAATACCTGGTAACCAAGCGGCCACTGGCTGTGTTGGTAGTTATCGGCCTGCTCACCCTGCTGGCAGCGATGGGCTTGCCCCGCTTCAAGATCGATGCCTCGGCGGACTCCCTCACCCTGGAGGCCGATGAGTCCCTGGATTATTTTCGTGAGATCGCTGAGCGCTACGCTAGCGGGGACTTCCTGGTGGTCACCTATCGCTATGAGGATGGCGACCTGTTTAGCGATAAATCTCTACAAGCTCTGGCCAAGTTACGCGATGAGCTGGCCGGAGTAGATGGCGTTTCCAGTGTACAGACCATCCTCGATGTCCCTTTGCTGTACAGCCCCAAGCTGTCTTTAACCGATATCACCGATGAGATTCGCACCCTGTCCCAGGCAGATACTGATCGAGACCTGGCCCGACAGGAGTTTCTCTCCAGCCCTATTTACCGCGAATTGATTCTGAGCCCGGATGGCCAGACCACCGCACTGCTCGCCAATCTGACGCTGGATAGCCACGGTATAGAATTGGTGCGCGAGCGCGATGCCCTGCGCCGCAAGCGCAATAGTGAGGGCCTGAGCCCGGAAGAGGCTGCGCGCTTGGAAGAGGTGAGTGCCGTCTATTTGGAGCACCGGACTGCTCAGGAGTTGGAAGCGCGGGCGCGAGTTGATGAGGTGCGGGGGATTCTCGCCGGTTACAAAGGCGAGGCAGAGTTGTTCCTCGGCGGTGTGACCATGATCACTTCGGACATGATCACTTTTATCAAAAGTGATCTGGTAGTGTTTGGTGTGGGCATCCTCGTCTTCATTATTCTGACTCTGTTGCTGATCTTCCGTCAGCCCCGTTGGGTGCTGTTACCGCTGCTCACCTGTGTCACCACCGCAGTGATGATCCTGGGTCTGCTCAGCTGGCTCGACTGGCGCATGACTGTGATTTCCGCAAACTTTGTCGCGCTGCTGCTAATTATTACCCTGGCGATCACCATCCACCTGGCGGTGCGTTACCGCGAATATATTGCGCAAAACCCCGACTGGAGCCGTGAAACACTGGTGCTGCAGACAGTGCGGTTTATGGCCAAGCCCTGTCTGTACACGGCCCTGACCACTATCGTTGCGTTTGTATCGCTGGTGGTGAGTGGTATTCGCCCGGTTATCGACTTTGGTTGGATGATGACGATGGGGGTAACTCTAGCCCTGATGTTGTCCTTCCTGATTATCCCCAGTTTTCTGATGATCCTGCCCAAGCGCCAGGGCAAAGTGAGTGCGGATAATTCCCATGCATTTACCCTGCGTTTCTCTAGCTTTGCCGAGCGCCATAAGTTTGTGGTGTTAGGGGTGTCCCTGGCCGCTGCGGTGATCAGTGTGGCGGGAATGCTGCAGCTTAAAGTGGAAAACCGCTTTATCGATTACTTCGATGATTCCACCGAAATTTACCAGGGTATGCTGGTAATTGACCGCCGCCTGGGCGGCACTGTGACCCTGGATATTATCCTCGACAAGCCTGTGGAAGAGGAGCCTGCCTTCGAAGGTGAAGAGGATCCTTTTGCCATGGAAGCGGAGGAAGATCCGTTTGCGGTAGAGGAAGATCCTTTTTCCTCAGATGACCCTTTTGGCGGAGAAGAGGAGTCTCAGGAACAGAGTTATTGGTTTACCGTAGCTGGTCTCAATACCTTGGAACAGTTGCACGATTACCTGGAGGAACAGCCAGAGATCGGTAAGGTGCAGTCCCTCGCCACTCTGTACAAAGTGGCTCGTGACTTGAAAGGTGGCCAGCTCAATGACTTTGAGTTGGCGGTGGCCAATACCAGCCTGCCGCCGGAAATTCGCGGCGTATTGGTAGATCCCTATCTCTCAGTTGAGAACAATCAGGCCCGCATCACCCTGCGGGTGATGGAGACTGATCCGAATCTGCGCCGTGGCGAATTGATCGAGCGCATTTACGATTACGCGCATAATGAAATGGGTATAGCACCGGAAAACATCCACCAGACAGGACTGCTGGTGCTCTACAACAATATGCTGCAGAGCTTGTTTAAGTCCCAAATCCTGACCCTGGGGGCGGTATTTGTGGGCATCCTGTTAATGTTCCTGGTGTTGTTCCGTTCTCTGTCGATTGCCATTATCGCGCTAGTACCGAATATGCTGGCGGCCTGTGTGGTTCTCGGTGGTATGGGGCTCGCCGGCATTCCATTGGATATGATGACCATCACCATTGCGGCGATTACCGTGGGTATTGGGGTGGATCACGCGATTCACTATCTGTACCGCTTCCGCGCCGAGTTTGCCAAAGACGGCAATTACCTGGCTACCATGCATCGCAGCCATGCAACTATCGGTCGCGCCATGTTCTACACGGCGATCACCATTATTGCCGGCTTCTCGATCCTGGCGCTGTCCAAGTTTGTGCCTTCTATTTACTTTGGCCTCTTGACCGCCTCGGCGATGTCCGCGGCACTGCTGGGCTCACTGACTTTGTTGCCACTGTTACTGGTGATATTCAAGCCTCTGGGTGCCGGTTCTGTAGATAGAAGTGAGGTGGAAATTCCAGAGGGCGCAGCCAAGGCCTGAGGGAATATTTTTTAGAGTTAGCAATAAAAAGCCGGGCAATTGCCCGGCTTTTTATTAGCAGATTAATTCGCGGAGAATTAATCCTGGCGGCTGGTGATTTCCAGAAGGTGGTAACCAAACTGAGTTTTTACCGGGCCGTGTACCTTGTTCAGTTCCTCAGAGAAAACGACCTTGTCGAACTCCGGCACCATCATACCCTTGCTGAACTCACCCAGGTCACCGCCGGAACGGCCGGAAGGGCATTGGGAGAACTGCTCCGCGATTTTGCCGAAATCGGCGCCATTTTCGATCTGATCTTTCAGTTCCAGGCACTTGTCTTCGGTCTGTACCAGGATATGGCGGGCTGTTGCTTTAGGCATGAATAGTCTCCATTCGTTAATAAACCGCAGCAGCTTAATGGCTGTGGGTCGTGCTTGCCACCGACAATTACCGGGATTCCGTGGAATATTGCACTCAAACAATTGGATTGGCGCTTAAAGGCCTCGCCAGTAATCTCGGTGATCCTATTGGCAGTGGTATCTTTAGTACTTCAACCCATCCAACGAGAGAGCATTTTGCAACAGATCCCCCTTTTTCCCCTGAGCGTGCCCCTCTACCCAGGTGTTGCGCTACCTCTACGTATCTTTGAACAGCGTTATCTGCATTTGGTTAGCGAATCTCTGAAAAATGAGAGCGGCTTTGGTGTTGTTTTGATTCGCTCTGGCGGCGAGGTGGGCAACGCCTCAGTTTGGCCCCTTGGGGTCTATGTGCATATTGTCGATTGGAGTCAGGGGGAGGAGGGCTTGCTGCATGTGCAGGTAGTAGGGCGGCGGCGCTTCCGCATCAGTCACACCGAGCGGGCTGAAGACGGCCTGTTGCTGGGGGATGTTGAGTGGTTGCCGGATAATGCCCCCCGGCCGATACCTGCAGATTGCGATGGCCTAATGGCAGTGCTGGAAGAGTTAAAGGAGCGTGCCAAGGATCTTTCACTCAAGTTCGATAATGTCGACTCCGCCGATGCCCTGTCCTGGCAACTGGCCCAGTTGTTACCCCTGGAGGATAAAGCGAGAGTAGATTTGCTGGCCCTGGAAGACCCCTTGGCCCGTCTCGCCAATATTGCTGAGAACCTGGATCGTTGGAGTCGGGAGTAACCCAACAGCAGGAATCCATTTATGCCGTTTAAACCCCCGGCTGCTGGGGTATACTGCGCGGCCGACCGGATTTCGCACGGAGAGCCAAGTGACCACGACAGCCAGCACTGATCAGCAATCTACCCGCGACAAACTTGAACAGATGGGGCGAGCCGCTCGAGAAGCTTCTCGCACAATGGCGCGCGCAGATACTGAGGTCAAGAACCGTGCCCTTGCAGCAATTGCTGCCGAGTTGGAAGCCAATCGGATCGAACTGGCCAAGGCCAATGCGGCTGATATGCAGGCCGGACGCGAGCGCGGTCTGGATGCGGCACTGCTCGACCGATTGGAACTCAATGATGAGCGCATCGACGGTATGATCGAAGGGCTGATGCAGGTGGCCGATCTACCGGACCCGGTGGGGGAAATTGAGGATTTGTGCTATCGCCCCAGCGGAATTCAGGTGGGTAAGATGCGTGTGCCCCTGGGAGTAGTGGGCATTATTTACGAGTCCCGCCCTAATGTGACTATCGATGCGGCCAGTCTCTGCCTGAAATCCGGTAATGCGACTATTTTACGTGGCGGTAGTGAGGCGTTGCAGTCCAACCGGGCTATCGCCGCTTGCATCAGTGCAGGGCTGCGCGAGGCCGGCTTGCCGCAAACGGCAGTACAGGTAGTGGATACTAGCGACCGCGCTGCAGTGGGCGCCCTGATCACCATGCCCGATTATGTGGATGTCATAGTGCCACGTGGTGGCACCGGCTTGATCGAAAGGGTCAGCCGCGAAGCCAGTGTGCCGGTGATCAAACACCTGCACGGCGTTTGTCACGTCTATATCGATGACCTGGCTGACGAGCAGAAGGCTTTTGAGATCGCCTTGAATGCCAAGACCCACCGCTATGGCGTTTGTAACGCTATGGAAACGCTGTTGGTGGCCGAGGCAATTGCCGGGAAAATTCTGCCGCGCTTGGCTGAGGCCTATACGCTGAAAGGCGTAGAATTGCGCGGGTGTGAACGCAGCAGAGAGATATTGCCACAGATTAATGTGGCCAGTGACAGCGACTGGAGTGAGGAGTACCTTGCGCCCATTCTCGCTATCCGCGTCGTGGCGGATATGGATGGCGCAATGGATCATATTGCCCGCTATGGCTCAGGCCACACCGAGGCCATTGTGACTCAGGATTACAGTCGCAGTCGTCGCTTTCTTGCCGAGGTGGATGCCAGCTCGGTGATTATTAATGCCTCCACGCGCTTTGCCGACGGGTTTGAATACGGCCTGGGGGCGGAAATCGGTATCAGTACTGATAAAATCCACGCCCGTGGACCGGTGGGGCTCGAAGGGCTCACCTCGCAAAAGTGGATTGTGCTCGGTGACGGGCATATCCGCCGATAGTTTTTCGGGCCCGGCAGCCAGCAAAGAGGTAATTTTGGCAACTAAGCGGCAGACCATCGCCTTATTCGGCGGCACTTTCGACCCGGTGCACTTCGGCCATCTGCGCATGGCGCTAGAGCTGCACGAGGCCCTGGGTTTCGATGAAATGCGTCTGCTACCCAGCCATCAGCCTCGCCACCGTCAGAGTCCGGGAGTTTCCTCACGCCAGCGCAGTGAAATGTTGGCACTGGCATTGGCTGGTTGTGATGAATTGCAGCTGGATGAGCGGGAACTGCAGCGCGGTGGCGACACTTATACGGTAGATACCCTCGAAGCGCTGCGTGAGGAATTGGGGCCACAAGTGTCCATCAGTTTCTGTATGGGTACTGACTCCTTGTTGACCTTGCATCGCTGGCATCGTTGGCAACGCCTGTTGGAGCTGGCTCATCTGGTCGTTGTGACCAGGCCCGGCTGGCACTTGCCGGAAGCGAGCGCAGCCACTGGCAATGCCGAGCTAGCGAAATTGCTGCAGCAGCATCGCGGCACCCTGGCCGATTTACATGAATATGCCTCAGGTCGCCTGGTCTTGCGCGAGCAAACCCTGCTGCCAATTTCTGCTACACAGATTCGCCAGTTGCTGGCCAGCGGCCAGTCTCCTCGTTTCTTACTGCCAGCAACGGTGTTGCAATATATTGAAGACCATCAACTCTACACAGAATCGGTTGCCACTGGTGACCCGTAATGAATCAAGGTGTTATGACAAATATTAAAGATATCGCGCTAAATGCTCTGGAAGATCTGAAAGGCAAAGACATTGTCGCTCTGGATGTTTCCGAATTCTCTGATGTGATGGACAACCTGGTGATCTGCACCGGTACCTCCAGCCGCCAGGTAAAATCGCTGGCGGAAAATGTGGTGGACGAACTCAAGAAAGAGGGTGTGCGCCCGATTGGTGTTGAGGGCAAAGAGCAGGGCGAGTGGGTACTGGTGGATTATGGGGATCTGGTAGTGCATGTAATGCTCGCGGATGTGCGCAATTTCTACGACTTGGAAAAACTCTGGTCTATGACTCCAAATACCCGTGACGAGGCGGATGGTAGCGATCCCCATCAGGGTTGATTAAGTGAAGATTCGCATCCTCGCCGCCGGAGGCAAAATGCCGGCATGGGTCCAGGAGGGTTATGCCGAATACGCCAAGCGTCTGCCCCGTGAAATTGCTCTGGAAATGGTGGAGATTCCCCTGGGGCAGCGGGGCCAGAAAAGCTCTGCGGCACTGATTGATAAAGCGCGCAAGAAAGAGGGCGAGGCCATGCTCGCTGCTCTCGGCCCGCGCGATCATGTGGTGGCGCTGGATGTTAAGGGCAAGCCTTGGAGTACAGAGCAATTGTCCGACCAGCTGCGCGACTGGCAGCTGCTGGGGGAAAATGTCAGCCTGTTGATTGGCGGCCCAGACGGGCTTTCGCAGGACTGCCTGAGCCGGGCGCGTCAGCGCTGGTCTCTGTCACCTTTGACCCTGCCGCACCCTCTGGTACGTGTGGTTTTGGCCGAGCAAATTTATCGCGCCTGGACCCTGCTTGCCGGCCACCCTTATCACAAATAAGACATTTGCGACCAAGTGCGGAGAGATTTGCCAACTGGAATTCTCTCTCCGTGCGTTCGCTGTGGTAATGTAGTCCGAATTAGTTTTTTCCCGCGCCAGTCATAATCGTTTAAAAAACGCCAATGCCCCACGATCATCACCTCAAGGACCCCCACACGGAGCAGCGACTGTTTCGCAACCGCATGTTGGTGGCCATTGTTGGTGTCATCGCGTTGCTAGGGGTTTTGATTGCGCGTTTTTATAATTTACAGGTGGTTGATTACGATGACTACCGCACCCAATCCGATGATAACCGTATTCAGGTACGCCCCGTCGCTCCAACTCGCGGGCTGATTTACGATCGCAACGGTATATTACTCGCGGATAACCGCGCCAGTTATAACCTTTCTATTGTGCGTGAACGGGTGAAAGACCTGGACGCAACCCTCGAACTGGTCGGCCATCTGGTCCGTCTGGGTGACGGCGATGTGGCCAAATTTCGCAAACGCTTGCGTCGCCGCCGCCCATTTGAACCGGTGCCTCTGAGGTTTCGTCTGAGTGAGGAGGAAATCGCACGGATCAGCGTGAACCAGTTTCGCATGCCTGGAGTTTCTGTGGAGGCCGAGTTGGTGCGCTACTACGCCCTGGGAGACCTGTTTGCCCACAGTGTTGGTTACGTGGGGCGTATCAGTGATCGCGACCTGAGTAATTTCACTAAAGAGGACGTGCGCCTCTATCGCGGCACCCGCAGTATCGGCAAGGTGGGACTGGAGCGCTCCTATGAGAAAACCCTGCTCGGCGAAGTAGGTTATGAAAATGTGGAGATCAATGCACGCGGGCGAGTATTGAGGGTGTTGGAGCGCCAGGACCCCAAGCCCGGTGCTGACCTTACCCTGCATCTGGATGCGCACCTGCAACAGGTGGCCTCGGATGCCCTGGGCGATCGCCGCGGTGCAGTTGTCGCCATCGATGTGAACACCGGGGGGGTGCTGGCCTTCGTCAGCAAGCCCTCCTTCGACCCCAACCTGTTTGTAACCGGAATCAGCTTTGCCGATTATCGCGCCCTGAGTGATTCCCTCGATGTGCCGCTGTTTAACCGTGCGGTACAGGGCCAATACCCGCCGGGTTCAACCCTGAAGCCGCTGATGGGGTTAGGCGGGCTCGAGGCCGGACTGATCACCCGTGAAACCAAAATTAAGGATCCGGGATTCTATAAGCTGCCAAATGATCCACGTCTATACCGCGACCATGTGCGCTGGGGCCATGGAGAAAAGGTGGATCTGATTCAGGCTATGGCGCAGAGCTGCGACGTCTATTTCTGGGATATGGCCCACCGCTGGGATATTGATGGCATGCACGATATGGCCGCTCACTTCGGCCTGGGTTCCAAGACCGGTATCGATCTGCCGATGGAACGCTCCGGCCTCTTCCCCTCGCGGGATTGGAAGCGCGGTGCGCGGGGTATGCCCTGGTTCCCTGGCGATAGTCTGAACGCCGTGCTGGGGCAGGGATTTGTCCTGGCGACGCCCCTACAGCTGGCGGTGATGACCGCTACCATTGCCAATCGCGGTACCCACTACCGCCCGCAAATGGTGAAAACCATCAACGGGGTCGAACAGCCGGCGGAAATTCTGCATAACCTGGAGGCGCACCCTGATAATTGGGATCTGGTGTTCGAGGGCATGGAGGCGGTGGTCAATCGCAGCTATGGCACGGGCAAACGCGCGGGTAAAGACCTGAACTTCCGTGTCGCTGGAAAATCCGGCACCGCCCAGGTGGTGGGTATAGCCCAGGGCGCCCGGTACGACTCAGAGGCTCTGCAGGAGCGCCACCGCGATCACGCCCTGTTTGTCGCCTTTGCTCCTGTGGATAAACCGCGTATTGCTGTAGCGGTCTTGGTCGAGAATGGTGAAGCCGGTGGCGGCGTGGCGGCGCCGGTGGCGCGGGAATTATTTGCCGAATGGGTGCCACGACCAGACACCCAAGAGAATACGGCGCAGAAAACCAGATTGAGCAAAGGGGTGGATAATGGCTAGCCGCGATTTTTCTCACCGGCTGTCCGATGCTCACGGCAGTCTCCGAAAGCCGGTGAGTCTGGCGAGGCGCCTACATATTGATGTGCCACTGCTGGTGCTTTTATTGGTGCTTGCCTCTGTGGGGCTAGGGGTGCTCTACAGTGCTTCTGGCGGCGATATGAACTACGTGCGGCGCCAGTCTATATTTATGTGCCTGGCGTTCACCGGCATGTTTATTGTCGCGCAGATTCCGTTGGATTTTTATCGGCGCTGGTCTCCCTGGGCCTATCTGGGCGGCTGCGCTCTGCTGGTGGGGGTGTTGCTCTTTGGCACCGGTGCCAAGGGCGCCCAACGTTGGCTGGAGATTGCCGGCTTCCGCTTTCAGCCTTCGGAGGTGATGAAGTTGGGAGTGCCGATGATGGTGGCGGCTTTCCTGCACCAGCGCGCCCAACCCCCGTCCCTTGTGACTGTCATTGGGGCTCTGGCCATCGTAGCGGTTCCAGCCGCTTTAATTGTGCGCCAGCCAGATTTAGGGACCTCTATCCTGATCGCCGCTTCCGGCCTGTTCGCGCTGTATTTGGCCGGGTTGAGCTGGAAGATGATCGGAGCGGCGGCCATGGGCTTGGTGGTTTCCGCTTGGCCAATCTGGCAGTGGGGGCTTAGGGACTACCAGCGCCAGCGTATCCTGACACTTCTGAATCCTCACGATGATCGCTTTGGTGCTGGCTGGAACATTTTCAATTCCAAAGCCGCCATAGGTTCCGGGGGTGTGTATGGCAAAGGCTATTTACAGGGCACCCAATCGCAGCTGGACTTTCTGCCGGAGAGCCATACCGACTTTATTATCGCGGTGTTGGCTGAGGAATGGGGGATGCGCGGTGTCCTATTACTGCTTTTACTCTATGTGCTGGTGATCGCCCGCGGCATCTATATTAGCTTTATGGCGCAACATCTATTTGGGCGCCTGCTGGCGGGGAGTATTACCCTCACTTTTTTTGTCTATGTGTTTGTGAACATTGGTATGGTTACGGGATTGTTGCCAGTGGTGGGGGTACCCTTGCCAATAATCAGTTACGGTGGAACCTCACTGATTACCTTAATGGCGGGATTCGGTATTCTCATGGCCGTAGGGACCGAGCGGCGCAGGGTACATTTTTGATGAACCAGCGGCGCAAATCAAAAACTGGATGTAGAGACGCGAGATGAAGACAGGAGCGGTGGTTTTGAAGTGGACCTCGGGACTATTGGTTGGTATGGGGCTAGCGCTGGCAGCTTGTGCGCAGGAGCCCGGCCACGGCGATAATGCCGACGCGCAAAAGTTCGTGGAATATATGGTGCAAGAGCATCAATTTGACCGCAACGAAATGCAGGAGCTGATGCGCAATGCCAAGCGCAAGGACTCTATCCTCAAGGCGATCAAGCGCCCCGCAGAAAAAGCCAAGCCCTGGTATCAATATAAAAAGCTATTTTTAACTCCGCAAAGCATTGCCGGCGGTGTGGATTTTTGGGATAAGAATGCTGAGGCCCTGGCAGAAGCTGAGAAAAAGTATGGTGTCCCAGCTGAGGTTATTGTCGCGATCATCGGGGTTGAAACCCGCTACGGTGGCAATATGGGAGGCTACCGGGTACTGGATGCACTCTCCACCTTAGCCTTCAATTACCCGCGCCGCTCTGAGTTCTTTACCAAGGAGTTGGAAAACTACCTGCTTTTAACCCGTGATCAAGGTATGGATCCTCTCGCGCTGAAGGGCTCCTATGCCGGTGCCATGGGTTACGGCCAGTTTATGCCTTCAAGCTACCGCGCCTATGCGGTGGATTTCAGTGAAGATGGCAAGGTGGACATCTGGACCAATACAACCGATGCGATCGGCAGTGTGGCTAACTATCTGGCCAGACACGGCTGGAAGCCAGGAGAGCCAACGACTGTATTAGCCAACCCGCGCCCCAATGCAGATATGACCATCGTCAACGATACCCTACAGCCCGAGTGGACAGTGGGTGAGCTGGCGGAAAAAGGTTTTAATGCTACCAGCCAAGTGGCACCCGAAATGCCCGCGATTGTTTTCTCTCTGCAGACTGAGCAGGGCAAGCAGTACTGGTTAGGCCTGAATAACTTCTCCACTATTACGACTTACAACCGCAGCCGCCTCTACGCCATGGCAGTGAATGAACTTGCCCAGGAGATTGTTAAAGCGCGCGGCGGAAAGAGCTGAGTTGGAGATAAATAATTCCTGAGAATAATTGCCAAAGCCGGGAACTAATGGTGATGGTGGTAATCAATAATTTTCTGTTTTACTGAGCAGTTATAGATAACAGCGGCTTGGAGACGGCAGCCTGGGGTTGCCGCGCGCCGGGGGGATTATGTTTCAGCGCAATATACGGCGAGTGTTCCTACTCGCCGCTTTGTTTTTGGTCGCTTGTGGCGGCCCGCAAATTAAGCCGAATAAGCAGGGCGAGCAGGACTTCGATAGCCTTAAGGATAGCGGCCCAGCCAAACCGGTAAATATGCTCGCTACGCCGGAGCCCACACCCGTGCGGGAACCAATCGGACCGGCGGGCAATAAAAGCCCTTATAAAGTCAAAGGTGTAACCTATCACGTACGCCCTGCGGTTAAGGGCTACAAAGAGCAGGGTAAGGCCTCCTGGTATGGCACCAAATTTCATGGGCGACGCACTGCCAATGGCGAAATTTATAATATGTATGCCATGTCCGCCGCGCACAAAACCCTACCGCTACCCAGTTATGCCAAGGTAACCAACCTGGATAATGGGCGCAGTATTATTGTGCGCATTAACGACCGCGGCCCCTTTGTTCACGGCAGAATTATCGACCTGAGTTATACAGCAGCGCAAAAGTTGGACTATGTGAATCAGGGTGTTGCCCGTGTTGAGGTAGAAGCGCTGGACCCAAATACCCTGCCACCGGTGACGGAAACCCTATTGGCTGGCGATGTAACTGGCGGCCTGCCCCAGGATGCCAGTATCCGCCTGCCGGAAAATACTTTCCTGCAAGTGGGAGCTTATAGCAGCCCAGCCCAGGCCGAGAAAATTCGGGCTCGCTTGGCTGCAGCAATTGACTATCCTGTTTCTGTCAGTCCGGTTGAGCGCAGTGGCAAGCAATTTTATCGGGTGCGTATAGGCCCAATCTCCCAACAGCGGGCCCTGGCCAATGCACGGGAAACTGTGCAGAAGAACCAGCTGGGAGAGCCCCAGGTTGTGTATGAATAAAACCCATCGGTAAAAGTGCGGTCCGAACGGTGAATATTCCAGTTTGTGGAGAAAGGTCACGGTTACCGGAGAACCGTAAATTCCTGACGATATTCTTTTCTCGAACTCGCTGAAAAACCCGTCATCAGCTGTGCCGACAGCACAGGAGGGATAGCAAGTCGTCAGTGATCACCAATGGAATTGACGGTCATAGGAACGACCGTTCACAAAATACTGCGCAATGGCGCGAATTTTCTTGTATTTTGTCTTTATTACTGGCTCACGGCATAAGGTGATAAGCCTTCGCTGTGAATTAATCGCTTAAAATAAGTAATAGGTTAACAGCCAGCCAACGAACACGAGGATTAACGAGACTCTCACCTATGATCACACGGATTATCGCCTGCTCTTTTCTGTTGCTTTGTGCGGGCCTAGCCCAGGCGCAATCACTTATTCCAGCGCCGCCCCAGCTGGCGGCTACCTCCTACTTGCTTGTGGATGCCAATACCGGTCAGGTATTGGTGGAACACGAGGCTGATAAGGAGGTTCCTCCTGCCAGCCTTACAAAAATGATGACGGCCTACATTGTCTCGGAAGAGATGATCAAAGGCAGCATTAAAGAAGATGACAAGGTACGTATCTCTGAGAAAGCCTGGCGCAAGGGCGGCTCTAAGATGTTCGTTAAGGTTGGCGACCAGGTACCGATTATGGACCTGATGCGCGGCGTTATTATCCAGTCTGGTAATGATGCCAGTATCGCCCTGGCTGAGCATGTTTCAGGTAGTGAGGAGGTATTTGCTGAAGTGATGAACCAGCAAGCCGAACTGCTGGGGATGGAGAACACCAATTTTGTCAATGCTACTGGCTGGCCGGCTGAGGGGCATGTGACCACTGCCCGGGATTTGGGGGTTCTCGCACGTGCTCTGATTGCCAACCACCCGGAGCACTACGACATCTACTCCGAGAAGTATTTCAGTTATTCCGGTATCAACCAGCCCAACCGCAATCGCCTATTGTGGCGTGATTCCGCAGTAGACGGCATTAAAACAGGCCATACCGAAGAGGCTGGCTACTGTTTGGTGGCTTCTGCCATGAAGCGCGGTATGCGCCTGATAGCCATCGTGGTAGGCACCGATAGCGATGAAAAACGCGCTTCAGAGACCCAGAAGCTACTGGCTTATGGTTTCCGCTACTACCAGACCCACAAAGTATATGGGCAGGGCGAAGTACTGCAGACCGAGCGTGTCTGGGGTGGTAAAGAACCCAGTGTTGGCATAGCGGTTGAGAAGGATATTTTTGTAACTATCCCACGCGGTGGCGAAGAGGGTATCAAGGCCGACCTGATTGTGGATGGAGAGTTGGAAGCTCCCGTCGAGAAGGGGCAGTCTGTTGGTAAAGTTGTTGTGACTCTCGATGGCGAAACTGTCGCGGATGTTAAAGCGGTCGCCGCAGAAGAGGTAGACCGAGCCGGTTTCTTCAAGCGCATGTGGGATTCTATCAAGCGCTTTGTTATGGGCTTCTTCAATTAAATTTGCTCAGTTTTGACCAGCCAGGGGTGGCAATTTTGCTTCCCTGGCCGGCTCGCCCGGTTCCCTGACCAGTTCCTCTGTCATTCCCTGTCCACTGCCCTGCGCTCACGGTATAATCGCCGCCCGGCTGCACCTAAGCTTTTCTTAATGTCCAAAGGCCGGTCCCGGAGAGTGGTATGAGTCAAGATCCCAATCAGAAACCCCCGAAGATTGAATTCCCTTGCGAAGACTATATGGTCAAAGTGGTACGCGATGCCAATGAGGACGCGCATCAGTTCGTTCTGGAAGTTATGCGTCGCCATGCCCCCGGTTTGGATGAGGAGCGCGTTACTCTGCGGGATAGTAGCAGTGGGAAGTTTACCTCGATGACCTTTTTTATCCTCGCTACAGGTGAGGACCAGCTCAAGGCCCTCTTTGAGGAGTTGAAAGTACATCCTGCGATTCATATGGTGCTTTGATGACCATTGTCCGCAACCTAGCCCGGCGGGACTACGAGATCGTCTGGCGTGCCATGTCCCGATATACCGATCTTCGTGATGAAAGTAGCGCTGATGAAATTTGGTGTGTGGAGCATCAACCGGTATTTACCCAGGGGCAGGCCGGCAGGGCAGAGCATCTGTTGAATACCGGTGATATCCCAGTGGTGCAGGTGGACCGTGGTGGCCAGGTGACCTATCACGGCCCCGGCCAGCTTGTGGTTTATCCATTGCTAGATCTACGTCGCGCCCAAATCGGCGTGCGCGATCTGGTGACGGCCTTGGAGAAAGCTACGGTAGCAATGCTGGCAACATTGGGTATAGCGGCTGCGCCCCGTGCTGATGCACCAGGGGTCTATCTCACGGAAGGGCCTCGCAGTGGCAATAAAATTGCTTCCATAGGCCTGCGTGTGCGCCGCGGCTGCAGCTTCCACGGTATTGCCATCAATATCGATATGGATCTGGCCCCTTTCCTCCGAATTAACCCCTGTGGATATGCCGGCATGCAAATGGTGCAGATGGCCGAGTTATTGCCACAGGTACCCTCCTGGGAACAGGTGGCGGAAATTTTTGTGCGCGAATTACTGCGTACCTTGGAGCTGCCCTCGGCCAAGTGGCAGCCACTAGAAGAACATGTATTGGCGCAACTGAGCGCGGAACAGCAGGAATTGAGTAATGGCTGATAAACCCGATCTGGTGCCGGTAAAGCGCACCCGCCGCCTTCAACAGGGGGAGAAACTGCGTGATGGTGACAAAGTAGAGCGTATCCCAGTCAAGGTTATTGCCAGTGATACTATGCTGCGCAAACCCGACTGGATCCGGGTGAAAGTGCCAGCCTCAAAAGAAGTGGATCGAATTAAGAGTATCTTGCGCTCGCAAAAACTCTCCACCGTATGTGAAGAAGCCAGCTGTCCGAACCTGGGTGAATGTTTTAGTGGCGGTACTGCCACTTTCATGATCATGGGGGAAATCTGTACCCGCCGCTGCCCCTTCTGCGATGTTGGCCACGGTAAGCCCAACCCTCTGGACCCGGAAGAGCCCAAGAATCTGGCGGAGGCCATTGCCGCCATGAGTCTGCGTTACGTGGTTATTACCTCGGTGGATAGGGATGACCTGCGCGATGGGGGGGCTCAGCATTTTGCCGAGTGTATCCGCGAAGCTCGCGAGCTCTCCCCGAACCTGCAAGTGGAAATCCTCACCCCCGACTTCCGCGGGCGCATGGATATTGCACTGGATATCCTTGAAAAGCAGGCACCGGATGTATTCAACCATAACCTGGAAACCGTACCGCGCCTTTATCGTGAGTCCCGCCCAGGTGCCAATTACAAGTGGTCCCTAAAGCTGCTGCAAGAGTACAAAAAGCGTCGCCCGGATGTACTAACCAAGTCAGGTTTGATGGTGGGCCTGGGTGAGGAAAAGGAAGAAATTTTCCAGGTAATGGACGATATGCGCGAGCATGATATCGATATGCTCACAATCGGTCAGTACCTGCAGCCGAGTAAAGAGCACCTGCCCGTGCAGCGCTATGTACATCCGGATGAGTTTGAGGAATATCGTCGTTATGCAGAACAAATCGGCTTTAAGCATGCCGCTTGTGGTCCGCTGGTGCGTTCTTCATACCATGCAGATAAGCAGGCTCATGGTGAGACAGTAAGCTAAAAATAAGTAAATAAAAGAGGGGAGAGTTGGATGAGCTTTCCTCTTTTTTAAGATACTTTAATTGTAACTTTTATCTTCCTCATCCTTTATCCTCTCAACTCTATTGCGCATAAAGTTCTTCGCAGCAGTGAGTTATTTAAAATAACTTTTAATTTAGTAAATATTTTTCACTGGTTGAGTGTTTCTAGCGAAGCTTTAGTCAGAGTCAGCGATGGTCTGCTAATTCGATTATAATTCCAGTTTTTATCTTTTAAAAAACGATACTGTTTAGCTCTTGTCATTTATGTGAACACACATTTGCTTTGACGGTTTAGGCTGGAAAGTAATTAGATTTTTTAAAGTGTGAAAGTATAAGAATATAAGTATTCACAATTATGACTACCGTGATTATAGTTGGTACTAGCTAGTCATCTCTTGCGCCGTAAGCTTTTCTAAGTTTTTTCATTAACTCAAGCTTTTGCCTTTCCACAAAAAGTGCACCAGATACTATCTTATTGCAACCTCATTGCAACGGACTGGGTAGTCTACACTCTTGCTGAAGTGGTACATCCTTTCCTAGTGCTTAGGAATTGCACTAAGCGAGCATATTCAGTAACTTTAAGTTAAATAATAACGATAAGCTGACGTTGACCTATATATTTGTGACTGCACCTCTTAGAAAGCTGCTAGTCAGAGTGCACTAAAATGGTGATTTAGGTGCGCGGTCAATTGAATTGGCGATCTGGAATTTAAGTCGCTGCTAGTACCCAAATGCAGGGTCTAACAGTGCTATCCAATATCAAACCATAATAAACACAATAATGAGAGAGAAAGCGATGACTCCAGAAGAGCGATACGAAAAAGTGAAGGGCCTGCAGCCATTGGAGCTTCTCTACAAGAGAGAGGCGGAAGAACCGGAAACGGTATTTCTTCGTCAGATGCAGCGCCGCGAGTGGCAGGACTACACCTGGCGTGAGGTAATGGATCGGGCCAGACGTATCGCGGGCTACCTGCGCAGCCGATTCGAACCAGGCGATCGAATTGCAATTCACGGTAAAAACTGTGCTGACTGGATCATTGTTGATGTAGGTATCATGCTTGCTGGTATGGTTAGCGTGCCTCTGTATCCTGGGCAATCCGCATCCTCTATGTCTTATGTTTTGCAGCACTCCGAGTCGAAATTGCTTTTTTGTGGAGCTACAGATAACAATGCCGCTCTTCAGGAAGTGGCGGACACTCTACCTTCGGTAGCGATTCAGCGCTGTGAAATACACTGCGATGAAGAGTTGGGAGCTGTTATCGCCTCTAATGAACGCTATGAGGAAAGTCCCGTTTTTAATGAGGATGACCTCTTCACCATTATGTACACCTCTGGCACTACCGGTAATCCCAAAGGCGTGATGCATACATGGTCGTCGGTAGTCTTTGTAGTACCCAATATGATTCGTGGTTATGGCTTTAATGAGAGCGACCGCGTGCTTTCCTATCTGCCTTTGGCCCATGCCGCAGAGCGAATCTTGGTGGAATTCCACTGTCTCTATTCAGGTACGCCGGTACATTTTCCGGAGTCCCTGGATACTTTCCTCGAAGACTTACAGCGCACCAAGCCAACTATGTTCTTCTCGGTTCCCAGATTGTGGACCAAGTTTAAGGAGGGAATTGACGAGAAGATTCCGCCTGCGTTGCAAAATGTACTGCTCAGAATTCCGGGCCTGAATAGTTGGTTAAAAAATAAGGTACGTGCCGGGCTTGGACTGGATCAGGCACGAATGCTGGTAAGCGGTGCCTCACCAATTTCCATCGAGCTATTGCGCTGGTATGAGCGTATGGGGATGCAGATAGCTGATGGCTATGGGATGACGGAAAACTTTATCTATGGCTGTTTTGTGATGCCGGGTGAGGACCCAGTGCCTGGTACGGTGGGTAAACCTTACCACGGTTGCGAGGTGAAAATTTCTGATGAGGGTGAAATCCTTTTCAAAAGCGGCTCTCTGATGAAAGGGTATTACTTAGAGCCAGAGAAAACTGCAGAAGCCATTCGGGATGGTTATTACCATACCGGGGATTCTGGTTTTATCGATGAGAGGGGCTTACTGCATATTACAGGCAGGATCTCTGAAACTTTTAAAACGAGTAAAGGAAAATTTATTCAGCCTAGCTTACTGGAGGGACACTTCGGTAATGAGACCCTTTTGGCACAACTTTGTGTGTTGGGGCATGGTATGGATCAACCTGTGATGTTGGCGACCATATCGGAATCTGCGGAAAAGCTTCCTCGTACTGAGGTCAATGAACAGTTGCGACGTATACTGGAATCAGTTAATGAGCGTTTACCGTACCATGAACGTATCCGGGCAATTTTTATCTGTAAGGAGGAGTGGACTCCGTTAAATGAATTTCTGACTCCCACTCTAAAAATTAAACGCAAAGTGCTGGAATCCCATTATCAACCACTCTTTAAGCAGCATGCGACTACTCAAGGGGTAGTTTGGGAGCCCCGGGATATCAAAGAGAAGTCTCAACGGGATTTACAAGCTGTAGATTAAGATCGTGTAATGCCTTAAAAGAAAAAGCCCGATAGCGGATAGCTTTCGGGCTTTATTATTGGGGAGGAACTTGCCAGCTGATCCAGGCTCAGTGGGTATAGCTTAGGCAATTTGTTGAGTTGCCATTGCGCCCAACCTCTATACGGTCCGCTGAACATTCGAAGTCATCGTTAAATTTACAGTCTTCCATTTTACAGGCGCCAACACCCGCGGTGCGGGAACTGCGGGTGTGCCTGGAATTAGTGAAGAAAGTGTCGCAATCTGGGTCCGCGCCTTCACCTATAGTTATCGCCCTGGCGTGGCAGGCATCATTAGCATTATAGGCACACTGAGTTGCGGCACATTTGCTCACTTCAGGCATATCTGTCGCGATTATCATGGCTTTCTTCTCCTAGATTAATAAGTTGGAGACTAGCTTAGCGCCGTGGCATGTCAATAAAGAAACCATGATTTTTGTAAGGTATTAAAGCTTTATCATATTTGTCTTGAATTGATAGTGTAATTACTCAATGGAAATGATTTAAATAGATGATTATGATTCAAAAGTAGTTTTTTATATTCATTTTCGGAATTTCACGATTCTTGGCCGTGTCGGCTATCTCTTCAGATGCAATGTTTCTACAAAAAATACTATTTAATATTTTGGCCTGAATGCCAGCCCTAGATATTGACTAATCGAAAAGCTCAAAAGTAAAAATTTATTTTTTTAATTGTATTTTGATTGGATTTGTAGGAGCGATATCTGGTAAAGATTGGACTTGTCTCTGGTGATAAGCTATCAATCAACGCAGTTCATAACTTGGTTTGGAGTTCTGATATAAAGAGAAGGGACTTCTGGGTTCAAATGAAGAATAGCAATCTTGAAGTTTTACTGCTGTAGTCAATCAGTGTCATTACGTGTGATTACTGTCAGCATAAAATCTCTTGATTGGTATTCTTCTCATGCCTACTATCCGCCCCCTGTTCATGGTCTTTAGATTGAGGGGATAAATGAAAAAAATAGCTGTGCTGGTATTATCTGTCATATTTCTAGCCTCCTGTGGAGAAAACTCAACACCAGAGGATTTGGCAGAGGATCTTGTAGATGCGCTAACCTCCCAGGATCAGGAAGGCTACAACGATTTATTTATGACAGCGGAAGATCATGAAGGTTTGATTGAGTTGGCTCTAAATGCTGATATTCGTGAATCCAGTAAAAAAGGTTTTATGAAGCGAACCAATGAGTTGGTAGAGAAGATGCAGGGTGCAGATTATATACGTACCCAGAAAAGTAGAATTCAAACCGCTTACAAGAAAATCCTGTTGAAAAGTAAAAATCATTCCTTTGATTGGGATGAGGCTGATCTGGAGTCTATTGACTACTCTATCGAAACTAAGTTTGGCGTTGAGCGGGCAAAACTTGTTATTACGATGGAGTACATGGATATGAAATATAAAATCAATGCCCCCAGAATAATAAAAAGCCAAGATGGTTGGAAGTTGGACCTGATGCCAAGCTGGAGAGGCTAAGTTTAGGTCGCTGAGCCGGTGGTTGAAACTGTCGGCTCAGAAGAGACACTCTATCCAGTCATTTTTCATGAGTTGGTCATTATTGGTGGCAGTATTTTTGGACACCAAATGACTTCTGTTATTCTGTTAAGCTTCCCATGCCATCAGGAGAAGCTCTTCTGTTTCCCCTGGTAAAACAATCTTTTTCTCTACTTGAAGCCCAATTTTATTCAGCAGCTTTATTGAGGATGTGTTTTCGGGTAGCGTGATCGCGACAATTCGCTCTAGGTTTAATTGGTGTTGAGCATATTCCAGCACGGCTTGTGCTGCCTCTAACGCGTAGCCTCTGCCTCTATATTTTGCTAAGAAAGCGAAGCCAATATCTACATCATCGAGACAATCCCGCTTGATTAAGCCGCATATACCAATGCCGATACCATTGCCAAGTTCAACTTTATAGAGACCAAAGCTGTACTTGCGGTACATGGCTATTGGCCCTTTTTTAATGTAATCACTAGCCTGCTCAAGAGTGCGCACTCCGCGATCGCCAATATATCTCACGAAGTCCTCATCATTGAGTAGGTTGAGCATCAGTTTCGAGTCACTTTCACAGAGCTCACTGATCACTAAATTAGGTGTTGTGATTTGAAACATACTGGCTTTTTTCACAATGAGGGTTGGCTTTGTATTGTGTCGGTACGCTGTTTATATAGCGAGAAGGAGGATTGGGGGGAACTTAATATGGTGAAGAGGGAAGAGAATCGCGCCCCTGAGGGGCGCGAGTGTTAGCTCTATCGCTGGATTAGAAGCGGTAGGTAACATTGACCGATGCTTGCTCAGCCGCTGGGCGTGAGGTCACATTGGCACTTAAAGCGAGGGAGTCAGCCGCTTGCCAGCGAATACCAGCAATCAGGCCCATACCATCGTCGAAGAGGCCTTGGTCCACGCTGGAATAGCTGGGCATAGCGTTCATGTTACCAGCCATAGACTTAACACCTACCTCAAGGGTATCTGTGTCAGTACCGTTGGTATCTTCATACCAAACCTGCGCGTAGGCATTGATGGTGTTCCAGCTCTTATTGGCAAAAGCACCGAAGCGCAAGGTGTTGTAGTCACGCTCTTGGTCACCGTAATTCATGCCCAGGGGGTCGTACTCATTACCCATGGAGTCGGTGTAAGTAAAGCCCTCAATGGACTTTTCGGTATAGCCGTCAACTTCCATGGTCGCTCGGGTTACGCCGATAAAGGGGCCTAACTGGAAGCTTGATTCGCTGAACAGATTGGCACCAACCGTCAGGCTCAGAGTGGTATTTTCACCGGAGGTATCGCCTTCCAGTTCGGAAGCAAAATTATTGCCGAGGGTCAGGGCGCGGTTTGCCTGGTCGAAGTCTACATCGGTCAGGGTCATGCTACCTTCAACGAAGAATACATCGTGATGGAAGCGGCCAAACAAGCTGTAGTTGGTAGAGGTGGACTCGATATCGGAGCGGGCGTTATCCACATCGATATCGGAGCGGCTCACCGCGAAGCCCAGTTCCAGGTTGTCACGCAGGGCGTAGGTCATACCGATCAGGTTGGCATTACTATCGCCGCTCATATCGGCGGCAAAGCCGTTGTCGTAATCGATATCACCGAAAATGCCACCAGCAAATACTGCGGTTTGGGCCTGGCTATAGCGTACACCAGCCAGGTTTTCATCCAGGCTGTTAATGTGTGTGCGAGCAGCCTGAGCGCCGATGTCAGGCAGCTGACCGGCGACCTGAGCGGCATTTACAATAGCGGTGTAGTAGTCGGCGAGAACCTGCTGACCAACTTGGGTGGGGTGAACGGTATCGTTGAAGATCAGTTTGGATGCATCGGCAGTGTCCTGGCTAATGCCGTATACAGGGTGCTCAATGCAATCACCGCCGCTGCCGTCAAAGCAATATTGGCCCTGGTCGAATTCTGTAGACAGGCCCAGTTGGCCGGCATTATTCAGGGCCACCTTGAGCAGGCCGGCTTGGTCAACCATTAGAACGCCGTTGATATCTTTGGCTTGAGCCAACAGGTTGGCATTAAAGCCTTCGGACGCCTTACTTGCATCAAGTAAAGCTTTATCAATAGCAGCCGTCAGTTGAGCATCAGCCTCATCTTGGGTAACCAGGTCTGCTGCTACTGCCGCCTTAAGCTGAGCTGCGCTTTCACTGGAGTCTACAGCGTCTTTAACGGCCTTATAAACAGCTGGAGTCTTGCTGATATCCGGCACGTTGGATACCAGAATATAGTTAGCCCCTGCGTTGGATAAGGCGCCGGCAGCGCTCGCGAGCATCACGGATGCAAGACCTGCATTTGCAGTGGCTTTCTCAATGCTCATTTCACCTTTAGCGACACCTTCAAAACCGCTCAGCAAGTCATTACCGCCGCCGTTTACCCAGTAAAGGGCGTTGGCGTCGGCAGTTCCAAGAGTGGTCTCCAGGTAACCTCTACCCAAAGGGTGTGGGTTGCCAGAAGTACCTAATTGTTCTAGAGCTTGATCAGCCTCGCCTTTGGCTGCTAATGCTTGTTGCTGATACCCAGCTGCAGCGACTAAATCACCTTGCGCTTTCGCAGCTTCTGCCATAGCGGCGTAGGTCCCAGCTTCGGTTAACTTCTGTTTTAGCAAGCCGGCCAATTGTTGGTCTGGGTAGGCTGGTTTTCCTTCCGCATCTACAGCTGGCATAAAAGCGCTAAGAAGATTATGTCGATTGACGTCAGCGTCTAAACCATTAGCTTGAAGGAAAGCCATGTAGTTCTCGGCACCGATAATATTCATCAGTACGTCAGCAGCTTTGTGGCCACCAACAGCCCATACAGACCCTGCTTCGTTGACTCCGTTAAAAACCTGCCGCGAAACATCTGCTTCAAGCTTGGCGGGGTCAGTCATCAATGCAGGGTCAATACTGGGTAGGCAGAGAGAAGATTGCATACCAGCACAAGATGCTGTTAAAGAGCCCAGGCCAAGATTCTGGGACATGACATTGATAGCGATATCATTTGCATCGCCACCATTAGTGAATACATCGTAGTTGCCTACGTCGGTGAGGCTGTCACCAAAAGCAATAACCTGGCTGAAGGCCGATTCTTCTGCAATTGCAGAAACGCTGGTAAGGGATGCAAGTGCAATAGCCGCCGCAAGGCTGCGCTTGGCGTTAGGCATGGTTTTCTCCTAGTCGCGGTAATGGCACACCCGCGGAGACATCGGGAGGAGTCCAGAGGAAACAACTGGGCGTGCATCTTTATTGTTTTTTGTTCCTGTACCTCAAGGAAGCTTGGCAATACTAGCGGATTTGACCCAGACAATAAAATAAGTCACGGGTTAAGTGGCTGGCTGCTTGGTCATCCCAAAATTGGGGGCCTTGAGGCACGCACAAAGTGGCGCAATAGTACTGAATGATTCTTTTTAGGTAAATGCGCTATGGCTTTTTAGTCGTTCGATTCATGGTGCGTCTGATTAATGGGAAGGGCAAGTGTTTTTCTAAGAATGAGGAGTACCAGGGTACCGAAAGGAGAGTGTCCTAAAGAGTGATGAATTTCAGTAAAATATAAGTTCTCACCCTAATGGTCATCGAGTTGGTTTTGGATTTGAAATTATGTTAAGTGCCCGTCTAAAGATTAACCTGGCTGATGTGCAGTTCAGCGCTGTCCGTGCCCAGGGGGCGGGTGGTCAAAATGTAAATAAAGTCTCCAGTGCAATTCACTTAAGGTTTGATATTAGAAGCTCCTCTCTGCCTGAGGCGGTTAAGTCCCGGCTACTACAATTACGTGATCAGAGAGTTTCAGCTGATGGTATTGTGGTTATTAAGGCCCAGTGCTTTCGGACCCAGGAGAAAAATCGGGCAGATGCTTTGGAACGTTTACAGCAATTGGTCGAGCAGGTATCCAGGGTGGATAAGCCGCGTATAGCGACGAAACCCAGTCGAGGCTCAAAGGAGCGGCGCCTGAAAAATAAAAATCGCCGCTCTCAAGTAAAGGCGATGCGGGGAAAAATTAGGGACTAAGTAAGCAATTTCTTTAGTCTTCTTTTTATAATGACTGTTTTTATAGAAGCTAAATAGATAGGGCCCAGAGAATTTAGTGTTAGCTGGATACAGTTATAGTTTTGTTTCAGTCGTTTATTTTAGAATAAAAATAAAATAAAACTATACTGCCAGTAAATTATATTGGATTCTGCATTGGAAACTTATTTAAAGACGGAAGATAATAACTCCTTACAGATAAGACTATTTGAAGAGTGGCGTTAATAACTAATTTGTCCATGCTCCATGTCGTTTAATGAACAGTTTCTCTTCTCCTCCGCCCGGGTTTACCCTGTTACTTATTGTGGGTAGGGAGATATAGCCAATAAATCCTGATATTCCAATTGTCTTTGTGTCAGCTCGAATAGTAAGTCGTCAATCTCTAGTCCCAGCTCTGTATGGCGCATCTTAAGGCGTGCGATGTCGGCCAGCATGGTGACCCGCTCTTCGCGTGTCGCTTCATCTTCAACCAGTTGGGCACCTATTTCAGTCATGTCATCTAGGAGGTGCTCACGTTCCAGCTCCCGATCGTGAATAGCCGCTTCAATTTCCTCAACTGCAGTTTTGGCAATGAAAAGATTCCGGCCGGTTTCATAGCCTTTCAGAAAGAGCCCTTCAAGGCCCGCGGGACAAACGCCGGCGTAGTTTTCCCCTGAACGCCCTTCAGAAAAGCCGCGTAGCTCTGTACAAAAAAGTTCTAACCCCTCATCCCGCCCGTTGCGGTAGGAACTGGTATTGAGCTGAACGCCATACTTTGCACAGGACTCCCGTCGTTTACCCATGTAACTCAATCCTCTTCCTTCGGCGCCGTCTTCATAACCCAGTGCCTGCCAGTCGGCTACTTGGCATTCATCTTTGCTCATGGTGGCGCAACCGGTGCTTAAGAGCGTGATGGCGACCAAAGAAAGGGTTCCAAATCTAAGCTTCACTGCTGTTTCCTATGATCGGGATAAAAGGGCAACTTACCTGAGCCAACCTGACTGTAAGCTGAAGGGAATGGGTTAAAGGCTCATAAACCTTATGCGATGCCAAAGTGTCTCTGCACTCTCTACATAAGATGAAAAAGAAGAGGGGTAAGAGTTGAGGCATAGAGTTAAGAAGGCAGTGTAATTCATTGCTCGATGGTCCCTGTCTAATCCAACAGAGTTTATTATGTTGAGTGATTTCGATCGTTTTCTAATAGCCCTTTATTGGATTTAATTCGCCTGGTGTTTGTCCTTCTCTATTCACAATAGTGAAACTTTTTATATTCAGAATTTTTTAAGTTCTCTTCAGTCTTAAAAATTATTATTTGTTTTTTGGTGAGTGGTGCTAAATTGTTCAAGTACCATTTTTCTATTGGTGCTTGTTTCTTTGATTTTTATTGAGTTTTTCTATCTGTTAACCCCGGCGTTTATCAAAGTTTAAATAATAAAAATAAATCCATATGTCGTACAGTATTTCTTCTTGAGTCAGGTTGCGTATTTAAGAACGTTTTTTTATGGGTTTTTTTAATGTCGTCAGCATCGGTACATTCTGTTTGTGCAAGGATTTTGCATGAGTCTTCAGTGCTTCCCTGCGTTTTTTGGGAAATTGCCGACTTACGCTGGGGGAATCAATCAATGTGGAGAAGATAATGAAAAAAATGATTTGTACATCGCTACTAGGGTTACTGGTGGTACCCGGTGTAACTTTAGCTGAGGACTTGTGGATAACGATCGGCAGTGACGGTTATCAATCCCTGAAAAAAAGCAGTGCGTTAATGGCTAAGGAGCCCCTGAATGCACTAGGAGAGCGCAATGGTATAACCATATTGAAGGTGAATGAGGATAATTTATCCGAAATTTCTACGATAATGCATAATAGCCACAATCGTTGTGGTGGCTTTATGGTGCATGATTCCCTGCAGGAGGCGCAAACTGCGCAGCTCTCTCCACTGGCTAACACTGTGTCGAGTATTGTCAGCTATACCATTGATAATGCCAATGTGGTGAATGCCCTACAGGCGGAAATCTCTGAGGCAAATATTCGCTCGACAATCACCAGCCTTTCCAATTTTACCAATCGCTATTACACCACCTCTACAGGCGTAGCTGGTGCTGAATGGATTCGGGATAAATGGCAAGCATTGACTAGCTCTCGCAGCGATGCATCTGTGCAGCTCTATAGCCATAGTTGGGCTCAGCCTTCGGTCATTCTCACTATTCAGGGGCAAACAAACCCTGATGAAATCGTGGTATTGGGGGCGCATTTGGATTCCACCGTTGGCTGGGGTACCGGGGAAGGCACCAGGGCACCGGGTGCCGATGATGATGCCTCGGGTATCGCCACTCTGACCGATGTGGTGAATGCCATAGTGGCAACAGGTTACAAGCCTGCAAAAACTCTGGCTTTTATGGGGTATGCGGCAGAGGAGGTTGGCTTGCGTGGTTCCGATGATATTGCTACGGATTACAAGAACCAAAATAAAAATGTGGTTGGTGTTCTACAACTGGATATGACCAATTATTATGGATCAAACAGTGATATCTATATTATTGGTGATTACACCAACAGCTCACAGAATGCCTTCCTGAAAGATCTTGCTCAGACCTATCTGGGGAACCTTAGTGTCGGCACAACTACCTGTGGCTATGCTTGTTCGGATCATGCCTCCTGGCACAACCAGGGCTTCGCGGCCTCTTTCCCTTTCGAGGCCACATTTAATGGCTCTAATCCTTATATCCACACTGTCAATGACACTTTAGCCAACAGTGGTGGCGATGCAAATCACGCTGTGAAGTTCGGCAAACTGGCTGCCGCTTATGTGGCAGAGCTGGCCAAGGGATCCATTGGTGATGATCCAGGTCCTGATCCCGACCCGGATCCCGATCCCGATCCAGGTCAGGAGAAAACGGAAAGCTTCTCTGGCAGTGTGACTCGTGGTGGAGAGGAGCATTACGGGCCGTTTAGCGTGACACCGGCAACCAATTTTGTTGCGGATATGACCGGCACCAATGACGCAGATCTATACGTGCGGTTTGGAGCAGCCCCAACCTGGCGCTACTACGATTGCCGACCCTACGAGAATGGTTCAGCCGAAAATTGTTCGCTACAAGTGCCGAGCGGTGATAGTCAAGCTTTCATCATGGTTCGCGGATACAGCCGTCAAACTTCCAACTTTGAGCTGGATGTCACCTATACCCCGCAATAAAAAAAGAGGGCCCAGGGAATTTTCTTCCCTGGGCCTATTATCTCCATCCTCGATTTTAAAATATCAGCAAAAAAATGACATGATTGGCAGTTAAGGCTGGCAGTCGGCTCTGACAGTCATTGCTATAAATTAATTTAAACGCCATGGATTTTGGTTTCCAGAGTAACTGTTGTCTAATCGAACGAGGGAAAATGCCAAAAAGTGAAAGTCTTTTAGCACTGACGCCAAAATTTGCAGCTATCTTGGCGAACTGACATATTCCCACAGAAATAAGTCGCGCACAGTTATTGAAATTGTGCGCATGAAAATTACTGTGCATCACTTATCAGGGGTAACCTGTGGTGTGCTGTCCGAATTAATAATGAGAAGAGAGGACGGGCAATATGCAAACCCATTTGCTAAAACCTTTATCGTTGGCAATCGCCATCGTGCTGACTGCTCCAAGTGCTTTTGCGCAGGATCGAAATGAAAAATCTTCGACAGCCGATGATCGTACTATGGAAGAGGTGATTACTACCGGTACCCGTAAGGAAGGTGTTTCCCCAACAGAAACTCTTTCACCGGTTGACGTAGTTGGCGGAGAGGAGTTGGCAGATCAAGCAGGCTTTGACCTCACTGAGTCTCTGGCAAAAATTGCTCCCTCGTTTAATACCCAGCGCTTTCCCATCGCCGATGGTACGGCATTTATTCGTCCAGTAACCCTGCGTAATTTGTCCCCGGACCAAACATTGGTACTGGTCAATGGCACTCGTCGGCATCGTTCTGCTTTGGTGAATTTACAGCTCGCTCCTCTGGGTACGGTCAATCAGGGAGCTCAGGCGGTGGACTTTTCCACGTTGCCTTCACTGGCTATCGAAAGAGTCGAGGTGCTGCGTGATGGTGCTTCGGCCCAGTATGGCTCCGATGCTATTGCCGGCGTGGTTAATATCATCTTAAAGGATGATGCTGAAGGTTTTGCTCTTTCTGCTCAGACCGGTGAATATTTTGAGGGGGATGGAACTCGTAATTCTTTTGCCGCTAATGCTGGTTTCAACCTTTTTGATCAGGGGTTTGTTAATGCCACTGTAGAATATTCCAAAGCTGATAAAACTTGGCGTGGGGTTGCTCGCCCAGATGCGGAATTTGTGGGTTCTGTAGTTGGTGAAAACCTAGTTCCCCTTGATGGGCTCGGCCAACGTTGGGGTGACCCGGATGTGGAGGCACTGAAATTTTTCGTCAACAGCGGCCTTGAAATTAATGACAATTTCGAATTGTACGGAAATTTTGGTTACTCGAATAATGAAACAATTTCAGACTTCTTTTATCGTGGTCCAGTATTAGATCCTGAACATGAGTTTACCGCTCGTGGCACTTTACAAGTTGATATGCCCAATGACCCTGCAGATCCGGGTAGTATCGACTATTTGCCAGATCCAGCCCCCCAGTCACTGATTGATTATATTGTTGCTCAAGGCTTAAATCCGTCCGATTACCTGGTAGCGGATGACTCCAGCCCCAGTGGCTATGTATTGCGCAACCCGATTTATACTCAATTCCCGGGTGGTTACAATCCACAATTTGGTGCAGAAATTCAGGATATCTCCGCTGTTATAGGTGCTCGTGGAGAATTTCAAAATGGTTTGACCTGGGATCTGCGTGCTCGTGTTGCAGAGAATGAGGTGGAATATGTATTGAAAAACTCTATTAATCCCAGCCTCGGGGTTTTGTCACCCACTAGTTTCAAACCGGGCACCCTCACCCAGGAAGAGTCCAGTCTAAATGCAGATTTTGTGAAACCTATTGATGTTGCTGCCTTTGCCTCCCCACTGAATGTTGCTTTTGGCGCTGAATGGCGTGAGGAAACCTATTCAATTGGAGCTGGTGATACTGCGTCTACTGAGGTTGGCCCAACGGCGGTGTATTTTGGTGTAGGCTCAGATGGTTTTCAGGGGTTCTCCAAAGACTCAGACGGTAGTTTCAGTATTGAGAGTATTGCCGCTTATATCGACCTCGAAGCGGATGTTACTGATGCATTAACCCTTGGCGTGGCGTTGCGCTTAGAAGAATATGATGAGTTTGGTTCCACCTCCGACTGGAAGCTTTCAGCTCGTTACGATGTCAATGAGAACCTTGCTCTGCGTGGGACAGTGAATACGGGCTTCCGTGCGCCAACACCTGGGCAAGTGAATACCCTTAATGTCACTACCACTGCAGATTCCAGTGGTAACCTGATTCCGAGTGGTACCTATCCGGTGGACCATCCGGTAGCAATGGCCTTGGGGGCAAAAGAGTTGACGCCAGAGGAGTCGACCAGCTTTACCTTAGGGGCAGTGTTTACGCCGTTTAGCAATACCAGCGTCACTCTTGATTACTACAACATTGACATCGAAGACCGCCTTGCATTGCGCAACAATAAAATCGGCGCAGAAGAAATCGAGCTGCTACAGAATGCAGGGGTAGAGGATGCTGCCTTATTGAAAGACAGCAATGCCAACTATTTTGTCAATGCATACGATTCAGAAGTTTCAGGTATCGACTTGGCCATTACCAGTGATTTTGAAGTGGCAGGTAATTTACTGGTTGTGGATTTACGTCACAACCACAATAAGCAAGAAGTGAGTAAAGTAGAAACTAATACGATTAATGCCTCCAGAGTCTTCGACCTGGAAAATCAGGTGCCCAGTGATCGCACAACTCTGACTTTTGATTTTGATACAGGTGATTTGTTTAGCGGCTACTTAAGATTCAATCGCTACAGTGATTGGGAGTCTACTGGTGGTTTGTTTGGTCCTGGTGATGCTACGGATACCTACAGTTATGGTAGTGAAATTTTGGTGGACTTGGAGGCGACCTTTACTCTCTATGAAAATTATAAATTATCCATAGGTGGTGAAAATATTTTTGATGTGCAGCCCGATGATGAACAAGACGGTACTCTGCAATATTTAGGCGTTCGCCATGCTCTGACATCACCGTTTGGTTTTAACGGCGGCTTTTGGTATCTCCGTGCGAGTGCAGAGTTTTAGTGGATTGGGTTTTTTGGTTGGGGACTGGTATCAAGCCTTCATTAATTGATAGCCGTTGCCAATCAAAATTTACTCTGAAGTACTTATTGTAGGCAATAAAAAACCCGGTATTTGCCGGGTTTTTTGTTCATGGGCCAATCTCTATGAAGACTCAGATCGATTTTCCGCTCGTAATAACCTGCATATTGAAGTCCAGTACTATCTTTGGTTGATCAGTAAAAACACCGTCCACACCTTGTGAGGCTAGGAGTATCAGGTCATCAGGGCTGTTAACCGTGAAGACATAGTTTTTTAAGCCTCTCTGTTTTGCATCGGCAATCAAATCAGCACTGATAAAATCCAAGCTGGTATGCAGGGAATAAGCCTTCAAAGGCACTGTGCTCGTGGCTAAGTCGAGGGGAATACCACTGAATAAAACTCCGCGGCGCACACTGGGTATCAGTTGTAAGCACTCGTGGAGCTGTCGGTGATCAAAAGAGGAAACAATATATTGATCAAAGCTTACGCCCTTGTCGCTGACAAATGTTTGTATTTCTTTGGCTACTAGCGCAGCTGAATTTGGACCCTTGATCTCTATATTGAGCTGGGCGTTACTACCGATTAACTCCAGTACTTCACGCAGGGTTGGAATCTTATTGCCGCAGGGTAGGAGGCGTTGGCGCAGGGCATCTGGATGTAGATCAGTTATCAGCTCGTTGCCGGAAAGTAGTCTACCCAGGCGCCTATCGTGTGTTACCAAGAGTTGCCCACCAATATTCCAGACATCGATTTCAATACCATCAACGTCTAACGCCAATGCTTGGCTGATGGCCTGTAAAGTGTTTTCACTGGCCTGGCGTTGGTACCCCCGGTGGGCAAAACAGAAAAGTGTGCTTGGGCTCATTGTTGCTTAACTCCCCCCGATAATTTTTAAAAGCTTATTATTAAATGATGAGGCAAGGGTGATTTAAGTCTATCGGTTGTTAACCCATGCAGACAGGCAAATACCTTTATAGGTTTGGAAAATTTAAAAGGGGGCAGAGTGCCCCCTTAAAAGTCTTGATGGTGGAGACTTTGGATTTTTTATTCTCCAGACAAGGCGCGATAGCGTCCGCGGTGGAATATTAGGGGTTCGCCGCCGAAAGCACTGAACTCCAAAACTTCTCCCAGCAGGATGGTGTGATCCCCACCTTCAATACACTGGACACGGCGACAGTGGAAATAGGCGGCGCACTCTTCCAGTCGAGGTATTCCATCTGGGCCCTCGCTCCACTGAATCTGCCCAAACTTATCGGCCCCGCGACCGGCAAACAGGTTGGAAACGTGTTGCTGATCTGCGCGCAGTACGTGTACTGCAAAGTGTTCGCGGCTGGTGAAGGCCTCGTAGCCCAGTGATTGTTTGTCGATACTCCATAGAACCAGTGCGGGGTCCAGAGATACTGAATTAAAGCTGTTGGCGGTCATCCCCGCAGGCTGTCCCTCAGAGTCCTGCGTGGTAATAACGGTGACCCCAGTAGCGAACTGGCCCAGAGTATCGCGCAGCAGGCGGCTTTGTTGAGGGGAGGGAGTGATAATGGAGCTTCTTTCTGTCGACATACGATGGTTGCTTGTACAAAAACTGTGCTAGCCAGCCATTTTACGGCAAAAGCGTACTGATTGCGCGTCTTGCCTCGCAAGCTAGTAAAAGAAGCTCGAATATCGTTATTCGAATGACTTATTGTCCATAAGCGGCATGCACTCACTTATCAGTCGCTCCCTTTCTGTAATTGCGGCGCCAGTCAGTGCGAAACCGAGCAGTTCTCCCCTACTGTTGCGAAACTCGGCACAGACGCCTTTTGTGTCTTGAGATACTTGCCAGCTGCCCTCGGCGCCTGGATGGGGAGGGCAGAGGGTTGTGGGGCGCAGGGTTGTTTTAACCGCAACCGGGATAACGCCGTAGTGTACGGGACAGGGATTGCCGCTAAGGGTTTGAGCCAGGGCGCGGGCACAAGTCATTAGGGGAGCGACGTAAAACAGCTGGTGCCCCTCTACCTCCGCACAGTCGCCAATGGCAAATATATGCGGATTGCTACTCTGTAATTTCCGGTCTACGGCAATTCCCCGCTGAATTTTCAGTCCCGCAGTTTCAGCCAGGGCAGTATTAGCTTCAAGACCCAGTGCCGCCAGGGCGATATCTGCCACTAGCGTCTCACCGTTATCCAGCAGGGCTTCAATACCTTTAGGATTTTTATTCAGGGAGCGAATGGACTTCCCCAGATAAAAACGAACGCCACTGTTATTGAGCACCTCCTGGAGATCGCGACCGGCAGCCTCTGGCAAGAGAGAGGCGAGCGGCCACTCCTGAGGATCTACCACAGCCACTTCATATCCGGCTTGCACCAAATCATTGGCAAACTCACAACCAATCAGACCTGCACCGATCAGGAGGACCCGCTGGCAGCCAACGAGCGCGGTGCGAAAGCGGTGGTAGTCTGTCAGGTTGTTAATTCTAAATAGCCTTGCGTGGGCATTGCCCGCGATAGCCGTCAGTTTGCGGCAGTGGGCACCAGTCGCCAATATCAACCTGTCGTAAGGAATATCCGCTATGTGATTATCAACATCCTGCTGCAACTGTAATGTTTTGCTGTGGGGGGAAATTGAAGCCACACGGGTATGTACGAGAATCTGTGCGTCCAATTTACGCGCCATTTCTTCGGCACTGGTTTGGCATAACTGCTGGGCTGTTTTTCCATGGGAAAGGGAGGCTGATAGAAGGGGTTTAGAGTAAAAGGCCCCGTCATCACTGGAAATCAGAACCAGGGGGGTTACAGAATCGAGCTTGCGAAACTCCAAGGCTAGGTGATAGCCGGCCAGGCCTGTGCCGACAATCACTAGTGGGGCTTGATTCTCGTTGGAGACTTCACCGCCACTTAGCTCAGTGTCATTTTCTATAGGTTTTGATGCCGGAGTCACCAGCACCATGTCGAAGTCTTCCTTACCCACTCCGCATTGCGGGCAGCTCCAGTCCTCGGGGATATCCTCCCAGCGGGTGCCGGGAGCAATGCCTTCCTCTGGACACCCCCTGGCTTCGTCGTAGACCCATCCGCACACCATGCACTCCCAGAGGCGAAAAGTAGCTGTGCCCTGATGAGTTGGTAACGGGGAGTCAAGCTCGGTATCAAGTGGAGAAGGGGGGGGGTCTTTTTTATCCAACTCACACATTGCAAAGTCTTGCTTGTGTGCTCCGCACTGGGGACAGCACCAGTCTTCGGGGATATCTTCCCAACGGGTACCAGGGGCTATCCCATCCTCAGGCCAGCCCTTGGCTTCATCGTAGATCCAGCCGCAGATTTGACATTCCCACTGGCGATAGTCTGGCATGGTGCCCCCGTGCTAGCTAGACAGTAGCCGGCTGTAGGGCAACCGGCTTTAGGGCAAATATAAGGGAGATCGTCGGAGGGTGCTGCTAATCGTGTTTGCCTTGGGAAATATTTGTCAGAGCATTTTGATAGACGTCTGCAATCTCTCCTGGGTGGCGAATGGAAATCCCCAAATCGTGTACGAGCCCGTCTTTTAGCCCGTAGACCCAACCGTTAATGGAGAGTGACTGTCCTGAGCGCCATGCGTCGCGCACTATTGTCGTTTGGCAAATATGGATTACTTGCTCCAAGACATTGAGCTCGCACAGTAGGTCTGTACGCTGTTGTTCCTGGAATAAGTCAACCAGAGTGTGGTGCTTGTCGCGAACATCTTGGATATGGCGCAGCCAGTTATCAATTAGACCAAGCTGTTCGTTGTGTAGTGCCGCCTGTACGCCACCACAGCCGTAATGCCCACACACGATAATATGCTTGACCTTCAAAATCTCTACCGCGTACTGCAAAACGGATAAGCAGTTGAGGTCAGAATGCACCACCACATTGGCGACATTGCGGTGTACGAACAGCTCACCGGGTAAAAGCCCGACAATTTCATTCGCGGGCACACGGCTGTCTGCGCAGCCAATCCAAAGGTATTCCGGTGACTGCTGCTTTGAAAGCTTTAAGAAAAAGTCCGGGTTGTCCTTGTGGGTGGCCTCGGACCAGTTCTGATTATTTTTTAATAGATGATCTAGCGGGTGCAATGGGTTTGTATCCTGATATGACTAATTGGACATAATGTTGGGAGGATAGCGGCTTTATTCCTGCGGGCCAAGAGGGTATGGGCTAACCTGAAAGATGACTATTTTTTAGCATTGGGTCTCAATTTAAGGAGAAATGATGGCGAGAAGGAATCACTCCGGTCCCGGTAGGCGACAGCGCACATCCTTGCGCTCTGGATTTGCTGATCGGCACCGTTTGCGTATGCGCCAGCTACAGGCGCGGCGGACTCGGCTGCGTGGATACACGTCTAACTCTGATGAAGAGGAAGGAGCTATTGAACCAATGAATGGTGGAGAGGACCCCTTTAGTCGAGAACTGGAAAGGGAGCCCTTGGCTTGAGTTTTGCTGTTTCCGATAAATTAACCAGGAAATGAAAAGAGCGCTTAAAAGCGGTATGGATTTTATTTGACAGTAATAATCGTCAAATTAGCAAAAGTTTGTTTACATACTCGCTTTTCAATACTTTTGCATTTCCCAGGTGGAAAAAGTCGGAGGAATAATAATGGCCTTGGTTACCCCGGAGACTTCCAGCGCATTGCGTGTGGTTTTGGCGAATTATACGGACTGCCATCAGGCTGAGGATATTATCCATTTAATGGATGAATACTCCCGCCATCCTTTTGGTGGAGGGGGGCCATTGCCAGAGCCTTGTCGCAATGAGCTGGTGCCTAAATTGGCAAATTTTCCCGGTGCTTTCAGCGTGCTCGCCTATGGCGATAATGAGGCCTTGGGTTTGGTTAATTGTTTCACCGGTTTTTCCACATTTTCCTGTATGCCGCTGATTAATATTCACGATGTTATCGTCAGTGAGCGCGCCCGGGGGCAGGGCGTTTGCGCTGCCATGATGGACTTTGTGGCGTTAGAGGCGAAAAAGAGAGGGGGCTGTAAGCTGACCATGGAAGTACTGGAAAAAAACTTTGCCGCGAAGAATGCCTATCGCAAGTCGGGGTTCAAGCCTTATACGCTGGATGAAGAGTTTGGGCAGGCCGAATTCTGGCAGCGGTATCTCTGAATCTTGAGGGGTGGCACAGGCCACCCTTTTTCAAATTAAGCAATAACTTTGTTACCTGGCAGTGTATTGGGTCTGTCCCACTTTCTTTTTCTTGCTGATTATGCTGCTGAGTAGTGCAAAAAGCGCGATAAGTGAGACGCTGACCAGTAATCCCAATAAGGGTTGCTGCGGATCCCTTTCATAAAGCCAGCCACCGATGGCAAAACCGATAGTGTAACCGCCGGTGTGCATCAGTGATAGAAACCCAAATAGCCGGCCACCGCGTCGATTCGCCTGGCTCAAAAGTGCGCTGTAGCCCGGTACCAAAAAGGCAATCCCCACCACAAAGATCAGCAGGCCGGCAGCTGCGAGCAGGCTGCCTAGGGTACTGGAGAGCAAGATGGTGCCTGTGCATAGGGAGCTTACGCCCAACATAAAACTCATCTGCGGCGCCTTGAGTTTGCGCACCAGACCAATCTGAACCAGAAACCCACAAATCGCTACTGCAGCCAACAATACGGCAGTAGCTGATGAGGCGCCCATGGCGCTGAGACCGTAGAGATCTTTAAGAGCAGGTCCCATGACAACCTGCAGCTGACCAACACTAACGGTACCGAGCAGAGCGGTGGCAAACAGGGCCAGGGCACCAGGAGGGAGGGAGGAATTTTCAGAGGATTCTGTTTCTGCAATATAACTCTTTCCTTTCGGCAGACCGGCGGTTAAAACGAGGGTGATGAATGGTAGCAATATCAGCCACGCCAGTGGCCAAAGAGCGCCAGCGAGGAGAGCCGGCAAGGCAAGTAGTGGCCCGAGTCCTCGTCCCAGATTAGCCGCCGCACTCAAGCCTGAAAGAATTGATAAGCGCTTTTCTGGCTCCCCCAGGTCAATAGCCCAAGCCTGGCAGCAGGGGTAGATGGCCGCAGCATTCAATCCATAAATGACACGACTGATTGCCAGAGCTATTAGGGCATTACTTTCCTCCAGGTACCCCTGGGACATGGCCACCAACAGGGCCACAAAGAGGCACTGGGCCAGCAGAGCACCAGTCAGCCCCGCGAGTAGTACTGGCTTGCGGCCAACCCTGTCCCCCATTTCACCCCAGAGTGGTCCGGCAATCATCAGGCAAAAAGTACCCAGGGCCACTAACCCCCCGATGCTGGCCAGACTCAGCCCGCAGCACTCAACGATGAGTGGAATTTGAGTCAGTAGAACAACCTGGGCAGCTCCCTGGCTGGCCACCACCATATTGATTTTACGCAGGTGATGTTTGGGGTGATTCAGGGATCTCCGCATCCGGGACTCCACAACAAATTCATAAAAAATCACAGAAAAACGCGACCCTTTCCTGTGCAAGAGTTCACAGCCAGATAATTTCTCTGGCAATGGGCTTGAAGTGCGAGAAATTTACCTGCATCATAAGGCTAATGCAAACCATTCTCACTTAGATTTAGCCGATAAAGAATCACCACCATGAATAATCCTCAATCCGATGCAGCCAGCACTGGCGGCGTCGACGGCGATGCTTTTGCTCAAAATCCAGTTATGACCGCCGGGGATACGGAGGTCAATATGGCTGCGGAAAGAATGTCAGCCAACTGCTTCTTCAATGCACTACTGCGAGAGACAGATAGCGGTATTTGGCACGAACGAGCTGGCGAGCAACTTCCACAAGGGATCAGTGTACCGGCGGTGCATATTCCTCTACCGGCCAGTGGTGCCGAACTCTGGCTGAGTGTCTCCTATCGCAGTGAGTGTGGCAGGCACCAGTTTACCCTGCCGATGATATTGCGTAACGCAGAGGGTGCCAGCAAAACTATTGGGTTTGCTGATGCGGCGCAGCAGGTTGCACAGGAGCCTGTTTTTTTCCCTGGCGCCACAGCAGAATCCAGAGCGCAATTTACTCGCAGAGTCTCGGCCAGTGTGAAAAATATGGCTCAGGCACTGGATGCTCGTCACGCAGATACAGAGAAACTATTTACTCAGCCCCTCACTTTTGTCGAGTCGGAACAGGCACTTTTATGCGGACACTCTATCCATCCGACTCCTAAAAGCCGCGATCCATTTACCGATAAGGATGCCGAATGTTACGCCCCGGAATTTGGCAATAGTTTTGCCCTGATGTGGCTGGGGGTGGACCCACAATATTTGCTTGGAGCCAGTGGAGCGGAAATTAGCGAGGCGCAGTTTGCCGATCTGGTGCGTGCAACGGATGGTGCTCCGGTGGCACCGGAAGGATTTATTGCTATCCCGGCACATCCCTGGCAGTGGCGTCAGCTAGGGCAAGACCCACGTGTGGCCGAATTACTTGAGAGTGGAAAAATTCTTGAGTTGGGTGAGGGCAGGGAACCGTGGCGGGCAACCTCTTCACTGCGCGCAATTTACAGCGCTCAAAGCCCTTATATGCTCAAATTTTCTCTCAGCCTGAGGCTGACTAATTCGGTGCGTACTCTGCAACCAAAAGAAATGGTGCGTGGTCTCGAAGTCTTAAAAGTAAGAGATACGCCTCTGGGGCAGGAGTTTGCCAGCCGCTACCCGCGCTTCCAGGTGTTGGCGGAACCGGCTTACCTGATGCTTGCCGATAGTAGAGGTGAGCAGATTATAGAAAGCCTGGTTATGTTTCGGGAAAATCCTTTCTTGGAAACAGCCGCAAAAAATACCTGCCTGTTGGCAACATTGACTCAGGATCATCCTAATGGTGCTCCCTGCCGGGCTGCGCAATTGGTACAGCGCCTCGCGGGAGAGGAAAATATTTCCATTGAGGCTGCTAGCAAACGCTGGTTTAAGGCTTTTCTCGACGCAGTTATTGAGCCCTTGCTAATTGCCCAAGCCGATTTTGGAATTTTATTTGGCGCCCATCAACAAAATCTGATTTTGAGCTTCGAGGGTGATCTGCCTGTGGCTGGTTTCTTCAGAGATTGTCAAGGCAGTGGTTATAGTCGCCTGGGCGAGGAATTACTCAAACCTTATCTGCCTAATCTGGCCCAGGACAGTGAGAATGTCATTGACGAAGAAATGGCCAACCGCCTTTTTGTGTATTACCTGATCGTTAATAGCTGTTTTGGTTTGATCTGTGCGCTTTCCGCTGCAGGTTTAATTTCTGAGCAGGAGTTGTTGCGCCAGCTGCGCGAGCGCCTGCAATTGCTGTACGAAGGCCAGCGACGTGACTTTAGCTGTTTGGCGTATTTGCTCAATGCCGATGAAATTTGGGCTAAGGGCAATTTTCAATGTGCGGTGATTGGTATGAATGAAACCACCACCGAAGACCCGCTTTCCATCTATCACACTATGGCGAACCCCCTGCGAACGGTAGTAGACGCTGAAGTTGCCGAAGCTTGATCACCGTGACGATAAAAATTGAAAGGAAAGAATTATGACCAGCTCAACAGCTGCGCTTGAAATATCTTTAGGGGAACAGGGTCAGCTTCCCGATGGGCGCTCTTGGCAAGTTGCTGTGGGAGGATATCGTTGCCAGTTAAATGGCGATAACTATTTTCAAATTGAATATGTTCCCGGACAGGAAATAGCAATTTTCATCCTGTCGTCTGGTGAAAATTCGTTAGAAGCGTTAGATCTCTGGTTCGACTGGCTTTTTGCGCTGAATCCAGCATTGCAAAATATGGATATTGTCGATGCGGATACTGTGGTAAGCCGAGTTTCCCGCAGCAATTTTTATCAACGTACAGAGCTCTGGTATCGAGGTAACAATGCCGGTGAGTTTCCCTTGCAATGGGTAGAAAATACGCAGGGAGTTCGCCACCCTCTCCGTGCGGAACCACCTAAAGGGGAAGTTTATCGCCGTCATTTCCACGCACTGGGAATAGATTTCAGTTTACGTCACCTGGATCCAGAGAAAGATTTGGAGCGCTTTACCAACTGGATGAACCAGGAGCGTGTCGCAAAATTTTGGGAAGAAGAAGGTGATAAAGAAAAGCAGAGACAGTTTATTGACTCTGTTATTCAAGATCCCCATAAGCATCCATTGATCGCCTGTATTGATGGTGAGCCCTTTGCCTATTTTGAAATTTATTGGGCGCTTGAAGATCGTATCGCACCTTACTATGACTGCCAGCCATTTGATCGCGGTGCACATATGTTGGTTGGCGACCAACGCTTCCTGGGAGGCCGTTTTGCTCAGGCTTGGTTTAATGGTGTTACCCATTTTATGTTTCTGGATGACGCTCGCACAGAAACTTTGGTTGGAGAGCCGCGCGCGGATAATCGCGCATTGCTTAAATACATCAACGGTACTTTTGGCTGGAAAAAAATTAAAGAATTTGATTTCCCCCACAAAAGAGCTGCTTTGATTATGTGCAAGCGAGACGAATTCTTTCAGAGTATGGGGGGAATATGAGCGACGATAAATATTGGAAGCAGGCGAATAGAAACCTGCTGGTGAAATCGCTGGCTGAGCTTTGTTATGAACAGGCTCTGACGGCAAAGTTAGAAACGGGTGCCCGTTACTTTGTGGAACTTGCTTCTGGTGTTATCTATCGTTTCCAAGCTCAGTTAACTGTGTGGGATTGGTTATTAATTGATGCGCAAAGTATTGAGCGGGAAGGTGATGGGCAAGTAATACCTGCGGATGACGCAGCACAGTTTTTTATTGATGCTGCTCTGGATCTTGAAGCCTCCCCCAGTACTTTGGGCAATTTATTACACGAACTGGCCAATACCCTGGTTGCGGATGTTACTTTGCTGCAAAAGCGTGAATCGCTCACAGCGCATACCCTAGCCACACTAACTGATGAAAAATTGCAGTGCCTACTGGATGGTCATCCTAAGGCTATGGTGAATAAAGGCCGTATCGGTTGGGGCGCACAAGAGTTTAACGCCTTTGGTACAGAGGCCGCTCAGGGGGTCAGGCTGTTATGGCTTGCTGTTCGCCGGGATCTCGCTGTGAGTGGCAATAGCGACCTGTGGGATTGGCCTCAGCTATTGGCAGAAAGCCTGAGTGAATCACAGTTACAGCAGCTGGACGATAAATGTCGTGAGAAAGGGGCTAACTGGCAAGAGTTTTTGCCCTTGCCGGTGCATCCATGGCAATGGCAGCATCATATTAGTCAGCATTATGCACAACAGATTTTTAGTGGTGACTTGGTTTTACTCGGTGAGTTTGGCGATGAATATTTGCCGCAGGTTTCACTACGTACCTTGTCCAACTTGAAGCGCCCGCAGGCTCTCCATGTGAAGTTGCCATTAACGGTATTGAATACTTCCTGCTACCGTGGAATTCCAGGCAAGTTTATGCGCTGCGGACCGGCGTTATCTGAATGGATGCAGTTACTCTGTGAGCGTGATGAGCAATTACAATCGCGGGGCACCGGTGTTCTTCAAGAAGTAGCTGGCCTGCATGTACCGCACTTACATCAAGAGTCGATAAAGGGCGCGCCCTATCGTTACCGTGAATTACTGGGAGCTACCTGGAGGCAGAGCCCGGCAAGCTTGTGTGCTGAGGGCGAGCGCCATCTTTTAATGGCCGCGTTATTACAGAAAGATAGCAGCGGCAAGTCTGTAATCTCTGCTCTGATTGAAGCCTCCGGCCTTTCAGTAGAAGCCTGGCTTGAGCAGCTATTCGACGCTACGGTGGTGCCTCTTTATCACCTGCTTAGCCGTTATGGCATAGGTTTGGTAGCTCACTCGCAAAACCTAACGCTGGTATTGCGCGACAACAAAGTTGTTCGTGTTCTTCTGAAGGATTTCCAGGGAGATCTGCGTCTCGCTCAGGGTGATTTTCCCGATCGTGCGGACCTGCCGGAATCGGCGGCACAAGTTCTCGATCAATTGCCTGCTAATTATATTATTCACGACCTGTTTACCGGTCACTTTGTCACAGTACTGCGATATCTGTCCGCCCAATTAATGACAGAGATTGGTCTAGAGGAAAGGAAATTCTACGGAGTTTTAGCCAAGGTCCTACGCCGATATCAAGATTCCGCACAGCGAGATAATGGCGATATGGCGGAGCGTTTCCAGCAGTTTAATTTGTTTCGTCCCCATATCGAGCGCGTTTGTATTAATCGCGTGCGCCTGCGTCAAGGTTACGATGACAGCGCTGAACGTCCGGTCCCCATTGTCGGTGGAGACCTGACTAATCCCCTTTGGCTCGCAGAGCAAGAGTCACAACAACACCAACCAGCAACCGCTTCCGCTTTAGAGGCATAATCATGAGCAATTTCCTAGATCTCGCCGGTATCGGAGCCGGTCCTTTTAATTTGGCTGTGGCCGCTCTAATGCGGGACACATCATTGAGCCATCGCTTTTTTGATGCTAAAGCGGAATTCTCTTGGCATCCTGGTTTAATGTTGCCGGGGGCTATGATGCAGACTTCTTACCTGAAAGACCTGGTAACGCCGGTTGATCCAACCAATCCCTGTAGCTTTATGGCGTACCTGGTAGAAAATAAACGTTTCTATGACTTTCTACACGCAGAACAGCGTACCGTAACCCGTCGCGAGTTTGCCGATTACCTGGCGTGGGCTGCCCGTCGCTTGGATTCTATCCAAATGAGCAGCCGTGTACAGAGCGTGGTGGATAATGGGGATTTTTTTGAGTTGGACGTGCACGGCCCCAATGGTCGCGAACAGGTACTCACCAAAAACTTGTGTGTTGCTGCTGGTAAAAAACCAAATATTCCAGAGTGCAGCCGCCCATTCCTGTCTGATAATTGCTTCCACGCGTTGGAAATTGCCCTGCGTAATCCGGATGTAAGTGGTAAGCGCGTCGCTGTGGTCGGTGGCGGCCAGACTGGTGCGGAAGTGGTTATTAATCTTTTGAGTAAACACTGGGGCCGCCCACAGCAGGTAACCTGGGTATCCCGCCGCAGCAATTATTTGCCATTGGATGAGACCCCCTTCACCAATGATTGGTTTACCCCAGAGTATGTCGATGTGTTCCGTCAGTTGAGCCCTCAGCGTCGTGAGGAAGTGGTTGCAGAGCAGAAGCTGGCTTCTGATGGTATATCTCCTGATACCCTCAAGGAACTTTACCAGTTGTTCTACCGTCTTGTGCACCTGGAAAAGGATGCTGAACGAGTAGCATTATTGCCCAATCGCGAACTGGTGGAGATGTCTCACCGCGGTGACTTTCAACTGCAGCTGGAAAATCACTTGCTAGGTGAGGCAGATGGTACCGAGTGGGTTAATGCGGATATCGTTATTCTATGCACTGGCCTGTGTGAGGCTCTACCTCCTTGTCTGGCGCCTTTACAAGAGCGCATTGCACGCGATGCAGAGGGTCGCTTGCTGTTGGATGATGCTTTTGCGGCAAGACTCAGCGGCGATGAGAGTGGTCGACGTTTGTATTTCCTTGGTACTGGTCGCACCAGTCACGGCATTGCGGAGCCACAGCTGAGCTTATCGGCCTGGCGTGCGGCACAAGTAGTGAATGATTTACACGGTAATGCGCTCTATGACAATCAGCAAACCGGCAATTTTATGAAATGGATTACCCCGCAAGCTCAGCAGGCAGCTGTTGCTTAAATAGAGGGAAAAATCATGATCGACCTCCAGGTGTCCACCAATAAGGTCGATCATGGATATACAAGTTTTTGCAATCCTATCTATAGCCGAAATGGCTGCCAGCCTTACTTGGTTACGTCAACAAAAATACCCATGTGGTCAGTGACAGCTGCAGCCATATTGACACCGTCAATATTGACTGCAGTACTCTGTGATAAGTAGTCCACATTTACGATATTGATAGTCGCAGTATTGTAAACCGCTACATCATATTTTTTACTGGCAGTACTATTGGTGCCAGAAAAACTGCGTTGATGGGAATCTGAGGGTGTTACCTCGCTTGCAGGGTGTGCGTCGTGAAAGATCATGTTTGTTGCCCGGCTTATTACTGAAGGGGTAAAACTGTTGCTGCCTTGGTTGGTATCTCCCATCACGAGGTCAATTGCACCGTGGCCCTGCTGCAACAGGTATTTATTAATATTCTGATAAAACAATGTTGCTTGCCCTTCACTCTTGGCAATGCTATTGGGGACATGCACAAATACAGCATTGACATTGCCTGTTTTCACCGCGATCCAGCCCATACCCGACCCCAGGACTTGGTGCTGGGTAGTTTTTGCGGCATGGACACTAAAACTGTTGCAGGCCTTGCCTGTGGAGCTTGATCCTACCAGCGCTCCGGCATGTTGCTGCATGGAGCTCCATTCGCTATTAGCCCCATCCATTTCACCATATACCAATAGATCGCAAGTTTTTCTTAGCGAGCGATAGAGATGTTGGTGAGTCTGTCGCGCCTTGCCCTCAACCATAGTGAGAAATTGGCTGTTGCTGTGTTGGCCCTTGGCCATATAACCCACAGGTGCCTGGGAGACCAGCTGGGCGGGGCCGTAAAGCGGAGTGTGGGGGTCCAGTCCTTTGGCGGTTGGCATTACCAAAAGCCAGGGACTCTGATTGGCGGCTTGGTGGTTATGGGTAACACGAGTGAAATGCTGGCTGTTGGAAGCACCAACATCATGATTGGTACTGGCGTTTGAATTTATGGATTGATAGGCAAAGGTTGGCATGTCGGTTACTCATTTTTATTGAATCTTCCAATGAATCACGAGGTTTAATACCTTTTGTTAATAATAAAAGCCAGATCTTTTTTGCGATTGTGGTCTTTTAGCGTAGGTGCTTGTTACTGCATTTTGGCGTCAATTTTATTTTTCTGGCTGTAGTTTTGTAGGGTGATTAAAAGTTATTATTTGCTCGAATGAATTTTCAGTTGATGCCAGGTGAATTGGTTTTAAATTCCGTGCTGGAGCAATGAATAAGTTGCCTTATAAATAAATGAATTGCGGATTGGATCAATCAGGATTTCACTTTTATTAAGCATTGTGTCTGATCGATAGGTATTATCAAAGATTAACGAGTCGGATTTGTCAGTCGCTGTTTCTTTATTTTTCTTAATAACTAGTCTATGACAGCATGGAATAGTGCTAGTAAATGCTTGCGTTACTTGTTTTGATAGCGATGAGATATATCCATTTTTCTCCTCTTATTTCCGCTCTGAAACCCCCATACAAGCGCATAAATATATAGTTAATTTCCGCGCCAAAGCCCGGGTGCTCAACCCACCTTGTGCAATACTTTTTGGGTACTGAACCATCGGTCTGGTGCATGCAGTGAGCAGGGAGGAAATCTGTAATGCGTTTGAACTCAACCCTTGCACAAGGGCGTTATCATTACAGCTGTGACGGGCGTGAGATGCCTGTTCAAGATAGCTGGCAGTTGGGCTTTGATGCCCTTGGACGCCGCTCTCTGGTCAGCCAGAGACTGGTGGGTGATCGAGGCTTCGGCATAGAGGTCTTTGCGCTGCTAAATAATGGCTTGGTGAGTGAATGCCAAGTGAATTGGCGCGATGAGGTTGATGAGGTCAGCGCGCATTATCATTTGTGTTTCCCTGAAGGTCAGCCTCCCCGATTAGGAGATGAAATAGAGGCTAACTGGAGTGGCCCTAACGGCCCTCAAGAGTTGCGTTTGGGGGGAGAAAACCGTCTGCTATTCCCTCTAATGCGCGTTTTTATGGGGCCGCTATTGAAAACACTGGTAAAACACCAAGCGGGTTTGGAAGTGGTTTCTCCAGATATTGTCGACCCCTCCCAGCGAGGAAAACTATTGGCCCCCAGAGTGAGCCATCGCACGGCGCGAATTATGGCGGGTGATCAGGCTAGTCAACGCTCTCAAGATCTGGGCCCAGATATCAGCGGTTATATTTATCAGGGGGATGAGGCCGAGCGGGATGCGCACTGTTATGTGGATAACCGCAGCCTGCTAGTCGGTTATGATTGGCCTTCCAGTACCGGGCGTTTGTGGCAGGTTCGCCTCAGAGACCTGGAGTGGTCTCCTAGTCTCACCAGTCTCCTTTTTTAATTTTTATCTCGATATTGTGTTCACCGGACTTATACCCTGTGAACACAATTGGGTCTATCAGTCTAGTGAATAATGATGATTATTTGACGCATCATTCACTCTGCCAGAGGCTTATAGCCTTTCCAGCCTGGTAAGAATTTCCTCAAAATATCTTTTCTCCCACATTTTGAACTTTTTGTGTCTGATGCACATCGTAGTCAACCGCCGGTAACAGGACTTTGAGAGAGTGCCGGAGGAATTTATACCGCGGGATTTTTTCAGTACCGCAGTGTAAGATTTCGTCACTTATGTGCTAATGGGGGAGCCATTTTGCCTTTATCCAAAACCAATTCGCGCTGGGGTATGCCGCTGGCGGTCATCTTATTTGTGACTTCACAGTTACCGCTTAATGTCGCCTTGGCAAGTATTGATGGTGAGACCGAAATAGAGCTTAAGGAGTTAGACACAACCCCGGAGCAACAACAGGAGCAGTGCTTGCACGAGCAGCTGCTGATTTCCTCCGCCGATACAACACTGAGGGATATTCGCCTGCTCTGTGCCGATCGGGTGAGAGCCCAGCTTGGTCTGGAGGAGGATTTCTTCGAAGTCGACCCTGTGGTGGAGGAGTACTCTGAGGAATTGCCTACGGATGAGGTCTTACTTGGTGGCCGGGCCCAGGCCATTCGCGATGCCGCCAGCAACCCCTTTACACTTGCCTCCCACAAGACCAACTACATATTGCCATTTACCTATAACCCAACTCCTGAGAAGGGTGGGCTATCGGATTACGAAGGAGAAGGGAAAGACCTTGATAATATCGAGGTGCAATTCCAGTTATCAGTACAAGTACCGGTATGGCGGGGTTTTCTTGGCAGCGCTTCTTTTATGAGCGTGGCTTACACCAACCGGAGTTTTTGGCAAGCCTATAACTCTGATAACTCGGCACCATTTCGTGAGACCAACCACGAGCCAGAGCTTATTCTCACCTGGCTCAATAACTGGAGCCTGTTTGGCTGGCAGAATGTTGCTAACCAGATCGCTTTCAACCACCAGTCCAATGGACGCAGCGAACCTTTCTCCCGCAGTTGGAATCGGGTATATGCCAACTTTATTTTTGAGCGGGATAATTTCTCGATTGGTATAAAGCCCTGGTATCGCCTCAAGGAGGATCGTGAGGATGATGACAATCCGGATATAGAGCATTATTTAGGACATTTTGAGCTGGGTGGCCGCTACCGCGATGGCGATCACACCATAGCCGTTATGGTGCGCAATAACCTGCGCTCGGAAAATCACGGTGCGTTTGAACTGACCTGGGGTTTTCCCCTGGGTGACCGAGTGGATGGCTACATTCGCTACTTTAATGGTTACGGAGAAAGCCTGATCGACTACGATGAGTCAGTGCAGACTCTTGGCTTCGGCTTCACCCTGGCACAGGGGTTCTAACTCCTATTGGGCAAAGATTCAGGGATGGAATCGATGGGATTTGAAGATAGCTATCGGCTCAGTGCGCATGCGGTGATTACCAATGATTCTGGTGAGGTCCTGCAGCTGCTGGCGACCTATGCCAACCGCAGTTGGGGGTTACCCGGTGGTGCACTCGATCCCGGAGAGACCATTCACGAGGCCCTGCGGCGGGAGTGTCATGAAGAGTTAGGGCGTGAAGTGCGTATCGAATACTTGAGCGGCGTCTATTACCATAAGATCTACAACTCTCATGCATTCATATTCCGCGCCCACTTTACCGACAGAAGACATATCACCCTCTCTAGTGAGCACTCAGAGGTAGCTTATTTTCCCCTTGAGCGCCTCTCCGAAGTGCAACGGCAGAGGGTCAGGGACTGCCTCGAATTCGACGGCGTTGTTCGCAGCGCAAAGTTCTAACTTTACCCCCTTCTTTGGCAATAGATCTGGTCGGTCAGCACGCTTTTGGCGATTTTCGCCAAAAGCACTGACATCGCGGAATTCCCCGGTCCGCTCCATTAGTATTTGCGTCCTGGTTTTTTACCCAAGAACTCCAGATTCTCCGCTTTTGCCGGGGGACTAAATAAAAGTTAATAAAATCAAACAGTTGAATAATTAAGGCAGCGGCCCTCAGCAAGTTGCGGGCTATGCTGGTGGATAAGAATATGGGTTTGGAAATGAAGATGCCTGAACTGGGCAACCTGAAGCACAGCGTACAGAAGCTGGAATGCCATGTCGCGCTAGTGAGCGCAGACAGCAAATTAGCGGGAGACTGGGTTAGCGCCCTCAATAACACCGCGACTCTGCATGAAAACCCCTTTGGCCTGGTGTTTGAGGCTGTGTTACCGGCAGATGTGGAACAACTGGCACTGGAGGAGTCTCGTCTTCAGGCGATTATCGTAGATGGTGGCACCGATACACAGGGGTTGGAAGCTGCCGATCTGCTTGCTGACCAGATACATGCACTTCGTTCTCAACTCAATATTTTTTTGGTGGCACAAAGTGATGTCGCCGGTGGTACTCCTCTTGCCGGTAAGAGTGGGGTTAAGTCACTGACCAACCTGCGCCGCCGCTTTGACGAGTTGTTTGATCGCCGAGAGGGCAATTTCAACCATATGTTCCGCCTGGTACAGGCGTTTATTGCCCGCCGCGCCTCCACGCCTTTTGCCGATACCCTGAAGGAATATGTATTCTCCGCACGTGACGCTTGGCATACTCCTGGTCACTCCGGTGGCGACAGCCTGCGCAACAGCCCCTGGGTAGGGGACTTTTACCGCTTTATGGGCGAGCATGTATTCAATACGGATTTGTCTGTTTCCGTACAGATACTCGACAGCCTGCTGGAACCGCACTCGGTAATTCAGGAAGCACAGGATCTTGCCGCCCAGGCGTTTGGTTCGCGCCATACCTTTTTCCTGACCAATGGCACTTCTACTGCCAACAAGGTCGTGATTCAGCAGATACTCGGTGGCGGCGGCAAGATTATCGTCGACCAGGCCTGCCACAAATCGGTTCACCATGCGATAGTGATGAATCGCTGTGAGCCGGTTTATCTGAAGTCGGTACTGCACCCTGAATTCGGCATTTATGGCCCGGTGAAGCGCTCGGATATCGAGGCGGCGCTTGATGAACATAGCGATGCGCGCTTATTGGTTATCACTTCCTGTACCTACGATGGTCTGCGCTACGATTTGAAACCTATTATCGATTATGCCCATGAGCGCGGTGTCAAGGTGCTGGTCGATGAGGCCTGGTTTGCCCACGGTTTCTTCCATCCAGAATTGCGCCCGACCGCGCTCGAGTGTGGCGCCGACTATGTGACCCAGAGTACCCATAAGATGTTGTCGGCTTTCTCCCAGGCCAGCATGATTCATGTGCAGGACCCGGACTTCGACGAATTCCGTTTCCGCGAAAACCTGAACATGCATGCGTCTACCAGCCCGCAATACGCCATGATCGCCAGTCTCGATGTGGCGCGTAAGCAAATGGCGATGGAGGGTTATGGACGTCTCAAGCAGTGTCTGCAGATGGTGGAAACCCTTCGCCGTGCAGTCAATGAAACCGGAGTATTCCGAGCCCTGACCCGCGACGACCTGATTGCTGAGCCTCTAGCAGGTGACAATATCGGCCTGGACCCCACCAAGGTAACCATCGATATTTCCCGCAGCGGTTTCTCGGGCAACGAGATGCAGATCAAGCTGTTTGATCAGTACGGTATTCAAGTGGAAAAGACCACCTACAATACCATCACAGTACTGGTAACCCTGGGCAGTACTGAGAGTAAATTGTTGCGCTTGATTCATGCGCTGAAGCAGCTGGCGGGGAATACTCACAAGCGTATTCATGTCGGTACTCCGCGCCGCCTGCCTGAGTTTACCCGCTTCACCTGTCTGCCGGCGGATGCCTACTTTGCCGATACGGAAGAGTTGCCGTTGATGGACAATGGGGTGGACGCTACACAGAATCTTATCAGTCGCACCAGCGCCGATGAGATAGTGCCTTATCCGCCGGGCATCCCTGTTCTGGTACCTGGCCAGGAGATTTCTGAGCAGATAGTGCAGTACTTGCAGCAGTTGTTGCAGGGGCAGAATACTACGGAGATTCACGGCCTGATTTTCCGCTCAGATGAACCTATGCTGCGTGTAGTCAAGGAAGTCGCTGAGAAATCAGAAAACAAAGACAAAAAGTCCGGCGGCAAAAAGGCAAAATAAAGCCACACGAGCTATCCGGCATGGAGGCCGGTATGTTTGATCAACCAAGGATGGTATTACTGGCTGGTGCCTCGGGCGGTTTGGCTCGCGCGATCGGCGCCGAAATCGTTCGGCGCTATCCCGATATTACTTTGGTGACTTTGAGCCGTGGTACAGTAGATCGGGTACCTGGACACGCCGGCGAGCGTCGTCACCTGACAGTCTCTCTCGCGGACGAGCACTCTATCAGGGCTGTCGAGACTTTCCTTTCTGAATTTTCCTCTCCGCCTGACTGGGTAATTAACTGTTGTGGATTGTTGCACGATGAATTCCATGGCCCGGAAAAATCTCTAGCGCAATGTGAGGATGATTGGTTGATACAGTCTATGCGTATCAACCTCCTTACTCATATGCATCTGGCCCAGGCGCTGGATAGAAAATTACAACGCAAGCAGCCGCTGCTATGGGTATCCCTGTCTGCCAAGGTGGGTAGTATTGGCGATAATGAGTTGGGGGGCTGGTATAGCTATCGTATCAGCAAGGCGTCACTCAATATGTTGGTAAAAAACCTGTCTATTGAATGGGGGCGCCGATTGGAAAACAGTTGTGTGGTAGCAATTCATCCGGGCACTACGGATACAGCACTTTCCAAACCCTTCCAGGGTAATCTGGCGCCGGGAAAATTATACAGCCCGGCACTGAGTGCCGGGCGTATTGTGGATGTACTACAACAACTGGCGCCCGCCGATAGTGGTAATCTGTTTTTTTGGGATGGTAGCCGTTTGCCCTGGTAGTGAATCAGGGGGTCATCAAGCCTGGCCAGGTTTCATTATCTGTTGTTCTCGGATACCCACTGTATGCTTGATCAGATGTGATGGAGTAGCGTATATAGCGCTGGTTTTTGAGGAAAAAATATGCACGAAATGCGTTCCATTGGTGGGCTGCGGTAATCTCCGTAGCATAAGGACCGAGTCCTGGCCAATTGCTGTCATTGATAGGTTGGGGGTAGCCGCTGTCAAGTTGGTCTTCTTCCAGGTCATAGCGTAAATAATTCCCGTCTTTGAGAAAGAAATAAACTTTGCTATTAGGCCATTTCAGGACAGCGCGAATTTTTGTCGCGTAGGTAGCCAAACCAGGCCAAGTATTGTTGTCCACCAATTTGGGATAGCCGGAATCGACCCGATCTTCATTGAGGTCATAGCGCAGGTAACGCCCGTCATTTAAGAAGAAATAGCCTTTGTCACTGTTGGCTTTAAATGCAGCAACAATCAGGTGGGCATAGTCGCCCAAGCCAGGCCATGTACTGTTATTGGTTATGCGTGGATAACCGCTAGAGGCTTTGTCCAGGGTTTTATTGTAGCGTACATATTGATCGTCACCGCGAAAATAGTAAGCACGTGCAGTGCTCCAGTCCAGGCCAGCAGTAATTTCCAGGGCCGATTTACGCAAAGCAACTGGGGTATCGTTATGTACGAATACATAGTCCAGGACTCCCTGTGCTTCTGTATAGTCGGTCCAGCTTTGTGAGCTAGCGTCGACGACATCAATGAACTGGTCGTTCTGGTGAATCTCCACGGGTCCGCTATCTGTGGAATACCATTTAATTGTCTTATTGTCAGCAGCCATCATTTTACGTATTCCAGGGCTGCCAATCAGTGGGTTACCATCCAGCTTCCAATTCGTTTGCAGCTCAATATCCATAAAACGCAACACCGTTGGTGCAATGGAGGTTTGGGCAGCATGGCCATAAATTCCATTGAAATCTCCATTGTGGATATCTCCAATAAACTCGCTGTGCTCAGCATTTAACGGCAAATTACTGCCAATAAAAATTGTTTTCTCGCTGGCAGTTTGTGCCCCATGCCCGCAGCCGCGAGAATCACGGCCGTGGTCTGTAGTTACAAGCACTAACCATTCTTCACCTTTTGCAATACGTGTATCTACGGCATCTAACAGAGCGCCCAGCTGAGTGTCGCTTGTGCGAATGCTTTCGTTATAGTGATTGCCAAAACAGGAGCTGTGACCGACACCATCGGGATCATCCAGGTGTAGGAAAAGGAAATCTACATGACCTGAGGCTATTTCCTGCACGCCGCGTGTGGTGACATCCGCATCGGAAAGGCCACTTAAAACCAGGTTAGCCTGTGCCAGGTCGGTAGTAAAAAAGTTGGTATTTATAGGGCTCCAATGGGATATGCTGCCCACCCAAAGGCTATTATCAGCCTCCTTTATCCGTTTGAACAAACTGGGGAATTCTGCATTTGCCAGGCCTGAGTCATTGGACGTGACTTGGTGCTTGTCAACCCAAACTCCTGTAAGGATAGTGGACCAGCCGGGGCCACTTTTAGTGTCCTGTTGACTTTGAGAGCCACTGATACCACCGGTATAAGCCTTGTGTAGAATTAATCGATCATAATTGGGGGTGTCTATATCCTTGAGCTTTTCGTACTGCAGCCCATCAACGCCAATTAGAAGTACCTTTTTATTATTCTGGGCAAAAACGCATTGGTTACTGGAAACAAACGAAATTAACAACAGGCAGGAGATAAGTGTCTTCATATCGAATATCCCGTATTTTCAATGATTTTCTGGTCTAGACCAGTAATGATAGAATAGACGATAGCTATTAAATCCCAATGAAGGGATTTTTACAGCGATACTGCAAAGAAAAGACAGCTATTTAAAAGCTAACAACTAACCAATCTCCCTCATTAAAATTAAAGAGCAAGGAATTTTTTAGGTGCGTTAAAAAATAAGTACTATCTAGTGGCTACTTCCATTTCTATGGCGTGGGGTAGCCAGTATTCAATATTGTAATCAATCAGATATTCAGCAGAATCATAGCGAAGTCTTAAGATTCTCAGGCCTGGAGCACCAGCGTGTATACCCAATGGCTCTGCATATTGCAACTCCAGGTTCGCAACCTGAATATTACAGCGCTCGTGAGTGATATTTAGCATATAATTATCTTGCAATATTTCGGTAATAGATCCGGATAAATCGAAGTCAGATAATTCAGGAAAACACTCTGATGAGAGATAACTCTCTTCTACCATGACTGGCCTTTGGTCCAGGTAGCGGACTCTTCGGATTTCAAAGTACCTGGTACTTTTAGTGGCGTTAAAGGCGGAATAAATATTGTGTCTTACGGTCAGCTTACGGACCCCAAGTACTTTGGTGGTTGCTCTAAAACCCTGTTGTCGGGCCATGGAGTTGAAATTTACCTTTTGTGTCGGGTTCATCACAAATCGATTTGGTGCAACAAACCAGCCTCTGCGATTTTGTCGGTACACCAGTCCCTCACCTTCAAGACGGTTTAAACCATCTCGTAAAGTAATACGTGTGACTTGCAGCTGCTCCGCCAGCTCGCGCTCAGCGGGCAGCTTGTGATTGGCGGCCAGGCGACCATTACCGATCAACAATTGGATATGTGATTTAATTTCTACGTAACTGGAGGACACAGTATTTCTCTTGGGTTTGACTGAAACTCGGTGTTAAGCCTGGGCTACCAAACTGGTATTCCTGAAGTTTGATAGCCTATCAGGGGCGTTGTCCAAGAGCCAGTCGGCGATTGATATCGACCAGTACGGGTTCAAGCTTATTGATATCGTCTATCAAATAATGAGCGCCGCAATTCTCAAGTTTTTGATAAGCGACAATACTGTGATTTCTTTTTTCTTCCTCCGAGAGTGCTTGCCAACTTCCCAGGGATAATCCCGAAGCATTTCCTGAAAGTACCACTGCAACTGTCCACATGCCGGCATTGCGCCCCTCATGAATGCCTGCGGCGGTATCATCGATCTTGACACATTGGCTGACAGAAGGGATTTCCATTTCAATGACGTTCTTTAATGCAGCTGCGGGTCCTGGTCTTGCGCCCACAGCTTCATCTGCTGCAATAACACAGTCGGGTGCTAGGCCTTGTTGTTGAGCTTTTGCCAGCATGCCCTCTATCATTATGCGACTGTAACCTGTGGTGCTACCAATACGTATATTACGCTCACGTAAGCGGACAAATAGTTTGTCGGCTCCGGGTATTATTTGGCTGTGCTTATCGATCTCCTGAATCTGTATCGGGGCCAGACGGCGATATAGTTCGTCTATATCAGATTCCTGGGATGGGCGTCCATGAACCGCGTGCCAGGCAGTTTGAATGGAATTTTGTTGTAGCATCTGGCGGATATGTTCTTTCTTCTCTGTACCCATTGGAATACGGGTTTGCTCTTCACTGACCGTAACTCCAGCCTCAGCAAAAATTTGCATAAACGCTCGTAAAGGGGCGCGGGAGCCAAAATCTACTAAGGTTCCGGCCCAGTCGAGGATAGCAGCTTTAAGTTGCAGTGGTTCCATGGATTATCTCCTTTTTGGTAATTGATAAGGGAGTTGAGCGGTAAAATATCTATCGACTAAGTACCTTTGAGCAGATCTTTAGCCAGTGATCCAAAGGAGCTACGGCTAAACCAGGCACTTTTCCTGAATCATCCCACTCGCGCAGACGCAGAGCATCCTCGGCGAAGGGGGTATTAAGAAAATTATCTTTTTCTTTATCTGTCATTATTTTGCCTTGTTTTTTTAGGGTTTTGTGGCTTGCCCCGGATAGCCGTGTCTCATAAAAGCTATCTGTACTTATTAAAAATTTTTTAGCTTGAACATGTAGGGCGATAGGCTTCGTGACTGTATTAGGAAAACCCCACCTTTCGAGTAAATCTGCACCTATTAGGTCATGTGCACTGTAGCCTTCAGTATCCGTCCCGGGTATTTTTTCCTTTATAGCGTGGAGATGGCCGATATCATGAAGAAACGCAGCAACAGTCATTTCATCGGAGATACCAGAGTGTTCCGCCAGGGTGGCACACTGGTTAGCATGCTGTAGCTGCGTGCATTTTTCTCCAATTGTTAAATTACCGTACTGCAAAAATAACTGTTTAATTTTATCTACAACATTAGCTCTCATCGATTAAGCACTCATCTAGAGGGATCTTGTCCGAAATACCCTTCATCACCCGTTCCATTAATGCTGGTCCAGTTGTCATACCTTTTCCTCCAATACCGGTTATTAAATGAATATTTTCTGTTGCGGATTTTAGGAATACGCCTTGGCTACTTTCCTGGCTGTAATAGCCATTCCAAATCCTGGCAACATTTAAATGGGGTAGATTAAGGATACGCTTGGCTTCGGCTAACATCAGTGAGTTGATTTCCTGACATATTTCATAGTCCAAAGTGCCTGAGTCCTGGGCAGTGAAGTACTCATGAGAATCGCCAATGATGATGCTGCCATCGGCAGATTGTCGAAACAGAAGGTGGATGCCAAATTTTCCATAGTTTGGATCAATATGGGGCTTCGGTAAATTTTTATAATTAGGGCAACTTTTAAATGCTTCATAGCGGCGTATTGTCAGACCTGTAAGCAGGTTCCCTGGTATTTTGACTCCCTTGATTTGTTGGGTACGCAACATCTGCAATTTACTAAGCTGTAGTTGTTCTGTTTGTAATAAGTGCGGAAATAAATGACTAAGTTGGTGGCCACAACAAATCATTACCTGTTCTGAAATAAAAGACTCACCTGTTGAACAGCGAAGCTGGACCCCATTTTTGACTTCCTCTACGGCTATTACCGGAGATGCCTTCTTAAAATGTAAATTTTCCGTGTCTTCAAGTAGTTTCCAAAAATACTTCATTAGCAGGGAGCTTTCGGCACTCATTTCCTGTGGATAGTAGAGGCCTCCATGGCAGTAACTCTGCTTTAGTAAATTAATTTGCTTGTGACACTGCGTCGAGGTAAGAAGCCTGGAAACGTAGTTAGTCTCACGATTAATCTCATGCATTTCCTCTAGTAGATTGGCCTCTTCTAAAGAAGAAGCCACGTAGAGAGAGCCATGCTGCCAGAGTGCGTCCGGCATTATTGTCGCCAACTCGCCATAAAGTTCCAGCGATCTTCGCCCCAGATTTCGCCATAGTTTTAGATTCATACCAGATGGTACTACTTGGCCAAAATTGCGTACCGTGGCTCCGTGAGGCTTAGTGCTTGCTTCAATTAACAGTACTTTTTTTCCGGATTTGAGTGCATGGTAAGCAGCAAAACTGCCTAATATCCCGGCACCGACAATGGCAATATCAAATTTCATAACTGCTCTATAGTCTTTTTTACACTGGAGAAGTAATAAGCCTCGACCGTGAAGAAGAATTACGGTGCAAGCGGCGAAAGAAAAGGAGCGAGAGCAGCATTAACAAAATACATGTAAAACCAGTAGCATAGGAAAGTTGCTGAGTAAACTGTAACCAGTTTAGGTTTGGTTGCGCGAAAGTCTTATAGAGCATGACGCTAATGCTGCCGATATAACCCACACTATCTGCCAGATAAATCACAAATCCCGCGTTACCTAGGCTCTTGGTGCAGGCGACCAGACGTTCAAATAACAAACAGTTAAATGGAACATAGCCTATATAGAGCCCGATATTGATCCCAATCATCCAGGCCGCCCCGGATACAATATCTAACTCAAATGCGAGTGTTGAAGTTATACAGATTGCTCCCCCAGCCGCGACTAATAGCTGGTTTAGCTGCAGTGCGCGATAGTTGTTACGTACAAAAATAAGTAGCGCCAAGGATGCTAAAACTACCAGTGCCACAGGTAGAGTACTGGTAAGGAAGATCTGGGGTGCTTGGCCATGACCCAAAGTTTGCCAAAGCTCTGCAGCGAAATTATCAGAGAAGTCACGAAATGCCGTTAGGAATACATAAGCGATGATTAAAGCCAACAATCCCAGATTCGTTTCGTTGACGAAAGTCCAACGCATTTCATTCGTCATTGGTACTCTTTGTTTTCGTGCACGGATGTCTGCTTGGTTGGGTTGGGGAATTCTACTGAGTGTAAATGTCGATAGAATCAGTGCAGGTAAAAATAATAAGCCCACGGTTGCAGGCATCCAGATTTCCGGCACTTTCCATTCCAGCATTAGATATGCGGCTACTGCTTTTACGGCTCCTGAAGAGACGATTAAGCTAACACATAAAATGGCGCCTAGTGCTTCAGTAAGACGACGCCCCTCTAAATAGCTGAATACTAGTCCCCACACCATTCCAAGCGGGAGACCATTAAAAAAAAGCATGACAATATTATAAGGAGCGGGGATCAATGCGAATGCTATCAAGGCCAGATGACTGAAAAGAATTAGAATTACCAGCATTCTTCCCCGCTGCAATGGCCGTAACTCTGAGACAACCTTAATCCCGATAATTTTTGAAAACGCATAACCCAGTACTTGGGAAATTATAAGTGCGGTTTTAAAGTCTAGAGTGAATTCCCAGCCGGAAATGTTGGCGTAAGATGCTGCTGCAAAGGGCTTGCGGAAAGCATACATACAAAAATAAGTGAAAAATGCAGCAACTCCGGAAAAGAGTAGCAAGAAAAGCTCACTATTGAAATCTTCACTGGAATCAGATTCCTGTTTTTTACCGGTTTTTTCCATTTTATCGATAGCTGTCATTTGGTCTAGACCAGATTTTAGGTGCTTATGATTGCGTTTTTGTGACAGTCTTTTTTTAAGTTCAATAACCGTTCCAGATGGTAAAAATTTTTCATTAATATATTCGCAGGGAATATTCACACACCTGTTATACAAACGTCATAGCGGCAATTTAGGATTCTGGTCTAGTCCAGATTTATGTTGATGATCGAGCAAGTTAATTTGTGTCGATAAAAATTTGTCAATCATTTTTTGATTGATACAGGGGAAGTAAAATGATTTATGTCAAATTATTGCCTACAACGATTGCTCTGCTGGTGGGACAAGTAAATTATGCTCATGCACAAGAAAGTAGTAAGCAGAGTGTCCAGGATGATAGCGAAATAGAAGAGATTGTTGTGCTTGGACGAATGTTTGAGACAGAGTTACGTTCCCTGGAGTTACAGAGGGAATCTAACCGGATTGTTAATGTGGTATCGGCAGATAGTATAGGTAAGTTACCGGATCGTAACGCCGCAGAGGCAGTTCAAAGAGTCGCAGGCGTATCTATCGAGCGTGACCAGGGGGAAGGGCGGTTTGTCGCTGTGCGTGGCCTCCCGTCCCAATGGAGTTCTTCTAGCCTTAATGGTCATCGTTTGCCATCTGCAGAAGAGGAAACTACCAGCAGGGCTACGGCGTTTGATTTCTTTCCATCGGAGCTGATTGAACGTATTGAGGTCTCTAAGGCTGTTACCGCGGATCAGGAAGGTGACTCTATTGGCGGCAATGTTAATTTTGTGACTCGTACAGCTCCTGAAGAACGCACTTTGGATATATCCCTATCTGGTGGCTATGCGGATAAAGCCGACGGTGATATTAAATCCATGAGCATTCTTTATGGGGATAGAAGTGAAGGTGGTAAATGGGGATTTTTGGCCAATGTAACTGGTTGGAGCAGGGATTGGGCAACAGATAACTACGAGCCCCGCCGTAAAGGGGAGGGAATATATCGATTGGAACTGCGGGATTATACCGGAACCAGAGATACCCTGGGGTTAAACCTTGCTACTGAATACCGATTGGAAGAAGGAGGTAAGATTTTTGCTCGTGGTTTGTATGGGACATTAGAAGATGAGGAGACACATTACAAGCACAGGTTGCGGTTCGATAAAGATAGAATGGAACTTCAGCATATCCACAATACTTTGATAACACGTATGCAAGGTGTTGAAGTTGGTGGAGAGCACTTTTTTGGTGATGATAAGCAGCTGAATTGGAATTTAGCCAGCTATGATAATGAATTCCGCTATGGGAATACACCCAATAAAGATGATCGCTCTTATTTTGTAATGCGTTTTGATCAAACGGAAGTAGGTTATGTTGGTCTGGATGATGATGGGCTGGCTTACAACCAAATCGATGGTGGTACTGACCCAGCAGAAAATATACCCACTCACCTCCCGGATGGTTTTGTAATGGACCCAACGCAGTCCAGCCTATCTTGGGTTGAACTATATAAAGTGTATGTCAACGAAAAGGATAAAGTGGTAGCCACTTTTGACTTTTCTTCCCAGTTTTCCAGTGAGCTGGAGTTAAAGTTCGGTATGAAATATCGGGACAAGGAACGGGTCTCTGAATTCTCCGATGCATTTTACATTTGGGATGAGGAAAACTATGGGCCTGCTCCAGTTCTCTCTGACTTTACCTTGTCTGATCAGCCTGGCAGAAATGATTTCCTATCCGAGTTGGATATCAACTATGACTCCCAATTCTCTCAGGTTGCTTCAATGTCTCAATTGGAGAATTTTTGGAACCAAAACCGGGATAAATTCATTTTGATTCCCGAAGAATCAGCTCTAGTTGAAAATGGAGGGGCTCTTGGGCGAAATTTTGAGCTTACTGAGAGGCACCTATCGGCTTATGGTATGGGTAATTGTGAGCTTTCAGATAGAGCCACTCTTGTAATGGGATTACGACTTACTCAGACACAAACGAAGGTGGAAAGCCAGGTATTTGTTAACGATGAAGCTAATAACGGCTATTTGGTGCCGTTTAATGGTGATAAAGAGTATTTATCCATTCTACCATCGGCACATCTAAAATATGCGCTCACAGAGGATAGCAATATCAGGCTCGCGCTGACCAGAACCTTTGCCAGGCCGGACTTTGGTGACCTGAATCCGGGAGGGTACTATGCCGAGCACGATGATGAGTTTATAGGAGGTAATCCAGATCTTGATCCTACTTACTCTTGGAATCTGGATTTTATGTATGAGTACTATTTTAATGACTCGGGGATTTTATCTGCTGGTCTATTTTATAAAGATATTACAGATCCAATTTTTGAGGATGTGAAAGAAGGTGAATATAAAGGAGTGTCAGGAGTCGATATTTATAGTCCGGAAAATGGTGAAGATGCGTGGTTGGGGGGGGTGGAATTTAATATCGTGCGAAAATTGGATTTCCTCCCTGGATTTCTTTCAAATATTGGGGTATCGACAAATTTAACCATGATGGATTCAGAAATGCGTGTTCCGGGCCGTGATGGTGCGGTGCCGATTTCCCGTCAGGCTGATTTATTACATAATCTCACTATCTATTATGATGACGGTGCTTTCTCCATTCGCTTAGCTCAAAACCATAAGGGAGAGTATATTGAAGAGCATGGTGGCAATAAAAATGAAGACCAGTACTACGGTGCTTACACAAGCCTGGATATGAGTGCAAATTATACGATTGGGGAAAATTTAGTTATTTTTGCTGAGGCCTTAAACCTTACGAATGAACCTTTAACTTATTATATTGGTGATAAAGATAGGCCAAAGCAAGTTGAGTATTATGGGGTTCGTGGTCAACTGGGTTTTCGCTATAGTTTTTTTTAGCTAATCTTTTATCTTGCACAGGAGAAACATCTCGGTTGTCGTCGAGTTGCTTCTCCCAAAAGCAGTTAAACACCAATTGTAAGCGGGTCGCCGCGTCTGAGTAATGTTTCAATGTCAACACCCTTTGGTAGACTGCCAGTGCTATGAGCTCCTCTAGTTTCCAGTCTTGATCGAATAAATGCATCACTAATCGATTCGTTGCCTGACTGTAAAAGTAGATGAACCTGCATTGCAATCGCCATTTGATCAATAATACTGCGTGCTCTGTATTCAAATTGATCCAAATCAGCAAGCTCTTTTTTTAGTGAATCTATAGCGTTATTGAAGCGGATATCCATACCAATGCTTGTTGCCATCTCATCCAGCCAGTGATTTACGACATTGGGTGTTTTTGTGATGGCACGCAGCACATCAAGAGCCTGGATATTACCGGAACCCTCCCATATGGCATTAATTGGAGCATCGCGGTAGAGTCGTGCAGTGATAAAACTTTCAATAACACCATTTCCACCGAGGCATTCCATCGCCTCATAGGCATGATGCGGGCTGCGCTTACAAATCCAATACTTACCCACAGCTGCTCCCAGTCTTAGGAGCATTTGTTCGTGTTCTTGATCTTCATGATCCATAGCTCGGGCCATGCGCATGGTCAAGGCCACTGACCCTTCAACTTCTAATTGCAGGTCTGCCAGGACATTTTGCATTAGGGCTTGATCAATTAGCTTTTTTCCAAAGGCTTCTCTATGGGATGCATGGTATATCGCTTGCAATACGGCTTGGCGTTGGCCCCCAGAGGAACCGACCATACAATCAAAACGCGTTATCGCGACCATCTTGATAATTGCATTGACTCCCCGACCTTCTTCACCCAAGAGCCATCCTAAGGCACCTCGCATTTCCACTTCGGAAGAGGCATTGGATACATTGCCAGATTTCACTTTGAGCCTTTGGATTTCTAATGGGTTTTTACTTCCATCCGGACGCCATCGGGGAACCAAAAAACAAGAAAGCCCGCCCGGTGCCTGAGCCAGAATTAGAAAACCGTCACACATAGGAGCAGACATAAACCATTTATGCCCAAGTAGCTCATAAGTTCCGTCATCCATGGGGATTGCACAGGTTGTGTTGGCACGTACATCTGACCCACCTTGTTTCTCTGTCATACCCATACCGATAGTCAGAGAGTGTTTTTCATAGTAGGGGCGATTACTGCCATCGTAGCCCCGGCTAAGAATTTTAGGGATCCACTCCTTGGCGATTGATGGGTTTAATTTTATCGAAGGAAGAGAGGCAAAAGTCATCGTGATTGGGCACCCATGACCCGCCTCAAGTTGACAATGCAGATAGTTCTTTGCCGCTCGAGCAACATTGGCACCGCTACAAGGATGACTCCAGGGGGAGCTGTGTAGTCCTTCTGATAAGGCAAGCTGCATAAGTTGATGGTAAGAAGGATGATAGCGAACTAAGTCTATACGGTTTCCGATTCGGTCATGACTTTCAAATATGGGTTTAAACTCATTGGCAGCATAACCCCGTTCAATCATTTCTGGTCTTCCACAAACCTCGCCATAGCGTTGTAGATCATTTTCGGCCCAATGTCCGCCATTAAGGTGTACCGAATCGAGTAGAGCCTGATCGCCGGCATACAGATTGTGCCCTGAGAGAGGGGAAGTCTGATTCTTTACCGTATGAGTGGTTGCATGGGCAGAGGGGTGAAGGTGATCGCTCATGATCAGGGCCTCAATGGTTAACATAGTTATATGTTCTTTGATTCATCTACTTGTACCAAAACACCAAACAGGTACCAAGAGACATGGTGATAGCGTACCAATACAAAATCATAAAGTAGTCCCACCCTGATTACTATTTGCGCACTCATTAAATCTATTACGCACTATAAAAATATTTAATAAGTATAATTTATAGGGTTTCTTTGGATAGGTTATCCAAAATAATATTACTTTCATGAAAGAGAGTGTGTTTATTATTTTAGTGTGATTGATTAGCTAAATTTTAATTTTTGTTGCTACTTGGCTTTTTGTGCTGTTTATAGGTTTTTAACTTTTCTAGGTATGCTTTTTTTTCATGCTAATATTTAAAATAAATCCATTAATTTTGTGGGTTAGTGCAAATTTATTACTGTTTTTTAAGCTCTTTATTTTTTTTAAGTTTAGACAAAAGGATGTTTCTAGTTGGTTACTTAATAATCGTCTTTAATACCTTTGTATGAAAAAATGACATTTGTAATAATCGCTGGCACACTTAAGATTGAATTTTTGTTATCTGTATCACTTACTGTTGCAGTGTGTTGGTTGATCGAATAGATTTAGCTCTCAATATCGAGAATGTGGATAGAAAATAATAAAAAAGTAAGAAGTCATTAGATAAAATCTTAAAGAGATTGCATATTGGGGGAACCCAGATGAATTTGCATAAGGAATATGCACGCCTCAAAGTTGTTTCGCAGGATCATGTTTGTAAGGGTCCCGCTGTTACCTTCTTAACCTCATCAGTCAACTTGCAGAGTTCAATTTTTGCAGGGCATATTGAAGAGGAGTTTAAAACCAGATGCTCCATTGTTCAGCGAGTCCCATCTTTTTCACTTGATGGAGTTAAGGCTGATTATCTCTTGCTCGACTGTATTGGGCTTTTTAAAGCGGATCTTGATCAGTTATTACGTGATATTCATGCTTCTACTAACTCGCCTGGCATTATTCTCTTAAATGTTGACGACCCTAATGAGTTTGACTTTGTCTTACACTGGGAGAAGGTCCTAGGATTGATGCCGGCAAAATGTGAGCCCGGGGTTATTATGGAGCGATTAGGTAAGATATTCCTGGGGGAATATTGGTTCCCTAGAGATGTTCTGCATAACTTTTTAAGGCAGCATAGACGTCCTAAAAGATGGATGGATTCTAGCGCAAACCTTACACAAAGAGAAAGACAGATATTGGAGCTTATTTGTGAGTGTAGAACCAATGCAGATATTGCGGAGGTACTATGTGTCAGTGAGCATACCGTTAAAAGTCACCTATACAAGGTTTATAAAAAGATTGGTTGCAAAAACAGATTGGAGGCAAGTAGTTGGGCGAGTCAAAATCTGTGAAATTAAAAATTCTATTTTTTTCTATTTGGTTTATTTCTAGTACAGTTATTTCCCAGGAGTCAGAGTTTGCTCAGAGCGAAGAGTCAATCCTTACCGGTTTGGTTATTGATAACACAGTAAGCGGCATAGGGCATGAGTTCGCACGCTCTTTATCGCTGTATATTACATCCAACTTGACTGACTTTGATTATAACCTGACTGTGTATGAAAGGCCTTCTGCGCGGTGGGGTAGTGTTGTGTGGGTAAATTATGAGAATAAGCAGGTGTTCAGGACTGTTATTTACCCAGGTAGAAGACGTTTTGGGCAGATAGTTGAACAAGCTGTTGCTCAAATCAATAATAATGTACGACAGCAAAGGCTGCAGCAGTTATTTTCGCAAAACTTGGACTTGGCCGGGGAGGAATTATAGTGAGGTTCTATGTTTTCTTGGTTTTATCTTTCTTTTCTGTCTCTGCCTATTCGACAGAGCTAATTTACACTCCAGTAAATCCATCCTTCGGAGGTAATCCATTAAATGGTAATTATTTGTTAAATAATGCCAGCGCTCAAAACAGTAAAAAAGATCCTAAAGCTGGTAAATCACCATACTCTGATTCATCTTCACTTGACAGGTTTACGGATACACTAGAATCCAGATTGTTGTCTCAGTTGCTCACAGATGTTGGAGATGGAAATGATGGTACTCTCGTAACCGATGACTTTATCGTTAACATACTTGATGTAGATGGTACCCTAACTATAACTATTACAGATGCTGTCACAGGAGAGCTTTCTGAGATCGTAGTCGTTGGCCTAAATCCTGGTAACTGATTTAATTGGCCAATAGATTGTTTGTTCTTTAGGGTGGTGGTGATGGTGGTTAGAATAATAGTTATATTTTTGGTTTTTATTTTAAGTGGTTGTAGTTTCTTTCAAAATCCAGGAGAGGCGTTGTTTGGCCCAGGGCATCAAAAAGCCACTTTGACAGATCGAATGAGTACTTATGCAGATCTTTTGAATTTGCCCTTACCGAGGGGGAAGATCGTAGTAGCGGTTTATGGATTTAGTGATCAAACTGGCCAGTACAGGCCAGCACCGTCTAGCTCTTTTTCTACTGCAGTAACACAAGGCGCTGCCTCTATGCTCGTACAAGTACTCAACGAGTCAGGTTGGTTTGTTACTCTTGAGCGTGAAGGGCTACAAAACCTGCTTACTGAAAGAAAAATCATACGAGCAGCAATCAAAGAGCAAGAAACTCCCCAACCCTTTGAGCTCCCCTCACTGATGTCAGCAAATATAATGTTGGAGGGCGGTATAGTCGCTTATGATACCAATATCAAAACCGGCGGAGCCGGTGCGCGTTATTTTGGTATTGGACTTTCTGAGCAATATCGAGTAGACGAAGTGACCGTGAATTTGCGTGCGGTCGATGTTAGAACTGGAAGAGTTTTAAATAGCGTTTTAACCAGTAAGAAAATTCTATCAAGGCAGGTTCAGGGAGACGTTTATACATTTGTTGAGTATAAACGTTTATTAGAGATTGAGGCTGGAATGACGACCAATGATCCGGCTCAACTTTGTGTGCTTTCTGCGATTGAATCTGCAGTTATTCATCTTATTGCCAATGGTGTGACGAATAATATTTGGGCAATGCAGGATGTCAATGAATTCCCTGCATCTGTACTTAGTGAATATGCGGATGCAACTGTGAAAATTCTTTAGAATAATTTTTTTATTAAATATTCTGACTAATTTCTCTGTCTTGCAATGGTTGCTGGCTGCTCACATTCCTGTGTGGGCGGTTTTTCTTGTTGAATCTTTGTGTAAGTTTGTGTAATTTAGTAAATCTACTTGTCGATATCTTACATCTTCGTATTAAATCAACTTTCTAGAAAGGCTTTCATACAAAAGTCTTAAATATTTATTGTTTTCCCGCCCCAAAAAATATTCTTTTTTCTGATTTATTGTTTTCGCTTAAATTCCTATAGTGGTCCTCGATGAGCGGAATTGCTCTCGCTTTAATTAACCTTTAGGAGAATTTTGGTGGGCGTTATCAAAGTGAGCCTATGTGGTTTATTTTTACTCCTTACCTGTATTAACTCTGTCTGGGCTGGTGACTTAGATGATCATGATGAGCTGTTTTCTGGTCAGGGAAAGCTGGATCTCATGTTGCAACGGGATGAGTCTATTACTGGTCAGTTAGCTGAGGTCATTCAGACAGGGGAATACAATTTTGCAGAAGTTTCTCAGTTTGGGCAGTTCAACCAAGTTTTTTTGGTTCAGGATGGCTATTCGAATGAAGCAGCAATTCAGCAGGCTGGGGAATATAACTATGCTGCAATTTCCCAGTCTGGAGCTTATAACCAAGCTACCGCTATACAAAATGGTTTAGATAATATTGCTCTAATAAATCAAGTGGGCAATGGAAACTCAGCCAACATCATCCAAAACGGAGATGGGCTCTTTGGATTTGTCGCGCAGTTCGGTGACAACCATGCGGTGCAGGTCGTTCAGCACGATTAAAGCACTGCTTTCTTTTTGTTTGTATTTGTTTACTTAGTCTGATGGAGAAACATAAATGAAAAAGCTTTCACTTGCTGCTGCGATTGCAATGCTTGTTGGTGCTGGTCACGCAATGGCCGATGCTAATTATGGTGATCAACTGCAGGTTGGAAATGACAACGCTGCTGATATCTATCAAATGGGCGAGTCCACCAATAATGCGGCTTATCAGTGGCAGGAAGGTAATGACAACCGTGCTTACGCAAGTCAATCCACCGCCGATGCGAACTATATCGACCAGACTCAGGTAGGTAACCGTAACTACTCTGAAACCACGCAATTCGATCAAAACAGCTCCCAAGCCTATTCCTATCAGCAGGGAGAGGGTAACTGGGGAGTTGTTCATCAGTGGGGCGGTAATGGCAATGCAGCTTATGCTACTCAAATGGGTAGTGAAAATACTATGCATCTAGATCAGTACCGCTCAGATGGTGGTGAGGCTAATTACAATACCCTTGATGCGGTTCAGGAGGGTAATGACAATATGGCTGCCCTGCAGCAGGACGGAGATAATAACCTGTTTGTCAGCACTCAGTCTGGTGATGGAAACAGCGTTTGGAGCAGCACCTGGATGAGCTCTGATGAAGGCTTCGTAGGAGGCCAAGTTGGTGAAGGTAACGTCGGTTTTGTTTATCAAGGCGGTGTTGAAAACACTTCTAACTTGGTGCAGTCAGGTGACTTCAACTATCTGAATATGTCCCAGGATGGGGCCAATAACTTCAATACTATTGCTCAGAATGGCACTGGTAACTCTAGTGTTACTGGTCAGTATGGTGATGCCAACACCATGACCGTTACGCAGAATGACCTCAACAATATTGGCGATATGTACCAATACGGCAATGATAATGCTGCAATTCTGCAACAAACGGGTGATCATAACGAAGCTGAATTCTCTCAGTTTGGGGATCTCAATACAGCTAATATTGATCAGCTGGGAAGTGCCAACTTCACTTATGGCCATAGCGAAGGTATGGCCAACACAGTTGATGTTGACCAGAGCGGTGAGCTGAACTTGGCTGAGATCCATCAGGACATGGGTGAGTTTAACCTGATGGTTGTATCTCAGGATGGCTTTGAGCACGGTGCTCACCTGGGACAGTCTGGTAGCGAGAACACTACCTATGTAACTCAGGCTGGCAATTTCAATATGGCCAGTGTGCACCAGGTCGGCAACAGCAATATGGCTACAGTTTCTCAAAACTAATACGCCTATAATGACTATTATCTAAACCCTCCTCGTTTCGGGGAGGGTTTTTTATTAGCGGCGTTTAAAAGAATCCGATTGCTTGGGCTAACTTTCTAAACGCTTTTCTGTCCACTCAAATTAAGCGTGAGTTCCATAAGACCATTCCATGGGGACTGGTGAGTGTTGCCACCTTTGATCGCCGAATCCACGGCTCTGGCTTTTAAAAGAAGAGCCTCCAGTATATTTGGAGTTAGACGGTTTAAGGCATTTTGTACAAGTGGTTGGCGTTTTTGGATGCGAACTAAACGTGCTAGTTGCTGGCCCTGATTGAGTTTCTCCATTAGTTCCAGTAATGAGCGCATCTCTCTTGTTAGGGCCCAGAGCACCACAGGTGGCTCAATACCTTCCGAGCGTAAGCCTTGTAGCGTTTTGATCGCTTTCTCGGCTTCTCCTGCCAAAGCTCTGTCAATTAAATCGAAAATACTGTATCGCGCAGAGCTGGTTACACTTTGCTCTAACAGTTCGACCGTTATTGTCCCGTCACTATTTAAAAGTTTGAGCTTTTCGATTTCTTGGCTTGCTGCGAGCAGATTACCCTCTACTCTTTCGGCGAGAATACGTATAGCTTCTTTCTCAGCAGATAACCCTGCGGCATTGATCCTTTGGTTGATCCAGTGTGGCATTTCCTGGGCGCTAACAGGCCAAATTTGTACGAGAGCACCATGCTGCTCAAGTGTTTTAACCCATTTGCTATTGAGTTGTGATTTGTCCAGCTTGGGCAAAACCAGCAGTAGTATCAAATCCTGACTGGCGAGAGCGGCAAATTCCTGTAAGGCTTTACTGCCTTTATCCCCTGGTTTTCCACTGGGAGCGCGTACCTCGATAAGCTTCCTCTCTGCAAAAAGAGACATATTTCCGGCTGAGGCAAGTAATAAACCCCAGTCGAAATTATGCTCTGCATGTAGAAGTTCCCGCTCAGCGAAACCATTCTGCCTCGCTGCCGCACGTATTTGGTCGCAAGATTCCTGAACCAGGAGTGGTTCATCGCCTGAGATAATATAAACCGGCGCAAGCCCTTTCCGTAGTTGCTGGGGAAGCTGTTGGGGATTAATACGCATGACAGAACTACCTAGTAGCTCTTATCTTGCAAGGGGGCATTGACATCGATACGGCGCAAACGGTTGATCATTCGGCTAATCAACTCGCGGCGCATTTCCGCGCGTAAGAGGCGTTCCTCTTCTCCCTTGCTGACTATTTCTGAGACGTTCCACTCCAATGATCTATAGACATCGGCCTGAGCTTTATTTAGCAGTACTTCGCCACTGTGTGTACGCACGCTATAAATCGCGCTGGTAATCAACTCGTACTCAGAAGCCCGTCCTTCAGAATCCACGGCGACAGTTAATTTTCGTTCTATTTCTTTATGAATGGTGAGTAGGTAGTCCGCTTCAATAGGGGATGGAGCAACAGGGACCCCGCCATTTTCCAGAAGACGGCTAATTTCATCGGCAATATCACTACGAGGGTTCTCACTCGATATGTAAATAGTACTGCCTGGAGGAAAGTTTTTTGGCGCTCCCCGCAGGTGCCAACCGCAACTGGCGATGGCCACAAGGGTAACTAGCAGGACGATACGACGTGCAAATGTTTTCATAAACTACCTGGCTTTAGTGCCAGCAAATAAAGGGTTTGCAGATATGGGCCGGGAGCATAATGCTCCCGGCTATTGGTTGGATATAACTGCGCAGTAATTTTTACTTCGCGACAATATTTACCAGTTTGCCTGGCACAACGATGACTTTGCGTACGGTGGCATCGCCAATAAATTTCTGGACGTTTTCGTCGGCTAGGGCGAGTTTTTCCAAGCCCTCTTTGTCCGCATCAGCTGGCGCATCCAGCTTTGCACGCACTTTGCCATTGACTTGAACGACCAAAGTAATTGAGGTACGCACCAGAGCCTTTTCATCTACTACTGGCCAGGGAGCATCAATTAAGGTGTTGTTATTGCCCAGGATTTGCCACAGTTGGTGGCAAATATGCGGAGTTACCGGAGCCAGTAGTAAGACAGCTGCCTGTAGAGCCTCTCTCTCCACTGCCAGCCCCTGCTCATTACTGCGATCTGCCAGTTTACCAACCTCATTGAGAAGCTCCATCACTGCGGCAATAGCCGTGTTGAAGGTTTGACGACGTCCGTAGTCGTCGCCAACCTTCTGAATCGTCTCGTGGGTTTTACGGCGTAATTGTTGTTGCTGGTCGCTCAAAGATTGTTGGTCAATCTGAGCGCTGCTAGTGCTTACAGCAACATGTGCATGTACAGTTTTCCAGAGTTTTCGCAGGAAGCGGCTGGCTCCCTCCACGCCGGCATCGTGCCACTCCAAAGTTTGCTCGGGCGGTGCTGCAAACATTGTGAACAGGCGTACAGTATCGGCACCGTATTCTTTAACAGCAGCATGGGGATCGATGCCATTGTTTTTTGACTTGGACATCTTCACAACGCCACCGGCAATTACTTCTTCACCTGTTGCGCGCTCAACTGCCTTGATGGGTTTTCCTTTCTCATCCCGCTCGACATCAACATCGGCGGGGTTGATCCAGGTTTTATGGCCGTTTTCTTCCTTGTAGAAGGATTCAGCCAACACCATGCCCTGGCACAAAAGCTGCCTGAAGGGTTCATCGCTGTTGACCAAGCCCTCATCCCGCATCAATTTGTGGAAAAAGCGCGCGTAGAGAAGGTGCAGGATGGCGTGCTCAATACCACCTACATATTGGTCGACAGGTAGCCAGTAGTTGGCGCGATCGGGGTCGAGCATGCCCTCTTCGAAGTCTGGGCAGGTATAGCGAGCGTAGTACCAGCTGGACTCCATAAAAGTGTCAAAAGTGTCGGTCTCACGCTCGACCGGCGTACCATTGAGTTCGTCTTTGCGCCACTCGGGATCGGCTTTAATGGGGGACTGAACACCGTCCAGCTCCACATCTTCCGGCAGTAAAATAGGGAGTTTCTCGGCGGGCACCGGGATTTCTCCACCATCTGCGAGGTTGAACATGGGGATAGGGGCACCCCAGTAGCGCTGGCGGGATACACCCCAATCGCGCAGGCGATAATTGGTGGTCACACGGCCTTTGTCTGCTGCTATTAAAACTTCGGAAATCGCGGTAAAGGCACCATCAAAATCCAGACCATCAAAATTGCCGGAGTTCACCAGTTTGCCTTTTTCGGTGAAGGCTTCTTTGTTGAGATCGATTTCCTGGCCATCGGCGGGCGCTATGACTTGAGTCAAAGGCAACTGATACTTGTGTGCGAACTCCCAGTCGCGTTGATCGTGGGCGGGTACTGCCATCACCGCGCCAGAGCCATAATCCATCAGTACATAGTTAGCTACCCAGACGGAGACTTCCTCCCCGCTGATGGGGTGAATAGCCTTGAGACCGGTGTCCATGCCTCTCTTGTCCATTGTGGCCATATCGGCTTCAGACAGAGACTGCTTTTTGCACTCAGAGATAAATGTTTTTAGCTCGGGGTTAGTCTCTGCTAACTCCAGAGCGATTGGGTGTTCAGCGGCGAGGGATACATAGGTGACGCCCATCAGGGTGTCTGGGCGGGTGGTGTAAACATCGAAGTGATCCATACCAGCCACAGTGGTGGGCAGGCTAAAGCTCAGCTCCACACCTCGGCTCTTGCCGATCCAGTTGCGCTGCATGGTGCGCACCTGCTCAGGCCACTCCGGCAGCTTATCCAGGTCCTTGAGCAGCTCTTCTGCGTAGTCAGTGATCTTGATAAACCACTGGGCCAGCTCACGCCTCTCCACGGTAGTGCCGCAGCGCCAACATGCACCATCTTCAACCTGCTCGTTGGCGAGCACGGTCTGGTCATTGGGGCACCAGTTCACCGCGGAATTTTTCTTGTAGACCAGGCCCTTTTCATAGAGGCGGGTGAAGAACCACTGCTCCCAGCGATAATAGGATGGCTGGCAGGTGGCTAGCTCGCGGGACCAGTCGAAGCCAAATCCGAGAGCTTTCAATTGCCCCTTCATATAATCAATATTGGCGTAGGTCCATTTTGCTGGCGCGGTTTTATTCTGGATCGCAGCATTTTCAGCCGGTAAGCCGAAGGCATCCCAGCCCATGGGGTGCAGGACATTCTTACCCTGCATACGCTGATAGCGGGAAATAACATCGGTAATGGTGTAATTGCGCACATGGCCCATGTGCAGCTTGCCGCTGGGGTAGGGGAACATGGATAGGCAGTAGAACTTTTCCCTGCCGGTATCTTCCTTTACCTCAAAGCTTTTCTCTGCCTCCCAGAATTCCTGGGCGGAAGCTTCGACTGCGGAGGGGTTGTACTGCTCTTCCATTGATTGGGGACCTATACTCTGTGATCAAATTTTGCGGGGAAACTTTTCAGTGTTTTAGTGGAAGCAGCTCTGGATCGACAAGCAAAAGGATTGATTGCGATCAAGGACGGCCCCCAGAGCATCTTTTAGGATGCGTAAACGCGAGATTATAGGAGGGATACCGTGACGAAGGAACCGAAGTTACCGCCGAAGGACGATCTGGCCGATGAGTTTCGTGAAGACCTGGAGGATTTGATTGAGGGAGAGTTGGCAGTTGAGGACCTGACCGCAAATAAGGTCGCTTTTCTTCGCGCCTGGTTAAAAGATGATCTGCATCGAGCCGGGGATTATATGCGCGGTCTGGGAGGGGAGCTGATTACTCTGGAAGAGCGCGGGGGTGACTGGTTGCTGAACGCGGCGGACCCTACGGAAACGGCTTGGCCCAATCTTATGCGCTGTATCCGTGAGGGCAAACCCTGGGCCCTTGCGGGTGAGATAGTGGGGGCCGACGAGGAACTTCAATGTCTGGGGTGTGGTTATCTCGCTCAGCCGCCGGAGAATAGTCAAATTACACCCTGTCACCGCTGTGGCTATGGTTGCTTCAGGCAAATAGAAGGCGGCCTTGAGTATTGATTGAGCTGTATAAAATAGCGGCCAATTTGTTGATGCCACCACTGATGCCACCACTGGCGCCAATGCTGGGGCTGCTAGCGGCATTCTTGATACGCTTTTTTCCTGAAGGCTCTTTGCTGGAGAAATTGTCCCTGCCATTGGCGATCCTCTCATTTTGTCTGCTCTGGCTTAGTGCTACTCCGGCTTTTTCAAGCTGGATCGGTAAGCGCTTGGGCGTTGTAGCAGATTTACCTGATACAGAGGCTGCTCCCAGGGCTGTGGTGATCCTCGGAGGCGGTGTTTACCGGGATAATCAGCAAGGCTATGAGTACCTATCTGCGTCCAGTTTGGAGAGGGTGATCTGGGCAGCAAAGCATGTCCCAAGGGATATGCCAATCCTGGTGTCCGGCGGCCGTGTTTCACCGGATGAGCATGTCTCTGAGGCAGAGTTGATGGCGAAAATGTTGGATGAGATGTCCCGCCCGGTGAGTTGGCGCGAAGCTTGCAGTCGAACTACCGCAGAGAACGCGGTAAATAGCGCGGAGATATTGCGCAATTCAGGTGTGGGAACTATTGTGCTCGCCACTCACTGGTGGCACATGCCCAGGGCTGCGGCAGTTTTTACCCGCGCAGGCCTAAAGGTACAGCCTTTATCAGTGGGCAGTGCTTCTGAGTTAGAGTCAAGGGAAAAGGGTGGGGTCTTAAATTGGGTTCCCAGTGCTGAGGCGCTGCTGCGGACTCAGGCCTATTGGCGGGAACTATTGGCACAAGCCTGGTATCAATATCGACCACTGCCACAGGCCAAAAAGTGCTGAGGAACTTTTGTGATGTGGTGCTCTCAGATACTTATCAGGCATGAGGGAATAGGCGTCGGCGAGGGATTGCATCTGTTTTTTGAAAGCTGGTTGTACTAGGTAAATGGACGACTGGCGCCACAGATCTCACCCGCTAATTACTACTTACATTGGAGTAGCGACTGTGGATAACAACCATAACAATAAACGAGATAACCTTATGATGAAGGGCATCCCGGTTTCCTTCACTCCCATCCAATTGCACAACCGACTCAACCGGGCTGTTTGGATCGGCTTCAAGCGTGTGGACCAGGATGGCCGAATTCTATTTTTCCTATGTGGCGGTGCTGAGAGCGGGGCCCATTTGAATAAAAATTTCGAGACATTTGCGGGGCAAATTGTCCGTGAGTTCGGTTTAGATCCTGCAGAAGTGGAATTCATCGAGCTGCGGGTAAATGCAGAGGAGTCCCAGTGGTATCGCTGGCACGCGCACTGGGTTGGCTCAGCCCCTATGGGTAGTCACGGGGATTTAGTCACCAGTGAATCCAGTCGGCGTTATTTAATGCAGGCCCTGGAGAGTAGCGTGGTTGCGGCTTAAGCAGCATAGCCTAATCCAGCCAATAAAAGTGCCCAGGAATCAGACACTTACCTTATTACTAGCATTGTCTTTAGCTAGTAGGTCGGCTAGTGCTTGTTCCAGGGTAGGAAACTGGAAACTGTAGCCGCTGTTTAAGGCGGCTCGGGGCTCCACTCTTTCGCTGGCAAGGAGTAGCTCTTCTGCCATCTCCCCGAACAGGGTTTTCAGCAGCCAGGCTGGAGAGCGGAAAAAGCAGGGGCGGTGTAACTGTTTTGCCAGTAAGCGGCTGAAGCTGTTATTGGTAACTGCTTCTGGAGCACTGGCGTTAAAAGGGGTGCATAGGCGTTGGTCAATAGCGTGAAGTATCAACCCGACTTCGTCGTCTTCGTGAATCCAGCTCATCCAGTGTTCGCCAGAACCCATTGGTCCACCAAGTCCCAGGCGAAATGCCGGTAGCATTTTGGGAAGTGCTCCCCCTCGGTTGGAGAGCACAATAGCGGTGCGTATGATTCCGACGCACATCCCGGCCCTTTGTAGTGGCAGTGTGGCCGCTTCCCAGTCACGGCACAGTTGTGCGGAAAACCCTCCGCCTGCAGGGCTGTCCTCCTTGAGCAGTTCGCCGCCACGGTCTCCGTAGTATCCAATAGCAGATCCTGAGAGAAAGTAATTGGGGCGTTCTCTTTGGGCGAGTGTCCAGCGTACTAGCCGTTCGGTAGTATTCAGGCGTGAGTTGCGAATTTCGGCACGGCGTTTCTCAGTCCAGCGAGAGGAAATGGGTTCCCCTGCCAGATTGACAACAACATCTACCCGCTCTTGCACCTCTTCAGGAGCGCTGGCGGCATTGACAGACTCTCCGCAGAGTTGGTGTATCTTATCCGGATGGCGACTAAGTACTGTAAGTGTGTCGCCACGAGCGAGCCAGCGTTGGCAAAAGAGTCTACCGATCAAACCGGTGCCACCACTGATTAAGCAATGCATTGACTGCCCATCCCCGCCATAATTTCACAGGTAAATTGCATGCAGCATAGCAGTCATCTGCACATGCGGGGTGTCTCGGCGGCGCACTTTAGAGTGATCAGTGGCAGGTCATTACTATTCGGTCACTCCCCCGGTCATTGGCTTGGCAGCGCTGTTCTTTCGCTTGCGATTGAGAATTACAGCTAGCGCCAACATTGGTAGTGCCAGGGCAAATACTGAGAAAATTCCGGCAAGCATAAATGGTGTTGAGCCGCGCATCGCACGTATGTCACCGCTCATATTGGCTTGCTCAAATTGTGGCAGCTGCTCAATGATAAGCCCGCGGGGATCGACAATCGCGGTTACACCGGTATTGGTGCCGCGGACTAAATAGCGACCGGTTTCCAGTGCGCGCATTTGCGCCATTTGCATATGCTGCAACGGCCCTATGGATTCACCGAACCAGGCATCATTACTGATGGTCAGGAGTACCTGGGAGGTGAGAGCGCTATCCGCCACTAGGCGAGGGTAGACAATTTCATAGCAGATTAGTGGAGCCCAACGTGCTCCTGCAGCATTCAGTGGCCCCTGTTGGTCGGGTCCGGAGCGAATAAAGGAGGTGGGTAAATTGAAGAATTCAATAGTGCCTCGAATCAGCTCCTCCAGTGGGACATACTCACCAAAAGGTACCAGGTGACGCTTATGGTAAACACTGGGGCTGCGGCCAAAGACCGCTGCGGAGTTGTGTACTTTGCGAGAGTTATCCACAGGGCTGTGGGTGTCGTAGAGAATTCCGCTGATAAGATCAATGCCGGTTTTCTCTGCATTGCGTTGCAGAGCCTGCATTAGGTTTGGGGCCTGGCCGTAAAGCATGGGTAGCGCTGCTTCAGGCCAGATTATAACGTCGACATCACGCTCGCTCAGGGTGCGGGTACCCTCCTGATAGCGGCTAATAGTCTCGCCGCGAAACTCCGGCAGCCATTTTTTTTCCTGGGGAATATTAGCCTGTACCAGTCCAACGGTTATGATGCCTCCCTCTGCCTGAGTCCACTGAATATTGGCGAGGGCAGCACCGAGGGGCCAGGGTACGATTGCTGCACCAATTAGTACAATATGGGCCGGTCGCTTGAGGGGGGACAAGCGGCCACTGGCAGCCAGTGCGATGACCGCACCGGAGAGGGCCAGAAAAAGTCCAATTCCGTAGACACTCACCACCGGAGCCCAGCCAGATAACCAGGTCTCCAAGTGGGCATAGCCGGCGAACAGCCAGGGAAAGCCAGTGAACATCCAGCTGCGGAACCACTCACTGATAAACCAGAGTGCGGCAAAGGCGAGGGCGAAGCTAAATTTGTTGGCGGTAAAGCGACCGAGGAAATAGAACGGTGCTGCAAGCAGCGCCGCCATCAGCGCGACGAAGCTGGCGGTGAGTGCGAATCCCAGCGGCGGCGAAGAATTGCCAAAATTGGTAATTGAGACATAGACCCAAGAGCCACCAGTGGCGTAAAGGCCTAGCCCATAACAGAAGGCTAGCCAGAGGCTGGTGCGCCCACGCAGCGGCTTGCCGCGAGAGGCAAACAGGAATAGCTCGGCAAAAAGCGCCAGAGAAAGTAGGCCGCACAACCAATAGTTGAAAGGGGCCAGGGAGAGCGTCATTAGCCCGCCGGCAGCTGCACCAGCGGCAGGTAAAAGTAATCTTCGCATAGACTCGCTTAATCGGTAGCCGCCGTTGCGGCTGCATCCTACCCGAGAAAATCTTGGCTAGAGCCCCAGAGGGGGCTTAACTCAATCTTCATCGGGTGGTTTACGCATATGGGCCACGCGCAGCAGGTGAATTTGCCGGCTGTCCGCGTAGAGCACCCGGAAGAGGAAGTCTCCCAAGCGGGTGACTTCATCGCGACCGGGCAAGTGGCCGAAAGACTGCATAATCAGACCACCAACTGTGTCGAATTCTTCATCGCTGAATTCGGATTTAAAAAATTCATTGAACTCTTCGATCGGCGTGAGGGCCTTGACTATGTAGTCATTTTCTCCCACCCGGCGGATAAAGCTATCTGCCTCTTCCTCATCGGTTTCGTCTTCGATCTCACCGACAATTTCTTCGAGGATGTCCTCAATGGTCACTACGCCGGAAACGCCGCCATATTCGTCGATAACGATGGCCATGTGGTAGCGGTTTTCACGGAACTCTCGCAGGAGAATGTTGAGGCGCTTACTTTCAGGGATGATATTGGCTGGGCGAATAATATCTTCGAGTTGAAATTCGCCGACGCCCTTGAGGAGCAGGGGGAGCAGGTCTTTGGCTAGCAGTATTCCGCGGATATCGTCGATACTCTCGCCGACGACAGGAAAGCGTGAATGGCCTGACTCGATAATCTTGGGGAGAAACGTTTCCGGCTTGTCCTGTAGCCCTACAACCACCATCTGCGAGCGAGGGATCATTATCTCCCGAACCTGCTGGTTGGATACGTCCAGGGCGCCCTCGATGATGGACAGGGCCTCGGCGTCAACCAGCTGATTTTCAGCGGCGTCTTTGATGATGTCCAATAGTTCATCGCGGGACTTGGGTTCGGCAGAAAATGCACCAAACAATCTTTCCAGCCAGTTCTTTTCACTCGACCTGGCTTTGCTGGAAGAGTGACTACTTGGGGGCTCGTCAGTGGTCATGGAAGTGGCCATGCTCCGAATATCTCTCGTCTATTTCAATCAGTAATCGTTAGTGGGTAGATTCATTTCAACCCTCGTTATCCCGCCTCATCGAGAGGGGTGTAGGGGTCCGCAAAGCCGAGATGGGTCATTAGGCCAGTCTCTAGCCTTTCCATGATTTCCGCATCGCTGTCTTTGATATGGTCATAACCCAGAAGGTGCAGTGTGCCATGGACTAGCATATGTGCCCAGTGCGCCTCAGTCGTTTTGTTCTGTTGCTCCGCTTCCTTCTCCACAACGGGAGCACAAATTACCAAGTCTCCTAATAGTGGGAGGTTCAGCTCTGCGGGAAAGTCTGCTTGGAAGGACAGGACATTGGTCGGCTTATCTTTGCCGCGATATTGCGCGTTGAGCGCTTGGCTCTCCTCTTCGTCGACGATTCGAACTGCCAGTTCGGCCTCATCTTTTCGGCCGGACAGAGCGTTAATGACCCAGGTGCGGATCTTTTCATCGGAGGGTAGGTTTGTGCAGCGGCTAGCCCGCTGCACATCAAGGGTTAAATCAATCATAACTCTGTGGAGGAACCTCAGGCGGCATTCTCGTCGGCTTTGTTGCTGACACTGGCATCCCGCTCAGCCTCGTGGATATCGTAGGCTTCGACAATACGTTGTACGAGAGGGTGGCGGACAACATCCTTGGCGCCGAAATGGGTAAAGCTGATGCCGTTGACCTTGCCCAGGACTTCCACCGCGTGACGCAGCCCCGAGGCCTGTCCTCGTGGCAGGTCCACCTGGCTAGGGTCTCCGGTAATCACTGCAGTGGAGCCGAAACCGATCCGGGTCAGGAACATTTTCATCTGCTCGCGGGTGGTGTTTTGGCTTTCATCGAGAATGACAAAGGCGTTGTTGAGGGTGCGCCCACGCATATAGGCCAGGGGGGCTACCTCGATCACATTGCGCTCAATGAGTTTGCCCACTGTCTCAAAACCGAGCATTTCATAGAGTGCGTCGTACAGGGGCCTAAGGTAGGGGTCTACCTTCTGACTCAGGTCACCGGGGAGGAAGCCGAGCTTTTCGCCTGCTTCTACCGCCGGGCGGACTAGTAAGATGCGCTCCACTTGGTCTTTGAGCAGGGCCTCGACCGCACAGGCTACTGCGAGGTAGGTCTTGCCGGTACCCGCTGGGCCAATACCGAAATTGATATCGTTACTCTGAACCGCATGCACATACTTGCGCTGATTCAAACCTCGGGGACGCACAGAGCATTTCTTAGTACGAATCAATACCACCTGGTCTGCTTCAGTGGATTCGCCCTTCTCTCCCTTGTGGAGAAGCTCCTCTACACCGGCTTGTTGCAGGGCTAAGTGAATCTCATCGGGGGTTAGTTGATCCCGAGAGTCAGTCTCCTTGTACAGGAAGCTAAGTAATTCACAGGCAGCCTTGGCTTTTTTAGGTTCACCATAGACGGCGAACTGATTGCCGCGATTGCGGATCTCAATATCCAGTCGCTGTTCTATTTGGCGCAGATGTTGGTCGAACTGACCGCAGAGGTTGGCGAGACGGCGAGCATCGTTGGGCTCGAGGGTAATACTTTGAGCGAGGGTTTGCGTTTCCAAACTGGTTTCCGGCACCTTAATCTAGAGGGTTCATAGCTAGGGTATACCCATTTTCCCCAGATAGGAAAGCTTTGGGTGCTACCAATAGGTTCTAACTTTACCCGATTTTAATTACAGCTTGTAATTTCAGAGGTGTTATTAGGAAATTTGGGTGGCAAGGGGTGGTTTTAAAGCACGCCTTGCCAGGAGGGTAGGGGGGCCACAAGGCCTCAGATCAGAATAAGTCCTCTTCCAGTTCCGAGGTGAGTAAAGTACCGCGTAGGGAGTTAGGCAGGGCTTCCTCAATCAGCACATCGGCAAATTTACCGATCAGGGCCAGGTCATCGGCGCGGAAATTAACCACCCGGTTATTCTCAGTGCGTCCTTGCAGCTGGCCTGGATCCTTCTTGGAAACTCCGGTCACCAAAACCCGCTCAGTATTACCTACCATGTGCCGGGCAATTGCCTGGGCCTGCTGGTTGATACGGTTTTGCAAAAGCTGCAGGCGCTCTTTTTTGACGTCTTCCGGGGTGTCGTCGGGGAGATCCGCTGCCGGAGTACCTGGGCGCGGGGAATAAATAAAGCTGAAAGATATATCAAAGCCCACTTCCTGAATCAGGTTCATGGTAGCTTCGAAATCTCTGTCGGTTTCACCGGGGAAGCCCACGATAAAGTCCGAAGAAAGGCAGATGTCCGGGCGTATTTTCTTCAGGCGGCGAATCTTGGACTTGTATTCCAGCGCGGTGTGTCCACGTTTCATGGCCATTAAAATACGGTCGGAGCCACTTTGCACTGGCAGATGCAGGTGGCTGACCAGTTCAGGCACCTGTGCATAGACGTCGATCAAAGCGTCGGAGAACTCTACCGGATGCGATGTGGTGTAGCGGATGCGGTCGATGCCATCAATTGCCGCTACATAGGTGATCAGCTCGGCGAAGTCCACTTCCTGTCCGTCTACCCCGGCGGCGCGGTAAGCATTGACGTTCTGGCCAAGTAGGTTCACTTCCCTTACACCCTGCTCTGCTAAGTGTGCAACTTCTTCCAGTACATCGGCGACTGGGCGGCTTACTTCCTCGCCGCGAGTGTAGGGCACTACACAGAATGTGCAGTACTTGGAGCAACCTTCCATAATGGAGACAAAAGCCGTGGCTCCGTCGGCTTCAGGTTGTGGCAATCGGTCGAACTTCTCGATCTCCGGGAAGCTGATATCTACAACGACCACGCCATTCTTCTGCTCTTTGGTTTCCATCATTTCTGGAAGGCGGTGCAGAGTTTGCGGGCCGAAGATCAGATCTACATAGGGCGCGCGCTTGGCGATAGCCTCGCCCTCCTGGCTGGCTACACAGCCTCCGACGCCGATAACCAGCTCGGGATTTTCTTCCTTGAGGCGTCTCCAGCGACCCAGCTGGTGGAACAGTTTTTCCTGAGCTTTCTCGCGAATGGAACAGGTATTGACCAGGAGAACGTCCGCCTCTTCGGGATCGTCGGTGGGTACCATAGCGTGAGACTCGCCGAGTAGATCGCGCATCCTGGCGGAATCGTACTCATTCATTTGGCAGCCGTGGGTTTTGATGTATAGCTTTTTCGCCGGTGTATCGGACATATCGTGCCTGATTAAAAACTGGTCAATTAAACGGGTGGGGCATTATAGCGACAGGACCCGGCACTGCATAGATGGCTATATTAGCGGTTGAGAACCTGTGCTATTCTTGCGCGCTTTTTCGGGCTTTGCCCGCTTTCTGAACAACTTCGAGCTTCGGGGTATTCCCCATCCTGAGAGACTTATGGCCAACCCGATATATAAAGTGATTTTCCACAACCAGAGCCAGGTGTATGAACTCTATGCCCGGGCGATTTATCAGAGCGATATGTACGGCTTTATTGAAGTCGAGGAGTTTGTTTTCGGGGAGAAGGCCCAGCTGGTAGTGGACCCCAGTGAAGAAAAGCTAAAAACCGAGTTTGCCTCGGTAACCCGTTCCTATATCCCGATGCACAGTATTGTGCGTATCGATGAGGTGGAAAAAGAGGGGACAGGCAAAATTGTCGAAGTTAAAGGCGATAAAGTTGCAAAGTTTCCCTTTGCGCCGCCCATTCGTCATCCCCAAGACACCGAATAACCCTCTCCTCTTTACCGAATCAGCTGGCCTTGGGCCAGGCTGATTCGGGCGCCTAAAGCCCTCGCAGTCTAGCGGGTTTCACTGCAATATAAGCTTCAATAAAGGTCCTCTGGACTGTCATCAAATCGCTGCAAAGTGACTGCGCAGGCGATCATTGGCCTTAATGGTATTTGATCGATATCCAATAAGCGTTCGCCTGTTCGCGGCTTGCAAACTATTGACCGATAAATTCCACTGCATGGCATAGGTTGGCGCTCGGCAGGCAGGTTATCAGTCTTTACGCGAGTTGATTACTGGTCAAAGGTTGGAGCCTTGCTATGGGCAATCGCTACCATGCGCTGTGGATATCTGATGTCCATTTGGGCAGTAGAGACAGTGAGCCTCATCGGTTGGCGGATTTTTTGGCACAGAATCGTGCCGATAAGGTGTACCTGGTAGGGGATATTTTCGATATGTATGCCCTCTCTAAAGGGAAGGGCACCTGGTGTCAGGCATCCTCCATGTTATTGGGGATGCTTTCGGAGTTAAGCAGTCTTACTCCGGAGGTTATTTATATTCCCGGAAATCACGACGCCCCCATGCGCAGCTGGGCGGGTAAACGTTTGGGCAATATTCGTATCGAGCGCGATTGGATTCACACAGCTGCCAGCGGTAAACGCTACTGGGTAACCCACGGCGATCAATTTGAACATAATATCAAAATTAATCCGTTCAGTTACCACATTGGGGATCGCAGTTACTATCTTATGCTGCGATTTAACCGCTGGATTAATTATTGGCGCAGCCGTTTCAACAAGCCCTGGTGGTCTCTGGCCAGCCAAGTAAAGAACCGTGTGAGTGCAGCCAGGCAAATGATGACCGATTTCGAAAATGTTGCTGTGGGTGAGGCTCAGGCCAAGGGGATGGATGGGATTATCTGTGGGCATATTCATCGCCCGGCGCTGCGCAATAAGAACAGAGGTGGGCGTACGGTTACTTACGCAAACTGCGGTGATTGGGTTGACTCGATGAGTGCCGTGGTAGAACAACAAGATGGCAGCCTGGAACTGCTTCATTGGTACCGGGCCCCAAAAATAGCCAGCATAATGACAGAGGTGGTGGCCGCATGATTCAGCTTGAAACACTGTTACAAAAAAATGCCTGGTACAGCGCAGCGCCGCAAAAGCCCACACGAAAATTGGTCTCCGCTACCCTTAAAAAAATTTGTTGTGAGGAACAGATTGTAGAATTTGGGCGGCGTTACCCTCACTTGGGAGGGTTGGATTTTATTCGCCAATTATTTAGTGACCTCAACTTCCGCTATGAGTTAAATCCTTCGGAATTGGAGCGGGTGCCAGTGACTGGGCCCTTGATTATTGTGGCTAATCATCCCCTGGGCAGCCTGGATGGCCTGGCATTAATCGATATGGTTGCCAGAGTGCGCAAGGATGTGCGTGCAATTGCCAGTCATCTTTTATGGAATATTCACCCATTGCGTCCATATTTTTTGCCGGTAGATAACTTTAACGGACGTACCCGCCGTGCCGATGTGCAAGGGATTTATGATTATCTCGGCCTGGGTGGGGCGGTAATTATTTTTCCCGCCGGTGAGGTTTCACGCCTAAGCCCCCAGGGGGTGCGCGATGGGCGCTGGAACCCTGGGTTTGTCCGCTTTGCTGAGAAGGCCAATGCACCGATCTTACCTGTGCAAGTGCTCGGCAGAAATTCCTGGTGGTTCTACGGCCTGTCGATGCTGAATAAACCACTTTCAACCCTTTGGCTTATTCGAGAAATGTTTAAGCAGGCCAGCCGTGGTATTGATATCCGTATTGGCCGCCCCTTGGAAGCGGAGCACTTCCGCAGTTGGCCGCTAACTCCCCGTGCCCAGGCGGCTCTCTGGCGTAAACATGTTTATAAATTGTATCGTTCTCCCGCGCCTCTGGGGCCGGAACTTATTGCCGCTGCTGAGTCTAGGGGGGAGGTGAAAAAAATAATCGAGAACTGTGAAGCTCTGACCTCCCAAGGGAATTTCTCCGTGCGACTCTATCGACAGCGGCCGGATTGCCCAGTTATGCGTGAGCTGGCGCGTACGCGTGAAGTGGCTTTCAGGGCAGTGGGTGAGGGAACAGGGCAGAGTCGGGATTGGGATGCATTTGATGCGCACTATGACCACTTGCTACTGTGGGACCATCATTGCCAGCAGATAGTGGGCGCCTACCGTATAGCGGGCACCGAGAGCTTGGCAGAGAATGAAATCTACAGCAGCACCCTGTTCAATTATCCCTCCCCACCGCGATATTGCCTGCCCGGTTCGGCAGAGCTTGGTCGCAGTTTCTTACTGCCTGAATACTGGAGGGGCAAAGGGCTGGATTTGTTATGGAGTGCTATCGGCCAGTGGGTCTTGCGTAATAAAGTACGCTATTTATTTGGCCCTGTTTCTATGCCGGGAACATTTTCGGTGCGGGCAAAGTCGGCAATTGTAAGATATTTTTCCCATTATTTTGCTCCACAAAACCCACTGGGCGATGCGCGTCTGCCTTTCCTGCAAGCCGGTGCACCTCTGCCAGATCTCTCTGGGGATTCAATTGCGGATATGCGCCAGTTAAAACTGGTGTTACGTGAAGAGGGGGTGGTTTTACCGCCACTTTTCAAAAAGTATGCTGCATTAACCAAGCCGGGTGGCACTAGTTTTCACGCCTTCAATGTTGATCCAGACTTTTGTGATTCCGTTGATGGGCTCGTGGTGGTCGATTTAGATTTAGCCGATGAGAAGTTCGCACGACGCTATCTCTCAAGCGAAAACGCTGCTTGAATCAAAAGGGCAGTTTTTAATGCCGCCCTTTTGATTCTCTGCCAAACCATTTCAGAAGGTTATCCTGCCTTTCGCTGTTGCTCCAGCTTCTGGCGCACACTGGCTAGTTTCACGCACAGTACAAACACCGACATGGCGGTGTCGAGTTCTTCCAGGGGGGGGAAACTCGGTGCTATGCGGATATTGCTGTCCTCAGGATCTTTGCCATAGGGGAAGGTGGCACCTGCAGGGGTGAGTTTTACACCGGCCTCTGCTGCCAACTTGACTACGGCCTTGGCACAGCCTTTGCGGGTATTGAAGGAGACAAAATACCCTCCTTGAGGTTTTTCCCATTGGCCCAGATCCATTTCAGCCAGACCGTTGTGCAGGTGTTCCAGCACACAGTCAAATTTGGGCTTAAGGATATTGGCATGCTTGCGCATGTGTTCCTTCAGGGTGGTGAATTCGGTAAAGAAGCGTGAGTGGCGCAGCTGATTCACTTTATCTGGGCCAATAGTCATGGTCTGCATCTGTTGCTGCAAGGATTGCAGGTTGGCACTACTGGCACTGACAAATGCGACACCGGCGCCGGCATGGGAGACTTTAGAGGTGGAGGCAAATTGAAGCACTGAGTCCACAGTGTCATTTTCCAGAGTGGCAGCACGAATGCTGGCGAGACTGACATAGTGGCCAAGGTCGTGTACAGCATAGGCGTTATCCCAGAAAATTCGAAAGCCCGGATTGGCGATTTGGCCGAGCTGAGCCAGGCGCTCTACGGTTTCATCACTGTAAGTGATACCACTGGGATTGGAGTACTTGGGCACGCACCAGATGCCGACAATTTCATTGTCCTCACGAATATACTTTTCTACAAGGTCCATATTAGGTCCTTGATCATTCATGGGGATGCTGACCATACCGATCCCCAGTTGTGCACAAATACTGAAGTGCCGATCGTATCCGGGCACGGGGCAGAGGAATTTGGGGGCTTTCAATTCTCGCCAGGGGGTATTGCCGGCAAAGCCGAACAGGTAGCCGGTTAGCACTGCGTGATACATCAGGGTTAGGGAGCTATTACCTGAGGCGATAACCTCCTCTGTGGGTACTTGAAGCATATCCGCACCAAGTTCACGGGCACTAGTGAGCCCGATTAAACCGCCGTAATTGCGGGTGTCAGTGCCTCCTGCGGCGCGGTAATCGTTACACAGGATACCGTCGAGTTTGTCGGATAAATTCAACTGTTCTGTAGAGGGTTTGCCACGGGTGATATCCAGATTTAGCTCGTGTTGACGGATGCGCTCATAGTGGGTGCTCAGCTCTTTTTCCCACTCGGCTAACTGGTCAAAACTGGCGGATTCGATTTGCACGTGAGGTCCCCTGGCTGGTCATTAGAGTTGGCGAGCTTAGCAGTATGAGCTGGGCTTAGTCAGCCCCATGTTACGATTTTTGAAGGTTACTTTTTAGGGGGCACTGGCTTATAAGTGCGCTTTATCTTTTTTCTTCGGTATTTTTATTGGTTGGCGAGGGAGTGAAAGTCCTGCGCGTATTCTCTTAGTGTTTTACTGAGATGTCGGCGTTGTTCAAGGCTGGTACTGGTTAATATTTTTTGGGCCAGTTCTTGCGCCTGCTGTTGGCGCTGTTCCTGATTCTGGCGATATTCTGGCGACCAGAGTTGTTCTGGATTGAGTAGCAGGCTGCGGATTTTTTCCAGATATCCTTCCGGTTTGTTACGCAATAATTCGAAGGTTTTGGATTGCCAGAGTCTTCGTTGCTCGATGCGCTGTAGAGGGTTGTACTCCATTTTGGATACCCAGGCGGTAATCATTTTTTTTTGCTCTTCAGTAAGGGTGCCGAGCCAGCGAATGCTTTCTCTCCGGATAATTTTGTCGCGCTTATGTTGTACTTTTTCCGGAGAGCGTTGCCATTTTTCCAATCTCTTTTGCTCTTTTCTCCACATACTGCCTTGTAGTTCATTAATCTGTTGTTCACTCAACTGCGCTGCCAAAGGCAACATCAGGTTGTAAGCATTTTCACTGGCGGCGGCTAAAAACTGATGGACCTGCTTATCGATAGGTTGCAAGTTGGGATTTTCCAGTGCTCCTTCATCGACCCTTTTTGCTAGGTTTTTCAAAAAGTTGGCGTAGCGAGGGAGTTGGGTCTGTCGGTGCCAGCGAAAAAAGCTGTTGAGGGCGCCCTGCAGTTCACCTTTTTGGGTGCGGTCCAGTTCTACATATTTTTGGGCTTTCCAGCGAATCCAGTAATCCACATTGTTGTAGGCAAATTGGATGCTGGAACAACTGTTAATAAATAGCAACAGGGTTAGGAGCGTTATAACTCGCCAGAAATGGTGTATTGGCGTGCCACCCGCTTTTGTCATTGATTTTTCCTGTAGGCATTGCCCGATTGATGTCGGGGAATTATTAGAAAGCATAGATGATTAGGGTATAAGCGTCTTGTGGCGTGAAATCTCCTGTTTCTCTCGTGTAGGCCTGCTTTGGGAAGCTTTGTACGCTTATCGGGAATGAGTTGAAAATGGCTTGATAAAAGAAGTGACAATGACCTCCCTAGCTATTAAAACAGCCGCTCTTTATGTGCTACCTGCACATAAACTGATAGTTGGATTCCTCCAAAAAGTTTGCCGGGAGTCCGGTTTCGGGGGGAGGGGTAGCCTGAGTGAATGATGGAATGACTACGACGATCATGGAGGCCGAAGCCCGAGAGGCTCCGGCAAGAATTGCTGAACAGCTACAAACGAATGCGAAAGTGATGAAGCGCCTGGGGGAGCGTTTGCAAGCTCATGCTCCACGCTTTGTCATGATTGTTGGGCGGGGTTCTTCTGACCATGCTGGTGTTTTTGCCAAGTATCTGATCGAAATAGAAACAGGGACGCCCACTTTTGCTGCGGCGCCTTCAGTTTCCAGTGTGTATGGACGCCGATTGAAATTGGAAGGGGCATTGGTGCTGGTGATCTCTCAGTCGGGGCGCAGTCCGGATATTCTGGCTCAGGCGAAGATGGCCAGGGAGTGCGGCGCCTATACGGTAGCCTTGGTGAATGATGAGCAGGCGCCAATCAAGGATATTGTCGATTTACTGATCCCCTTGAAGGCGGGGCCGGAAAAAGCGGTGGCAGCTACCAAAAGTTACCTGACCACGCTTTCGGCAATTTTGCAGCTGGTGGCTTGCTGGAGTGGTGACAAGAGGCTGCGCTTGGCCTTGGAAAAACTACCTGAAACTTTAGAAGCTGCTGTTCGCGCAGAGATACAATTGAGACCTGAGGATCTGGCTTCGGTGCAGAATCTGGTGGTGCTCGGACGCGGTCCCGGTTATGCCATAACCCGCGAGCTGGCGCTGAAATTAAAAGAAGTGTGCAATATCCACGCGGAGTCTTTTTCCAGTGCAGAATTTTTGCATGGGCCGGTTACTCTCGTTGAAGACAAGTTGACCGTGGTAAATGTTCCTATTGAAGATGAGTCATTCAAGGCGCACAGTGAGCAAATTGATGACATAGTGCAAAGAGGGGCAAGCCTGATCAATCTGCATGTGCCGAGTAAAGGAGTACATCCCCGCATCGCCCCCCTTGCTTTGCTGCAGCGCTTTTATATCGATGTTGCCCATGTGGCAGTAAACCGCGGTATTAATCCTGATGAGCCGGCAGGCCTAAAAAAGGTCACCCAGACCGTGTAATAATCTGCCAGGAATTTCGGTGTAAATAATATTCAGTGTTAAGGAGAGGTTGTGGCTTTCGCCCTGGTCGCAGAGAAGCTTTTTGATGGTGAACGGATCTTGGAGGACGTGTCACTGATTATCGACGATGATGGTCGCATTGCCTCCGTTGGAAAATCCCCGCAGTCCTCAGCGACATATTTACAGGGCCTATTGGCGCCGGGGTTGGTGGATGTGCAGGTGAATGGTGGTGGTGGTGTACTGTTTAACCAAGAGCCCAATGTTGCAGGGCTGCGTACAATGGGCGAGGCTCATGCCCGGTTCGGCACTACAGCTTTTCTCCCCACGCTGATTACCGACCGTCTCGATATTATGCAGGATGCTGCGAATGCGGTTAGTGCTGCGCTGCATCAGCAAGTACCCGGTGTGATCGGTATCCACTTTGAAGGACCACATCTTAGCGTGCCGAAAAAGGGGACTCATGAGCAGTCATTTATTCGTCCTCTTAGCGATGAGGAGTGGGAAATTTATGCGCGAGAGGATCTGGGTATCAAGGTTGTTACCTTGGCGCCGGAAACAGTGCCCATGGAGGATATCAGTCGATTGTCTTCTATGGGGGTGCGGGTGTGTTTGGGGCATTCTAATGCCGATGGGGAAACCGTGCGTTCGGCATTGCAGGCTGGCGCAGTGGGTTTTACACATTTGTACAATGCCATGTCGCCGTTGCATTCTCGCGAGCCGGGTATGGTGGGATCCGCTCTTGTTAGCGACGAAGCTTGGTGCGGAATTATTGCTGATGGTCATCATGTCAGTGCCGAGGCTATTACCCTGGCGCTCAAGGTTAAGCCGCGTGGAAAGCTGCTTCTTGTGACTGATGCCATGTCCCTGGTGGGGAGTGATGCGCTGAGCTTTCCGTTATTTGATCGGGTGGTAACTAGAGAGGGGGATAAGCTCACTTCAAGTACCGGAGAGTTGGCCGGTTCGCATCTGGATATGATGGGGGCAGTGCGTAATATCAGCGACTGGTGTGGCTTGGATATCTGTGAATCCTTGCGAATGGCAAGCCTCTATCCTTGCCAGTTTCTGGGTTCGCAGGGCGGAAGTATTGTTCCTGGAACCAAAGCGAATTTTATTTTGCTCGACCGTAGTTTTAATGTACAAAAAACCTGGATCGGTGGGCGTCAGGTTTATGGTGAGTAGTGTGCCCGCCTCTCAATCAAGTTTGAGGGTTGTAGGCTTTCTCAACTACCGGACCGCTGGATTCTCGCACGATTAGACTCGGAGTAAAGCTGCGGTAATTGCTATCTGACTTTACGCCGTTTAGTTGTTCTTTTTCCTGTCCTCCACGACATTGAATACGCTCCAATAACAGTTCTGCAGCGCGACGGGCAATATCTTCGTTCGGTTGGTGGGCGGTGGTGAGCTTCGGCCAGGTCTGGCGTGAAAAGGGGCTGTCTTCGAAGCCAGCGATAGAAAGTTGTTGTGGCACCTCAATGTTTAACATGCGCGCGGCAAAAAGTGCTCCTGCAGCCATTTCATCATTACCGGCAAAGATGGCCGTGGGAGGGGTGACTGAGTGTAATAAGGCGGTCGCCCCGGCTACGCCGGAGTCAAAGGAATATTCGCCCTCTATGACCTGCTCCTCAGTAAAAGGTAAGCCAGCTTTTTGCAGGGCCTTTTTGTAACCCGCTAGGCGGCTGAGGGTGGATAAGTGTTCGGCGCCACCGCCAAGGTAGGCAATTTGTCTGTGCCCCAGCTGCAATAAATGTTGGGTAATTGTGAAAGCGGCGGTTTCGTCATCAATTGCAATGCAGTTTTCCTCTCCCTGGCCGCAACCTTCAGAGGAAATTATCCGTACAAACTCCACATCCAGTGACTTCAAAGTATCGATAACTTCTCGGGTCTCGGAGAAAGGGGGAGTGAGTACCAGTCCGGCAACCCGGCTTTGCTCTATTAGTTTGCGCAACTCTTCATGGATGGTTTCTCTTCGGCCACTGCCAGGATGGATAAGCAGTTCGTAGCCCCGTTCGCGGCAGGCTTCGAGGATGCCGTTTTGCATGTCGATCACATAGTAGGCATTGGGGTTGTCGTAAATAAAGCCAATGGAATAGGAATGGGTACCTGCCAGATTGCGCGCGGCCAGGTTGGGACGGTAGTTTAGGGCTTGTACCGCCTGCATGACCCGCTCGCGGGTGCTGGGGCGCACAGAAGGTTCATTGTTGATGACCCGGGAAACTGTCTTTATTGATACGCCTGCGCGTGCGGCAACGTCGTTAATGGTGACTTTCATCGGCACCGATTCCTCTAGCAAAACCTGCCCTGGGGGGCCTCAGCCTCAAGCTCATCTCATCTTCTTTGTTCGGACCATCCGAAGTAAAAAGGATCACTCGGTACTGACAGTTTGGCAGCAGCTAGTAATCCCGGTTAATGGCGGTAGTGGGCATGAGCAAAATATACTGATCTGACATCTTTTTGTAATTTTCTTACATTATTACCTTTTGGTACCAAAAATTTATTTCCCGTATATCTTACTATTGTGGCGTTTAATTCTCCTTATTGGAGGATTTCGCATCGTTTCACTTGGCCTTTCCAGGCAAATGGCTTGGTTCTTATGTCGGCTATAGACTGGCTCTTGATCTTTTTTGTAGTTTTACTACATAATGCGCTTCATTAAGCTTGCAGGACCTTATTTGCTAGTGCCATTTGAGGTTTGTGAGCTTTCTACTCCATATGGAGGGGGGAGGATTTGATCTCACTGGCCCACTAGTATCCGATGGGGTTAGTGGGCTCCGGTAAAAATTAGGCCTGGTAAGAAAGTGCATTTCTTGAGGTTTGGTAGGGATGTTGATCAAGCCTATTAGTTTTTTCTTGAAAAAAAAGTGCACTTTTTTTTGCTAGGTGGGTGATGGAATTCTCCAGCTTGTCCATCGCCTGCCGGGTGATAGGGCTTCGCCCGCACTACAACCCAGTCAGGCGGCGGGATTTTACTTGCCGGAAGGCTTTCAGGGATGAAAACTCAATGGTGGCTGTGCCGCCACCGCAATAAGGCATCGATGTCAGCTCAAGCGTGCATCGAGCAGAATTAATACGGAAGAGTCATGGTTCACAGCAAGGTTCAGGCAGTTACCGAGCGAATTATCCAGCGCAGTGAGGAAACCCGCGCTCAGTATTTGGCTCAGGTGGAGAAGGCGCACATTGAAGGGCGTGCCACTACGCACCTGTCCTGTGGCAATCTGGCCCATGCTATTGCAGCTTCTCCAGAAAAGGACAAGCAGCTTATTGTTTCCGGGCGTGGTCCCAATCTGGGGATTGTTACCGCTTATAACGATATGCTCTCAGCGCACCAGCCCTATGGGCTTTATCCGCCACGCTTGAAAGAGGCGGCGGCGCGTCACGGTGCCACTGCGCAAGTAGCCGGTGGGGTACCGGCGATGTGCGATGGGGTGACGCAGGGGCGGCCAGGTATGGAGCTGAGTCTCTTTTCCCGCGATGTAATTGCCATGTCCACAGCCATCGCCCTTTCCCACGATGTCTTTGAAGGCGCTATGTTCCTCGGCATCTGCGACAAGATAGTGCCGGGACTGGTAATCGGTGCCCTCGCTTTTGGACATCTACCCTCAATTTTTGTACCGGCGGGCCCAATGCCTACTGGGCTTTCTAATGCGGAAAAAGTACGAGTTCGCCAGCTCTATGCCGAGGGCAAGGTTGGTCGTGCCGAATTGTTGGAGGCGGAGAGCGCTTCTTACCACAGTGCTGGCACCTGTACTTTTTACGGCACCGCTAACAGCAACCAGATGTTGGTGGAAATTATGGGCCTGCAGTTGCCAGGCAGTTCATTTGTCAATCCTGGCACTGGCCTGCGCGATGCACTTAATGAAGCGGCGGTGGCACAGTTAGCAAAAATTACTGAGCCCAGCCAACACACACCCATCGCGAAAATCCTCACAGAAAAAACATTTGTTAACGGTATTGTGGGACTGCTCGCCACAGGTGGTTCCACCAACCATACGCTGCATTTAATAGCGATGGCGCGAGCTGCCGGTATCCAGATCACGTGGCAGGATATGGCCGACCTCTCTGAAGTGGTGCCTCTGTTGTGCCATGTCTACCCGAACGGTACAGCCGATATCAATCACTTTGCGGCAGCTGGCGGTATGCAATTCCTGATGAGTGAGTTGCTTGAGGCTGGCCTGTTACATGGTGATGTATGCACGGTGCTGGGTGATAGTGGTCTTGAGTCCTATTGCCAAGACCCCTTCCTCAACGAGTCTGGTGATGGTGTAGTTTGGCGGCCAACGGCGAAAGAGAGCGGCGACACTACAGTGATTCGCCCTGTTAGCGATCCTTTCTCCCATCACGGCGGCTTGCAGCTACTGGAGGGCAACCTCGGCCGTAGTGTGATCAAAGTTTCCGCGATTAAACCAGAGCATCTCAAGGTGAAAGCGCCGGCGATTGTGCTGCATAACCAGGATGAATTACTAGAGCGTTTCAAAGCTGGCGAGCTGGAACGGGATTTTGTTGCGGTAGTGCGTTTTCAGGGACCACAAGCAAACGGTATGCCTGAACTGCATAAGCTGACTCCAACCCTGGGTGTACTGCAAGATCGAGGCTTCAAAGTGGCCCTGGTCACCGATGGGCGGATGTCCGGTGCTTCCGGCAAGGTGCCGGCGGCTATTCATATGTCTCCTGAGGCCGTCGAAGGCGGCCCCATTGCCAAGGTGCGCGATGGTGACATAGTGGAGCTAGATGCCGAAGCTGGCGTGTTGCGGGTCTTGGTGGATGAAACGGAATTACATGCGCGCGAACTCGCTCAGTGCGATTTATCTGATAGCGCCCGCGGTATGGGCCGGGAACTCTTTGCCAATATGCGCGCTATCGCCAGTGGTGCCGAGAGTGGTGCCAGTATCCTTTATTAATATGTGTCGCTCAAAAGAAACGGCGCAGTAGAAAACGATTTCAGAGCAAAATTTATGTCTAACCCATTTGATATGGTGTTATTTGGTGGTGGTGGTGATCTTGCCCTGCGCAAGTTGATTCCAGCACTGTATCGCGCTTACCGAGAGGGCAGCTTAGCAGAGGGCTGCCGAATTCTTCCTGTTTGTCGCCACCAGCAAGACGCCGATCAATATCTAAATGTGGCACTTCAGGCCCTACAGCAGCATTTGCGCGATGGTGAATATTGCAATTCCATCTGGACTGGTTTTAGCCAGTTATTACGCCCTGTGGCCCTGGATATTTCTGTACCGGATCAACAGTGGACGCACTTATCGGACATCCTCGAATCAGATCCCGAGCGAGTACGAATTTTTTATTTGGCGATTCCCCCTGGTGTTTTTGGCCCCTGCTGTGAAAACCTTTCATCCAAAGGCTTAATTAGTAAAAATTCCCGGGTGGTGGTAGAAAAACCTCTCGGTTATAACGCGCAGACTTCCGACGAAATCAATAGCAAAATTGCGAGTTACTTTCCGGAAAATAGTATTTTCCGCATCGATCATTACCTGGGTAAGGAAACCGTTCAAAACTTGCTGGCCTTGCGTTTTAGTAATGTATTGTTCGAGCACCTTTGGGATGCAAAAACTATTGACCATATACAGATTAGTATTTCTGAAACTGTCGGCCTTGAAGGCCGCGCGGGTTTTTATGATGAAACCGGTGCGCTGCGGGATATGGTGCAAAATCATCTTTTACAACTTTTGTGCCTGATCGCTATGGATTCTCCGAATTCCATGACCGCGAAAAATGTTCGAGCGGAAAAAATCAAGGTATTGGAGGCGTTGCGCCCACTAAAGGGCGGTTTGGTAGATAAAAACGTTGTGCGTGGCCAGTATGTTGCTGGAGAAATTAATGGTCAAAAGGTGCCGGGGTATCTGGATGATCTGGAAGGTGGCGCTAGTGCCACGGAAACCTTTGTCGCTTTGCGTGCATATATCGATAGCTGGCGTTGGGCGGGAGTACCTTTTTACCTGCGTACAGGCAAGCGTATGGAAAAACGCTGTGCGGAAATTGTGGTGCAGTACAAAAAAGTTTCCCACCTAGTCTATGACGAGAGTGCCGGCAATGTTGTCCCCAATCGTTTGGTTATCCGCTTGCAGCCGGAAGAGAGCATCCGGCTGATTTTGATGGCCAAGAAAATGGATAGCCTGACCACTGAGCTACAGCCGGCGGAATTGAATTTAACGCTTTCAGACACTTATGACAGCTTCCGCAGTGATGCCTATAAGCGGTTGATGCTCGATGCCGCTGCCAATAACTCGGCCCTGTTTATTCACCGCGATGAAGTGGCGGCAGCCTGGGCCTGGGTGGACCCTATTATTGAACACTGGCGTGAAACCGAAAATCAGCCCAAGCCCTATCCTGCGGGTAGCTGGGGACCAGAAGAAGCTAACGAACTGCTAGCGCGTGATGGTCGCCAATGGTTTAACGCCTACTAATGATTTTGTGGATTACCTATTTTTACGGTGATCCATAACGATGGATGGAAGTATTCATGGCAGAAGAGAAATTCTTTACCGATCGTGAACGCCTGGTACAGGCACTGGCCTACGACTGTGCCTGCGAACTGCAGCAAGGCATTAAAGAATCTGGTCAAGCCACTTTTCTTGTCTCGGGAGGCAGTACCCCGGAACCGGTTTATCGCGAACTTTCCAAGCGTCCACTGCCCTGGGCGCAGATTACGGCGGCGCTGGTGGATGAACGCTGGGTAGCAAAATCCCACAGTGGCAGCAACCAGGCATTTATTGAAAACAGCCTGCTGCAAAATAATGCCGCCGAGGCCACTTTGCTGGGCATGAAAAACACTCATAGTAGTGCTGTAGAGGGTGAAGCTGATTGTGAGCGCGCCTATGACGAGCTGCCGCGCCCCTTTGATGTGTGCATTCTGGGAATGGGTAACGACGGCCACACCGCTTCTTTATTTCCCCATGCGCAAGGGCTTGCAGAAGCACTAAATCCAGATTCGGACAAATTGTGTAGCGCCATTACCGCGCAACAGAGTGCCGTAACCGGTACCAATACCGAACGTATGACGCTGACCCTAAATGCCATTTTACAGGCAAAAAATATCAAGCTACTGATTACCGGTGAGGAAAAACTCAAGGTTTATCGTGAAGCCCTGCTCGGTAGTGATGAAATGGAAATGCCGGTGCGCAGTATTCTCAAGCAGGGACTGAAGCCGGTCACTGTGTATTGGGCGCCTTAACGAACGATTTGGAATTGATTGATGCAGAAAAATATCGCCGACATTTTGCAGTCTGCTGGCGTTGTCCCAGTGTTGGTTATCGAGCGGGCTGAAGATGCGTTGCCCCTGGCTGAGGCCTTGCTCAAAGGTGGCTTGAATGTTCTTGAGGTGACCCTGCGCACAGAAGCAGCCTTGTCTGCAGTAGAGCAAATTGCCAAACACCTACCCGAGGCTGATGTGGGTACCGGCACAGTGCTAAATGGCGATGATCTGCGCCGCTCTGTCGATGCAGGAGCGCGCTTTATGGTAAGCCCTGGTGCAACAGAAAAACTATTGGCATCTGCGGATAAAAGTGATGTGCCACTATTACCCGGTGCCTCAAGCGCCTCCGAAGTGATGGGCCTGTATGAGCGGGGTTACCGTTATCAGAAATTTTTCCCTGCTGAGGCCGCCGGTGGTGTGGCCATGCTGAAGTCCCTTGCCGGTCCATTAGCGGAAGTAAAATTTTGCCCAACCGGTGGTGTGAGCCCCAACAACGCGGCGGATTACCTGGCACTTAACAACGTGGTTTGTGTGGGAGGTTCCTGGATGGCCTCCAGTGCCTTGGTACAGGAGAAAAATTGGGCCGAGATTACCCGTCTTTCGCAACAGGCTGCAGCACTGAAATTCTAATCTGTTAATTGCCTGTGCCGTTCCCGAATTGTTCGGGTAGTACTTTAGTGACTGATGTAAGTGCGCTACACCATCAGGCAAATCGTCATAAAAGTTCGCTAGAGTGCATTCATAAATGGATGCAATAGGGGATAACCAGAAGCTAATAAAAAGGTAAAGCCAGATGAAAATTAAACTCGCCATCAATGGTTATGGCCGTATCGGTCGCAACGTCACCCGTGCCATCTACGAGTCTGGTTACAGCGATCGTATCCAGCTGGTTGCGATTAATGACTTGGCTCCGGTTGCCTCCAATGCGCACTTGACGCGTTTCGATACTATTCACGGCCGCTTTGCCACCGAAGTAAAAGTGGATGGCAATGCGTTGATTATCGGCTCCGATAGAGTTCAGGTCTATCAGGAGCGCGATCCGGCTAAACTGCCTTGGGCAAAGCTGGGGGTGGATCTGGTATTGGAATGTACCGGCCGCTTTACTGACAAGGCTTCTGCCTCTGCCCATATCGAAACTGGTGCTGCAGCGGTGCTGATTTCCGCTCCTTCAAAAGATGTAGATCTCACCGTGGTTTACGGCGTGAATAATAGTAACCTGACCTCGGAGCATCGCGTAGTTTCCAATGCTTCCTGCACCACCAATTGCCTAGCACCGGTGGCACAGGCGCTGCACCGTACGCTGGGAATTGAGCGGGGCTTTATGACCACGGTGCATGCCTATACCAACGACCAAAACACTCAGGATGCGGTACATGCGGATATTTATCGGGCACGTGCCGCGGCCGACAATATGATTCCCACCAAGACTGGGGCGGCGGCGGCCGTGGGTCTGGTATTACCGGAATTAAAGGGGCGTTTGGATGGAATGGCGGTTCGGGTGCCGGTAAGTAACGTCTCTCTGGTGGACTGTCAGTTTATTGCGGGCCGCGATACTACGGTTGAAGAGGTAAACCGCATTATGCGGAGCGCCGCAGAAGCCAGTGGTGGTGTCTTGAGCTATTGCGACCAACCTTTGGTTTCTGTGGATTTTAATCACACCACCGCTTCCAGCCACTTCGATGCCAATCACACGCGGGTGAATGGAAATCTGGTGAAGGTGATGGCCTGGTATGACAATGAATGGGGCTTCTCCCACCGTATGTTGGATACCAGCTTGGCCATGGCAGCAGCTTTACAGTTGGATCTGCCGGTGGCGGAATCTGCCTGAGTGTACTCTTATGATAGGTTGCCCCTAAATTAGAAAACCCTTGTGGGAAAGCCTGTGAATTCGTCTTGTACTCTAGTGGGCCGGCTAAATTTACTTTTGCAGTGCTAGCCGGTCGTAGACATTTTCTTTCAAACAAATATCTAACGGGACCATATGATTCGCCATACAAAAATCGTCGCCACTCTGGGACCCGGTACCGATAAGCCGCGTGTGATCGATGAAATGATTCGTGCCGGCGTGAATGTTGTGCGTTTAAATTTCTCCCATGGTAGTGCCGATGACCATCGCCGTCGGGTGCGGGAAGTACGAGATGCTGCTGAGGCCCAGGGGAAAACTGTCGCAGTGCTGGGCGACTTACAGGGCCCCAAAATTCGAATTGCCCGTTTTACAGCCGGCAGCGTGGCGCTTGAGAACAATGATGAGTTTACACTGGATCTCGACTGCCCTCCGGAAGGGGGCGATGAGCATCGTGTGGGGGTCGACTACCCCAGCCTGATCAGCGATTGCCATTCCGGTAATATTCTCCTGCTCGACGATGGCAAGATTCGCCTGGAGGTGACGGGTACAACTGCCAGCAAACTGTATTGCCGTGTGCTACAGGGCGGTAAACTCTCCAATAATAAGGGCATTAACCTGCTCGGTGGTGGCTTGTCCGCGCCAGCTTTAACTGAAAAAGATTACCGCGATATTGAATTGGCTGCCGAATTGGAAGTGGATTTCCTCGCAGTGAGTTTCCCCCGCTGTGCCGAGGATCTGGAGACCGCGCGCAAGGCCATGCAGGCTGCCGGTAGCCAGGCCGCCATTGTGGCCAAGATTGAGCGCGCCGAAGCCGTTGCCGACAATGCACAGATGGATGCCCTGATTCTCGCCTCTGATGCGATTATGGTGGCACGTGGCGACCTAGGGGTAGAGATTGGCGATCCCGCTCTGGTGGGTGTGCAAAAGAAACTGATCAACCGTGCCAATGCGCTCAATCGTGGCGTAATCACCGCGACGCAAATGATGGAGTCCATGATTACCAGCCCAACGCCCACCCGCGCGGAAGTGATGGACGTGGCCAATGCCGTGCTGGATGGCACCGATGCGGTGATGCTCTCTGCCGAGACCGCCGCTGGGGATTATCCTGTCTCCGCAGTGGAATCCATGAGCGAGGTGATTGTGGGGGCTGAGCAGTATCTCGGCAGTGTGCCTTACTCGCCAGAGGAACATGGTGCTTCGGATCGTATTGATACCGTGATCGCCCAGGCCGCTATTGATGTGGCTGCCCGAGTGGAGAATCTCTGCGCAGTGGCTGCGTTGACAGAGTCTGGCCGAACCCCGCGTATGATGTCCCGCGCCAATACCCGCCTGCCGATTTACGCTATGACAAGGCACCCCAATGTTGCACGTCAGCTGGTACTCTTGCGCGGAGTAGAGCCCATCAGTTACGATCCAGCCACGGTGCCTCTGGGGCACCTTACCGAGTCAATTATCGAAGTGCTGGGTGCGCGCATAGACCTGCAAAAAGGCCAGCGGGTATTGATCACCCAAGGTGAGCGCCTCAATGTCGGTGGTCATACCAACTCGATGCGTATTAAAGAAATCGAATAAATCTTTATGGTGTAAGTCATTACTAACGGTTTAGGGGTTGAAATTAGTAATGGCTTTCACCTGAAGAGAAAGATTGTCGATAAACTTTTCATTTCTCCATTCTCAGCTGCTCACTTTTTCACCCAGCTCTAAATTCTTTCTAATCTTTTCTCCTCTCTTGGTTTGTGATGTTGTTCACGTTGCGCCTGATCCTGGAGTGGTTCTATAGATCCAACTAGTAGCTACTAGTTAAAGCAGTGAAGAGGGATGGCAGCACAAATAACTTTTTTAATGAGTTATTGCCGGTTAAATTCGAATTTGATTTTTCTTTTAGATCTTTGCAGTAAATTATCTGTTGTTAGGATGATTGCCTTTATATTTATTACGCTTAATTCAAAATATTTTCAGTAATTTATTTGTCTGCAGCGCTACACTCGTTGTCGTACTCGTGTAATACCGTTTATCTATCCCCCTCGACCTATTTGCGGTAATCTGCCCAGATAGGTCGCAATTTCAGGTATCCCTTACCGGTAGCTTTGGCCTCATCCCATCCAGGTGCCGGTAAATTGGAGCTATTGGCAAGTAGTTTTCCATAAGCTTTCGGGATCATGAGGTTTACTATTTAAGATTTCACAAATTGCGAACATCCTAATCCAAAAGATTTTGGGCTGTGACAAGTACTCGTCGTGTTATTACTTGCAGGGTGAAAAATTTTTATTGGAATAGAGGCCGGCCATGTGCGCCGGGTTGTAAATAGATGTGAAGATAAATCGGGATGATTTATTGGATCTGGCAAAGATAAAAGAAGCTGGCGTAGAGCGGGCTTACGGCGTTTGAAGGATTATCCATGCAGCTAAGTGTCGAGAATAGGCAAGGCATTCGTTATATGGTGAGAGTTGGCTGGGCGTACCAGATGGGTATTCCCCTGCAGGTGGATGCCACCCAGCTCTTATCTATGTTCGATAACGCCGCCATTCAGGAGATCTATGAATACTTTTTCGGCTTGAATGGGATTTCCTGCAATACGCTGAGTGTCAGTATCCAGTCCAGTCAGTCGGGTACGATATTTCTTGGCCCCTTAAGTGAAGCTCCGGGACATTTAACCAGCCGGGAAAAAGAAATCTACCTGGCCCTGGTACAAAACCGCCTGATTATTGAGGAAGCCCCATTTGCCGCTACCGAGCTGGTCGACAAGCAGGCGCAACTGCTCAGCAAAATCCGTATAGGGTTTCAGCAGATTATTGCTCAAGAGCGGGCTGAGGCTGCGTTGATTCAGCAGCGCCATGAACAGCGCTCGGGTCTAGAGAAGGTAGGTGCTTATATTAATCGAGGCGCTACGGGCCTGGGCAACGCTGCCTGGGGGCTGGCCGTTTGGGCTAAAGACGTGCTTGAAGTGGCTGCACTAATCCATCCTGTACGTCAGTCCTTTGAGCAAAATAAAGCGGTTGTCAATTACCTGCTCCATGATAAAAGTCTTGTAGAGTCTCAACGGGAATATTTATCGGCTGTTCAGCGAGAAGCGGTAGATGTACTCGGCTTCGACCCCTCTAAAATCACCAAGCAGCAATTTGATCTGGCCCTTGAGGTGGCTGAACTGATTTATGACGATCCGGCGCTACGCGATATCATCATCCGTTTTGCCAAGGATTACGCCAGTGCCCAGCACAGTTTAGAAATCACCGAAATGGCCGGTGGTGGAGCTTTTGAGATTATTCTCACCATCGTGTTGGCTGCGGCTACAGGGGGTATTGGTGCGGTAGCGGCTATGGCGAAAAATACGCGCCTGCTAACAGCCTTCCGTGGCATCGGCGACCTGATGATGGATTTTGCCAAGCTGAAAAAGCAGCGCAATCTGCTCTCCAAAAAACGCGGCGGCAATGCCAAGGGCAATGGAGCCAGCTTCTCCGATTTAAGCTCTTCAGAGGCTTCAGTGCCGTCATCTTCCGGCGGCCCCTCGTCACGCGGTTCCTCCTCAAGCAGCACTTCCTCTAGTGGTAGCTCTAGTACTAGCAATAGCTCTTCTAGCGGTTCCAGCAACGGCAATCAAAGTAGCCAGGGTGCTGGTTCCGGCTCCAACGCAGTGGGCAGGAGTCAAGCAGGTGGCAACTCCGCCTCCAACGAGCCTGATAGAGCTAACAGTGAAACAGGCACAAACCAGAATGGTGGTACTTCCCAGTGCAATGCGAATGCCTGTGAGGGCGGAGAGCCCATCAACTTAAAAACCGGTGAGGAGCGTCTCACTCTGGTGGATACGGTATTAGATGGGCCCCTGCCACTCACTGTAACGCGTACTTACCGCAGCAGTAACCCCAAAGATTTTGGTCTGGGACATGGCTGGACTCATACCCTGGGGGAAAAACTGCTATGGCGACCCGGTAAAGCGGTGCAATTCCACGATGCCGAGGGCCGAGTGATTAACCTGCCGGCACCAGGAGATAGCGGTCGCAGCCACAATGTGGTGGAGCAGTTATCGCTTACTCGCGTTAATGATGAACATTGGATAGTTACCCCCTATGGTGCCCCCAATGGAGTGCAGAGGCACTTTAAAGCTATCGGGGATAAGGGGACTCTTAAGCTTGCAGAAATTCGCGATGGTTACGGCAACTTCTACCTGTTCCACTATATCGATGAGCGTTTAATCTGTATCGAGAGCAGTCTCGGTGAAGCCCTGCATATCAGTCCTCCGGAAGGGCAGGCAAAAAGTTTACATATTGGTGAACTGAAAAAAGAAACCCGCGATGGTCGTATTAAAGTTCTCGCAAAATATGAGTACAACAATGAAGGCGACCTGATCAAGGCCACCGATGCTGATGGCCACAGTGAGCAGTATCAGTATCACCAGCATGTTATTAAGCAGCGTACCCTAAAAACCGGCTACCGCTTCCACTTCGAATGGGATGCCGAAGGTCCCTCCGCCCGCTGTGTTCGTCAGTGGGGTGACCCTATCGATGGGCAGGACACTTACAATTATCAGTTTGCCTGGGATGATGATGGTAAGGGGGTTAGCGTCACGGATACCCGCGGCGGTAAAGAGCGTTACCGTTTCAATGAGCGCGCCCTGCCCATTTATCACCGCGATCCGGAAGGTGCCGAGACCCTTTATACATATAACGATCTGGGCCAGATCACTAAGGTACAGCTGCCAAGTGACGATGGCAGTCTGCGCGAAGAGATTTATCAATACGATAATCAAGGCCGCCTGGTACAAAAAACCGATGCCGCCGGCAATAAGCGCCGCATTGAATACAATAGCGAAGGTCTGCCCGCAAAAGTTACGGACCCTGCTGGCAATAAGTGGCAACGCGAGTACAATGAAAAAGGTCAGATCGTTGCCACTAAAGATCCTCTCGGCAACAGTACCCAGTACGGTTATAACCCCGTTGGTCTGATCGGCAGCGTTACCGACCCATTGGGAAATACTACCCGCTACTTGTGGAATCCCGAGGGTAAACTCGCGGCGGTCAAAGACCCTATGGGCCGCGCCCAGCACTACCGCTACGATAGCGCTCGTCGCCTGGAAGAAGTACAGCACGCCCCCGGCCAGGTCACCCGCTACGAGTATGATGCTCAGGATCGCATCCATGCGGTAATCACCCCAGATGGTGCTCGCACCCAATACAGCTACAACCCTCAGGGGTTACTGGCCGAAGTTACCGACTCCGAAGGTCGCAGTACCTGCTACGCTTACGACGGCCTTAGCCAGGTTAAGGCCCGTACTAATCCGGATGGCAGCCGCCTGCAATACCACTACGACGGCGAGCGCAACTTAGTTGGCCTCACCAACGAAAATGGTGAACGCTACCAGCTTAAATACGATCTCAACGAACGATTAATTGAAGAAGTCGGTTTCGATGGCCGCGTGACCCGCTACGCCTACAACCGCGCCGGCCACCTGATTAGCTCCAGAGCAGTGACGGATTCGGATTCAGGTAAGGGCATCGACACCATCTTCGAGCGTGACCCCTTTGGTCGTTTGTTAGAAGAAGTGACCCCGGATGGAATTACTAACTTCCGCTACAACTGCAGTGGGCAATTAATTGAGGCGGAAAATACCCACCGTAAATTGCGCTGGGAGTACGATGCTAATGGGCGTGTTGTTGCCGATTGGCAGGGTAAAGACAAACTGAGCCACCAATACGATGCCGTCGGTAATCGTATTGCCACAACATTACCCGGTGGTGAAGTACTGAACTTCGCCTTCAACCCCGCCGGTCAATTCCAAAGCCTGCACCGCCGCCCCATAGGCAGTGATACAGATCAGCTGATCACCAGCATCAGCCACGATGAACAGGGCAGGGAAAGCCAGCGCCAACACGGCAATGGGCTGGAAAGCCAGAGAGACTACGACCCTCAGGGCCGCCTGCAAAAACTGCGCCTGGGCAAAGCAAATGGCCCGGTATCAGATCCAGCTCAGTCAAACTCCATCCTGGAGCGTAGCTACCAATACAATAAAGCCGGCCAGATTGCCCAAATTGAGGACAGCCTGCGCGGCACCCGCAGCTACCACTACGACGCCCTCGACCGCCTCACTCAGGTAGACGGCCCCAACCCCGAATATTTTGTGCACGATCCCGCGCACAATATTCTTGCCGCCGCTAACTCGAAAGACGAAGCCAAGCAGCAGGCCAGCGCCACCCAGGTCAAAGGCAACCGCTTAGCCTTCCGTGGTGATACCCACTACCGCTACGATATCCACGGCAATCGCATCGCCGAACTGCGCGGTAAAGGACAAAAACTGCAAACCCGCTACCACTACAACAGCCGCCAGCAGCTGGTGCGGGTAGAAAAGCTCAAGGTAGAAGAGGGGGCAGAGCAGCTTCAACAAAAGATTCACTACCAATACGACCCTCTGGGGCGTCGTATTGGTAAAGTGAGTGAAAGCGTGCAAACCGGTTTTCTCTGGGATGGCGACGTGCTCCTGCAGGAAAATAAAGTCGATACCCAGACCAAGCAGGATCTCAATACCCGTACTTACTACTTCGAGCCGGGTACTTTCAAACCTGTTGGTTTAAAAGAAGATAATCAGGTTTATCACTACCATCTGGATCACCTGGGAACTCCAGATACCCTTACCAACCAAGATGGTGAAGTGGTATGGAGTGTTGCCTACAAGAGCTATGGCAATATCGCCGTGGCTCACGAAAACCAAATTGAACAGCCGATTCGCTTCCAAGGGCAGTATTTCGATGAAGAAACTGGGCTGCATTACAACCGGTTTAGGTACTATGATCCACAAGTTGGTGAGTTTACTCAACAAGATCCGGTTGGGTTATTGGGGGGATCGAATAATTATCGGTATGTTCCCAACCCAGTTAGATGGATTGATCCGTTTGGGCTTACTGCAAAAAGTGACGATTGCTCTAAAGGTGATGTAAATAAAATACCGGATGATTTTGACTTTCTTGAAGATTTAAATGTCAATAACGTCGTTGAGCAACATGCTGGTTTATCTTTTGTTGAAAATAGTAATCAGTTGCAAAGTTCTCTTGAGGGGTTGCCAGAAAATTTATATCAGCATGAGTTTTTAGCACTTCGGACCTATACCGGCCCATACTATAGGCAGATGAATGGGGTGTTGAGAGGAAAATACCCTGAAATAAGTGAGACGTGGGACCCTGTTAATAGTGCTGCAAGTAGGGCGCTTGAAAAACTTTCAGCTGACCCTTTAAGAAATTTTGCAGGAACAACTTATCGCGGTGCCCCAATGACAGAAGAAAAAGTTCATGAGCGTTTTCCTGGTGTGGGGGAAATATATTCAGATAAGGGCTTTAGTAGTTCAACTTCAGACCCAGATGAAGCTTTTTCTGGAAATGTGCAAATGACTATAAAATCTAAAACAGGTGTAAAAATACAAGATATATCTGCAGTTCCCTCCGAAGATGAGGTTTTGTTCCGTCCGGGAACAGAGTTTAAAATAACTAAGAAAGAAAAAGATGAAGATGGTATTTGGCGTATTGATTTGGAGGAGGAATAATGGTTGTTAAAGTTAGTGTTCCTCCATTGTCTAATAAGTTTGATGAGGAAAGTCAAACTAAAAATCAATGGCTACTAAACTACTTTATCTATCGAGAATCTTCTCGATCACAGGCAGACTTATTCAATTTTACAAGATCAATTGGGAAGAACTCTAGTATTCTAGCTGATAGATATAGAGGTTGCTTGTTAGGTCTGGCTATTGGAGATGCCCTAGGTACAACCCTGGAATTTGGTGCGAGACCAGATAAAGAGGATCTAACAGAAATTGTAGGGGGAGGACCATTTAAGTTGAAGCCTGGTCAATGGACTGATGATACTAGTATGGCTCTTTGTCTAGCCTATAGCTTGCTTGATAAGAAATCTTTCGATGCAAGAAATCAAATGGAGCTTTATCTAGCGTGGTGGAAGGATGGTCTTTTTAGTTCCACTGGTAGTTGTTTTGATATAGGGAATGCTACTGCGAGAGCCCTCAGTAAGTTCTCTGAAACAGGGCAAGAGTTTTCTGGTTCTAAACATGAAAGATCCGCAGGTAATGGTTCCCTAATGAGGCTGGCTCCGGTCCCCCTTTTTTTTGCTAGCCTGCCACAGGATGGTATCCGAATGGCTGGAGAAAGTTCAAAAACAACTCATCCCGCAATTGAATGTGTGGATTCATGTAGGTATTTTTCAGCTCTGATTCTTGGTGCTTTGTATGGCGAGACAAAAGATGTACTTTTGAGCGAAGGATATGCTCCAGTTAACGGCTATTGGGGATTTCATCCTCTTTGCGAGAAGGTAAACAAAATAGCACTGGGATCATATAAGAAAAAAACAAGAGATGAAATACTCTCATCCGGTTATGTCATTGATTCTTTAGAGGCGGCTTTATGGGCTTTTTATAATACTTCAAATTTTGAAGATGGCCTTGTGAAAGCCGTAAACCTTGGAGGTGATAGTGATACTATTGGTGCTATATATGGTCAATTGGCTGGAGCCTTCTATGGAGAATCGAAGATCCCATTTCACTTTATAAAAAAGATACATAAGCCTCATCTGTTTTATTATTTTGCAGATGAGTTGGTTGCATATTATGCAGGGAGTCCAGTTTTTGAAGAGTGTAATATTGTTAATTTACAAAAAGTCTAGTTTTGCTATGTTTTGAATGTGTATGAAGCCTCTTGGTTGTCGGAATAATATTTCGACATATGCACCTATTTGAAATTATTCCCCTAATAATAGGTTAGTTTTAATTAACACACAGGTAAACCACCGCCTCTGGCGGTGAGACTTGACAAGGCTCAGCCGTTCCGGCGTGCAGAGTAAAAATATGGCCTCCATGAACGGGCAAGTTCTAGAAGGAGGCCATATGCGAGATTGGCAGTGCCAAACTCACGTGAAACATTATTGCAGGTACCACGTGGTATTTGTGCCCAAGTATCGAAAGAAAGCGTTATTTGGGACATTGAGGCGGGAGATTGGAGCAATATTCCGAGGCTTATGTCGCCAAAAAGGCATTGAGTTAGTCGAGGGGTACGGAATGAGGGATCACATTCATATGCTGTTAATGATTCCTCCGAAGTTTAGTGTTTCCAATACGGTTGGGTTTCTGAAAGGGAAATCTGCGATCCAGATATTTCGGAAGTACAAACATGTACAGAGAAATTTCACAGGAAGACACTTTTGGGCTCGGGGTTACTGCGTGAGTACAGTGGGGCTTGATGAGCAGATGATTCGAGAGTGCATCAAGAATCAAGAGGTCGAAGAACGCCGGCAAGAACAGATTCAACTAGCGGGGTTGTAACTAGCCCTCTCTGGGGGCTTTCACCATACCACCCGCTATGCGAGTGGTTGTTGATTGCTCCATTAAGTCTTTGATAAGTTGGTTGTATATAATTTTGTAGCGTTAAATTTTAGTGGGGATCACTTCGTGAGCTAGGTGTAATATTAATTCTTCAATAAATGAAGAGGCTGTTTTGAGTGCGAACTTACATATAGTTTTTTCCATTTCTTGTTGAAAATTACATAGAAAGAAAATGGGTCGATTTAGGTCTGATCGAAATGGTAATTAAGGAGTGAAACATGTGTTGCCAATGTTCTCTTGATCTCTGGCTAGCCAGCCTGTGATTGGCTTGAGAGGAATACCGGCTAGGGGGCTTTAGCTACTATATTGGATGAGTATGAAGTGCTTAACTTCGCCTTCAATCCTGCCAGTAAATTCCAAAACCTACTTAGGCAGCGATACTGATCGGCTGATTAGCAATACCAAGAAAAACAATGTCTGGGCAAGGTCAACTGCCTGGAATAAGATCCGACTCAGGGCTCAATCCCTGAGTGCAGTTATTATTACGATGCCCTGGTCCGCCTGACCCAACCCCGAATGCTTTGTCCACGTTCCTACACAATATTCTTGTCGCCCCCAACTCGAAAGGCGAAGCAAATCAACAGGCCAGCGCCACTCAAGTCAAAGGCAACTGCCTCGCTTTTCGTGGTGATACCCACTACCGCTACGATATCCACGGCAACCGTATTGCCGAGCTACGCGGTAAAGGCCAAAAACTGCAAGCCCGCTACCATTACAACAGTCGCCAGCAGCTGGTGCGGGTAGAAAAGCTTAAGGTAGAAGATGGGGCAGAGCGGCTTCAACTAGAGATTCACTACCAATATGCCCCTCTAAGGCGCCTTATTAGTAAGGCTTCTAGCGATGATCAAACTGGCTTTCTTTGGGATGGTGATGTCCTCCTGCAAGAAATCAAAAGAGATCTCCAAGTTCAGCAGGATCTTAATAGCCGTACATACTACTTCGAACCGAAGACTTTCAAACCTGTTGCACTTAATGAAGATAAGTAGGTCTATTACTACCACCTAGACCACCTCGAAACCCCGGATACCCTCACCAACCAAGATGGTGAAGTGGTGTGGAGACGTTGCCTACAAGAGCTATGGCAATATCGCCGTGGCTCACGAAAACCAAATTGAACAGCCGATTCGCTTCCAAGGGCAGTACTTCGATGAAGAGACCGGGCTGCACTACAACCGGTTTAGATACTATGATTCGCGGGTGGGAGAGTTTACTCAGCAGGACCCGATTGGTTTAGTGGGGGGAATCAATTTATACCGCTATTGCTCTAATCCGATACATTGGGTTGATCCTCTTGGGCTTACTTCTAGCGAAGTAGTTTCAATTTGTCCTAAAAAAGCAGCAAGAGAACTTTCGGAAGGTAAGAAAACACAAGAAGTTTATGAAGTAAACGGGGTATGGGATGAGGAGCGTCAAGTTTTACATCATGACTTGGTTCAAGAAAAATTAAATCGTATTACAGGTCTAGGCCAATCAGTTGATGAACCAACAATATTCGCTATGCGAGGCAATTCTGGTAGTGGTAAGTCGCGTTTTGTTAACTCTGGCGGAGTGCAAGGCGTCGAAAGTATGAATGACATTGCAGTAATTAACCCTGATGAGTTCAAGAAATTACTGATTGATAACACAAAATTTCCTGTCACACATGATCAGGTACATGCTGAGAGTTCAATGCTTGCTAAACGAGTACAAGCCGAATTGTTAAAACAAAAGGATGTATTAGGAAAGCCTGTAAGCTTTATGGTAGATAAGCGTTTAGGTGATGTTGAAGATATTCAAAAGTTAGTTGATGCGGCGCAAAACACAGGAAGAAAACTTAATGTCTCTGATATGGATGCTCCGCTCGAAATCTCTTTAATCGGTGTTCTAATGCGAAAGCCTGGTGGTGAGGACCCTATAGTCCCTTTTCATGTTGTGGGAGAGACTAGTTTCAAACCAGCAAGAGAAAACAGAGAGAAGACAATAAAATTTTTTGAGGATAATCCGGAGCTTGGGGTTTACGAGCTTTATGGTACATCCCCTTCAGGAGATAAAAAGCTGGTCGCTAGAGTTGAGCAAGGTGAGTTGGATATTCTTGATCAATCTGAATACGTTAAACTTACAAGTGATCCAACTTTTGAAATGAATGAGTTGAAACATATTGAAATTGATGATGCTGAGATAGCAAGAATAACCGACCCTTTACCTGACGGAGCTTGGAAAGAGGATGTGGTTTCAACCTTATCCAAGTATAAGGGGAGAACTTGGGGTAAAGCTATTGAAGAGCATGGTGGGTTTGGAGATTGATATGAGGCTTAAAGGTGAAGCTGCAAAGCAATTTGTTGCTGAATTAAGGCGACGACACAAAAAAGAAAGGCAGGAAAGGCTGGAAAAGGCTAAGCAAAAAGCAAAATTAGATGGTAAAGAACCTTTTGATATTGATTTGGTTTTTAAGTATTTTCCAGTTTATGAACATGATAAAGAGGATATGGAAAATCCAAAAGTAATGCAGCAAAAAATAGAGGCTTTAGAGGAGCGTTACTATGTTAGCTTTCCAGACATCATGACTATAAAAGAGTTTGGTGAGAAAATGTGTGAGTTGAGAAATTGGGGGGCTTTTGATTGATTGTCTATTAGCCAGAAATTTTTATGGTGTCTGGAGGGCTCTCTGTATGTGTCCGTATCTTATAGTTCCTATTACTTGTGATCTATGGCGTGCTAAAGAGGCAGCTTAGAATGGTCATAAATTGAAGAGCTGAGATTTAGGTATGGGCAATAAAAGTATTGCCAGTACTTTATTAAGTGGTTAATTTAAATATCGGTTTACTCTGAATTGGGTAACGATGGTAAGAGTGTTACCGGTTGCCTAGATGGTGAGTAACGCTAGAAGCTGTTTTATAACTTCCTTAATGTAATTAACATGCAGGCAATATAAAAAAAGGAAGTTATAAAATGGCTTGTAGGATGTATCCCATGGATTTATATCACTTGTGAAATGGTAGTAAATATAGTTGGGTGCAGTGGTAGGTGATAATTGTCTTTTTAAAAGCGAAATTGTGTCGATTGGTACCTGTAGCAGCTGGGGCTTTAAATTGCGATTAATTTTTTAATCGTGTTTTGCCCAGGAATAATTACTTGTGAAACTATTTTTCCTGTCTTTATTGTGTTTCTGGTGTGGAAACTTCATTTGAAGTGGTCCTTGAATTTAATTCTTTTTATGCCATTTGGTTGAGCTTGCCGCCTAATTAAAGAAACCAATGTCATTATTCCTTTTTTGAGAGTTGGTACTATTGACAGTAGTTGTCTTCAGCATGGAAGGTGATCGGGCTGTCTGGGGTTGTCAATTTAATAAAAATATTAAGGTTCAAGTTATGAGAAAAGCTAATCTTTCAACTTCAATAAAAACTGCATTATCTTTATGTTTGCTAATATCACCTGCTATCAGTTTTGCTGAAAGTGATTCTTCACTTGAGCGTGCTAATGACAACGCTAAATTTAAACGTTGTGGCACTAATCACCCCTCTATTCAGGAGGCTGCTTTGAAAGAGCAGCATTTTACTGCGCTGCGCGGACAGTCTCATAGTATAAGCAGTGGAACTCATACGCTACGTCCAGCGGGTTCTGTAACTATTGATGTATATTTCCATGTTATTACTGATAACGCCAATAATGGGTCGCTACCCAGCAATGTAATTAATGCGCAAATGGCAGTACTTAATGATGCTTATGCGAGTACACCATTTACTTTCAATCTGGTTTCAACTTCAGTAACGGCTAATAATTCTTGGTATAACGTTGGATATGGTTCCTCCGCAGAGCGCGCTATGAAAAGTTCATTGCGTGTTGGTGATGCGGGAGACCTGAATATCTATGTGGCTGATATCGGCGGTGGTCTACTTGGGTGGGCAACTTTCCCAAGCAGCTATTCTTCAGATCCGCTGGATGACGGGGTAGTTATTTTAACCGGTTCTGTGCCTGGTGGCGATGCAGCACCTTACAACGAGGGCGATACTCTTACTCATGAGGTTGGCCACTGGTTAGGTTTGTATCATACCTTCCAGGGCGGCTGTGGTGGAAATGGGGATTATGTTTCCGATACTCCTGCCGAGAGGTCACCGGCTTACGGGTGTCCAGTAGGTAGGGATTCCTGTACTAGGGGGCGGAACGCAGCCGGTCTTGATCCGATTACAAATTTTATGGATTACACAGACGATAGCTGTATGTACGAATTCACAGAGGGGCAGGCTACTCGCGCAGATGAGCAAAGCAGTACCTACCGCGGTCTATAATAATTTTTTGGGGGGATTACTCCCCCCAATACACTGATAATTATGAAAAGTATCCGATTTTTTATCCTATTTGCTTTGATATCTATGAATACGGCTAACGTAACTGCCCAGAGGCTCGCTGTGCCAGGCTATGTTGCTTGTAATAGGAACCAGCTGACTTCCTGGCAGGGAGAGGTGACAAAATTAGTGCGGACAGGAAACAGCGTTAAAGTATGGATTTCCACCGATTACGACACCAAAGAATCATTAGAATTGACGATGCCTAGTTGGAAAGCACTTCTCGGTCAGTTCCGTTTACAAGGGAAAGAGTTTCTGGAGAGTGACTGGGGAAAGGTTACTGATTCACAAGCAGAACTTAGGCCTGGGATTCGAGCAGTAATTTGGTTGTGCGAGAATAAGGCCTATCCCGCTGTGATCAATTGGCAACCTCGGCCAGAGTAGGTGCCTGCATTCTTGCTTTATATGTAATCAAGATTTAATTAAATTTTTAGTACCGCCCTAATTAAGTCAAAGATATCTTCTCTGATGGTTGGTTATTTTTAAACCAAAGATTACAAGTTGTTGAAAAGTAACCCCTCAATAAGCTTTGGGAACTTACTCCTATATTGAGAGTTGTTTGTAGGGGGGGGATTTTTAAGAGAATTCAATTGCTGGAGTTCTCATCAATTAATCGATTTCTCCCGTCGTACAGAATTTTCTGCATTTCTTTTTGCGCTATGATCTACATCTACCCTGTGAACGTATTCTCGATATGGGTTGCTGGAGCTAACTGAATAGTCCTTAAGTTCAACTCCTTGCTTGAATATAAAATGAATATGTGCCTATTACTATCTGTATACCTCCTTCTGAGAAAAAAGAAGGGTGTGAGCATCGCTTGGGCTAAAACACCGTGTTGAAGGCATTAGATAGACTCCAGTTTTAGCAGGCTGCCCTCGGCGTCTCATGTTGGGAGTTTCTTCTATAAATTTATCTGTAATTTTGTAAAAGACTCATTTTTTTGGTATTCCCTGATCTAGAAATCCAGAATCGACACCGAACCAAAAGCTTCCATCTTTATTGTCAAAATACATATATCGAATGTTACCTCCGCTGGGTACAGTCGTTTGACTGACAAATTTTTGTGCTTCTGTATCAAAAGCAAAGATGATGTTAGGAATATCACCGGTGTCTGCTACCCATAGCCGGCCTTTGTTATCCATTGCGGTTCCGTAAGGGCGTGGATTTTCAGTGGGGAGCTTCCATTCTTTGAATTCTTTTGTACTGGGCGTATATCTGCCAAGATAGCCCTCTTGATAGTCCACATACCAGATATTGTTAGATGTATCGATTTCCAGCCTGCGAGGCCGAGCGTTTGGTCGGGGAATTGAGATTTCGTTTACCACCATGGTTTTAGGGTCTACCCAAGCTAGTTTATTCGTGCCAAATAGAGCAACCCAGGGGCGACCTTGTGAGTCTACCTTGATTCCATAAGGGCGTGCGTTGGCAGTTTGTGGTGTAGCTACTTTCACCTCTCCATTATTTACATCCAAAATACCTATGCGATTGCTCTGTTGGGCTGTAAACCAAATATTGCCCTCACGGTTGAATACCAGTGTATGTGGATCATTTACACCTTTAGGCATTGGGTATTGAGTGATTTTACCGGTCTCTGCATCCATACGCCCAATATGCGCATTGCGGTTGCCCGCATACCAAACCATGCCCTGCTTATCTACTATCAAGTTGTGAGGGTGGGTTCCTTCAGGGACCTCAAATTTTTTAAACGTCTGATCAGACGGAGAAAATCGACCGATGTAGTTGCCGGCCTGCCCACAGAACCAAACTTGCTGCCTGTTATCCACATGGGGGTCTCTGGGCAGTCCCTGCCAGGGGACCTTCCACTCGTTTAATTTGAGTCCGCCTGGCAGTTTATTTTCTTGTGCCGCAGTAATTAATGATGTCGACAAGAAATAAATGACGCAGATAGTGATTTTTAGTGACAGCGCAGGAAGTTTTGGGGAGATTTTCATTTGCCAATTCCAGTGATTAAGCCGTCAAGGAGAATTTATACGTATATGCCGTAGTGTGGGAAAATGGGTGATCTGAGTCCTGGTCAAAGCATAGGTGATAATTGATGCATATTGAAAATGGTTTACAGGATTAATGTTTCGCCGAAGAGTGATTTCAAACTGCTATTTAGCGATCAAGAATCTCATTGGGGCACTTGATCATATTTACGAAAGAGATACTGAAGTCTCAGAGCTCTATTTGTGTAAGTTCTAATTGACCCAGTGGGGTTTAAATGAGAAGAGCCTTGTCTTTACTACAAGGCAGAATTAATAGCTGGTTTGGTGGTGATTGGCAGTCATCTTAAGCTCAATTTACACGCCAGCGTTGTATAGCGTATATTGCTGTCCTCAGTGTAGGAGTCCCGCTATGTTACAACGCCTCCGTCGACCGGAAATTCTTCTGTTGATCCTTGCAGGCTCAATGCCACTTTCTTTTTCTGTCTGGAATACCCTCCTTAATAACTTTGTGATAGCCAAGGCTTCATTTACCGGGGCTGATATTGGCTTGCTGCAAAGTGTGCGGGAAATCCCAGGTTTCCTTGCCTTTACAGTGATCTTTGTTTTGCTGCTTATTCGTGAGCAGCGGTTGGCGCTTCTCTCACTTGTAGCAACCGGGATTGGTGTGTTGCTGACCGGTTTTTTTCCATCTCTCACAGGTTTATTACTCACGACATTATTGATGTCGATCGGTTTTCACTTCTATGAAACCCTGCAAACCTCTCTGGCTTTGCAGTGGTTTCCAAAGAAGACTTCGGCAATCTGGATGGGGCGAATGGCTGCAGCTGGCTCTTTTGCCGCATTATTGGCCTATGGGCTAGTTTGGGGCTTGATGGATTTTGGCGGGTTGGACTATTCCTGGGTTTACCTGATTGGAGGAGGGAGCACAGTTATTATTGCCCTGGTGGCCTGGATACTTTTTCCTCAATTTCCCCAGCCCCATAGCCAGAGAAAGCAGTTGGTTGTACGCAAACGTTATTGGCTTTACTACGCTCTGACAATGATGAGCGGTGCACGTCGGCAGATCTTTATTGTTTTTGCTGGTTTTTTGATGGTTGAGAAGTTTGGTTATAGCGTAGGGGAAGTTGCTGCACTTTATACCGTAAACCACCTGTTGAATTTATATATTGCCCCGAAAATTGGCCAGTTTATTGTTCGCTTTGGTGAGCGCCGAATCCTCACTCTGGAATATATTGGTTTAGCACTAGTCTTTGCTGGTTATGCATTGGTGGAGAGCGCGATGATGGCAGCTGCGCTTTATATTATCGATCATCTGTTTTTCTCTATGGCCATTGCCATCAAGACCTATTTCCAAAAGATCGTGGATGAACGTGACATCGCAGCCTCTGCAGGTGTCAGCTTTACCATTAATCATATCGCGGCGGTTATTATCCCCGTTTTGTTTGGTTTGCTATGGCTCACCTCTCCAGCGATGGTTTTCTTTGCTGGATCTTTGATGGCTTTGGTTTCTTTGGGATTGGCTCAGCTGGTACCGGAACACCCCGGACCAGGCAATGAAGCGCGCTTAGGGCAGGGTGTTGCTGCCACATAGTGGCTCTATTATTTTTTAAGTTTGGATTCTTTGATCGTTATTATGGGTTGTATATGCATCAAATCCTCCTACTCATAGTGCTTGCACTTCCGCTATATGCTTTTGCGTCGCCGGAACAGATTCCTGTGGGTGAGTACCGTATTGAATATGAGATCAAAGGATCTGGTAAGGCTATCCTGCTTTTAGAAGCGGGGGGCTCGGCTGGTATGTCTGACTGGAATCCAATCTATGACAGGCTAGCAGAGCATGCACGAGTTATACGTTACTCGCGTGTTGGCAATGGTAATTCTACAGCCATCAAGAAACATTTTAGCTCTGAGGATTATGCTCAAGGGGCCAAGGCGTTATTGGAGGCTTTGGGGGTTAAAGAGAAAGTTACTTATATTGCGCACTCCTATGGTGCTCATGTAGCCCGAACGTTTGCCGCACAGTACCCAGAAAGAATGGCAGCGTTGATGCTGATAGAGCCTTCTTCTGAGCATGATGTGGATATTATGCGATCTCTGAATCTGGAATTGGCCGAAGAGCAAATTGCTCAGGTAAAACTGGATGATATGAAGAACGGCATGTCGAATCAGTACCTGGATTTTTGGTCTAAACGCCCTTTACCTGACTATCCACAAATCCCAGATATACCCGTCACAGTAATTGCCTCAATTAAAAAGTATGACAATCCTCCTCTTCTTTTCTTTACTGATGAGGCCCGGGATAGATGGGGGGAGTTACATTCTAATTGGGCCAAAGCGTTTCCACGAGGCAAAGCTGTTTTGACTGAGAAGAGCTATCACTATCCTCAAAATGATGAGCCGGATATGGTATTAAATGAGATTCTGGCACTTATTTCCAGGACCTATAAATAGATGTTGAAGTCAAATAAAAAGCAAATGTAGCCATATTGCATTTCATATTTGACAAATTGCAGTCTTATAAAGGTGGCCTGTATTGACCATCCATCCCCTAGCCCTAAAATAGAAGTCCTTGCATCTATAGGGCTTTTATTGTGCTTAAAAAAATTATATTGGCTTTTTCTTTGACAACTTTCTCTGCAGGCATTGTATTTGCGAAGGGCATCAATAAAGTTCCAGAGAATTTATCTGATGCAGAAAAACTTTATGGTCTCTCCCTTTATTGGAGGGAAGTTAGCTACAACTTTGCTTTCTTTGATCAGGTTCCCGAGTTGGACTTTGATGCTAAATACCAGGAGTTTATTCCACGGGTTTTAGCAACACAAAACACCTATGAATATTACCGCGAGTTAAAGCGTCTCAATGCCTTTCTACAGGATGGACATACTAATATTTATTACCCAAAGGGTATGTCCTCCAGTTATGTAGACTGGCCAGCTATTCGCTTAGCTGAGACCGGACGTAAAGCAGTAATCACAGGTGTTGAGAAGGGCTTGGAGTCACATATTCCGCCGGGTTCAATTATTGTCGCAATCAATGGGCAGCCCATAGAAGCTCATTTAAAAGAACAGGTTTTGCCATATATTGCTAGCTCTACCCAGCATATTCTCTGGAATACCGCGGTTCGGGATGCTCTTGATGGAAAGCCGGGCAGCATGGTCCAGCTCACTATTGCAACCCCCGATGGGGCGACCAAGAGTATTGAGGTTAAGCGGGATGCGCGGGGTAGGAAGATCGAATATGCCTCAATTAAACAGCCCGCCTCCAACGGTGAGCTGTTTGAGTTCAAATGGCTGGAGAATGATATTGGTTATGTAGCGCTAAATGGTTTTCATGATGAGGCGATTGTTGCGCAGTTTAAATCTCACTACGATGAGATTACTAAGTCTAAAGGGCTGATTATTGATCTGCGTTTTAATGGTGGAGGTAATTCTGCTTATGCCGGAGAGATAATCTCTTATTTGGCTGATCGGAATTTACCAGGCTCTGTATGGAAAACTCCCAAACATGTTGCGGCTTATAAGGCCTGGGGCTCTTTTGCCGATCAGTTTGAAGATTTAGAAGAGTATCGGCCCTATGCAGAGGGTGCTTCGTGGGAATTTAGTGAGGACTCCGGGGATATAGTTGAGCCGAAATTGGATAGTAACCACATAGTGCCAACTTATGTACTAATTGGCCGAAATACCGCCTCTGCAGCCGAAGATTTCTTGGTGTATGCAGATTCTCTCGAGCACTTTACTACCGTCGGTGAGCCTACTTATGGCAGTACAGGTCAGCCAATGATTGTAGATCTTCCTGGAGGTGGTACTTTCAGGGTGTGTACCAAGCGGGACACTTACCCTGATGGGCGGGAGTTTGTTGGCTATGGTATCCAGCCAGATATTCTGGTGGAGCGCACCCTGGATATTGTGAGATCAGGTGAGGACAGGGTGCTGGATAGGGCTTTCATTGACTTGAAGAGCACAATCACTAGCTCAGCGCTCTGATTGCGGATTTATTGAACAATGTTGACTAACTTTCCCTACTGTTACGGGTCCCTTAAATAATTCTACTCTGATGGTTCCCTGTGCAAGCTTGGACTGTTATGCCTCACATTTCTATTATATGGCTGGAACCCAAGTCTTTGCTGGGAGAGGCATGCTCGCGGGATTTTGTCTTTAGATAATTTACTGGTGGTCGAGATTGCCTGTTGGCCCGCTTACCTGTTTAATGCTGACTTTGGTTTCCGGCGACTACAGGAAAGCGCTTGTCATCGTTTATAAGCCAATTAAGTGGTACGTTAGGGTATCTCTGAAAATTAAGTAACTATAAAAGTAGCTAGGAGTTGTACTTATGGCACAGATCAAAGCTTTGGATAAAAAGGCACACGCCAACCTGAAACTCACCCAGGACATCACTTTTGACCATGTGAGCAGCAATCATATTTTGCCGCTGGTGGTTCAGGAAATTGTTCAGGCGGCCCAGAGCTATCCGATCCTGTTCGTAAAAGACCAGAATACTGAGCAGTTTAAAGTGGTGGCTCTTACAGGCCTGCGTCCCGGTGAAAACCTGTTCTCTGGCGCTGAGGGCTGGAATGGCAGCTACATTCCTCTGCAGGTTCGCACCTACCCATTCGTGCTGGTGAAGAACCCAGAGAACACTGATCAGGCGGTACTGTGTATCGATGAAGACTCCAGTATGTTGAGTGAGTCCGCAGGCGAGGCTCTGTTTGACGGTGAGGGCGAGCAGACTGACTACCTGAAAAACCGCGCTCAGGCGGTGGTAGAAACTGCCCAGCGCGTATCTGTTACCGAGTCGTTTATCGAATTCCTGGTATCCAAAGACCTGCTGACCCAGAAGAAGCTGACTCTGCGTATTACCGAAGAAGATAAGCCCTACGATCTGACTGGTTTCTACGTGATTGACGAAGAGAAGCTGAACAAGCTGTCCGATGAAGACTTCCTGGAACTGCGCAAGCGTGGCGCTCTGCCGGCGATCTACGCTTCCATGATGTCCTCCATGCAGGTTCAGAATCTGATTCGCAAGAAGCGTCTGAACTAATCCTGTACAGCCCGGCAATTGCGGTTGCCGGGCTGCCTGCGCGCATCAGTATTACGAGATGCAGTTATCAGCAGTCATTATCCCTCCTTGATCCCGCCTTGCACTCGTACCACTATTAGCCCCTCTGACGTTTAAGTTCGCGAATAATAAAATGAAATACCTAGCGCGGCTCTCTCTCCGCTACTGGTTTGCCTGGTTGGCGTTATTTTACGGAGTCTGGCTGTTTCTCGTTATGCAGGGCAATAACTTGGCCCTAGCACTGGAGCATTGGTCCATGGCGCTTGCAATGGCGCTCGGCAGCTATGCCGCCGGTTCCACGCCCATGGGTGGAGGCACGGTGGGCTTCCCCGTGTTGGTGCTCTTATTTGATATGCCTGCCAGTCTCGGCCGCGACTTCAGTTTTGCGGTGCAGTCGATCGGTATGGTTAGTGCCAGCCTGTTTATTCTTTGTCGGCAGCAGCCGTTAGCCTGGTCGATGCTACGCGGCGCCTTGCTCGGTTCTTTATTGGCCACTCCTGCGGGCATATTGCTGTTTGCGCCGATGATTTCCGAGCTGTGGGTGAAGCTCTCTTTCGCGGTGCTTTGGGGCAGCTTTGGGATATTTCATTTGTATCGGCTCTCCGAGATCACCGACTGTGAGCACAAGGGTGATCCGCAGTGCCCAACGGATTTTCGTGTAGGTCTTCTGCTTGGGGCTTTTGCAGGCTTCTGTGTGGTCTCGGTAACCGGGGTTGGTGTGGATATGCTGGTGTACGCGGCTTTGGTGCTGCTGAGCCGTGTGGACCTGAAGGTAGCGATTCCCACCTCGGTAGTGATCATGGCCTTCTGCTCTGTACTCGGTGTGCTGGTGAAGTCGCTGGCCGGCGACTGGCAGCCAGGGGTTTTTGGTAACTGGCTGGCAGCGGCGCCGGTGGTGGCCTTGGGGGCGCCCCTTGGTGTTTTTGTTGTGAGCTTGCTGGGGCGCAAACCCACCCTGCTAATTGTGGCTCTACTGTGTGTTGTACAGCTTGTGTGGACCTGTGCGTCGGAACGGCAAGCCCTAAGCGGCCTGGGAGGACCTCTAGTGCTATTGGCGTTATTGCTGTGCTTACTGGGGTTCGAGTGGCTGCGGGTATTGGGGTTGCGCCGAGAGCGCAGCCGTGGCGCGGCAGCAAATGGGTCTGGTGCAGAGATTAAGGCAGTTGCGATAGAGGAGAGTTTGATACCGGGGGTTAAATAAGGGAGCTTGGCGAGTGCTGGCGCGCGACTGCGTGCCGGCGGCAAAGACTAGATGTTTTGCGATAAAAAATATCGGCTGCTAAGTAATCTGGCTTCGAGTGCTGCCCTGATTCGGGCCTGCGGGATAAATTCTGGAAGATGGCTGGGGCGGAAGGATTCGAACCTTCGCATGACGGGATCAAAACCCGCTGCCTTACCGCTTGGCTACGCCCCAGTTTCAAGGTTCACAAAGAATAGTCTCTGTGATTTGAAATGGTAGCAAGGGGGAGACTCGAACTCCCGACCTCAGCATTATGAGTGCTGCGCTCTAACCGGCTGAGCTACCTTGCCATTTCTTTTGTTGTCTCGGCTGTCCCGAGGGCGCGCATTATTAATCGATGGGCTGGGTGTGTCAACACTTTTTTGTATTCTTTTCAGGTAGTTAGCGATTTTTTTCATCTGGAGCCGCAGAGCCCGTGGCGCGATGCCCGGAACGGATAGCGGCGAGGGCGGAACCCAGTACCACCGCAGCGGCACCACTCCAGCTGATCCAGTTAAGCGGCTCCACCGCGATGTAATCGGGCCAGATACTGCTCACCAGGGTGCTGAACAGCAGCGTGATTACTGGTACCAGTGACAGAGTGGCACTGACACTGGAGGCTTCCCAGTGCGCCAGGGCCTTGCTAAAGGCGCCATAGGCGATCAGTGTGTTGGCGGTAAGAAATGCAAGTAGCAGCCAGTCCAGCCAGCCCAGATGGGTGACATCCAGTGGATCTGCCATGGGTAGGAAGCACAGGGTGCCAGCAATATAAATCAATACCAGCAAGTCCTGGGGTGTGGCGCGGCTGAGGATTTTCTTCTGGAAAAAGCCATATACCGCCCAGGATACCGCGGCGATCAGGATCAATCCGAGCCCCAGCAGGTAATCACTATCGGCGCCGCTCCCCAGCTCGGCGAGGCGCTGGTTGAAAAATAACAGTAGCCCCATCACCACTAGGGCCACACCGGCCCACTGTCTCGGAGAAAAGCGTTCATTAAGCCACAGAACACTGGAGATCAGCAGTAGTAGCGGGGCCAGCTGGATCACGATCTGTGCCGCACCTGGGGTGATGTGATTTAGGCCGCTGGCATAGGTGAGGTAATTCAACAGCAGCCCGGCCACGGCGAGTAGGGTGAACAGCAGCAGGCTGCGGCTGAACAGTGCCTTTAATTTCAATTGCCGTGCACGCCCGTAGTAGAGTCCCGCCAACAACGCCGCGCCAGCAAAACGATACCAGGTGGCGGTCTCAGGGCTGATGTGTTCCAAAAGGCCTTTGAGGGCGATGGGCAGGGCTGCCCACATAAAGACGGTGGTCAATGCCAAAGGCAGGCCGACTTTCCAGTTTGATTGCGCCATGGATCTTACGCCGCAGAGACAGCCTCCCCGGGGTGGGGAGGCGAAGGATAGATAGCAGGGGGATTAGACGTTGAAGCGGAAGTGAATTACGTCACCATCAGCGACAACATAATCTTTACCCTCCAGGCGCCACTTGCCTGCGTCTTTGGCTCCAGCCTCGCCATTGTGATCGACAAAGTCACTGTAGCTAATCACTTCGGCGCGGATAAAGCCTTTCTCAAAGTCCGTATGGATCTTGCCGGCGGCATTGGGTGCGGTGGCACCTAGCGGGATGGTCCAGGCGCGCACTTCCTTCACGCCGGCGGTAAAGTAGGTGTGCAGGCCAAGCAGTTGGTAACCGGCGCGGATTACACGGTTCAAGCCCGGCTCTTCCATACCCAGTTCTTCCAGGAATTCTTGCTTCTCATCGTCGTCCAGTTCGGCAATTTCCGCTTCAAGCTTGTTGCAGATGGGTACCAGTACAGCGTTCTCTTCAGCGGCGATGGCGGCAACGGCGTCCAGGTGCGGATTATTTTCGAAACCGTCTTCGTGCACGTTGGCAATGTACATGGTGGGCTTCACCGTGAGCAGGCTCAGTTCACGCAGGTCCGTCAGTTCATCTTCGGACAGGCCAAAGGAGCGTAGCGGCTTGGCTTCGTTCAGGTGTGGCAGGATTTTTTCCAGCAGCGCTTTCATCTTGATGGCGTGCTTGTCCTGCCCCTTGGCGGCGCGGGTAAAGCGTTGCAGAGCTTTCTCCACAGTGTCCAGGTCGGCGAGTGCCAGCTCGGTGTTGATTACTTCGATATCGGATACCGGGTGCACCTGATTGGCCACGTGGATGACATTGTCGTCTTCGAAACAGCGTACAACGTGAGCGATGGCATCGGTCTCGCGGATATTGGCGAGGAATTTGTTGCCCAGACCTTCGCCTTTGGAGGCACCTGCAACCAGTCCGGCGATATCGGTGAACTCCATGGTGGTTGGAATCACTTTTTGGGGCTTGACGATCTCCGCTAACTTGTCGAGGCGGGGATCCGGCACAGGTACCACACCGGCATTCGGCTCAATGGTGCAGAAGGGGAAGTTCTCTGCGTCGATTCCCGCCTTGGTCAATGCATTGAAGAGGGTGGATTTGCCCACGTTAGGCAGGCCGACAATACCGCAAGTAAAACCCATGGTGATATTTTTCCGTTTGCCTGAGGCGCGTAGCGCGCGCTCTGCTAATTGCGTTTGAAGTCCGGTAGTGATTGCGCTGGCGGGAGTCTGGGCGGGCTGGGTAGCGCGGCCTCCGAATGATCCGGGCCAGCCGGGAAAATACCGGCAATTTGGCGCAGCACACTATCGAGATTTCCGGGGCAAAAGGCAAGCCGCCCGGTGGGATCTATTTGGCGGTGTGCAGCGTTTTCATGGCTGCGCCCCAGTCGCCGCTGGCGGCGGTGGGTAGCACGTCGATCGAGTGATCGATGGCGTCAGCCAGAGTTTCCTGTTCCGCCCTGGGGGCGCGCTGAAGGACAAAGCGCGCCACTTCGCTGGCGCTACCGGGGTGGCCGATGCCGAGTCGCAGGCGCATAAAGTCCCGGTTGTTGCCCAGAGCGGCAATAATATCCCGCAAGCCATTGTGTCCGCCGTGACCGCCGCCAGCTTTCAGGCGCGCGATACCGGGGGCCAGGTCCAGCTCATCGTGAGCGACCAATATGGCTTCCGGGGGAATTTTGTAGAAGTTCGCCAGCGGGCCTACAGCCTGGCCACTGCGATTCATATAGGTGGTGGGAATCAGCAATCGGACTACCCGGTTGCCGATTCGCACACGGCCGGTGAGGCCGTGGTATTTGCTGTCGGAGCTGAGCTGAGTGCCATGGCGGCGTGCCAGTTCGACAACAAAGTCGGCACCGGCGTTATGTCTTGTCCGGTCATATTCCGGCCCGGGGTTGCCCAGGCCGACAATCAACTGGATCGGAGTATCCGGTGCCGCAGCCAAGGTGATTACTCTTCGCCTTCGCCAGCTTCTTCGGCTTCAGCTTCAACAGCGCCGCGAGGCTTGTGAATAGAAGCTACAACCAGGTTGTGGTCTTCGCCGTGGCTCAGATCCGCAGACTCAACACCTTCCGGCAGTTTCAGGTCGGAGATGTGCAGGATGCCATCCAGTTCCAGGTCCGCCAGGTCCACTTCGATGAACTCGGGCAGTTTACCGGCAGGAGCATTTACTTCCAGCTCGGTCAGGGTGTGAGAAACGATGCCGCCGGCCTTAACGCCTTTACAGGTTTCTTCGTTGAGGAAGTGCAGGGGCACTTTCACATGTACTTTGGTGCTGGCGGAAACGCGCTGGAAGTCAATGTGCAGAAGCAGCTGCTTTGCAGGGTGACGTTGCAGATCGCGCAGAATAACTTTCTCTTCTTTGCCGTCGACGTCGATGGTCAGCATGGAGGAGAAGAAAGCTTCGTTTTCCAGGGCCTTGAACAGGTCCTTTTGCAGCAGGGATACGGATTGCGGCTCAACTTCGCCACCGTAAACGATGCCGGGTACACGGCCTTCCAGGCGACGCAGGCGGCGGCTCGCACCTTTCCCTTCATCGCTGCGGGCAATGGCGTTCAGTTTGATATCAGACATGGGTAAAACCTCGGGTTGTCTGTCCAGAGAGACCTGCGACCGGACCGCTCTGGCGTTAGTGTAAATTGGGCGCTTGCCCAGAAGTAATAGCCCGGCAGTGCCGGGCGGGCGCGTATTCTACGGGAATCAGTCCCAAACGCAAAGTGCCCCGCTGCTGCGGGGCACTTTTCTATTTGCCGATGGAGTCCTTAGCGGAACATCGCAGAGAGGGATTCCTCATTGCTGATACGGCGCATGGACTCGGCCAGCATGGCAGATAAGGTCAGCTGGCGAATTTTTGGAGCCTTTTCCATTTTGTCACCCAGGGGGATGGAGTCGGTAACCACCAGCTCATCCAGAACGGAGTTGTTCAGGTTGCTGATGGCATTGCCGGACAGTACTGGGTGGGTACAGTAGGCGACAACTTTCTCGGCGCCGTGTTCTTTCAGGGCGTTGGCGGCGTTGCACAAAGTGCCAGCGGTGTCGACCATATCGTCTACCAGCAGGCAGGTGCGGCCACTAACTTCACCGATGATGTTCATCACTTCGGCAACGTTGGCGGCGGGGCGGCGTTTGTCGATGATGGCTAGGTCGCAGTCGAGGCTCTTGGCCACGGCGCGGGCACGAACAACACCGCCAATATCGGGGGATACCACAACTAGGTTCTGGTACTTCTGGCGCTCGATATCGTCGAGCAACACGGAAGAGCCGTAAACGTTATCCACAGGCACATCGAAGAAGCCCTGAATCTGCTCGGCGTGCAGATCGACAGTCAGCACGCGGTCGATACCCACGCTCACCATCATATCGGCAACCACTTTTGCGGAAATTGGGACACGCTGGGAGCGCACGCGACGGTCCTGGCGGGCGTAGCCGAAGTAGGGAACCACTGCGGTAACGCGGCCGGCTGAGGCGCGGCGCAGGGCGTCAACCAGTAGGATTAGCTCCATCAGGTTTCGATTGGTGGGCTGGCAGGTGGATTGCACTACGAAAACGTCGCGACCGCGCACGTTGTCGGTAATTTCAACTGCAATCTCGCCGTCGGAGAAGCGCTTGACCGTGGCTTCGCCCAGGGGGATCGCCATATGGTCGACAATTTTCTGCGCCAGTTCCGGGTTTGCGTTGCCGGTGAAGACCATTAAGTCAGCCACTGCGAGTTCCTTTAATTCTGTCTTGAAGTGAGTTGAAGTGTAGATGCCGGCATAATTTGCTAGCAGTTAGGATGCGATAGCACCACTTTTTATAGGGGGCGATAGAGCGGATAGCGAAGCTGTTAAATGTGCTGGCCGTGGCTCCTGGTCACCCAGGTGGTTGCTTTGATATTCGGAAAGCCTCCGGGTCGACGGCAGGGAGTTGCATGCAAAACTGCCTTCGACATTATTCTTTAGAATTCGGGGGTAGGCTTTTTGTAGCCCGCTACGAGTGGCCTCGGCCGGTTGGGTCAGTGTCGACTGAAACATGTCGGAACCGGTTTTTGCTGGTGCCACTGTATAAAAGGAAAATGGCTGGGGCGGAAGGATTCGAACCTTCGCATGACGGGATCAAAACCCGCTGCCTTACCGCTTGGCTACGCCCCAGTATCTTTCCTCAATTGCTTGAGGTTAATTTCGCGAGCTGCTGATGTGTCGGTGAAATCTGTACACCGGCCGCAACAAAACCCTGCCATTTTCGCGGTAGCCTGGCAAGTGCCGATCGGGCTGCTTGCTCAGTTTCGAAGGCGGCAAAAACGCAACCTCCGGTGCCGGTGAGTTGTGCTGGCGCAAATTGCTGCAGCCACTCTCGGGCATCGCGAACTTCAGGGTAGAGACTCTCAACAAGTTCCTGGCAGTCGTTACCGGAAAAAGCTTCCAGTTTTTTACTGCTGAGTGGCGTTTCATTGAGCTGCCCCTCGCGAAGGGCCGCTAATGTAATTGCGTCGGAATCTCTTGTCAAACGGGAATCGGAAAAAATTTTTGCGGTACTCACCTGGCAACCGGGAGCAAGGACTAAATAGTGGTGTTTTTCTGTGCAAAGTGGTGTGAGTTTTTCTCCAACACCTTCGGCCCAGGCGGTTTGCCCTCGCACAAATACTGGAATATCTGCGCCGAGTTGCCGGCCAAGCTCGGCGAGGGTATCGATGGATAGATGGCACTGCCACAGATAGTTGAGACCGAGCAGAGTAGTGGCTGCGTCGCTACTGCCGCCGCCGATACCGCCACCGTGTGGCAACTTTTTACTCAGGCGGATATCTGCACCGGGAAGCGATTTATTCTGCCACTGTACATTTTTGCGTAGCAATAGAGCTGCGCGGTAAACCAGGTTGTCCTGCTCGGGAACATCAAAAGCGCCTGCATCCACACGGATAATGCCGTCGTCCCGCAGGGAGAACTCAAGACTGTCGCCGTAATCGAGTATTTGAAAGAGGGTTTGTAGTTCGTGGTAACCGTCGGGGCGACGGCCGAGTATACGCAGAATCAGGTTGAGTTTTGCGGGGGCGGGTAAGGTTAGCATGCGGGAATGTTGGGCCGGTTAATTCTGTTGGGCGCATCATACCCGCATGCCGGGGCTTCGGCATTTAAAAAGCCCAGTCCTTAATTACCAGAGTGACTTGTACCGGCCCGGCGGCACCGTTGGTCTGGGCTTTAATACGTGTGGGAAGTAGGTAAGGGCCGTTTTGGCGATAATCGCTGAACCGCAACGACCAGCCGGATTGTTGCAGGCTCTGTAGCTCGCCCTGGCCGTTGTGTTTTTCAGCGCCTCTTGGACCGGGCGCGGGAAGACCGCGTACCCAGTAGAACATTTCCCTTGCGGGCAGTGGCCAGCCCAGAGTTTGCTGAGTGAGTTGGGCGGCATCGCGGGCGACTACCGGCGCTTCATTGCCGCGCACCAGACTGACACCGCCAGCGGAACCGGAAATTATCGTGGTACCAGCACCCAAGGGGCCGCTTAGGTGAATACGAAAATTTTGCGGGCCACTCTGTTGCCAGGTCAAATTGGCACTGCCGTTATCTGCCGGAGAGCGCACGCCGAGTTTTCCTTTGATAGTCCACTGTTTGAGCTGGGCTACCGAAGTGGGGGCCGCAGTTTCGCCGGGGGGCTCCTGAGCAACGGGCTCTTTGGTCTTTTGGCCAGCACACGCGGAGATCAGCAGAGTCAGTGCTGTTGCCAGGAGAAAATAAAACTTACGGGTAGCGGCGTCAGTTGTCGGATACATGTTGTTCCAGTGTTTCTTTGATTTGCAATCGTTTCATCGCAGCCGGAATAATTTTGCTCTCTGGATTGGCGGCCAGCCCATCGTTCCAGACTTTGAGGGCCGCTTCGCGATCCCCCTGGACCCAGAGTACCTCACCCAAGTGGGCAGAGATTTCGTGATCCGGCAGTTTTTCCAGGGCTTTGCGCAAATATTTTTCCGCGTCGCGATAATTCCCCAGACGGTACTGCACCCAGCCCATACTGTCGATAATGGCTGGATCCTCCGGTTCCAGCTCCAGAGCCCGGCTGATAAGTTGCAGGGCCTCCTGGCGGCGGGCCTCATCGTCGATCAGCTTGTAGCCCAGTGCGTTTAATACCGTGGCGTTATCCGGGTCGCGTTCCAGTAGTGTACGCAGGTCCTTCTCAAACGCTGCGGCATTGCCCAGCTGGTCGTTGAGCAGGGCGCGGCTATACATCAGGCGGCCGCTGTTATTCAGTTTAGAAATGGCCTGGTCTGCCACTTGTAGGGCCATCTGTGGCTCACCATTCCTGCGCAGCAGTTCGACCTCCATCAGGAAAAAATGTTCTACCTGTCCGGGGTGCCGCTCTCGCAACTTGGCAAACCACAGGTTGTTCTCACGGTGTTTACCGCTGGCTGCGAGTAGCTTGGTGCCCTTGGTGATGGCCTCCACGTAATCGTTGCCGGGTTGCACTTGTTGGAAGTGAGCGGCGGCAGTGTCGTTGTCACCCCGCTTTTGCGCGAGTCCGCCCAAGTAAAAGTGTGCTGCCGATTCGTGTTGTTTTAGTTCCAGTAGGCGGTCGAGTAGGGGTTTGGCTTCACCGAGCTGGTTGGTTTCATAGTGAATCAACGCCAGGGATAAAATCAGGTTGCCGTCCTCTGGACGCTGTTTGACTAATTCGGCGAATTGTTGGCGAGCAAGATTGAGGTCTTCGCGAATAAGCAGGCGCGCGTATTGTAGGCGCAGGCGGGTTTCATCTGGATAAATTTTGACTAAATTTTCCAATAACTGAATGGCTTCGTTGCGCCTATCCAAGTCCACCAAAAGATGGCTTTGTAGCAGCGGTGCATCGATTTGTTCGGGGTGTTGTTCCTGAATGTGGCGTACCAGTGCGAGGGCGCGCCTGTACTGCTTCGCATCACGCAATACCATGGCATAGGCCATAACGACTTCCTCGTTATTGGGGTAAACCCCAGCCAGCCGGGCAAATTCTGCACGAAGTTGTTCATCGAGTTGTTGGTGGCCGATGGCGGTGGCTGCGAGGGATTGCATCGGTGCTTTGCCGCCGAGAGCGAGCGCTCTCTCAGCGTGTTTCATGGCCTCTAAAAACTCTCCAGACAAGGTGAGCTCTGCGGTCAGTGCCAGTTGGGCATCCGCATTGTCCGGCTCCAGCTCAGCCCACAACTGTGCCGAACGCAGTGCGGCCTGACGCGCATTGAGAAAGCGTGCGATGCGGGTTGCACGCGCTGCCACGCCTGCATCTTTAGTAACTTCAGCCTGGTGGTAGTAGTTGGCCAGGGCCACATCGTACTGTTCGCGTATACCGGCGACTTCGGCTACCAACAGTGTGTAAAACGTATCTATGGGGAAGCTGCGCGCTGCATCCTCCCCGGCGGCGGCCGCCCCTTCATCGCGGTGCTGCTCCCGAGCTGAAGGCTCGGTTTCCTCATTGGTTGCCGTTTCAGGCGGTATTTGGGCGCAGGCACTCAGTAGGTAGACGAAGGATAGGCAGAGCGCACCGAGTGATAGAGTTTGGTTTTTGAGGAGGGGGAGCGGACGATGGGGTGGAAGCATAGATCGTATCCATACATGGCTGCTACTGGGATGCAGTGTCAGAGTGGCGTGTTTTAAACGTTTATCGCCATATAATTCTAGCCGTGAATCCGCTTCTGGAGCGCGGGCCCTGGGCCGGTTATTCAAATCAGCGCATAATTAAACCGCCTCATCAGCTTGCAAGCAAAGCGGTGGCCCGTGAAAATGCGCCCCGAATGCGGATGACGCGCCTCTAGATTTAGCCGACGGAATTCTATGCCAATTGTTACCCTGGGGATCAACCACGACAGTGCGCCAATCGAGGTGCGCGAACGGGTCGCTTTTGCACCCGAGGTGATGTCCGGTGCCCTGGGGGATGCGCGCAAGGCGCTCGACTGCCGGGAACTCGCCATTCTTTCCACCTGTAATCGCACCGAAATCTACGGCAATGTGGAGGCGGAGCCGCTGCTGCAGTGGCTGGCCGAGTACCATCAGGTACCGCTGGAGCAGCTGCGAGGTTGCAGCTATATCCACAGTGGTGAGGCGGCGGTGCGCCATATGATGCGCGTCGCCTGTGGGCTCGATTCACTGGTCCTTGGGGAGCCGCAAATTCTTGGCCAGATCAAGTCCGCCTATGCGGTGGCGCGGGAGTCTGGCAGTGTCGGCAGCGAGTTGCACCGGGTTTTCCAACGGGTATTTACCGTGGCGAAAAAGGTGCGCACAGAGACGGCGATTGGTGAAAACCCCGTCTCTGTTGCCTATGCGGCAGTATCCTTGGCTTCGCGTATTTTTACCGACTTGAAGCAACAGACTGCGCTGCTGATCGGTGCCGGTGAGACGGTGGAACTGGTGGCGCGCCACCTGTTAGATCAGGGCATTAAGCAGCTGATCGTGGCTAATCGGACTCTGAGTCGCGCGCAGTCTTTGGCGGAAAATTTCGGTGCTGAAGCGATACTGTTGGCAGATATTCCCGAGCACTTGTCCCGCGCCGATATCGTGATCAGCTCCACCGCCAGTCAGCTGCCGATTTTAGGGAAGGGGGCGGTGGAATCCGCGCTGCGCAAGCGCCGTCACAGCCCCATGTTTATGGTGGATATCGCGGTGCCACGGGATATTGAAACCGAGGTCGGCGAACTGGACGATGTCTACCTGTACAGTGTTGACGATCTGCGCGGCGTGATCGATGAGGGGATGCGCTCCCGCGAACGCGCCGCTGAGGCCGCCGGGGAAATTGTAGATAGCGCTGCGGCGGAATTTACCAAAGAGGGGCGTGCTCTCGGAGCGGTGGACACGATTCGCAGCTACCGCCAGCGCGCACAGCAGATAAGTGGCACCGAACTTGAGCGGGTACTGCTGCAGCTCGATAAGGGCGATGACCCCAGGCGTCTGCTGGAGCAGCTGGCCCGTTCACTGACCAACAAATTGATCCATGCTCCCACGATCAGCCTGAAAAAAGCGACTGCGGATGGCGATCTGGAGCGGCTGCGTATCGCCCGCGAAGTGGTGGGGCTCGATGATCTCGCCGATACCGAATTAGAGAAAAAACAGAAATGAAAGAATCCCTATTGAACAAGCTGGAGAATCTGCAGGAGCGCCACGAAGAAGTTTCCGCGCTGCTTGGTGACGCCAGCATAATTTCCGATCAGGATCAGTTCCGTGAGCTATCGCGGGAGTACTCCGAGCTGGAAGAAGTGGTCAAGTGTTACGGCCGTTACAAACAGCTGAAAGAGGATATGGCTGCGGCGCGGGAAATGCTTGGCGAGAGCGACCCCGAGATGCGTGAAATGGCCCAGGAGGAGCTGCGTGAGGCAGAGGTCCAGGTGGAGCCCATGGAGCGCGAGCTGCAAACCCTGCTGCTGCCCCGGGACCCCAATGACCGCAAGAATGTCTTCCTGGAAATTCGCGCTGGCACCGGCGGTGACGAAGCGGCGATCTTTTCCGGCGATCTTTTCCGTATGTACTCGCGTTATGCCGAAAAACAGGGCTGGCGTATTGAAATTGTCAGTGAGAATGCTGGCGAGCACGGCGGTTACAAAGAGATTATCACCCGTGTGGCCGGTGAAGATGTTTACGCCAGGCTGAAGTTTGAATCCGGTGCACACCGTGTGCAACGAGTGCCGGAAACTGAATCCCAGGGGCGTATTCACACTTCCGCCTGTACCGTGGCGGTAATGCCGGAGCCAGACGAGCGCGATGCGATCGAGATCAATAAGGCCGATCTGCGTGTGGATACCTACCGCGCTTCGGGAGCTGGTGGTCAGCACGTCAATAAAACCGACTCCGCTGTGCGCCTGACGCACCTACCCACCGGCATCGTGGTGGAGTGTCAGGACGAGCGTTCCCAGCATAAAAACAAGGCCAAGGCGATGGCACTATTACAGGCCAAGCTTTCCAGCGAGCAGGAGGCGGCTGCTGCACAGGAGATCTCTGATGCCCGTCGTAGCCTGGTGGGTAGCGGCGATCGTTCCGAGCGCATTCGCACCTACAACTACCCCCAGGGGCGTGTAACCGATCACCGTATCGGTCTGACCTTGTACAAGCTCGATGAAGTGATGCAGGGTGCCCTGGAAGAGGTGATTGAGCCGCTGCGTACCGAACACCAGGCGGATCAGCTGGCGGCGATGGGACAGTAGTTGCCGTGTTGTATGGCGATATTGGGTAGCGTTTTCCTATGAGCAGTGTGAAGGATAATCTCGCCCGTAGTATTGAACTTATCGACAGTGAGTCAGCGCGACTCGACGTAGAGGTCCTGTTGGCACATATTCTCGGTCGTGAGCGCAGCTGGCTGTATACCTGGCCGGAGTACGAGCTGAGCACGAGTGAGCAGAGTGAGTTCGATGGACTGCTGACGCGTCGTAAAGATGGTGAACCTGTGGCTCACCTGACCGGTGAGCGGGAGTTTTGGTCTCTCACCTTGAGGGTCGATACCTCTACATTAATTCCCCGCCCGGATACCGAACTGCTGGTGGAAGCCGCGCTGGAACTCTGCCCTCAAGAGAAATTGCGCGCACTCGACCTGGGTACTGGTAGCGGGGCAATTGCCCTGGCATTGGCCTCGGAAAAACCGGGATGGCAGATTATTGCGGCGGAGAAGTCTCCCGCTGCCCTGGCGTTAGCGGAGGATAACCGCAGGCGCCTCGGTTTCACCAATGTGCAGATCCTGGAAAGTGATTGGTTTGCCCAGTTGCCGCCCCAGCAATTTGGCCTGATCGTCAGTAATCCCCCCTATATCGATGCAGCGGATCCTCATCTGGCCCAGGGCGATGTGCGTTTCGAGCCACACTCTGCGCTAGTGGCTGAGCGCCATGGGCTGGCGGATATTGAAGAAATCGCCAATTGCGCGGGAAGTTTTCTGCAAGACGGCGGCTGGCTGATGGTAGAGCACGGTTGGCAGCAGGCAGAATCCGTATGGGAAATTTTTATTGCTGCCGGTTACAGAGCGGTGGAGAGTCGCAAAGACTATTCCGGCTGGGAGCGCATAACCCTGGGGCGAAAAAACTAGCCGGGCGGGTATTACTAGGATTTAAAAGGGAGGGAGCTCATGCACGATCACGTTCACCATCGCAATGGAAATGGCGCCCTCCGCCCGCTAATTATTGCTCTGATTCTGACGCTTAGTTTTTCAATTGTTGAGGCCATCGGTGGATGGCTGTCGGGCTCCCTGGCGCTACTCGGGGATGCCGCCCACATGCTCACGGATACTTTTGCCCTGGCACTGGGTGCTATTGCTGCGGTGCTGGCAAAAAAGCCCGCAGACCGTGAATTGTCGTTTGGCTGGGGGCGTGCGGAAGTATTGGCAGCAGTGACGAATGGCCTGATTATGTTGCTGATTGTTGTGGGAATCTCCTTTATGGCGATCAACCGCCTGCGCAACCCCCAACCGGTGCACGGCAGTACGGTGATGTTGATAGCTGCGGCGGGCCTGTTGATCAATATTCTGGCGGCTTGGGTGCTACTGCGTGGCGAGCGCACGCTCAATATTCGCGGCGCATTGCTTCATGTGATGGGGGATATGCTCGGCTCAGTAGCCGCCCTGGCTTCGGGTGCGGTGATTTACTTTACTGGCTGGGTGCCGATTGATCCGCTGTTATCGCTGTTGATCTGTTTTCTGATTTTGATTTCTTGTGTGCGTCTGCTGCGTGATGCGGTGGATGTGCTAATGGAGCGTGTTCCTCGGGAATTGAGCCTGCCAGTTGTGGGGGAAGCCCTGGCCGCGGAGGTAGGTGTGCGCTCAGTACACGATCTGCATATCTGGCGTCTGGATTCCAGCACCATCTCTCTGTCGGCACACATTGTGGTGGATGATTTAAGTGCTTGGCCCGCGGTGTTGGAGCGCTTGAGGAGGACCCTGACCAAGCGCTTTGATATCGAGCATATCACTTTACAACCGGAGCCCCTGGAGCAGCCCAGCCCAAGGGTTATCGATAAAGTGAGTGGCCCGCAGTAGCGGGCTAGTCCTCGTCCCCTTGGAGGTCCGCGGCGCTATTGTCGGATACTCTTGTTTTTTGGGCATCTGGAGATTGGGGTTTTTGTGCAGCCGTCTCTTCTGGGATGACCTCTTCGGGCGGGCTGATTTGTTCCTGCGGAGCCTGGATACCGATGTGGTAGGCGGCGAAGCCAGGTTGCACCACCTGATCCAGCGCCATGCCGAGAATACGGCCGTTGTGCTGCGAGCGAATTTCTGTGCGCACATTGGTGATGGGATTGGTCACTGTGCCCAGTAGATCTCCCTTGCGCACAAACTCTCCCAACTGAACCTCACTAAAAATAATGCCGCCAGTGGAGGCCCGCTGCCAGGTGGAGTTGTAGTATACGGGCTCGGGATCACCCCATAGGCGGAACTTGCTCACCATACCCAGTTGGTTAAGCAGGGTGCGAATCCCTTTCACACTGTGGCTAACGGAGCGCTCGTCCAGCACCATCGGCGCGCCGGCTTCCAGGGTTACGGTGGGGATACCCGCATCCACCGCGGCGCGACGCAGGGTACCTTTGGCCCCGGCGCTGTGGAGTACCACAGTGGAGCCAAAACCCTTGGTCATTTTCACGATTCTGGGGTTGGTGAGGTCGCCGCGTAACTGCGGCAGGTTGGTGCGGTAAAAAGAGCCTGTGTGCAGGTCTACCACTGCATTGCAGTGGCTGATGACTTCGTGGAAAAAGGAGTTGGCAATCCGTGAGGCAGAGGAGCCATTAGGGTCTCCGGGGAAGTGCCTGTTCAGGTCGCGGCGGTCGGTGAGGTAGCGTGAGCTGCGGTGGAAGCCCTGCAGATTAACGATAGGCACGCCGATTACCGCGCCACTTAACTGTTCAGCATCGAGGTCGTACATGACCCTGCGCACCGTTTCTACGCCGTTTAATTCATCTCCATGGACCGCTGCGGTCAGGCAAAGTACCGGTCCCGGTTTGGCACCGTTGACAACCAGGACGGCGGTGGGGCTGTAGACACCCTCAAAGTGTTGACTGGGAGACCAGGCCAGGCGGGTGGAGGTTGCCGGGGTTACCTCGGCACCGAGCAAGCGCAGGGGTTTGGCCTTTTCCACTTCTATAGAAATATTGCCGGTAGGGGATGATTCTGGCTGAGTGGATGTATCTACTGTAGGCCTGGTTTGCGGCTCTTTATTTGAAGGCGGTGCTTCCAGTTCATTGATGGGCTGGTCTAACTGCAGATTTTCCGCCTGGGGCAGTGATTTCTGAGGGGGGGCTTCCCCATTGGCCTGCGTATCAATAATTGGTTCCGCGGCGCCAGTGGGTGGGCCCAGCTCGGTAATCACCGGCTGGTCCAATTGCAAGTTTTCCGCCTTTGAGATGACGCCTTCCTGCTCTTTTTCCTGTGCCTTCACGTTGGGTTTTTCTTGCTCGCCGATGGTGGCACTCACTGCCCAGGCCTGGGCTGAGGCCAAAATCAGGGCAAGGCTCAACAGGCGCCGGGGCCTGCTGGGGAAAAGGCGCGGGATCATTGGGTAACTCCGATTAACTGCTTGTGCGGGCGGTGCCGGTTATTATTGTTGCCCGGCACGCTTGGAGACTTGGAGCGCCAGTATAGTCAAAGCGTTCCCTGGGAATGTGAACCAACCTGTATTCCCCAGGTTTTGGCAATGGCTTTGCGGCTGGTTCGGCGCAGTCGAAGCGCCAATAGGATCGAGGCGGTGCCCAGGCCGATACAGACACCAGTCCAATAGCCATAAACGCCCCAGAAGTTTTCGCCCAGCCAATAGGCGCTGGAGAGCCCTACCAGCCAGTAAGAGAACAGCTGTATATACATGGGAACGCGGGTGTCTTTATAACCTCGCAGTGCTCCCCAGGCCATGGCTTGAGCGGCGTCTACAAATTGGTAGGCGGCACAGAGCAGTAGTAGGTTGGTTGCCACTGCGATAATTTCCGCATTGTTGGTATAAGCCTGCACAAACAGGTGGCGAAAGGTGATCAGTAGTACACCTGTTCCGAGGGCATACACGACGCCACTACCAATCCCCACCTTGCCGGCAAACAGTGCCCGCTTGGGGCGCTTCTGGCCGAGTAAGTGAGCCGTACGGATGCTCAGGGCCTGGGCTAGAGCCAGGGCTACCAGGTAAAAAATCGAGCCGATACTCATGCCGATTTGATGCGCTGCCACTATGGCTGCGCCATAGGGAGCGAGCAGAATCGTCAAGCTGGCAAAAAATGTGACCTCACTGGCAGCGCCGACACATACTGGCAGCCCTACAGCCAAAAGATGTTTCAAAATGGGCCAGTTGGGCCTGGGCGGTATCAGTTTTAGCTTGAGTTGGTGGTATACCGGATCTGTGGCGGCATGCCAAAACAGGGCGATAGCAATCAGGGTGCTTACCGCTGCGGTTGCCCAGCCACAGCCGGCACCGCCCATAGCTGGTATAGGGCCGGCGCCAAATACAAAGAGAATGTCCAGGGGGATATTGAGCAGGGCGGCGGCCAGATAAATACGCATGACTGGGCGCACCTGTCCCATACCCTCACAATAGCCGCGCAGTGCGGTTCCGAGGGCAAAGGGTAGGGTGCCTACCGTGAGTGCCAGGATATAACCCTGTAAAACCTGTCGAACAGGCTCCTCGGTTTTGATCCACTGGCTCCACACAGGCACGGCGAGCAGGGCGAGTAGCACTAATATGCCGCCGATCAAGCCAATCCAGAGAGCTTGGTGTAACTGGGCAGCACAACCTTCCTCATCGCGACTTCCGCGCAAGTGGGCAACAACCGGGGATACTGCAGCGAGCAGGCCGATCAGGGTAACTGCGCATACAGCCCAAATACTTGAGCCCAGCGCCAAGCCGGCCAGGTCTACCTCCCCAGCGTTACCGGCGACAATGGTATCCACAACGCCCATGCTCACCACTGCCAAGTTACTGACTACTAAGGGCCCCCCCAGAGTGGTGAGGTGGGAGAGTTCGGTGGAGATGGCGCGTCGATAAATCTTGAGCAAGGGAAAAACCAAGTTTATTAAGGCAGAGCCTGTCGATGATTTTGGTATATCAGCCAAGTTCAGCCGGGGCTGGGCAGAAAATGTTATTGAGGCAGTCGGTTGTGCCAAATGATCTTTAAAGCAGAGCGGGGGAGCTGGATGGGAGCTGACAGCAAGAATTTCCCGTCGCCATAAAGGCGGAATATTCTACGGCTAAATCATGTTTTCTCCCAGCGGCTACAGAGGAATTTCCTGCAATAATCTGGCGACTTTGTGCGGTGTGAGAAAGATACAACCGTGGCTGACGGCAACTTCTCGGTAGTGCCAGCCGAGAATCTTTTGCGCGCGCTCACCGCTTACATTGGCTGGGGGGTAGTAGGGCTTGGTGCAGCGAATAAAAGTACAGCTCGGTCCTTGCTCGGGTGGGAGTCTCATTTGGATGGGATCCAAATAAGTTTTCACGGGGTGAGGGGTCATACGCCGGCGCAGCCAATTTTGAACATCCTGCTTCTTAATTCCCATTTGCGCCGGATCTATCGGTAAAAAACAGCGGGTGCCGTGAATTTCTTTTGCCTCTGCCAGGCGTTGTGTGAGGATATCTTGCGGTAGTTGTTCGGCAAAAGCGTGATCGGGATTGGGAATGGCACCATCCAGGTAAACGAGATGGCGAATGCGCTCGGGAAGTGCGTCAGCGGTGCCGGCGGCCGCCATGCCCCCAAAGCTGTGCCCCACTAAAATCACCCGGTTTAATTCCTCAAATTCGATTACGTTCACCAGGTCTTGGATAAAGGTATCCATACCTATTGTGGGTGAAAGTAAATGATGTCTCTCTCCCAGGCCTGTCTGGGTGGGGGTGAATACCCGGTGTCCGTTGGCAGTCAGCAGCCTGGCTACGGGGCCCCAGCACCATCCCCCGAGAAATAGGCCATGAACCAGTACGTAGGTATTCACTATGCATTTACTCCATTCCGCGATTCGGAAGAACAAGCTTAGTTGGAGGCAGTGTAAGAGATGCCTGGGCCGCTCGACTAAAGTGAACACATATACTGAAAAGAGAGTGAAAAGGATGGTTCTGTTATGAATACCCTGGGTCGTTGGTATGGCTGCTTTGTGCATTGGGTGCAGAAAATCGACTGGCTCGGGCCTCTGGCACTACGGATTTATTTGGCGCCGATTTTTATTTTGGCGGGCCTCAATAAAATGGGGGATATCAGTAGTGTGGCCGCTTGGTTTGGTAACCCCGACTGGGGTCTTGGCCTGCCGGCACCACTGTTTATGGCTTGGGCAGCGGCATTGACGGAGTTTTTTGGTGGTATTGCCATCCTACTGGGGTTTGCCACTAGGTTGGTGGCGATCCCCTTAATGTTTGTGATGGCGGTGGCGGCGTTTACCGCACACTGGGAGAATGGGTGGTCAGCCCTGCCTGATAAAACTCTGGTTGCTCCTTGGGAGTGGCGCGAGGACCTGATTGATGAAGCCATCACTCGCAAAGAGAAGGCTATAGAACTCCTAAAAGAGCACGGCAACTATGAGTGGTTATCCGAGAAGGGTAGTTTTACTGTTCTGAAGAACGGCATAGAGTTTTCTGCGACCTACTTCATTATGTTGTTGGCACTGTTATGTAGTGGGGCGGGGCGCTTCTTTAGTATTGATTATTGGCTGTGCCGCCACTGTAGTGGGCGAGAATCCACCTAGAGTGGTGGTATACTCGCCGATTATTTGAACATTTGAGCGAGTATTTCACTTGATAGGAAAGTTGTTCCGCCGTTCCTCCTCCTCTGAGGAGAAGACTCCCCGCCAGGGAGACGAGCACTCCCAGCAGCGTAAAAGTGGCCAGAATCCCTCTAAAAAGCCTCGTGGGGGCCAAAAAGCCGAGGGGAAGTCTGGCCAGAGCGAGGGAGGTTCGCGCCGGAGCGGCGGCAAAAGTTCCCAGAGGGGACGTCAGCGTTCTCGCTCTCCTAAGGCGGAGGCCTCGGCAACGCCCTGGTCCTTGGGTGATTTCAAGGTTCCAGAGCAAGAGGGCAAGGTCCGCTTCCATGACTTGGGCCTGCCGCCGGAGCTAATGCGCGGTATTCACGACCTGGGTTTCCAGTACTGCTCGCCAATCCAGGGCCATTCTCTACCTCACACCCTGAATGGCCACGACCTGGTGGGCAAGGCCCAGACAGGCACTGGCAAGACCGCAGCTTTCCTAATTACGGTCATTGATGATCTGTTGCGTCATCCCTTTGATGGTGAGCGCTACGCCGGTGAAGCCCGCGCCCTGGTCATCGCTCCCACTCGCGAGTTGGTAATGCAGATCGCCGATGATGCCAAGTCGTTGTGCAAATACACCGACTTGGAAATCCATACCCTGGTGGGGGGGATGGATTACGATAAGCAACAGCGCAATCTGAATGAGCGATTAGTGGATATTCTAGTGGCGACACCGGGGCGCCTGTTGGATTTTGTCGGCAACCGCGATTGCTTCCTGGATCAAGTGGAAGTGCTGGTGATCGACGAGGCCGACCGCATGCTGGATATGGGCTTTATTCCCCAGGTTCGTAGGATTGTACGCCAGACACCTCGCAAGACTCATCGCCAAACCATGTTTTTCTCTGCCACCTTCACCCCCGAAGTCGATGACTTAGTGGAGCAATGGACCGAAGAGCCGGTAGTGGTAGAAATTGAACCTGAACGGGTTGCTACCGATTCCGTCGAGCAGCATGTCTATCTGGCCGCTAGTGAGGAGAAGTACGCACTCCTCTACAATATTTTGCAGCGAGATGAGGTGGACAGCCTGATTGTCTTTGCCAACCGCCGCGACCAGTGTCGCCGCTTGCATGAACACCTGCTCGCCCACGGCATTTCCGCCGGTCTACTCTCCGGCGAAGTGGCACAGAACAAGCGTGTACGCACTCTCGACGACTTCAAGTCGGGTAAAACCAAGGTGTTGGTAGCCACGGATGTCGCCGGGCGCGGTATCCATATCGATGGCATTAGTCATGTGGTGAACTTCACGCTTCCTGAAGAGCCTGAGGATTACGTTCATCGCATCGGCCGCACCGGTCGTGCTGGCAAGACTGGAACATCGATCAGCTTTGCCTGTGAAGATGATGCTATGCGTCTGGAGCCGATCGAGCAGTTACTGGGACAGAAGCTCAAATGTGAAGTCCCACCCGAAGAGCTACTACAGGAGCCCCCGAGAGTCGAAGTGCGTCGCAGTGGTGGTGATAGGGACCATCGTGGAGGGCACGGTAACCGTCGCGGTGGTGGCCGGGGGCGTTCTCGCCATTGACTCCATTTAAGCTAATAGGCCGCTAAAGGCCTATTGGCGTTTCTAGTAATTGGAAACATACCTTATCTACTCAATAAGTAATGAGTGCATCAGTTTTTGCCTTTTTCCCTCTTCTGACCTCCCTTTTCTATCCTTGAACTACACTGGTATAGATTTTTCCTGTTGTTGGGATTTTCACTCCGTGGGCTGCCTCATTTGTTCAGATGTTTGACGCAGCCTTGCATTCGGATGTTTTTTTACCTATGTAAAATCAAAAAGTATTCGAATGCGAACTCTCTTCCTTCATATCGGTTTTCATAAAACTGGCTCTAGTGCACTGCAGCTTGCTCTAAAACAATCCACCAAACTATTAAGTTCAAAAGGTATAGAGTTTCTTTCCTTGGGGAAAAAGGGGAGTTCCTCTCGTACTGTCGATTTCCAGAAAAAAAATGGTCGAATGTCCTATCGTCTGAACCGGCGGCTTAGTGACTTACTGGCATCAAGTCGCGGTGATAATGTCGTTGTGTCTGCGGAGCACCTTTGTTTTCTGCATACGTTTGAAGATATTGACAGTCTCTACAAGGAGTGTCGAAGATTTTTTGACCGCTGCCAAGTCGTTGTTTATTTGCGACGGCAGGATTTACAGGCATTCTCATTTAAAAGGCAGGCTGCACGGGCGGCAGCACCTGATGTCAGCCCCTCCAGCTTGTTATTTGGGCATTGCGAAGGTGCTTTCCCACATCTCAATACTGACTTAATGGTGTATTTTGACTATTTTTCAAAGTTAAAAATATGGGCTGCAGTTTTTGGGGGAACTGCCCTGAATGTGCGGGATTTCTCTGCTGAGTTCTTGCGTGAAGGCGATGTGGTTAGTGATTTTTGCTCATTGCTTGGAGTGAATTTTTGCATCCCATCTGTTCGTGTGAATGAGGGAGTCGGTCGAAAGGAATTTCTGTTAACTAATAAGCTAATAGAGCTTGGCGTTTCTAAGTCGGAGATTAAAAAAATCAAGCCGATGATGAGGTTGGAAGTTTCAGAGCCTTTCCCTGCAAAAGTTGAGGCAGAGCGCTTCTTTAGACGATTTGAGTGCTGTAATAAATCGCTTAATAGTCATTTCCTCAAACATTCTTCGGGTTTGGCATTTAGTGATGATTTTTCTGGATATCCCGAAGAGGGAAATGACTATTTAACCCTGCAGGATTTATCCTCTTGGTTACCGCAGATTCTATCTGCCGGTGTGAGGCATCCCCAACAGTTGCGCGATGCTCTGTTAAGAGAGTCTCTGCAAAGCCTGATGGGAGAGTACCTCGAAAACCCATTGTTATTACGTGAGCTTGAAGGAATTATGAGATGCTTGTCCCCCGTAATTAAGGATAAGCCAGTTGATGTGCCCCGGTTGTGGTCTCTTCGCAGCTGATTTCTACTAAAAGTGCTTTCTTATACCAGCTGGTTTTCTATTTGCGAGTCAACTGTTTATAGTGAGTGAGTACTTGGTTGGCAACTTTCTCCCAGCTGAATTTCTCTTGTACCACGGCAAGCGCGGCATTCCCCATGCGATTATTCAAATTTCGGTCATTCATTAGTTGCTTAATGGCTCCTTGTAGATCTTCCACAGAGCCAGGCCTTGTCAAAATGCCTGTAATGCCATCGTTGACAATATAAGGCGTGCCGCCAACATTTGAGGCTATCAGGGGGAGTCCCGAGGCCATTGCCTCCAGGCCGGCGATACTCATTCCCTCCATAAAAGAAGGCAGCGAAGAGGCGTTTGCGGCGCGGTAAATGTTTGACATCTCCTTGTTGCTGACATTACCGAGAAAGTGTGCGTGTCCTGAGCTTATTTTATCTTTTAGTAACTCTTTAATTTCTGCTGACTCTTTACCCTCGCCAGCAACAACCAGATATAGTTGGGGGTCATCAATCGCTGCAACTGCCGCAGCCAAAAAACGCACACCTTTTACCCGTTCGAGTCGGCAGCCGATAGCAATAACATAAGCACTTTCTGGAATCGATAATTGTTCTCTGAGGGAGGATTCTCCCGGATGAAATACAGAAGTATCTACACCATTACAGGTAAAGCTTATCGGTTTTTGGTAACCCGTTTCTCTAGTGTTGGCAATAAGGGTTTCACTGACAGCAAGTATGCTAGAAGTAATATCCAATTGTTTGCGCATCTTCTTGAGCGCTTTCTTCCCTTTTTGTGCTCTTTTGACAAATGAGGAGGTGTGATTGGTGAAAATAACGGGAACATCTAGCCCCTTGCAGGCATTTAAAGGACGCATGCCGTGCACATGCACAATGTCAACTTTACGTTCACGTACTTGTTGGTGAATTTTTCTGCGTAATAGCCAGTCGTAGAGTAGGTGACTGTCTGGCAACTTCAGGCGCTCAACAGTTACATCGTCAAAGCAGTCAGTTTCGGGAGTGTTCTCATAAGGCTTTCTGGTCAGTACGTGTACTGAGTGATTAAGCTTGGCAAGCGCTCTAGAGAGTTCGAGCACATGAGTCTGAACCCCACCGATGGAGGGTGGGAATTCATTGGTAATCATTAGGATATTCATTAACGCTTGTACTAATAATTAGGTGGGTGAGTAACTGCCTAGCCAGTGTGATGCATTTTTAGTGAGAAGCAGACTCATTCTGCCACTCACTGGAGTCAAAGAAGCATTCATCTAGAGATCAAGAGACAGACAATTACCTTGTTTCTATCTAGGCTGGGTATTGGTGAGAGTTTGTGCCAGGATCTCCCTCCCTGCGCAGTCGCTCTACCCAGAGTGCGGTACCCCCTGCCACTGCCGCAGGCATTACGAAGATATTCAAAATGGGCACCATCTTGGCCAGCATTACGCTTCCACCAAAGGCGAGGCTGGTTAGTTTGCGCCTGCGTAGTACGCTCTTTAGTTCGTCAAAAGGACGCTGGTGGTTATCGAGAGGGTAGTCAACGTATTGTATTGCCATACACCAGGCACCCCAAACTGCAGCTAATACGGCAGGGATAATTATGGTCCAGCTGGTTACTGTGGATATCAGAAAAATGATCACTCCCCAGAAAATAAAATAACCTAACTTGCGCAGTTCCCGTCCCAGTGTACGCCATACCATCTGTATCATTGGTTCAGCAGGAGGTGCTTTACCGGTGAGAAGTTCTTCAACTTTCTCGGCCAGAAGGCCATTAAAAGGAGCCGCAATAATATTGGTGATTATCCCAAACAAATAGCCATAGGCGAGGAAAAATAAAAACAACACCAGAATTGCAATGATCCAGGCGAGCCAACGAAAAACGCTGGCGGTCCAGGCGGCACCTTTGGCCATCACGGCTTCCCACCAGGACATATTGGTAGTGTCCACTGGGGTGTGTGACAGCAGACTGCTGATAAACTCACTGAGACCACCGAGCTGGGTAATCATGATGCCGCTGATCACGATAAATAACACTAGGTTGATCAGCAGGGGGACCAGGATAAAGGGGCGTAGTTCACGCTTGGTTAATAGGCGGGCGCCGCGCATTAGCGCGTCAATACCATGGACTGGATTTGAAGTCATAAAGTTACCTCTCGCAGGTGCGCGGCGGCCAATCAGTGTTTAGCACCGGCGGCTTTTAGTATTTCTATGTACTCGCTGCTCTGGCGGTGTTCACTAATGCGGGTTAATAAGGTTTTTCCATCCGGATCCATACTGTTGAGGTCATGACCTTCGGCGAGAAATAGTTGTACAAAAGTGGCAAAACTCTCCGCTTTCATACTGCGGTAGGCGCGTTCAAGTAAATGGAAATCCCGGTTGGTATTTTTTGGTGCTTCCCCCACCAGAAAACCGGCAATTCGCTCCTCGTCAAATACTTCACCGAGGACTTTTTGTTTGTCTTTTTTTAGGCTCAAAATCTTTTCCTTAGTTAAGTGAAAGAAGCCAGGTAGATTGAACCTGGCCGCAGGTTAAAAAGGTTTAAAGGAGAGCGTCGAGCTTATCCTTGAGGATCTTGTTGATCATCTGTGGATTCGCCTGACCCTTCGAGGCTTTCATGATTTGGCCGACAAAATAGCCCATCATCTTGGGCCGCTTGGATTCGTCGGCTTTGCAGTAGTTATCTACTTGTGCGCTGCTGGCAGCAATAACTGTCTCTACCATCTCTTCAATGGCACCGGTATCAGATACCTGCTTGAGACCACGCTTTTCGATAACTTCATCCGCACTACCCTCTCCCTGTGCAATAGCTTCAAAAACCTGTTTGGCAATCTTGCTAGAGATGGTGTTGTCTTTGATACGCATGATTAAGCCCGCGAGTTGCTGGGCGCTAACCGGGGAATCCTGTATAGAGATTTCCTGACGGTTCAGCAGTGCGGCTAACTCACCGGTAATCCAGTTAGCGGTGAGTTTTGGTTCCCCGCAGGATTTGCATACTGTTTCAAAGTAGTCGGCGCTGGCGCGCTCCTGAGTGAGTTGGTCAGCGTCGTAGGCAGATAAGCCGTACTCTGACTGGAAGCGCTCGGCTTTGGCATCGGGCAGCTCAGGAAGTAGTTCATGCAGTTGCTCGACATAGTTATCGGTGAGTACTACGGGTAGTAGGTCTGGGCAGGGGAAATAGCGATAGTCATTGGCAACTTCTTTACTGCGCATGGAGCGGGTTTCATTTTTATCCGCGTCGTACAGTCGGGTTTCCTGCACTATGCTGCCACCATCTTCGAGAATATCGATCTGACGCTCGGCTTCAACTTTGATAGCTCGCTCAACAAAGCGGAAGGAGTTGATGTTTTTAAGCTCGGTGCGAGTGCCCAGCTTTTCCTCTCCCTTTAATCGCACAGAGACGTTGGCATCACAGCGGAGAGAGCCTTGAGACATATCTCCATCGGAGATGCCCAGATAGGTGACGATACTGTGGATTTTTTTCAGGTAGGCAACCGCTTCGGCAGCGCTGCGCATATCGGGCTCTGAGACAATTTCTATCAGAGGTGTGCCCGCGCGGTTTAAATCGATTCCAGACATGCCGTGGAAGTCTTCATGCAAGGATTTGCCCGCATCTTCTTCTAGGTGGGCGTGGTGCAAGCGTACTTTTTTACTACTGCCATCCTCTAGATGAATTTCAACTTCGCCAGCCCCAACGATAGGTTGCTCCAACTGGGTTGTCTGGTAGCCTTTGGGGAGATCTGGGTAAAAATAGTTTTTACGCTCAAAAACAGAGCGTTTACTAATATCCGCATTCATCGCTAGGCCAAACATAACCGCGTAACGAAAGGCTTCCTCATTAGGGACAGGCAGGGTACCGGGCATGGCCAAGTCAACGGCGCAGGCCTGGCTATTCGGTGCCGCACCGAAACGGGTACTAGCGCCAGAAAAAAGTTTGGATTGGGTGGATAACTGCACGTGAATTTCCAGCCCGATAACGATTTCCCATTCCACGATAGATCTCCTTATACGGCGCTGGCTTGGTGCCAGTCGGTAACCTGTTGGTATTGATGCGCAACATTGAGCATGCGGGATTCGTCCAGATAGTTACCGGTAATCTGAAGCCCTACAGGCAAATTATTTACCAATCCACAGGGGATAGACATGCCTGGTAGGCCCGCCAAATTGGTCGCGATGGTATAGATATCTTCCAGGTACATGGCTACCGGATCAGCCCCCTTGGCTCCCAACTCAAACGCTGGGGAGGGTGTGGTGGGCCCCATAATTACGTCGACTTTTTCAAAGGCCTGTACAAAATCCTGCTTGATCAGTCGGCGCACCTGCTGGGCCTTATTGTAATAAGCATCGTAATAGCCAGCGGATAGCGCGTAGGAGCCAACCAGAATGCGGCGCTGGACTTCTTCGCCAAAGCCCTCACCGCGGGAGCGCATATATAAATCTCGCAAATCTTTGGGGTTTTCACAGCGATGGCCATAGCGCACCCCATCGAAGCGGGATAGGTTGGCGGAGGCCTCGGCTGGGGCTATGACGTAGTAAGCGGGAATAGCCAACTCAGTATGTGGCAGACTGATATCCACCAGCTCGGCCCCGAGTTTTTCAAACTCCTTAAGGGCATCTTGTACGCGGGCGGCTGTTTCAGCATTCAAGCCTTCCCCAAAGTATTCTTTAGGGACTCCGATTTTGAGGCCGGCGATAGAGTCGCTCAGTCCCGCGGTGAAGTCTTCATGCGGACGGTTCAGGCTGGTGGAATCTTTTGGGTCGTGGCTGACCATAGCAGACAACAGATAAGCGGCATCCTCAGCATTGCGTGCAATAGGGCCTGCCTGATCCAAGCTGGAAGCATAGGCGACAATACCCCAGCGGGATACACGGCCGTATGTAGGTTTAAGGCCGGTGGTATTGGTCAATGCGGCGGGTTGTCGAATGGAGCCGCCGGTATCTGTGGCCGTGGCTCCAGGTACTAGCAGCGCCGCTACTGCTGCAGCGGAACCTCCGGATGAGCCGCCCGGTACACAACGGGTATTCCAGGGGTTTTTTACTGGGCCGTAATAGCTGCTTTCGTTGGAGGAGCCCATGGCGAACTCATCCATATTGGTTTTGCCCAGAGTTACGGTGCCGGCGCCGTTGAGGTTTTCCACTATGGTGGCATCGTAAGGCGGAATAAAATTGTCCAACATCTTTGAAGCACAACTGGTGCGTATGCCATTGGTGCAGATGATGTCTTTATGAGCAACTGGCACTCCGCACAGGGTGGGTGCTTCGCCTTTGGCAATACGTTGATCGGCGGCTTCGGCCTGCGATAGGGCGAGTTCTTCGGTTACGGTAATAAAGCTGTTATAGCTGCTGTCTAGTTGTTGGATTCGTGCAAGTAGATGGCGAGTTAACTCCATACTGGAGAATGCCTTGCTCTGCAGGCCGCGGATCATCTCGGCGATAGTAAGCTGGTGCATGTTATTCCCTTAAAGGCTTTGGGCGGGCTCAGGGCGAAATCGAATAATTGGGTGCTTGCCTGGGGGCCTGTTCAGTCGATGACTTTGGGGACTAGATAAAGCCCTTCTTCAGATTGGGGGGCCAAGTTCAGGAAACTCTGGTGCTGGTCAGTCTCTGTTACCTTGTCGGCTCGCAGGGTCTGCACTTCATCAAGTGGGTGCGCCATGGGTACGACCCCATCGGTGTTGACGGCCTGTAACTGGTCCACCAGTTGAAGAATATCGCCGAGGCGGCCGCTGACTTCCTCAATGGTTTCTTCGGATATGGCGATGCGAGCGAGTTCCGCCAGCTTCTCTACGGTTTGCGTATCCACAGCCATGGCAATAGAGCTCCTCCGGCTTCAGTTGCGAATCTGGGTTGCTCCGTATAAGGACGGGGCAGGGCCGGCAAATTTAGCACAATAGGCCGCTATTCTCACCGGCTCAGCTGTAGGGGGAAATCTGCAATCGATTAGCCGGGCTTCAGCCTTGCCCTGAACCGGTGCCGTTGTTAGAGTTTGCTCAATCCTGCCGGGCGCTCAGAGACTCCGGCGTATTGCGTAAATTCCGATTCGAAATGCGGCTCGGAACTCAGAATTATTTGCGCGGACTAACTAGGATTTGTATCCATAAAATAAGCCGCGCCCGCAGTGCCCGATCTGGGGGCTGACAATTAGTACAAGGTAATCGAATTCCATGTTTAAACGTTTGCGGGGCATGTTCTCCAGTGACCTCTCCATTGACCTGGGAACCGCCAATACGCTGATTTACGTTCGCGATCGCGGCGTAGTACTCGACGAGCCCTCTGTCGTCGCAATCCGTCACTACAATGGCCAGAAAATCGTTGAGGCAGTTGGAGTGGAAGCCAAACGTATGCTCGGCCGCACCCCCGGTAATATCACAGCGATTCGCCCACTGAAGGACGGGGTGATTGCCGATTTCCAAGTGACTGAAAAAATGTTGCAGCACTTTATCAAGAAAGTGCATGAAAACAGCTGGATGCGCCCAAGTCCCCGTGTGCTGGTATGCGTACCCTGTCAGTCCACCGAAGTGGAGCGTCGTGCAATTCGCGAATCTGCTTTGGGTGCCGGTGCCCGCGAAGTATCCCTGATCGAAGAGCCGATGGTGGCGGCGATTGGTGCTGGCCTGAACGTGGAGGAGGCCAGCGGTTCAATGGTGGTGGATATCGGTGGTGGTACGACTGAGATTGCTATTATCTCCCTCAATGGCGTGGTCTACTCCGACTCTGTGCGCATTGGTGGCGACCGTTTTGATGAAGCCATCGTCAACTATGTACGCCGCAACTACGGTAGCGTAATCGGTGATGCTACTGCTGAGCGTATTAAGGAAGAAATTGGCTGTGCCTACGCGGGCAGTGAAGTTCGTGAGATCGATGTACGCGGCCGAAACTTGGCGGAAGGGGTGCCCCGTAGTTTTACCTTGAATTCCGATGAAATTCTTGAGGCCTTACAAGAGCCGCTAACTGGTATTGTACAAGCGGTGAAAAGTGCCCTTGAGCAATCTCCCCCCGAGCTGGCTTCGGATATCGCTGAGCGCGGCATGGTATTAACCGGCGGTGGAGCCTTGCTGCGGGACCTGGATCGCCTGCTGATGGAGGAGTCAGGTCTGCCAGTGATCGTTGCTGATGACCCCCTTACCTGTGTTGCCCGCGGTGGTGGCAAGGCCCTGGATATGTTGGATCGCAGCCGTTTGTACCTGATGTCCAACTGAGTGGATTGAAGCTGGCGGGTTTTCCTAACAATTAGTGAGGTAGCCCTGCCGGCGGTTAGTTTCACGTTTCAGTGACATCCGATATATTGTGAGATCAATAATCATTGACCTGTACAAAGGTGGCTGCCCTTGAAACCGCTTTTTACCCGCGGCCCCTCCCCTGAGTTCCGCCTTCTATTATTGGTGCCGCTAGCAATCGCCTTGATTGTTGCAGACCACTACACCAATTGGTTCCAGTCTACTCGCGAGCGTCTTTCTGGTGTTACAGCGCCTCTTTACTGGATCACTGGTGCTCCAGAGCGTGTTGGCGATTGGGCTGGGGAGCAGTTTCGTTCCCGCGAGGAGCTGCTTGAAGAAAATGACCGTCTCAAGCGTCAAGTATTGCTGTTGGAGCAGCGCAGCCAATTATTGGCTGCGGTCAAGGCGGAAAATACGCGTTTGAAGGAGCTGATGAATTCGGCAGAAATGGTTGATGACCGAGTGCTGGTGGCCCAGGTTATCGGTGTCTCACCGGATCCCCTTGAGCATGTGCTGTTGATCGATAAAGGGCGCGATCATGGTATTGATGTGGGCACACCGGTGATGGATGCGAGTGGTTTGCTCGGGCAGGTGATTGAGGCTGGGGATGCGTTCAGCCGGATTCTCCTGATCACTGATTCCAGCCACGCAATTCCTGTCCAAGTGTTACGCAACAGTATGCGTGCCGTCGTTGAGGGCACCGGTGACCTCTATCGCCTCAAGCTCAGGCATCTTGCGAATACCAGCGATATCCGCGAGGGTGATCTGCTACTCAGTTCCGGTCTCGGTGGACGTTTTCCCGCAGGCTACCCAGTGGGCGAGGTTATGTCGATCTCCCGAGACCCGGGTCAACCATTTGCCGAGGCGGAAGTGCTCCCGCGCGGGCGTATGAGTCGCAGCCGCTTTGTTTTGGCGGTAATCGGGAGTGGGGGGCAGGGCCTTGCAAGCGAATAATCGCTGGTTTATCACGCTCACGCTCTTTCTCTCGATGTTACTTGTGGTTATGCCTTTACCACAGCAGTGGCTGTGGTTCCGACCAGCGTTTCCGGCCCTATTGGTTATTTTCTGGGTTACTCGTATGCCTCAGGCCTTGGGCGTTGGTTTTGCCTGGCTGGTGGGTATCCTGGAAGATCTGATCAGCGGAGCCAGTCTCGGTACCCATGCATTGGCTCTGGCAGTTTTGGCCTATTTCAGCCTATTAACCTACCAGCGTACCAGGGCCTTTAATCCAGCTCAGCAGCTTCTATGGGTGTTTGTTTTGGTGGGTATCCACCAGGTTGTGGGTAACTGGGTACATGGTTTGGAGGGAAAAACTGTTCCCGGCCTGACTTTCTTATGGCCGGCACTCACCACGGCCCTGCTATGGCCTTGGGTTGCTCCGCTATTGCATCGCCTCTGCAGTCGGCTGCAGGTTCGTTGAGCGTCTCGTCAGTCTGTAAATCAATGTAAAATTCTGATCATTTTTCGATCAGTATCGCTATAATCAGCCGCTGGCCCACAGGGAATATGTAGTACAGTGACAATTATCACCTCTTCGAACCGTCTTCTTCTTGCTTCGGGGTCGCCACGTCGAGCCGAATTGCTGGAGCAAATAGGCGTTGTGTTTTCCCAATGCCCGCCCTCGGTGCCTGAGCAGAAAGAAGCTTTAGAGACTCCCCAAGAATATATTCAGCGCTTGGCGCAGGAAAAATCTGTGGCTGGGTTATTGGCGACACCAGAACAGGCCGGGCTCTGGGCCCTGGGGGCCGATACAGTCGTACTTTGTGGTGAGCGTCTCCTGGAGAAACCGCGGGATTTTACTGACTTTGAGTCCATGATGTCGGCCCTATCGGGCAGAGAGCATTCTGTGCTGACTGCGATTTGTCTTCGCAGTCAGCACAGGCAATTCAGCTGTCTGGTGGAAACCCGGGTGCGCTTTCGCCAGTTATCAGTCCAGAGTATTCAAGACTATTGGCACACCGGTGAGCCCGCCGATAAAGCTGGAGGATACGGTATTCAGGGAATGGGAGCCGCGTTAGTGGAGTCTATCAGCGGCAGTTATAGCAATGTGGTTGGCCTGCCCTTGGAGGCGTTAGTTCCGATGCTGGAACAGGCCGGGATTTCTTACTGGCAGGAGGCCAAGTCTTGAGTGAAGAATTGCTGATCAATGTTGCCCCAACAGAGACCCGAGTGGCACTGGTAGAAAATGGTGTGCTACAGGAGGTCTACCTGGAGCGCAGTGCGCGTCGGGGCATTGTTGGCAATATCTATAAGGGCAAGGTGATTCGGGTATTGCCGGGGATGCAGGCGGCTTTTGTGGATATTGGCCTGGAGCGCGCCGGGTTTATCCATGCCTCTGATATCGCCCCCCTGGATGATGATGGGATGGAGTCCAGGGATGCTGAAGTTGCTGATATTCGCGCTCTTGTGCGGGAGGGGCAGCCCCTGGTCGTTCAGGTAGTAAAAGATCCTATTAGCAGTAAAGGCGCGAGACTGACCACCCACTTGTCAGTATCTGCCCGCTATCTCGTCTATATGCCGCAAACCCGTCATATCGGGATCTCCAATCGCATCGAGGATGAGGGCGAGCGCGAGCGCTTGCGTCAGCTGGTGGAGGCCGCCTCGTCACGTCTCGCCGAAGATGGCCTTTCCGCTGATGGAGGCTTTATTTTGCGCACCGTGGCTGAGGGTGTTAGCGAGGAGGAGTTGCTACGGGATATCCCCTTTCTTTACAAACTTTGGGGGGAGTTGGAGCAGCGCATCAAGGAGCGGGTAGTGCCCTCTGTAATTTACGAGGATTTGCCGCTATTTATGCGTGCCCTACGTGATCTTGCGCGCCCTTATACCGAGAAGATTCGTATAGACTCCCGCGAGGCGCACGGTCGCGCGGCAGAATTTGCAGGCAAGTATGCACCAGAAATAGCTGGACGACTCGAGCACTACCCCGGTGAGCGTCCCCTGTTTGATCTGTATGGGGTTGAGGAGGAAATTCGCCGCGCCCTACAGCATAAGGTGACGCTAAAGTCCGGGGGGTATTTAATTGTCGAGCAAACCGAGGCGATGAGTACTATTGACGTCAATACCGGCGCATTTGTAGGTCATCGCAACCTGGAAGAGACTATCTTCAAGACGAATTTGGAGGCGGCAACGGCAATCGCCCGCCAGCTGCGCCTGCGCAACCTCGGGGGAATCATCATTATCGATTTTATCGACATGAAAGACCCTGAGCATCAACGTCAGGTATTGCGCACCCTGGAGAAGGCTCTCGAGCGGGATCACGCTAAGTCGAGTATTACCGGGGTTTCCGAACTCGGTTTGGTAGAGATGACCCGCAAGCGCACGCGGGAATCTCTAGGGCAAATCCTGTGCGAGCCCTGCCCTGTGTGCGAGGGGCGCGGCACTTTAAAGAGTGCGGAAACAGTTTGCTTTGAGATCTTCCGGGAAATTATCCGTGAGGCGCGCGCCTACGATAGTGAAAAAATCATGGTTTTGGCCAGTCAGGTGGTAATCGATCTGCTGCTGGATGAAGAGTCGGCGAATGTCGCCGATCTGGAGGAATTTATTCGCAGGCCCATACAGTTCCAAGTAGAGCCCATTTACAATCAGGAGCAGTACGACATTGTTCTTGTGTAAATCATTATTAGCCTCCTCGCAGTTTTTCGATGCTGGTCGTTGCGATGCCTACGACAGCACCGTGGAAGAGTGGGGGTGATGATGATCTTATTGCGCTGGCTTGCGCGAAAGTTTTGGCTGTTATCGGTAAGCTTGGTGATTGCCCTGGCAATCCTTGTACAAACCGGGCGCCTGCTATCGCCTCAAGTTGAGGAATATCGCCCGCAGATCAGCCGCTGGCTCAGCGGTCAGCTGGGGGTTCCGGTACAGATGGATCGTATCTCCTTGCGCTGGGAAGCTCTGCAAGTCTCATTACAGCTCGATGGCCTACGCCTTGGGCAGAAGGGCGAGTTGCGTATGGGACACGGCCTGTTCCAACTGGATTTGCTCGCCAGCCTATGGAGTCGTGAGTTGGTGTGGAAAGATCTGCAAATGCATGCCTTTTCGGCTGGACTCAGCCGAGATGAGCAGGGCGAGTGGCGTCTGGACGGCTTCCCCGATATCTCCCTAAAGCCTGACGGCAGGGTTGTGTCCAATCCCAAGGCAGCGGACCCGGCACAACTTTTCCAGTTGAGCCCCAAGGTCTGGATTAGCGATGCGGCAATCACTGTCAGGCTGCCTGATGAGCAGGTTGCCGAGCTCAACTTGCCACAAATTTCTCTGGAAAACCGAGGTGATTTTCATCGTCTTACGGCCCGCGCTTTTATCTCCCGCGAAGGCGAAGAGCAGGCTAGCAACACTGAGACTCTCCGCCTGGTGCTGGAGGGGCGTGGTAACCCGCGCAATAAAAAACAATTTTCACTGCGAGGTTATATGCAGCTTAATGAGCTGCTGTTGGACCAGGATATTGTGTCACTACTCCATCAGTTGACCCCGCTACCCGACCGATTTCATTGGAATGGGCGCAAGTGGGCGGATGGACGCCTGTGGCTGCACAGCGATGCGAGCAGTGGTTATCGGTTGGTCGGACGAGTAGACCTTGCTCAGGTATCAAACTTGGATCAGCCAGAAGAGGCGCCGGAGAAAAGCAGTCAGGGTAAAAGTCAGCATGAAAGTAGTGATCTGGTACAAAACAGAGATCACATAATGGCACCTTTACGGGCGCTTTCTGGAGATATTTCTGGTCGCTGGCTGCCCGGTGAACATTGGCGTTTGGCTTTACAGGATACCCAAATCGATTGGCAGGGCTTGCAGATGCCGCCGCTAAACCTGCAGGTTAGTAACGACCTTCAGGGAGTAGCACTGTCCGCAGATGCGATCGATTTAGCGGGATGGAGCGATATTCTCACTCGGTTGGATGTTTTGCAGGGTGCTGCAGGCGAGTGGTTGACGTCCCTGAAGCCTTCGGGCCAGTTGCGACGCTTGCAGCTGCGCAAAGAAGCGCAAGGTGCGGTGAGCCTGAGTGCCAATTTGCACAATATCAGCACGCAGGCATTCCGCGGTGCGCCATCAGTGGCCGGCTTGAGTGGCTACATGGAGTTTGCCGGTAACGATGGCCGGGTGGAATTGGATGGCTCGAACTTGCAAGCAGGGTTTCCAAATCTTTACTCCGAGGCATTCTCTTTTGAGCAAGCCAGCGGTACTTTGGCCTGGAGCCTTAGTAAGGATTCGAATGAAATCAATGTCTTCTCTGGCCCTTTGCTATTAGATGGAAATCTGGGCGAAGTTCGCGGGCAGTTTTTGTTGTCCCTGCCTTTCCGTCCTCAGAGCCGTCCAACGGATTTACTCCTGTCGCTTTCTCTGCGTGATGCGGATGTTGGCGTTCAAGAGAAGCTGGTGCCTACAAATGTCAGTGAAGACTTGCGCAGTTGGTTGAATGAGGGGCTGGGCAACGGAAATCCTGGTCGGGTTGAGACTGCCGCATTTATTTACCGTGGCAGCAGTTATCGCAAAAATGGCAAGGATGAGTCTCTACGTGCGCTGGGGGCTCACAATAAGCGTCAAACAGTACAGTTGGTTGCAGACTTTTCTGGCGCCAATCTTAAGTATGCCGACGAATGGCCTAAGGTTCAGTCTGTTGATGGCCTACTCAGGCTGGATGATGGCAATGTTTCTGTCAGCGCAGACAAGGCCCGTGTTTGGGGAGTGGATGCGCATAAAGTTTTAGTGGAAGTAACCCCACAAAGAGATAAAGGCTCACGTCTGGATGTGACCGCCCAGCTTCAGGGGCCGGCTGCTGATGGTTTGCGCTTGTTGCGCGAATCCCCATTGCGCAAACAGCTCGGCAATGCTTTTGATGAGTGGTTGTTGTCGGGAGATATTCGCGGGCAGCTGAACCTCACTCAGCCCCTGGGTGGCGCTTCAGTATCACCAGCTCAAAGAGTTGAATTGCAGTTGAGTCGTGGTGATTTACAGCTGCAAAATCTGCGCTTGCATGCTGAGGCTCTGGCTGGTGATGTCATTTTTGACAGCGATACTGGCCTCGAAGGTACTAAACTGAAAGGTCAGCTCTGGGGGCGGCCAATAAATGCGAGCATCCGTCATATAGGTGATGCCGATGCGCGCGATACACAGGTGGTCGTGGATGGCAGTGCCAGTACTGAGTCGATCTATAGCTGGAGCCAGCGTCCTGAGCTGAGATGGCTTGAAGGTACCATGGGTTACCAGGCACTTATTACTATCCCAGCAAAATCCAAAGAGGCTCCCTATGCTGCAGTTTTCGAGCTGACCTCAAATCTTGCTGGTGTGGCGGTAAACCTTCCGGAGCCCCTGGCTAAGCCCTCTGAAAGTAAAACGAATTTTGTATTGCGAGCTCCCATTGGTGATCAGGGCAGCTTATTTCACCTGAACTACGGTGAGCACCTGCAAGGGCAGTTTTGGCTGGTGGACGGAGCTCTTGAGCGAGCGGCTATTGCGCTCAATGCCGAGGCAAAATTACCTGAAGAAAGAGGGGTGAGTATCCTTGGCGACATTTCCAATGTTGATTTACCCCGCTGGGAAAAGCTATTGGGCGTTTACCAAGATGACTCATCGGTTGTCGAAGAGTCATCCGCTCGGCCCGAACAAGCACTATCACTGCTTCATAAGGTGCAAGCAAGCAACCTGGATGGCCTGACTGCACTTCCCCAAAGTGGACAGACAACTGACAATGTTTCCAGTCCACTGCCGATTAGTCTCGACCTAAGCACGGATAGCCTGCAATTGGGCACAGTGGCTATTGAGCATATTCATGTCACTGGTGGAGGAGTGGGTTCAAAGTGGCAGTTAGATTTTGATAGTGAAATGGCGGCGGGAAGACTTTCGGGAACGCTCGGTGGGCAAAAACCTCTGCGTTTAAAGTTGGCGCATTTACGCCTTCCTGCTCCTGAAGAAAGGCAGACTATTTCCGGCGCTACATTGGCTGAGCAGCCCTTTGCGGAAGAGTTGTTGGACCCCTGGGCAGATTTTAATTTTCAGACGCTGCCAGCTCTGGATTTCAGCACGGAAAGCCTGCGAGTGGGGGGTGAGGAGCTCGGGCGCTGGTCTTTTGAAGTTCGGCCATCCGAAGACCGCCTGGTTCTAAGCGATATTCGCGGTAGTGTCCGCGGGTTTCATCTGCAGGGACGTGGTGGTGGTGAAAAAGCCTTGGGAGCGCAATTGATGTGGATGCGCGATGCGGAGGGCAATAATTCCTCTCAATTTATTGGGCGCCTGGCAGCCGATGATCTCGCTGATATTCAGCGTGAGATGGGGCATGAACCGCTTATTGAAAGTAAGTCTGCGACCTTTGATACAGCCTTGCGCTGGGATGGGTCTCCGGCCATGGCCAAGGGTAGTTTGCTCTCCGGAGATTTGAAAATAGATATTCGTGATGGCCGCTTCCTTCGTTCCACCGGTACTGCTGGCTCAACGGTCTTGCGGTTGTTATCGCTGTTTAATTTCGATACCTGGGCGCGCCGCTTGCGCTTGGATTTCTCCGACCTTTATAAGAGTGGTATGGCATTCGACCGGGTGCGAGGAGAGGTCGTGTTTGAAGGGGATGGGCAATTGTTGATTGCAGTGCCTATTCAGGTTGAGGGGCCAACCAGTGAGCTGCAGATGGCGGGAAGGGTCAATTTATTGCGGGAAGATTTGGATTTGACCCTGGTGGCGACTTTGCCAGTAAGTAACAACCTAGCCCTGGTTGCCGCTCTTGCTGGGGGATTGCCGGCTGCGGCAGGCGTTTATCTCATTAGTAAAGCGTTTAAAAAGCAGGTGAAGAAGATGGCCAGTGTGAGTTATCGCATCAGCGGTGACTGGGCTGCCCCTCAAATGCGTTTTGAGAGACTCTTTGATGGAGATGGTGCAGAGCGTCAGGGGGCCGCCTCTGAGGCTGCTGGGAAACAGGCAAAACCGGATCGGGGAATCAGTCGTGCACCAACGCCTCTTTTGGCGGATGAAGCGGGCTCTTAGCCTGTTTATTGGGAGGATACACTTCCAGAAAGAGCTCACAATTGCATGTGCATCTAGTTCTCTATCCTATTAGGTAGGTATAACTGAGTGAGGACAGGAGTTTGCAAGATGGTGAGGTCCCCGGCCTTATGGCCCCTGTTGGTGTTTGCCCTGGTTCTATCGGCCTGCTCTGAGGCTGATGACCAAAGAATCCAGAATATGACAGTGGCGGAAGCCAAATCACGTATAGCCGAAGGCAAAGGGCTAGAGCAGATCCCCAAGTCGGTATGGAAGCAGCTACTCCCCGAGGACCGTTACAAGGTTCTCTGGCAGGGAGATACGGAGCGGGCTTTTAGTGGCAAATTGTTATACAACGAAAAAGAAGGTGTTTATGTCACCGCAGGCTGCCGTCTGCCGGTTTTTAGTTCAAAGCACAAGTTTAAATCGGGTACTGGTTGGCCCAGCTTTTGGGATGTGGCCTATCCGCAGAATATCGTATTAAAGGATGATTTCAGTTGGGGGCTCAGGCGCACAGAGGTATTGTCCAAATGTGGAGAGCACCTGGGGCATGTGTTTAAGGATGGTCCACCACCGACAAACCTACGGTATTGCTTGAACTCGCTGGCCTTGGATTTTGAGCCGGCCGGGGATGTCAAACAATAATCGCTAGATCTCATACTATCTTTGTCTGATTTTTGGTTTGAGCGAGTCTCTTTTGTAGTTTTAATTGATGCAATTTGGCTTTGGTATAAGTCAATGGAGTTTATGGGCGGAGCAGGGCCGCCCGTGTGATATGCGCTGGGTGAATGAGAACTACTGTGATGCCTGAATAAAGAAATCACGCAGGTAGCGGAACAGCTTGCGCTGATTGCTGGGTGGTTTGCTGTTTTTGATCTCGCGCAGGGAGTCGCGTACCAATTGCCGTAAATGCTGATGGTCTATCTGAGGGTACTGGTCAAAAAAGGTACCCTGGGCACTATTACCTTCTTCGAGTAGGCGTCTGCGCCAGTCTTCGGCCATTTTGTCGAAGCGCAGGTGCTGCTGGTCTCGCTCTTTAAATTTATTCAGCACGGCTTCTATCGCTTCGTGATCTGCACTGCGCATCAGCTTGCCAATATATTGCATTTGGCGACGGCGAGCCTCGTTGGACTTGATTCGTCCCAAGGTGTCTATTGCCTCGCGCATATCCTCATCAATGGGCACCTCGGCGAGCTGGGCTTTAGATAGTTCGGTTAATTGCTTCCCCAGGGCCTGCAGCTCGTGCATCTCCTGTTTTACCTGCGTTTTGCTCTTGGGCAGGTCTTCATCGTCGTATTCGTACATCTTCAGTTCCGTATAAAAGTTCCGGATTGTACCGGCTCTGTTTGAGCGGGGAGTGTATTGCCTTTCAGCCAAAATACCAGGTGGCGAGGCCAAGGAAGGACATGAACCCCACCACATCGGTGACGGTTGTCAGTGCGACACTACCGGCTAATGCTGGATCGATTTTTATTGCCCGCAATACAACCGGTAAGATTGCTCCTGCCATCGCTGCCACAATCAAATTGATTACCATGGCCGCAACAATAATGACCGCAATGGTAATGTCGTCAAACCAGAGTGCAGCGATTAGCCCCATCACCAGAGACCAAAGCAGGGCATTAAGGCATGCAGAGCCGAGCTCCCGCGAGAGTAGCCAACTGAGGTTACTTTTGCCAATCTGGCCCAGAGCCATACCCCTGATCACCACGGTGAGTGTCTGGCTGCCGGCCACCCCCCCCATACTTGCGACAATCGGCATCAATACCGCCAGGGCAACGACCTTTTCCAGCGTATTCTGGAACAGACTGATTACCCATGAGGCGAGAAGGGCTGTGAGCAGATTGATACCGAGCCAGAGGGCGCGCCTGCGCGCAGTGCGCCTTACCGGAGCAAAGGTGTCCTCTTCTTCATCGAGGCCCGCCATACTCATCAGGGAGTGGTCGGCGTCTTCGCGAATAACATCGACGATATCGTCGATTGTAATTCGACCCAGCAGGCGGTTGTGTTCATCCACTACTGGTGCGGTGATCCAGTCATACTTTTCAAACAACCGGGCCACCTCTGTATCGCGCATATCGGCGGGAATTGGCTCCACATCAGTATTGACGACCTCGCGTACCGTGACAGAGGGGTCTGTAGTGAGAAGCTTTGAAAGCGGTAGCAGCCCGATATATTGGCCACGTCGGTTGACTACAAATAAGCTATCTGTGGATTCCGGCAGCTGCTCATGGCGGCGCAGGTAGCGCAGCACCACATCCAAGCTTAAGTTGGGGCGCACCGAGATAGTATCGGTGTCCATTAAGCCGCCAGCGGTATTCTCATCGTAAGCGAGTACGCTTTCCACCCGCAGGCGGTCGGTTTCGCTCATTGCTGAGAGGACTTCAGAGACGACGCGTTCGGGGAGCTGCTGAAGGATATCCGCGATATCGTCCGCATCCAGCCCCTCCATAATCTCCACCATCTCCTCGGTATCCATGGTATCGAGGATTTGACTGCGCACTTCATCGGTGAGCTCTTGCAGTACCTCACCTTCGACATCCCGATCGATCAGATTCCACAGAACCTGGCGAATACGCGGGGGGGAGCTTTCCAATAGCTGCGCAATACTCTGCGGGGTCAGGGTTTTGAGCATGCGCCGGACTTCCTGCCCGGTGCCACTATCGAGGGCGGCGAACAACTCGCTGAGCTGGTTTTGCGCGCGGAACTTGATTTCGGCTTGGGGTGGGCTGGACACGATAAATCCTTACTGCTCAGCGGTGTTTAGGGAGTAGAGACCATAAGAAAGTCGCGGCGTTATTACGCCATGGCGGACTCTATCCAGAGCCGCTCGCCTTTGCAAATTACTCGGCTTCTCCAAAGCGCTCTGAGACGAGAGTGCTGATAGCTCCGAGTGCGTCACTCTCATCACGGCCCTCAACCTCCAGCTCCAACTCTGTGCCCTGCCCGGCGGCAAGTAACATAAGTGCCATAACACTCTTGCCATCCACCGATCTATCGCCACAGTGCACTTTGATGTTGGAGGAAAAGCGGGCAGAGGTTTGGGCAAACTTACTGGCTGCGCGAGCGTGCAGCCCGAGCTTGTTAATGATGGTGAGGCGCTGTTTTTGCATAGGTAGCGGATTTGTATGGACTATCTCTGTTGCTCGCGGTGACGGACTTGAATATTGCCAAATTTGTGGAGAAAAGTGCGTGCCAGTTGTTCAACCATATAAACTGAGCGGTGTCTTCCTCCGGTGCAGCCAATGGAGATACAGGTGTAGCTGCGATTGCTCTCTTGGAAAGAGGGTAGCCAGTTCTCTAAGAAACCGGTGATATCTGCTTCCATCTTGTTAGTTTTGGGGTGGGAGCGTAAAAATTCGGCTACTTCATGGTCCAACCCGGTTTTTTTCCTAAGATTGGGTTCCCAGTAGGGATTTGGTAAGCAGCGTAAGTCGAACATCAGGTCGGCATCCACTGGCACCCCATATTTAAAGCCGAAAGACTGGAAAAGTATTGCCATCCCTTCCGAATGTCCGCCCACCACGCGGCTTCTAATCAGCTCCCGTAACTCGTGCAAACCGAGGCTACTGGTATCTATCACCATATCCGCTATGGCTGAGACGGGTGTTAGCAGCTCTCTTTCTTGTTTCAAGGCTTCGAGTAAGTGGGTGCAATCATTGCTCAGGGGGTGTTTGCGGCGGGTCTCGCTGAAGCGTTGTACCAGTACAGGTTCGCGGGCGTCCAGGTAGATTACATCACACTCTACGCCGGTACTGCGCAGGGCTTCAATAACACGGGGGGCCTGTTTGATATCCTGCCAGAGGTTGCGAGCGTCTATTCCCAGGGCAAGGGGGGTGTCCCCTTTAGTCGTTTGCTGCTCAGCCCGCTTGATGAGTTCGGGTAGTAGGCTAATCGGCAGATTGTCGATGCAGTTAAAGCCCGCATCTTCGAGCAGTTGAAGTGCGGAGCTTTTACCAGAGCCGGAGCGGCCGCTGATGATAATCAAGCGCATGGGGACCCCCTCTTTTTAGCTCTTTATACCATTTAATCGTTAATTAAATGGTGTTTATATTCCTGGCGGTAATTTATAAGTCGTGACTCTGGAATCGGATTACCAGGATATGAGCGCAAAGCTAGAATCAGGCTGCTGCGGCTGAGTCTATAGCTAGGGCATAGAGTGCGTCGCTAGTGTCAGCCTGCCTCAACTTGTCCCGGACCTGGCTGTTAGAGAAGAGCGCAGCGATTTCTGCCAGTGTATCTAGATGTTGTTGTTCCGAATCTTCAGGAACCAGCAAGACAAAGAGCAGATCGACAGGCTGTCGGTCGATAGCGTCGAAATCTATGGCGGGTTCTATAGTGCAAAGTACGCCAATGGGGTGCTCACATCCAGGAAGACGGCAGTGGGGGATAGCCACACCTTCGCCAATTCCTGTGGAGCCTAGACGCTCGCGCGCGATCAGTTGGTTGAATATGATGTCAGAGTCATGCTGTGGATATTGTTCGGCTACAGCCTGGGCGATATTGAGCAGCAATTTCTTTTTGCTGCTCCCCGCCAGATGGCAAAGGCTGAGGCGGGGAGAGAGTAAAGCTTCCAGTGTCATAGTTCAGCGGTGGTTCTGCAACTTCTCTTTGTGTTTTTTCAGTTGGCGGTCCAGCTTGTCTGTAAGCGAATCAATGGCCGCATACATGTCCTTGTCTTCCGAACCCGCGCAAAGGTCGTGACCATTGATATGTACCCGGGCTTCGGCTTTCTGGATCAGCTTGTCTATGGATAGGATGACTTGCGCGTTGGTTATATTGTCATAATGCCTTGAGAGCTTTTCCAGCTTGTTCTCACAGTAGCTGCGCATTGGCGAGGTAACGTCGACGTGGTGACCACTAATATTGATCTGCATGGATTTCTCCTTACCAGGTGCATCACATTACGGCGAGCCTCCTTTCGGGTCGCAACCCTACTAGGAAGTGGCCCAGAATGGAAGGATACACTCAAAGTTTGGAGTTCGGTTGCGAAGGTGTAGTAATTTGTGCCAGGTTATGACTTGGCCTACCTCATGAGTCGAAACCCAAGCGGCCCCTTCAGACCAAGCGTTTTCGCTCGCTGGAGGAGGGAATTCCCATTGACTCGCGGTATTTCGCCACAGTGCGGCGGGCTACTTTAATACCTTGTTTATCGAGCTCTAGGGTAATTTTGTTATCTGAGAGCGGCTTGCGCGGGGTCTCTGCGTCAATCAGCTTGCGGATCAGTGCACGGATAGCAGTTGAAGAGGCATCCTCACCGGAGTCTGTGCTGACGTGGCTCGAAAAGAAATACTTGAGCTCAAACACGCCGCGAGGCGTGAGCATGTACTTCTGGGTGGTCACCCTAGATATGGTCGATTCATGCATGCCAATAGATTCAGCAACATCTGCCAGCACCATAGGTCGCATGGCTTCCGGACCTTCCTCAAAAAAACCTTGCTGCTTTTCGACAATACAGTTGGCTACTTTCAGTAAAGTCTCGTGGCGACTCTGCAGGCTTTTCATAAACCAGCGTGCTTCTTGCAGGTGATCCCGCAAAAAATTGTTATCTCTGGAGTTGTCGGCACGCTTGACCAGGGAGGCGTAGTGGTCATTGATACGGATCTTTGGGGTGATCTCTGCATTCAATTCTACGTGCCAGCGAAGGGTTTTGCGGGAAACGACAATATCTGGAATTACATAGTCCGGCTCTTGCCCACCATAGCTCTCTCCCGGACTGGGGTTTAAGGTCTGGATTAGGCGAATGGCCTCGCCTAGCTGGGCTTCAGTGAGTCGTGTGCGTCGACTCAACTGGCGAAAATCCCTTTTGCCAAGTAAGTCCAAGTGTTTCTCAATAATGTTTTGCGCTTGGCTTAGCCAAGGGGTATTTCGCGGCAACTGCTGCAGTTGTAATTGCAGGCATTCTTTGAGATCCCGAGCCCCGCAGCCAGCGGGATCAAACTGCTGAATAGCCTTCAGAACCGCGAGCACCTCATCTTCATCGATCGATAAAGAGGTGGCGACATCCTGCACAGAAGTACCAAGGAGGCCGCTGGGGGCTATGCCATCAATTAAGTTTTCACCGATCCATTTATCCTGCTCAGATAAGGGGGTCAAGTTCAGCTGCCAGCGTAGATGATCCTGAAGGCCGATGGAGGTGGAGTTACGCTCATAGCTGGAGGAATCTAACTCGTGGCTGCCGCTGTTATTGGTGTAGATATCATCCCAGCGCGAGTCGACGGGCAGCTCATCAGGAATTGCCTGGTCCCAGTCCCCCTCGGCCAGTTCGCGCTCTTCTACCGGCTGTGTTGTGTTTTCCGGTGTTTGTTCAGACTGTGGCTGATTTTCATCCACCTTGACGGATTGCTCTTCGCTATCCGCTTCCAGCATTGGGTTGTTGTCCAGTGCTGCCTGGACCTCCTGCTGCAGATCGAGTGTGGAGAGTTGCAGTAGGCGAATTGCTTGCTGCAACTGGGGGGTCATGGTCAGCTGTGTGCCGAGCTTGAGCTGGAGAGACTGCTTCATAGTGGAGCGCCGCAGGCCGATAAGACAGGGTGTCGATCAAATTGTCCTAAGATGGCGCAGACTACCCCTCTCTTCAATCTATTACAAGCAATAAGCGTGCCGGTCCTGGCATGATAGCTGGTGCTATGTTTCCAGAATTATGATTATTCCCGTCTTAAGTGAAGAATTTAAGGACAGAAATTGGTGGTTAGCCTCAAATAGTGAATTCGTGTCCCAAATAAACTTCGCGCACCTGTTGGTTGGCGAGAACCTCATCCGGCGTGCCTGCAGCGATGATATGACCTTCACTGACAATGTAAGCGGTCTCACAGATATCCAGCGTTTCGCGAACATTATGGTTTGTGATTAGTACGCCAATATCGCGATCACGCAGGTGGCGGATTATCTCCTTGATATCGTTCACCGATATGGGGTCTACCCCAGCAAAGGGCTCGTCCAACAGGACGAAGCCGGGGTTGGTGGCCAGAGCGCGGGCAATCTCAACTCGGCGTCGTTCTCCACCAGAGAGGGCCATACCCAGGCTTTGCGCGATATGGGTTATATTAAATTCCTCAAGTAGTGCTTGGGCCTGTTGTTGCCGCTCGTCTCTTGAGAGGTCCTTGCGGGTTTCAAGGATTGCTAAGATATTGTCTTTTACCGTCAAGCGGCGAAATACAGAGGCTTCTTGGGGGAGATAACCGATACCTTTGCGTGCGCGTCCGTGCATGGATAGCCGGGTTATATCCTCATCGTCGATCATCACCCTGCCAGCGTCGGCCTGCACCAGCCCGGCAATCATATAAAAGCAGGTTGTTTTGCCGGCACCGTTGGGGCCGAGGAGGCCGACAACCTGTCCACTGGAAACACTGACGGTGACATCCTGGACAACTTTTCTTTTTTTATACTGTTTCGCGAGATGTAACGCTTTGAGCGTTGGCATAGTGTGTACCGAATCTATCCATGCCGCGGGCAGAGTGATGCCCGCTGGTGCAATAATATTTGTTACTTATGATGAGGTATTAAGTAGAGGGTTTACTGGCCTTGATTATCATTGGCGTCTTGCGAGCTCTCTTTCTTCTCGGGTTTCCAGGTCATCTCTACACGCCCTTTCCCAGTTTGGCCCTTGGCGCTCATTTGCTCGGTAGTGAGGTCGTAGTCAATTTTTTCCGCTGTCAGTGTGTTGCCTTCCCGGTCAACATGGGCTTTACCGGTTAGTTGCAACTCCTCAGAGCCCACTTGATATACAATGCGTTGGGCTCTGGCTTTTACGGGGTTCTCGCCCTGGAGGATCTTTTGCTGGAAATGTGCGGGTTTGCCCACGGCCACTACACGACTAATCTCCTTTTCTGGAGTGAAATAAACCTCAACGCGGTCTGCCCGTATTTTTAAAGAGCCCTGAGTTATAACAACATTATTGCTATATACCACCAAGTTATTATTTAGACCTGCATTCATTGCATCAGAGCTGATATTGATCCGCTGTTGGCGGTCCTCAGGCAGTGCAAAAGCTGATGAGGCTGTGAGCAGGAGCGCTGCGATGGTGGAGACTTTTAACAGGTGGTGGTAATTAGTCAGTGTCATAGATGCTCTTTACATCGGATAGGATTTCCATCCGGTCTTCATTCAAGTAAGCGCGCATGCCTTTGCCGGTGGTGCGGTTTGGGCCAGAGCTTATAGTAACAACTTTGTCTGTCTCGGCGAATTCCTTCGCGGGGAGAATCGTAATACTGGATGTTTCCAATTTGATGCCACCTGGGGTGGGTAGTTCATCAATTTCTACATCGCCACTCAGGACTACTCGTTCACCGCGATTGTGTGCCACCCCTTCTCGGGACTCGGTACGCCATTTAGGCTGGTCATCTTGGTAAAAAACCATGCGAGGTTCGGTCAGGTCTGCCCGGTCACGGCGTTTAAACTGGTAGTAGGTTATCTGGTCCGCGTCCACGCGATAGGCTAGATTTCCTTCCTCATTAAAGTGGCGTGTTTTGGCATTTCGGATGATTAGCTCTGCCGCTTTGTCATGCTGCTGGGGGGTAGGTCGAACCCCCAGCAGCTGATCAGGTGGGCTCTCTGAAAGCCACAGGCCAACACTGATTAGCGATATTACTAATAGCAGCGGTAGCCAGGTGCGCATTATTTCTCTCCAATGTAGGGGGCGAGGGCAGAATCAAATGTTCCCTGGGCCAGCATAATTCGATCACAAGCTTCGCGCACTGCACCTTCACCACCGCAGGCTCGAGTTACCCACAGGGCACGTTCCATGACTGGAGAAGCTGCATTGGGAGGAGCTATGGGGCAGCCGATACGGGTCATAACCAGTAGGTCAGGATAGTCGTCGCCAATATAGGCGATATCTTCCAGGCGGCATGACTCGTCGGACAAGAGTTCCTGCAGTGCAGTAAATTTGTCCTCGCGCCCTTGGATCAGTTTAGTGATGCCAAGATCGTGAGCGCGGCGTTCCACTACTGAGCTGCGTCGCCCTGTAATAATGGCTACTCGAACCCCGGAATTTTGCAGCATTTTAATGCCGTGCCCATCGAGTGTATTGAAGGTCTTCAGCTCATTGCCGTTATTGTCGAAATAGAGCTTGCCATCGGTGAGGACGCCATCTACATCCAATACCAACCAGCGTACCTTCTGCAGTGCAGAGTTTATTTTTTCTTCTGAAACCACCAGGTTAATCCTTCCGAAATGTCTGTGAGGTGCTAATTTGCGCCGTCATTTATTTGATTATCTCAGATTACGCCGGCGCGTAATATATCGTGCATATGTAAAACACCTACGGGGTGGTGGGCTTTATCCTCCACGACGAGTGCGGTGATTTTGTAGTCTTCCATAATTCGCAGTGCTTCAGCAGCCAGGGTTTCGGCAGATACCGTTTTGGGAAGGCGGCTCATCACTTGATCCATTGTGGCCTTACCCAGCTCGATTTTGTGGTCGATCACTCGTCGTAGATCCCCGTCGGTGAACACACCGAGCAGCTCACCTTTGGAATCGACAATAGTGGTCATACCAAACCCTTTACTGGTCATTTCTAGTAGGGCCTTAGATAGCAAAGTATCGGGTTGGACCTGGGGTAACTCCTCTCCTGCGTGCATAACATCTTCAACCTTGAGTAACAGACGTCTACCGAGGGCTCCTCCTGGATGGGAAAATGCGAAATCTTCAGCTGTAAAGCCTCTCGCTTCCAGTAGGGCTACAGCTAGAGCATCACCCATAACCAGTGTGACAGTGGTTGATGAGGTTGGTGCTAGATTAAGAGGGCAGGCTTCCGTTTGCACCGAAATATCCAGGTTTACCTCTGCAGCTTGTGCTAATGGCGAATCCGTCTTCCCTGTCATGCTGATCATGGGGATACCCAGGCGTTTCAGTAATGGCAGTAGAGTAAGTACCTCTGCGGAAGAGCCTGAATTAGAGATAGATATCACTAAGTCGTCGCGAGTGATCATTCCCAGGTCGCCATGGCTCGCTTCCCCTGGATGAACGAAAAAACTTGGGGTGCCAGTACTGGCAAGGGTGGCCGCTATTTTGCGTCCGATATGCCCTGATTTACCCATGCCAGTTACGATGGTACGTCCGGGGCACTGTAGGATCATCTCGCAGGCGCGCTGGAAGTCGCCGTTGATCCGGTGTTCCAGTGCGGCAACAGCTTCCGTTTCCATTCGCACGGTGCGCTGCCCGGCCTGCAATATCAAATCCTGGGTCATTGGGTGCCTCTGAATTACTGACTTCTAATTTAAGAGTTTCTAATTTTATAAGGTAAAAAAGTGATGACTTATCTTCGTCCGGTTTTATGGTGAGCCCTTTGAGCGTTAGGGGGCAGACTTTATCAACTATGTTTGACGCAGTTGTCCCTGCGATTGTCGTGCTAATCTAAATACGAACACCCAACAGGCACGTATGGAAACCGGTCGCCTGCCGGAGTGTCAAATGACACGCTCGTACACTGCCACACCACCGGGCGCGGTCATGGTATAGTCTGCCGCCGCTGCTGTCAGCTATGTCACTCAGCGGATGAACGACAAATTCCCATTTACTGGGACTGATTGCCAGCAGCTTCGTCATGGCACTTATTTACGCTGTGTGCGTCCAAGGAATGATTTGCTAATTGGAGAGTATTTGTGAATACATCATTTTGGATTGGTCGGTACGGTTTTTCCCGGTGGCTAAGATTTGTACTTTGCGCAGTATTGGTATCTGCTGTGGTCCCCGCTGCAAATGCCGATCAAAACCCCTATGTAATGATTGAAGGGGTTTCCCAAAAACTGTTGAGTGTGATTCGCTCAAATGCCCAATATGCCAACTCTGATCCGCAGAGATATTACAGCGCTATTGAGGGGGTCCTGACGCCGGTTGTGGATTTTGATTTTATCGCGCGCGGTGTTATGGGGCGTTATGCCAAACAGGCGACTGCATCCCAGCGCTCCCGTTTTTCCAGTGCTTTTCGTCGAGATCTGGTGGCAACATTTGCTCGGGGTGTAGCAAATTTTGGCGACCTCGATGTGAAAGTGGTCAACCCGGGAACTTTGCCCAGTGGGAACCGGGTTAATGTTTTACAGGAAGTGCGCAGCAAAGAGGGTATTACCAAAGTTTCTTATACTCTGGTGCGTAACCGCGCGGGAGAGTGGAAGCTGATTAACGTTATCTTAAATGGCGTTAATTTGGGTAAAACTTTCCGCAGTCAGTTTTCTCAATCTATGCAGTCTTATGGGGATATCGACAAGGTAATCTCCAACTGGTCCGCAGGACAGGATGTTGCCGATAAAGTGAGCTAGTCGGCGAACTTCAGGGTGCGCAGCTGCGCACCCTTCATGATTCAAGTACACTTGCGTGATGTTTTTTTAACTAACGCAAATCCCACCTATGCAACCAGATGAAATCAAAACCCTCATTGAGGGTCATATCCCCGAGAGTAATGTCGAGGTCTCCTTTGAAGGTAGCCACCTAATGGTGACTGTGGTGAGCAGCGCCTTTGAAGGCCTAAGCCGCTTGAAAAAGCAACAGCTAGTTTATGCGGCGCTAAATGACAAAATTGCCGACGGCACTTTACACGCCGTGCAAATGCAGACCCTTACTCCAGAAGAAGCCAGTCGATAACCTGTTGCCTGTATTTAGGCGACTCCCGAAATACGAGACCGAATGGATAAGTTAATAATAGAGGGTGGTAGCCCAGTTTCCGGCACCCTGCGAATTTCTGGTGCGAAGAATTCCGCTTTGCCAATTTTGGCCGCAGCACTTTTGGCCGATGGTCCGGTACATATTCATAACCTGCCACACCTTAATGACATCACCACGATGATCACCCTGCTGCGCTGTATGGGGTGTGATGTCACAATTGATGAGAAGCTGGGTGTTGAAATAGACCCCCGTTCGGTCAACGATCTGACGGCGCCCTACGAGCTGGTGAAAACCATGCGCGCCTCTATTTTGGTTTTGGGCCCGCTATTGGCCCGCCACGGCGTAGCTAATGTCTCTTTCCCTGGCGGCTGTGCGATCGGCAGTCGTCCGGTGGATATCCACCTGAAAGGGCTGGAGGCGATGGGTGCAGAAATAACCATTGACGGGGGTTTTATCCGGGCCCGCTCCAATGGCCGCCTTAAAGGCGCCAATATCGTTATGGAGAAGGTTACTGTCGGTGGTACAGAAAACCTGCTGATGGCGGCAGTTTTGGCAGAGGGCACCACGGTGTTGCACAATGCCGCGCGCGAACCTGAGATCGTCGACCTGGCAGAATTCCTAATTGCCATGGGAGCACAGATAGAGGGTGTTGGCACTGACACTATGCGCATCCACGGCGTCCCCAAGTTGACCCCTTGCACCTTTACCGTTATGCCGGATCGCATCGAAACTGGCACTTTTCTTGCCGCTGCGGCAGCAGCTCGTGGCAAGGTTCGGCTTCTGCATACTCGTGCGGACATCCTCGATGCGGTATTAGTGAAGTTTGAGGAGGCTGGCGCACACCTGAGCTGTGGTGATGACTGGATTGAGTTGGATATGAAGGGCAACCGCCCTAAGGCGGTGAGTTTCCGCACCGCACCTTACCCAGCTTTCCCCACCGACATGCAGTCGCAGTTTACCGCTATGAATGCCGTAGCTGAGGGTAAAGGCGCTGTGGTGGAGACTATTTTTGAGAATCGACTGATCCAGGTTCATGAGTTGAACCGTATGGGTGCTGATATCACCCTTGAGGGTAATACGGCTTTCGTCACAGGTGTTGAGAAGCTTAAAGGAGCACCCGTGATGGCCTCGGATTTACGCGCTTCGGCAAGCCTGGTGATTGCGGGTATGGTTGCTGAGGGCACTACCACAGTCGACCGTATCTACCATATAGACCGGGGTTATGAATGTATTGAGGAAAAATTACAGCAACTGGGGGCGAGTATTCGCCGAGTACCTGGTTAGCAAGTTGAGACGGCCGCCCCTTAGGTCGGGGCGGCTCTCGAAGAAGAGCCGGCTTAATAATGACTATGCAAATCACCATCGCCTTGACCAAGGGGCGTATCCTGCAAGAAACCTTACCTTTGCTCGCAGCGGCGGGTCTGGAACCACTTGAAGACCTAGGGAAAAGCCGCAAGCTGATTTTCCCCACCAACTGCGAGGGGGTGCGTCTGCTTCTCTTGCGTGGTGTCGATGTTCCCACGTATGTGCAGCATGGCGCTGCGGATATGGGGGTTGCTGGTAAAGATACTCTGCTGGAACATCATGCCGACGGTATTTATGAACCTCTTGATCTCGGTATTGCGCGCTGTCGTCTGATGACCGCAGGGGTGAAGGGGGCGGTTCTGCCGACGGGGCGGATAAAAGTGGCAACAAAATTTGTTGAGAGCGCCAAGCGACATTACGCTGCTCAAGGGCGGCAGGCGGACATTATTAAGCTGTATGGCGCAATGGAGTTAGCTCCATTGATGGATCTTGCCGATGAAATTGTAGATATAGTCGATAGTGGCAATACCTTAAAAGCCAATGGCCTTGAAGCTCGTGAAATGATTGCGCATATCAGTAGCCGCTTGATTGTCAATAAGGCCGCCATGAAGATGAAGTATCAGCCAATCAGTGAGCTGATTGAAAAATTGTCGACAGCTGTCGCGCAGAACTAGAAGATTTTTAGACGTTATGACTCGCAAGTTTATTGGTCGGCTAAGTGCCGTTGACACGGATTTTGATGGGCAATTAAAGCAGTTGCTCGCTTGGGAGGCGGTGGCCAATAAACAGGTCGAGGAGATAGTTGCAGAAATTCTGCAGCAGGTGCGCAATCGAGGGGATGCTGCGGTTATTGAATATACCAACCGTTTTGATCGCCGTAATCTTATTGGAGCAGAAGACTTTTGTTTAACTCCACAAGCGCTGACTGAGGCTCTTGCCCGTATTGGAGTTGAGGAGCGTGAGGCCCTTGAAGTCTCCGCCCGGCGCGTACGTGAATACCATGAACACCAAAAGCAGGGCTCCTGGCGCTATACCGAGGCAGACGGCACAGTACTGGGTCAGCAGATTACTCCAATGGAGCGTGTTGGCATTTATGTACCTGGGGGTAAAGCCAGTTACCCTTCATCGGTATTAATGAATGCTATTCCGGCAAAGGTTGCTGGCGTGGATTCAGTGGCTATGGTGGTTCCGGCTCCCGAGGGCGAGATCAGTGATTTGGTTCTGGCCGCGGCAGCGATTGCCGAAGTGGATCAAATGTTCACTATTGGTGGTGCACAGGCGGTGGCCGCACTGGCTTATGGCACCGAAACGATTGCCTCGGTAGATAAGATCGTTGGCCCCGGTAATATCTTTGTGGCTAGTGCCAAGCGCGCGGTCTTTGGCCATGTGGCAATAGACATGATCGCCGGGCCCTCGGAAATACTTGTTATTTGTGATGGGGCCACCGATCCAGATTGGATCGCGATGGATCTGCTGTCCCAGGCCGAACACGATGAGCAGGCGCAGGCGATTCTGCTATGCCCTGACGCAGAATTTCTCGATGCGGTGGAGTCATCCCTTGAAAGGCAGCTGGCAGAGTTGCCTCGCGCAACAATAGCAGCCAAGTCACTAATGGATCGCGGTGCTCTGATTCTGGTGGACTCTCTTGAGCAGGCAATAAAAATCTCTAATCGTATTGCTCCCGAACATTTGGAAGTTTCTGTGGCTGATCCTGAATCTTTGTTGCCGCAAATTCGCCATGCCGGTGCGATTTTCCTGGGCCGCTATACTGCAGAAGCTCTGGGGGACTATTGCGCGGGGCCCAACCATGTGCTGCCTACCAGTGGTACCGCAAGATTCTCCTCACCCCTGGGTGTTTACGATTTTCAGAAACGCAGTTCGATTATTTATTGTTCCCCACAAGGTGCCGATCAGCTTGGTCGTGTAGCTGCCACCCTCGCTTGTGGTGAAGGGTTGGAAGCCCATGCTCGCTCTGCCACCTTTCGGATCAAGAAATAAACGAATACCTTATCGCGGTAACTGGCACCAGTAAGGCACATCATGCGTAAATTACTTCTGTGTTTAGTCGCCCTTATCCTGGTTGGTTGTGTGACGGCTGATGAATATAGCGTTGAAAAATATTCAGGGTTTGAGCAGAGCCTTCCCGCCCTATCCCTATTCGCCAAGATGCCTGGTGAGGATTTTGAACGGCGCTGTAACGACTATTCCGAAAGTTCTCTGCTCAAATATTGTCAGTATGGTGTAGTGGACTACACGGAACTATTGGGGCAGCTGGAAGCCTCCACGGCCTTTAGTTCTGTGTACTCTGGTAACGACGATATTCCTTACCAATTACTGGTAACTTCTGCCGGTTATTCTGAGGAGGGGATAGAGGATATCGGTGAGGCGGTTATAGCAGGTGCCACTTTGATGTTGGCTCCTATGCGTACCACGCAGGATATCCATATCGATGCAATCCTGACTTGGCACGGCCTACCCTTGAAGCGTTATCAATTAGAGTTTCCGTTCACAACGAAAATAAGCCTGTTTACTTCTCCGCTTGCCGCAAAGCGAGATTTAGCCAAAGTGGTAGCAGGGGAGCTGATAGCTTTACTGCAGGAAGATAGGGTTATGGCTCCAGAATATCTCTATCAATCCATTGGAGCGAGTGACTACCACTCGGCTCTGAATTTGCCGGAGTCTGTCGGTGAGTATGTGAGCAACCCCCTTGTGCTTGCTAGCCACCCGTTATTTGGGGCTCAAACGCGCTACGTGCACCGTCAGTTTCAGTTCGATTCTGTAGATGTTTTTGTCTACCCAATCCCCAATTGGGAGTGGGGAGATCTGAAGCAGGCGCAGGTTGAGGAGCTGGATAGGGTTCGCCAGGAACTTGAGCTGGTCGAGAGGGAAGCTCAGTGGCAGGTGTTGGATCTCAGCGAGGAGGCTTCAGAAATATGGCGCGTACAGGGGCAGGACATGCCCGTGACCAGGCTTTCCGGTTATTTCCTCGCCGCAGATGGGGAGCGCTTTGATACCCATACCTATTTATTTGTACGCAAGGATAAATTTATTAAGGTGCGAGCTTCTTTTTCCGGGGAGGGGAGAAGCAGGGAGGAGGTAGAGACTTTTGCTAGGGGGCTAATTGCCCAGGCGAATGTACCCAGTGAATCCCGATTTATGGCTAATGTTCGCGAGAATTGGCGGGAAAAGCGGGCCGGGGACTAGCCTGGCCCACGCAATATCCTATTTCTACTGGCTTCCTTCTCTGGGAATTTGGGTTGCCTGCCAGGCGATTACAAACCAGTCTCCCTGGCGTTTCACAAAAGTGCCTGTATTTAAATAATAGTTTTTCTTTCCTTTGACACTATCGTTGGCGACTAATTTGAAAGCTACTACTGCCGTATCTCCAAGTAGGCGAATATCGATATCCTCTGCGGCGTAGTTCACTGTTATGGGCTCATCGCCAGCTGTCTCCATGCCCTGCATGATTTTTGCTTTGCCAAATCGCTTTCCCGCGGAGCTGGTATAGACAAGGTCATCAGCCCAAAAGCGCTGATGGGCCTCGGCACTGCTGGCAGCATTATCGATAAAATAATGTAGTAGTTTTTGGAGTTCCTCTTTGTCATCGGCCCAGCATTGCCCGGCAACAAGAATCGCGAGGATGGTAAGGATGATTGTGCGCATAGGTTGTCTCCCTGTTCCCCGGCAGGCTATTCCACAGGGGTTGTTGTATCTGGTTTGACTGACACGGTAGCTTCCACGGTATGAGACTGCCCCTCTCGAGTAAAGGTAATGGAGATGGTGTCTCCAGGACGCAGGGTTGCCATGGTGGCCTCACCTTGCTTTCCGTCGCCAATGGGGAGTCCATCGATATGGGTGATCACATCTCCAGGTTTGAGTCCGGCGTTATGAGCTGGGCTCTCATTGTAGATGGCAGTAATCATGACGCCGCCGGTGGAGAGGAGATTGAATTCCTTAGCCATCTGCGGGCTGATTGCGCTGGCTTCGATGCCTAGCCAGCCGGGTACAACGCGGCCGTAAGCAATAATGTCCTGCATTACTTTAAAAGCGATATTGGCGGGAATGGCGAAGCTGATCCCGCCGGAGTAGCCGGACTGGTTGAGAATAGAAGTGTTAATGCCGAGCAGGCGCCCGCGAGAGTCCACCAATGCGCCACCGGAGTTACCCGGATTCACGGCAGCGTCAGTTTGCAAGAAATTCTGTAGGTGGCTTCCGGTGCCGGAGTTTTCCAAGTGGCGTCCCTTGGCGCTAATGATGCCTTGGGTGACCGTCTGGCCAACCCCAAAAGGGTTGCCAATAGCCAGAACTACATCGCCTACTTGAGCGGATTCGGGCTCACCAACTGAGATAGAAGTTAGGTTGTCGAGTTCGATTTTCAAAACGGCCAAGTCAAAGTCGGCATCGCTACCGACCATGCGAGCCTGTGCCTCGCGGCCATCGGCGAGCAAGATGACAATAGCGTCTGCCTGGTCGACCACATGGTGGTTGGTGAGAATATAGCCGTTGTCACTGACAATAACCCCAGAACCAAGGTTCGACTGCATGCGTTCCCTCTGTGGGACGTTCATATTGTCGAACAAACGGCGAAAAAGGGGGTCATTAAACAGTGGGTGTTGCCGCTGTGGTAGTGCCATGCGGGTATAAATGTTAACTACAGCGGGACCAGCCATATTGACTGCTTGGGCATAGGAAACCGGCCCCTGCCAATCCTCCTGGGGAGGTGTAGGGTTTGTGCCGCGCAACTGCGGAAATATGACCAATAGTAGTGCGGCCATAGCCAAACCTATCAGGGCAGGCAGGGCCCAATCCTGTAAAAAGCGATTTTGGGACACTCGAGACTCCTCATTTGCGCTGATTATACACACCTCTCGCTGGGGATTCGCCGAGTACAGCCTTGCTGCAGTTTCGGTGATTGGTTCAGGGTGAGTTAGGGGGCTGCGAGGAGTTTTCTATCCCCCTAGTGACTATTGAGGGTGCGTTAGTGGGGGTATTTAAAAGATCAGCATCAATGACTTCTGTTTAGAAGCCTTCAAGGCAGTCCATTCATATGCTTGCCAGTGTTTATAGTTACCCTGTGCTCCCCAGAAGGCTTATTGAGCTTGATCGGGGGGGTAAGCTGACTTTTCTCGCCCCAGTTCTTATATCTATGCCCTATTGATGTTGACAGCCCCAAACGGATATTCGGGGATATTTTCCCAGTGTTTATTTCCTGGCTAGATTACCCGCAGCCTTTACTTCGAATATATGTACGATCTTTTAAAAATTGTGTTTTGGTAGAGCATCAATTCCTTAGAGCATTATTGTTGTTTGGTGGGCTATAGGGGGAGCTATACTCCCCCACTCTGTATAGGTTTGACATTGGTCAGCCTTTATAGATGCGTATAATGGCCAGCCGATAATTGACTAACCGGCAAATTTTGTATTTGGAGACCAAAATGTCCTTAGTTCGTCCCCACGGCAGTGTTGAGCTGCAGCCTCGCTTTGTTTATGACAGCGAGCGGCATCACCAGCTGATGCATGAGGCGGAGTCGTTGCCCTCTATTGTGGTTAGCTCTGCCGCTGCTGCTAATGCAGTCATGCTGGGAGCGGGCTATTTCAACCCCTTACACGGTTATATGAACTTGGCCGATGCGCTGAGTGTTGCTGCCACCTTGCGCACAGTCGACGGCCTCTTTTGGCCTGTGCCGGTGTTGAATGTTGTTGAAGACACCAGTGCTATTGAGGGGGCATCTCGAATCGCTTTGCGGGACCCGAATGTTGAGGGTAACCCGGTGCTGGCGATCATGGATGTGGAATTGATTGAAACCGTATCCGATGAGCAGATGGATGCTATGGCCGAGCAGGTCTTTGGCACCCTGGATGATAAGCATCCCGGTGTAGCCACCTTTAAATCCGCTGGTCGCCAGTTAATTTCTGGCCCTATCGAAGTACTGAACTTTAGTTATTTTATTAACGACTTCCCGGATACCTTCCGCACAGCGGTAGAAATTCGCAATGAATTTGCCGAGCGTGGTTGGAGCAAAGTGGTGGCCTTCCAAACCCGCAACCCTATGCATCGCGCCCATGAAGAGTTGTGTAAGATGGCTCTTGAAGCGGTAGAGGCAGATGGTGTCCTGATTCATATGTTGCTGGGGCAGTTAAAGCCCGGTGATATCCCCGCGCCGGTACGCGATGCCTCGATTCGCAAGATGGTCGAGCTCTACTTCCCTGCTAATACCGTAATGGTGACCGGTTACGGTTTTGACATGCTCTATGCTGGTCCTCGCGAAGCCGTGCTGCACGCGTTGTTCCGCCAGAACTGTGGTTGTAGCCACCTGATTGTAGGTCGAGATCACGCTGGTGTTGGAGATTACTACGGTGCCTTCGATGCGCAGACTATTTTCGATGAGAAGGTACCTGAGGGTGCTTTGGAAATCGAAATCTTCCGAGCCGATCACACGGCCTACTCAAAGAAGCTCAATAAAGTTGTGATGATGCGTGATGTACCAGATCACACTAAGGAAGACTTTATTCTGCTGTCTGGAACCAAGGTACGTGAAATGCTGGGGGATGGCATTGCGCCGCCTCCGGAGTTCTCCCGCCCGGAAGTGGCGCAGATCCTGATGGATTATTATCAGAGTCTGTAAGTTTACAACTTAATGAAAAAGGCGGGATATCCCGCCTTTTTCGATTTTACACCGTTGCGAAAAATAGAGCTTATTGGGTTCTTGTTACTTGTTAGCTGCCTGCGTGGGCCTCTTTCTCCAGGCCATAATCTTCATCGAGGGTGCCTTTGGCGCCGGGCTCTTTCGGTGCCCAGTCTTTCGGTGGTTCCATCTCTTGAAGTTGCTTGTCGTCTTCTTTCAGTTTGCCGCTACCGGCTTCAAGCATTTGTCGGCCTATATCCTGGTTGGAGAGGCGTAAAGCGCTATTGGATAGATACTCGTGAACGTCTTTGTAACTTTCGGTCAGGTTGTGAACCAGCTGAGAAGTTTGGTCAAAGTGTTCATTGACCTGTAGCTGGAAATCCTCGAGCTTGCTATTGGCCTCTCGCAGGCGCTGTTCCAGCTCTTGGGTGCGGTCAATACTGGAGCGCCCGCGAATCGCCAGGTAGGCTAAAAAAGCACCCAGCGTCATTCCGAGAATGCCAACTAAAATTAATACCGATGTAGAGTGCACTTCCTACCTCCCGAACTTGCTCTTATATGGCACTGGCGATCCCTGGTGCATGATTATGGATGGCGGTTATTTGGACCGCGATACTGTCTGAGGCCCTGGATGGTCAACGTTAAGTGACTGTCGCCCAATGTTAGCGGGCCCAGTATACGCGATTATTAATCTGACAATTAAGGTTGTTAGTTATTTGCGACACGCCAATTTACCGCCAGTTCCGAATTGCCGGTATAGGCTGGCGAATCGGACGCGGGTAGGACTTGGCTGGGTTCGCCGATGCTGTACCTTTGTCGCCTAGGCGGCTTTGTGGTGAATTTGGTAGAGTGCGCGCCTGTGATTTAGCTGTTGAAGAAATTTTCATCTATGTTGCCCGCCAAACCTCTCTTACTTTCCCCTCTTGAGCGCTATGAGAATGACCTACAGCGCCCTGAATTTTTGGAGGACTCGTCCCAGAGGGCAGCGGTTCAGGAGCTGCAAGATCTGCACCTGCGCCTGGTGGCAAGGGTTGAGCGAGGGTTTCTTGCCGGGCTAGTCTCACGTCTGCGCGGCGCCGATGTTGGGCCTGAGCGCGGGCTCTACTTCTGGGGTGGGGTGGGGCGCGGTAAAACCTATCTGATGGATGCCTTTTATGAGTCCCTGCCGTTTGAGCAGAAGCAGCGCACCCATTTCCACAGGTTTATGCGCCAGGTTCACCAGGATCTGAAGGAGTATGCCGGGGAGAAAAACCCGCTGGAAAAGGTAGCTGACAAGATTGCGCGAAGGGCGCGTGTGCTCTGTTTTGATGAGTTCTTTGTCTCAGATATCGCTGACGCTATGATCCTGGCGGGCCTTTTGGATGCCTTGTTCCGCCGTGGGGTGGCTCTAGTGGCCACCTCTAATATCGTGCCGGAAGGGCTCTATAAAGATGGTCTACAGCGAGCCCGTTTTCTGCCAGCTATAGAACTCCTTCAGCAACACACCAAGGTGGTGAATGTCGATGGTGGCACCGACTACCGGCTGCGCACCCTGGAGTTACTGGAGCTATACCATGCTCCACTCGACAGAGCGGCAGACGAAAACCTGTCCAACAGTTTCTCCCGTCTGATCGTGGATGGTTGTGAGGTGCGCAGTGATGTCGACTTGCAGGTTGAGGGGCGTCCTATCCGCGCACTGAAGGTGGCAGATGATGTTGCCTGGTTCAATTTTACAGATCTGTGCGATGGTCCTCGCTCACAAAATGACTATATAGAGTTGGCCCGGGAATTTCATACAGTGCTGTTGGCGGCGGTACCGAAGTTTGATGAGCGCATGGATGCCCAGGCGCGCCGCTTTATCAATTTGGTAGATGAATTCTACGATCGCTGCGTCAAGTTGGTGATCTCTGCAGAGGTACTGGCCGAAGAGTTATATGGAGGGCAGCACCTGCGTTTTGAGTTTGAGCGCACGGTCAGCCGGTTATTGGAAATGCAGTCCAGGGAGTACCTGGAGAGGGCGCATCGCCCGGAATAGCCTCGCTTGCCGAGAAGGGTGGGCGCCCCAGAAATCGCTTGAAAAGCGAGCACTCCTTTTGTACTATCCGCGCTCTTTTGTGGGACGGCCCCTAAAACCAGGGGGTCATATTACAGGTGTTTATAACATGAAGACATACAGTGCCAAGCCAGAAGCGGTAAAACGCGACTGGTACATTGTTGACGCTGCGGACAAGACCCTCGGCCGTATTTCTGCCGAGATCGCACACCGCCTGCGTGGCAAGCACAAGCCTGAATACACGCCCCACGTGGACACTGGTGATTACATTATTGTGATCAATGCCGAGAAGGTTCGCGTGACCGGCAATAAGGCCAAAGACAAGATCTACCACAGCCATTCCGGCTACCCCGGTGGTCTCAAGTCCATCAGCTTTGAAAAGCTGATCGAGAAAGCGCCCGAGCGTACCATTCAAAGCGCCGTTAAAGGCATGCTGCCGAAGGGTCCTCTGGGTCGCGCCATGTTCAAGAAGCTGAAAGTATACGGCGGTAGTGAACATCCTCACGCGGCACAACAGCCGATTGAACTGGCGATCTAAACGGGAAGAAATCTGATGGCAACTACTCAATACTACGGTACCGGCCGCCGCAAGACCTCCACCGCTCGTGTATTTATCGTGCCCGGTGAAGGAAAGATCAGCGTAAATGGTCGCGACCTGGACGAATACTTTGGCCGCCAGGTAGCTCGCATGATCGTGCGTCAGCCGCTGGAAAAAGTAGACATGGTCGAGAAATTCGACATCATCGCAACTGTAAAAGGTGGTGGTTCCTTTGGCCAGGCGGGTGCAATCCGTCACGGCCTGACCCGCGCCCTGATGCAGTACGATGAGGAGCTGCGTCAACCGCTGCGCGCCGCTGGTTTTGTTACCCGCGACGCCCGTGAGGTTGAGCGTAAGAAAGTGGGTCTGCGCAAAGCGCGTAAGAAGCCGCAATTCTCCAAGCGTTAAGCTTTCTTTTGGGCCCGGCAATTGCCGGGCTTTTTTCTATCCGGTAGTTGTGACTTTGAATACCCATTTGGGAATTGTTCAATTTCTCGCAATTTCACCGCGCAATTCCAGGCGTTCCCCAGGTCTTTGCCTTGTATCAAAATGGCATTTTCTTTAACATTGCGCGGATTTGTATCCGCTTGATTTGTGGGGTTTATTCGCGCGGGCAATCTGCCGGAGCGGGACTTCTTTCAAGACTTTTTGGGTTTGGGCCAGCGCATTTCCGGTCTGTCCGGGATCGCTGTGATGGGAGAACTACGTCATGAGTGATGACGGTGTAAATGTAGGACGGCGCCGTTTTTTAACCGCTGCTACCTCTGTAGTTGGTGGTGCGGGTGCGGTTGGGGTGGCCGTGCCTTTCGTCGCTTCCTGGAAACCGAGTGCCAAGGCGAAAGCTGCGGGCGCTCCGGTTAAGTACAACATTAGCAAACTTGAGCCGGGTCAGATGGTCACCGTTGAGTGGCGCGGCAAGCCGGTATATGTGGTCCGTCGTACTGACGAGATTTTACAGGACCTGGAAAAGGTGGAGCCGCTATTGCGAGACCCCAATTCCGAAGAGTCTATCCAGCCGGCTTATGTAAACCCGGAAAACCGCTCTATCAAGCCGAAGTTGTTGGTTCTGGTTGGTCTGTGTACTCACCTGGGCTGTGCGCCTATGTACCGTCCCGAAGTCGGTGCTGCCGACCTGGGTGGTGACGAATGGATGGGCGGTTTCTTCTGTCCCTGCCACGGTTCTAAATACGATATGGCTGGCCGTGTATACGCCGGTGTTCCGGCGCCTACCAATCTGGAGGTTCCGCCTTATTCCTATGAGAGCGATGCTGTAATCGTGATTGGTGTAGACCAGGAGGGCGCTGCATGAAATGGCTAGCAAATTTCGGTGACTGGGTTGATCAGCGTCTGCCGATCTACCAGGCCTGGGATAAGCATATGGGCAAGTACTATGCGCCCAAAAACTTTAACCTCTGGTACTTCTTCGGCGTATTCTCCCTGCTCGTACTGGTCAACCAGTTGTTGACCGGTATTTGGCTGGTAATGAGTTTTAACCCCTCTGCAGAGGGCGCCTTTGCCTCCGTTGAATACATCATGCGCGATGTGGAGTGGGGCTGGTTGATACGCTATCTCCACTCGACAGGTGCGTCTGCCTTCTTCGTGGTGGTGTATTTGCATATGTTCCGCGGTCTGATGTACGGCTCTTATAAGCCGCCCCGCGAGCTGGTGTGGATCTTCGGTATGTGTATCTACCTGGTGCTAATGGCCGAAGCCTTTATGGGTTACGTACTGCCCTGGGGTCAGATGTCCTACTGGGGTGCCCAGGTGATCGTGTCCCTGTTTGGTGCGATACCCGGTATCGGTGACAGCCTGGTGGAGTGGATTCGTGGTGATTACCTGATTTCAGGTATTACCCTGACCCGATTCTTCTCTCTGCACGTCATTGCGTTGCCGTTGGTGCTTGTATTGTTGGTGGTATTGCACATTCTGGCGCTGCACGAAGTGGGCTCTAACAACCCAGACGGTATCGAGATCAAGAAGAACAAGGACGAGAACGGTATCCCCAAAGACGGCGTGCCTTTCCACCCCTATTACTCTGTTCACGACCTGGTAGGTATTGCAGTATTCCTGTTTATCTTCGCCACCGTTGTGTTCTTCTTCCCAGAAATGGGCGGTTTCTTCTTGGAGTATGCTAACTTCGAAGAGGCAAACCCGCTGAAGACACCGCCACATATTGCTCCGGTTTGGTACTTCACACCGTTCTACGCCATCCTGCGTGCGGTAACTATGGATATCGGCCCGCTTACCGCCAAGTTCCTTGGCTTAGTAGCGATGGGGGCGGCTATTGCGGTGTTGTTTGTACTGCCCTGGCTGGATAAGAGTCCTGTGCGCTCCATCCGCTACAAGGGTTGGTTGCCTAAGGCGTTGCTGTTGGTATTTGCTGCAGTATTCATCATCCTGGGTTACCTGGGGGTTAAATCTCCTACTCCGGATCGCAACTTCCTGTCTCAGGTCGCGACTCTGTTCTACTTCGCCTTCTTCCTGACCATGCCGGTCTGGACGAATCCGAAGAGCAAAAAAGGCATTGGTTCCTGGGTTGTAAGCATCGGCTTCGGTGTGCTGTTCCTGTGGATGGCCGTTGCCAATCTCTCTGTGAATACTTTCATGGCTGTGGTAACCCTTCTACTGGCTGGCTTCTTTGCCGCTCTGCCGTGGATTACTAACCGCGATGACGTATATCCGGAGCCTGAGCGTGTAACCAGCCCGTCTGGCGCCAAGACTTTCGGTATCCTGTTTATTGGTATCGTGGTTGTCGGACTGCTGACCCTTATCCCGATTAAGGCGGTAGGTGCCGAGTCCAGTGTTGAGCTGGACCACATCAATATCGACCTACAGGACAAGCCGTCTCTGCAGCGCGGTGCCAAGTACTTCGTCAACTACTGCATGGGTTGTCACAGTGCCAACTATTCCCGCTGGGAGCGCGTTGCCACCGATCTGGATATCCCCAATGAGTTGATGATGCAGAACCTGGTTCTGGGCAACGATAAGATTGGTAATCTGATGGAGATCTCCATGCGTCCGGATGACTCCAAGGTGTGGTTCGGTGCCACACCTCCGGACCTGACGCTGGTGGCCCGCTCCCGCTCCCCAGAATGGCTCTACACTTATCTCCGCAGTTTCTACAAGGATGACAGCCGGGCTACCGGTGTGAACAACCTGGTATTCCCCAGTGTCGCTATGCCCCATGTTTTGATGGAGCTGCAGGGTTTGCCGGAATGTGCCCCGGGTCCTAAGCGCGACCACGGCAAGATTGTGCGCGATGAGTTGGGCAACCCCATTATGGATGCCGATTGTGGCAGCCTGAAAGTCGGTAGTGTGAAGGGCTCCATGAATCCTGAAGAGTTCGACCAAGCTATGTATGACTTGGTTAACTTTATGGAGTACATTGCTGAGCCTATGGCTGAAGATCGCAAGCGCATTGGTTTCTACGTGCTGGCGTTTATTTTTGTATTCTTTATCTTCGCCTGGCTGTTGAACCGCGAGTACTGGAAAGACATACACCACTAAGTTTCGCCGGTTTCTCTTTGATGGGTGGTGGAGTTGCTCCGCCACCCTTTTATATTTTGAAAAGGTTGGCGCTCGCCGACCAACTAGTTTGAGGTAGATTGAACATGGGTGTGCCTACCAACAAGCGCTCCTCGATGACCTTCTTTTCCGATGGTCGCAGTCACTACAGCCACCGCGTGCGCATTGTGCTTGCAGAAAAGGGAGTTTCCGTCGACATCATTGATGTTGATCCCGATGATAAACCAGCCGAGCTCGCTGACCTCAATCCCTATAATTCTTTGCCCACCCTGGTAGATCGCGATTTAGTATTGTTCGAAACCAAGGTAATGATGGAATATCTGGACGAGCGTTTCCCGCATCCGCCGTTGCTGCCTGTGTATCCGGTTGCCCGTGCACAGAGCCGCCAGATTATGCACCGCATCGAGCGTGACTGGTGCCCGCTGGTAGATAAAATCTTGGCCGGCGGCAAAGATGTAGCTTCTGCGCGTAAAGAGCTGCGCGATAGCTTCGTTGGTATTGCGCCGATGTTTACCGAGTTGCCCTATTTCTTTAATGAAGAGTTCTCTCTGGTCGATTGCTGCATGGCCCCGCTGCTGTGGCGTCTTGAGCAGTTTGAAGTCAGTTTGCCTAAAACCAAGCAGGTTAAGCCGTTGCTGGATTATATGGATCGCCTATTTGCTCGCGAAGCCTTCCAGCAGAGCCTGACTGAGTACGAACGGGAAATGCGTTGAGGACACTTTTGTGAGTAAGCCGGCTATGACATCCAATCGCCCTTACATTTTACGGGCGTTCTATGAGTGGATAACCGATAACCGGTGCACTCCCTATATTCTGGTGGATACCCATTTGTCTGGAGTCTTGGTGCCTCAACAGCATGTTAACGACGACGGCCAGATTGTGCTGAATGTCTCGGAAAGTGCTGTGGTTGGCCTGACCATGGATAACTATGCGATCAGATTTAATGCGCGTTTTGGTGGCGTGCCTACCGATATACAAGTCCCGGTAGGGGCGGTTATCGGTATCTATGCCCGTGAAAATGGGCAGGGCATGGTGTTCGAGCCTGAAGAGACCCCGGAACCGCCGGAGCCGACACCGCCTACCAGTTTAGGCAAAAAGTCGGTGAAAAAGCCCTCTTTAAGGGTGGTGAAGTAGTCGCATCAGGATTTCGAAGGGGGCTGTTTTGCCCCCTTTGTTGTTTTTACTCTAGCTTATCTTCGCTCCTCTCTTTTTCTGTGAGTTATTTCTGAGAATACGTGCTTGCTAGTTGCGTAAAATTGCCTGTTATTTTTTAGTTCCTATTCATCACCATGCCGTCGTATTTGCAGTGGCTGCGTTTTAGCTGGATACCTGGGCTGCTTCTGGGTTTACCGCTTGTCCAATACTTACCCTGGCTTGATTTGGCCTTTCTGCACAATGCCCAGCTGCCATTTCTCCTGTTGGTAGGGGCGCTGCTACTCAGTTTTTTTTATCACTCCAGCCGGGTTGGTTTGGCCGCATTGCTGCTGATGGCTTTCTATGGGGCGACTCGCCTGGACTGGTTATTGGGGTGGGAGCAGGACCTACCCATTTACCTGGGGTTGATAGCTCTCAATCTGATGCTATTTAGTTGTAGCCGCGATCGTAGTATCTGGGGCTATTTGGGTGGTGTCTGGCTATTGGCGCTTCTTGGGCAGGGGATGGGGCTCTTTTGGATGCAACAGAACTTTGGTCCACTGTTGCAGCAGTTCTCGTTGCCACACTTGCCGGCTTGGTCGTTTGCCTTTGAATCGTTCACCTCCCCGCTACCACTTTTGGCCTGTATGGCGGCTTCAATGGGGGCATTCGCTCTATTGATCCTTTACCCAGGACCAACGGCCATGGGGTTGCTAAGTTGCAACCTGCTTATGCTTTATGGGGTCTGGAGTGGGATGCCCTTGATTCCTCTGATGTCTGTAGCGGGCTTACTTCTTCTAACTTCGTTGCTTGGGAGTAGTTATGAGTTGGCTTTTCGCGATGAATTGACCGGGGTTAAGTCTCGGAGGGCGTTTCGCTATCAAATGCTTACACCGGGGTGGCACTATTGCATTGCGATGATTGATATCGATCATTTTAAAAAGCTGAACGACCGCTTTGGGCATCAGCTTGGAGATCAGGTGTTGCGGATGGTGGCTACCCAAATCGCCAGATATGCACCGGGGCAATTATTTCGCTACGGTGGTGAGGAATTTGTGTTGCTGATACCGGGGCGTGACCGGGAAGCGGCAGAGAAACAGCTGGAATTTATGCGGGAGGAAATTGCCTCTTACCCTATGCATCTGCGCTCAGGAAAACGTAGCTCTGGGAATAAATTTTGGCGTTCTGAGAACCGTACGGGCCAGCAAGTCAAGGTAACCGTTAGTATCGGCCTTGCCCAGAAAAGCAGGAGATTGAGAAGGGCTGAGGAGATTCTAAAAGCTGCGGACCAGGCACTTTATAAAGCTAAGCGCAGTGGTCGAAATCGCATGAGTATCCACCTTTGATATAAATCAACCTGATTTGAAAGTGGCGCTTAATTTCTTATTTGCATTGGTTATTTTCGCGCCGACCCCCGATACTGCAAAGCAGGGTATTAAAGGGAGAATAAGCGTGCGGTTACTCAGTCACACTATTGGTATTTTGACCAACCCAGAGAAAGAGTGGAAGGCTATACGGGCGGACAGGCATTCTTTCTTCCAGGTGTTCATGACCCATGTGCCATTTCTAGCTTTGATACCTACAGTTGCCGGTTATTTTGGTGTAACTAGGGTCGGGTTTGAAGTAGGCGGGCACTTGGCGAAGCTGACCCCTGAGAGTGCGGCGGTTTTATCAATCGTTACCTATTTTGCTCTTTTGGTTGGTGTTTATTTCCTAGGGGAATTTATCAACTGGATGGCCAGGTCCTATGGGGTCGAGGGGGATGAGCCCACTAGGCACTATGAAGGTACAGCACTCGCCGTTTTTATCACCACACCGATTTTTCTTGCCAGCATTGTCGTGCTTTTCCCACACCCCTGGTTGACCATGGCTGCGGTCGGAATTGCGGGTATGTATTCCATCTATCTGGTGTTTGCAGGCATCCCCATTTTGATGAATATGAATAAAGAGCGGGCCTTCCTTTATGCTTGCGCAGTGTTGACCGTGGCCTTGGTGTTGATGGTCACAGTGCTAATCACCTCCGTTATTTTATGGAGTGTGGGCATAGGCCCAATCTATCAGCACCACGCGCCTTAAGAGTAAATAATTTGCCAGGCTAGTTTTCTTTTAATACTAGGGGCGGCATAGGGCAATCCAGGCTGTCCGCTACCGCTCTGAGCAACTCAATCTCTTCCGCCTTGATAATGCCATTGTGGTTTAGAGTGTAAACCAAAGCTTTTAGCAGTAAGGGCTTTTCTAAAGGCTTCATTTGACTGGCTATAGCGATCGCTTTGTCCAGATGCTGCAGATCGATATCTTTGCGGCTTGGCAGCGGGGTGACCTCTAGCTGTAAAAACTTTAGCCCCTGCTCGTAGGCGCGTTTTGCCGGTAGGTACTCGCTATTACCCGCATGGGCAATGGCTGCGATCAGGAAACGAGATGCATCGGTACCAGCGCCTTTCTTGTTGGAAAGACGCTGCCGATCGGGACTCTCTTCCATGGCGTGCATCAATACTCGATACAGGGCCCACTCCCAGATCTCAATCTTTCCATCGCTGCGCAATAGTTTAATCAGGTTTCTCTTGAATACCTGGTATTGCTGTGGAACCAGTACTTTGAGTGCGGGTACGCAGAGATCTAAAAGCGGCAGGCGCGCATTGTCGGGCAGGGCTTTTAGTTGTGGAGCTAACCTGTGCATTTCTCTTACTACCGCGGGATGGGCGATTTTCTTCAATAGCACCATCTGGGCCTCGCGCTCGCTCTCCCCGCTGTGCAGCAGCAGATGATAAATCAGGGCACGAGCGATGAAGGGGTCGTGAGCAGCCTGCAGGATAGCGGAGGGGATAGATTCCAGTAGCTGACGGCCGTATTGCACTTGTTGTGCACTGGGGCAGGCAATACTGTTGTCCACCGCTTCCAGGGCGACCTGGAAGGGGGCTGAGTCGACGAAACGGATAGTTGACTCGGAATTTGTTTCTTTAGTTTGCGTTTGTGCAGTGGAGCTTCGCTCATTGAGGTAGAGGCCATTCCAGCTAGGTTCTAGCCGCGCTATGCGTTTACTCAGGGGAGGGTGGCTGGCGAACAGGTTGAAAAATGAGCGCTTTAGGCCACTGCTAAAAAACATATGACTGAACTCAGCCGCTCTGCCACTGCTGAGGTTTGAGCCAGTGCTGTAGCCGCCAATTTTTTTGAGGGCGTTGGCAATACCTGCGTTGTTGCGGGTGAACTGGACCGCAGAGGCGTCTGCAAGATATTCCCGTTGCCGACTCACAGCGGATTTGATTAGGTTGCCGAGTAATGTGCCTGCATAGCCCAACATCATCAGGGCTAGGCCCAAAGCAAACAGGGGTATACGGCCGCGGTTATTACTGCTGTTGGGGTAGATGCAGCGCACCAGCCAGTGACCCAGCAGGCCGATAATCAATATGCCGTTCAGTAGGCCGACGATACGGATATTCAGACGTGTGTCGCCATTGAGGATATGGCTGAACTCATGCGCCACCACGCCCTGCAGCTCGTCTCGGTTGAGATTTTCAATGCAGCCGCGTGTAAGACCGATCACCGCATCGCAGGGCTTGTAGCCAGCGGCGAATGCATTGATGGCTTGATCTTCAATCAGGTAAACATCCGGCACCGGGGTGCCGGATGCGATGGCCATCTCCTCCACCACATTCAGGGCGCGCTGTTCGGCAGGGCCCTGAGGGGCGATATTGAGTTTGCGCCCGCCCAGCGACTCCGCCACCACTTTACCGCCGGCGGCCAGCTGCTGCAGTTTGTAAAAGCTGCCCAGGGCCACGATAGTCACAATGGTAAGTGCTATGTAGCCCACTGTCTGCCAGCCGAGCAGTTGCTCGATCGCCAGTGGGGAAAAAGCCTGGCCGCGGGAATACGAAACCACAGCGGCAGCCACCAAGGTGGTCAATCCAACCAGCAGAATTAACGCCAACGTAAAGAGTCCGACTAACAAGCCGCTGTTGCGCCTGGCCTTATCCTGGTACTCGAAGAAGTTCATCGCTTAAAACTCAATTCGTGGCGCTACCTGGATGGCTTCGCTGTCGGCAAACTCCAGTAAGCGGCCGTCGGCGCGGTGACCAAAGAATCCCGCCAGTAGAACGGGGGGAAAGCTCTGTTTGTAAATGTTGTAATTGGTGACTGCGTCGTTAAAGGCTTGGCGGGCAAAGGCAACCTTATTTTCGGTGCTGCTCAGCTCCTCGTTGAGCTGCATCATATTCTGGTTGGCCTTTAGATCTGGATAGGCCTCCATAACAGCATTGAAGCGGCCCAGAGCGCTGTTTAGGGCACTTTCAGCACGGCCGAGGTTGTCGATCGCGCTGGCGTTGGAAGGGCTGGCTGCCGCGGCCTTCAGGTCGCTAATGGCGGTGTTGCGTGCACTGACCACCGCTTCAAGGGTATCCCTCTCATGCTGCAAGTAGCCCCTGGCGGTTTCCACCAGGTTGGGGATTAGATCGTGGCGGCGCTTAAGCTGCACCTCAATCTGAGCGAAGGCATTCTCGTTGCGATTTTTTAGGGATACCAGCCGGTTGAAGATGCCGATCCCGTAGAACAACAGTGCGGCCAAAACAACCAGAACGACGATGCTTGAAATCTCCATAATCCCCTCGCCACTTTTTCTTGTGATTGGCGTCGATAGTAACATGCCCCGGTGGCGATCGAGACGTATTGCCCCGGGGTTCTGGCGGAACGGGGTATGGCTTCGGCTATAATGCCGCGACATTAAAAACAATTGCCGCCACGACAGGGATGGCGGCGCTGAACTGGGAGCAGACAGAATGAGCGATGTAACCTCAGATCCAGTAGTGATCGTTGGAATGGCACGCACCCCAATGGGTGCTATGCAGGGGAGCCTGTCGGCGTTGAGCGCGCCGCAGCTGGGCGCCGCGGCCATTCGCGCGGCGCTGGAAGACGCCGGCGTGTCTCCTGCCGATGTCGATGAAGTACTGATGGGCTGTGTGCTTCCGGCCGGTGTCGGGCAGGCGCCTGCCCGTCAGGCTTCCCTGGCTGCGGGTATTCCCGAAGGCACGCCCACTACCACAGTTAATAAGGTCTGCGGCTCCGGTATGAAGACCGTGATGATGGCCCGCGACGCGCTACTCTTGGGTGAAGGCAAAGTCATCGTTGCCGGCGGTATGGAGAGCATGAGTAATGCCCCATACCTGCTGGCCAAAGCTCGCTCCGGCATGCGCTTGGGGCACGGCGAGGTCAAGGATTCAATGTTTCTTGACGGCCTGGAAAACGCGGCAGATGGCAAGTTGATGGGCACCTTTGCCGAGAGCACGGCCGAAAAATATGGCTTTACCCGTGAGGAGCAGGATGCTTTCGCACTGGAATCCCTGGCTCGGGCTCAGGCAGCCATCGAGAGTGGCAGTTTCGCTCGTGAGATCGCCCCAGTGACCATCGCTTCTCGTAAGGGTGATGTAAAGGTTGATACTGATGAGGCCCCCGGCAATGCCCGCCCAGATAAGATTCCCCAGCTGAAGCCGGCCTTCCGCAAGGATGGTACTGTCACCGCGGCCAACTCCAGCTCTATTTCTGACGGCGCCGCCGCCCTGGTGCTGATGCGCAAGAGCGAAGCGGAAAAGCGCGGTCTCAAAGTGTTGGCGGTGATCAAGGCTCAGGCTCAGTTTGCCCGCGAGCCCGAGTGGTTCACCATCGCTCCGGTGGGCGCGATGCACAAGCTGATGGAAAACTCCGGTTGGTCCGTCAGTGATGTAGACCTGTTTGAAATCAATGAGGCCTTTGCTGTGGTGACCATGTCGGCCATGCGCGAGCTAGATTTGCCCTGGGAGAAGGTCAATGTGAATGGCGGCGCCTGTGCATTGGGGCATCCCCTGGGCGCGAGCGGTGCCCGCATCCTGACCACCCTGCTGGCGGCGATGGAAAAGCGCGATGTGAAAAAAGGGGTGGCGAGCCTCTGCATCGGTGGCGGTGAGGCCACAGCAGTAGCGATTGAGCGGGTATAGGTCCCGCGCGATAGTTAGAAATAAAAAACGGAGGCTTTTGCCTCCGTTTTTTTGCGCTTGTTCTTTTTGACCGATATCACCAGGCTCTTATTAAGGCCTAGCTGCAGTAGCGCGCAGTGGATGTGTTGTTAGTTGATATATTCCACCGCTTTCACCACTTTCTGAACCCCGCCAATCGAGCGGGTGAGGTCAGCAGCGCGCTCGGCCTCGGCTGGGGTGAGCAGTCCCATCAGGTAAACTACTCCGTTTTCCGTCACGACTTTAATGCGCGCACCATCAATTTCTTTGTGAGCGAGTAAGTTGGTTTTTACTTTGGTGGTCAGCCAGGTATCGCTGGTGGAGGCTAGAAAAGTAACTTTACCGCGAACCTGAGTTTCATTGTAAACCTGGCGAACATTTTGTACTTGGCTGGCAGTGCGCCCGGCGAGTAGGCGCAGTTCCTGATCGGGCACCTGTCCAGTGAGTAGCACGACTCCGTTAAAGGAGGTCACATCGATATTTGAGGTCTTCAGATCCGGGTGTGCCTTATTGATATTGACCGTCACTATCGTTTCGATTCTCTCGTCATCGATATAGGTGCCCAGTGAGCGTTTGCCGGGATCTTGTTGAATGGGGCCATCGTGGGTGGCCTCCATAACGGTGCTACAGCCACCGAGTAATGCGGTTGCGGCAAGGGCAGAGAGAAGGCGTTTTCCCAAGGAAAGTTGGTTTTTTTTCATGGTTCAGTCCTCGTAGCCACCAAAAAGGCTGCTGTCGATTAGATCACACAGGCAAAAAATAGTCAGAAGGTGCACCTGGTGTACCTCTGCTGCGACATCAGAAGGCACTCGCAGTTCAATATCGTGTGTGTCTAGCAGGGCTGCACAATCGCCACCGTCGCCACCGGTCAGCGCCAGTATGCCCATATCGCGATCTCGTGCAGCGCGCATGGCTTGAACGAGATTTGAGTCGCGACCATCACTGCTGATAATTACCAAAAGGTCGCCGGGTTGTCCCAGTGCGCGCACTGGGTGCGCAAAGGTATCGGCGCTGCCGTGATTTTGCGCAACGGTGCCCATGGAGACGCCGTCACTGTTAAGGGCCATGGCGGGCAGGCCTGGGCGCTCGCGCTGGAACCCCCCGGTAAGTTGAGAGCAAAAACTCTGTGCCAGGGCGCCGCTGACCCCATTGCCGCAGAGCAGCACCTTGCTCTCTGCCAGCAGTGTGTGCACCACCATCTCACTGGCTTCCGCAATCAGGGGCGCCAGTATCTCACCGGCGTTCATGGTGGCTTCCAGGCTGTGGTGAAAAAGGGTTACGACTCGCTGTTCCATTGTGTCCTTAATACTGGCGAACTGGGGTTCGCCATACTTGGCAAGGTAAATCTCGGTTTTGCCTCAAGCTTCGAAGGCGTTTTTAATCCACTGAATGTTTTGCGCATCGCCCTCTATAGCAAGGACATCGAAGCGGCAGGGACAGTCCAGTTTGTGTTGTTGCAAATAGCCGTGAGCAGTGGCGAGCAGTTTCTGTTGCTTGCGAATATCTACACTGGCTCCGGCCCCGCCGAAACGGTTGTTGCGGCGGAAGCGCACCTCCACAAACACTACAGTATCGCTTTCACGGGCGATAAGGTCTATCTCTCCGTGTCGACTTCGGTAATTTCGTTCGATCAGGGTGAGTCCGGCACGCTGTAAATAGCGTGCCGCGGCGCCCTCCATGTGGGCGCCGATACTGCCTGCGGAGCCTTTAAAAAGTTTCACTATTATCCGCTTGCAGGCTGGGTTGCCGCGCTGGCATCGGGGGTTCTATGGTTGTAATCGGTACCGGCACACCTTTTTCAATTTGAGCCCACATCTGCTCGCGCACTATGCGTCCGTCGGTGCTTAGGCTCAGTGCGCCGGTGAGGCCGTGTACTTTTTGGTCTGGGAATTGGCGCAACATTGGCAGACGCGGGTAGAGGCGGAAAGCATCTGCGCCCAGAGCGTAAAGGCGGGCGAATGCTGCCTGCGGGGCTACCTGCTCTTCGATTTTCCGTTTGGTTTCACTGTCTTCAAACAGCCAGGGCAGTGCGGTAAAGCGCACGCCATTGATATCGCGATCGCGATTTGGGTTAGCCTGGCCGGCAAAAACATGTGAGGTCGCATAAACCGGCAGGTCTCCAGCATAGAAGTAGGTCAACATGGGGTTGAGCTGTCGTGCCTGCTGCGGCAGGGCGGTAACAAAGATCATGTCGACATCACCGCGTCGGCGTGGGGTGAACTCCAGTGGCGCCGACAGGCGTCCCTGGAGTGCCTTCTTGCGTGCCTTACTGTCGGGAATGAGTAGGACATCGCTGACCAGGTCAGAAAATTTGCTGTTATTAGTGAAGGTTTCATTGATGCTTACGGAGCCGCCAAGTTGCTGCCATTCCTCCACGAACGTTTCGGCACCACGCTGTCCCCAGCTGCTATTGGTGCTCAAAACCATCGCTTGGCGATGTCCTTGGCGATAGGCGTGGCGAGCAATCTGGCGAGCTTCATCCTCAACTGCCAGTCCAAATTGGACTAGGTCGCCAGTAAGTCGGCCCCTGTCGCCATAGTTCAGCGCGAGTGTGGGGACGGGTAACTTTTCAGTGGCCAGTAAATTAGCGACCTTACTTTTATCGAGTGGGCCGACAATAAACTGCGCTCCCGCATCTACAGCATTTTGATAAATCTCCTCGAAAGGTTGCTCGGTACCGGTGTCGTACACCAATACCCGAGGCGTTGCTGCACCAGCTTTTAAGGCGGTGTAGTGGGCGGCCATAAAACCATCGCGAATCGCGCGGCCGGCACTGCCCAGTGAGCCACTGATAGGCAGTAATAAGGCAATATTATCTGCCCGCTGCGCAGCTAGGCGTTCCAGTAGTTGCAGTGCCTCGGGTGGGTGGGAATTGGCACTGTGTGCTGGCCAGCGCTCCCGCCAGCGGCTCAGTGCGGTGAGTTGAGAGCTGATATCGGCCTGGGTATCGCGCCCCAGCAGGGCGAGCTGATACCAGCCGCGCATCTGGGTATCGCTGCTACTGTTAACGCGCTGCTGAAGTTCGCTGGAGGGCAGCTGGGTCAGCAGCTGCCAGAAACCGTTGTTGTTCTCGGTGATGCTTTCATCAGATTGGGCCAGGTAGGAAATCTCGCGGCGCTCAGATATAGCGCTATCCAAGTCTCCCAAAAGCCCCCATAGGTCGGCACGCAGGTTTCGCAACGGCAGGGCGGTATCGCGGGGTAGTTGCCTCCAGACGCTGTCGAGGCGCGTCGAGGTTGCTAGGTCTAAAGCCTCGAAGAAATCGTCATTATCAACCAGTAGATGGCCGTAAACCTGGGCGTAGCTGGCAAACAGAGTGTCGTCGAGCTGCTCGGGAATTATTAGGGTTACTGCGTCTTTGGCCGTCTCTTTGTCGCCCAGCTCGTATAGAATAGCTGCCGCTTGCAGACGCTGTTGGTCCCTAGTGGGTGCCGGCAGGGTATTTGCGCGGCGAAGCAGCCGCAGGGCATCACTGCGGCTGACTTGGTGGTTTGCCGGATAGGAGGGCTGGTAGCCCCCTGGCCGTGAGGCTGGAGTCTGGCAGGCAGCTAAGGCCAGTGTCAGGGCGGCGGCTGCCACGCTGGTGATCACAGTAGAGGTACGCCGGGAAGAGGCGAACATATTCTTCTCCCGCAATATTTATATTTGGAGTGAACAGCTATGGGGCCGGATCAGGCGCTGCTATATATTGTTGCTACGCCCATCGGTAATTTGGCCGATATGGTACCGCGAGCGATTGAAGTTCTACAATGCGCCGATCTGGTTGCGGCAGAGGACACACGTCACAGTCAGAGACTCTTTTCCCATTTCAATATCGATACGCCGCTAATGGCCTATCACGATCATTCCGATGGCAAGCGTACGGGACAGATACTACAGCGCCTGGAGCAAGGGCAAACGGTGGCGCTGATCTCCGATGCCGGTACCCCACTAATCTCCGACCCCGGCTATCGTCTGGTGCGCGAGGCGCGAGAAAAGGGTATTCGCGTGGTGCCAATCCCGGGTGCCTGTGCCTTTGTCGCCGCACTGAGTGCTGCCGGCTTACCCAGTGACCGATTTAGCTTTGAGGGTTTTCTACCCGCTAAATCCGGCCCCCGTGAGCGAGCATTACAGGAGTTGGCATCAGACAGTCGAACTCTGGTTTTCTATGAGGCGCCCCATCGGGTCGCAGATACCTTGCAGGCGATGGCAGAGATTTTTGGCGCTGAGCGCGAAGCGGTCATAGCGCGGGAGGTGAGCAAGGCCTTCGAGACATTCCAGTTGATGCCTTTGGGTGAGTTGGTAAATTGGGTGCGTTCCGACAGTAATCAGCAGCGAGGAGAGATTGTATTGTTGGTGCGTGGTGCTGAGCGTCGCCACGACAACGAGCTGGATGGAGAGGCGCAGCGAGTGATGACTCTGTTGCTGGCCGAGTTACCACCGAAAAAGGCCGCCGCTATTGCTGCGGAGATTACCGGTGTTAAAAAGAAGGCTCTGTATAACTGGAGCCTGGAGCAAAAATAAGGCGCTGTCTTTCGCGGTTCAGGGAAAATGCCTGTTGCATTCCGGCTGTCGCCTCATTACTCTTCGCCGCGAGCTGGCCGGGCAATCGCTGTCGCCTTGTGCGATGGAGGAAAGTCCGGGCTCCATAGGGTGGAACGCCAGGTAACGCCTGGGGGGCGCGAGCCTACGGAAAGTGCAGCAGAGAGTAGACCGCCGATGGCTTCCCTCGATTTTGGTCTGGGGAAGCACAGGTAAGGGTGAAAGGGTGCGGTAAGAGCGCACCGCGCGGCTGGTAACAGTCCGCGGCACGGTAAACCCCGTTCGGAGCAAGACCAAATAGGCCCTCTATAGGTGTGACCCGCACTGAGGGCGGGTAGGTCGCTTGAGGTGTCTGGTGACAGGCATCCCAGATGAATGGTTGTCCTCGACAGAACCCGGCTTACAGGCCAGCTCACACATTTCTAAAGCCCGGCATTCGCCGGGCTTTTTATTTTGTTCCCTCTAGCTTGGCATAGTCTTTGGCGGAGAATGGAACGGATGTACCTCTGTTTTTGATCGTGGCGCGCTTACTGGTGCTGTGGCGGCTAGTTTAATATGGTTGACTATTTTGTAAGTGGGCGCTCACTCCATTTTGTTACTTTGTGACAGTGATTTATATGTCATTACTCCCATCTTTGCTGTAGACCCCGATTTTACTGGGGCTTATGCGGACTTTGCGGTCGATTTCCTTGACTTTGCGTCGACCAGTTTTATAGTGTCGAGAGTGGGTAAAAGTGGAAATTCGTGGAACTTTGTGGTTTATTCGTCGCCGGTAAGTGGGCATTTACACAGTGCGGCGTAAGTTTAAATTTTTCCCGCTATCGGCCTGCTGGATGAAGGGGCCTTCCGCGACAATCGCCTAGCAGAGCGAGTGAACTCACAAAGTGTATTTAGGCAGCCATGCAATCAATATGGACGCCAAGGGGCGTCTGGCGATACCGGCGAAGGTCCGCGACCGCTTGCTGGAGGAGTGCGCTGGTAGCCTGGTGATCACAGCTCATACAGAGGAGCGTTGCCTGCTGGTCTATCCGGCGCCGCAGTGGCAGCAAATATTGCCTAAAGTCGAGGCTCTTCCCAGCTTTAATAAGGTGGCGCGCCGGGCCCAGCGATTACTGATTGGTTATGCCTGTGAGCTGCAGGTTGATGGCAATGGCCGCGTTTTGATCCCTCCCACTCTGCGCGAATATGCGGGGCTGGAGAAAAAGCTGATGCTCGTGGGGCAGGGCAAGAAATTAGAACTTTGGAGCGAGGAACGATGGATGTCCTGGCTCGATAATAGTGACGACGAGGAGGGAATGCCCGAGGAAATGGCTTCCCTTTCTTTATAAGGAGTACACCGAGTGTCTCAAGAATTGCATCGCAGTGTGTTGTTGCGCGAGGCCGTGGACGCTCTGGTGACTGACACCGAAGGTTTCTATGTGGATGGGACCTTCGGGCGCGGTGGACACAGCGCTGCGATCCTCGAACAACTGGGCCCCAAGGGGCAATTGTTGGCTGTGGATAAAGACCCCCAGGCGATTGACTATGCGCAGCAGCGTTTTGCTGCTGAGCCGCGCTTTTCAATTTGGCACGGCTCCTTTGCCGATATGGATCTCGCTGTTGGCGAGAGGGCGGGAAGTGTTAACGGAATCCTGTTGGACTTAGGGGTTTCATCGCCCCAGTTGGATCAGGCTGAGCGCGGCTTTAGCTTTATGCAGGACGGGCCGCTGGATATGCGTATGGATACTAGCCGGGGTATCAGCGCAGCGCAGTGGGTGAATACCGAGGCCGAGGATGAGATGGTCCGGGTGTTTAAAGAATATGGCGAGGAGCGTTTCGCGCGGCGAATGGCTGCAGCCATCGTTCGCCGTCGCACTGAAAAGCCCTTCGAGCGAACTTTGGATTTGGCTGAGGTAGTGAAGGCAGCCAATCCAGCTTGGGAAAAGGGTAAGCACCCGGCTACTCGAGTCTTCCAGGCTATTCGCATTCATGTGAATGGTGAGCTGAACGACCTGCAGAGTACGTTGGAGAAGTCTCTGCAGTTGCTCGCGCCGGGAGGCCGGTTGGTGATTATCAGCTTCCACTCTCTGGAAGATCGTATGGTTAAGCGCTTTATCCGGGAAAAGGAACGCGGGCCAAGATTGCCCCGCGGGCTTCCGGTGATGGATAGCGAGATCTCTAAACCCCTGCGTTCAGTGGGCAAAGCGGTCAAGGCTAATACCATTGAGGTGGATGAAAACCTGCGCTCGCGCAGTGCGGTGATGCGGGTTGCCGAAAAGCAGGGTGGGTGCTGATTCTGTGCCTATACGGTCGTTTCTTGGCATTGCTGTGCTCTGGGTAGGTGCAATTGCCTCGGCGTTGGCAGTGGTGTATTCGACTCAGCGCAGCAGAGAATTGACCGCAGAGCTAGGCCGCGCACAAAAGACCCGCGATGAATTGCGTTATGAGCAGGAGCGCCTGCTGCTTGAGCGGGGGGCCTGGTCTGCCTATAGCCGTGTGGAGAAAGTGGCCCGGGAAGAATTAAAAATGCGCATGCCGAGCCCTTCAGAGCAGATCTTGGTGCCAGTGGAGTGATTGGCTTGGTCGGAGTGTAGGCGGCTCTTTTAGGCAGTGTACACCGGAAATTGACTTAATAAGCATAAGAAAATTTGTTTATCGATGCGCTGTCGGGGTACCGGTTAAATCGCCCCGCTGAGAGGTTTGTCCTCAGGATGACAATATAACGCCAATTGGAAAATTATGGGCGCAGTAAAGAAAAAGCAAGTTCAACCGGGAATCGCTCGCTGGCGCTTTGTGCTGGTAGCGGTTCTGTTGTGCCTGCTCGCCCTGGCACTGGTGTCTCACTTGGCGCGGTTACAGGTGGTTCCTGCAGCGGAACGGGGATATCGCTTCCTGCAGGATCAAGGGCGCGCGCGCACCATCCGTACCGAGGAGATAGCCGCCTATCGGGGTTCCATTGTCGATCGCAACGGAGAGCTGTTAGCGGTTAGCACCCCGGTGCACAGCCTCTGGGCCAATCCCAAATTATTGCGCGAGAGCAGTCCCGAACAGGTAAAGCAACTGGCTAAGACGCTGAGGTTAAAGTCGGATAAGTTGACCGCGCGCCTGGAAAAATACCGCAATAAGGAATTTATGTATCTGCGTCGCCACCTGACCCCAGAGCAGGCGGAGCGGGTCTTGTCTCTCGATTTGCCCGGTGTCTATAGCAAAAAGGAATACCGCCGCTTCTATCCCGCCGGCGAGGTGGTTGCGCAGCTATTGGGCTTTACCAATATCGACGATCGCGGTCAGGAGGGCATTGAGCTTGCTTACGATAACTGGTTGTCCGGAGAGCCAGGTGCGCAGCAGGTGGTTAAGGACCTGAAAGGTCGTACGGTGCAAGAGCTGGCTATTCAGAGAGAGGCTCAACCCGGTCAGGAGTTGCGCCTCTCGATTGATATGCGTCTGCAATACCTCGCCTATCGGGAATTAAAAAGTGCTGTGGCAGAAAATGGTGCCGCTTCCGGTTTTATGGTGATTTTGGATATCCACAGTGGCGATGTCCTCGCCATGGCTAACCAGCCCTCATTTAACCCCAATAACCGCAAGGGAGTTAGGGCGGCGGCCATGCGCAATCGTGCCCTGATTGATCAGTTTGAGCCGGGCTCTACGGTAAAGCCTTTGACGGTATTGGCGGCGCTGGAGACAGGTCGCTACAAGCCCCATACCCAAATAGATACAAGCCCGGGTTATATCCGCGTGCCCGGTAAAACTTTGGTGGATCCGGTCAACTACGGCAAGTTGGATCTAACCAGCATTATCACCAAGTCGAGTCAGGTGGGTATTACAAAAATTGCCTTGGATTTGGAACCAAATACGCTTCGAGAACTCTTTTACCGCCTGGGTTTGGGGGAGGCGGTTGGCAGTGGTTTTCCTGGTGAGACGCCGGGAATCCTACCTAGCCGCAGCCGCTGGCACCCAATCGAGCGGGCTAATTTTGCCTTCGGCTACGGTTTAACCGTGAATGGGGTGCAATTGGCCCAGGCCTACAGCGTGTTGGCTAACGGTGGGCTTAAACGTCCGGTTTCCCTGATTCTATCTGACGATAAGCCCGATTCTGAGGCGCAGCGGGTAGTCGAAGGGCCGCTCGTTAAGGATGTGAGTGCCATGCTGGAGACCGTAATTGGCAGCCGCGGCACTGGCCGTCAAGCCGCTGTAGAGGGTTACCGAGTGGCGGGCAAGACTGGCACTGTTCACAAGGTTGGTAGTGGTGGTTATGCCGATAATCGCTACCGCTCAGTATTTGCGGGATTTATTCCCGCAGACAAGCCGCGCCTTGCCGCGGTTGTAGTAATAGACGATCCCAGCCAGGCGAAGTACTACGGCGGTGAAGTGGCAGCGCCGGTATTTGGCGCTGTGATGGCTGGGGCTATGCGCCTGCTGCAAGTACCGCCAGAGCTTAAAGAGCCGGCGGAACGGCAGTTAGCCGCGCAGTTAACCGGAAGGGGTTCAAAGTCGTGACTCAGCGCGAACAATCATTTATCTCCCTGCAGGAATTGGTGCCCGGATACGCGAGCATACCCGATGTACCTGTTAGTGGTGTAGCTTTGGATAGCCGCAAGGTGAAAGCTGGCGATGCTTTTATGGCGTTGCGCGGCTCTGTCGTGGATGGGCGGGAATATATTGATGCCGCAATAGAAGCTGGCGCCGCCGTAGTGTTGGCCGATGGGGACAAACTGGAATGTAAAACCCACAAGGATATCCTTGTGGTTACCGTACCCGGGCTTGCTAAGCGGGTGGGGGAAATAGCCGCGCGCTTCCACGATAATCCCAGCGGAAAAATGCATTTGGTGGGAGTGACCGGCACCAATGGTAAAACTACCTGCGCTTATCTCACCTCCCAGTTATTGGCTCGGCATTTTGGCAGCGCTGCCCTGATCGGTACCATTGGCAATGGCATATGGAATCACGGGGTGATTGAGCTGCATGAGACGGGTCTCACAACTCCTGATCCTGTGCGGCTACAGGAGGACTTTGCTGATTTTTGCCGACGCGGAGTAGGTGCTGCGGCGATGGAGGTTTCCTCCCATGCCCTGTCACAGGGCAGAGTACATGGTCTTATTTTTGATACCGCAATTTTTACCAATCTTTCCCGCGACCACCTGGATTATCACGGCAATATGGCAGCCTACGGGGCTGCCAAAGAGAAATTATTTGGCCTGCCAAAATTAAAGCGCGGCATTATAAATCTGGATGACCCTTTCGGCGCTCAACTGGCGGAGCGTTGCAGATTGCGCGGGTTGCGTGTATTGACCTATGGCTTGCAGGCGGGCGACCTGCATGTGACAGATTTACGTCGTCATGAAAAAGGCTTTTCTGTCCAGCTCAGCTCTCCCTGGGGGAGTGGTGAACTCAATGCATCGCTGATTGGCGATTTCAATATTTATAACGCACTTGCAGTTATCGCTGCTGCTGCTTCGGCGGGCATGCCGTTCGAGGAAATTCTCACGGTTTTTCCCTCTATTCAGGGGGTACCCGGTCGTATGGAGCGGGTTCAAGTCGAAGGTGTCTATGAAGTGGGAGTGTTGGTCGATTACGCCCATACTCCAGATGCATTGCGAGCGGCGTTGGCCGCTGCACGCCCTTATTGCCGTGGGAAATTGTGGTGTGTATTTGGCTGTGGCGGAGATCGTGATACTGGCAAGCGCGCTTCAATGGGGCGTATAGCTTCGGAAATGGCCGATCGGGCCATTGTTACCAGCGACAATCCCCGCAGTGAAGAGCCGCAAAAAATTATCGACGATATCCTCGAAGGTGCTGCCAGTAATATTGAAGTAGAAATTGATCGGGCCAAGGCTATTGGCCAGGCAGTGGCTGCGGCACAGCCGGGAGATATAGTGCTGATCGCTGGTAAGGGCCATGAGAATTACCAGATTATCGGCAGCGAAAAAATTCATTTTTGCGATCGCGAGCAGGCAGCTTCTGCGTTGCTTCGGCGTATGGGTAAGCCCCTCAAGGTTGAAGGGATGAAGGGGGAAGCCCAGTGATTGGGTCGTTATCTCTTAAGCAACTGCAAGAGCGCTTCGGTGGTGAGTTGATCAATGGCTCGGTCGAATTTTCTGAGGTGTGCACAGATACTCGTAAATTAAACCCCCAAGCATTGTTTGTTGCATTGGTTGGTGACAATTTCGATGCTCATGATTTTGTCGGAGAGCTTGATGGTCAGGCACTTGGCTTAGTTGTTGATCGGGAGGTTCGGGGTTGTAGCCTGCCTCAGTGGCGGGTGAAAGATACTACCGTAGCACTCGGACAAATTGGTCTGCTGTGTCGTGAGAAATTCTCTGGTCCAGTAATTGCGATTACTGGTTCCTGTGGCAAGACCACGGTTAAGGAAATGCTATCGGCGATTTTTTCCCAACGCCACACACCTTGTGTGACTGCAGGCAACCTAAACAACCAGTACGGTCTGCCGATAACCCTTTTCGGCCTCAGTGAAGAGCACGATGTACTGATTTTGGAGATGGGGGCGAATGGACCTGACGATATTGCTTATCTGTGTAGTATCGGCAAGCCACAAGTGAGTGCCGTCAATAATGTTATGCCCGCTCATGTTGAAGGGTTTGGTTCTATTGACGCCATCGCCAAAGCTAAAGGTCAAATTTATACAGGGTTGGATGTCGGTGGAACCGCAATTATCAATGCCGATGATAATTACGCAGACTATTGGCGCGGGCGAATGCCCGAAGGTGTGCGCACTTTAGAGGTGGGGCTTGCCAGCCAATGTGAAATCTTTGCGGAAAATATTGTCCTGAATAATAGTGGCTGTGCCGGATTTGACCTAGTGATTGAAGGGCTTAGCTACCCGTTGCAGCTTCAGCTACTTGGAGAGCATAACGTGCACAACGCTCTAGTAGCGGCAGCCTGTGCTTTTGCCGCGGGGATATCGGCAAAAGAAATTGTTCAGGGGCTATCAAGCCTGAGAGGTGTCAGCGGTCGCTTGCAGGAGCAGCGCGGTATTTGTGGAGCCACAGTTATCGACGATAGCTATAACGCGAATCCGGGTTCTGTGGGTGCGGCTATTGAGCTATTGGCACAACGACAAGGAAAACGAATCCTGGTGCTTGGGGACATGGCGGAGTTGGGGCCGGATGCTGAGGATATGCATCGCGATGTAGGTGATCTGGCGCGAGAGCGTGGGCTTGATGCGCTGTTTACCCTGGGACCATTAGGCACTGCTGCCAGCTTGGCATTTAGCCATGGGGGCAATGAGCCCCTGCAGAATTATCGGGAGCGGGAGCCGTTGATCGCGGCTCTGACCCATGAATTAGATAACAACACCACTGTTTTGGTGAAGGGTTCTCGTAGTGCCCGTATGGAACTGGTTGCTCAGGCCCTGCTTGGCAACAGCAGAGGGGAGTCGTAATGCTGCTTTGGCTGGCGGAATTATTACAACAACATGTGAGCACCTTTTCGGTGTTCAATTATTTAACTGTCCGCGCAATTCTTGCGGCCCTTACCGCACTGGGGATTTCCCTGATTGTTGGACCACGTATGATCAACTGGCTGAACCATTTACAAGTGGGTCAGGCGATTCGCGACGATGGCCCTGAAACACATTTGAGTAAATCCGGTACGCCCACTATGGGCGGCACCCTGATTCTCGCCTCGATCTTTGCTTCGGCGCTGCTATGGTCGGATCTTGGTAATCGCTATGTGTGGGTCACATTACTGGTGACCTTTGTCTTCGGCGCGGTAGGTTTTGTCGATGACTATAAAAAAGTTGTACACAAGAACCCCCGTGGCCTCATCGCGCGCTGGAAATATTTTTGGCAGTCCATTGCCGGTTTAGGGGCGGCCATATATTTATTTATGAGTGCGACCAGCCCGGCGGAAACCCAGTTCTTTGTGCCTTTCTTTAAAGACGTCGCTATTAATCTTGGGCCCGTCACCTTTATTTTGCTGACCTATTTTGTAGTGGTGGGTTCCAGTAATGCGGTTAATCTGACCGATGGTCTTGATGGCCTGGCAATTATGCCTACGGTGATGGTAGGCGGGGCACTGGGAATTATTGCTTATTTATCTGGACATGCGGAATTTGCCGATTATCTACATATTCCTGCGATTGCTGGTGCGGGGGAACTCGCCGTATTTTGTGCCGCTCTGTGCGGTGCAGGCTTAGGGTTCCTATGGTTTAACACCTATCCGGCGCAGGTGTTTATGGGGGATGTAGGTGCCCTGGCCTTGGGTGCGGCACTGGGCATCATTGCGGTGATCACTCGCCACGAGATTGTGCTGTTTATTATGGGAGGCGTGTTTGTGATGGAAACTGTTTCAGTCATCCTGCAGGTTGCGTCCTTCAAGTTGACGGGTAAGCGTATTTTCCGCATGGCCCCGTTGCATCACCATTTTGAATTGAAAGGTTGGCCCGAACCGAGGGTAATCGTGCGCTTCTGGATTATCACGGTAATTCTGGTTCTGGCTGGACTGGCAACACTGAAACTCCGATAAAAATACAATGAGCCTGATCGCGACTTCCTCGCAGCATAAAGTGGTAATTGGACTGGGCGCTACCGGGCAATCGGTGGTGCGCTACCTGCTGCGTCATGGTCATACCCCGGTGGTGGTGGATAGCCGTGATAACCCTCCAGGGCTTGCGGCTTTTCAGGAGGAGTTTCCTCGGGTCGTGGTGGAAACCGGCCCGCTACGTCCAGACACTTTACTTGCGGCCAGTTTAATTATTGTCAGCCCAGGTGTGCCCTTGGCGGAGCCGGTTTTGCAAAAGGCCGTTGCCGAGGGTATTCCGGTTGTTGGTGATATTGAATTATTTGCCCAGGCTTTACTGCGAAAGCAGTCTAAAGCGAAATTGGGCGCGATTACTGGTTCTAACGGCAAAAGCACGGTCACGACACTACTTGGCAGAATGGCTGAAGCCGCCAACATTTCTGTGCGGGTGGGTGGCAATATTGGCGTACCGGTGCTCGATTTATTGGATGACCCCTTACCGGAGTTGTTTGTACTGGAGCTTTCCAGTTTCCAATTGGAGACAACTTATTCCCTCACTCCAACAGTAGCGACTGTTTTGAATATGAGTGCGGACCATATGGACCGCTATCCCAGTATGTTGGAGTATCACCGGGCGAAGCAACGGATTTATCGTGGTGCAGAAGTATTTGTGGTTAATCGCGAAGACCCCCTGAGCCAGGGACCTCTGTCGCGAGAGCGGCGTGAGTGGACTTTCGGCCTTGATCGACCGGACTTGAAACAGTTTGGTGTGTGCTTATCTGGGGAGCGTGAGTGGTTGGCTCAAGGAAGTGAGAAGTTATTGCCGGTCGATGAGCTGGCGATGGTGGGCAAGCATAATATTGCCAACGCCCTGGCTGCATTGGCTATGGGTAGTGTAGTGGGACTGCCCATGGCGGCAATGCTGTCGGTGCTGCGTAGTTTTCCTGGCTTGGCACATCGCTGTGAGCGCGTGGCGGATTTACATGGCGTAACTTATGTCAACGACTCTAAGGGCACTAATGTAGGTGCAACTCAGGCCGCGTTGGATGGATTGGCGACCTCAACCCGTAAAATAGTTTTAATCGCAGGTGGAGATGGTAAAGGCGCAGACTTTTCCGCATTGAAGAAAAGCGTAGGCTCCTTGCGTGCAGTGGTTTCAATCGGTGTTGATGGCGACAAAATTGCCAGCGTGTTTGCCGGTCAGTGCAGGACACTCAATGCTGATTCCATGGCAGATGCAGTCAATAAGGCCCGAACTTTGGCGCATAGCGGAGACTACGTGTTGCTCTCCCCGGCGTGTGCCAGCTTTGATATGTATCGCAATTTTGAAGCGCGTGGTGAAGACTTTCGCAATATTGTAGCGGCGCTGTGTGAGTGCTCACAGGAGGGGCAATGAGTGAATTGCCCTCCCTAAATAGCAGGCGTGATTTTCTCGATGCTCTTTTACCTTTTAGCGTTTTGGCGCTGGTGAGCATTGGCGTTGTGATGGTGGCTTCAGCGTCGATCGCTTTTGCTACAGATATTTATGCAGACCCTTGGTATTTCCTGAAGCGTCACTTGGTATTCTTGTTAATTGGGGCAATTGCGGCGTTATTGGTGAGCCAGATCCCATTGGCTATTTGGTCGCGCCTATCTTGGCCGCTGCTACTGTTTTCCTGTCTGCTTTTAATCGTGGTATTGGTGCCAGGTATTGGTCGAGAGGTAAATGGTAGTCGACGCTGGTTGGTGTTTGCGGGAATTACTATCCAACCTGCAGAAGTGGCGAAGTTTTGCATGCTGGTATTTTTTGCCAGTTTTCTAACCCGGCGCAGCAAGCAATTACACCACTGGAGCAGCTTTATGGTACCGGTGGTTATTCTCACGATGGTTGCTTTTTTACTGTTATTGCAACCGGACTTCGGCTCTGTGGTAGTACTTTCCGGCACAGTGCTGGCGATGGTGTTTTTGGGTGGTGCACGCTTACCCCACACGTTTTTACTCGTGGCGGCAGCGGCTTGCGGTTTGGCCTTGATGGCGCTGATGAGCCCCTATCGTTTGCAGCGCCTGCTAACGTTTCTAGACCCCTGGGGAGACCAGTTTGCCAGTGGCTATCAGTTGACCCAATCGCTTATCGCTTTTGGTCGTGGTGAATGGTTTGGCGTGGGGTTGGGTAATAGCGTGCAAAAACTGTTTTATCTGCCCGAGGCCCATACCGACTTTATTTTTGCCATCCTCGCCGAGGAGTGGGGCATGTTTGGCGGCTTGGTTGTTGTTGGGCTTTTTGTGCTCCTGACCTGTTCGTTATTGCGTTTGGTCCGTGAAGGCCTGGCGCAACAAAAATTTTTTGCGGCTTTACTGGCATTTGGTATGGCAATACAGATTGCTGGCCAGGCTTTTGTGAATATGGGAGTGGCTTCAGGGTTGTTACCGACTAAGGGGCTGACCCTGCCGTTTGTCAGTTCCGGTGGTAGTAGTTTGATTATTTGCTGTGCCCTATTGGGGTTGGCTTTGAGGATTCGCACTGAATTGCGAGGGCAATTTGGGCAAGCCGGGGATAGTGAGGAAAGTCCTGGTTTGTTTGGGAAGTTGCCAATTTTTGCCCGGCGCCGCACCAGTGCTGGCGTTGGTAGTGGGGAAGTAGTCTGATGTCCCATGAAGAAAAAATTTTCGCCAATAAGAAGTTTTTACTGATGGCCGGAGGTACCGGTGGCCATGTATTTCCAGCACTGGCAGTGGCAAAAGCCTTGCAGGAGCGCGGTGCCAGTGTTGAGTGGCTGGGTACACAGCGCGGTATCGAAGCGCGTTTAATTCCCGAGGCGAATATTCCACTGCACTGTATTCGTGTGGAGGGTGTGCGTGGCAAAGGCAAATTGGCCCTGTTCAAGGCACCTCTGCAGGTTTTGCGCGCGGTGGTCCAAGCCCGTGCCGTGGTAAGGGCAGTAGCACCAGATGCGGTGCTCGGGTTCGGTGGTTTTGCCACCGGTCCCGGTGGTGTAGCAGCACGACTCAGTGGAATTCCCCTGATTATTCACGAGCAGAATGCGGTTGCCGGCACCACTAACCGCCTGCTTGCTCGAATCGCGAGTAGGGTATTGGAGGCTTTTCCCAGTGGTTTGCCTGGTGCTAAGCAGGTTGGCAATCCGGTACGCACTGAGATTGCGAGTTTGCCTGAGCCGCAACAGCGTATCGGAAATGAGGCACCACTGCGCCTGCTGGTGCTCGGTGGCAGTCTCGGCGCTGTGGCAATTAATGAGCTGGTGCCAAAAGCTGTGGCTCTTTTGCCGTTATCCCTACGGCCGAAAGTGGTTCATCAGGCGGGTGAACGTCATGCAGCGTTGGCCCAAGAAGCTTATAAGGCTGCGGGAGTAGAGGCAGAGGTTGTACCTTTTATTGCGAATATGGCCGATGCCTATAGCGTTGCAGATTTGATCATTTGTCGCTCCGGGGCGCTAACTGTGTCGGAAATCGCTGCCGCTGGTGTGGGCGCAATTATGGTGCCTTTTCCCTTTGCGATTGACGATCATCAGACACGCAATGGCGAGTGGTTACAGAATGCCGGTGGTGCTGTGGTAGTTCAGCAGAACACCATGGATGCACAGAGTCTGTCAGAATTATTGCAGAAGCTTCTCTCAGACCCTCAAGCGTTGCTTGCGATGGCGAAAGCTGCGCGCAGTGTGGCAAAAATTGATGCAACCGAGCAGGTAGTAGGTGCCTGCGCTGAACAGCTGGCTCTTGTCAGATAGCAAATAAAAAATGAGTGGATCAAGGTTGGAAAGTATGGCTTCTGAGCGTGCCAATATGGAAAAAAGTTATGCTGTACCGACGATGCGCCGCATTCGTCGCATCCACTTTATCGGTGTGGGTGGTGCAGGCATGAGCGGCATTGCCGAAGTACTGCAGAATCAGGGTTACGAGGTTTCTGGTTCCGATTTGCGCGAATCAGCTGTAACAGACCGTCTGCAAAAGCTCGGTGTTAGGGTTGAAATTGGACACAGTTCGGAAAATATCCGCGGTGTCGATGTGGTTGTTAACTCTTCGGCCGTGCATGACGACAATCCAGAGTTGGTCGCCGCCCACGAAAACCGAATTCCGGTGGTGCGCCGTGCGGAAATGCTCGGGGAACTGATGCGTTATCGCTATGGTATTGCCGTGGCGGGTACACACGGAAAGACTACAACTACCAGCCTGATAGCCTCGATTTTTGCTGCGGATAAAAAAGATCCGACGTTTGTGATTGGCGGTTTGGTCAATTCGGCAGGTGCCAATGCGGCATTGGGCGAAAGTCGTTATCTAATTGCCGAGGCAGATGAAAGTGATGCATCTTTTATTCATCTGCAACCGATGGTGACGGTGATCACGAATATTGATGCGGACCATATGGAAACCTATGGTGGGGACTTTGAAAAGGTCAAACAGATCTTTATTGATTTTGTCCATAACCTGCCTTTTTATGGCCTTGCTGTGGTCTGTGGCGATGATGCCAATGTGCAGGAAGTAATTCCCAAGTTTTCCCGGCCGGTGCTGACTTATGGGTTTGCTGAGGGCAATGATTTCCGCATTGTCGAGGTTAAACAGGAGCCGTTGCGAAGCCATTTTAAAGTGCAGCGCCCGGCGGGTGATCTGCTTGAGGTCTCGGTAAATACTCCTGGTATCCACAATGTATTGAATGCTACTGCGGCAATTGCTGTCGCTACCGATGAGGGTATCGGTGATGAAGCTATTCAAAAGGGATTACAAGGTTTTCAAGGAGTCGGTCGTCGCTTCCAAATTTATGGAGATTTCTCTATTAGTGACGACAGTAACGCAGAAAAAGTGATGCTGGTGGACGATTATGGCCACCACCCAAGGGAAGTGGCAGCAACCATCAGGACTGTACGCGACGGCTGGTCCGATCGGCGCTTAGTGATGGTTTACCAACCGCATCGCTATACCCGAACCCGAGATCTGTTTGAGGATTTTGTTCAGGTGCTGTCCGAGGTGGACAAATTAATTTTGCTGGATGTTTACAGTGCTGGGGAGGCACCGATAGCCGGCGCGGATGGGCGGACTTTGGCTCGTAGCCTGCGCAATCGAGGCCAGGTCGATCCCATTTTTGTCGAAACCGTTGATCAGGTTCCCCCGATCCTGGCTGATCTACTGGAACCCGGCGATGTGGTTCTGACTCAGGGCGCGGGTAATGTTGGGGCTCTTTCACAGAGGTTGGCGGAATGGCGTCTGGGTGAGAAAGACCTCGAGGCTTGAGTGGTAGTGAGGTCTGCACAGAAAAAAAATACAGGGACTCAGCGGGCCCCGGTTCGTGGTGCCAGCCCTCTCAAAGAGAGAGAGAAGCGGGGATTCCACTGGCGCCCCTGGTTATTTACCAGTGTCTTTATGTTCTTGCTTGGTGGGCTGCTTAGTGGGGGCTACTGGTTGTGGCAGCACCTACCGGCGATTCAGCTCAGTCGAGTTGATGCACTGGAGCAAGTTGAGGTTCGCGGAACCTTTAATGCTGTAACTGAAGAGCAGATTAAAGAAATTTTACTGCCGTATTTGCAAGCGGGTTTTTTTTCTGTTGATATCCGCGCGATGCGCGCAGCATTGCTGGAGAAACCGTGGATTACCAAGGTTTCCATAAGTCGCCGCTGGCCCAAAGGCGTTGTTGTTGAAGTCAGCGAGGCGCAGCCACTTGCCATCTGGGGCCGTGATCGTTTGTTGGTTGCTAGTGGTGCACTGCTGCCACGGCCGAAACAAATGCAGGTGGGTACACTACCCGAGCTCGCCGGGGATGAAGAGTTGGTTGGGCAAATTATGTCCCAATACCAAGCGCTTGCGGGGCTTTTGACTACGCGGGATATGGAAGTGAAGCGCTTGTCATTTGATGACCTTAGTGGCTGGCATCTGGAGTTGATGTCGGGAATTGAATTAAAACTCGGTCATGAGGCACTGCTGGAGCGTGTTAACCGCTTTCTCACTTTGAGCCGCGGGTTACTTGCTCCTTATTTGCAAAAAGTAGCCGAGGTAGATACTCGTTACGGTAACGCGGTAGCGGTTCAGTGGAAGAACGAGCAAGAGTAAACAGGGACGCGGCAGTAGCCGCTGTGGAAAGATAAAGTTTAAAAGCGAAGGCGCTGATCCGGTTGATAATGAAAGGAAAGCCGGGGTATGGCCTAGCGAGGTTGGAACAAAAATGACACAAGTATCCGATCAGCGCATGATTGTTGGGCTGGATATCGGCACCTCCAAGGTGGTTGCCATCGTTGGTGAGGTATCTGCTAACGGGGACCTCAATATTGTTGGTATTGGCTCCCATCGCTCCACCGGGATGAAAAAAGGTGTGGTGGTAAACATTGAATCCACCGTGCAATCTATTCAGCGTGCGGTGGAGGAAGCAGAACTCATGGCGGGGTGTGAAATTCACTCTGTGTATGCCGGTATCGCGGGCAGCCATATTCGCAGTCTCAATTCTCACGGCATTGTGGCTATTAAAGATCGTGAAGTAACCCAACAGGATTTGGATCGGGTAATTGATGCAGCTCGTGCAGTTGCTATACCCGCGGATCAGAAAATTTTACATACGCTGCCGCAAGAATACCTGATCGACAACCAGGAGGGGGTAAAAGAGCCTCTGGGGATGTCTGGTGTGCGCCTCGAAGCAAAGGTGCATTTAGTCAGTGGTGCCGTCAATGCGGCACAAAATATTGAGAAGTGTATCCGCCGCTGTGGTCTTGAAGTGGAGGATGTCATTCTCGAACAGCTGGCTTCCAGTTACGCAGTACTGACTGAAGATGAGAAAGAGCTCGGAGTATGTATGGTGGATATCGGTGGGGGCACCACCGATATTGCTGTATTTACCGGTGGCTCAATTCGTCATACTGGAGTGATTCCCATCGCTGGGGATCAGGTGACTAACGATATTGCGATGGCATTGCGTACCCCGACACCGCACGCCGAAGATTTAAAAATAAAATATGCCTGTGCTCTTGCAAAACTTGCGCGGGAAGGTGAAACCATAAAAGTACCGAGTGTCGGAGATCGGGAGCCCCGGGATTTGTCCCGTCAGGCCCTGGCTGAAGTAGTCGAGCCGCGCTATGACGAGCTGTTTACTCTGGTGCAGGCGGAATTGCGCCGCAGTGGATTTGAAGATCTGTGCGCAGCAGGAGTGGTTTTAACAGGAGGCTCTTCAAAAATGGAGGGTGCGGTAGAGCTGGCTGAGGAAATTTTCCATATGCCGGTACGTCTCGCAGTGCCTCAAGGAATTTCTGGATTGAGCGATATCGTGAGCAATCCAATTTACTCCACCGGAGTTGGATTATTGATGTACGCAATGCAGCAGGAAGAGGCTGCAGAGGGAAAAACTCAGCCCGTGCGTAACGATAATCAGTGGTGGGACAAAGTAAAGCACTGGTTTCGTGGAAATTTGTAATAGCATGCAACCAGAATTAGCCGTCCCATAAGGGATTTTTTTTAGGCGTGGCTGTAAAATTCGACATGAGCAAGAAAGGGGAACAGCGATGTTCGAGCTAGTTGATAGCGTACAGGATAAACCTGTCATCAAGGTAATAGGAGTCGGCGGCGGCGGTGGCAATGCTGTTAAGCATATGATTGCCAGCGACGTGGAGGGCGTAGACTTTATCTGCGCGAACACTGACGCTCAGGCGCTGAAAGATATTGAAGCGCAAACTATCCTTCAGCTTGGTAATACGATTACCCGTGGACTAGGTGCTGGGGCCAATCCCGATATCGGTCGTCAGTCCGCTCTGGAAGACCGCGATCGCATCGCTGAAGTCTTGGGCGGTGCTGATATGGTGTTTATTACCGCTGGTATGGGGGGCGGCACTGGTACCGGTGGAGCGCCGATTGTAGCCGAGATTGCCAAAGAGCTCGGTATTCTCACCGTGGCTGTTGTTACTCGCCCGTTCAAAATTGAAGGCCGCAAGCGCACTGTCGTAGCCGAAGAGGGTATTCTCGAGCTGCGCGACAAAGTGGATTCCCTGATTACTATCCCTAACGATCGCCTGCTGGAAGTATTGGGTAGCAAAATCACCATGAAGTCTGCCTATAAAGAGGCTGATAACGTGTTACTCGGAGCGGTGCAGGGTATTGCCGATCTGATGATCCGCCCCGGCATTATGAATGTGGACTTCGCCGATGTACGCACGGTGATGTCTGAAATGGGTATGGCGATGATGGGCTCTGGCTCTGCCATTGGCGAGAATCGCGCTCGTGAAGCGGCGGAGAAGGCTGTACGCAGTCCGCTGTTGGATAACGTTAACCTTGCTGGTGCACGCGGTATTTTGGTCAACATCATTACCGGCAGTGAAGAAGCTGGCTGTCAGGAGTTGACCCTGGGTGAATACTCCGAAGTGGGTGAGATCGTGCAAGAGATCGCCTCTGATGAGGCCACAGTGGTTATTGGTACGGCGGTGGATGATAAGCTGGGTGATGAAATGCGGGTGACTGTAGTAGCCGCTGGCCTGGGTGAGGGAACTCCTGCGGCTCGCCCAGCTAAAGTGGTAGATAACACACGTCGTCCAGAAGTGCGTGAATCCCGCGATGTTCGCGAGACTCGAGACATGCGTGAGAGCCGGGATATGCGCGATATGCGTGAAAGCCACGGTGCCGCAGGGCTAGTCTCTCGTGAGAGCGCGGCCGACACCCGTCCAAGGGTGGATGTAGAGCGTCCCAAGCGCCCCGCTCCGTCGCTCAGTTCTGCTGATGCCGATATGGAATATTTGGATATTCCGGCCTTCCTGCGCCGCCAGGCAGACTGAGAGTAGCCGCCGCAGAGGCAGTACACTGCTCATGTCCACCCAGCTTATTGTTGGGTGTCGCCTCTGCGGGGCGGCTTATCGCAGAATTTTGTATTTGATATCACTTTTGGTATTGCTAGATCAGAAGTTTGCCCAGTTCCATAAGACCTGCTATCAGAGTTACTCTCTGCTATGAGGGGCAAGGAAATAGGCAAGTAAGAGTTTAATTAACAATTTTTTACAGTGATCCCGGCGCTCATGGTCTTAAAATGCTGTCTCAGCGACTGAGATGTGGCGCTCCAATCTTTATTTAAACTATCCTTAGAAGGACGGTGGCGGTGTGTTAAGTTGACCACACGCCCACAATTGGTATTGGCGTCGCAATTGTGCTAATATCGGCGGCTTGCTGCGCGTTTTGCGTAGACCACCGACTGGGAAAAGATAGTTTCATGATCAAACAGCGCACGCTTAAAAATGCTATTCGCGCCACTGGCGTAGGTCTGCACACTGGCAAAAAGGTCATCCTGACCTTGAAGCCGGCTCCCGTAGACACCGGCATCGTGTTCCGTCGAACGGACTTGGACCCGGTGGTCGAAATTGAAGCCCGCGCAGAGAATGTGGGCGATACGCTACTTTCCACTACCCTGGTCAAGGGCGATGTTCGTATCGCTACCGTGGAGCATTTGCTCTCAGCGATGGCGGGCCTGGGTATCGACAATGCGATTGTCGAACTATCCGCTCAGGAAGTACCGATTATGGACGGCAGTGCCGGTCCTTTTGTGTTCCTGATCCAGTCCGCTGGTATTCAGGAGCAATCTGCGCCGAAGAAATTCCTGCGTATTAAGAAGCCGATTACCGTGGAAGAGGGCGATAAAGTAGCCAGCTTCCTGCCTTTTAATGGTTTCAAGGTCTCCTTTACCATCGACTTTGACCACCCGGTATTCCAGGGGCGTAACCTAACCTCTTCCGTGGACTTCTCCAGTACTTCTTTTGTGAAAGAGGTGAGTCGTGCGCGTACATTTGGATTTATGCACGAAATTGAGTACCTGCGCTCTAAGGGTTTGGTTCAGGGTGGTTCTGTGGATAACGCCATCGTGATTGACCAGTATCGCATTCTGAATGAAGGTGGATTGCGTTACGAAGACGAATTTGTGAAACATAAAATTCTCGATGCCATTGGCGACCTTTATCTTCTGGGTACCAGCCTGATCGGTGAGTTCAAAGCCTTTAAATCCGGCCACTCCTTGAACAATAAGTCTCTGCGTCATTTGATGACCCAAAAGGACGCATGGGAGATGGTGACATTCGAGGGAGAGCAGGAGGCTCCAATCTCCTACGTTAAGCCAATACTGGCAGTTTAAACTCTCAATAAAAAAGCCGGCATTATATTGCCGGCTTTTTTACGTGACAGATTCGCCAGAGAGGGTTGGGGTAATTCTGGTAACCTTGTTTCCCTTTGGGTATTTGGATGGCCGGTCTTTTAGTGTGAGGTATTGCACTGGAGCCTCGTCTCACTTACAGAGACAGCAAAATTACAAGATATCGGACTTCTCCTGCTTGTTATGAAAGTAATTCTGGTCAATGAGCGCGGTGCAACCCGCAGCTTCAACTTTGGTGGGCTGAGCAAGGCGCTATTGAGCTTGTGCCTCTTGGGCCTCCCGGTTGGTGCCTTCTTCCTGGGTGCCAATCTTCCCGTGACCAAAACGGATTTATTTGATGCGCGTACAGCCAAGGCTTGGGAGCGCGCTTTACGTAAGCAGCAGCAGGAAATTGAGGAGGCCGATCGCGAGGCTCACGAGCAACTTGCTGCGCTCACGGTAAAACTGGCTGAATTGCAGGCGCGCCTTACCCGATTGGATGCTGTGGGTGAGCGCCTAACCGCAGCGGCCAATCTCGATCAGGGCGAGTTTGAGTTTAGCGCTGTGCCTGCAGTGGGTGGTCCGGAAGATCCCGGCATCGCCGGAGCTTCAGATTTACCCTATCAACCCCCCGAGTTTCTCGAAGTGATTGGTGACTTGTCTCACAAAGTAGATGATCGCCAAATGCAGCTCAATACGCTCGAGTCCCTGATGGCAAACCTGCAGCTCGAGGATGAGCAATTTATTGCCGGGCGCCCGATCACCAAAGGCTGGATGTCCTCGCGCTATGGTTATCGCACCGACCCTTTCACAGGGCGCCGCACTTGGCATAAAGGTGTGGACTTTGCCGGTAAGATGGGGTCAGACGTAGTATCTGTAGCCGCCGGTGTTGTTACCTGGGCTGATGAGCGTCACGGCTACGGACATATGGTGGAAATCAATCATGGTAATGGTTATTCCACCCGCTACGGCCATAACAGTGAACTCAATGTTGGGCTCGGTGATGTAGTTAAGAAGGGGCAGGTGATTGCCCAAATGGGGTCCAGTGGGCGCTCCACTGGTCCCCATGTACACTTTGAGATCTTTAAGAACAATCGCACGGTCGACCCGGCCAGCTATATCCGCCGTACAGGCAGATAACAACTATCCTTCCTTTACGCGTATTTGCTGGCAGCTTGGCATAAGAGTTGCCAGCGCTTACGCCTTCCTGTTTACTTGCACCCCTCGCATAAAGGAGTATCGGTGCAATATCTGCCCAGCATTAGCGCCGATAGCGCACATAAGATAAGTGGTTTCTAGATAATGATTGGCAAACTGATTAAATCGGTCTTTGGTACAAAAAATGACCGCGAGCTGAAGCGCATGCGACGCGTCGTGGAAAAAGTCAACGCGCTGGAAGAGGATTTCCAGAAGCTGGATGATGCAGCTCTTCGTGCCAAAACAGAAGAGTTTAAAAAGCGTATTGCAGATGGGGAAACTCTAGACCAGCTGCTGCCGGAAGCTTTCGCTGCAGTGCGTGAAGCGGGTCGGCGCACAATGGGCATGCGTCACTTCGATGTACAGCTAATCGGCGGTATGACTCTACATGAAGGTCGTATCGCTGAAATGCGTACCGGTGAAGGTAAGACTCTGGTAGCGACCTTACCGGCTTATTTGAACGCGCTCGAAGGCAAGGGCGTGCACATTGTTACGGTCAACGATTACTTGGCATCCCGCGACGCCAATTGGATGCGCCCAGTCTATGAATTTCTCGGGCTGACTGTTGGGGTGATTATCTCCCAGCAGCACCCGGACGATAAAAAGGCCGCCTATCAAGCCGATATTACTTACGGCACCAACAACGAATTTGGTTTTGATTATCTGCGTGACAATATGGTGTTACGCAAGGAAGATCGTACCCAGCGCCCACAAAACTTCGCCATCGTGGATGAGGTGGACTCAATCCTTATCGATGAGGCGCGTACCCCGCTGATTATTTCTGGTGCGGCGGAAGATTCCTCTCACCTTTACTTGGCCATGAATAAGCTGATTCCACAGCTGGAGCGTGCCGAAGAAGGTGGTGATGGACACTACACCGTAGACGAGAAGACCCGCCAGGTAGAGCTGACCGAGCAGGGGCATCAGTTGGTGGAAGAACTGCTGTCTCGCAGCGGCTTGATGAAAGAAGATCAATCTCTCTACGCCCCTGGTAACCTGGGCCTGCTGCACCATGTGCATGCCGCATTGCGTGCCCAGGTACTGTTTAACCGGGACGTGGACTATATCGTGCAAAACGGTCAGGTTGTCCTGATCGATGAGCACACCGGCCGTACTATGCCGGGCCGTCGTCTCTCCGAGGGGTTGCATCAGGCGCTGGAAGCCAAGGAGAATGTTCAGATCCAGTCTGAAAGTCAGACGCTAGCCTCCACTACCTTCCAGAATTTATTCCGTTTCTATCCAAAGCTCTCTGGTATGACAGGTACCGCAGACACTGAAGCGTTTGAATTCCAGCAGATTTATGGTCTGGATGTGGTAGTAATCCCCACTAATAAGAATATTCAGCGGGATGACCTCAACGACCTGGTCTACCTGAGTAAAGAAGAAAAAATGGATGCCATTATCGAGGATATTAAGTTTTGCCGTGATAAGCAGGCACCGATCCTCGTAGGTACCGCCTCTATCGAGACTTCTGAAGAGATGTCGCGCATGTTGCAAAAGGCAGGCATCAAGCATCAGGTACTAAATGCCAAATACCATGAACGTGAAGCACAAATAATTGCTCAGGCTGGCCGTCCCGGTACTGTCACCATTGCAACCAATATGGCCGGTCGCGGTACTGATATCGTGCTGGGTGGTAACTGGGAGGCTGAGGCCGAGGCGCTCACTCAGGAGAAAGGTAGTGACTTGAGTGAGGCCGAAGTGGCCAAGGTGAAGGAGCAGTGGAAGAAGCGCCACGAACAGGTGATCGAGGCTGGCGGCTTACATATTATCGGCACCGAACGTCACGAGTCGCGTCGTATCGACAACCAGCTGCGCGGCCGTGCCGGGCGTCAGGGTGACCCGGGTGTAACCCGTTTCTACTTGTCTCTGGAAGATAATCTAATGCGTATCTTCGCCTCCGATAGGGTGAAGAACTTTATGCAGATGCTGGGAATGGAGCGCGGGGAGGCTATTGAGCACCGCATGGTCTCCAATGCGATTGAAAAAGCCCAGCGTCGCGTTGAAGGGCGTAACTTCGATATTCGCAAGCAGCTGCTGGAATATGATGATGTGGCTAATGATCAGCGCCAAGTGATTTACAGCCAGCGCAATGAGCTGCTAGAAGCCGGTCAGATCAGCGATACCATCAACGCTATTCGCGAAGATGTTGTGAATGAAATTATCTCCGCTTCTGTACCGCCACAGAGTGTTGAGGAGCAGTGGGATATCCCGGCACTGGAACAGCAGTTGGCCGGTGAACTGGGCATTGAGCTGCCTATTCAGAAATGGTTGGATGAGGACCGCAATCTGCACGAGGAGACGCTGCGCGAGAAGGTTGTTGCCGAAGCTCAAGCCGCTTACGCTACCAAGGTGGAGCGTATCAGTGAATCTTCTGGCGATGCCAATCTGATGCCGACAGTGGAGCGTCAGATCATGCTGCAAGTGCTGGATCAGCTATGGAAGGAACACCTCTCCAGCATGGACCACCTGCGAGCGGGTATTGGTTTGCGTGCCTACGCCAACAAGAACCCTAAGCAGGAGTTCAAACGCGAGTCTTTCCACCTTTTCCAGAGTATGCTGGAAAACCTCAAGCACGAGGTGGTACGTATCCTGGCCCATGTGGAACCTATGACCCGCGAGCAAATGGACGAGTTGGAGCAGCGCCGCCTGGAAGAGCAGCGTAAGCAGCAGCTGGAGCTTCAGCATGCCGAGGCCTCGGCGCTTCCTGAAAGTCAGCCGCAGCAGCAGGCGGCACCTGTGCCAGAGCGCCGTGGACCCAAGGTTGGCCGTAATGACCCATGCCCCTGCGGTTCTGGCAAGAAATACAAGCAGTGCCACGGTAAGCTGGCATCCTCTACCCAGAGCTAAGGCCTTCAGACTGTAGTGTTTAAGTTAGAAAATACCCCGCTATATGCGGGGTATTTTTTTGCCTGACAAGAAAATATTCTGCGGAATTTATATTTTTACCCGCATTAAGTGCGGATAATTGTTGATTCGAAAGAGGTAGGATCTAATAATGGCGCTTTTCTACCTACAGCTAGCTTTAACTAACTAGAGCCGAAGCCGGTGCTAGAGTCGAACAGATATGCCTGAATCATTACTTCCTCCCGTAAAAGGGATTCGCCTTGCCAGTGTTCCAGCCAAGATCAAAGATTGGTCCCGTGATGACCTGTTGTTAATAGAGGTCGCCGAGGGTGCATCGGTCTCGGCCACCTTCACCCAGAACAGCTTCTGCGCCGCGCCGGTAATGGTAGCCAAAGAGCATATCGCACAGGGGAATATCCGCGCCTTGCTGGTTAATGCGGGTAATGCCAATGCGGCTACAGGCGCACGTGGTCTAAGCGACGCCAGAGCCTGCTGTTCAGCAGTAGCTGCAGCGATGAATGTTCGAGCAGAGCAGGTATTGCCATTCAGCACTGGGGTGATTGGTGAGCACCTACCTTTGCAGCGTTTATTGGATGCTATCCCCAGCGCTGCTGCAGAGCTAATCGAAAGCGGGTGGGAGCGGGCAGCAAAAGCCATCATGACTACGGATACCCGTCCGAAAAAAGCCCAGCGCCTCCTAAAAATTGGCAGTGAAGAAGTTACAGTGGTGGGAATCGCCAAAGGATCCGGCATGATTCAGCCAAATATGGCGACCATGCTGGCCTATGTCGCCACCGATGCCTGCATCGCCCAGCCTTTACTGGATCAAATGGTGAAGGAGGCCGTAAATGTCTCCTTTAATCGCGTAAGTGTAGATGGCGATACCTCTACCAATGATGCCTGTGTACTCATTGCCAGTGGAGTAAAAGGCAAGCCTATCCATTCCCCTGCTGATGAAGGTTATAGCGCATTGATGGAAGCTATTACCCAGGTGCATATTGAGCTGGCCCAGGATGTGGTTCGGGATGGTGAGGGGGCCAACAAATTTGTCACGATTCAGGTGGAAGGTGCAGAGAGTAGTGAAGAAGCTCTTAAAGTTGCTTTCGAAGTGGGTAACTCCCCTCTGGTAAAGACTGCACTTTACGCTTCAGACCCCAACTGGGGGCGTCTGGTGATGGCTGTTGGCAATGCAATAACTCATAGTCTGGATACTGAAAAGGTCAATATTTACCTGGATACTGTGCAGGTAGTACAGGCCGGAGGTCGCGCGGTGGACTATCGGGAAGAGTTAGGCGAGCAGGTGTTTTCTCAGCCTGAATTCACCATTCGTATAGAGCTGGGCCGTGGCAACGCCAGTGAGTATATCTGGACCTGTGACTTCTCCCACGAGTATGTCACCATCAACGCTGAATATCGCACCTGAGGAGTTGTTGTGAGCCGTGTTATTCATGTTGCTGTTGGTGTAGTCCGTCGCAGCGATGGCAAAATTTTAATTGCCCGCCGCCCCGATCACTTGCATATGGGCGGGCGCTGGGAATTTCCTGGTGGCAAGGTGGAGTCCGGGGAAAGCGTACAGCAGGCCCTGACCCGTGAGCTACTTGAGGAAGTGGCAATTGAGGTTGATCAGCTACAGCCCTTGGTGGAAATCCAGCATGAGTATGCGGAAAAGACCGTACTTCTCGATACCTGGCAGGTAACGGCATTTTCCGGTGAGGCTCAGGGGCGTGAGGGGCAGGAGACCGCCTGGGTGGCGGTACAGGAACTAAACAATTATCAGTTCCCAGATGCCAACCAGGCGATTATTGAGGCTATCAAGGCTGTGGAAGTTTAAATCGAGCACGCCTATGTAAAGTCTTGGCAGAGTCTTATGCATAGGCTGCAATCATAGATCTCGACTTAATGGCGCTGCTTGCCCGGGTCTAGGTCATCACTCAAAACGTCATCATAAATAGACTCGCCTGGTATCTTGTGCCCCTCGCTGGCCCACTCGCCAAGATCAATTAATTTGCAACGTTCGCTGCAAAAAGGTTTAAAGGGAAACTTATCGCTCCACTCTATCGGCTTTTTACAGGTGGGGCAGTTTAGGCTTGGGGCTTCTTTTGGCTTGGGCATATTAGGTTTGGTACAGCTTCTTCGATGTTTGGGGTAGTCTCGGGGTCTATTATTTTACATTAGTAGAGTCGTGCTAAGACTTCGCTAATTGCAAATATTTCTGATGCAAAGCTTGTACCTGGCTGCGTAACTCCGTCAATCCTATAGAATTGTCCAGTACATCATCAGCCTTGGCCAGGCGGTCCTGTCGGTTAAGCTGTGCCGCCATAATTTTGCGTATTTGTTCTGGGTGATTTTCATCTCTACTGCTGGCCCTCTCCAGCTGTAAGCTTTCCGGCAAATCTACCACGCAGATTCTATCTACCAGCTGATATTGGCCGGATTCGATCAATAGTGGTGACTCCAGTATCGCGTAAGAGCTAAAACTCTGTTCCAGCGAGGTAATGATTTCCTCGCGTATCAAAGGGTGCAATAGCTTTTCCAGCCAGGCCCGCTCTTCATCATGATCAAACACTAAGGCACGCAGTTGCGCTCGATCCAACTCACCATTTTCTAGTAATACATTTGTGCCAAAGTGTCGGGCTATCTGCTCCAGCGCAGGTCTGCCAGGTTGTACCACTACCCTTGCGGCCCAGTCAGCGTCCACCACGTGAATGCCCAGCTCGCGAAAGTACCCCGCGGCGGCGGACTTGCCACTGCCGATACCTCCAGTTAAGCCTACTCGAAACAATGGCTTGTCTCCCTGCAATTAAAAGTTTGGAGCTAAAAACAAGAAACCCGGCCAATGAGTGGCCGGGTTAATGGTAATTCACTTGCCTCAGATGGGCTAATCGGGTCCTGGAAGTAGCTGGTATGGCTGGCTACCTATAGGCCGGAAAAGCTCAGGTACCAATCAACAATCTGCTCACCCCATAGCATAGCAATCCAGCCTGCACCGGCCAGATAAGGACCAAAGGCAATCGGTAGACTGCGATCCCGTCCAACCGCCAGGCTCCAGGAAATACCTGCTATAGCACCAACTCCGGCAGAGAGCAGAATTACCAGAGGCAGCATCTGCCAGCCAAACCAGGCCCCGATAGCTGCGAGTATCTTGAAGTCCCCAGCTCCCATACCTTCCTTGCCGGTAACCAGCTTAAAGATATGAAACACCAGCCACAAAGAAAGATAGCCCGCGATAGCTCCAATAACGGCATCTTGCAGTGGAACAAAAATACCCCAAAGGTTTATCAGTAAGCCGCCCCAGAGCAACGGCAGGGTAATGCTGTCTGGTAATAACTGCTTATCGAAGTCGATACCAGTAAGTGCGACTAAAGCCCAAGTAAAGACACAGCCCGCCAGCGCCTGCCAAGTAAAGCCCAGCTGCCAAACCACTACGGCGGTGAGAATTCCAGTAGCCAACTCAATCAAAGGGTAGCGTTTGGAAATCGGCGTGCCACAGGAGCTACATTTACCGCGCAAAAATAGATAGCTGATGACAGGAATATTTTGCCAGGGCTTAATTTCAGTTTTGCATTTAGGGCAGTGGGAGTGTGGCAACACCAGGTTGAACGGTTTATTCAGCTCCTCTTGCTCGGCCTTGTTAGGCTTTGAGTCAAAATAGCTATAAAAATCCCGTTTGTATTCCCGCTCCATCATTACAGGCAGGCGCAGGATAACGACATTGAGGAAGCTGCCTATAAGTAAGCCTAAAATAAAGGTACTACTAATAAGTAGCGCTGGATATAAAGATAAATACTCAAACATCTTTTTAATTATTTATTTTATTACTTGGCCCATTTGGAATATAGGTAGGTACATGGCTATCAATAGCCCCCCGACCAGTACCCCGAGGATAGACATAATCATTGGTTCAAGAAGTGTGGTTAAGTTATCTACATCATTGTCTACTGCTTCTTCATAGAAAGTGGCGGCCTTACTCAGCATTTCATCTAGCGCTCCTGATTCTTCGCCGATGGATGTCATTTGGACAAGCATTACAGGATATAGTCCGGACTGGCGCATGGCGGCATTTAGTGGGATGCCCGTAGCAACAGAGTCACGAATTTTGAGTGTTGCCTCTTCATAAATATAATTGCCTGTTGCCCCAGCTACTGATCGCAATGCGTCGATGAGGGGGACACCGGCTGCAAAGGTTGTAGAAAGAGTTCGAGCAAAACGAGCAGCAATAGAGTTGTAAGTTATTTTGCCAATAATTGGTAGCTTTAAAGCTAGCTTTCCAAAAAAACGATCAACTGTTTTATTTCTCTTTTTTGCTTCGAGGATGCCGCCAACTGTAAGGGTAGTGCCAATTAAGGCAATGAACCAATAAGCCTGCATCCACTCAGAAATACCAACTACAAACTGGGTAAATGCAGGGAGCTCTGCTCCGAAACTTTCAAAAGTATCTGCAAATTGTGGTACGACCTTGATAAGAAGTATAGAGGTAACAATAACTGCTACGACGATAACCGCTAGCGGATAAGTCATCGCTTTTTTAATTTTTGCTTTTAGGGCTTCGGTCTTTTCCTTATACGTGGCGATGCGGTCGAGCATCACTTCTAAGGCGCCCGATTGCTCTCCTGAGGCGACTAAGTTGCAAAATAAATCATCAAAAAAGAGAGGATGCTTACGAAGGGCATCAGCGAATGCGGTACCAGAGGCCACATCGTCACGGATCTTTAAAATTAGTTCCCTAACCCCTTCGTTGTCTAAGCCATCGGCAACGATCTCAAAGCTTTGTACAAGAGGCACCCCTGCTTTCATCATTGTGGCTAGCTGCCGAGTAAATAGGGCGATATCTGCAGGTTTTACCTTCTTCTTGCCACCACCAAATAATGGTTTGGGCTTTTTCTGTACACGGTTGGCTATAATGCCCTGCTTACGCAGTTGCGCCTTAACTAGTGCGGGGCTGGTACCGCTTATCTCACCTTGAACCTTAGCCCCTTTGCTATCTACACCTTTATAGATATATGCGACTGCTGCGGCATTGGCCATACTTTTTATCCTGATTCTTTCATTCGTTGGCTGGTCTGACGCCATGCCTAGTATCTATTTACTCTGGGAACTCCAGAAGCTCAGAGGTAATCTGAGCACGGTAGTTTGATAACATCACCGGGGACTTTAACTTCAAGAGGTTAGCTGTACGAGTTTAATCTTTGGTTACTCGGTTGGCTTCCTCCAGGCTGGTAATGCCCATTACCACTTTGCGCAATGCAGAAGTCCTTAGATTATTAAAACCCTCTTTGCGCGCCTGATCGGCGATCTGAATGGAATTGCCGCCCTCCATTATAATTCTGGAGATGCCATCAGTGATGCGAACCACTTCATACACACCCACGCGGCCCTTGTAGCCTTTTGAGCAGTGCTCGCAGCCAACAGGCTGGTAAATGGCCCAGTCGTTCCTTGGAATATTCACTGCAGAGAAACCCTCGGCTTCCAAGACCTCACTGGGAAGAGTAGTCGCCTTTTTGCATTCATTACACAAACGCCTCGCCAAGCGCTGGGCGATAATAACACTGACGGAAGTCGCAATATTAAAAGTGGGAACCCCCATATTCATCAGGCGCGTAAGGGTTTCTGGAGCTGAGTTGGTATGCAGGGTTGAGAGTACCAGGTGCCCAGTTTGCGCTGCTTTGATAGCAATTTCTGCGGTTTCCAAATCCCTAATCTCTCCTACCATGACGATATCAGGGTCTTGTCGCAGGAAAGAGCGCAGGGCTTCAGCGAAATTTAGCCCAACTTTGCTGGAGACATTAACCTGATTGATCCCTTCCAGGTTGATTTCTACCGGGTCTTCAGCGGTAGAAATGTTGAGCTCAGGAGTGTTGAGAATATTGAGGCCGGTGTATAGAGAAACTGTTTTACCTGAACCAGTGGGGCCGGTAACCAGGATCATCCCTTGGGGTTGTGCCAGGGCATCCATGTAGATCTTTTTTTGTTCCTCTTCATAGCCGAGGGCATCAATTCCCATTTTTGCTGAAGAGGGGTCGAGAATCCGTAAAACAATCTTTTCTCCCCATAGGGTTGGCAAACTGTTTACCCGGAAGTCGATAGCCTTGGTCTTGGACAGCTTCATTTTAATCCGGCCGTCCTGGGGCACTCGCCGTTCCGAGATATCCATCTTGGACATCACTTTCAAGCGGGCAGATAGGCGTGTTGCTAACTGAATCGGAGGCCTGGCAATTTCATGCAATACGCCATCGGTGCGAAAACGAACCCGATAAGATTTTTCGTAGGGTTCAAAGTGAATATCGGAGGCACCAGTGCGAATTGCATCTAGAAGAACCTTATTGACAAACCTTACAACGGGCGCTTCATCCCCACCCGGTTCGCTTTCATCGTCGGATTCAGATTCGCTTTCGCCTACATTGAGGGAGTCTAGCTCTTCATCATCGATACCCTTCAGGCCTCCCCCGATATCTTGGCTATCAGAGAGGTAGCTTTCAATAGCCTTTCCCAGCTTATCGGTTTCTACTAAAACCGCATCAGTACTGAGGCCAGTATTAAAATTGATCTCGTCCAACCCTGACAGGTTGGTGGGGTCTGCGACAGCGATAAATAAGCGATTACCACGCCTATAGAGGGGGAGCGTAAAATGTTTGCTGATTAATTTTTCGTCGATGATACCCTTGGGGATCATCTCGAAATTGTAACTGCCAAAATCAAATAACGGTGTGCCGAAGGCTTGGGAAGCAATATTGGCGAGCTCCCGGCTTTTTACTAGCTTGGCTTCTACCGCATGTTGGGCGAAACTCTGGCCTGAACGATGGGCAGCCTTAAGTGCAGAAATTGCTGTGGCTTCGTCGAGAATTCCATCTGCTACCAAGCGTTTTGCCAGGCCGTTAAGGGAGGGGCTAGTCATGGGTGAAACCGCTGCTGTTACTGAGTACTCGCGTGAACGAGAGATCTTGTTTGTTTTTTGAGCTGACGATATTTAAGTCAAATGAGCTAAGAGTGAAGCAAATATAGCGAATAAAGTTAATGGAGCCAATAAAGGTATAAGAAGAGACTTGCACAGTATTGTCAGCGTCTAAAGGTGACACTTTTTGTCAGATACTTGAGTAGGGCGTCAATAAGTTTTGATGGCACATTATTAAAATTGAGTGGCATTACTTGTTGGTAAGGTTGTTTGTATAAAGGCTGGAGTCATGTCTTGCCAAACTTGGCACGAACCTTGTATCTTGTCTGGCGACTTCCTCACGGGATTCACTTTTTTAAAAGTCTGTATGGAGACGGTTACAATGAAAAAGCAACAGGGTTTTACTCTTATCGAACTGATGATCGTAGTTGCGATTATCGGCATTCTGGCTGCGGTAGCAATTCCCGCTTATCGTGAATATCTGACCAGTGCACACGGCAGTGCTGCGATGAAATCTGTTCAGGGTCATATCACCAACGGTGTTTTGTGTGTTCAAACCGGAGGTGATGTTTGTGCTCGCTTAAAAACCGAAGCAACATCCGCTAAGCTGGTTTTGGACCCTGCAGATCCGGCAATTGGCACAGCGCTGAAGATCACCGGTGCGGGCGACACTTGTAAAGTGCATGCTAATATCGACGCTAACGGACTCTTGACTTATACCGCGGAGAAGGTAGCAACCGCAAATAGTAGTGTAACTAATGCGAAATGTGCCTCAGCAGCAGGTCCAAATGTAACTGCTTTGTAAGTTAGGCTACGGTCTGAAGATTGCTAAAAGAATCTCTGCGTTAGCAGAGATTCTTTTAATTAGGATTGGATTCTTGTCTACACACTTCCAAAAGTGTTTTTAGTTGGCTTCAAATGGTAGTAGTGATAATTTGATCTGGGGATTGTTCCCTTTTTTAGAGTATTCTGGAAAATTTCACTTTTGCTGCTCTCCTCTCAATCCGTAATTTTAACGGACGCCATTTTTTAACAGATTTGCGCACGCAGCTTTCATTGGGTGGATGCCATATATAGGGTTCCTGCTTTGGAATAGATTTGTTGTCCTGAAGAGAGCTGTGCCACAAAATTTGATTTTATTGTGTGATTTATTTCATGGTAATGCCTGAGAGGGCTTGCTGACCAAGTCGTGTATTTAATTTATTTATAAGTTTCTGGCTTTTTGTGTCATTTCTTTTTCGGTTGAGAGCTATTTTTTTTTGCGCTTGCTCTTCCAGTTGTGACAAAAAGATATCCACGCTAAAAGATGCTGTTTTTTTCTCCGCACCCCCTGTCTGCCAATATGATTTTTTAGCATTTAGTTTGCGGCACTGAATTTGCTTACCGTGCTCCTGAAATAGATTGCAGGTGGTGGTTTTCTGTTGGCTGCTATTGAGCCGAGCTAGGTAATCGATAAAAGAGCGGCCAAAGTGGCTTTCAATCTCCGATAAGGGGGCGGATAGTAATTGGCTTATCCGCTTAAACCCATGGGAATTTAGTTTTTCTAAGGTTTTATTATCGCACTCTAGTAGTTTGCTGGGAGCGTGACTGATCCATTGTTTCCACTGCTGTGTTGTCGGTGGGGTGTGGGTTTGCTGTAACCAACGGCGATGCTCCGGTAATTGGCTAAGCAGCAGCGCTGCACTGGGGCTATGGCTAAGCCCCATACGGTGGCTAATACCTATTTGTGTAAGTTCTTGCTGTATTTTATGCAGTAATGCTCGAAATCCGCCATCTGTTTTAAAGCGGTTGCCCAACTCAAGGTAAAGCTGTGGATGACGATAGCTTTCTTCATGTTTTGCAGTTTTTATACAAATCATCGCTGACAAGCTCAATCCCCAATGTGCAAGCTCCTCCAGCTGCAGCTCTCTTTCTCTATTGCGGCGTAATATCTGCAAGCCTGGGCATAGTTGACGGGCACGGGCAATACTCAAGCCCGCGATGACTCCATACTCGAAGGCGGTTTTATTTACCTCCACTATGATTTGCTTTTCCACTATCGCCAATGGTTGGCTTCTCTCCTCTGGCGTCTGGGCGCGGGTGAGCGCCTCCAGGGGAAGTTTGGGAAATTGGATGCAAAGCCAGAGCATGGAGAGTTCCTTAGATGCCGCTTAGTGCAGGGCTAGATGATGCCGTTTTGATGTGCTGTGTTGCAGGAGGTTTAGCTGAAGGTGTTGACCACTAAGGCCACCCACTTGTTTTAGCAGTCTGAGGGTAAGTTGCTCTGGCTTGCTATGCAGCTGTAGTCGTAATGTGGCAGGCGAGGGCCGGGGGTCTTCTGACTGGGGGCGGAAGTGGAAGTGCAGGCAGCCGCTTGCTTCGGCGGATTGCTGCAGGCGCTGCAGCTCTCGATAACTTATCGCCTGCTCGCCCTGCCAGCTCAAAACTGCGGAACAGCCTCCGGATTGTAGGGACTGCTCTATGGCCCAGAGGCAGTCTCGTTTGTCGCGGGGGTAGACTAATAATAGCTGTTCCAGTTGGATACCATGCTGGGCAAGTTCTGATGCACAGGGAGTAAATGGGGGTTTGATGAGAATCACCATCTCTCCTTTTTGGGTCAGTTCAGCGAGCATAGGGAGTAGGAGGCTCAATGTGTTGGAGCTTGCCTGGGGTACAAGCAGCTCAGTAGTGCTACCGTGCGGCCAGCCGTGGTCTTTGAGAAGGACATCCAGGCTGGTGAAACCGGTAGTGGCCCCTGCGTTTTGGGGTTCATTGGCTGCTTGGCAGGCCTTCTTGCCTCTAAAGTGTCGCAGTCTGATTGAGGGGTCGGCTTGGTTTTCCAAGTGATTGTTTTGTATGAAGTTTTTGGCTTTGTTCACATTGCCACCCTGCATTCTTGTCTCGGTCTTCAATCGGATCTAACCAGGTGACTGTATATATATACAGTTTATTGTGGATTTATACAGTAGTTAGTGGTTGGCGACAAGGACGAAAGGCGTCGATTGGCACTTTTTTGCACAGTCTAAACCGGCTATGATTCCGCCTCTTTTGTTGAGCACTGATTATTCTTTTTAGGGGGACGGAGTGAGTATCAAGTCCGATAAGTGGATTCGCCGCATGGCTGAGCAGCACGGCATGATTGAGCCATTTGAGCCGGGCCAGGTGCGCCATGGCAATGATGGCGAGCGACTCATCTCCTACGGTACGTCTAGTTACGGTTACGATGTGCGCTGTGCCGGTGAGTTTAAGATCTTTACCAACGTGCATTCGGCTACCGTGGACCCCAAGACCTTCGATGAGAACAGCTTTGTCGATGTGGAAGGGGAGTACTGTATCATCCCGCCGAACTCCTTTGCCCTGGCGCGCACAGTGGAGTATTTCCGCATTCCGCGCTCAGTGCTGACCATCTGTCTGGGCAAATCCACCTATGCGCGTTGCGGTATTATCGTCAATGTAACGCCGCTGGAGCCGGAGTGGGAAGGGCATGTGACCCTTGAGTTTTCAAATACCACCAATCTGCCGGCGAAGATCTACGCCAATGAAGGTATCGCGCAGATGCTGTTCTTCGAGTCTGATGAGATCTGCGATGTGTCCTATGCGGATCGCGGTGGTAAGTACCAGGGGCAGCGCGGCGTGACCCTGCCTCGTACCTGATACTTGGGTGATTGCGCAGCCCTAATTCATGAGTGATGTATCCCATAGCCAGCTGCCCAAAAGTGTCGATGTACTGATTATCGGCGCTGGGGCAGCGGGTTTAATGTGCGCCGCCTCTGCCGGCCAGCGCGGCCGCAGTGTGCTGGTATTGGATCATGCCAATAAAGTTGGTAAGAAGATCCTGATGTCCGGCGGCGGCCGCTGTAATTTCACCAATCTCTACACCAGTGCGGAAAATTTCTACAGCCGCAATCCCCATTTTTGTAAGTCTGCCCTGGCGCGCTATAGCCAGTGGGACTTTATTGCATTGGTGGAAAAGCATGGGGTTTCCTACCATGAGAAAACACTGGGCCAGTTGTTTTGCGACAACAAGTCCAAGGATATTCTCGACCTGTTATTGGCGGAGTGCCGTGCAGCCAAAGCTCAGGTTCGCACCCGTTGTGCCATATCCTCAATAGAGTCGGGGCAGGGTGGTTATCGTGTTGAAAGCAGTCTGGGGACAGTTCACTGTGAGTCCCTAGTCGTGGCTACTGGTGGATTGTCGATACCCACCATGGGGGCTACGGGCTTTGGCTATGATATCGCTCGGCAGTTTGGGCTCAATATCATCCCCACTCGTGCGGCCTTGGTACCCTTTACCCAGCACAAGCGCCAGTTGGAGCGGCAGGATAGCCTACCGGGCAGCTCGCTTAGTGTGACGGCTTCCTGTGGTGAGGGCAGCTTTCACGAGCAGATGCTATTTACTCACCGAGGTTTGAGTGGACCGGCGGTATTACAAATATCCAGTCATTGGCGCGAAGGTGAAAAGGTGACTTTCGATCTGGCCCCCGATCGCGATCTGGCCGATTGGCTGCAACAGCGCCGCCGGGAGAGCCCGGAGATTCACTTGCACAGTGTTTTGTCTGAGCTTTGGACTAAGAAGCTTGTACAGTTTTTCCTACAACGGCAGCATATCGACAGCCGCCCCCTCAAGCAGTTTACTGAAATTGAGTTGCGGGAACTCGGAGCCAAGTTGCAAGTCTGGACGCTGGTTCCCGATGGCACCGAAGGCTATCGCACTGCAGAAGTTACCCTCGGCGGCGTGGATACAGATCAGATTTCTTCGCGTACTATGGAGTGCAAAACCCAGCCAGGGCTTTATTTTGTGGGTGAAGTACTCGATGTGACTGGCTGGCTGGGGGGCTTTAATTTTCAGTGGGCCTGGGCTTCTGGGCACGCGGCGGGGGAGGTCGCCTAATATGGGAGATGTGATTCCTTTTAAAAGAAAAACCACCTGGCAGAAACACAAAGGCAGCACTCTTTGCCGGGAAGGTTTTCACAAGTGGAAAGTGGTTACCGAGCGCAAGTTTGATGTTAAGCAGGGCAAGCTCGTCACAGAGTATTGCTGTGAGCGCTGTGGAAAAACCAAGACCAAGTTGCTTTAAAGTGGCTCGCTAGAGAAAACACAGCTTCCTGAATGTTGCTCATTGTCCCGGGTGGCTCTTATCCCAGATAACCCCTGGTGCGTTAGGCGCACCAGGGGGTGCGCCATGCATTAACTCTGAGCCTGACGATTCTCCATTAAACACTAATAACGATAGTAGCCTCCGCGATAGCGATAGTAGTCTCTGCGTTTTCTTTCTCTGTCGTAGAGATAGCCTGCCCCTGCGCCAATCACGGCGCCTGCTGCGGTGCCACCGGGCCGACCACCACTGATTAGGGCACCGGTTACGGCACCGACGCCGATGCCGGTTCCGATGCGACGATCGGTATCGCTCATATTGGCACAGCCTTGCCCGCCGAGGCCTAGGGCCAATACTGCGGTTAAGCTGAGGTATTTAATCGCTTTGATACGCATAGTCACCCCTTTCAGTGATGCTTGAGGGATAGAGATTCGGTAAGACAGACCGAATAATTTCGCAGCCAGTGTAGGGTGGAGATAAGTCAGCAACAAATATCTAAGCTGTGGGCTGCGTATAGCACAAAATAAGAGATTTGAAGGATTTTGCGATGTTTGAAAAGCAGCAGTTGATTGATATTGCCCAAACTCCAATGCCATTCGGTAAGTATGCGGGTAGGGTACTTATCGATCTTCCTGAGGAGTACCTGCTTTGGTTTGCCAAAGAGGGTTTTCCTACTGGGAAGTTGGGGCAGTTGATGGCTCTGACGTTGGAGATCAAAATTGAAGGGCTGGAAGGGCTGATTGCGCCGTTAAAATAATCTGAAGGTTTTCATCTTTGTTCTCTTGGTAAAAATCAAAAAAATCTAAGCAAGAGGCCACTCTATAAACTTCTAGGCTGCTCTTTGCTTTATTTGGTTTTTCATGATTTCTTGTGGAAAAAATGCCTACTAGCTCGGTTTAGAGCATGTTATACCAGTACCTTGATTTTGATTTTCTAGGTTGCGAGTCTAGTATTTAAGTGCCTAGGTGAGCTTTGCGGAGCGAAGCGTTAACAACAAGCGGTCCGTAATGGAGACTGGACTAACCCGGAAATAGGCCCACAGCGGGTGACCACTGGTCTGAATGATTTCAGCGAGGTTAAAGCGGGAGTAGAGCCAGTCATATTAAAGAGGGAGCGGTCGAAATGAATTCGGCCGCTAATTATTTTATCCACAAAATATATTTTTTAATCTTCTTCTTATTTTTTGCTGATTTATATCGGCAAATGATGGAATTATGAGGAATTTTACAATTAGCTCTTTGGGATAAAAGAAAATCGCTGATTGCTAAATGTAGAGAGCGTCGGGGAAAGCCCCCGGCAGTGGATTTGCCGGGGGCTGGATCAGCTAAGGAAGTTCAAGCGATAGATTAGAGTGGTATACGAACAACTACACCACCCATAGTTTCGCCAAGCTCAAAATTATCGCGTGGACTATCCGCGTGATCATTGTGGCAGCTGACACAGGCTGGGGATACACCCACATCGGCATAAACCGCGGTAAAGTATTCGGTATCACCGAGTGTCTCACGGCCATAGAAATTTTTACCTGGGTTGTCGATGACAAACTGCAAGCCTTGCTTTTCCATTTCGGTGCGCGGCTTGTTCTGTTTGTTTACCGGCCATAGGGACAGCAGGGCGTAGCTGAAGCCAGATTCTTTTTCCGCGACTCGCTCAGCACCCATTCGCATCATTTGTGCGGGCAACGGCAGTAATTTTTTATCCTGCCAGTGCTCGTCGGCATCCAGAACTTTTTCCTCATTTTGCAAACGGTTAACTACCTTGTTGGTGTAATTGGCTCTGTCTGCCTCAATCACGGCAAAGATAGCATCCGCCATTCGCTCCGGTGCCACGCCCTGGTTTTTTTCACAGCCAGTGAGTAGGGCCAGTCCGGCGATAAAACAAGCGGCAATACGCATAGTGTTCCCCTCCTATTGGGATTGTGTTTGCTTATTTTTGCTTTTGGAAATTCTTGCAATGCGGTCGCGGATTAAGTCAAACGTTTCATGCTTATCCGCAGGCTTATGCTTGAAATTCTGAGAGATCAGTTTTTCGTCCGCCATGGCTGCCAGGGAAAACTCCGCTCCATGGCAGTTCAGGCAGACAGGCAACATTTTTTCATTGGGGCGGAGATTGTGGTTCTGGTTATGATTGACCACAACCTGTTCTCCGTGGGTTTCCCGCGGCAAGTGACAGCTGGCACAGCTAACGCCGTTTTCTGGATCTGCTTGCCAGGTATTGAAGTGCGGCGATTCCTTGTAGGCCAAGCTGTGCTCATCGCTGTGGCAGCTGAGGCAGGATTCCACAGCAGCGAACTGCAAGTCGACATCGTGGGGGCCGTGACAACTGGTGCAACTGAGTTCCCCGGAAGCGTCAGACTGCATGGGAATCCAGGCCTGGTGTGGCGTCATGGCACCAACCTGTTGAACAAATTCCTGTGGCAACTTGGATGAGAGGCGCATTCCGTGTTTACCTTGGGTAAAAGATTCCCGTTGCTCGCTGTGGCAGCTTGCACACTGTTCCACAACCTCAGCACTAGTAAATTGCATTTGTCCATTGGCGTGGCAACTGCTGCAGTTCACGTCCACTTGAGCATGGGGGCTTTGCGCCCAAGCCGCAGCGATTTCTGCAGCTGCAGTTTCTTCCTGTATATCCGCCTGCTGCACCTGTAGGGGGTGGGTATCGGGATGTTCCTGTAACCAGGATTGCATGGCGGTACGGGTCGGAAGCTTTGCCTCCTCGAGCAGATCGGGTTGTCCGACATGAGCGATTAAGAAATCTTCATAAAGGGTGCCGTTATCGTGGTAGTTGTGGCAGCCGGCGCTGGCACAGGTCTCGAAGCCCATACCTTCATGGCTACTGCGCTCTTCGGCAATTTCGCTGTGGCAATGAAAGCAGAAATCCCCGGCCAGGCTGACACCCATTTCTCGAGTAATTTGCTGTTTGTGTTCTGTGTGGCAGCTGATGCATTGACGCGCATCCAGGGTTTCCAGTAATTGGGCGTTACGGGGGTCGAGAAATTTTTTACGCGGATGGGAGTCATCGGCCAGCTCTAATTCTTCTGCGTGACAGCTTAGGCAAGATTGCTGAATAGATTCCTCCCCTGAAAACCCATCGGTATGACAAGAAGTGCAAGCGAGTTCTATCTGATGATGGCCATGTGTGGGCTCGCCAGTTATAAATAAAGACTTGTCATCTGCCGTTAGGTTATAGGAAGCGTAGGCACCTACAACCAGGGTCAATAGCAGTCCGTAATGCCAAAATTTAAATTGATAAGATTTCATTTAGAAGTAATAAACCGCAAGAATGTGATAGGCGAGGAGTACCGGCAGTGCCCAAAGTAAGGCGTAGTGAACGCGTGACCACCACTTGCGATGTTCGCGTAGTCTGAGATCGGTCCAGTGATGGTTGCGGGCCATAAAAACACCAACAAGGGAGCCTGTAGCAGTAACCCCAAGGAAGACCAGCATGAGTGCGAGGTTGAGGTTTTGCCCCATACGGAAGCCTGTGTGCACAGCAAGTGCGACCACGGCAACTACCCCAGTAAGGCTGTGGGCATAGCGCCAGTGATCCACATGGCCGAAAGATAGTTTTTTCCAGCGCTTTCGCACACTGAGCGCAGCGGTAAAAAAACACAGCGCGAGAATCGTGTAGCCGGTTACCTGTTTCCAGAAGTTGTCATACCAGAGTTTTTCCCAGAATTGGCCGGCCTGTACCGAGTCGGATATTGGCGGGGGCGGCATCAGGAATGACAGAGTAATTAAAAGTAACGATATGATCGAAGTGATTAATATACCCTTGGCGTGGCGCATAACCAGATTAGGCGCAGGGGTATCGAGTAGCTCGGCCATTAAGGGGCGGCAGCTGCCGCAGACAGATCCGGCGGTGGTTGCCTGCTGTAGTTCGTTTAAAGTGCGCTTGCCTTCGGAAATAGCCTTGCATAATTCCCCTTTGCTGACGGAATTACACTGGCACACCAGGTAGCTGTCGGGAAAACTCTTGATACTGTTTGAGGTCTGTAGGTCAAATAGACGGCCCTCGTCTGCAAACTGCTTAAGCGCTTGTGCGCTGACTTTTTCCTCCTGAGCTACCGCTTGGCGCAAGCTGTTGGCCTCATCCCAGCTGCCAATATAAATAGCACCGAGAATGCGCCCATTTTGAACAAATAGCCGGCGATAAATACCCTTGAACCGATTACGGAAAACGTGGCTCTGTAAATTTTCCTGCTGGTGAAGGTTATCGGAGGCAACATCTCCCATAATAGCGCAAGGAATATGGGCGATTTTGAGTTGGATATCTGTGTAACTGCCGGAGTAGGAGCGCTCTAAAATCTCCCCTCCATGTTCGCGGCGAATATGTGAACAACAGCTTTCCGCCTGTTCATAGCCGGGGCGAACCAGCTGATAAACCTTTTGATCAAACTCGGCACATTCACCAATTGCGTAAACATCTGGGTCGGAAGTTTGCATCCATTCGTTGACTACAACCCCTCTATCGATTTTTAGTCCGGCTTTTTTGGCAAGGGAGACTTCTGGCTGAATGCCAGTGCAAAGAACAATGGCATCGACGCAGAGATTTTCGCCATCCTCAAAGTGTAAATGGGATTTTTCCCCCTGCTGCTCAATAGACTTAAGAATTGAGCCTGTTTTCAACTGCACACCAAGGGCGGCAAGAGAGGATTTTAAAAACTCCTCGCCTTCCTCGCCTAAGAGGCCACTTAGTAATTTTCCGCGGGATTGAAGTGTGACAGTATTTTTCGGTGTTTTTAGAGCCGTTGCCGCTTCCAGCCCCAAGGCGCCGGCACCGATCACACAAATATCGGCGTGCCGCTCCCGCAGGGCGATTAGATCATTGGTATTGCGCAGGCTGCGAAAGGGGTAAACGCTGGGTAAGCCTGCACCGGGGATTGTGGGAATTTTGGGGTTGGAGCCGGTGGCTAGAATCAGCTTGGTGTAGGGCTGAATATTACCGGCAGCATCTGTTACCGTTTTTTTGACACGGTCTATAGAGACGATTTTACGGTCGATATATTCTGCGAGTCGGTGGTCAGTTTTACCTAGGATGGGATTATCCAGTTCCTCCCGTTCCACATGGCGAGAGAGGTACTGAGATAATTTTACACGATTGTAAGGTGATTCTGTTTCCGCTCCATAGATAACAATTTGCGCTTCGTCACAGAATTCAAGCAGTTTTTGTGCACAGCGAACCCCGACCGGTCCAGTGCCTACAATTACATAAATCGGATAGCTGCTGTCGCTGGTGCGGGCGCCATCTGGTAAATATTGACGAGCAGCTGAACTTTCTAGTTCAGTCATATTTCCCCCGAATCCCCCGGCTTTTACTACTGGCCTTTTGTCCTTTTTGTTTTAAGCCACAAAGCTCTCAGAACTTCCTAGACCAATATTCCACCGTTATGAGTTTTTTTAAATTCTAATTTCTATATGTTTAAACAAAATTAAATAAACGTCTAGTGTTGAATAGAAATCGCGAGAGAGAATAGGAAGGTATGGGAGGTCAGGCTGGAAAGTTTTTTTAAGTTGTTGTTATTGTTCGCTTTTTTTGATGCTAGCTTCAGCAAAAAAAGTGGCTGGCCTGATTGTGGTTGCCACTTTTTATTTGTTGAGGAAAAATTTTTAATCAGGCCTTCGCTGTCAATACCTATTAGGTGGGTAAGTTTGATTAGCCTTGGGGTGTAGCTTTAAATAAGCTAAAAAATATGTACTCCACTCTTATGGGCTAGATGCGCTTATCCGAAATAATTCCAAAATAATTTTCACTTACCTGTCGGGTATGCGTCTAACGCTTTTGGGTTGGTAAGCGGTTTTTAGAAAAATGTTTTGAGTCAGCGAGGGTCTGGAGCCAGGCTTCTAAAGGGAAAAGGTTTGCGCCCCGTCCTTGTGGGTCGCAGACATCCATTCAAAATATTTTTTAATAAGTTGTTACTCACTCATTGGCTCACGCCTAATTCCTGTAGATGTTGAGTAACGAACTGGACCTCTCTAGTCCGAAAATACTTAGGAGGGCTGATAGAGAACGTAAAGTTCTTTTTCTTCCAGTGCGGTGCGGCGAGTGAGTGCTTCACCTATCTTTTGGTAATCCATTTTAAAGTCGCGAACCATTTCCGGGGTGAAGGCTTCATGATTGTAGCGTTTGCAGAATTGCACCACGGCATTGGCGATTTCATTCATATCAGTGCGGAAATCTTTTACAACCTGCAGTGTGTGCGCATCGCCGGCGAGGGCCTGCTCTAGATAGACGTAGAAGCGAACATTTTCCTTTATCAGATGTGCCTGGAAGCCGGACTTAAATTGAGTGAGTAGTTGTGACAGTTGGCGATAGTTTTGCTTTTCAAAGCCTTCGGACCACATACGCTGGAAAATGCCAATTAAGTGGCGGTGATCGTCCTCCAGGGCTTTGATCAGAGTTGGGTCGTAAGAAATTGTGCGGCTGCCTTTAGCGCTGGCATAGTTGCTGCGGGTATATTTTTCTTCCAGGTCGACGCTGTCGGAGGACTTGCTACCTCTGAACATGCCGGAGATAAAGCTAAGCATATGCTGTGCCCTTAATAGGTTTAATTTTGGGTGTTGTATGGGTAAGGGAAACCGCGGGCGGGTAGTTGCTGAGGTGCGGTAACTACGCAGCAAATTCACCCGGTCCGAGAGGCGCGGATTTTACATTGCATGACAGGTGTTTTTCTGTGTGGCGGGAGTTACATCAGGATGAGAATTTTAATATTGAGAACCTTGTCACAATTAATAGAGGTCTGGGTTGTTGTATTATTTGAATTTTGTTGAATATTTTTAAATTCCAGGTGGTTATTTCAGGAAATAAAAAACCCGGCATTGCCGGGTTTTTTATTTTGAACTTTATTAGCGTTGTTCCAGTGGAACATAATCGCGCTGGGCATAGCCGGTATAAAGCTGGCGAGGGCGACCAATTTTGTACGGGTTGGAAATCATTTCATTCCAGTGTGCGATCCAGCCTGAAGTGCGGCCGGTGGCAAAAATTACGGTGAACATATCGGTGGGGATGCCGATAGCCTTCATAATAATACCGGAGTAGAAGTCGACATTCGGGTAGAGTTTTTTCTCGACGAAGTAATCGTCCTCAAGGGCGATTTTTTCCAGCTTCTTAGCGATCTTCAGCAGAGGATCGTTTTCTGCGCCCATGGCTCCCAGAACTTCATCGCAGATGCCCTGCATTACGCGGGAGCGTGGGTCGAAGTTCTTGTAAACGCGGTGACCGAAGCCCATCAGGCGGAAGGGGTCATTCTTGTCTTTGGCACGCTTCACGAACTCGTCGATACGGCTCTCATCGCCAATTTCCTGCAGCATGTTCAGTACTGCCTCGTTGGCGCCGCCGTGAGCGGGTCCCCATAAGGTGGCGATACCGGAGGAGATGCAGGCGAAGGGATTGGCGCCAGAGGAGCCAGCCAGGCGCACGGTCGAGGTGGAGGCGTTTTGCTCGTGGTCAGCGTGTAACAGGAAGATGATGTCCATTGCCTTGGCGACAACCGGATCGATCTTGCTGGGCTCGCAGGGATTGCCAAACATCATGTGCAGGAAGTTCTCGGAATAGCTGCGGCTATTGTCCGGGTACATGAAGGGCATGCCTTGGGAGTGCTTGTAGCACATGGCTGCCAAGGTTGGCATCTTGGCAATCAGGCGGTGCGCGGAAATCTCGCGGTGCTCCGGATTGGTGATATCCAGGGAGTCGTGATAGAAGGAGGCGAGGGCACCCACTACGCCACACATCATTGCCATCGGGTGGGCATCGTAACGGAAGCCTTTAAAGAAACTCACCAGGGATTCGTGAACCATGGTGTGAGACATAATAGTGTCTACATACTTCTTCTTTTCTTCTGCATTGGGCAGCTCGCCATTCATCAGCAGGTAGCAGGTTTCCAGATAGTCGGATTTTTCTGCTAATTGCTCGATGGGGTAGCCCCGGTGCAATAATTGGCCTTTGCCACCATCAATAAAAGTGATCTTGGAATCACATGAGGCGGTGGATACGAAGCCCGGGTCGTAGGTGAAAAAGCCTTTGCTGGTCAGGCCGCCGACATCGATCACATCGGGGCCGAGGGTGCCGGAGCGAACGGGCATCTCAAGAGCGCCGTCGATACCATCGACTGTGAGGTGCGCTTTTTTATCGGACATTGCGGACTCCTAAAAACTGTTCTTATGGCGGCCTTTTCCTAGTGTTTTCGGGTGCTGGCGGCCTTTTGAGCGGGGCCAAACTTAAGTGCCGCGCCGCAAATTGTCAAACCCAAAGGGGTGGACGGCCAGTCGGCCGGCAACAGGATATTCGGCGACAGCGTGGGCTGGTAGAGCTTTTGCCTGGTCGTGGGCGCAAAAATCTGCGGAAATCCCGTTGAGCTAAATCCTGTGCCTGCGGGGTGTGCTGAGGTGGCGTATTCCTAGGCGTTCGTTGTGTTTTGACTATCGAATGCCTATAATCCGCGCGGCTTGCGCCATGGTACGGCTACTTTGTACAAGGCTTCATCAGGTCGAGTGCAAAGTGATCAGCAAGCAGCTCGTCCCTCCCAATTTGAAAAGCTAACGGGCGCCCGGTCGTTCAGGGCAACAAGGTGTTTTTCCTGTGAACAAAAACAGACCTGTCAATTTAGACATTTCCACTATAAAGCTTCCCGCTGCCGCTTTGGTTTCCATTTTGCACCGTGTATCCGGTGTGGTGCTCTTCGCCGTTGTGGCGTTGCTGCTCTGCATGCTCGATGCCAGCCTGGAATCCGAACAGGGCTTCGCCGATATGGCGGCAGCATTTAACAGTATTCCAGCCAAGCTCATCCTGTGGGCCTCCCTGGCAGCTCTTATTTACCATTTGCTGGCCGGTGTGCGTCACCTGTTTATGGATATGGGTATGGGTGAGAGCCTCGAAGGTGGTCGCCGCAGCGCAATTGCCGTGCTGGTGGTGAGTGTAATCCTTATTCTTTTAGTGGGAGTATGGTTGTGGTAAGAACAGTAACTAGCTTCGGCCGTAGCGGCACATTCGACTGGCTCTACCAGCGCGTTACCGCAGTAATACTGCTCGCTTATGTCCTCTTTATAGTGGGCTTTATCTTTTTCACCAAAGACTTCGGATACCAGGCCTGGTCTGAATTGTTCGCCCAGCGCTGGATGCGTGTATTCAGCTTGGTTGCCTTGCTGTCCACCGTGATTCACGCCTGGATCGGCCTCTGGTCTGTGGTTACCGACTACATCACCAACCGGGTGATGGGCGGTAAGGCCACTGTTCTGCGCCTGTTCGTAGAAGTGATCCTGGCTGCGGTTGCCGTGCTTTACACGGTGTGGGGCATTGAAATTCTTTGGGGTGTATAAGCAATGGCGAACATGCGAACTATTTCTTTTGACGGGATTGTGATTGGTGGCGGCGGTGCGGGTATGCGCGCGGCTCTGCAGATGGCCCAGTCCGGCTATAAAACTGCGGTAATTACCAAGGTATTCCCAACCCGTTCTCACACGGTATCCGCCCAGGGTGGTATTACCTGTGCGATTGCCAGCTCTGACCCCAATGATGATTGGCGCTGGCACATGTATGACACCGTTAAAGGCTCCGACTATATCGGTGACCAGGAAGCGATTGAATACATGTGTTCTGTAGGCCCCGAAGCGGTATTTGAGCTGGAGCACATGGGCCTGCCTTTCTCCCGAACTGAGGAAGGCCGTATTTATCAGCGCCCCTTCGGCGGTCAGTCCAAAGATTTCGGCCGCGGTGGCCAGGCAGCCCGTACCTGTGCTGCCGCCGACCGTACTGGCCACGCACTCCTGCACACGCTGTACCAGAATAATGTTAAGCACCAAACCGAGTTTCTGAACGAGTGGTTTGCGATTGACCTGGTGAAGAACCAGGACGGTGCCGTGGTGGGTGTGATCGCCATGTGCATCGAAGATGGCGAAGTGGTGTTTATTAAGTCCAAGGCGACCGTATTCGCTACCGGTGGTGCCGGCCGTATCTTCGCCTCCACCACTAACGCACACATCAACACCGGCGACGGTGTCGGTATGGCCCTGCGCGCAGGTATGCCTGTACAGGACATCGAGATGTGGCAGTTCCACCCGACTGGCATTTACGGTGCCGGTGTACTCGTGACTGAAGGTTGTCGCGGTGAGGGTGGCTACCTGATCAACAAAGACGGCGAGCGTTTTATGGAGCGTTACGCGCCCAACGCTAAGGACCTCGCTTCTCGCGATGTTGTAGCCCGCTCCATGGTACTTGAGATTCTTGATGGCCGCGGCTGTGGCCCCGAGGGTGATCACGTGTTCCTGAAGCTTGATCACTTGGGCGAAGACTTGCTCAACAGCCGTCTGCCCGGTATTTGTGAGTTGTCCAAGACCTTTGCCCATGTCGACCCAGTTAAGGCGCCGATTCCGGTTGTTCCCACCTGTCACTACATGATGGGCGGTATTCCCACCAACGTTCACGGCCAGGCCTTGACCCAGGACGCTGCGGGCAACGACCAGATCATCGACGGCTTCTACGCCTGTGGTGAGGTTGCCTGTGTATCGGTACACGGCGCTAACCGCCTGGGTGGTAACTCGCTGCTGGACCTGGTGGTATTCGGCCGCGCATCCGGCCTGTTTATCGAGAAGGCACTGCGTGAAGGTATTGAGCACCGCGAAGCGTCCGAGTCCGATCTGGAAGCGGCGATGGCGCGTCTGAACCGACTGGAAACCAACGAAACCGGTGAGAAAGCTGCGGACCTGCGCAAAGAGTTGCAAGGTGTAATGCAGAATCACTTCGGCGTATTCCGCCGCGGCGACTACATGGCGGAAGGCGTGAAGAAGCTGGCTGACCTGCGTGAGCGTATTGAGAATGTACGCCTGGACGACAGAAGCCGTGCCTTTAACACCGCCCGTGTCGAAGCGCTGGAACTGCAGAACCTGCTGGAAGTTGCCGAGGCCACTGCGATTGCCGCGGAGACCCGCACTGAGAGCCGCGGTGCCCATGCCCGCGAAGACTTCCAGGAGCGCGATGATGAAAACTGGCTGTGTCATTCCATGTACTTCCCAACTGAGAAGCGTGTGGGCAAGCGTGCGGTAAACTTCGCACCGACCACCATGGAAGCCTTTGAACCGAAAGCTCGGACCTACTGATTCGGGAGCGGAATAGAGTATGTTGAAAGTAAGCATTTACCGTTACAACCCGGAAACTGATAAAGCGCCTTACATGCAGGACTACCAGCTCGACACCCAGGGCAAGGACCTGATGGTGTTGGACGTGTTGGAGTTGCTCAAGGCTCAGGATCCGACCCTGTCCTTCCGCCGCTCCTGCCGCGAAGGTGTGTGTGGTTCCGACGGTATGAATATTTCCGGCCGCAATGGCCTGGCGTGCACTACGCCACTGTCTGAAGCTGCCCCCAAGGGTAAACTGATTCTGCGTCCGCTGCCGGGCCTGCCTGTGATTCGCGACCTGGTTGTGGATATGGAACAGTTCTACGAGCAGTACAAAAAGATTGAGCCGTATTTGCAGAATGACACTCCGGCACCGGCGATTGAGCGCCTGCAGTCCCCAGAGGATCGCGAAAAACTCGACGGTCTGTACGAGTGTATCCTGTGTGCCTGCTGCTCCACCGCCTGTCCGTCCTTCTGGTGGAACCCGGACAAGTTTATCGGTCCGGCCGGCCTGCTACAGGCTTACCGCTTCCTAGCGGATAGTCGCGACCTGGCCACTGACGAGCGTCTATCCAACCTGGACGACCCCTTCAGTGTGTTCCGTTGTCACGGTATTCAAAACTGTGTCAACGTATGTCCTAAGGGTTTGAATCCGACTCGCGCCATTGGCCATATTCGCAATATGCTGCTGACGCGTGCTGTATAGGGATTAATGAAGGCTGCAAAGCAGTCTTCAGGGCTCACCTTTGGTGGGCCCGGTGCCAGGTAGGGCGCTTATCTAATACAAAAGCCGGCTCCGGTCGGTATTAAATTAAAAAGGGGAGGTGGCTTTGTGCGCCTCCCCTTTTGTGAGTGAAGGAAAGCGCAGTGGCTGTAGCGATGAGAGTCCACTGCAATCGAGGTAGGCATCAAAATGCACGAAAGTACCATGGAGCAGCTGTGGCGTAGCTCCCATATCTCCGGGGGCAATGCTGCCTATGTGGAGGAGCTTTACGAGACCTATCTGCACGACCCCAACGGTGTACCGGAGGAGTGGCGCAATTACTTCGACAGCCTCCCCCGTGTTGAGGGCAGCAGCGATGTCTCTCACGCCGCAGTGCGCCAGCACTTCGAGCTGCTCAGCAAACACCGCGCGCGCCCAGTAGCGGCGCCCGGTTCCGGCTCCGTCAATATCGAACATGAGCGCAAGCAGATTAAAGTTCTGCAGCTGATCGATTCCTATCGCCATCGCGGCCATAAGAAAGCGACCCTAGACCCGCTCGGCCTGATGGCCCGCGAGCAGGTGCCCGATTTACAGTTGAGCTACCACGGCCTGACTGAGGGTGATTTCGATACCACCTTCAATACCGGTAGCCTGTTCCTTGGCAAAGAAGAGGCGACCCTGCGTGAGATCGTAGAAGGGTTGGAGCGCACCTACTGTGGCAATCTGGGTGCAGAGATCATGCATCTCTCCAATTTGGAAGAGCAGCAGTGGTTTCAGCAGCGCCTGGAGCGCAGCCAGTCCAAGGCCAATTTCGGCACCGATATCCAGATTGAAATCCTGCAGCGCTTGTCTGCAGCAGAGGGCCTGGAGCGCCATCTGGATTCCAAATACCCGGGTACCAAGCGCTTTGGTGTCGAGGGTGGTGAGAGTCTGATCCCGATGATGGACGCCCTGATCCGCCGCTCCGGTACCTACGGGGTGAAGGAAATCGTGATCGGCATGGCCCACCGCGGCCGTCTGAATACCCTGGTGAATATCCTCGGTAAAAACCCATCGGACCTGTTCGAAGAGTTCGAGGGCAAGAAGACCCTTGATACTTCCGGTGACGTGAAATATCACCAGGGCTTCTCCTCCAACGTAATGACTCCCGGTGGTGAAGTACACCTGGCGCTGGCCTTTAACCCGTCGCACCTGGAAATCAGTGCGCCTGTTGTGGTTGGTTCTGTACGTGCTCGCCAGGACCGTCGTAAAGACGGGACTGGTGAAAAAGTAATGCCGATTAACATCCACGGCGACGCGGCTTTTGCCGGTCAGGGTGTGGTGCAGGAAACCCTGCAGATGTCTCAGACCCGCGGTTACTACACCGGTGGTACTGTGCACATCGTACTGAACAACCAGGTGGGCTTTACCACCAGCAAGCGCGAAGACGCTCGCTCCACCGAGTACTCTACCGATCCCGCCAAGATGATCGATGCGCCGGTGCTGCACGTAAACGGCGACGACCCGGAAATGGTCGTATTGGCCGCGCTGCTGGCGGTGGACTACCGCTACGAATTTAAGAAAGACATCGTTATTGATTTGGTTTGCTACCGTCGTCGCGGCCATAACGAGACCGATGACCCCTCTGGTACCCAGCCGCTGATGTACCAGACTATCCGCAAGCATAAAACTACCCGTACCCTCTACTCCGAGAAGCTGGTGGGTGAGGGCATTCTCGATAAGGCTGCTGCGGATAAACTGGCCAACGACTACCGCGATAAACTCGATGCGGGTGAGGACGTGGCCACCGGCTTGGTGAAGCAGCCGGACTCCTCCATGTTTGTAGATTGGAGCCCCTACCTGGGCCACGACTGGCAAGTAGCTGCAGATACTGGCTATGCGCTGCCGAAGTTGCAGGATGTGGCCAACCGTATGACCGCTGTGCCCGATGGCATTGTGATGCAGCGCCAGGTCTCCAAGATTTACGATGACCGCCGCAAGATGGCCGGTGGCGCACTGCCCTTGAACTGGGGCATGGCGGAAACCCTGGCTTATGGCACTTTGCTGGAAGAGGGCTTTATGGTCCGCTTTACCGGTGAAGACGTGGGTCGCGGAACCTTCTCCCACCGTCATGCGGTGATTCACAGCCAGAAAGATGGCCAGAGCTATGTGCCTTTGCAGCATATGTTCGAAGACCAGCCGCCTTTCTACATCTACGACTCGCTGCTGTCTGAAGAGGCGGTGTTGGCGTTTGAATACGGCTACGCCACCACTACACCAAAGTCCCTGGTGGTTTGGGAGGCTCAGTTCGGTGATTTCGCCAACGGTGCCCAGGTAGTAATCGACCAGTTCATCACTTCCGGTGAGCACAAGTGGGGCCGTATGTGCGGCCTGGTAATGCTGCTGCCGCACGGCTACGAAGGCCAGGGTCCGGAGCATTCCTCCGCACGTTTAGAGCGCTTTATGCAGCTGTGTGCCGAGCACAATATCCAGGTGTGTAATGCCACTACTCCGGCACAGATCTTCCACCTGCTGCGTCGTCAGGCGGTACGCCCGATGCGTCGTCCGCTGGTGATTATGAGCCCGAAATGGATTTTGCGTCACAAGCTGGCCACCTCCAGCCTGGAAGAGCTGGCCGAAGGCCGCTTCCATAACGTGATCCAGGACCAGGGCGTAGACCCAGAAAAAGTGAAACGCTTGGTGCTGTGCTCCGGCAAGGTTTACTACCACCTGCTGGAAGCCCGAATGGAGCGTGAGCAGGAAGATGTTGCGTTCGTACGAATCGAACAGCTGTACCCATTCCCAGACGAAGAGTTTGTGGAAGCGGTATCCGCATTCAAGAAGATCAAGAGTGTTGCTTGGTGTCAGGAAGAGCCCATGAACCAGGGCGCCTGGTACTCCAGCCAGCACCACTTGCGTCGTCTACTGTCGGAAACCCATCCGAAGCTGGATCTGGAATACGTGGGCCGCGCCCCATCCGCAGCACCTGCGGCAGGCTATATGTCCACGCACCTTGAAGAACAGAATAAGTTCATCAACGAGGCGCTGACCGTCAAGTAACCGGCGGCAGTAATAAGTGAAGAGTCAATCTCAGGAAACAGAAAAAATGACGATCGAGATTAAAGCGCCAACTTTCCCTGAATCTGTTCAGGACGGAACTGTCGCCACCTGGCATAAACAACCCGGTGAAGCTGTGTCCCGCGATGAACTGATCGTGGACATCGAGACCGATAAAGTTGTGCTGGAAGTTGTTGCACCTGCCGATGGTGCCCTGACTGAAATCATCAAGGGTGAGGGTGATACCGTCCTCTCCAATGAAGTGATTGCCAAGTTTGAAGCGGGCGCTGGCGCGGCCGCTGCCCCGGCGGCAGAAAAAGCAGAAGCTCCGGCTGCCGAACCGGCTGCCCCCGCTGCTGGCGACAAAATTGCCATGCCATCCGCCAAGAAAATGGCTGCTGAGAAGGGTGTCGATCTGGCGGGTGTTGAAGGCACTGGCAAGGGTGGCCGTGTTCTCAAAGAAGACGTAATGAAAGCTGGCACTGCGCCTGCCGCTGCTGCGCCCGCCGCTGCTGCTGAAGTGGCTGTTGCTCCGGGCGAGCGCGTGGAGAAGCGTGTTCCTATGACCCGCATGCGCAAGCGTATTGCTGAACGCCTGCTGGATGCCTCCCAGTCCACCGCCATGCTCACCACCTTTAACGAGGTGAACATGAAGCCGGTCATGGACTTGCGCAAGAACTACAAAGACCTGTTCGAAAAAACCCACAACGGCACTCGCCTGGGCTTTATGGGTTTCTTCGTGAAAGCTGCGGTAGAAGCGTTGAAGCGCTACACCGCGGTGAACGCGTCTATCGATGGTAACGATATCGTTTACCACGGTTACCAGGATATCGGTGTAGCGGTTTCCTCTCCGAAAGGCCTGGTTGTACCGATTCTGCGCAATGCGGAAAACATGGGCCTGGCGGATATGGAAAACAATATCCGCGATCTGGGTGTTCGCGCCCGCGATGGTAAATTGTCTATCGAAGAGATGACTGGCGGTACCTTCACCATTACCAACGGTGGTGTATTCGGCTCCCTGCTGTCCACTCCGATCCTGAACCCGCCGCAAACCGCAATTCTGGGTATGCACAAAATCCAGGAGCGCCCGATGGCGGTAAATGGCAAGGTGGAAATCCTGCCGATGATGTACCTGGCGCTGTCCTATGACCACCGTCTGATCGACGGTAAAGAAGCGGTTGGCTTCCTGGTAGCGATCAAGGAAATGATCGAAGATCCAGCGCGTATCTTGCTCGAAGTTTAAAAAATAAGTTCTGGGGCCTGCGGGCCCCTCGATCACACTGCATTAGAAATATCTGGAACTGATCATGTCGGAAAAATTTGACGTAATCGTAATCGGCTCTGGTCCTGGTGGTTATGTCGCTGCCATCCGTGCCGCTCAGCTGGGCCTGAAGACTGCTTGTATTGAAAAGTGGAAAAACAAGGAAGGTAAATACGTTAACGGCGGTACCTGCCTGAACGTAGGTTGTATTCCCTCCAAGGCACTGCTGGACAGCTCCTGGAAGTACCACGAGGCCAAAGACGCTCTCGACGTGCACGGCATTGAAGTCGGCAAGGTCAAGATGGATGTGAGCAAGATGATCGAGCGCAAGGGCGAGATCGTTAAGAAGCTGACCGGCGGCGTAGCTGGCCTGTTCACCGCCAATAAAGTGACCTCCATTTTCGGTACCGGTAAACTGCTGGCCAACAAGAAAGTGGAAGTCACTGACGACGAAGGCAACAGCACTGTCTACGAAGCCGAAAATGTCATTCTGGCTTCCGGTTCTGTACCGGTAAATATTCCACCTGCTCCGGTAGACAACAAAATTATTGTCGATTCCACCGGTGCTCTGGAGTTCTCTGAAACGCCCAAACGTTTGGGCGTTATCGGTGCCGGCGTTATCGGCTTGGAGCTCGGTTCAGTATGGAACCGCCTGGGCTCTGAAGTGGTTGTTCTGGAAGCGATGGATAAGTTCCTGGCGATCATGGACCAACAGGTTGCCAAAGAATCCCAGAAGATCTTCAAGAAGCAGGGCCTGGATATCCGCCTCGCTTGCCGCGTAACCGGCTCTGAAGTGAAGGGCGAGGAAGTGGTTGTTACTTACCAGGACAAAGATGGTAAAGAGCACCAGGAAACTTTCGACAAGCTGATCGTCTGCGTTGGCCGTCGTCCTTACACTGAAGGCCTGTTGTCTGAAGATGCCGGCGTGAAGATGGACGAGCGTGGATTTATCTACGTTAACGACCTGTGCATGACTTCTGCACCGGGCGTATGGGCGATCGGTGACGTGGTACGCGGTCCGATGCTGGCGCACAAGGCTTCTGAAGAAGGTGTTGTAGTCGCTGAGCGCATCGCCGGCCAGAAGCCAATGATGAACTACGACGTGATCCCCAACGTTATTTACACTCACCCGGAAATCGCTGCGGTTGGTCGCACCGAAGAGCAGGTGAAGGCCGATGGCGAGCCTTACAACGTAGGTAGCTTCCCGTTTGCGATCAACGGTCGCGCTATGGCTGCCAACGATACCCAGGGCTTTGTGAAAATCATCGCTCACGCGGAAACTGACCGTGTACTGGGTGCCCACATCGTTGGCCCGTCTGCTGCCGATCTGGTTCAGCAAGTGGCGATCGCGATGGAATTCGGCTCCAGCGCCGAAGATATCGGTATGACCGTATTCGCACACCCGACTCTGTCTGAGACCGTGAAAGAAGCGGCATTGGGCGTGAACGGTCATGCGATTCACACCGTAAATCGCAAGAAGCGCAAGTAAGAAGTTTTTTCGATATCGGGGCACTAATTATTGATTAATTAGCGCCCCGGTTTCATTTGCGGAATTCAAAATTTGCAACGACGGAAATTTTGAGTTTTGTCTTTCAGGTGCAGAGAGATCTGCAATTAATAAACACATTTCACATGTGAATTGGTATTGACTATGAACTTGCATGAGTATCAGGGCAAACAACTGTTTGCGGCATACGGATTGCCGGTTTCCAAAGGCATTGCAGCGGAAACCCCGGCAGCGGCAGTAGCAGCGGCTGACGAAATTGGCGGTGATAAGTGGGTAGTAAAGGCCCAGGTACACGCTGGTGGCCGCGGTAAGGCTGGCGGAGTAAAGCTGGTAGATTCCAAGGCAGAAATTGAAGAGTTTGCCAAGAAGTGGCTGGGCGAGCGCCTGGTAACTTACCAAACAGACGAAAATGGCCAGCCTGTTTCCCGTATCCTGGTTGAAAGCTGCACCGACATTGACCAAGAACTGTACCTTGGCGCCGTTGTTGACCGCTCCACCCGTCGTATCGTTTTCATGGCTTCCACCGAAGGCGGCGTTGAGATCGAGAAAGTAGCGGAAGAGACTCCGGAAAAAATCCTGAAAGCCACCATCGACCCGCTGGTAGGCGCTCAGCCTTACCAGGCGCGCGAGCTGGCTTTCAAACTGGGCCTGAACCCGACTCAGGTGAAGCAGTTCACCAAGATCTTCCTCGGCCTGGCGAAAATGTTCGAAGAAAAAGATCTGGCCCTGCTTGAGATCAACCCACTGGTAATTACTACCGAAGGCAACCTGCACTGCCTGGACGCCAAAGTGGTAATCGACAGCAACGCGCTGTACCGCCACGCGGACCTGCGCGAAATGCACGATCCTTCCCAGGAAGATTCCCGTGAAGCGCACGCTGCCAAGTTCGACCTGAACTACGTAGCTCTCGATGGCAACATCGGTTGCATGGTAAACGGTGCTGGTCTGGCCATGGGTACCATGGACATCGTAAACCTGCACGGCGGCAAGCCAGCTAACTTCCTGGACGTTGGCGGCGGCGCGACCAAAGAGCGCGTTGTTGAAGCGTTCAAGATCATCTTGTCTGACGAGAACGTAAAAGCCGTACTGATCAACATCTTCGGTGGTATCGTTCGCTGTGACATGATCGCCGAAGGCGTTGTGGGCGCAGTAAAAGAAGTTGGCGTTAAAGTACCGGTTGTTGTACGCCTGGAAGGTAACAACGCAGACCTGGGCGCCAAGGTTCTGAGCGACAGTGGCCTGAACATTATCGCGGCGACCAGCCTGACCGATGCGGCTCAGCAAGTGGTTAAAGCTGCGGAGGGTAAATAATCATGTCAGTATTGATTAACAAAGACACTAAAGTAATCTGCCAGGGCTTCACCGGCTCCCAGGGTACTTTCCACTCCGAGCAAGCGATTGCTTACGGCACCAAGATGGTTGGTGGTGTAACTCCGGGTAAAGGCGGCCAGACTCACCTGGGCCTGCCAGTATTCGATACCGTTAAAGAAGCGGTAGAGAAGACCGGCGCTGAAGCTTCCGTAATTTACGTACCTGCGCCTTTCTGTAAGGACTCCATTCTGGAAGCGGCCAACGCTGGTATCAAGCTGATTGTTTGTATCACCGAAGGTATCCCGACTCTGGATATGCTCGACGCTAAAGTGAAGTGCGACGAGTTGGGCGTGCGCCTGATCGGCCCGAACTGCCCGGGTGTTATCACTCCGGGTGAGTGCAAGATCGGTATTATGCCGGGTCACATCCACAAGCCGGGTAAAGTGGGCATCGTTTCCCGTTCCGGCACTCTGACCTATGAAGCGGTTAAGCAAACTACCGACTACGGCTTTGGCCAGTCCACTTGTGTGGGCATCGGTGGCGACCCCATCCCGGGCTCCAACTTCATCGATATCCTGGAAATGTTCCAGAACGATCCGCAGACCGAAGCGATTGTTATGATCGGTGAGATCGGTGGTACTGCTGAAGAAGAAGCCGCTGCTTACATCAAGGAAAATGTTACTAAGCCTGTAGTTTCCTACATCGCTGGTGTAACTGCTCCTCCCGGCAAGCGTATGGGTCACGCGGGCGCGATCATCTCCGGTGGTAAAGGCACCGCTGACGAGAAGTTCGCTGCTCTGGAAGACGCTGGTGTTAAAACCGTGCGCTCCCTGGCTCAGATCGGCGACGCTCTGAAGGAAGTTACTGGCTGGTAAGTAATTACTAGCTGGCTAGCACAAAAAAAGGCCACCCTTTGGGTGGCCTTTTTTGTTTATTAAACTCAACCGTCATCCTAATTCCGTGCCAATCTTTCCCTTGGCTTCTTTTGTTGCCAGATTAATTTCGCTGCGCAGCCATTTTAATTTTCACGCTACTCACTATTTCTGTGCATTTTGCCGATATTTTTCTTCTGCCTTGTGGTTTTTTCATATTTTTTCTTTTTTATGTAATTAAATATTGAATGATATTTATTGTTGTTTGAGAAAGTATCTTATTTTTTATTTTTTCTTGGAGTGTTTTAGGAGTTATTTAATTTTTTCTAGGTGTTGTGAATTTGTTGGGGTATAAATTCCTTGTTGGGATTAAATGCGGAGGTTGGCTTTTAAGAGTCCGGTTGTAAGTTAGATAAAGGATTTATTAACCCTCAAAATAATGACCAAATAATTGTGGAGGTTCACAGCATGGGGCTATCAATAGATAAAAATATTCGAAATATTTCATATAAGCTGGTCTTTAGTGGTTTTTCTTTGGATAGAAATGAGGATGTTGGCGGAGTCTGGCCCAATGGGATCGTTAAATATTACGTACCGAATAATCTTGATGCTGGCTATGTGACGGCGGTTAAGAAAGCCATGTCCCGCTGGGAGTTGTGTATTTATCGGGCGTTTCAGTTTGCGGCGATTAAATTTTTGCAGGTGGGAGCGGCCGGGCAGGGTGTGATTACTATCCGGGATAATGATAGTAGTGCCACCGTAGGTTATACCAATACAACAAATCAGTATTGCGGTGTTAATTGGAGAGGGAATCGGGCTGCGATTGCCTCGCTTCCACATGAAATTGGTCATACCCTGGGATTGGCCCACGAGCATATGCGTTCAGATGCTCCCATGGCAGTGCAGAGCACACTGGACTCTTTACAAGTGCAAACCCGCACCCAGACAATGGCACGCTTTATGACTCATGGCTCGTCATTCGATGGTCAGTCTATCATGATGTACGATGCTCAAGCTCAGGCGCTGGGGGTCAGGGAAAATACCAGGACAGGCGGTTGTAAAATTACCCCCAACCAGGTAAATAATTCAAGTTGGAATCCCAGCGCGGGTGATTTGAATATGCTTTCCTATTTGTATGATGGTAGGCGTCTGACCTTACCAAGATCTTTTGCGATGCCAATGGTGTAGATCAGTTCGTTGCTGCAAAGGTGGCTTAAAAAAGGGAGTCAGTATCTCCCTTTTTTACTTTTTTATTTTCTTCTCTAACCGTACCCTCTAAATTTCTAGCTCTTTAGGCTTAAGCGCAAAATTTACTAAAAGATAAATTGCATTTTCTATCTGTGCCGCTGAAGTATTCGGTGCTGCTAGGTGCTATACAGACCGTATTTGTGACCGTGTGTGCGGCTGCGCTGGTAAAGAATAAAAGCCGTCAGGCTAAGTAGTAATAACTCAGCAATGGGCCCTGCATACCAGATTCCAACTTCACCAACGGCCAGAGGTAGTAGCACTATTAAAGGCAGTAAAAATATATAAGTTTTTGCCAGTCCGAGAATGGCTGCTCGTTTGGCGTCACCAATCGCCTGGAAGAAGGTATTAACCATCATGAGGGGGCCAGCCAAGAAATAAACCAGAGTCATCATTGGCAGGATACGCGCAACTTCTTCAATGATCAGAGGATCGTTAACAAATAACCCACCTAAAGTGTCTTTAAAAATAATGACGGCAAGCTGAAGTAGCAGGCAGTAGCCGAATGCCGCAGTTAGGGCGATATTGATGCTACTATCCATTCGCGACCAGATCTTTGCGCCAGCATTATTACCTGCCACCGTTTGAAAAGCCTGGCTTAAGCCGAGTAGGGGTAGAAAAATAAAAGTCATAATCCGAGTGGTAATACCGTAGGCACTAACGGTAGCGTCATAGTTTTCCGCTCCCCATGCCTGTAGGCTGAATATAACTGCCATAGAGGTGAGGGAAACGCCGATATAGCTCAAACTAGCCGGTAAGCCCAAGGACAGAAACTCTCTCCAATATTGTTTCTCATAGGAGAGGCGGATGACCTGTGTATCAATGACTGTTTTTCCGTAATGACGATAGCCGGCCACTATCATCAGGGCGATTGATTGAGCCAATGCTGTTCCATAAGCGGAGCCCGCTACTCCCATTTGAAACTGGGCAATAAAAATATAGTTAAAAACGATATTAAGAAGTATGGAGCTTAAAGAAACTATCGCCATCAGCGATAGTTTCCCCTCACAGCGTAATGTGTCGGAGTTTACGGAACCAATAAATAGGGCGGGAGACAGGAAAACAAGAATTGTTAAATAGGTGTAGCCCATATCCGCCAACGGCTGGGAGCCATTGGCTACCAACATCGTCAATTGTTTACCCCCAAGAGTAAACAGCACCATAAGAAGGCCGCAAACTAACAGTGCCAAGGTGATTGCCTGAGAGAAAGCCTGTTTTGCCTTATCTGTTTTTCCCGCGCCCAAGAGTCTGGCCTGAACGCTGGAGTAGCCAGCCGATATTAAGGAGGATAGTGCCACTAACAACATAAACATTGGAAATGTCAGGGTGACAGCTGCCAGTGCGTCAGGGCCTACATACTCCCCCAGGAAATAAGCATCCAGCAGGGTAAAAGAGCCGTTTACCAACATTATAAAAATGATCGGTGCCGCTGTTTTGAAGAAAACCGGTAAAAGTGCATCCTTGAGGAAAATGTTGTCTTGTTGTTCGCTCATATACGATCCCTATTACTTATTTCCACTATGTATCTCTGCAATATCATTAAATTTGGCCAAAACAAAGTGTTTGATTTCTTCTGGCCAGGCTCGGATGGCTTTTTCAAAGCTTACTTTGCTATTTCGATAGAGGGAGCGGCTGGCATCTTCGAAGCCTGGGGCGTCACCAACAACCTGCAGCATAAATCTATCGAGTTGATGCTGGCTTGTGGTGATACGCTCTTCGAGTGAAATATTTTTCTGGGCCTGCTCCACCAGCTTGCGCAGGGTAACGGAGGCTCCGCCTGGTTGCTGTCTCAGCCACTCCCAGTGACGGGGTAACAATGTGACTTCCTTGGAAATGACTCCCAGCTTTGGGCGCCCTCGCTTTGCACTGGTAGGTGTTGTGCTGGGCTTCAATCTGGTTAGTACCGTCTCAATATCGCCTTGCCAATCGATCTCGATTCTTTGGCAGTTATCGGTTGAAAAAACCATGGGTTCAAGTGGTGTTTCACGGGATTTTACCTGGCGAACGATCGACTCCAGTGTGCCCCGTGCAATCAGTTGTTGTCGCTCAATGGCTATGTACTCTGGCACAACAAAAGTCTCCTATTAATTTATCCGGGCAAAATAATATTACCAGGGTAAATATAGGCGATCAATTTGTCTATGTACAGCAAAGGTCTCTCGCCAGATCTACTGGTATGTGCTGAAGGACTACTATCGGTGGGATTACTGTGAGTATTTCTGGCTCTAGGTGCGTTCTTAGGGAGTATTTTGCACCCCATCTGCCGATATACAGGGTCATTGCTCAATTCTATACTGCGGAAAAACTAACTACTTAGGAGTGAACATGGCTAGAGCACTGGTTGGTGTGATTGGGGGGAGTGGTCTCTATGAAATGCCGGGGCTGACTGATGTGCAAGAGGTTCAAGTGGAGACCCCATTTGGCCCGACATCGGATCCGATTCTGTGTGGCAAGCTGCAGGGTATCCCGATTGCTTTTCTCTCCCGCCATGGACGCGGTCACAGGCTGATCCCCTCTGAGGTGCCCTACAGGGCAAATATCCATGGGTTGCGCCAGTTGGGTGTGCGCTATCTGCTCTCTCTCTCGGCGGTTGGCTCTCTGCAGGAGAAGGTCAGGCCACTGGATATGTTGATTCCCGATCAGTTTATCGACATGACGCGCAAGCGTGAGAGCACTTTTTTTGGTGGCGGCGCAGTGGCACATGTCTCTATGGCAGACCCCGTATGTTCCGCAGTGGCGGATTGTCTGGCGCGGGCCTTTTCTTCTACCCAGGCAGAGCAGCCGGTGCAGTTACATCGGGGTGGTAGTTACTTGTGCATTGAGGGGCCACAGTTCTCAACGCGAGCGGAATCCCACTGGTATCGCAGCATGGGGGCGTCGGTTATTGGTATGACCAATATGCCAGAGGCGAAATTGGCGCGAGAGGCACAGATTGCCTACGCCACACTCGCAATGGCCACCGATTACGACTGTTGGCACCCTCGTGAGCAAGCGGTTACCGCAGAAGTGGCAATCGCCAATCTGCAGCAAAATGCTGCGCGTGCCCAGTTGATAGCAGCAGAGGCCATTCGATTATTGGGTATGGAGAAACCTGACTCCATTGCCCATACGGCATTGACCAGTGGATTGGTCACACCTGTGGAAACAATGTCGCAGGGCCAGCTTGCTGTAATAAAACCACTGCTTGAACCGACACAATCAGTGTTGGAAGAAGTGGAGCACTGAGACATATGCATGAAACACTGCCATTACTTGAAATATCCGATTTCCCGGCAATACGCCGCAGTACTATCGAAACCCTGCAGCTCAACATTGGTTATCGCTGTAATCAGTCTTGTGTGCACTGCCATGTAAACGCGGGCCCCAATCGCACGGAAATGATGTCGGATGCAAACTTGGCACTGCTGTTGGAGGTCATTGAGAAGCGCCGTATTCGGAGACTGGATATTACTGGTGGCGCACCGGAATTACATTGGGGGTTTCGCGGCTTGGTCAGTGCTGCACGGGCATTGGGAGTGCAGGTTATTGATCGGTGTAATCTCACAGTTTTGTTCGAGCCAGGCCAGGAAGATACTGCGGAGTTTCTCGCCCGAAATCATGTGGAAGTGGTCGCTTCTCTTCCTTGTTATTCCATGGGTAACGTCGATAAACAGCGCGGCAAAGGGGTCTTTGACAAGAGTATTGCCGGTCTGCAAAAGCTCAATGAACTGGGTTATGGCAAGCCAGAAAGTGGTTTGCAGTTAAATTTGGTATACAACCCTCAAGGCCCCTTCTTACCCCCAGAGCAGAGTGTCCTGGAGGCGGACTATCGCAGAGAATTGAGAAGGCAATTTAATATTGAGTTCAATCAATTGTTTGCGCTCGCCAATATGCCCATCAAGCGCTTTGGTTCCATGTTGATTTCCAAGGGGCAGTTTAAAGATTATATGACTTTATTACGTGACAGTTATAGCGCTGAAAATCTCGATGGCGTTATGTGTCGCAGCCTGGTGAGTGTTGACTGGCAGGGGAATCTATTCGATTGCGATTTTAATCAGCAGCTAGATATTCCTGTGCCAGGTAGGCCGCACCTGCATGATTTACTCGATGAGAATCTGCAGGGGAGCGCGATTGCAGTGGCAGATCACTGCTATGGCTGTACTGCGGGGCAGGGTAGTAGCTGTGGCGGAGCACTGTAAGAGGAAAGGGTTTTATAGCCATAGGGCAGGAATAATATGAGTAAAAAAATACTGCTGTTGGTGGTTATCGCGGTATTGGTGATTGCTTTTTACGCACTTGATTTACATCTCTGGTTGAGTCTAGACAAGTTGCAGGAAGGCGGGGAGCAATTCCAGCAATGGAAAGCGGCCTCACCATTTTTAGTGAGTTTCCTGTTTTTAGTTTTTTATATTTTGGTGACCGGCTTGTCCTTGCCTGGCGCGGCTATTCTCACCATAGCCGCTGGTGCGATTTTTGGTTTGTTGTGGGGCACCGTTATTGTGTCTTTTGCTTCCAGTATCGGTGCCACTCTGGCTTTTCTTATGGCCCGCTACTTATTTCGCGATTATATTCAGGAAAGGTTTGCGGTACGCCTCCAAGTTGTGAATAAAGGTATTGAGCGGGAGGGCGCATTTTATCTTTTTGCCCTGCGCCTTGTACCTATTTTCCCGTTTTTTCTGATTAATATCTTGATGGGGTTAACCCACCTGCGAGTCTGGACATTTTATTGGGTGAGCCAGTTAGGCATGCTTGCGGCCACAATTGTCTACGTGAATGCGGGAACGCAACTCGCCCGAATAGAAAGCCTTAAAGATATCGCTTCCCCTCAATTGCTTTTGTCCTTTGCGCTGCTGGGTATTTTCCCTCTATTGGCAAAATACTTCCTCAACTGGCTTAAACGTCGCCGCGAGGCCAAGTGAGACTCCAATGAAAAAACCTAAAAAGTTTGACCGTAATATTATTGTTATCGGAGCAGGTGCTGCAGGGTTGGTCAGTGCTTATATTTCTGCGGCAGTAAAAGCGAAGGTGACATTAATTGAGTCTGGGGACATGGGGGGGGATTGCCTGAATACCGGCTGTGTGCCCAGTAAGGCATTGATCAAGTGTGCTCGTGTAGCGCACTCCGCACGTACTGCGGGTAATTTTGGTGTGCGCCTGCCGGAACCGGAGATTGATTTTCCTGGGGTGATGCGGCATGTGCGTGAATCTATCCAGCAGATAGAGCCTCATGACAGCGTGGAGCGTTATTCAGAGCTCGGTGTGGAAGTGATAAAAGGCTATGCACGTTTGGTTGATCCCTGGACAGTTGATATCACTTTGAAAAGTGGCGGTGAAAGATCTTTGCGTGGGCGTGCCATTATCCTGGCTACTGGTGCCGAGCCTATAGTGCCGCCATTCCCCGGCCTTGATACAGTTAATTATCTGACGAGTGAAACACTCTGGGATAGGTTTGCTCAACTGGATAAGGTTCCGCAAAGATTGGTATTACTGGGAGGCGGTGCCATTGGTTGTGAGCTGGCCCAGGCGTTTACCCGTTTGGGGTCTCGGGTGACCTTGATTGAGCGGGATGAACGTCTACTCCCCCAGGAAGATCACGAAGTATCGGAGGCTGTTGCCAAGGCATTGAAATCTGAAGGGGTATGTCTTCTCACTGGGCATGAGGCAGTTTCTTTTAGTGGCAATAAAGGTCGCCAGGAGAGCACATTACATTTACGTAATGCCGAGGGTGAAACACAGGTGACATTTGATGAGGTTATCCTGGCACTTGGCAGGCGCGCTCGCACCAAGGGCTTCGGGCTGGAAAAATTGGATTTATTGCAGGATGGTAAACTATCAACCGATACTTTCCTGCGCACTCGCCACCCCCATATTCTCGCGGCTGGGGATCTTGCCGGTCCCTATCAGTTTACCCATATGGCTTCGCACCAGGCCTGGTATGCTGCAGTGAATGGCCTTTTTGGTGATATCAAGAAATTTGCCGTAGATTACTCGCTGGTACCTCGGGCAGTTTTTACCGATCCTGAGTTGGCCAGTGTTGGGTTCAGTGAGCTCGAGGCCAAGCGACATGATATTGCTTATGAGGTAACTCGTTATAATCTTGATGATCTGGATCGGGCTATTGTAGATGGGGCGGCACAGGGTTTTATTAAAGTAATAACAGTACCAGGTAAAGATAAAATATTAGGCGTTTCAATTGTTGGTGAAAATGCGGCAGAGCTTATCGCCGAGTTTGTGTTTGCTATGAAGCAGGGGCTGGGGCTGAATAAAATCCTATCCACCATTCATATCTATCCGACAATGACCGAAGGCAATAAATTTGTTGCAGGAAACTGGAAGCGGGCCAATGCACCCAAACGCTTGCTGCGCTGGTTGGAAAAATTTCACCAGTGGAGACTGGGGTAAGGCCTAAGTAAAAAAGGGATGAGGCGGAGTTGAGGCAAGATAGTGCAATACAGTGTTATTGTGCCCCTGTTAAATGAGCGGGAGCAGTTACCCAAGCTTGTAGCGCAACTGAGGGAGCTGGTCGCATACAGCAGTTGTGAAATAATCCTGGTTGATGGTGGCAGTAGTGATGGTAGTGCAGAGATAGCCGCTGCAGCCGGGTTGCGGGTAATTCAATCCCAACGTGGACGCGCGCTTCAAATGAATGCGGGTGCTTCGGTTGCCTGTGGCAGTTGGTTGTTATTCCTACATGCAGATACTCGCCTACCGCAAGGTGCTCTGAGTGCCATTGCCTCTGCCTCGGTTAGGGGGGCACAATGGGGACGTTTTAATATTCGTATCAGTGGAGACAGCCTGTGGTTTCCCCTGATTTCTACCATGATTAATTGGCGCTCTCGTTTGAGTGGGATCGCCACAGGTGATCAGGCGATTTTTGTTCGCCGCTCTCTCTTCAATGAGGTGGGAGGTTATGCCCGGCAACCACTGATGGAAGATATTGAGTTGAGCCGGCAACTGTTAGAAATAGCGCGGCCCCATTGTCTGCGTCAGAGAGTCACTACCTCTGGGCGCCGCTGGCAAAAGTTCGGAATTTGGCGCACAGTCTTGTTAATGTGGCGTTTGCGTTTCGATTACTGGCGCGGCGTTCCGGCGGAGTGTCTGGCAAAACGCTATGAGTAACTCTTCTCTGCCCTCTCTGCGTTTGGTGGTAATGGCTAAGGCGCCCCTTCCCGGCTATGCAAAAACCCGTTTGATTCCAGCTCTTGGGGAGCAGGGTGCCGCCTCTTTGGCTGAGCGTTTGTTGCAGCAGACATTAATGGAAGCAGTAAAAGCCGACCTCGGCCCAGTAGAGTTGCATGTTACACCGGACTCCTTGCATCCCTTCTGGCAAACACTAGCCCTACCCAGGGGGGTAACTCTGCATAATCAGACGCAAGGCGACCTAGGCCAGCGTTTGTGGCAAGCGGCCAATACTTATCAGGTGGCGGGCCAGGGACTTTTATTACTGGGCACAGATTGCCCTGCATTAACGGCCGCGCGTCTGCGTAAGGCGGCCGTTGCGCTAAAGAATGCCGATGCAGTTATGTACCCGGCAAAAGATGGTGGATACACCCTGTTGGGGCTCAAGCGGGTGCACTGGAGATTGTTTGAGGACATTTCCTGGAGCACGGAGGTGGTTGCCCAGCAAACCCTGGAGCGCCTACAGGAATGTGCAATGCTCTGCCGGTGTTTGGAAGTGCTACCAGATATTGATGAGCCAGAGGACTTGCAGTTTTTGCCTTGTGCCTGGGGAGTGTCTCAAGCGGAAAGCTAGCTGGTTTCTACTAGTCAGGTGGGGATTCAACAAATTATCCGTTGTACAGTGTGCCTTTTATAGGGGGCGGCCAGTGTAATTGCTATGAAGGAATTAGCTGGGGTAGGGAGGCTCCAGAAAGATGATTTCCCGAATGACTTGCCAGCGCCCATCCTCATAAACTAGGTCGATGCCCAGCCTTAATTTTCTTTCCTGGCCGGCTAAGTTATTTTTTCGGGAAAATATTACCAGCGCAGAGCTGTTGTTCGCTGCCACATGGTGAATTTTTGTCCAGCTGTTCAGTGGCAATTCACCGGCATCGCGCTTGCGTTTGAATAAATCGATAAATGCGCTCTTATCGGCCAGGGTCAACTGGTCAGAATCATCGAGCATGTAGACCTGCATATTCCTGTGGTAGGCGCTTTCCAACTCATCTACTCGGCAGTGGACTCCAGCCTGTACAAGATAATCGATAAACTCCTCGATCTCTTTAACAGTGTCTTCCATCTCTTTGGCGCCTGTAATTCATAGCGCGGGTGCGGCACTACCTTCCGTTTCCACTGCGCTGTTCTCTGCAAGAATCCCACCGTTTTCATCATTGGCTGCCAGGCGTTGTTCTTCGATACGGCTGGTCCAGCTCAGCAGAGCCTGGTAGTGGCGGATATTTTGCACATAGGTGACCGGCTCCCAGCCGCGTGCGTAGCCGTGCTTGGTAGATTTGTAATACTGGCGCTTGGCCAGTAGTGGTAGATGGTCGCGTACATCCGGCCACAGATCCGGGTTTCCGCCCATACGCTGGGTGAGTACGCGGGCGTCTTCCAGATGACCGTAGCCCACGTTGTAGGCGGCCAGAGCCATCCAGGTTCTGTCGGGCTCGCGGATGCGTTCCGGTAGCTTGTTGCGGATATGTACGATATAGCGAGCGCCGCCCTCAATACTCTCTTCCGGGTTGAGGCGGTTGACCCCCAGCTCTTTGGCGGTATTCAAAGTAAGCATCATCAGGCCACGAACCCCAGTGCGTGAGCGAGCGCGGGGATTCCAGTGGGATTCCTGGTAGCTGAGTGCAGCCAACAGATGCCAATCCAACTCGTATTGATCGGCCACTTTTTGCATAACTCCGCGCCATTTGGGCAGTCGCTCGCGGCTACGCCTGGCGAATGCCTGGGCACCACCGGGATTCAGTTCGCTGACGTGACCAAAAAATTCCTCGCGCAGCTGTGCGATCATGCCGTTAGTATTGGCACGCAACATAAACAGTCGCGCTCGCTGGTAGAGGCTGTCGTCGTCACTCTTGGGAAAAGCCCAGGAAACCGGTTGGAACTGGCTGAGATTAAAAGCCACTCCAGTTTTGGGGTAGAGCCCGCGGTGCACAGCGTAGGCGTTGGAATCCACCACCGCATAGCTGTATTGGCCCTGGTGTACCATCTCTACCAGCTCCATAGCGTCGACATCAGAAACTTCTTCCCAGCGCAAATTGGGGTAACGCTGTGAGAGTTTTTGTAATTCTTCGGCATGGGCGCTGCCAGCGATAACCGCAATGGTCTTACCTTCAAGGTCACTGGTTCTGCGCGGACGTTTTTCTCCGAGGCGGTAGATAATCTGTTGGCGAACTTCGAAATAAGAAGGGGAGAAACGCACTTGTTCACGGCGCTCCGGGGTCACTGTCAGCCCGGCGGCGGCAAAATGAGCACCCTCTTCGGGATCGCGCAGGCGAGCGAACATATCATCCAGGCTGTGCACATCGCGAATTACCAGCTTGACTCCCAGCTCTTCGGCAAAAGCGTGCAGCATGCCGTACTCAAAACCGGTGGGATTGCCAGAGGCGTCTTCGTAATAGGTGGTAGGGCCGTTTTGCGAGAGGACAACAAGTTCACCGGAAGCTTTAATTCGCTCCAGGGTATTCGGTGCTTTACTGGCAACTAATAGGGAGGCACAGCAGGACAGCGCGATACCTTTGCACACGCGGCGGACATAGCGCAGCGCTCGGCTTCTCATCATCATAGGCTGTCCCCTCTAGCTCGTCCGTTGGTTTTATCGCTGTTATGCCTAAGGCCTGCTGCGGGTATTTCCGCCAGGGCTTTCCTCGCCAATGATGGCACAGTCTGCCAATTTTACATTATTTGACGACAATCTGCCCAATTTGGCTTTAGGACACTGTGACATGGGCGCTTGAAATGCCATTAAGACTTTTGTAGGGAGTTTTAACCCCCTAGTAAAATCGGTGAATTTACAACTGGTTTTGTTCGCCTTTTGATCACATTGATTGCTATTTAGTTCATGTGTACTCAAGTGACGGGCGGGTGTGTTGGAGTTGCGGCGCTTCGGGTACAATTGCGCCTCTCAAATTTCCGGGGCCTTGTGCGATTCTTCTTTCGCGCAATCTTTCTCATTTAGACAAGAGGCTATCTCCCGCAATGTTAGTTCTGCGTGGTGCTCCCGCACTGTCGAAATTCCGCCATAAAAAACTACTCAACCAACTGCGCGCGCTGCTACCGACCATCGACGATCTTTACGCCGAGTTCGTACACTTCGCCGATAGCGACGCACTGGATAACAAGGAGATGGCGCTGCTTGAGCGGCTACTCCAGTACGGCCCCAGCGAAGAGAAGCACCAGCCGAAAGGCGAGCTGATCCTAGTGGTGCCGCGCCCGGGCACTATTTCTCCCTGGTCTTCCAAGGCCACTGATATTGCCCACAATGCTGGTCTCACCCAAATTCATCGGCTTGAGCGTGGTGTTGCTTACTATCTGAGTGGGATTGAGCTTAGCGAGGCCGAGCGGCAGGCGCTGGCCTCACAACTACACGATCGTATGGTCGAGGTGGTCTTTACCGAGCTCGAGCAGGCTGAGCAGCTGTTTGTTGAAGAAGAGCCCCGCCCGCTGCGTGGTGTGGATATTCTCGAAGGTGGTCGCGAGGCATTGGAAGTTGCCAATGTGACACTGGGACTGGCCCTGGCCGAAGACGAAATTGATTACCTGCTCACCAGCTTCCAGGAATTGGATCGCAATCCCACCGATGTGGAGCTGATGATGTTCGCCCAGGCGAACTCCGAGCACTGCCGCCATAAAATCTTTAATGCCTCTTGGACAATCGACGGCGAAGAAATGCCGCATTCTCTATTTGGCATGATTAAGAATACCTACCAAAAAGGCGGCGACAACGTGTTGTCTGCCTATGCGGATAATGCCGCAGTTGTGGTGGGTAACGTGGCCGGACGTTTCTACCCAGACCCGGAAAGCAAGGAATACGGTTTCAGTCATGAAGCCATTCATCTGCTGATGAAGGTGGAGACGCACAATCACCCCACCGCAATTGCTCCTTTCCCCGGCGCTGGTACCGGTGCCGGTGGTGAAATTCGCGATGAGGGCGCGGTGGGCCGCGGCTCCAAGCCGAAAGTGGGCCTGACCGGCTTTACCGTTTCCAACTTGCAGATCCCCGGTTGGGAACAGCCCTGGGAGTCCAATTACGGCAAGCCCGAGCGTATCGTTACCGCTCTGGACATTATGATCGAAGGCCCCATCGGTGGCGCAGCATTCAATAACGAATTTGGCCGTCCGAATATCTGCGGTTACTTCCGTACCTTTGAAGAGAATTTCGATGGCGAGCGTCGCGGCTATCACAAGCCGATCATGTTGGCTGGTGGTTACGGCAATATCCGCGAAGAGCATGTAGAAAAGCCTGAATTTTCCCCCGGCGCCAAGCTGGTAGTCCTGGGTGGCCCGGCCATGTTGATTGGCCTCGGTGGTGGTGCAGCCTCCAGTATGGCCAGCGGCTCCAGCTCTGAAGACCTGGATTTCGCTTCAGTACAACGCCAAAACCCGGAAATCGAGCGTCGCTGCCAAGAGGTGATCGACCAGTGCTGGCAGCTGGGTGAGAACAACCCGATTGCCTTTATCCACGATGTGGGTGCAGGTGGTTTGTCCAATGCTTTCCCCGAGTTGGTGAAAGATGGCGGTACCGGCGGTAATTTCGAACTGCGCAATGTGCCCTGTGATGAGCCGGGTATGAGCCCGCTGGAAATCTGGTGTAACGAATCCCAGGAGCGCTATGTACTGGCGGTTATGCCGGAAGACCTGAAGCGTTTCGAGCAAATCTGTGAGCGTGAGCGTACGCCTTACGCTGTTGTTGGTGAGGCTATCGAAGACAAGCACCTGTTGCTGAATGACAAGAAGTTCGATTCCAAGCCTGTGGATCTGCCGATGTCGGTACTGTTCGGTAAGCCGCCGCGCATGCACCGCGAAGCAGAGACTCGCCAGGTTGAATCCAAGGCTTTCTCCACCGCGGATATCGACCTGAACGAAGCGGCTGAGCGCGTGCTGCGCCTGCCTACGGTGGCCAGCAAGAGCTTCCTGATTACCATTGGTGACCGCACTGTAACCGGCCAGGTATCCCGCGATCAGATGGTCGGTCCCTGGCAGGTGCCGGTGGCCGATTGTGCGGTGACTACTGTTGCCTATGACAGCTACGCCGGTGAAGCCATGTCTATGGGTGAGCGCACCCCGGTGGCACTGTTGGATGCGCCGGCCTCAGGCCGCCTGGCTGTGGGTGAGGCAATTACCAATATCGCCTGTACCCCAGTGAAGCAACTGTCCGATATCAAACTCTCCGCCAACTGGATGTGCGCTGCGGGCCACCCGGGTGAAGAGGAAAAACTCTATCGCACCGTAGAAGCGGTGGGTATGGAGCTGTGTCCCGAGCTGGGTATTACCATCCCGGTGGGCAAGGACTCTATGTCTATGCGCACTGCCTGGGAGGAAGAGGGCGAGCAGAAGGCAGTCACCGCACCGCTGTCTCTGGTAATTTCTGCCTTTACCCCGGTTACCGATGTACGTAAAACAGTGACCCCGCAGCTGCGCACCAATAAAGGTGAGAGTGAGCTGCTGTTGGTTGATCTGGGTGCTGGCAAAAATCGTCTGGGTGCTTCCTGCCTGGCACAGGTCTACAACGAGTTGGGCGACAAGCCTGCAGACCTGGATGATGCCAAGAAGCTGAAAAGTTTCTTCGAAGTAGTGCAGCAGGCTCTGAACGAAGACCTGATCATGGCCTACCACGACCGCGCCGACGGCGGTCTATTCACAACCCTGGCGGAAATGGGCTTTGCCGGCCGCGTGGGTATGGATGTGGAAATCTATGAATTGGGTGAAGACCCGATTGCCGCGCTGTTCAGTGAAGAGTTGGGTGCAGTATTACAGGTTCCCGCTTGTGAAGCGGATATGCTGGTACAGCGCTTTGCCGCTGTGGGTGTACCTACCCACAAGATCGGTTACCTGAACAATAACGAACACCTGTGCATCACCAATAACGGTGTTGAAATCTTTAAACGCTCCCGTGCTGAATTGCAGCAGATCTGGTCGGAAACCAGCTTCCGCATCCAATCCCTGCGCGATAACGCCGAGTGTGCCGAGCAGGAATTTGCTGCAATCGCCCAGGAAGATCCGGGCCTGACAGTAAATCTTACTTTCGATATCAACGACGATATCAGCGCACCTTATATCGCTAAAGGTGTTCGCCCGAAAGTTGCGGTACTGCGAGAACAGGGTGTGAACAGTCAGGTGGAAATGGCGCACTCCTTCCACCGCGCGGGCTTTAACGCTGTCGACGTACATATGAGTGACATCCTGACTGGCCGTGTCGCTTTGGACGAGTTCAAAGGTTTGGTGGGCTGTGGCGGCTTCTCTTACGGTGACGTTCTGGGTGCCGGTGAGGGGTGGGCTAAAACCATCCTGTTTAACGATCGTGCCCGCGATCAGTTTGAGGGCTTCTTCAATCGCAACGATACCTTCGGCTTGGGGGTGTGTAACGGTTGCCAGATGTTCTCAGTGATCAAAGAGCTGATTCCAGGTGCGGATCACTGGCCGCGCTTTGTGCGCAACCTCTCTGAGCAGTATGAAGCGCGCTTCGCATTGGTAGGCATTGAAGACTCACCTTCCGTGTTGTTTAAAGGTATGGCGGGTACTTACATGCCGGTTGCCGTTGCTCACGGTGAGGGGCGCGTGGAGTTTGCCGATCAGCAGGCGCTGGAGAAGTGTGAAGCTTCTGGCACTATCGCGATGCGCTACCTGAATAACAAAGGGGAAATCAGCCAAACTTATCCGGCCAACCCCAACGGCTCGGTCAATGGTATTACCTCCCTAAGTTCTGAAGATGGCCGCGTGACTATTATGATGCCGCACCCCGAGCGTGTTGCCCGAGCTGTCAGCAACAGCTGGCATCCAGATGAGTGGAAAGAAGATTCCGGCTGGATGCGCTTGTTCCGCAATGCGCGGGTATTTGTCGACTAAGCCGATTCTCTTCTGCACCCCACAATTCTGTCGGGGTGCAAATTATTTTCTAGGCAGGCAAATGGATTTTTGTGGCATAAGGATATGCCGCCTGTATCAGCTGTTAAATCGCCCTTCAAAATCGATAGTGATTTTTCGAATTCAGTGTCGAGTGTATTTTTACTATTAATTGATTTTTTATGGTTTTGTCAGTGTTTGCATCTGGCACGATTTACTTTTTGGGGCGCTTTGGATATTTCCTGCTACACTTAAAGGATTATTCGAAATAACTTTTCTCGCTATGGTGCAGTTATCTGTATCGATTCACAATTTTTTAATTGGCTTCTATGCAGAAATTCGGCATGGGGCGCTACTCATAAATTCCCTTCGACTGATCTTTCGCTTGTCGCGTTTTTATTGGCGCAGATCCCAGCAGTACCAAAAATTCTTTTTCCTACCTAGCAACAGTGACTAAGGAGATTGTCATGGCGTACAACGAAACACTAGCAGAAAAAGTGCGCAATTTATTACAGGGAAGTCAGGGGCTCTCTGAAAAGCAGATGTTTGGTGGCCTCGCATTTATGTTAAATGGCAATATGGCTTGTGGTGTGGTTGGTGAAGAGTTGATGGTGCGGGTGGGGCCGGATAATTATCAGGATGCTTTGGCTGAGCGTTATACTCGCCCTATGGATTATACCGGTCGCCCCCTAAAGGGTATGGTCTATGTGGAGGAAGATGCAGTGGAGCAGGACCTCGATGAGTGGGTAAATCGGGGGGTGGAATTCGCGGGGTCTCTACCGCCTAAATAACATAAAGCAAAGAATAGAGATGCAATGGTAGTCAAGATTTCCTGGCTTTTGCACTTGGATTTTTATATCGACTCGCAAAAAAGAGTGCACTATTCTCGAAATATTTCGACAAATGACATTGGGATCGTTTATGCAATCGAGAGTGGTGTATTTCTTTTTTTCTTTTTAATTAAATGTCTATTTATTTGAAAACTTCGTCGCGAACAACTTGTATCACCTATATTCAGCGCCGGACGTTATTAGAACAAGGGTGGCTGTTTGTTGTGGGTAGAGACTGCAGCATTTGGCAAGGGATCGAGTATGTATTTCATCGAATTAAATAATGGCGTGGAGATTCCCCAAATTGGAATGGGGATGGCTGCGATAGGTAGTTGGCAGCAAGATGACGGTTTTGTCACCGAGGTAATCCTAAAGGCCATGGCAATTGGCTATAGGCATTTCGATACGGCATCTTTATATGGCAATGAACGCGCCTTGGGCCGAGCTATCAAGGAGTCGGGTATCCCCAGGAGTGAACTGTTTATTACCAGTAAGGTCTGGGATACCGAGCAGGGAGGAAAGAAGACTCACGATGCTTTTGCACGAAGCTTGGAGCGTTTGAAACTGGAGTACCTGGATCTTTATTTAATCCAGTGGCCCGTTCCCGCTTATACAAGGGAAACCTGGGAGGCGATGGAGGGGCTATACCAACAGAAAAAAGTTCGAGCTTTAGGGGTATCAAATTTCCGCAAATCAGATATTGAGCAAATAGCATCTTTTGCCGAAGTTCGCCCGGTTATTAACCAAATAGAGTTGCATCCATATTTCACCCAGCAACCACTAGTTGACTATTGTCAATTTCATAAAATTGCAATTAGTTGTTGGTCCCCACTGGGTACCGGGGGCTGGGCAGAGGTGCCTTTGGCTGAGAAGCCGATAATGGACCCGGTGATCGCTGAAATTGCTGAAAAGCATTCAGCTACGCCGGCACAAGTCATCTTAAAGTGGAATATTCAGCAGCATCGTATTGTTATACCTAAATCGGAATCTTTAGAGCATATAGGAACTAACTTCTTACTAAGCGATTTTAATCTGAGTAACTCCGATATCCAGTCGATTAACAACTTGAATTGTAACAAGCGGCTTGGCGGTGATCCGGATTATGTACACAAGAAAAATATAACTTTAAAAGTACCGGATTGAGGGCAGAACTTAAATAACGGAAGGAGATAAATTATTTATCCTGCCGTTGTGTCTATAACTCTGTAAAGAAGTTTGTTGTTTTAAGCGGACTGCGAGGAAGTCATCTTTCTTAATAGCTCATAACTTGCGATAGCACAGGCCGAAGTGACATTCATTGAGGAATTAACCCCATGCATAGGGATGTGCACCGTTGCATCGGCTATTTCCAGTATTTCGGAGGCAATTCCATCTTTTTCAGCCCCCAAAACCAAGCAGACCTTATCTCCCTCAACGACAGGGGCTTGACCCAGTTCAACGCTTCTGGATGTGATCTCTAAACAGATTATCCGGTATCCCTCTTCCCGTAGTGCTAAGGCGGCTTTTAGGGCATCTTCCTCGTGTTGATAGGGAATGTGCTGCTCAGTTGAGCGGGATACCTTACGGATCTTGGAGTTTGGTGGTAGCAGACTATCTCCAGCCAGGTAAATTTTCTCTACGCCCAGGGCATCGGCAATGCGAAAGAGTCCACCGATATTGCTGGGTGTGCGAATATCAGTGGCCAAATAGCAAAGGGGAAAATTGTGTTTGCTGGGTGAATGATCGCTGTGCTCTTTCTGCATAGTTACCGCTGCTGAAAATGACTATTAACTGTTGAGAGGTTCTTGGGAACTCTCTACCTGTGAGCCTATTTTAGCTTCTTCGAAAGAAGTATTCCTCATGCGCTCCACTAAAGAAGGCTCCTTGCTGGCCTTTTGGCTTTGTATCTGCATCGCTTGGCGATAAACCTTGTCGGAGACAATAAATTCTTCGGCTCGTTGATTAATTTCACTGTAGCGGGTATTGAGTTCGGAAATTTTATTGGAGAGGTGCTCCAGGTCGAGAATGCGATCAAAGTAGAGGGCAATTAACCGTTCACATTCTCTGGCAATGGCTAGGTATTCATTACCCACCTGGCGGTGTCCCTCATAGTTTTTCTTGAAGTTGAAGAAAGTCTGTACTCCCCCCAGTAAAGCAGCCAGCAAGGCTAAAGCGGCGCCACTCCACTTGGTCCAGTCAGGAAGTTCCGCATTGATTAGGGAAAAGAATAGAGAGCCGAGGAATAAGTTGACCACCACTATGGGGACTCCGCAGAGCACATGCAGATTGCGCCCCTTCATAGAGGCGCGGAAGTGGCTGTGCTTACACAGATGGGCATTCCAGCGCAGTTTGTCCAGTACTGCCACGGTATTCGGTATCGTGCTCATGAATCCCTTCTGCCCCTTTAGTGTTATTTTTGGAGGGCGATAGTTTGCCGGATAAAAATGAGATGTACAGGGTGGAGCAGGGAAGATTGGGATTGAGGTGTTTAATTTACACACTGAGGGTTTAGTGGGCCTTGTGCTGGCGGTTAGTGAGCACCCGCCTTACAAGGCCTCAATTTGAGGGCTTCAAATAGGAGCTGGCAGTGAATTGCCTAGAAGCTATACGTTACGCCGACAGAAGACAGGTTGGCCTTCTCTTTTTTAATCTCGTAGATGGTGTGTTCCAGGTTGATGCCCCAGTCACCGTTCTTCCACTTAACTTCAGCACCGTAGTATGGGTTGCTGCCGCTGTCCTTCTCATTACTCCAGCTATAAGACCTATCGTAGGACTCTGCATACAAGAGCTCGCGATCTAGGCTGTATACGCTGAGGTTGCCGGAGTCTTCAGTCTGGCCGCTGTTATTTTCATTCCACTGGTGTACACCAAAGCGAACTCCGGCATTTAAGTTTTGTTGAATTTGCGTCGAAAGGGTTAATCCTAAGCTATAAGAATTGTATTTGGATTCCTGCTGACTTCTGAAATCGTAGTTTTCTATTAATATTTTATCTTCATTGTGCCACTCGAGGCCGTGAGCGCTCTGTTCATAGTCTCTGTGGATATTGCCGAGATTCGCTATACCGCCTTCGAAGGCAATATAGTTATTTACCTGATAGCCAACAGTCAATGCGTAGCCGGTTGAGTGGAGGTCCTCTCTTATCGCAGTGGAGTCTTCGCTATCAAATTGCATATTACCCAATGAGGCTTTTAGATAAAAAGGTTTCTCCTCTGCGTAAACGCCGCTACTTACTAATGCGATTAGGGCGGTGAGAGCGATATGATTCAAGGGGTACCTCAATTCAGTCAGTCGACAGGCGCTTGGGTGTTAGCAAGCGGCAAAGATCGTAAAGTCATGATTGGCGCGCATTGTACATCTGTACAAATTAAGCGTTAAGCAGAAAGGGTCATTCATTACTGGATTGAAGCGGAAATTCTCATTGCTATGACACTGGGCTTGTCTTTTGGTGACGGCGGTTGAGCCCTTCCTTCATGACTACTAGGTCTGCTTATTTAAATATGCCCCCTTCCCTGAGTATTTTCTTCAGGTCAAGGCTGCGAAAGCCGCTCGATTTCTTGTATTTTGTGCAGCTCCAGATGAGAGGGGTAGCACTGCTCACCAAATTCACCTGGGGAATAAATCAATAAGAAAGTTAACCCTTCTGGCTAGGGGGGAATTGGGAGCTGGTATGTCGATTGCGCGGCAACAATTTATCGTCTTGGGGCCGTTACTGGCTGTAGCGTTTTACATTTTTTTGACTCTACTGGGGATGCAGTATCTTCCCGCAGTGACGGCAGCGATCACCCTGCTTACAGTGACTTGGTGGGTAACAGAGGCACTTCCTATTCCCGCCACTTCTCTGGTGCCATTTGTGCTTTTACCCCTATTTGGGGTGACGGATCATAAGACTGTTGCGGCATCCCTCGGTAGCCATGTAATTCTGCTTTTGATGGGCGCTTTTATTCTGTCGAAAGCCCTTGAAAAGAGTGGTGCCCACGAACGGTTGGCTCTATATATGTTGCGTATCTTTGGGGTATCTAGCGGTAGGCGCTTGGTGCTCGGTTTTATGCTGGCCGCTGGTTTCCTCAGCATGTGGATTTCCAATACCGCCACAACCCTGATGATGTTACCCATTGCCCTGGCAATTCTCTCTCGTATTGATAATCAGCGCCTCACTGTTGCCCTGGTTCTGGGGATTGCCTATGGAGCAAGCCTTGGAGGCGTGGGGACGCCTCTGGGGACACCGCCCAATGTCATTTTCATGGGAATATATGAAGAGGTCACCGGTCGGGAGTTTAGCTTTCTTGGCTGGATGAAGATCGGGGTACCGGTTGCCCTAGTAACTTTACCGATAATGGCCCTCTGGCTTACCCGCAATGTTCACTTGAAGAATAAAATTGAGCCGCCCCAAGTCGGTGAGTGGCGGGCTGAGGAGAAACGCACTCTGCTAGTGTTCGCCATCGCTATTTTCTTCTGGGTAACCCGCAATGCACCGTTTGGTGGCTGGAGCGATTGGCTGGGGATAGGAGCGGCGGGAGACAGTACCGTAGCTCTCGCTGCAGTGGTGGCAATGTTCCTGGTACCCAATGGCAAAGGGGGGCGCTTGCTGGACTGGCAGACAGCGGAAACCATTCCCTGGGGCATGTTGTTATTGTTTGCAGGTGGTATAGCCCTGGCCAAAGGATTTTCAACATCTGGCTTGAGCGACATGCTCGGTAATGGATTGTCCTTTCTTACTGCCATGCCACTATGGCTGATGTTGGTGATTCTATGTTTGGGAGTTACCTTTCTTACAGAGATCACCAGTAATACAGCCACTGCGACTCTACTCATGCCCATTCTCGCTGTGGCGGCGACCTCTGCGGGCTTTGAACCTATGGTATTGATGATCCCCGCTGCCATGAGCGCGAGCTGTGCCTTCATGTTGCCTGTTGCCACGGCCCCGAATGCCATTGCTTACGGGACTGGTAAAGTGCGTATACAGGATATGGTTCGCGAGGGGGCGGTACTCAGTGTGACCGCATCGTTGATTATTGCTGGGATGAGTTGGTTGATTTTACCGGGTTGAGTTCACAGGTTTCTCTAGGGCTGGTATTAGAGTGGGTGGTAAGTGTTTTAAACTCCGCCCCTTTGAGCCTAATAAGGTTATGTACCGGTTACAGAGTGTGAATGGCGTAATCAGAAAAACATGCGGTACAGGAGGTAGATGTGAAGAAAGCTGAGTATAAAATTGCCGTCGGGAAGTCTGGTTTTTCCAGTTTGGAAGAGGAAGTTACCCAGCTGCTGAATGAGGGCTGGAAGCCGATTGGTGGCTTGGCGTTTAATGCGGGCTACCCCTACCAAGCGATGGCGCGAGTGGTGAATGTTACCAAGCCTTCTGGCCATTCACAAAGCCAGGCCCAAGCGTCATCTGAAGCTGAACCTACCAGAAGGCAATCCTATGGTGCTCAGGATGCGATGCGTATGATTGATGAGCTCACCTGAGATTATTGATTCGTAGATTGTTATGCGCTGATGCATGGAGGCAACTTTACATCCCTGCGGTGATCAAGCCAATTGTAAGAGCTCCCTTACTGATTAACGGCCTTCTAAAGAAGATGGGAGAAGAGGTTATGATAGGCTGACTCCTAGCCTGGACACACTGTGGTCCTGTCAAATGTGCTCACCGCTAACTTCATCACTCGTACGACATGCTTTAGCTATTAAAGGATATTAAGCATAAATGCGAAATTTTCTCGATATTGAAGCCCCCGTCATTGACCGTTTCGGCGGAAAGAAAGGCCTTACGGCCAGACTCACAAAGCCTAAACCCGCTAAAGAAATCTCAGCAATACCCAACAGCCAATGGTTGTCTGCGGCTTCTCGGGCTGTATTTCAGGCGGGGTTTAGTTGGAAAGTCGTGGAGAAAAAATGGCCGGGGATAGAGCATATTTTTTATGGCTTTGATTTGTCCTTTTGCCGATATCTCTCTGAGGAAGCGCTGGATGACTTAATGCGCCAGGAGGGCATGATAAAGCATTGGACCAAAACCCGCTCAATCTCCCGGAATGCAGACTTCTTCTGGCATTTATCCAATGAGAATGGGAGTCTGGGGGAGTATTTTGCTAGCTGGAATACGAAAAACTATGTAGAGAATCTCCAGAGTTTACGCAAAGGTGGAGACCGACTGGGAGGCAAAACCGCCCAGGTTTTTTTGCGTCGTATGGGGGTGGATACATTGGTCTTTGCCAGCGACACTATTCGTGCTCTGGTGAGAGAGGGGGTAGTAGATAAATCTCCCTCTTCAAAAAAAGACTGGGCCGCACTACAAGCAGCTATTGAAACTTGGCAGGCGCAGTCGAACCGCAGCTTAAATGAGATCAGCCAGATATTATCCTTATCTGTTGGGTAGTTGGTTAAGCCTGGTAGATGGAGCCCACTGCTTAAGCAGTTTAAAGAGTGGGCTCAGATCATCAGAATTGTAATAACACTAGAACTGGTTTAACTATGGCTGAGGACGAACACGAAAGTCTACAGAGAGCTCCGCCTCATAAATAACCTCATCAAATGATTTATCCTGGCCAGAATCAAAAAAATTGCTCTCAAAGTTACTGCTGGAGTCACGGGAAGCGGTAACAACAACCTCTTCTATAGCCATGGCGCCTTCAGTGGCTCGGTAGTGTATGTTATCACCGCGAATGCCTATCGGTGTCAGCTGGACACCAAGCGCCTTTTCATAATCTGCTTTCTGTTCCAGAATATCTTGCAGAGCCTTGGATTTAACTTTTTTGTTAAAAAAATGCTTTTCTGAATGCTCAAATGTGGTGTTTGCTATTTCAACTTCTCTATTTTGATCTGTGAGCTGCGCAATACTGTGGAGTTGGCTTTCCTCGTTGATTGAAATAGTTACGCGGTTAACAACCTTATAGCTTTTGGGCTTCTTTCCCATCCAGCCATATTGGGGTGAGGAGGAAAATTTTGAGCTTTTAATATTTGCTCCCTTGATCCCGGCCTCTGTCAGGCTCTGATGCAATTTGGAACGGAGCCTGTGATTGGCGTCAATTGCATTTGATAGTAGCTCCTCTTCCGTTGTGACAATCAAACTGACAATGGCCTTATCGGAGTAGGCGGTTTCTTCCGCGCTGCCACGGATGGTAACAATACTCTCCGCCGGGTGGAGGAGTCCACGTAGGTCCTGGGGTGTACCTCTAATTTCTGGAGCTGCCAGGCAAGCACTAGATAAGAGCAAGCTGATAATTAGTAGTGGTAGTTTCATTTCACTATATCCTTGTTAGGTTTTTACAGGTGTACTACTTATGTGGTGGAATATCGATTTATTTCATGGGTGTATATTGTTGCCAGGCCCTAATAGCTTGAAGAATGATTATTTTTGTTAAAAGCTGTATAACCTAGCAGCTTTCTATCTCAATCAAAGTATATAGATTGCTTACTGAACATTAATAAAAAATACCTTGATTATTTGTTTGCCTTCACTTTTATTGAATTGTATCTATGATTTTTTAATAAGTTATCTTTTGGTGACTGCTCGCATCAATGTTCAATACTTTGCATTGTATTTTTGCTCTCATGTTGCTTTATCAAGACCTTTTGTCTTTTGCGGCTTGATCTATGTCACGGTTTTTGTGGTGAGTGTATCACGGAAAGTCGATTGCATAGCTAATAAGGTCGCGTTGGCTTACATGTATTTCAAACCAAATAATAACTATATTTGTAGCGACTTACGGGGTGAAGAAAAAACATGGGAATTCATTTTTTAAAAAATTTATTGGTCCTGGCTCTCACTATTCTGCGGGCTTAACAATCATTAATAGAAATGATTGGTCTTTGAAAATGATTGGTCTTTGAAAATGAGTGGTTCAGATAACTGGGGCTGGGGCAATGGTCATGTGGTCAGCTGGGTACAATTGCGATAAAAATGGAGTGATTCATTCGAAGGCTATTTTAATCATTTTGTACCTTCTACTTCAGCGATGTTATCCAATGGAGGAGGCCACACGGTGGTACCTCTAGATGCGGAGACCAACCTATCAATTATTGTTTCTCCTAAATACATAGAATATTCAGATATGGAGCGCTACCTTCGTGATGAGGTTGGTGCTGATCTTAATGATGTAAATGCTTTTGATGAGGGATGTAGTTCAAATTGGGAGGTTAATTGTTTTCACTCTTATATAGCCCATAAGAGTGAATGTGATAATGATGATTGTCCCATTATAGAGCGCCAGGCTCTTTATTCCGGTAACGGACTGGATTAACTCGTATGGGAATTGCCAAGGTTAATGGTAGTGGCAGCATTGATGGTGAGGGCTTTAAATGGTTGGTTGAGGATAATAATTGCCAAATTAGTGATCCTCAGTTGATTGGCTTAAGAAATGGTCGTTATTTACTTGGTTATGCTAAATTTCAATGTATTTCGGATAATCTGAAATTTGATCGAATTAATAGCCCTAACTCTCTGCGGTTATTAGTCCCAAAAGCATATTATGTTTTGGAGATCGATTCGGATTTGAATATTCTTGAGGGCTCAGTTCAACTTCCTGCCATGGTTGGGGACCGATGTATTCAGGTGATGGTAAGGTAGCTTGGAGCTACATCAAGAACCCGAAAATTGAAAGTTATGGTGATGGCCAGCAGAATGTGTGGCAGGCGATAATTAATCATTCCAAGAGTACCAATTAAGCCCCTCCGTCAAAAAGAATAGTAAGTTTGTGCTCAGTATTGTTGCTGGGCCATTTTCTATAAATGGTGGAATAAGTTTCATGTTTCTGTTTGAACTCTGCAAAATTTATTTTTTTGTTTAATAGGTAAGCAAAGTTTCAAGGTATATTTTCTAAATTAGACCGGCCTTCCTTTGCCAAAGCGGTGCTTGCTGAATATCTAATGTGTTAACCTGTGAAGCTAAAATCCTTTCCTTTCTGGAGCTGTTCGTATCATTAAGTTAAAGCGGCAGGCGGGTAGTACCTCCTGGAACAAAATAGACTCCAGCTATGGAATCGAATACTTCGATTTTGCACAGATATCAGCGATGTAATTCATCTCATATTTTGGGTTTATATCCATATAGAGCGTTTGCCTAACACCCCATACCTTTACCCCGTCTTGAATATCTTCCTCAGGGGAATGCATAGTTGCCCTAATCTCTATATTGTTTTTTTGAGAACTCTAAGGTTGTGAATGACTTGATGATACCTCGTAATCTTTACTAAATGGGCCTGGTGGAGGGTGAGCCTCAATAGGCTTGGCAAGTTTTTTTCTTGATAGAGGGAGGGGGGTTAATAGAGGAGGATAGTAACTTCAATATTCTTTGCATTGGGCTCATGGATCAGTACGGATCAAGGCAGTTTTGATTTGAGTTAATTCGATTAGCAGCTGGTAGTCAAATATGTGACTGATTGGTCCGCAAGCCTGTCGCCCCCGGTTCTCGTTTGGCGCCCTAAGTCCTATATCCGTTGAGCATCCCCGGATAACTTTCCCTGTCCAAAAATGACTCCGGCCAATAAAAATAATTTTTTGGGAAGTGTGATCTAGAGCCGGGAAATAAATATAAGGAAACAACAATGACTCTTTGTAAACGACTAGGTGCGAGTCTCTCACTTGCACTAGCTGGCCTATTTGCTTCCGTATCTGCTGCGGCAGATAACTGCTATATCCTGGTTCACGGACATGGTACCGAAGGGCATATAAAACAGCGCACCAACTCCCAGGGTAAGTTAGAGCAACCAGCCCTAGATTATTGGAGTGAAGCTTTCTTTGATAAATATAACGGCAGTAATTTTATTGAGCAGCTGCGAATCAATGGCGGCAACTATGGAGTTGTAGGTTATAACTCCACCGATGAAGGTGAAATGCCTTACTGGCATGATGGCACAGCTGGCGAAATTGCCAGACAGATTATCGATATTCGCAGCGGTAAGGGAGATGGCTATCAACATGAGAATCAATGTAAAGCCGATGATACTTTTTGGGTGATTGCCCATAGCCAGGGCGCTGCACAAATGATGTACTTATCTGGTAACGCAGTGCCTGGGTCTCCTTATTACAATCGTGCTTATAATCAGTTTGATAGTAATACTATTACTGAGAGTAATAAGGTTTGTACTGGCCGCTGGTTTTGGAAGAGATGTAAAACGGAAACTAAAACCAGAAATGTTGCCGGTTTAGATGATCGCTATGCCGTAGAGGTTGACTTCGACAAAGCTATGAATGGTATTGCTGCGATCTTTACCACTGGGGGAGCTATTACAGGCACCGAGTTCGTAGATCGCCTGTGTAATGGTAGCTGGATCGAAAGCGTGGTTAACGATCTATTTATCGGTCGTGAATGCTCAGCGGTACGTTATCTGCAAACTAATGATGTTTACTCCGTGCGCAACTATGTGGGCACTAACTTGGCATCGCCCGTATATACCATTGGTGGTTATGCTGGTTTCCCTGGTGTTGCAACCGCAAGTTCTATACTGCTTGCTGGTGAGGACGATGGTTATATTAATCTCGCATCCCAGATGAACTGCTCCGGTTCTGCCAAGCGTAATCTCTATTCAGACCTGAAGGAATATAAAACCTTCCTGGGCATTGCCTATGGCAGCGCTATCTTCTCCTGTGACAACGATCACAAGGGCACAGCGCGTTCATATAACCTGGCAAGCCTCTATACTGACCACGATGCACAGCGTAATGGTGGCATTATGTCCCCAGATTATACCGGCATTCCTAATGGTCTGAACTGCGGTATTGGTAAGAACAGCGCTGGTCGTATTGCTGCCTGTACTCAGTAATTTTTAGATTTACTTTTGTGCCTTTTTTGGCACATTAGGGGGCTTAATCGCTTCCTGCTTCCTCACAGGATAAAGCCCGCTTATTTATAGCGGGCTTTTTTTAGGGGAAGTTCAAGGTGGGTGGTATCAACTGCTGTTACTTATCAGTGCCATTCAGTCATCTTTTCCTCGGAAATGCTGCGTATTCCAAAACATTAGCTATCTATATTGTTTATTGTATGGGGCTTACCGGAATAGTTCGAAGAACTCATTCCAGGGAAATATATATCTGGCAGTGCCTGTCAGTAATGTCTGTAGATAGTCTCGCTCAGTGAAAATATATCCTTTAAAGAGTATCAAATAGAATAAAACTGATAAGAGTTACTTCATATGTTCACCTGTATTTAATATTTGATTTTATTGTCCGATTAGTCATAACTATAGCTTCTATCATTGGAGAGTGGGCGATGTAGTCCTCTTTACATTTGGCTTCTCAAGTCAGTCGTGTTCTAAAAGGCTAGTCTTGATGGAGTGTCTTTGGCAGTAGTCTTATGGAGCGGCTTTATGGGCAATCTTAAGTTGGCAGCGGGTGTTGAAATCCCTGCTATTGAAGTGGCCAAGCTGGGTGGTGGAAAAATTCAGCTGGGTAAAACGGAAGGGAGTTTCCCCTGGCAAATGGTAGTGGTTTATCGAGGTAAGCACTGTCCGCTCTGTACCAAGTATTTACGGGAATTGAATGTGCTGCTGCCGAGATATCATGAAGAGGGCGTTTATGTGACAGCTGTGTCAGCGGATAGCGCTGAGAAAGCGTCTGAACAAATGAAGGAGGTCAAACCAGATTTTCCGATAGGTTACAATTTATCCATCCCTCAGATGCAGCAACTGGGAGTCTATATCTCCAATCCCAGGTCTCCAGAGGAAACTGATAAGCCTTTTGCCGAACCCGGGATTTTTGTGATTAATGAGGCTGGTAAGCTGCAAATCGTTGATATTTCTAATGCACCCTTCGCCAGACCAGACTTGCAGACCTTGTTGATGGGGATCGAGTTTATTCGAAATCCGGAGAATAACTATCCAATTCGGGGAGCCTACTAAAGCTACTCATCTGAGGGTTAGCCTCCTAAAAACGCAATAAAAACCCCATTGGAATGTGAGATTTTTATTGCGAGTTAACGGTTAACTTTGTAGCTATTTATTAGTTCTTTTTATAGTGTTAGAGGTTTGCCATAGAACCTCAGTTTGAGGCTAGTGACATTAGAAATTATTCAACTCTTCACGTAGGTCGTGTTCCAGCTCCTCAGTGCCAGTAATCCATACGCTTTTATCTGGTGCGGGGAATACACCAACTTCAATATTATCTTTTCTCAAGCCGGGGAGCCATTTCTTCAGAAACTGTGGCAGGGGAATACTTTTAGGCGTGAGTTCGGTTTCATCTTTAGCATAAGCGCTAGCAAATTCTGACGTAGGCCATACGGGTAAATATTCAAAACCTCCGTCCTCATCGGTATGTATTTTGAGGAAGCAGTTTTGGTTATCGACTAATATCCAAATTTCCCGCTCTTCACCGATTGCACTCAGGAAATATTCGTATCGGTCTTCACAACTCTGGTTAATTACTTCATTTAGATTGGGAGTACTCATATATAAATTCGCAATGGCTGATTGGTAGCAGGCTGATATTTACAGGCCTGCTCGAATAAGTGTGTAACAGTAACACAGTCAATGCGTGGCATTATGCGCGAATACAAGATACTGTCCAGATGGTTTGATGTGTTGCCCGGTAGTAGATAGGAGCGGGAGAGATTCTATAGAACATAGGTCTATGAATGGTTTGGAGAGTAAATCGAAGTACTCTCAATAAAAATCGGCTTGAAGGCTTGTTTTCAGTACCTCTCTCTATGAGCGACAACTTTTCTTTTTGTGGTAATTCATTGGCCCGAAACCTGTTGCGAACTCTACCATATAATACAGTATAAAACCTCAATAAAATCAACTGGTTACGGGTTGATTTTTATAGTAGATAACGCTCAGATTTACTCTATCTAACGACGTTTATATTAGATAGGTACATTATCTGTTGGCTTAGCCTATTTTTGGCCTGGAGTCTCTAGTTGCTATTAGAGAAGCTCTGTCAATATTGGAGCTTGTTTATACAAGCTAGGGGCAGTTTATCATTGTGCAATTTAAGTAATGAGTCGATAAAGCTTCAGTTTCCACTGTTACTGCTCTTGTCACAAAGCTGTGATCAAGAAAGGTATCGAAAAGGGCTTTTGCCTGTGACTCTGAAATTCGGGGCAGCCAGCAGAGCATCGAGACCAGTGCCGAGTATTTCCCCGGTAAAGTTCTTGTGATGGCCGGGTAACCGCGAAAGCGGTTACCGAAAAGATCGCGCCTACCGGCGATCGTTTGGCCATGTTATGTGGCTACTCCTGGTTTCATTAAAGACATGGCGTGCCAGTTTCGCTTGCTGGAGTTTGGCAAAGTTGAATTACTATCGAGGAATTGCAGTTCCTTTAAGCAAGCCGCTCAAACTCTTTCTTCGACATGTACTTCGCAGTAGGGTAGTAGGGCCCCATGACCAGGCTGTCCATAGGCGCGGGATTTTCTTCAGTAGGTATCGGAATATTGAGGGGTGAGTTTGGCCAGTCGTAGTTGCTCAGTGACGCCTGGTAGCGTATGTAGACGCAGTTGACCCAGCTGCGAGCGCCGATGTAATGTCCCTCGCCAGCCCCGAACTCAATCCATTTGACGCCGTGCTCGCGGTCTGCATTTTTGGGCCGATCGATCGCCCGGCTCATGACGATAGTGAACTTACGATCCTCAACCAGTGGTATCTCTTCATCGAAGATTGTCGACCACCCCAGACCCGACGGCGCCGTGCCCCCAGTGGTAAGAGACCAGTAGCGTACCTGGGTTTGCTCTTCGGGCCAGCTCACCTGACCATGCTTGGTTTTAGGAAAAGTCGGCATCTTACCTTCGATCACCACGACCTCGCCAAAAGCTAGCGAGAACAGTCCAACCATGTATACAGTGTCGGGGTTGTTCAGCCATGCACCGTCATTGCTTGCAGGGCAACGGATAACCCGCTTGATCGGATCGGGGATGAAGGCGCCTTTGACACTGTAATCCATATTCCAGAATCGCTGGAACATGGGGGCGGGCATGGCAGGTGCATTGACCCGGTCCCAGGAATCCTCGATCAATTGAAGCCACTCTTTAGTCGGGAATTCCTGCTTCTGCCCCTCCTTAGAAGCCAATAATGTACGGCACATTCTCTCGCCTGTTAGCACCGTATCGTCGCTGTTGTACAAGCCCTCTTCGCTCTGGATCGGGGCTTCCGGAAGATGCAGCGTGACTGTTGGTAGGCCCAGCTCAACTGGCAGCCCGCGCTCCTCAAGAGGCGGCATACGTACGTTGCCTGTGCCATCATAGCCGTTGTCGGGCATATAGTTACGAAACGCGAGGTGGATGCTGGCTCGCTCAGAGTTGGTACCGGTATAAAGTGTATTGGGGCGCGGCTTGCGAGGAGCTTGCCCCGAGCGGATATATACCGTGTAGCGTCGGCGTTCTGTCTGCACATCGCGTCTATTGGGCGACATAAAAGGGTTGATTGAGCCCTCATCGGGCACGATTTGGTCGTCACGCAAGTAAGTGCCATTCCCCTGTACTCCGCCCGGCAAATTGTTTGCGATGGTGAGTGAGAAATAACGCAGGTGACCGTAATGTCCTCGCAGCTTCAGATAAGCGCCTTTTGGCAACTTGAACTGACCGACGAAATAGGTGGAATTTTGATCCGGGTAGGCATTCGCGACTTGAATATCCTGATGCCCGCGCAATAAACCGTAATCGAGCCCCTTCGGCCCACCCCAGAAGCAGCTTAAGCGCTGGTAACGCCAATTAGTGACCTCGACAACAGTCATGGGTACCGGCGTGAGTGCAGTCGTGTCGCCAGGCAAGGTAGTCGGCTCAACCTCTTCCGTGCGTTCAGGTGTCACTTCATCGTTCTTCATGGGGAGTCTCCAAGTGATGCTGTGCCTCGGCCAGTAGCCTAGGGCCCCTGGGCAGAGCGTTTGCGTGTGAGTTTTATTCGTGTCATTTTGTTATCTGGGGGGACATCAAGTGAATTGGGCTCACTTACAGAGTGAGAACCTATAGCATAGAAATTTAGATTTATGCTTGCTTTACGCGACATTTTTCATGCGATGACGTGGCAGGATTAAGCACACCTTTTCGTCGCCATTTTATTTGCACGAAACTATGAGATTTTGTCGAAAGCTAGCCTCCTCTATGAGTACGCTGGCTTCCAGCAAGATAGAGTCGTACAAGTCATTGCTACTCCCTCAGTTCAACTAGCTTTATGAAGAGCGCTTCCTGAGGCTTGACCACTAAAACGAAAGCGAATTTAGCCGATTTCGTACTCAACGATATTGGACTTCTGTCTAAGGCTGTTGAGTCGCTCGATATCTTGTGTATTTGGTAAATTAAAAATGCAGATCTTCGATAGCTGTTTCATCAGCCCAAACTATGCGGTAATAGATTTTTAGGGGATAGGCTAGGTTGGCTGAGGGGATTGTGTCCAAGCGCTCTAGAAAATAACGTTTGTATTTTTATATTGTACGCTTCGCGCCGCCCATGCCGAGCAGGTACTGTTATAGCTGCTTACCGGGGATCGGCCCCATAGAAAATTCCCCGAGGCCTTACAATCGCCTCCTCCTCTTCGATCGATACTCCAGTGGACCAAGGCTTTATCAATGTCGGTTAGGGTGCTTTGCGTGAGTGGCTAGCTGTTATTGGGGACGCCCACATGGATCCGGCCAAAACGTTAGTTTCCTGTATCTAATTCTATACCCCAAGGCCAGCATCTAATCTGATTTACTAACTGCTGATGCTCTTTCATCCTCAATTTGTAGAACTACTCACCTTCGTTGGGTTTATGCCTGGGCGCCGTATCAGGATTCTCTAGTCTGGCAATTACAATGGCTTTATGATTGCCTAAAATATTGAAGTAGGTTTTGTGATCAATAAGCGTGAGTAAAGACTCGCTGCTAGGGCTTCTATCGTTCATATCTCCAAGGCAAAACAGACGGTTACAGGATGGATCAAAAGCAACCTCTTGCGGTTGTTTATCTAATTGGTACAAGTGGCCATGTATATCTCGGACAATAAAATCTAGACCAAAGTTTTTTCTGTCAATCTTCAGACAGGTACTCATAGTATTAAGAGTGAGTTACTTAACTTTACAATGCTGTGCTTTGACAATTATGAATTGCTTCGCATCGATAGATTATGTGAATTCTGTTTTACTTCCTGTCTCTTTGCAGATTTCATTACAAGTTGCATTAGGTCCAAAAAATATATGACCATTTAGACACATGAACTCTTTGTGAACCTGTTTGTGCATGGTCAGTATGGCCTTCTCTTTTTTATAAGCTGTCCTCCAATGACGCTGTGCATATGATCTGCTGATTATACGAAGTTTGCTAACGCTGAGAGTAGCAGGCTATCCTACATGCTAATTAACCAGATGCCTCTCTGGCCGATGCAGCGGATGCATAGTACAGCTTACAGGTGTGCCAGATACTTATAGTTTATGCTGATCCCACTAGTAAAATATTAAAGTATAGGGGTTTGAAAACGTGCTGCTCTAGATTGTGACCATTAAGTTGATGACCCGCTTTCAGCCTCTGATTAACGTTAGTATTGAGCTGATAATGTAGTGACTCCTCAAATGGTAGCTTGCTTCGGCTACGGATAATGGCAGCCTGGAAGGCCCACCTTGTGCCATCATTTCGCCATTCCCGTAGTGATACTCTGGATAATGATAGTGAAACTGCACTATATAAATTCATAATCTTCTACTTCTATTGGGAAGCTGGGATTTTTATTCGCCGATGAGTTGCGAAGAAACAAAGCCCATTTTCTTGAGACGCTTGTCACTCTAAGTTATGTGTGGGCTTCGTTTTGTCGGATAATCCAGGTGGTTGAGCGTATTGTATAGTCGGAATGATTGTGCTGATTAGGTGATGTAGTGAAAATGAGGGGGATAAAATAAAAGGACTGATTATGATAACAAAGATAGGTAAGTGGTTCAGTGGAGTACTATTTCTGGGGGTTGTGGCAGTTTCAATCTTCGCTGTCAACGCCATTTATTTTAAACCTTGGTCTATCAATATTTTTTTGAAAGGGCATTTTTTAAGATCTAAGGAGTCAGTCCAGGAAATCTCACTATGTACGGTATTCTTGAGAAATTTGGGTTAGATGAGCGCAATGCACATCTCGATGATGTGTCTGATAAAGAGCAGCAACGTAAATTACTGAAAGCATAAAAATGCGACCTGGGTAATTACAAGTCTCGCTACTTCCCTGTAATACGTGCACTTATAAACAAAGGTAATTTTACCATTTCTGAGGTGGTAGCAAGCACAAATATATCTCAGCTGGCAGTAATTCAAGTTATGAAGAGTGTGATTAAGTAAAGATTGGTACGAGTGTCATTAGGTGAAGATGCGAGAGAGTGAAAAATTCGGTTGATTCGCAAAGGTAGCCCTTTATTACCTGGGTTTAAGGCCGTAATGGATGGCCACATTGGAAACTGAGAAACCCCTTAATGCCGCGCTTTCGGTGTCCCTTCCTGAGTTGCTTGGCAATGCAATTAGAGTATTGGAAAAGTGCTCTTATCTGGCCCGGATGCAGCAAGGCATTTTGATGAAAGATGGGGATGATTGATCAATGTGAAAATAAAATTCACTCGCCAAGCATCTGCAATAATTATATAGAGTGACTTTTTGTGACACTTAAGGTGGCATTAAAGAATAGATTGTAGTTCTACCACTAAAGTTTCAAAATTTCTGAAGGTTAATCTGCCTGGGGGTGAGATTAACCTTGTTGCTATTTATAAGTTTTCCTTCAGTTGCACTTTTTTGGAATGTTCTTTGTCAACGGAATGGTAGTTGGAAACTAGTACTGTATTTAAGAAATGTAATTTTCTGTAAGAATGAATTTGGCGACTTGGTCGTAAAAGTTGCTTATATTCTTGTGTGCCTCTAATTCTTGTGGTTTCTCTCTGTGAGTATTCAAGGTTTTGTGGTTTTGAAGTTAAATATGTTTTCAGTGGGAGGTGTTTGGAGGGTATTTATTATTTTACAGATGTTTTTGAAAAGTTTGGATTAGATTCTGATGTTTGTCAGTGTTTTATCTAGATAAATTATAATAACTTGGTTTGATAAATGTTTACTTATATTCGTAATTTATTTGTACTGCAGCTAGTTTTTGCTAGTGCAGTTGCATATGGAGATTACCTGGATGGTCCTAGTGTGGATACTGACGGGAACTTTTCTTTGGAGTATATGCCGGTAGATGCTTCATTTTCCTTGAGTCGAACATATTTGAAAGAGTATAAAAACGGTAACTATGTACGAACTCTCTCCCTGAATTCATGGGGAACGTCAAATAAATTTGTTTCGATATCTGGGCTTTCTGCTGGTACCTATCATTATGAATACTGGCATGAGTTTGAGGAGTGTATCCCAGACGACGATTTTAACCGGAATGCTTTGAGAGCTCCCGAGCTATGTAGGGGGGATACTATAGAGTATGAAACTGTCATCGCCACACATACTGTTAATGTGGTAACTCAGTTGCCAGTGCCTTCCAGTATTAGTTATACCTCTTTCGATAGTGATGGAACCTACCCGATTAGCTGGTCCTCAGTTACTCACGCAAGTAAGTATGAGCTTTACCGCAGCCTGAATGGTGGTTCTTGGAATAGAGTTTATAGCTCATCAGGGACTAGCTTCCCTGAAAGCAGCCGTTCCAATGGCAACTACCAGTATCGTGTACGCGCTTGTGTTTCTAACATATGTAGTGGTTACAAGACCGGCGGAACTATGAAGGTAGAGCATACTCCATCGGTTCCATCTTCCATCAGTGTACCCAGCTATACACCCTCTAGCAGTGCAAATCTAAGCTGGTCTGCCAGTAGCGGGGCCACTCGTTATGAATTACAGCAACGCAAGGATAATGGAAGCTGGTCGGGTAATATTTATTCTGGTTCCGCTACCAGCAGAACTGTTTCTTCATTGAGTCATGGAAGCAACTATCGATATAGAGTGCGTGCTTGTAATACTACCTGCTCTGGTTATCGTGAAGGAGGGGATTTGATTGTCTCTTATCGCCCTGGAGTACCTACTCCTAGCCTATCAACGAAGAACAGCCCAGATGGTAAATACACACTTAGCTGGAATGCCATGCAATTTGCCGCTATCTATCAGGTTTTGGATGCTAACGGTTCATCTATTTATAGTGGCTCGGGCCTGAGTAAGAGTTTTACTGATATTAATAACGGTACATACAGCTATAAGGTACGCGCTTGTAACGAAAATAAATATGCCTGTTCCGATTATTCCTCACTGGTAACAGTTAAGGTCGATCGCGACGTAGGTGTGCCGGTATTGTCAATAGATTCAGCGGAGAGTTGGAAAGGAAAGCTTACCCTAAATTGGGGAAAAGTGGATAAAGGCGGCCTCGAAGTTAAATATGAGGTGTTGGATAATACTGGCAAGCAAATTTATCTTGGTACTGATCTAAAATTCACTATCACAAACTTGAGTAATGGACAGTACTGCTACAAGGTTCGAGCACTGACCTCTAGCGATCAGTCCAGTTATTCTCCGCAAGATTGTTCTACTGTTGCCATACTGCAACCACCAGTAGTACCAGACTATATCACTTTGCCTTCTTCTACTGGTGAGGGTTATACAGTGAACTGGCCATCGGTCGATAACGCCGATAGCTACCTCTTGCAGCAACGTATTAATGGTAACAGTGAGTCGGCTTGGCAAACTGTATACTCGGGCTCTGGTAATGTTTATGACTACAATGCCTCTCCATTCGTATACGGTACCCACGATTATCGTGTCCAAGCTGCTAACAAGGCAGGTTCATCCGACTTCAGTGACACTTTTACAGTTACTGTTGAAGTTGATCCAACGGTACAGATCCGTAAGCAACTCTATTACAATGAAGCCGATCAAGTACCGGCAGCTCAACATAATCCGGCTCAAGGTATTTTCTCCCGTGATAAAGCGGCCTTCCGCTACCTGGACCTGATGTATATCGTTGATACCGACACCAATACGGTCATCAACCCTTATGCCAGTGGTGAAGCCACGGTTGAATTTTCCAGCCTGTATGACACTGTTGAGCGTAACCTCGCCACTGATGTGGAAGCGTTTATTTTTGAGCAGCTGACCCATCATCCCGACAATGAAAACCTGCAGCGTTTCACGCTGGATGTTTACTACGATCGCGCGGTAGCGGAAATGATCCTGGCCAATGAAGCCCTGGATAATGCTCGTATCAGCCGCCTGCGTAACGAAGCGGTGGAGGTTGAAGTTGGTCATATAGAAACCGCACACCAGTTGTTGAAAGACGCCCTGGAGCAATACAACTCCCTGCTGACTTATGCACCGGAGTTTTTAGCGCAGTGGGGCCCTACCCGTGGCCAAATCAGCCCCCGTTACTACGACCCCAACGACCTGGCACAAAAAGATGTAACCCCGGCAGAATTACTGTTCACCGGTTACAAAGATGTCACCATGCTCTATCAGCTAATGAGCAAGTTGGTTTCTACTAAAGTGCAGCAAGCGCGTTTGGCCGTCGTAGCCGGACAGACCAATACCACCTTGTTGGCGCAAATGGTTGATGAGATGGACACGCTGCGCAGTGAGCTGATTGCCAAAGAGGCATCGTTGCGTGCGATCTTTCCGAATGTCGACTTTACCCAGGTGCAAGGTTTCTCCGGCCTGCCTGAAGCTGTATCCGAATGGAATACCCATATCAGCGATTTGGAAAACTCAGTGAGCTGGCTCACTGGAGAAACCAATATTCTGGGTCTGCCCCAGGATGCTGTGTTGCTGGTACAGGGCTACGGTATTGATGGCAACACCGTGTTTGACTCCTTCGATGCACTGAGTGACTTTCTGGGCAACGAAAGCAGTGGCCCTATTGCCACAGCGCAAAACAGTTTGGTAGCAGCAAAAACCAGCTATGAGAACTATCGCCACAGCGCCGATAAGCTCGCTACGGAATATACCGATCGTCACCAGCAACTGGGCAACTGGTTGTACAGCTTGCTGGGCCTGGAATTCCCGAGTAATTGTTTTAACCAAGACTGCATCATTATTGAAGAGTCTGCGCAGCAAGGTAGTGAAATTGCGCTACAGGCGAAAAACATCGAGCTCGCGGAAATTGCGCTGAGTAATAATTTGCAGCGTATGGAAAATCTGCTGGATACGATTCAAATTGAAATTGAGCGACGCGCGGAAGAAGAGGGTATCGTCGACGGCATGTCGAAGATCATCCTGGATTATGGCTCCAAGCAGGAATCCATTTCGAAGCAGATCACCAATATTCGTGAAGAAGCGGAGAAATCCAGAAAGCGGGGTGGCTTCCTGAAAGTGGTGGGTGGCGCGATCAAAGCGTATTTCACCGGGGATACAAGCACTATGAAGCAGGGTATTGGTCAGGTAGTTTCCAGCCATAAGAATCTCAAGAGTATTAAAGAGATTGGTAAACTGGAGGCGCTGAGCATTCGCCTGGGCGCAGAGGAGCGAGCGAAGCTGAATGACAGCACGAATAAACTGCTTGATGTGGAAAGCCGTGCACGTGTGCGCACCATGTGGCTGGAAGCGAATACCATCGCTCTGGATATTGCCCAGGCAGAAGCGACCGTAGAGCAGGAAGTTGAGCGCCTGATCGGTATGCTTAATCAGGCACAGCGGGTTATGAGCCAGATGTTCACCACCAACGCTAACCTGGCAGAGCGTTATTTTGCTGACCCGATTCACGCCAGTCGCCTGACTACAGAAATGCTGCGTGCGGAACGTCACTTTGAAGAAGCGCAGAAATGGTTGTTCTACACGGTTAGTGCACTAGAGTACAAGTGGCAGGAGCCTTTTGTTGGTCCCAGTAGTGGATATAGGAAAGAGGCTATTTATGGCTTGCGTAATGCTGAGGAGCTGAGGGATTTCCACAGTGAGATGTTGTCTTTCGATCAGTTGCGTGACCTGAATGGCACTCAGCAGGCAACGGATAAATTCTCGCTTAAGGACGATGTGTTCGGTTATGTGGATCTTATCAGTGGTATCACGCAAAGCTATCCACACCCTGATCCTGAGCAGCAGAATGGCTCTTTGTTAAGCTCTGAGAAAGCTTTTCAGGAAAAACTGCGTTTGTTATCGCGTTCTATCCGTGAAGACATTTGGGTAACTGTGGAATTTAGTACTGCGAAGGAGTTACCACGCAGTACTTTCTTCAAGGGGCCTGTAATTGCGGACGATGATGATCTGACTTGCTTGGCAGCCGGAGGTACATACCTGGATAAAATTGAGACTATTGGACTCAATATTCCAGTCAAGTATAGCCTTATTAATGAAACTGAAGTGCCAGCGTTCTTAACCTACGGAGGTACCAGCTTCCTACGTAGTAAAACGCCAGGTACTTTGGTGGACAACGAAGGTGATGTGGGCATTCAAGGTGAGTTAATTACCCATAGTCCTCGTTTCTGGGATACCGGGGAAGGTAGCAATTTAGCCTTCCGTGATAGTTATCGCGTATTTATGTCTGCAAATCTGGATACGTTTAACACCGGTTCTGGCTCCAATTCCACGATTACTAGCGTCTTCAAGGAGCGCAGTGTCGCCGCAACAGGTTGGCGCTTATCGATTCAATTGAAAGATCGGTTTGGTCAGCTTGTAGATATTGATGCGATTAAGGATATTGAACTGATCTTCAATCATCGCTATAAATCAAGAAATTTTGATACCTGTGGTGATGATGATATTGGTCCGCTATTATTGCTGAAGCAGCCAGTAATTCACTAATCCAATCAGTCTAACTTCTAAAAAATAGAGAACCTTCTTGGCAATCCAGTGGCATTGATACCCCTGGATTGCTCCTCTATTTACAGGAGAAGTTACTAAATATCATCAATATTTATTTATAAATAAAAAAGAATTAATTTTTAAGATGCTTTTTATAAAGCGCTTTTTGTTAAACAAGGATGCTTATGCTGCGCAAATTATTGCTGTCTTGCTGCATGGTTGTGTCATCTACGGCTGCTGTTGCTGCCAATGAACACACCGCTTTGCAAGCGCCCGTTCTCAATCTGCCGACAGGTCCGGGCAGTATCTCCGGGCTCGGTGAGGCTTTCACCCCTAATTTAAATACCGGCACCAGTTCACGTCTAGTGAACTTGGCTGTGCCCCCTGGGCGCAATGGACTGGCTCCGGATGTATCACTGGAATACAACAGCGGGTTTGGTAACGGGCTATTGGGACTGGGGCATAAACTGGTTATTCCCTATATCCAGCGTCAAACCGACAAGGGCCTGCCTAATTATTCAGAGTGGGGTCAGACTGATCGGCAGGATAACGACCGCGATGGTCGCACCGATGAGTTTGATGAGTTTGATACGTTTATCAATCACCTGGGCGAAGAATTAGTTCTGGTGGAAGACGGTGTTTATCGCACCAAAAATGCCAGCGATTTTGCTCGCTACGAGCGTCTGTCGAAGGGTTGGCTGGTGACTCAATCCAACGGCCTGCGTTGGTATTTGGGGCAAGACTCTAATAGCCGAGTCAGTGGCAACAACGGCACATCGGTATTCTCCTGGTATCTAGAGGCGGTAGAAGATACCCATGGCAATCGTATCGACTATCAATATCGCAAGTTGGATGATGGTGTTCAGATTTATCTGGACAGGATTCAATATAATACGAATGGCGATATGGCGGTGCAGTTTCACTATGAAGACCGCCCTGACATCCTAACAAATTATAAAGCGGGTTTTGAGATTAAAACCGCTTATCGCTTGCAGCGCGTGGAAACACAATTTGCCGGGCGCCACTTACGTAAATACGAATTTTCCTATCAGCCGCTAACGGAATGGCAAAGCCTCTCTTTGTTACAGGAAGTCCATTCCAGTGCAGGCGAGGGCGAATCTACGGTAACCCTGCCACCAGTACGCTATGGCTACACCCACTATCAGCAGGATCAGGTGTTTATGTCACCGATGCCGGCTGCGAGTCAGGTACCACTGAATAACCCCGACGTTGCCTTCTTGGATATTAACCGCGATGGACTGCCGGATATTATTAACACCGCACCGAATAAAGACAGCTACTGGCTCAACCTAGGTCCAGGGGACGATGGCCTGCCGCAATGGCAGAACTATCGCGAAATGAGTACTTTTTCCTATAGCCGAATTTCTAATCCCGCCGTTACCTGGGCTGATATCGATGGTGACGGGCTGGTTAATATGCTGCAGTACAATTCCGGCAGTATTGATTACTTCCACTTGGATGAAACGCATAATTGGCAGTATAGCGGGGCACTCAATCGCCTGTATATTCCCCTGGACAGTCCAAACGTTGAAATGGTGGATATCAATAACGATAAGCGCATTGACGTTTTTACAACCTCTGCTAGCACTAATGGGAAGGTTACATCTCATATAGTGCAGTTGAACCACCCCGATGGCTGGTCGCAGCCCATCGAATTACCGATACCTGCAGATAGCCAGAGAGTGCGTTTGGGTGATCCCAATGTCTTTCTTCGGGATATGAACGGAGATGGTCTGCCTGATCTGGTTTGGGTTAGCAATGGCTACGCGGCTTACTACGCTAACCGTGGCCTGCAGGGTTTTGCTCCCGCAGTAGTGTTTGCCAATAGTCCCGATACGTTACACAACCTCAAGAATGTTCGTGTTACTGATATCAATGCCGACGGCCGCGCTGACCTGGTGTATCTGAATGGAACCCATGTATCCATCTGGCTTAACCAGGGCCTGAACAGCAACCAACATCAATTAGCCCAATTTAGCCAGCCACAACTGATCCAGGCCCAAGGCAATGTTGCTCCCGAAGAGGTGCGCCTGGTCGATATTAATGGTAACGGCTCTACGGATATTGTTTGGTACAGCCCCGGTCGCGGTGCTAATACTTTTTATTTCGCAGAGCTATTCCCCAATGAGCAACCGAATCAGCTAAAAACGATCGACAATGGCCTGGGTGCATTGACGACCCTGGAGTACGGCTCTGTTGTCGAGGAGATGGTGAGAGACCGCGAGGGTAACAGCCCCTGGTCGCAGGGTATCCCTGTGGCAATGCAGGTACTTAAGCGCGTTGTTGTGGATGATGGCCGCGGTGGTGAACAGCAAACCACCGAGATGGATTACTGGGACGGCTTTTACGATGCTGCCGATAAAGAATTCCAGGGCTTTGCACACAGTGAAGAGCGTCGCGTGGGCGATGCCAGTACCCCGACACTGGCAACCCGCTACGAATTCCACCTGGGCCAAAAAGCCGATGGCACCGAACAGGAAGCCCTACAGGGCAAGATCAAACAAATAGAAACCCGCGATGCCTTCGGCGGAATTTTCTGGCGAGAGGAAAATCAGTGGGAGTTGCGCCAACTGCTGTCCGGTTATGCCGAGGAAAGCCGCAAAGTCGAGTTTGCGGCTATGACCGAACGCCAGCAGCATATGCTGGAGCGAGGCAGCGGTACCCCAGTGACCCTTGCCTGGGAGTATGACTACGATAATTACGGCAATACCACTTATATCAAAGAGCTGGGCCGTACCGATGGCAACTGGCAGGACGAGCGTATTACCCAATTGCGCTTCAGTGCGGAATCCGCCTCTGCACAGGGCCACTGGTTCCTGCACCTACCGCTAGAGCGCAAGGTTACCGACCTATCGGGCCGCGCTGTGGCCAAAGAGCAGTGGTTCTACGATGATGAAAGTTTCTCCGCTGGTAATTTAGGCGCGGTCTCCAAGGGCAACCTGACCCTGCGTCGACTCTGGCACGATGCTGAGAGTGCAGATGCCTATGTTGCCGCAGAGCGCCACCGCTACGATGCCTTCGGCAACCGCATTCAAAGTTATGACCCCTTGTGGGACGCCAACACAGGCCACCAAACCAAAGTCACTTACGACTCGCAATATCATACCTTCCCAACAGAAGTGGGTTTGCATACCGGCAGCCGCTGGCTCACCGCTCGTGCGGGTTACGACAAAGGTCTGGGTGTACTTACCGACTACACCGACTTTAACGGACAGCAGACCCAATATGGTTACGACAGCCACGGGCGCCTCACTGCCATGGCCAAGCCAGGGGACAGCCTGCAACTCCCCACGGTTGAGTACGATTACCAACTGGCGCAGATGGTGGATGGTCACCGTATCAGCTGGGTAGAGACTCGCCAGCGCGAGCGGAGTGGTGCTAGCGGTACCATCGACAGCCGCCGTTTTTACGACGGTCTGGGCCGCACCCTGATGGTGCGCAGTGAAGCCGAGCAACCGGGACAGGTTGTGGTCAGCGATCACAGTAACTTTAATGCGCGCGGCCAAGTAGTGCAGACCGCACTGCCTTACTTTGCCCAGGGGCTCGCCTATCGCGCTAATGATAAAGGCCAGCACCACCGACAATATCTTTACGACGCCCAAGGGCGTACCCAGGAGGTTTATCAGCCCTATACCGCGCAAAGTGGGGAAAGTGTCTTCAATCGCATCACCTATTTGCCCATGGCACAGGTGCTGGAAGATGAAGAGCAAACTCGTGCGAACAGTGTTCACCATGGCGCCGCCAAAAAACTGGTGTTTGATGGCCTGCAAACGGCGCAGGGTGAGTACCGCCTGAGGCAAGTGGATGAAATTGTTGGAGCCAATACCCAGGGCGGCATCGGTGGTGCCACCTGGTCCACCTATTACGACTACGACCTCAATGGTAATTTTATCCGCCTGCAGGATGCGCAAAATAATGTGCGCACCATGCACTACGACGACCTGGGGCGTATGCGCTTCTTGGACGACCCCAACCGCGGACAGCGCTGGCAGTACTTTGACGATGCCGGCAACCTACTGGCCACCCGCGATGCCCTGGGGCAGGAGCGGCACTATCGCTACGACGGCGCCAACCGTCTCTTTGCCGAGTATCAATTATCGCCGCGAGGAGAAGCTCCCAGCGGCGCAAATTGGCAACCGGGCTTGCAGCTGGGCTCCACCTCACCGGTAGTCAGCTACCAGTACGACCAGCGCGGCGAAGAGGGCGGTGCCTTCCTGCTTGGGCGCCTGGCCAAAGTGACCGACCAAGCTGGCTTCGAGCAATGGGGATATGACGCACGCGGCCGAGTGGTACAGCGCCAGCGCAAGATTACCGGCCCACAAATTGACAGCCCCCTCTACACCACGCGCTTCGCCTATGACAGTGCTGGGCGTATGACACAGCAGTTCTACCCCGACAATAGCCGGGTGAACTTCGAATACAACACCCGCGGCCTGCTCGAGCGCATCCCGGGAGTGGTGGAACGCCTGGACTATACCGCCAATGGGGTTTTGCAGCACCAAGGGCTGGCCAATGGTGTTGAAACTGATTGGGGTTTTGACGAGCGCCAGCGACTGGCTGGCTTGCGCACCCAGCGCAGCGGGGACGCCCTGCCACTGCAACAGTGGGATTACCGTTTTGATGCCGTCTCCAATGTACTCGGTATCGACGATCAACGCCCCAGTGACGCTCTCGCCGCAATGGCTGCCGAACTCGGCGCAACCAGTGCTCAGGCAGCCTCCCTGGCAAAAAATATTGTCTACAGCTACGACGATGTCTATCGCCTGACCGGCGTTGCCGACGATATCGAGCAGGTTTATTACAGCTACGACAAAATCGGCAACCTGCTGCAAGTGGGTCGCGCGAGTGTCGACCTGGCAGATATGGCCACCGCTGGAAATACCCAGATCACAGATCTGCGTTACGGCGGCAGCCATGACAATGGCAACACTGGCGCCTCCAACCGCAGCAGCCGTGGCAGCCTGCCCGGACCCCAAGCGTTGAGCTGGGCTGAAGGCCTGATTGAATACGATGACAACGGTAATCGTACGCAAGCCGGCGACCAGACCTACCACTGGGACCACGACCAGCGCCTGACTTATGCCGGTAATAAGCAAGCTGCTGACCAGTACGGTTATGACTTTAAACACCAGCGCCGCTTTAAAATCACCGAACGTACAGGCGGAGCTCGCAGCGTCACTCTGTATATCGACGGAGATAGTGAAGTACGTGATGGCAAATTACTGAAGTACATCAGTGTTGGCCAGAAACGTATTGCCCGCAGTGACCAGAGTGGAGAAGTGTTCACGCCGACTGAGTATTACCTGCACACGCACGTAGGTTCTACCGACCTGACTCTGGATAAGGCTGGCAAGATCATTAATGTCTTTACCTATAAGTCTTACGGCGAGCTGGAAAATGTCTTCGGTGATAGTACCGCAGCACCTTACCGCTATGCGGGTAAAGAGCTGGATGAATCTACGGGGTTAGGTTACTTCGAGCGTCGCTACCTGCAGTCTGACTTTGGTACCTTTATCAGCCCGGATCCGGTGCTAAATCACTCGGGACGTTTTACGGATCCACAGCGTTGGACGCCTTATCGCTATGCGCGGAATAATCCGATTAACTTTATAGATCCGATGGGAGAGTCGGTTGTAGAAGCTGGTTCTGGTTCTGATTGTTGTGGTGGTGAACCTTCCAAGCCAAAGGAGGTAAAAATAACTGTAAGTGGAACACCAAATGGAAACTATGCGTCGAGTTGGGCTTATCCTGACGGTGACCCTAATAAAGTTTACCAAGCCCCACTGTATGATTTAACTGTTACTACGGGAGATAAATCAAAAACTTTTGAGGTGATAAGATTTGGGCCGAGAAATAAGGATGGAAAAATGTCAGTTGCAGGCTTGGCGGATAAGCAAACTCATACGATTGATTGGTATCCAGAATATGAGATACATAGTGCCAATACTGACGAAAATGGTGCTTGGATAGTTTATGATAACTTTCTAATTCATGATGGACCAGATAATGAAAGGGAAACGTTTGGGACAGCTGGTTGCTTGGAGATATGTGGTCCAAAAGGGTTTTCAACGTTCAATAAGACTTTGTTAGAATTTTCTGAAGCAAAGAGTTTAGATGATGTAAAGGCAAAAATTACGTATGAGTCTGCTGACAGGCCAAAACTTTCAGATTTTAAGCTAAGGTGAAGTCGATCATTATTTGGAGGGGTTAATGAAGCTTCAAGCTATATTTATTTTGATTTTACTTTTACTTCCTGTGGTTGGAAGCTCTAAGTCAATAAGGAGTGATAATTCTGCTTCTATGCTTGATATTTATAACCTGGGTATCTCTCAATTTGAAAATAATTTAGGTTTTAAGGGGCTTAAGGTTGATAAAGTTGATATGGCCGATATAGCCCCAAGTAAGGTGGAGGATTTTCTTGGTCAAGAATTTGGAGTTAATGCATTTGATGGCAGTAATGAGTATAGGGGGAGGGTGATATCTCTAAATTATGAAAATGGTTTTTTTACTGAGTTTGGGGCCTATGAAGTTGAGTTTCAAAATTCTAAAAAGCTAAAAAAAGCTATAGAGTATATGGATTCTATAGGTAGGGATTATTTTAGAAGTAAAAAGAAAGCTACAATGTTCTCCTGGTTTTATGGTGAGAATTCTATTTTGATTGTTTTTGGAGATTATAATAATTGAAAGGTGGGAGTATTTGGTAAAGTTAGTCGAAAAAATGGTGAAGTAATTTTATGAATTAATCTTTTACCTTTAAGTGATGGTTGGAGTAAGCTGCCCCAATTTCTTTGGGGCTTGCTTGATGGTTTTTGTTGCGATTGGTGTGATCGTTTTGGATTTTTCTAGTTTTTTTAATAGTTTTTCTCACGATTGTTTTGTATAGGTGGGTGTTCGGAAAAATCTGTATGCAATATTTGATGGTCAATGTTTTTATAATGACTGGGCTGGATTGATTCAGATCAAACCGAGCACATCCACTATAAAAAAATAGGAGGTTACGGGTTTTGATGAGGGAGCCTAAACCGAAAAGAAAAACCAAGGATAAATCCCTTGATCCATACTAAGGATCGCATCATCAAACACAAGAATGGAATGCTCAAGCTGGCAGAAGATCTCGGCAAAATCACCAAAACTTGTAAGATGTGTGATGTATCGAGACACCTTCTATCGGTACAAAGAAGCTGTTTTAAGCGGCGGCGAGGGTGTTTTTTTTGAGAAAGATTGGCGGGTACCTAACCACAAATCGAGTTGATACTGCCATCGAAGATGGTCCTATTGACCTATACCCTGCAAGAGCCTGCCCGTGGAAAAGTTTGGGGATCTAATGAACTACGTAAATGTGGTGTATTTGTATCTCCCAATGGTGTTCTAAGCATCTGTTAATGGCATATCCTGGTCAACTTTAAATTGTGATTAAAAGCGCTTAAGGCCAAGTTGGCTAAAGAGGGGATGATACTCACCGAGTTACAAGTTCAGGCTTTAGAGTGAAAGTGGCATGATGAAGTCTGGAGGGTGTTTAAAACTCTGTGTCAGCCAGGAAGCTATAAGTTACCTCGTCCCTAGGAGTTTACATAGATATTTCAATGTACCTCCTATTTTGTATTGAAGCGGGCATTATGCCCGCTTCAATACATCACTTCCTGTGAACGACTATTTTTTAGTAACTCCATTTCTACAGCCTGTTGGGGGAGGTTCCACATGAGCGAAACCTCATTATTGGTATCTATAATCTTCTCTATATGTATTTCGTTACGCCCAGCTCAGTAAATAAGAAACATTCTCAAAGTCACCGGATACTGTAATTGGAGTCAGTTAATGCTGTGACTCGCAGCGGCTTACCACCACAATGCACCGTCGGTCTGATATTCGATAATGCGGGTTTCAAAAAAGTTTTTCTCTTTGCGCAGATCCATAATCTCAGGCAGGTCCATAATCTCAGAAATCCACTGGAACGGGTTTAACACGTTAGGGAATTGTTCTTTGGGGCCTTGCTGGCTGGGTGACGGTTAGCAAGGCGCTGGAAGAAGCTGCTTGATGAGAGCGGGAGTGGGGCCTCGCTCTGCAAAAAAGTTTATGAGTTATTTGTTGCGGGGACTTGGCAGGTTCCACTTGAAATAGACTCCGAGGGGGCAAGGTGTATTGCAATAAATGTTAAGTCAGGGGGTGGAGAGGTAAGAAAAGCCTTTTTATGCTTTTGTTTTAAACTATTCAGGATTTAGATAAAAAAAAACGGGCTGAAAGCCCGTTTTCAATACTTCTCTTCCTGTGAGCGACTACTTTTTCCTTTTGTAGTAATTCACTGGCCGGAAGCCTCTCTTACCACTGCAGCGCGCCGCCGGTCTGATATTCGATAACGCGGGTTTCAAAGAAGTTTTTCTCTTTGCGCAGGTCCATAATCTCAGACATCCACGGGAATGGGTTCTGTGCGCCTGGGAACTGCTCTTTCAGGCCCAGCTGGCTGAGGCGGCGGTTGGCGATAAACTGGAGGTATTCCTCCATCATATTTGCATTCATGCCGAGTACGCCGCGGGGCATGGTGTCGCGGGCGTAGGCCACTTCGAGTTCCATACCTTCGAGAATCATCTGGGTCACTTCCTGCTGGAATTCCGCCGTCCACAGGTGTGGGTTTTCCAGCTTGATCTGGTTGATCACGTCGATGCCGAAGTTCAGGTGCATAGACTCGTCGCGCAGGATGTACTGGAACTGCTCGGCAACACCGGTCATTTTGTTGCGGCGACCCATAGACAGAATCTGGCTGAAACCACAGTAGAAGAAGATACCTTCGGTGACGGCATAGAAGGCGATCAGGTTGCGCAGCAGCTCCTGGTCGGATTCAACGGTGCCGGTTTTGAAGTTGGGATCACCGATGGCCTGGGTGTGGGACAGGCTCCAAGCCGCCTTTTTGGCAACGGCGGGCACTTCGCGGTACATATTGAAGACTTCGCCTTCGTCCATGCCCAGGGATTCTACACAGTACTGGTAGGCGTGGGTGTGGATCGCTTCTTCGAAAGACTGGCGCAGCAGGTACTGGCGGCACTCTGGGTTGGTGATATGACGGTAGATAGCCAGTACCAGATTATTAGCAACCAGGGAGTCCGCAGTGGAGAAATAACCCAGGGAGTATTCCACGATACGACGCTCGTCCTCGGTCAGACCGTTGGGGTCTTTCCACATGGACACGTCTTTGTTCATGTTGATTTCCTGGGGCATCCAGTGGTTGGCGCAGCCGTCCAGGTATTTTTGCCAGGCCCAGTCGTATTTAAAGGGGACCAGCTGGTTGAGGTCGGCACGGCAATTGATAATACGCTTTTCATCCACCTGGATACGGGCCGCACCCATTTCCAGTTCTTCCAGGCCGGGCGCCGGGTCCAGGCTGGCAACGGCTGCACGTGCAGCCTCAACAGCGGCGGAGCCATTTTTTGTGGTGGAGCTCGCTGGAGTTTCCGCAGAGTAAGAAGCGCTGGGCTCTTGTACGGATTTCGCCTGGGGCTCCGCTGCGGTCTGCGCCTTAACGGCTTTTTCGGGTTGTTGGGGCTTTGTCTCGAAATCGTCCCAGCTCAGCATAGTCGGCCCTTTTAATCGGTCTCGTTATCGAAAATTCGATATTAATTTCTGTGTTCTTCCTGGCGCTACATTCGCAGAGCGAGGCCAGGGGTGCTATTCCGGAATTTTCCGGCAGTGGTCAATCGCTGCAGGTATTTTTACCCCAGCGGGGCACAAAATTTTTGTGCCAGATCAATTATCACTTTGCTTTTAGCCAAAAATTATTTTTGGGTTTTTGCCGCACGGCTGTGAGGTTTGTGGCAAAGTTTTTTCGTGGTTTTCATACGCCGCACCTTTGTGCGGGTTACTGAAAACGCAGTTGGGAAAAAACGCAGACGATCCCCGGCCCGAAAATTCTTCCCGGTTTTTGCAGCCGGGTGGGCCGGGGTCGTTGCGCATGGTCATGCCCGCACTTGCGGTTACGACGCTCTCCCCCGAGAGTGAGTACAGGCCCCAGTAGGGGCCAAATTTTTACTGACAGGCTTCGCAGTCTGGATCGTCCAGAGAGCAAGCCTGCGGCACTGCCGCCGGTGCGGGTGCAGCCTGTTCTACAGGCGCTGCTGCGGCGGCACCATTGCTGCTGCCGTGTGCGCTTACCGCGTTCAGGGTGCCGCTGTTTACAGTGGATTTCTCTGTGGTAGTGGCAGCCAGGGCACGCAGGTAGTAAGTGGTTTTCAAGCCGCGGAACCAAGCCATGCGATAGGTCAGGTCCAGCTTCTTGCCATCAGCGCCGGCAATATACAGATTCAGGGACTGAGCCTGGTCGATCCACTTCTGGCGACGGCTGGCGGCGTCCACAATCCAACGCGGTTCCACTTCAAACGCGGTGCGGTATTTCGCTTTCAGGTCTTCTGGTACGCGATCGATTTTCTGCACGGAACCCTCGTAGTATTTCAGGTCGTTAACCATGACCTGATCCCACAGGCCGCGATCTTTCAGATCGTGTACCAGGTAGGGGTTTACTACGGTGAATTCGCCGGACAGGTTCGATTTCACATACAGGTTTTGATAAGTCGGTTCGATCGACTGGGAAACCCCGGTGATATTGGCAATGGTCGCGGTAGGGGCGATCGCCATCACGTTGGAGTTACGCATACCTTGGGCTTTTACTTTTTCGCGCAGGCCGTCCCAGTCCAGAGTGGAGCTGGTGTCCTGATCGATAAATTGCTGGCCGCGCTGCTCAGCCAGGATCTGGATGGAATCCAGTGGCAGAACACCCTTGCTCCACAGGGAGCCTTCGTAGGTCTGGTACTTGCCGCGCTCAGCAGCCAGGTCGCTGGAAGCGGAGATGGCTTCGAAGCTAATCGCTTCCATGGTGTTGTCGGCGAAGGCTACGGCTTCATCGCTGGCGTAGGCGATGCCGGCTTTGTACAGCGCGTCCTGGAAGCCCATCAGGCCCATGCCCACAGGGCGGTGACGCATGTTGGACTGACGTGCACTTTCAACCGCGTAGTAGTTAATGTCGATCACGTTATCGAGCATACGTACCGCGGTTTTTACGGTATTGGCCAGCTTGGTGCGGTCGAGTTCACCGTTGTCACCAATATGTTGAGCCAGGTTGACGGAGCCCAGGTTACATACGGCGATTTCGTCGTCGGCCTTGGTGTTGAGCGTGATCTCGGTGCACAGGTTGGAGCTGTGTACCACACCGGCGTGCTGTTGCGGGCTGCGCAGGTTGCAGCTGTCTTTAAAGGTGATCCAGGGGTGGCCGGTTTCGAACAGCATGCCCAGCATCTTGCGCCACAGGTCGAGCGCGCGGATTTTCTTGAACAGACGCAGCTTGCCTTCGGCAGCCAGTTGCTCGTAGTGGTTGTAGCGCTCTTCAAAGGCGGTGCCGAACAGGTCGTGCAGGTCCGGGCAATCGGCCGGGGAGAAGAGGGTCCACTCTTTGTCTTCGAACACGCGCTTCATAAACAGGTCGGGGACCCAGTTTGCGGTGTTCATATCGTGGGTGCGGCGGCGGTCGTCACCGGTATTCTTGCGCAGTTCGAGGAATTCCTCGATATCCAGGTGCCAGGTTTCCAGGTAGGCACAAACAGCGCCCTTGCGCTTACCGCCCTGGTTGACGGCTACTGCGGTGTCGTTGGCCACTTTCAGGAAGGGCACAACACCTTGTGACTTGCCGTTGGTGCCTTTGATATAGGAACCCAGGGAGCGCACTGGCGTCCAGTCGTTGCCGAGACCGCCGGCCCACTTGGACAGCATGGCGTTGTCGCGGATAGCACCGTAAATGCCGTGCAGGTCGTCCGGTACCGTGGTCAGGTAGCAGGAGGACAGCTGCGGGCGCAGGGTGCCGGCGTTGAACAGGGTCGGGGTGGAGCTCATGTAGTCGAAAGAGCTCAACAGGTTGTAGAACTCTACCGCGCGCTCGTTCTTGTTTTCTTCGTTAATGCTGAGGCCCATGGCGACGCGCATAAAGAAAATCTGCGGCAGCTCGAAACGAATATCGTCACTGTGCAGGAAGTAGCGGTCGTACAGGGTCTGCAGGCCCAGGTAGGTAAACTGGTGATCGCGCTCGCCTTTTAAAGCTCCGCCGAGTTTTTCCAGGTCGAAGGTGGCCAGGGCGGGGTCCAGCAGGTCCAGCTCGATACCCTTCTTCACGTAAGCGGGCAGAGTGGAAGCGTAGAGTTTTTCCATCTCATGCTGGGTGGCGCGCTCGGCGATATCGAGGAAGCGCAGGGCTTCGGAGCGCAGCTTGTCCAGTAGCAGGCTGGCTGTGGCGTAAGTGTAATTTGGCTCTTTTTCAACCAGAGTACGCGCAGTAATTACCAGGGCGGTATTGATATCGTTTTCGGAGACGCCGTCGTAAAGGTTCTTCAGAGCCTCGCTGAGGATGGCCTCGGCGTTAACGTCTTTCAGACCTTCACAGGCTTCGCTGACAACAGTGCGCAGGCGCTCCATATCCAGGGGAACGAGGCTGTCGTCGTCGAGTTTAACGCGGATGCTGGGGTGCGCATCGACGGCCTGCTCGGTTTCACTGGCACTTTTTTCTTTTTCTGCACGCAGGCGTGCGTGCTCTTCGCGGTAGAGTACGTAGTCGCGGGCAACCTTGTGTTCACCGGCGCGCATCAGGGCCAGTTCCACCTGGTCCTGAATTTCCTCGATATGGATAGTGCCGCCAGAGGGCATGCGACGCTTAAAGGTGGCGCTGATCTGGCCAACCAGCTCCTCGACTTGCTCGTGTACACGGCTGGACGCAGCGGCGGTGCCGCCTTCAACAGCGAGAAAGGCCTTGGTAACGGCAACGGAAATTTTGCCATCGTCGTAGGGGACAACGGTACCATTGCGCTTGATGACGCGGATCTGGCCCGGTGCGGTGGCGGCCAGAGTGGTGCCGTCAGTAGCCTGGTCGCTGGTTGTGCCTGATTTTGCCGCAGGCACGGTTTGAGAGCGCCCTGTCTCTGTGTGCATGTAAATCTCCGAAAGGTTTGTATTGTTGTCTGTCCGCGTGTGTTCACCAGAACAGCGCCACTGGACTGCGTGGCATGTGCGGAGCGAGTCCATCGCTTGGCCAGTGATTCCTCCCACACCGTGAAGGCACTGGAAACAGGCGGCTCGGTGGCCGGCATTCAGTTAAGCTTTGCCGGCTGCTGCCTGTGGCGGATCATTCCTTTCCGCCCGCTTACCTCTGATTCTGCTTTGAAAAAAGCAGCGTCTGGCACCGGCCGCCAAAAAGTGTGGCGGAGTGCCGGGATTCGCCCCTAGATTTGGGGATGCTCAAGGTCCCTTACCCCAATATATAGGGGGTATGCCTCGAGCGCGCTACAAGATAATGCGGTAGGCGGGTCAGTTCAAGCCGAATAACTTTGTGGTTGTTTGTGGATAAATTGTGGGTAGGCGTGTTGAGTCAGTAGCCACTTCCGCGGCAGGTCCCGCCACAGCTGGGCTGCATGGCATTTGTCAGTGAAGGGAGAAGGGTAATACAAGCTCTTACAATTTTTTTTAATAGCCGGGGCGTTCTAAATTAACAACGGCAATAACCATTTGCGAATGTGCGCAATTTGAGCAAGTTGGTACTAAGATGATCAGTTTTATGGCGTGATTTTTTTGTTGCAACATGCCTGGTTATTATTTGTTCATACGTATTGTTTCGTCTGAACCTGTATTTTGATGCCACGAAAAAGTGCGTGGTCGTTTTTTATACGGATGTCAGTTGGTGGAGGGGTGGTAGGGCGGAGGATGGGCCAGTCGACAGGTTGTAAATAACGCCATCGACCGACGCATAAAAAACCTTACTGGCTGTGCTCCTGTAAAAACTCCATGAGTGCTTTCTGTGCATGTAGGCGATTTTCCGCCTCGTCCCATACCTTGGAAATACGCTCGTCCTCCAGTAATTCGGCGCTGACTTCCTCACCGCGGTGCGCTGGCAGACAATGCATGAAAATTGCGTCTTCGTTGGCGTGGCTCATCAGCTCGTGATTCACTTGGTAGCTGTCGAAGGCTTCGCTGCGGGCTTGTTGTTCTGTCTCCTGGCCCATGGAAGCCCAAACATCGGTACTGACCCAGTCGGCATCGCGCACGGCCTCCACAGGGTTATGCACAACATTTACCCGATCGCCGGCGGCAGCGACAATATCGGCATCTGGAGCATATCCTTGGGGGCAAGAGATACGTAGTTCAAAGTCGCAAAGCCGCGCCGCATTGATATAGGAGTGGCACATATTGTTGCCGTCGCCCACCCAGGCCACCACTTTGCCCGCGGGGCTGCCGCGGTGTTCGACGAAAGTCTGGATATCGGCGAGTAACTGGCAGGGGTGGTAACTGTCAGATAAAGCATTGATTACGGGCACCCGTGAGTGGGCTGCGAAGCGCTCCACATTTTGATGGCCGAAGGTGCGGATCATTACTATGTCGACCATGCGTGAGATCACCCGAGCGCTGTCTTCGATAGGCTCGCCGCGCCCCAGCTGAGTGTCGCGCGGTGACAGAAACAGGGCGCTGCCACCCATCTGCGCCATGCCAGCTTCAAAAGAGACGCGGGTGCGGGTGGAAGACTTTTCAAAAATCATTCCCAGCACTTTGCCGCGAAAGAGGTCGGTAGTAATGCCCTGGTTGCGCAGGGTTTTTAATTCGATAGCGCGTTCGATAATTTGTTTTAGCTCCTCTGCGGAGAGATCCATTAAGGTGAGGAAATGCCTGGCCGCCATAAATTGTTCTCCTTTGAGTGCTTCAGACTGCCTGAGGGATAAATTGTTGAATCAGAGTGCTGACATCGACGGCCAGTTGCTGGCACTCCTCGTCAGTAAGGATGAGTGGAGGCAGTAGCCGCACCACATTGCCGGCGGTGACGTTGATCAGTAACGCCTGCTCCCTAGCCCGTTCGACCAGCTCAGCGCAAGAGTGGTTGAGTTCAATACCGATCATCAGACCCTGTCCGCGAATATCCACTACCCCTGGGCAATCGCCCAGTCGCATGCGTAGGGAGTGTAGTAATTGTTCGCCCAGTTTATCTGCGCGCTCAATTAACCACTCGCCCTGAAGAGTCTCCAGCACGGCAAGACCGGCACGGCAAGCGAGAGGGTTGCCGCCGAAGGTCGAACCGTGGCTGCCAGCGGTGAAAAGGCCGGCAGCCTTGCCGCGGGCGAGACAGGCGCCGATAGGGACACCATTGCCGAGCCCTTTGGCGGTGGTTAATACATCCGGCACTATGTCTGTGTGCTGGTAGGCAAACATTCTGCCGCTGCGACCGTTGCCGGTCTGGATCTCATCCAACATTAACAGCCAGTCGTGCCGATCGCAGAGTGTACGAAGTTGTTTTAGGTAGTCGGTATCTGGTACGCGGACACCGCCTTCCCCTTGTATTGGTTCCACCAGTATGGCGACGATATCGCTGTGCTGTTCTGCCAGGTTTTCAATGGCTTGCACATCGTTGAAAGGCACCCGCAAAAAACCCTCGGGTAAGGGGGCGAAGCCCTGTTGTGCCTTTTCATTGCCTGTTGCCGTAAGCGTGGCGAGTGTTCGCCCATGGAAAGCGCCCTCCATAACCACAATTTGCGGTGTCACCAGCCCGCGCTCATTACCGAGTTTACGCGCTAGCTTGATAGCGGCCTCATTGGCCTCAGCACCGGAGTTGGAGAAAAATACATTATCCATACCCGATAGGAATACGAGCCGGTCGGCCAACTGCTGTTGGGGAGGAATGTTGTACAGGTTGGATACATGCAGCAGGGTGTTGGCCTGCTCCTGTAGGGCTTCGGTGACTTTGGGATGGCAGTGGCCAAGACCGCAGACGGCGATACCGGAAATAGCGTCCAGGTAGCGGTGGCCGCGATCATCCCACACGTAGTTTCCCTCGCCGCGGACCAGGGTCAGGGTCCTTTCGCCATAGTTGTGCATCAGTGTGTGGGGGGGCACTGAGACGCCTCCTTATTTAATCGTTGGGCTTGTTTAATAGAAACCATTTCCGCAGATAATTCTGTTTGGTGTATTTTAATCTGCAAATTATATCGTTCAGCTAATGCTAACACAGCCTTTACGGCGTGTGGGCCATCTATTTGATTTCTCTTTGTAAAGGATGGGGCCATTGGGGAGTGGTGCGCATTTTTTGGCTATGCACTGCTGCGGGTACTTATTCCCCCCTGCGCTGAGGTACAATGGCCGACCGTGCGCAATGGCTGGGTGCCGATGCGATACACGTTAATAAATTTGCTTCCACCACCTGAGGTTTCTCACGCTTATGGATACACTGGAGAACATCAAACAGCAGATTGCTGACAACGACATTCTGCTCTACATGAAAGGTAGCCCCAACGCGCCCCAGTGCGGCTTTTCCATGCGCGCCTCCCAGGCGATGATGGCCTGCGGTAAGCGCTTTGCTTATGTGGATATCCTGGCTAATCCAGATATTCGCACTGAATTGCCCAAGTACGCCAATTGGCCGACTTTCCCTCAGCTTTGGGTGAAGGGTGAGTTGGTCGGCGGTTGCGACATCATTATGGAAATGTATGAAAATGGTGAGCTGAAAACCCTGATCGATGAGGCATCGGCGGAGAGTGAAGGCGAAGGTTAATTTTCGTTTTTGCTTCGATGTATCTGCCTGGTGAAAGCGGCAGTACATGGTTGAGAATAAAAAAACCGCAGTTGAAACTGCGGTTTTTTTATACCTGTTAAGGTTGTTCTAATTATTTGCCAGAGTGGCCGGCTGCAGTTTCCATTTGAGTTTGCAGGTAGTTTTGAATGCCCACTTTGTCAATCAGTTCGAGCTGTGTCTCCAGCCAGTCGACATGCTCTTCTTCGGAGTCGAGAATTTTTTCCAGTAATTCACGGCTGCCGTAATCGCGTACCGATTCACAGTAGGCGATAGCTTCGCGCAGATCGGGAATTGCTTTGGATTCAATCTTCAAGTCGCACTTGAGCATTTCCTCGGTATTCTCACCGATCATCAATTTGCCCAGGTGCTGCAGATTGGGGATACCCTCAAGGAACAGGATACGCTCGATCAGCCAATCGGCGTGTTTCATTTCATCGATGGATTCGTGGTATTCCTGTTTGCCCAGCTCTTTTAAACCCCAGTTGTCGTACATGCGCGCATGCAGAAAATACTGGTTGATAGCTACCAGCTCATTGCCCAGTACTTTATTTAAATGTTCGATAACCTTGGGATCGCCTTTCATAGCTTTTGCTCCTGTGGCCCTGCGAGCTAGATAACACCCTCAGAGAATTCCTATTTGTTGGTTACTTGAAATAAGTAGCAATAAAAAGTCACTAAATTGTGTTAGTCACTTATGTCTGCAGCTGACCGATTTCCCACAATTTATTTTAGGGTGATAGCTGCAATCCGGGCCGAGTTTGCGTTGCGATTTGCGGCAAGTCAAGAAGAAGTTGTTAGCTGCGGAATGCAGAAAAAACACGGTTTTTAACACGAATTTGGCCGAAAATAGCAACGAAAATGATTCTTGTTTAGGTTGCAGTGTCAGCTGGCGAGCTTTTTTTGAATAGCAGATGTTATTTGCTGAATTTCAGTGGAATCGGTTTCACTCCTAATAAAGTTTTTATTGTCGTTGGCCAGACGTTGCAGATAATTAAATAGTGCAGTCTTGTCTTTTTCCCTTTGGCAAACTTCGGCGAGATGTTCCAATGCGTTGAGTAAGTGGCGCATAAAAACGCCATTGGCGCGGCCGTGTTAGACGATTTCATCCAGTGAAGCATCAAGCAGCTGAGCAAATTCCAATTTGCAGCTGATTAGGCGTAAAGCTCCGCTGGAGTCAGTAAAACAATTCGCAGGTTCCGGTCTTTGCAGCACAGTACCCAGCCCCTCAATGAGGCGGTCAACACAGGAATAGGCTGTGAAAGGATCATTAATACCGGGGGATAGTGCACGTACTGCAATCTGTGATAACTGGCGCACTGAAAAAACAATGTCCTGCTCGGCAGTGGGCAATGCGCCAATTTGTAGGGCGGACTGCAGTGGTGGAATTATCTTTTCAGGGTTGTCGCCCTGATAAATTCTGCCGATGTGTCCCCAGTGATGCACATAGGAGCCTGGGTGACAATGGACCTGCACACAGCAATTAAATTTTTCCGCAATGGCAATCATTTTTTCCCGGTCGATGATCTGTATATAGCCCCCGCGGGGAGTGGGTAAGGGGATCCACCCAGGCCCCAATGCCAGGCGCTCAGTATCGAAGTGCTCGCCGCTTTTGGGCTCTGTTGAGCTTGGGTATTCACGGTTTATTGCCTGGTGGAATTCCAGGTTGATCTGGTGGGCGATGTTATCCACTTGGATGGATTGCGCCACATTGTGGATGAAATAAACGAGGTAGCCGACGCTGATTAGAGTGAGCAGTAATGCAACTTGGATAGCAAAGCCATAGGTAGTGATTTCCCCAGTGCTACCCTCAATACCGCGCATTGTGACCAGTGCATAGACATAAGTTGAGAGAAAGATCCCGAGGGACCCCTGGGTACTGCGATCGCGGATAAAATTTCTTACCAGGTGAGGGCCAAATTGGTTGGAGGCAAGGGTTAGGGCCACCACAGTAATTGAGAATACAGTACCGGCAACTGTAATAGTTGAACCGGCAATTACCGAGAGCAAGGCGCGTGCGCTGTTAACGTCGGTCATATGCAGCCAGTCGAGAGTGGCGATATGGCCTGTTTCAAATACAGGCAGTGCGCTTAAAAGGGCGTCCAGCTGACGCATCAGGTAGGCGAGCAGCAACGCCGACAGAATCATCACGAGTGGCACACTCCAAAAGCTGGAGCGAAGCCGTTCATAGAAGTGTAAGAGGTGCTTCTTCATGGGCAAAGCTGAGCACATTGATGTGCACCCAGCTTAGCGCACCGAGTGTGATTGCCAGAAGTCTAGGGAAAGCTGCAGGGGTAGGGCTTTAAGTATAACTGGCCGCCATTCATGGCAATCTATTCGTGCGCGGCGGCCAAAATGAGAGCTTAGCTGGCGGAGTAAAACAGTCCGCTGGTGGCCGAGGAAATCATTCCGGTACCCAGGGTTTCACTGATAATTTCCTTGGTCTGCTCGGCACAGCGACCGCACTGGGAAGAAACCCCGAGCTGGCGTCTTAGGGCCTTCACAGAAGTGGAGCCATCGTAGACAGCCTCTTTGATTTGGCGGTCGGTGATACCTTTACAGATACATACATACATCGTCGTGGGCTCTGCTCGATTTCTGTTCAATACTAGACTGATGTGAATCCTATTGCAATTGAGAATGAGTGTCAATAAGATTCCAGAAAGATTAAAAAGCGACCTCTATGTTCCTTTTTTGTGCGAATTATCGGTTGTTTTTTCCTAATTTGAGGCCTGGTTCACGCATAGCTTTTCCGCTATCAGGCTCATTAAAAAAATTTATGGGCCTGCAATAAGTGGATGTGTATCATAGCGGCCCACTATCAATTCCTATTCAATTTATAGCTGTTGCGTATAAATTGAACACTTCACTCTCTTTATCAACAACCCATCATTGGATTGAGGAGGTTTTCATGGCAGTACTGGTAGGCAAGCCGGCTCCGGACTTCACCGCTGCAGCGGTATTGGGTAATGGCGAAATCGTCGATACCTTTAACCTGAAAGAAGCGATTAAAGGTAAGAAAGCAGTAGTTTTCTTCTATCCGCTGGACTTCACCTTCGTATGTCCCTCTGAGCTGATCGCTTTCGACCACCGCTTTGCCGAGTTCGAAAAGCGTGGTGTTGAGGTAATCGGTGTTTCCATCGACTCTCAGTTCTCTCACAACGCATGGCGTAACACCCCGGTCAACGACGGTGGTATCGGTCCAGTAAAATACACTCTGGTTGCCGATGTTAAGCACGAAATCTGCCAGGCGTACGACGTAGAAGCTGACGCTGGCGTCGCTTTCCGTGGCTCTTTCCTGATCGATGAGGAAGGTTTGGTTCGTCACCAGGTTGTGAACGATCTGCCGTTGGGCCGCAACGTTGACGAAATGCTGCGTATGGTTGATGCTCTGGCGTTCCACCAGGAGCATGGCGAAGTTTGCCCGGCCGGTTGGCAGGAAGGCGACAAAGGTATGAACGCTTCTCCGGAAGGCGTAGCGGCTTACCTGAGCGAGAACGCTGAGAAGCTGTAAGCTCAAGTTCGCTGGGCTAGCTCGAAGCTAGCCCCGATGCAGAAAAAACCGCCGCAAGGCGGTTTTTTCGTTTTAATGAGTGCCAATACGCAGATCTATGCGGGTGGCATGGGGATTCACACAGGACTAATGGCAAGCGACTAGAATTCAGCAGTCAGTCCTGCGTGGCGCCTAAATAGAGTTTTTGCCCGTTGGCTGCTAGTCTTATCTGCATGTACCGGATTGCTTTGGCGGCTCGATTTGCTTATGAGACCTGCAATTCTTTCAAATATCGTCTACCACCTACGCGCCTGGAAGGCGTGTACTATTCTTTCACTACTGCTCCTATGCGCTGTGGCGCTACCTGTGCGGGCGATGGATATAGACGCCAGGGCCAAGGAGTTCGATCGATACTTCCGCAAGATGATGGCTGGTAAGTCGATTCCCGGTGGTGCCTATGTCATTGTTGATGGCAACCGGGTGGTGGCCATGGACACTTACGGTGTGCGCACACGCGGAAAGAAAGGTAAGGTGGATTCGGATACCGTTTTTCGCCTGGCCTCGGTCTCAAAGACCTTTGCCGCCAGTATGGCCACTCTGTTGGAGCATGAGGAGCGCTTTAATTGGGATGACAAGGTCGTCAATTATGTGCCGGATCTCAGCTTCAAGACGCCGTCCCTGTCTCGCCAGCTGCAGGTAGAGCATTTACTCAGTCACTCCTCCGGCTTAACGCCCAATGCCTACGATGATTATCTGGAGGACAATAAACCGCTCAGCAAAATATTGCCGAAATTCGCCAATATTGACCCACGCTGTACTCCGGGAAAATGCTATGGCTACCAGAATGTGCTGTTCAGCCTGATTGAAGATGTGATTCTTGAGGCGACAGGTACCACCTTTGCCAAACAACTCAAGACGCGAATCTTTGTACCGCTGAAAATGCAGAATGCCTCGGTGGGTTGGGAAAGCTTTATGGCCTCGGACAACCGCGCCGCGCCGCATGTGCAAACAGGCAGTGGCTGGCGTCCGGTGAAAGTGGAAAAAGAGTACTATTTCGCCGCCCCAGCAGCGGGTGTCAACGCCAGTATTTCAGATATGGCCCAGTGGTTGAAAGCACAAATGGGTTACTACCCCAAGGTACTTTCTCCCGCAATGATCGAGGATATGACCACCGAGCGAGTGTCCACTCAGCGCCATATGCGCCACCGTATCTGGCGGGATTACCTATCTCATGCCGGTTATGGCCTCGGCTGGCGTCTCTACACCATCGGGGATGACCGCATTATCTATCACGGTGGCTGGGTGGCAGGTTTCCGTGCGGCAGTTGCTTACTCGGAGAAGCTGAAAATCGGTATCGCCATCTTGCTGAATGCCGAATCCCGGGTGATCTCCGATATGACCGCTAACTTTGTGATCGACGTGACCGGCAGCAAGGGCAAAGCCGCTACGCTCAAGGCTAAGGCCAGTCGCAAACGTTAGTTGACTGTGTAATAGTCAATAATGCACTCCCCTTAAAGCCCCAGTTGGTGGGGCTTTAAGGGGAAGTTCCAACCCTAAAATGTCTTCTTGAAACCCCACCGTTTCCCGTAAAGTCTTAGCTGAATAGCGAATTACTGTCAGCGCCGTTTGCGTTACGGCATCATGCAGATATCCTCTATTTCCAGCTTTGCCCTTGAAACCTGTCAGCAGGTCCCAATATTTGCTCCCTGTTCCGATTGACGTGTATGGGGAGACCTACAGATGACCGTTGAGGCCCACAAAGAGAGCCACGGGTTCCAGACAGAAGCCAAGCAACTGCTGCACCTGATGATCCACTCGCTCTACTCCAATAAGGAGATTTTCCTGCGCGAGCTGGTATCCAATGCCTCTGATGCCGCTGACAAGCTGCGCTTTGAGGCACTGTCCAAGCCAGAATTATTTGCCGATGATACGGACCTGCGTATTCGTATCGAGTTCGATAAAGATGCGGGCACCCTGACCATTACCGATAACGGTATTGGTATGAGCCGTGACGAAGTGATCGAAAACCTCGGTACCATCGCTCGCTCCGGTACCTCCGCCTTTATGCAGCAACTCACCGGTGACCAGAAAAAAGATGCGCACCTGATCGGTCAGTTTGGTGTTGGTTTTTACTCAGCATTTATTGTCGCCGATAAAGTGGATGTGTTTACTCGTCGCGCAGGTGCAGAAGCCGATCAGGGTGTGCACTGGGAGTGTCACGGCGAAGCGGAATATTCCGTAGAAAATGCAGAGTTGCCCCAGCGCGGTACCCGTGTCGTTCTGCATCTGAAAGAAGATGCCAAAGAGTTTGCCGATGGTTGGCGCCTGCGCTCCATTATTAAAAAGTACTCCGATCACATCGCTATTCCGGTAGAGATGCTGAAAGAGGAAATGCCGGCGGCAGAGGGCGAGGAAGAAAAAGAAGAGAAGGCGCCCGAGTTTGAAGCGGTCAATGCGGCCCAGGCGTTGTGGACCCGCCCACGCTCCGAAGTGAAAGCCGAGGAGTACAAAGAATTTTATAAGCATATTTCCCACGATTTTGATGATCCACTCAGCTGGAGCCACAATCGTGTTGAGGGCAAGCAGGATTACACCAGCCTGCTGTATATTCCGGCGCGTGCACCCTTTGACCTGTATCAGCGCGATGCCGCCCGCGGCCTCAAGCTTTATGTACAGCGCACTTTTATCATGGACGACGCCGAGCAGTTCCTGCCGCTGTACCTGCGTTTCGTGAAGGGTGTACTGGACTCCAACGATCTGCCGCTAAACGTTTCCCGTGAAATCCTGCAAAAAGACCGCAATACCGATGCGATCAAAAGCGCACTGACTAAGCGTGTGCTGGATATGCTGGATAAGCTGGCGAAGAAGGACGGTGACGAGTACCAGAAATTCTGGGACCTGTTTGGCAATGTGCTGAAAGAGGGGCCGGCCGAGGATTTCTCCAATAAAGAGAAAGTGGCCAAGCTGCTGCGCTTCGCCACCACGCATACCGATACCGACAAACAAGATCAGTCCCTGGAAGACTACGTCAGCCGTATGAAAGATGGCCAAAAGGCGATCTACTACGTGTGCGCAGACAATTTCGCGACAGCGAAATCCAGCCCCTACCTGGAAGTATTCCGCAAGAAGGGTATCGAGGTGCTGCTGCTCACCGATCAGGTGGACGAGTGGTTCGTGGGCCATATGAACGAGTTTGATGGCAAGCCGTTCCAGGACGTGGCCAAAGGCGCGCTGGATTTGGGTGAAGCCGAGAGCGAAGAGGATAAAGCCGAACGCGAGAAAGTTGAGAATGAGTCCGGTGCGCTGGTTGAGCGCGTTCAGTCTGTTCTGGATAGCCGTGTGGAATCTGTTCGCGCTACCACTCGCCTGGTGGACTCGCCGGCGTGTCTGGTGGTGAGTGAGCAGGATATGGGTCCGCAGATGCGCCGCATCCTCGAACAGGCCGGACAGGCGGTACCTGAAGCCAAGCCGATTTTTGAAATCAACCCATCGCACCCGCTGGTACAGCGCCTGGATCAGGAGCAGGATGAGGATCGTTTTGCCGATCTCACCAATATTCTGATGGATCAGGCCAATTTGGCGGCGGGCAACCAGCTAACAGATCCGGCCGACTACGTGCGTCGCCTGAATACACTGCTGCTGGAAATGCACGACTAAATTTTAATCAGTTGTTATTGGCTTTCAGGAGCCTGGCGCGGTGATTTCTTCGGAAGTTCTTGCGCCTTATTTCTGCGGCCTCAGCGGAACAGCCCGGTTGTGCAACCGGTAGCTTGTCCCGCTGGGGCCGTTTTCCGTTTTTGGCGTGTTAATTTGTAACTTTACGCGCAAGATCCTGATAGTTGAACCCTTTGGGATGAGCGGGTCATACCTCTATAATCCCTGCCCTCGAGAAGCTTTATCGGTATCAATATGCAAAAGGAAACTTCCAACCCTCTCTCCATCGCTGTATTGGGCGGCGGTAGTTTCGGTACGGCCATTGCTAATATTATTGCGGGTAATGGTCACGATACCCGCCAGTGGATGCGGGATTCGGAGAGCGCGGAAGCCTGTCGGGAAACCCGTGAGAACAGCAAGTATTTGCCCGGAGTGGCCCTGCACCCAGAGCTTTATATCAGCAGCGACCTGCAGGAAGTGGTGCGGAACTGCAATATTGTATTTGTCGCTATCCCCAGTAAATCTTTCCGTGAAGTGATCCGCCGGGTGGCCCCGCTGCTAAAACCGGGCACCATGTTGATTTCCACCACTAAGGGAATAGAGCACGACAGTTTTCATTTGATGAGCGATATCCTGCGCGAGGAGACCCAGGGTATGCGCGTGGGGGTGCTGAGCGGGCCCAACTTCGCCAAGGAAATTGTCGCAGGTCACTACACAGCAACCGTGGTTGCCAGCGAAGATGAAGCGCTGTGCAAGGATATCCAATCCGCACTGCATTCCGAGACTTTCCGCGTTTACTCCAGTAACGATGTGTTTGGTGTGGAACTGGCGGGGGCGCTGAAAAATATCTATGCCATTGTCACCGGTATGGCGGCGGCCTTGGACCGGGGGCAAAATACCATCAGTCTGCTGATTACCCGTTCGCTCGCAGAGATGATGCGCTTTGCCGAGGCTATGGGTGCAGATCCTATGACTTTTATCGGCCTCGCCGGCGTTGGCGATTTAATCCTGACCTGTTCCTCCGACCTCAGCCGTAACTACCGGGTAGGTTATTTGGTGGGCAAGGGCAAGCCTTTGGATCGTGCTGTCGCGGAAATCGGTCAGGTTGCCGAAGGAGTGAATACGGTTCGTCTGATTAAAAAGAAAGCCGATGAAATGGGCGTCTACATGCCCTTGGTTTCCGCAATTCACGCCATATTATTTGAAGAGCGACCGATTCCTGAGGTAATTCGCAATTTAATGTCGGGCGCGCAAACTTTTGATGTGGCCTACTCGGCCAAGCCTTGATGGAAGCCTCTTATGAAAAATGATGATTTAAAGCGCAACCTGACTTCCGGGAACCAGTGGGTGCGGCTGATCTATATGGTGCTGTTTGCGATCTGCCTGCAGATTGCCAGCTGGGTGCTGCTCGCGGTGGTTGTGCTGCAGTTCCTGTTCTCGATTATTGGTGGCAGTGCCAATGATAATTTGCGCCGTTTTGGCGACCAGCTCGCCTCCTATATTTATCAGACGATACAGTTTTTAATTTACAACTCTGAGGAAAAGCCTTTTCCTTTTGCAGAGTGGCCGGAATCTGAAGTGGACGATCTCTCCGGTTACGAGGGCGCGCAAGAGGTTAATGCAGAAGTTATGGCTTCCGATGATGAAGCCGAATCCGAGAAAAAAACTGAGTCCAAAAAGGAAGAAGAAGCCGAGGAGGCCATTATCCTCGGTAGTGATGACGGTAAGCCCGAGCTGGTAGAGGAGAGTGCAGAGGAGTCCTCAACGCCCTTCAGTGAGCAGAAGGGTGAGTCTGACAAGCGCGGTGACACACACTAAACCGATTGAGGCGAAGTCAATGCAGCTGTTTATCCTGCGTCATGGTAAGGCCGAACCCATGTACGGTAACGATGCCGGCCGCGCGCTTACGGAGCGCGGTCGTAAGCAGGTGGCGCAGGTATGCAAAGAGCGTGCTGGGGAGTTGTCCTCCGTGCGCGCTATTTGGGCGAGCCCCTTTGTGCGCACTCAGCAGACAGCTGATATTGTCTCCGCCCACTTGGGGTTGCCTGTTGTTACCGAGTCATTGCTGATTGGCGATACCGATCCACAGCAGCTACTCGACAAGTTACAGGAACAGCAAGCCGATCATTTCCCTCTTCTCCTGGTGAGCCATCAACCATTGGTGGGTAGCCTGTTGAACGGTCTCTGCGGTAGTGGCAATCAACACCCGATGGGGACTTCCAGTCTCGCCTGTGTCAGCTCGGAGGTCTGGGCCAATGGTTGTGCTGAGTTGCAGTGGTTACAGCACGCCGGCTAGCCATTTTTCCCTCCGGTTTTTACCCTTTGCCTTCAAATCCCTAGGTTGCTGGCGCTAACTGTCATTGCCTGCGGGCCTTTGGACCTGCACCATCTGGCTCTTTAATATTCACTTTCTTCTGGAATCTGCGCGCATGAAGCAAGCCGCCCCCCGTGAGATCAGCCTGGAATTCGACAGCAAGACCATTGCCGCAAAGCAGTGGGGGGATGGCACAGGGGAGCCGGTATTGGCATTGCACGGATGGCTGGATAATTGCGCCAGCTTTGATCGTCTGGCCCCACTCTTGAAAGGCGTTAATTTGGTCGCCGTGGATATGGCAGGCCATGGGCGCAGCTACCATCGGTCTCCCCATGCTAATTACAATATTTGGGAAGAAGCTGAGGATATTATTGGTGCCTCCGAAGCACTGGGCTGGCGCAGTTTTTCTTTACTGGCCCATTCCCGCGGCGCTATTGCCAGTGTGATAACGGCAGGCACCTTTCCCAAACGCATCAAACGCCTGGCCCTGATTGATGGCCTGGTACCTCCTGCAACCAAGGATAGCGAGGCGCCGGAAATTCTCGCTAAGGCTATCGCCCAGCGTGCCCGTTACAGCCAGCGCAGGGCAAAGATTTACCCCACTTTTGAGGGGGCGGTAGAAGCGCGTATGAACGGCATGTTCCCGCTGACAGAATGGGCGGCGCGCGCGCTGGCCGAGCGGGGGACCCTGCCACTAGAAGGTGGCTTCACCTGGAGTAATGATCCGCGCCTGATGGCGGCGTCCTCCGCCAAGCTTAACGAGGCACAGGTGCGCGCTTTTCTATCCCGCCTGAGCATGCCGGTGCGCCTGGTGCTGGCGAAGGAGGGGATTGCGAATATGATCGAGCGGCTGCGCCCGGTGTTGGAGAGCTATAAAACGATCGAGGTTAGGGAAATACCCGGCAGCCATCACCTGCATATGGAAGAGGGCGCCGAGGGCATTGCCGAGTGGTTTGGTCCCTTCCTGCGTGGAGAAGCTTAGAAGGGCACCCGCTTTGAGTAACTGCCGGGGTCCATTTCACGCACTTCTACCGAGACCGCTGGTACCCCATCGGCAAATTGGCACAGGCAGTTAAAAACCGCTGAACTCAACGCTTCCCGCTCGCGGTTGTTGCGGCCTGCCAGTAGGCGGATTTCCGCGTGAATAAAGCTATCGCCGTGCTCACCGGCAATAAATTGGTCGTAGGGCTTGGCGCGGGTCTTGATGGTATGGGAGGCGAATAAGCCGGAGCTATGCATTGCCTCTTGAGCCGAGCTGACCAGGGCGGCGACAGAAATACGTTCTTCCAGATTCTTGGCGTACTCAATAACCAGATGGGGCATGGTGGCTCACTCCGTGATTGCGGGCGGCCCAGGGGACCGCACGTTGCTAGCTCACAGCCTTAAGGGCGGCTGATCAGGGAAAGAAACTCGTTGCGTGTGGCTTGGTTCTCGCGGAAGGTGCCCAGCATTGCCGAACTCTTCATCACGGAGTTCTGCTTCTCCACGCCGCGCATCATCATGCACATATGCTTTGCTTCAATAATAACGCCAACACCGGCGGCATTAGTGACAGATTGCAGGGTTTTGGCGATCTGTGTGGTCAGCTGCTCCTGGATTTGCAGGCGGCGTGCGTACATATCGACAATACGCGCTACCTTGGATAGGCCCAGCACCTTGCCTTGGGGGATATAGGCCACGTGGGCGCGACCGATAAATGGCAGCATATGGTGTTCGCACAGGGAGTAGAGCTCGATATCCTTGACCAATACCATGTCGGTGCAGTCACTGGGGAAGAGTGCGTCGCTGACAACCTCTTGAACGGTCTGCTGATAGCCGCGGGTCAGGTATTCCATGGCCTTGGCCGCGCGCTTCGGAGTATCTTTGAGTCCGGGGCGCTGCAGGTCTTCGCCGATTGCTTCAATAATTCGTGCGTAGTGTTCGTTCATGCTGCTCTTTCCAACATCTCAGCCCGAGGGGGCGGGTGCGCTACCCTAAGCGTTTGTAACCCGAGAGTAAAGATCCGCGCGGACCTAGGGGCCTATTGGTATCAATTTGATCGCTACTGTCGGGGCCATTGTGAGCTCGGGGAGGCAAAAGGAGTGAATCCACATAAACGACCGATAATGCAGTTGGGTGAAAAATAGCCTAGGCCCTTCGGGTTACAGCTGTTAAACCGTCACTCAGCGTTACTCGTCGCTTATTTGGAACAACCAAACTACACTCCTCGTGCCTTGATTGGCGCTTCTATAGCCACAGCAGAGGCTAGTTAATGAGTGGCAATAGGCCTTGATGAGATACATAGCACTTAAGGATAGATTCAATGATAGAAAGGCGTGAATCCAGCCTGCACGAGCTGACCACGGTTTTGGACTATATCCGCTGGGGAGCCAGCCGTTTTAGCGAAGCGGGCCTTTGGTATGGTCACGGCACGGACAATGCCTGGGACGAGGCGGTACTGCTGGTAACCCACGCACTGCACCTGCCGCCCTACAGTAAGCAGGAAATCCTGCATGCACGTTTGACCATGGAGGAGAGGCGGGATGTGCTTACTCTCCTAGAGCGGCGCTTTATCGAGCGTTTGCCAGCGGCTTATCTGACCAATGAAGCGCATTTTTGCGATATGACTTTTTATGTGGATGAGCGGGTGTTGGTGCCGCGTTCCCCTATAGGTGAAATGATCCGCCACAATTTTGAGCCTTGGCTCAATGTAGAACCGTTGGCAATCCTCGACCTCTGTTGTGGCAGTGGCTGTATCGGCCTCGCCTGTGCAGAGGCCTTCCCTGAAGCGAGAGTCGACCTGAGTGATATTTCTGAAGGCGCTATTGAAGTGGCACAGCTGAATATCAATCGCCACCAGCTCAACGAGCGTGTTCGCGCAGTACAGTCGGATCTTTTCAGTGGTTTGCAAGGCATGAGTTACGAGTTGATAGTGTGTAACCCTCCCTATGTGGATGCACGCGATCTGGCAGAGATGCCGCAAGAATACCTGGCCGAGCCGGAGATTGCCTTGGGTTCCGGTGACGATGGTCTTGATTTTACCCGCCGTTTGCTGCGTGAGGCCGCCAATCACCTGCAGCCAGAAGGCTTACTGGTCTGTGAGGTGGGCAACAGCTGGGAAGCTCTGGAACAGGCTTTCCCGGAAGTGCCATTTATGTGGCCCGAATTTGAGGATGGTGGCCACGGTGTGTTTGTGATTAGTCGCGAAGAGCTGCTCGCCTACCAAAGCCACTTTGAAAAAGAGTAATTCTTTTTCTGAACCCGGCAAAAGCTATTGCCGGGTTCTCTGATAAAGCCACATAGCTGCAGCAATTGTGCTTTTTACCTTGAACGCCGCGCGCGGCGGCTAGATCCTTTATAATGCACGGCTCTGCATAAAGCCAACCGCTGTTAATTTATCAACTGTTATCTGGAAAAGTCGCATATGTCGGGCAATACCTTTGGCAAGCTGTTTTGCGTCACCACCTTTGGCGAGAGCCATGGTCCAGCCTTGGGCTGTATCGTCGATGGCTGCCCCCCGGGGTTGGAGATCAGTGAAGAGGAGATCCAGCTGGAGCTGGACCGCCGAAAGCCGGGTACTTCTCGCTATACCACACAGCGCCGTGAGCCGGATCAAGTGAAAATTCTATCCGGTGTGTTTGAAGGAAAAACTACCGGTACTCCCATTGGCCTGTTGGTTGAAAATACGGATCAGCGTTCTAAAGACTATGGCAATATCGCTGAGCAGGTACGCCCGGCGCACGCCGATTACACCTACTGGCAAAAATACGGTATTCGTGACTACCGCGGTGGAGGTCGCTCTTCTGCAAGGGAGACCGCCATGCGTGTTGCGGCCGGGGCTATCGCCAAGAAATGGCTTAAGCAGAAGTATGGTATTGAAGTACGCGGTTACCTGTCCCAGTTGGGACCAATTAAAGTGCAAAAATTGGATTGGGAGCAGGTCGAGCAGAATCCATTCTTTTGCCCAGATGCCGAACGAGTACCCGAGATGGAAGCTTATATGCAAGCCTTGATCAAAGAGGGTAACTCCATCGGTGCAAGGATCTCAGTACACGCCAGCGGCGTCCCTTCAGGGCTGGGCGAGCCGATTTTTGATCGCCTGGATGCAGATCTGGCCCACGGCCTTATGAGTATCAACGCGGTGAAAGGGGTGGAGATTGGAGCCGGCTTTGATTGTGTGGAGCAAAAGGGCACCGAGCATCGCGATGAAATTACTCCCGAGGAGGGTTTCCTCTCCAATAATGCCGGTGGCATTCTCGGTGGTATTTCCAGTGGCCAGGATATTGTTGCCCATATCGCCCTGAAACCCACTTCCAGCTTACGCATCCCCGGCCGAAGTATCGATCGCTCAGGCAATGCTATTGAGGTGGTTACCAAAGGTCGCCACGATCCCTGCGTAGGTATCCGAGCAACGCCAATTGCTGAAGCAATGATGGCTCTTGTTTTGATCGACCATGCTCTGCGCCACCGAGCACAGAATGGTGACGTAACACCGGGATAATTTGATCGGCCTTCTTCTATTGCGATACCGGCGAAAGCCGGTATTCGGTATCCTCGCTGCTGAGATGCAGCCAATAAGTTAAGCCCCTGTACTTCCCCTATTTTACTCCCAACAAAATAGTTAGCTCCAGCCTCCTCAATTTTATTAATGTTGCGCAGTCGATCTGAGGGGCTTAAAACGCCTTTATTTCCCCGATTTACGACATGGGTATAAATTTCAGTAGTACTAACATCCGAATGCCCTAGCAGTTCCTGAATCGTACGCAAGTCATAACCCGCTTCGAGCAAGTGAGTCGCAAAACTATGGCGAAATGCATGGCAACGAGCCGGTTTGTTGACTCCCGTTAGCTTGACAGCTATACGAACCTGGCGCGCTAAAGTTGTTGCGTGCATATGGTGCCTTCTGTTTTCATCGGAGCGAGGACATTGGCCGATGGTGCTGGAAGGGAAAAGGTATTGCCAAGCGAGTTGTCGGCTTGCACTTGGATGCTTTCTTTCCAAAGCGTTAGGTAAATAAACCGAACCAAAACCAGCCAAAAGATCTTGTTGGTGCAATAGGGAAATAGTCTCTATTTGCCTATGTAACTGCACAATTAGCCCGTTAGGTAATATTGTAGTGCGATCCTTATTCCCCTTGCCACCTCGAACAAAAATATTATTGCTGTCGAAGTCTATATCCTTTACGCGTAAAGAAAGCAGTTCGGCACTGCGAAGGCCGCTACCGTACATTAGCTCAACTTGTAATCTGTAAGTGCCTTCAAGATGATCCAAAATTGCTGATATTTCTCTACGGCTATAAACCACAGGCAAGTACTTTTGTTGTTTTGCCAGTTTAAAGTCCAATGCTTGAATATCCCTACCTAAGAATCTCTTGTACAGATATATCAAAGCGTTCAGAGCTATTCGTTGTGTATTTGCGGAGCAGAGACCTTGAACTGCAAGGTGAGAGAGAAACGTCTCAATCTCAACAGCTCCCATATCAGCAGGGTGCTTCTTTTTATTGAAATGAATGAAGCGTTTAACCCAATGCGTGTAAGTTTGTTCTGTTCGATACGACAGTCCTTGTTTTCGAATATGAAATCGCAGATTGTCCATAAAGCGTTCAGGCTTACTTGGAATTTTATGGCGAATGTCATCCATGATATTGGCCTTTATCTGTTTTTATATACAGTATTTACTATTTTGTTCTGCTGTCAATATCAGAATTCAAGAAAAGCTCCTCCTATTTCTGGGGATGACGATCTATATCTTTGATTTTTATGGAGAAGGTAATGTTATAAAGAGCAGAAAAAGCAGATAGATATATAGCGTCTGCTATATATCTATCTGTTGAAAATTATGCCAAAGATCTTAACTTTTTGATATTATTAGGTTTTTGAGATTATCTTGAAAGAAATGAGTAGAATTATATAGAAGGGTGATATAAAGACGCTTCTTTTTAATTAACTGTTATAAGTCATGATGAGAAAATGCCCAAAATGTAAAGAGAAAACTGTAAAGGTAAAGATGTTATCTTTCTCAAGTAGAATGTATTGTGAGAAATGCTTTTTCCAGTATGAATATGCAGCCTTATCTAAGAGGGTGATAGCGTTCGGATGGGCGTTTATACCTATTCTTGCTATTTACCTGGGATTGAGGTTTCAAAGTTTACTGGTTTTTGGCTCCTTACTACTAGCGGGTCCGTTTTTAGCTGAGTTTGTTTTTGCAAAATACTGCCCACTAAAGCCAGTTAGTGCTAGGGCGTTACGGAAGAAACATCGTGGCAAAAACTTATAACAAACTGCGGCACAATCGCCCGCAAAAAGCGCGGGATGGACTCGCTACACTACGTTTCGCTCGCCTGTGCGCAGAGCGTTAAATGTCATATGAATATGATCGGCAAATACACAGTACTAGTAGTCACTATGGTGAGTGTAATGTTGTGCTCGTCACTTTACTTTCGCCCGTCAGGCCTGTTCGATTTGCCGCGCTATTTGGACATCTTCCTAAATATTAAGAGTTATTTTGCTCAAGGACTACTTTCAGGGATGGTGGGTTTGGTTCTTGCTAAGAAGTTAGGGATTTCTAAGTACGCTGTCTTTACTTTAGGTCTCGCTATTTCTGTTGTGCTTTTGGCCTTAAATAGTCTAAGAATTCAATCTATGGATTTTTATCATGCGCAATTTGTAGCATTGCCACTGATTGGTGGTATTGCAGGCGGAATTACAATAGCCGAATATGTGCAACATTTAACAAGTTTAGGCACCCGACGCCTGCGGCGCTGGTGCTAAAAGCGTTATTGTGGCGGTCAATTTTTAGATAGTTTGTAGTTGCTGCAAGTAACAATCTCTACCTGAACACTCTCCTCCAGAGAGTTTACCTGCAAGCTGGCACCGTAGTTTCGTTCAAGTGCCTTCGTTTTAAGCCAGTAAACCCTGCAAGTCAGTTGCACCATTGTGGAGCGCCAATCAGCTAGTTAACTGGTGGGGAAAGTATGGTATTTTTCCCTGTAAATTTATCGGGCAGTGGCCAGCCAAAGTTGGCTGGCAAAGAGCAAGTAGGTCGTTCAGTGCGCGCCAGCTATAACCAGGCCAGGCAAGATCGCCCAGCCGGTGGCTGGGCTGGACAGCCTACGCTCCGCTTCGGCTGCCCTTGCTGGCAACGTTATAAGTAAGAGTATGGGCAAGAAATTACCTCCAGAAGAACTAGAGCTCTACAAAGCCATAGATGAAATTTTATGGCGTGACTGGGACCCTATTGGTGTAAATGAGATGCCAGAAGCTCGCGACGAGTATCAGAGTTATCTGCCACATATTTTTCGTCTTGCGGTCGAGGGCAAAGATGCCAAGCATATATCCTCGTCACTAGTAGCAACAATAGAGGGCAATATTGGTTTGGGTGCTAGCAAAGAGCATTGCCATAGAGTTGCAAGCAAAATTGTCAGTGCTAAAAATGAAATCATTGGGTAGTGTCACTTATAACAAGGCCAAGCCGCAACGCGTACTACGTGCGCTGGACAGCTTTTTCGCGGCTTCGCCGCTCCAAACCTGCCGCTGTTGGTAGCGTTAGCACACACTCGGGTCCTGTAATTTTCAAGGGAATAGAAATTTTAGGAAGAACGCATGATTAAGATTAAGCCCTTTCTGGTCGCTGTCATTAGCACGCTGTTATTGATTTTAATTTATATTGTTTCTGCATATTCCGCCGAATCAAAGGTGAAGGATATCGGTAGAAATATGGGGCTTGTGCCGTTGGCGTTGGAAAGAGTGGAAATGTCAGTATCGCGTGGTTTTTGAGCGAAGATAAAGGCGAGGTCTTCGTATGCCATTGGGTACCAACACAGCCCAAGCCCCTCTGTGTTAAAAACAACATTGCACATGTTTGCGAAAAATCAGGCGAAAAGTGCTAACAAGGCCAAGCAGTTCGCTACGGGACTTCGCCCCTCCGCGGGGCAGCCAACGCTGCGTACATACTGTGCTGGTCGCTGCGCTTCCTTTTTAGCACAATATGTACGCAACGTCGGCTGCCCCTGTTGGCGGCGTTAGATGAATACAATGAACGAAATACGAATCAATAATTTTCAAGAACTTCATGAAGCCTTAGAGCGATATCGAAAAGATAATCGATGGATGTTTCGTGGGCATGGCAATGCAGACTGGAAGCTTCTTCCAAAAGCCGGACGTGCGCCCTTTGATAAAACTGACGATGAAAGAATGTTTCGTGCATGGCAAAGAAGATCTGTAGAATTCTTATCGCCACGCCCAGGCAATGAATGGGAATGGCTTGCTATCGCTCAACATCATGGTCTAGCAACGCGGTTGCTGGATTGGACATATCAACCCTTAGTTGCTGCATTTTTCGCAACAACGAGTCAAGACAATTGCGATGCTCACATTTATTGTTTTAAAGCTGACCAAATCTATGAAAAGACTGATGGCTCACCATTTGAAGCTGATACTTTAGCTAAATATAAGCCACATACCGTAGCTTCAAGAATAGTTCGCCAAGGCGGCTTATTTACACTTCACCCTGATCCTGCGACGCCACTAGATAAATCAAAAAGCAAAAAAGACACTCTTGAATTGATTGTCATAGATCAGGAGTATCGCAAGCTATTACCATTTGAACTATCTCACTACGGAATAAATCACTCGTCCATTTTTCCTGACCTTGATGGACTGTCAAATCATATCAATTGGTTTACATCGAATAATGAATATTGGATTACAAAGGAGCCGGGCAGTGATGGCATCTAACAAGCGGCAGCAACATCGCCCACTTTGTGGGCTGGACCTCCGCACTGCGTGCTCCGGCCGTTGTGTCGGGCGTTAAGTTCCGGATATGAAAAAGCAATTAATTACATTTCTGGCAATGCTTTGTTGTTCGTTGTCCGCAAGTGGAGTAGAAAAATTGGATTGGCCATTTGATCAAGCAAAGAATGTTGCCGCGATAACGACCAAGCAGGTCGTTAAGGATTCACTTCCAGTATTAATGGTAGTGCACTACGCGGATGATGATTCATGGGCGTTTACATGCGGTACCACTAATAAATCAGAAGACTTAATGATTGTGGGTATGGGCGAGATCACATCGCTTGATCCTACTTTGTATTCAATCGCAGATTTACCTCCTGGCTGGAGCGCCACAAGAACGTCAATGAAGTCTCAGTGGGTTCGTACTAGAGAGGAGTGAACTTAACAAGCGCAAGCAGTTTGCTGCGGCCCTTCGGGCCTCCGCGGGACGCCCAACGCTATGCACATTTTGTGCGGGTCGCTGTGCTCCCAGTATCGCACAAAATGTGTATAGCATTGGTCGCCCCTGTTGCGGGCGTTAGTTGCTCAAGGAGATTACAACCATCATCTTATCAGACAACGAAAAGTGGCTATTGGTTGAATTGACTGATTTCGGTAAAACTCTACCAGAATTAATATCAGAGATTCATTCTGATGCTACGGAAGGTAGCCTCATTGAAAAATATGAGCTGGCAATTGGCCTTGTAAAATCATTGGTGTCAAAGGGCCTGATTTCACTCTGTCAGATTGATAGAGCTTCCAAAGAGCCATACTCTGTTGAGTCTGTAAAGACATTAACCAATGATGATTTGGAAAGCTTCATTAATGATCCATGGAACTGGAGTAGCTCATTTTCAAGAGACAATAAATGGCAGTATGAGCTGGCTCCAACTAACCGAGGGGAGGCCGTGCTAGATGAGATTTTCGGAGTCCAAAAAAGCAACTAACGAGGTGCTGCAGCTGACGGCTTACTTTATACGCGTTTTGCGCGGTCGCTACGCTCCCATTTTCGCGCAAAACGCGTATAAAGTAAGCCGCCGCTGAGCACGGCGTTAATGGGCGCGGGTACAATTGAAAACAATGAATAACAAACTAAATATAAATACGTTGGTAATGCTTCTTGTGAGCTTGGCATTCAATTATTTTACTGCCAGCCTAATTGCAACTAACGAAGGACCTTCAGCATATGACATAGGATTTGTTTTTGGCCGTGCCATAACCAATGTTCTAATTGCTTTTGCAATAGTAGGTATACCTCTTGCCATTTTTCGCCGCGGGAAAAAGAAATTTACTAGAGGGGCTTACATAGTCTGGTGGGTTATCTTTGTTTTGCTAAGTTTAATGGCTTTGTTTGGTAATATGTTGCCGCCGGAGGGTTAAGCCACTAACAAGTTACTCAAGTTCACTCCGGGCCTTCGGCCCTCCGCGGGACAGCTTACCTTGTGCAAGTTTTGCACAGGTCGCTGCGCTCCCATTGTCGCGCAAAATGTGTACAAGGTAAGCTGCCCCTGCCGGCGGCGTTAGCTGCTCCGAATCATTTACACTCAATATCAAGGGACGATGATGAAAGATATAACCAGAATTAATCATGTAGGATTGAGGGTTAGAGATTTGGATGTCTCTCGTGAATTCTATGGCAAGCTAGGTTTTGAGTTTATAGTTGGCCCAGTTGGCCCAGTTGGCCCTGAGCCAGTAGCTATAGTTGAGCATCCATCAGGAGTTAACATCAACTTGATCCTTAATGCTTCAAAGGGTGCACCAAGGAAAAATGTGCTAATGGAAGGTGATATGAAATATCCAGGCTATACGCACATCGCTTTAGAAATAACAGACTATGATTCAGCCAAAAGTAACGTCGAAGCTCTGGGTTTTCCTTTAACAGGTGAAGCCGAATACAACGGTGCTCAGTTTTTCTTTATAAGAGATCCAGATGGCAATGTTATAGAGTTCCATCAACCAGCACGCAGCTAACAAAGCATTCAAGGTGACGCCTACGGCGTACCTGAATGCGGCGTTAAGTGAAAACGTAGTTCCAGAGTATGAGCAAAGAATTCCCCAAAATTGAAAAGTACATAATAGCTAGTGATGTCGGTGGTGATAGGGATGGCATCGGTGTAGAGGTATACACCGGAAAGGATATGGTGTTGGAGGTTTTTCGTGATGACTCCAAAAAAACTAGAGAAGTTACTCTTTACAAAAAGGATCTCGATTTAGAGCTAGTAGAGCAAACTATTGCTCTATTTAAAAAGGAAATTTCATGGGATTTTCAAGATTAGCCTTAATTTCACATAACAAGGCGGTGTTGTCGCCTTCGGCTGGGACTGCCATTCCGCTGGCGCTCCATGTCAGCCCCAAACCACAGCTTATGAATTCATGAGAAATACTAAATCAATACTACTTCTAGTTCTCTTGGGGCTGACCGCTTGTAGTAATAAGCCGTCCGGCGGGTTCATGCGAGGAGATGTGCCTATGGTTGTCGGTATGTTTGAAAGTTACTATGGCAATCATGTTCAAGTTGTCGGTTATATGTACAAACCATCCAGAGGCAATGTTTTAGTATTAATTCCATCAAAAGATCATGTTAATTTACAGACACGGCCTCCAGCTAGCGTATTGAGTTTACTGTTATTCTCCGACACAGCAATTAGAAATGGCAGGGTTCACTCCGAGATGGAAGGGTGTATTGGTAAGACTACCTATGTGTCTGGGCTAGTCGGCATTTTTTCTGGGTTACCTGCAATTGAAGAGATTCGTGAAGTGGCGTGCTAAATTCATACCAAACGCAAGCAGGATGCTCCGCCCCTTCGGGCCTCCGCGGGACGCCCAACGCTGTTTCGGGCGTTATGTTTTTATTGATTCTTAGCTTCAATTTTAAATTTGTGATGGCTAAAGGGATTTAGTGTGAAAGAAGATATAGCCGAGTTAAAAAGTGAATTTAAGGCTAAGTTATTATTCTGGAATAACATCAAAAGTAAAAAACTTAAAGTAGCCTTAATAGTTCTGTTTGTTGGCCTTGTAGGTTTGAAAGTTTTTACAAGCGTTTTGACGTTCGACTGGCTAGTAAGTTTTTTCAATTGATAAAACAGTGTAGTAAAACATAACAAAGCACTCAAGAACGGACAAAAAACAGCTGGCTGTTGTTCACTACGTTCACTATTTTAGTCAACAATGTTTTGCCGCTTAGTGCGGCGTTATGCAGCAAAGGAGAAATGTAGATGATTGTTGATGCTTGGGCACAGCACCCAACATTACGGCACTCGCAAGATCCAGTCTTCAAGTCGCTACGCAGGTGGACGAAGATGCCTATGCCGACAACAGAAATCCCGATAGAGATGACTCTCGGAATGATGGATCAAGGTGGTGTGGATCGCAGCCTGATATCGGCTTGGGTTGCTCCCCGAAATGTCATGATCTCCAATGATGAAGTCGCAGGTTTCGTGGCTAAGGCACCTGACAGGTTGGTTGGCGTGGGGTCAGTGGACATCTCGAAGCCGATGGAGGCTGTTCGAGAGATCCGACGTTGCGTAAACGAGCTAGGTTTCAAAGCGATTCGGGTTTTGCCCTGGATTTGGGAGGTGCCGCCGATTGATCGTCGGTTTTATCCCGTGTACACAGCATGCTGTGATCTTGGTGTTCCGTTCTGCACCCAGATTGGTCACACCGGGCCGCTCATGCCGTCGGAGGTTGGTCGACCTATCTACCTAGATCAGGTGGCCCTGGATTTTCCCGAGCTAAAAATCGTCGGTGGTCACATTGGCTACCCTTGGACAGATGAGGCTATTGCGGTGGCTACAAAGCACGAAAACGTATACATCGACACGTCAGCTTACACCGCTAAGAGATACCCACAGCCTCTAGTCGAGTTTATGCGAGGACATGGCCACAACAAAGTTCTCTTCGGCACAAATTACCCAATGATCATGCCCGCCAAAGCGCTCGAGAATCTTCCAGAGCTGGCGTTGGGAGAAGATGTGGAGGAGCTTTTCTTGAGTGGTAACGCATGCCGAGTATTCAATTTATAGTCAGAGCGGTGTGGCCTAACAGGCACTGCCAGGGACAAACCTACGCTGTGCTTCGGTTTGCCCCAGAGCGCGGCGTAAGGTGTAAGACTTACCCACGTTTAGTAGACACCCTGTATAGTTAGGTTTAGGCCTAATACGAAATTTAACATGGGTTTGGTTATTCACGCGGGTTCAAATGTAAAGCTCTTCTGTTGCAGCTCAACCATTTTTTCAAATGGCGCTAACAATTTTAAAAAATTGTTATTCCCCTCTAGCAATTGCATTGCCATGGCGATACTTTCAATTGTCGATAGCCCGTCCGCTACAGAAGTTTTTCGAATTGTATAATTTGATTTTAGGCCCCCACCAAGATTGATCCGTGGAAGACGTTGCAATTGAGGATTGAGGTGGAGAATTTTTTTGGATTTCTTCCAGGTTGCATCTAGCACGATCAGCTGCTTAACAGGTGCTTGTTTACTTGAAGTTTTATCAGATTGGTGATTATTAGAGTTCAGCTCGCCACTGTCAGGTAACCATTCCAGGGATGGGTAGAGTAGGGCGGAGGGCGTGCAAAGCAAAGTATTTAGCTGATGGGTCGATAGGCTCTCGGCTATCATCATTTCGCTGTTACTCAGGCATAGGTGTGCCATACGTCCTGTATTGAATGGGTGCTTCTCCTCCTGCGGGTGCTGTATGATCACCACTTTTATGGTGCTTGTTAGGCTAACCAATGCGCTGCAATAGCAAACATTGGGTGGGCGCAGGCAAGTATTGCAGGTTTCTCTGGGCATTTTTCGACTACTGAGTACAGGCAGATTTATGGGAGTTACGCAGCCTTCTTATAAGGTTCAATGGCTGGCAGATATTGAGATTCCGCTAGCCAACAAATTCTATCGCATACATGGATTTCGTGGCAAAGCCAAGCGACATGAAGATTGTGCAGTCGTGCGTAACGAGCGGGGTGAGGTGATCGGCTGTGGCTACCTACGTAGATATGAATCTTTTAAATTACTCGCAGGGGTTGCGGTGGCCCCTGAGTACCAGGGGCGAGGGGTCGCGCGTTTATTGCTAACACTCCTGGCTAAGAGGTTTGACAGGAATACCTATACCTTTCCCTATATCCACTTAGAGTCTTTTTATTTGTCGCTGGGCTTCGAGGTAGTAGAAGCCGAATTGCTGCCAGCCCCTGTAGCTGAACTGTATAGTATCTACCTGAATCAAGGGCGCTCCATATCGGCAATGGGTTATCGATAGCTGTTTTTTTGGTTTATATTTTTCTAAACGGTTGAATGCAGAGTATATATGCCCTTTTGTGCGAATTAATTGAAATTTTAGAATTTTCCTCACAATCAGATAATAAACTGGGCATCATCATTAAGATGCTGCCCAGGCCGTCCAGAAGGCGTTGATTTCTCAAATAGGTAATCTGTACGCTGTGCTCCGTTTGGTACAATTAATTTTTAGGTAGGGTAGTTGCAGTTTACACTGATTGAGTGTTGACTTTCGCGGGTACTTAATCCGTACAGGGACTGGATATTGTCCAGTGGCAGTCATCGTTATTCTCCAGCAGAGTCTAGACAGCGGTGTTGGTGACCTTCTAGTCGATAGTTACAGAGCTGATCATTGCTGAAGTCACTTAGGGGGCTGCAGGGCTTGCACTTTCTTTTAGGGTGCTCCTGTCGCCCGTGATGTGGATGGCACTTGTGGGGTGGGTGCTGACAGTGAGATCCAGAGGCTTCACTGGAAAAATAGATGTTATCGATCTCAATATTAGTGATATCTCCTTCTACACCTAATATTTCAAATAACTGAATCACGTTGGACATATCCACTTCATCGCTGAAGTCGCTGACTGGAATGGATATTTGATGCCATTGGCCGTCACGGACAAATTCATAGGGATTAGGGTTTTTGTTAAATTCGATCCACTTTTGTTCAACATTATTGATGCTGCCACTCTTCATGCCGACTTTAAAAGGGGTGTCACTGCTGGTTTTAAGGAAAAAATTTAGTGTGGCTCTATCGTTATCGTAAGCGGATAGGTCGTGGTAGCTGTTGGCGGTAAACGCCATGCCAAACCAGCCGGCTCCAGAGGATTGGTAGGAGAGGGACTTTTCGCCTTCGAATGGTGATTGAGAGACTTCCAGCAGGGTGTTTTCCCACACGAATAAATTGCCATCGCTACCCAGCTTAAAAGTCGAATCGGCTTCGAGCGTTTCACTGTATACGGAAAAAATGCCAGCGGGGATAGTCTTTGCCTCTCCCTCACTGAAGTAAATGTCATCAATGGCCAAGGTGAACCCCTCTGCAGGTGCGTCACCACGAACCATTATGGCCTGGCTAATGGTGTGGAAGTCCACAGTATATTTGCTTAGCGGAATACTGACCAAGTGCCATTGTCCATCGCGTTTTAACCCATAGTCTTCACCGCCATCGACTAAATCAACCCAACTATCGCTACCACTGCCAGTGCTGGCGATACCAATACCAATCGTTTCAGTGCTGCTGGTCTTGATACGTAAGTTTAAGTGACCATTTTGATAGTGCATCATATTTAGGTCGTAGTGCATCCAAAAACCCATGCCAAACCAATCGCCAGCGTCAATATTAAATTCCAAGGCCTCATTGTCATCAACACTTGCGGTGGATTCCATATTGTTCCAGATATAGAGTTCGGTATCGGTGTCAAGCTGCAAAGACTCAGAGATATCTTCACCGTCACCGTAGATGCTTAGGTTGCCGAATTTTGCCTTGTCTTCGGCCAGGGTGATTTCTGTGTTGTAGTTATTATCGTCGTTATCATAGATACGGATATAATCCACATACATTTTGGCGGGCATCGGTGCAGTGATTTCTTCATTGCTAAAAATCTGTGGGAAAATACCGCCCACAGCGAGGTTGAGTATCAGGAAGTGCTCTTGACGAAACTCATCAAACGCCGGGTCTTCACTGCCAATGCTGATAATTTCGTTGGCTTCATCGTCCACCCACATCGTAATACGGTCGGGTGTCCAAGTCATACCAAAGATATGGTAATCCTCGGTTAAATCCCTACTGTAGCCAAAATCTTTGATGAGGTTTTTATTTTGACCGTAATCCGCTTGTCCTGTGTATTCATCGGACTCGTGATGCCAGTGGAAGGCACTGGAAATCGTTGAATTGACACTGCCGCTTTCGAGCGCCTCGGCCATGCCGGCTTCGAGAATATCCAGTTCACCGCATGCGGGCCAGCCGACCTGCCCATAGTTATTACCGAGCTGCCAAAAAGCCGGCCAGAGACCGGCGTTAAGGTCAGGTAGCTTGATGCGGGCTTCAATCGTACCGTATCGATAAGAGAATCGGCCAATCGTTTTCAGGCGGGCAGATGTAAAACTGCCATCAGTATTGCGTTGTGCCTGAATAACCAGATTACCCTCTTCAATATAGGCGTTATTACTATTGTCCGTGTAATCTTGTAGTTCGTTATTGCCCCAGCCCCAGCTGCCTACATCGTAAGTCCAGACGGATTTATTAATACTGTTTCCATCAAAATTATCTTCCCAGATTAAAGTTTTTGCGTTGATTAATGGAGAAGCGCAGCTTCCCAGGATAGTCATAACCATCACTGATTGTTTTATTAGCATAGCTTTTTATTCTTTTTTGGCTATCAAAGGGGTATCGTTGATTTTTTTATCGACGAATAAAGCCTAACAAATAGCGGGTTATTCTTGGGTGAGTGCTTTCCCCCTTTATCGCGTGCTCAGTCCTGCTTATCGCACGAGGTTAGTACCATGCATTTTTCTTTGTCCTGTAGCTATATTTTCCGCACTTTTATAACCTATGAGGATGTTTATGTGTTGGGCGTGCCGGACTAGAAGAGCTACATCTTTTTTGTGGGTAGTTATGTCTTGATTAAAGGGAGGTAGTTTTTTGCATCTACAGAGGCTGTAGTACCGCTTCAGTAATTTTAAGGCTGGCAGGGTAATGTTATTTTCGTTTGCTGCTTGTAGGTCTATGGATGGCTATACGTCATTGCTTGGTGCAGCGGATGGCGGTCTTGTTAGTGGAGGTTGCGTTCAGTTGGCATAATATTAGGTGATGTGCGGGTTGCTCCTGGCGAGTGAGTACCTTGAGAAATGATACGTGGGTAGAAAAATGGCTGATCATGGCGAGATATTAAGTTTGGCACAGCAGCTTGGTGAGGAATTGATAACGCGCTGTTGGTTTGTAACCTCTGCGGAGTCCTGCACTGGTGGTGCGATTGCCGCGGCGATCACTTCTATTCCCAATGCGTCCAATTGGTTTGATGGTTCAGTCGTTAGTTATGCCAATCGCATCAAGCACAGTGTGTTAGGGGTGGATGCGAAGGACCTAAAACAGTTTGGTGCGGTCAGCGAGCCAGTTGCCCGGCAAATGGCTTGTGGAGTGCTGGCTATGATGGATGCCAACCTGTCCGTGGCGGTAAGCGGTATTGCTGGTCCCAGTGGCGGTACCGAAGAGAAACCAGTCGGTACTGTGTGGATTGCCTGGGCTCATGCGGAAGGGCAGGAACCGGTTCAGATTGATGCTCGGTGTTTCCACTTTAAAGGGGATCGGGCCACAGTTCAGGCACAAACGGTGCTGGAGGCTCTCAAAGGGATGCTGAAGATCTTGGAGGAACACCCTGTTTAAAGGTGATCTACCTGGTCAGTTTACTGGTGTGATAGCGGGGTTGTGCAGAATTGAGAGCGGTGTAACCGTGTTGGGAAGATTGGTACTGATTGCGCTGGAATTACTGGTTGCCTATACAGTAATCCTTCGATAAGCTTGCCCCACTCAACACAGCTCAGATATACGGGAACGGTCATGGATTCCAATAAAGACAAGGCATTGAAAGCGGCGCTGTCGCAGATCGAACGCCAGTTTGGCAAGGGCACAGTGATGCGTATGGGGGATAAGGAGCGCGAGCGTATCCCCGCAATCTCCACTGGCTCTCTCGGCCTGGATGTGGCGCTGGGGATAGGCGGCCTGCCCCGCGGCCGTATCGTTGAGATCTATGGCCCGGAATCCTCTGGTAAAACCACTCTGACCCTGCAAGTGATCGCCGAGGCCCAGCGCAAAGGCGGTACCTGTGCTTTCGTGGATGCAGAACACGCCCTAGATCCCATTTATGCCGAGAAGCTCGGTGTAAATGTTGATGAGTTGATCGTCTCCCAGCCAGATACCGGCGAGCAGGCCTTGGAAGTGGCAGATATGCTGGTGCGTTCCGGTGCTGTGGATGTATTGGTTGTGGACTCCGTTGCAGCCTTGACACCGCGCGCTGAAATTGAAGGAGAGATGGGAGATTCCCACGTAGGTTTGCAGGCTCGTCTGATGTCCCAGGCACTGCGTAAGTTGACCGGCAATATCAAGAACACCAATACCTTAGCGATCTTTATCAACCAGATTCGTATGAAGATCGGTGTAATGTTCGGCTCCCCGGAAACCACTACCGGTGGTAATGCTCTTAAGTTCTACTCCTCCGTGCGTTTGGATATCCGTCGCATCGGCTCGGTAAAAGATGGCGATGAAGTAGTGGGTAACGAGACCCGCGTGAAAGTGGTGAAGAACAAGGTGGCTCCGCCCTTTAAACAGACTGAATTTCAGATCATGTACGGCGAAGGCATCAATATGATTGGTGAGGTTGTCGACTACGGTGTGAAGCTGGGCTTGGTTGATAAGGCGGGCGCTTGGTATAGCTACAAGGGTGATAAGATTGGTCAGGGTAAGGCCAATGCTACCAAGTTCCTGCGTGATAACCCCGATATCCGCAATGAAATTGAGGCTCAGCTGCGCGCACAGCTGTTAGGCGATCTGGTTCCGGCCAGCCCTGAAGAGGCTGCCGAACTGCCCCAAGAGTAAGTGTCTTTTTCCTCTAAGGCGGCTTTCACCGCCGACCCCGCTCAAGCGCTTTTCGGCGCGGCGCTTGAGCTGCTTACCCGCCGCGAGCACTCCCGTTTGGAATTGAGGCGGAAGCTGGTGGGTAAGTTCCCCGATGCCGACTTCGATGCGCTATTCGCGCGCTTGCAAGAGCTCAACTACCAGTCTGATCAGCGCTTTGCCGAAGTTTTTGCCCGTTCTCGTGTTCAGCGTGGTCAGGGGCCCTTGCGTATCCGCCTGGAATTACAACAGCGCGGCATTTCCGCAGAGCTTTTATCCCAGGTCTTAGAGCAGTTAGAGGTGGACTGGTTTTCCCTGGCCCATGAGCAGCTACAGCGCAAATATCGCTCGTCAATTGATTTGGCGTTGCCGCGGGAACAGCAACTGAAGGAGCGCGCACGTCGCCAACGCTACCTGTCTTACCGCGGTTTCTCTTCAGATGCTATTAGCTGGGCGCTGGACGAAGAGTAATCACGCTTATACTCTCATGCTTGCTTGAGGCGCAAAGGTAATGCTTTCCCTCAGGCTTAGGGTAATGAGAGAAAGAATAATAAGCGCGAGAGACTTTATGATCCTGTCTATTGATCAGGGCACTACAGGCACCACGGCTTTCGTTTTTGATAGTAGCGGTACCCTGGTGGGGCGCAGTTACTCAGAGATCCCCAATTATTATCCAGAGCCTGGATGGGTCGAGCAGGATGCTGAGGAAATCTGGCAAGTCACCCAACGTGTCTGCACGGCTGCCCTGCAGCGTGCTGATGTTTATGCATCCGAAATCAAATCGGTTGGTATCACTAACCAAAGAGAGACAACGATCCTGTGGGATCGCCACACAGGCGAGCCAGTGCATAGGGCAATTGTCTGGCAGTGTCGGCGCTCAGCAAATATTTGTGCGCAGTTTGCCACAGAAGGAAAGTCCGAATGGCTGCGCGCACGCAGCGGACTACTATTGGACGCGTACTTTTCTGCCAGTAAGCTGCTGTGGCTATTTCGAGAGCAGCCGGATCTACAGGCCCGTGCTCGCAAGGGGGAGCTGTGTTTTGGCACGGTAGACAGCTGGTTGATCTGGAAGATGAGCGGTGCCCGCGCGCACATGACTGATCATACTAACGCCAGTCGCACCCTACTTTATAACTTGGAGGAGAAAAGCTGGGATCCAGAGTTGCTGGCTCTTTTTGAGTGCCCTGAGTCGATTCTGCCAGAAATCAGGTCGTCTGCCGGATATTTTGTCGATACGGATCCAGCAGCTTTTGCTGGCGTCAGTGCACCTATTTGTGGGGTGGCTGGAGATCAGCAGGCGGCGCTGTTTGGGCAAGGCTGTACGAACCCAGGAGATCTCAAAAATACCTATGGCACTGGCTGCTTTATGCTGGCCTATGCCGGCGAAAAACGCCCTGAACCGCCTCGCGGCCTGCTGGCCACAATCGCTTGTGACCCCCATGGATTACCAGGCTATGCGGTTGAGGGCTCAGTATTTACCGCGGGTTCAGCAATACAGTGGCTGCGTGATGAAATGGGATTGATTCAGCGGGCTGTCGATAGCGAGATTATTGCGCAGAGCATTCCCAATACCCGCGGAGTGTATTTAGTGCCGGCGTTTAGCGGCCTGGGTGCACCACACTGGGATTCATCGGCGCGGGGAACTTTGTGTGGCTTGAGCCGGGGTGCGGGGCGGGCTGAAGTGGTTCGCGCCACTCTTGAGTCCATCGCCTACCAGAGTGATGAGTTGGCGCGGCTTATGGAAGAGGCTCTAAAGGTTGATATCAGCCATATGCGTGTCGATGGCGGGGCAAGCGCGAACAATTTCTTGATGCAGTTTCAGGCCGACATTTCCGATCTGCGTGTAGAGCGCCCCAGACAGATTGAGTCCACGGCAATCGGCGCGGCGCTATTGGCGGGGATCGGCAGTGGTCTCTGGCATTTTCACCAGCTACCGGAGCGTCTGCTGGAGATTGAGCGCGATTTTCTGCCGGGAATGCCAGCAGAAAAAAGGGATTCCCTACTGACGGGTTGGAAGCGAGCAGTTGCAGCCTGCAAAGCATTCTAATTTAAGCGTCTATCCTTGACTGGGTTTTGGCACATGGAGGTGTTTTTATGACAGTTCACGATGAGTTAAAAGCAACGATAGATTCTCTGGTCGATGGTCGTCGGGGAATCCTGGCTGCAGATGAGAGCAGCGGAACTATCGCCAAGCGCTTTTCTGCTGTAGGGGTGGAATCAACCGAAACAAACCGCCGAGATTACCGTGCGGCCCTGCTGTCGAGTGAGGGGCTTGGGGACTTTATTTGTGGTGTCATTCTGTTTGAGGAAACGCTCGGTCAGAGTGATAGAGGTGGTACGCCTTTGCCTGAGGTGGCGGCGGCACAGGGGATTCTACCGGGTATTAAAGTTGATAAAGGCAAGGGGCCTCTTCCCGGCGCGGAGGGGGACATGATCACCTATGGGCTCGATGGCCTTATCGAACGCTTGCGGGAATATAAGGCGCAGGGAGCGCGATTTGCCAAGTGGCGGGAAGTGTATCCCGTGAGTGCTCACAACCCCACTGAGTTGGGGCTTACTGCTAACGCGGAAATGTTGGCTCGGTATGCCGCCGTTTGCCAGTCTGAGGGGGTGGTGCCCATTGTTGAGCCGGAAGTGCTAATGGACGGCAATCACAGTCTCGAACGCTCCGCGACTGTTAACGAGCGGGTTTGGCATAGCGTTTTCCATGCGCTGCATCACCATGGCGTCATTTTGGAATTAATGTTGCTCAAGCCGAGCATGGTCACTCCTGGAGCAGAGTTGCCTAGTGCGGAGCCGCAAGAAGTGGCTGAGTACACTTTGCGCAGCCTGCGTCGCAGTGTGCCTGCCGCAGTGCCCAGTATCAATTTTCTTTCTGGTGGACAGGGCCCGGAAGAGGCTACAGAAAACCTTAATGCCCTTAACCAGCTTAACAATGCTCCATGGCAGTTGAGTTTCTCCTATGGGAGGGCATTGCAACAGCCGGCGTTAGCGACTTGGCATGGCAAGCTGGAAAATATTGAAATGGCGCAGAGAGCCTTGGTTAAGCGAGCATGTATGAATCATCTGGCTATGTTGGGTAAGTATCGCGATAGCCTTGAGGGGGAGGGTTAGGGGTGACCAAAGCGCGACAAAACAATAAGGAAAGTGGGCTGCGACAATGGAATTTTTAACAAGAAACATCAGTTTGCATTACCGCCGCTGGTGGGTTGAAGGCGCGCGGGGAACTGTGGTGATTTCCCATGGGCTGGGTGAGCACAGCGGCCGTTACGTTAATTTAGCGGCACATCTTAATCGGGCAGGTTTCAGTGTGTATGCGCCGGACCATTATGGTCATGGTTTGTCCCAGGGGAAGAGGGGGCACATAGAGGATTTCTCGCTCTATAGCGAGGACCTCTATGAATTTATCTGCCTGGTCAAAAGTGGTAACCCCGGCACACGGCTGCATCTGTTAGGGCATAGTATGGGGGCAGTGGTCGCTTGTGGCAGTGCCGTTCGCTACGGGGCAGTAGATAGCCTCATCCTATCAGCACCGGGTTTCCGCGGGGCTAAGGAGCCTTCGGGACTCGAGTTGAGGCTGGTGCTGATACTGGCAAAGATGTTCCCAGGGCTAGTGCTTTCCAGCAGGATAGATAGCCAGTGGTTGAGTCGGGATTCTGCGGTAATTGAAGCTTACCGTGAGGATGAGCTAACGCATCGAGGGGTTTCACTGCGCTGGTTTGAGACATTTCTGCGCGAGCGGGAGTTTCTCTCCACTAATCTGGAGCGATTACTGGTGCCTTGCCTGATGTTACTGCCGGAATCCGATCGGCTGGTGGATGTTGGAGTGAGTCGTGAGTGGTTTGGGCGGATGGGCTCGGCCGGCAAAATGCTGCACTGCTTTCCCAAGGCTTATCACGAGCTTTTTAATGAGGTCGAAGAGGGGCGTTTAGCACGTGATCTGCTGCTTGGTCATTTAAAATCCTACGAACCGCAGGCGGGGTCTGTCGTCTCTTGATAAAAACAAGGGGCAGACAACCATGCTGGTTGTAACCCTTGGCGAATGCCGTGAAAAACCCTATGAAGCATTGTATGATACGCGGTCATTTTTGCCCCCTGCTTGTTACGCCAGGGGGAAATAGTGGGGTGGAACATGGATAAGAAGTTACTGAGCCTGTTAGTGTGTCCGGTAAGCAAGGCGCCGCTTGAGTACCGTGAGGAGACCCAGGAGCTGGTGTGTAAAGCTAGCGGTCTGGCCTATCCAATAAAAGACGGCATCCCGGTGATGCTGGAATCCGAGGCGCGTCAGCTGACTGCTGAGGAAAAGCTGGAAAAATAAACCAATGGGTGAACCCAGCGTTTTCAGTCGAATTATCTCGGGCGAAATAGCGAACGAGAAAATCTACGAGGACGATCTTTGTATCGTTATTGAGGATCGGGCGCCACAAGCCCCGACCCATCTCCTCATTATCCCGCGTAAACCCCTGGTTAACTTGTTTGACGCCAATAGCGATGACAAGGCTCTGCTCGGCCATTTGATGTGGGTGGCCGCTGAACTTGGCAGAAAGCTGGGATTAGAGGGATTTCGACTTGTCGTCAACAATGGTCGAAGCGCGGGGCAGACCGTATTTCACCTGCATGTCCATCTACTGGCTCAACAAACCATGCCCGAGCAGGGGCTTGCACAGTAGCGGGACAGACGAGACACCGCGTCACCGGTGTCATTCAATAACTCTCAACTAACGAAGTGGAATTACGCCGGATGAAAAGCGCACAGATTCGCGACGCCTTTCTGAATTACTTTGCCGAACAGGGCCACACTGTGGTGCCGTCAAGCTCCTTGATTCCGGGCAATGACCCGACCCTGCTATTCACCAACGCCGGCATGGTGCAGTTTAAGGACACCTTCCTCGGTCAGGAAAAGCGTCCCTACAACCGGGCCACTAGTTCGCAGCGCTGCGTGCGTGCTGGGGGTAAGCATAATGACCTGGAAAATGTAGGTTATACCGCGCGCCACCACACATTCTTCGAGATGCTGGGTAATTTCAGCTTCGGTGATTACTTTAAGCGCGATGCCATCCGTTTTGCCTGGGACTTCCTCACCAAGGTGCTGAACTTGCCAGAAGAGCGCCTGTGGGTAACCGTGCATATCAGCGATGATGAAGCAGCCGATATTTGGCAAAAGGAAGTTGGGGTGAGCCCTGAGCGCTTCTCCCGTCTTGATGAGGATAATTTCTGGCAAATGGGTGATACCGGCCCCTGTGGTCCCAGTTCAGAAATTTTCTTTGACCACGGCGAAGATGTACCCGGTGGCCCTCCTGGTTCCGACAACGACGATCTCGATCGCTATATCGAGATTTGGAACCTGGTATTTATGCAGTACGAGCGCACGGCGGACGGCGAGCTGCACCCGCTGCCTAAACCCTCTGTCGATACCGGGATGGGGCTGGAGCGTATCGCCGCTGTTATGCAGGGCGTGCACTCAAATTATGAAATTGACCTGTTCCAGGCGTTGTTACGAGCAGCCAGTAGCATTGTTGGTTGCGATAACCTAGAGGAAAAGTCTCTGCGTGTGATCGCTGATCATATTCGCTCTTGCTCCTTCTTGATTGCCGATGGTGTTATGCCTTCCAATGAAGGTCGTGGTTTTGTACTGCGTCGTATTATTCGCCGGGCAGTGCGTCATGGGCACAAGTTGGGCCACAAAGAAGTCTTCTTCTTTAAGTTAGTGAGCGCTCTAGTAGAGCAGATGGGAGAGGCCTATCCAGAATTGCGTGAGAAGCAGTCGCTGATTGAGCAGGCACTGCGCAAAGAGGAGGAGCAATTCGCCAAGACCTTGGATAAAGGTATGGCTTTGCTTGAGAGTGCATTGAGCACTCTCGAGGGGAGTGAGGTGCCGGGTGAGTTGGTATTCACCTTACACGATACCTACGGTTTTCCTACAGATCTAACCCAGGACATCGCCCGCGAGCGCGGCCTATCTCTGGATATGGCGGGTTATGAAGCCGCCATGGAAGCTCAACGTGAGCGGGCCCGTGCCGCCGGTAAATTTAAGCAGGATTATACCGAAGCTTTGGATCTGCAAGGTGCCACGGAGTTCCTTGGATACGAAACCACCGAAGCAGAAGGCACAGTAACCGCGATTCTCAAAGACGGAGATCAGGTTGAGCGTCTGGAGAATGGGGAAGAAGGCGTGGTAATCCTCGATCGTACGCCATTTTACGCTGAGTCAGGTGGTCAGGTTGGCGATAGCGGTTATCTAAAGGCCGCATCGGGCCGTTTTGAGGTGCGTGATTGCACCAAGCAGGGCAGTCATCATTTACATACCGGCAAGCTGCTGCAGGGAACAGTAGTTGTTGGTGAGCGGCTCACTGCTGAGGTGTCAGCGGATGTGCGCCAGGCAACGGCATTGAATCACTCTGCGACTCACTTGCTACACGCCGCTCTGCGCAAAGTGCTTGGCGAGCACGTAACCCAGAAGGGCTCATTGGTGGATTCCGAGCGTTTGCGTTTTGACTTCTCCCACCCGGAAGCGGTCACCGCCAAGCAATTGCACGCGATCGAATCCCTGGTGAACACGCAGATTCGCGCGAACACACCGGTTGATACCTGCGAGACAGACATTGAGTCAGCCAAAGAAATGGGTGCCATGGCACTGTTCGGTGAAAAGTATGGCGATACAGTGCGCGTTCTCTCTATGGGCGCTGTAGAGGGCAGGACTTTTTCTGTAGAGCTGTGTGGTGGCACTCACGTGAAACGCACGGGGGATATTGGTCTTTTGCGTATTGTCAGCGAGAGTGGCATCGCCTCCGGCCAGCGACGTATTGAGGCGGTCACCGGTGCGCATGCGCTGTCACAATTTGACCGCGCTGAGCAGCGGCTGGAGCATGTTGCGGCTCTCCTCAAGGCGCGCCCGGACACTCTTGCAGATAAGGTAGAGCAGTTACTGCTCAATAACCGCAAGTTGGAAAAGGAAGTTGCGCAACTCAAGACTAAGCTGGCTAGTGGTGCTGGTGGAGACCTCAGTGCCCAGGCAATAGAGATTGCGGGCTTTAAACTGTTGGCCACATCAATCGACGGCGCCGACCCTAAATCTTTGCGTGACCTGGCTGACCAAATGAAGAGCAAATTAGGCAGCGGAGTTGTATTGCTGGCGGCGCCGGGAGAGGAAAAGGTTGCCCTGGTTGCGGCAGTGACTAAAGACCTCACCGACCGCTTATCGGCGGGAGACTTGATGCGTTTTGCTGCTGGCAAGATTGGCGGCAAGGGCGGTGGTCGCAGCGATATGGCGCAGGGGGGGGGCACCGACGCTTCGGCTCTGCCAGGTATGCTGCAAGAAGTGCCTGTATGGGTAGAGAACGCCCTAAAAAGCTGATTTCGGTCAATTTGGCGCCATAAATAGCGTGTGAAGTTGATTTCGCCGAAGTTTGGTGATTAAGTGCGCGCCTGCACGATTTCGGGTGGTGCGCGGACTTGGCCTGGAGCT